>NZ_JBBOTY010000004.1:0-10838 GCF_038005805.1 Bacillus sp. FSL R9-9497 | reverse complement strand
GACATCTAGGGGTACAGCCTAGATACATGTAATTTTGAGTATTAGTCATACATTTATTTTCAATCATACTTATAATCATGGATTTCCTTGTTATTTTTTCAACTTATTATCATACATCCTAATCATACAGTTGGAACAAAGTGTTTTCAGTAGCTAATAGATGGATGATTAGGGTGTACTCATAATAGACAAAACGGTATTTATAATCCCTATAAATTGAATATAAGAATAAAAGTAAATACATGACCTATTCCACATTTTTTAAATTTAATTATTTTTATATATTATTAAAAAAATAAATTGATACGAATAACATAAATGAAAAAAATTAATACATTGACATTGAACAGTTTTAAAAATCTAAAGTAATTTTAAAAAGGAGTCTAAGTAACATGAGTGAACAACGTCCAATTAATACATCATGTCAGGTAGTAGGGCAAACTCAAACACCATTAAATAATAAAGTTGAAACACCCATTATTACCACAGAAACACCGCTTGTACAAATGCCAGTTATATTAGCCGAAAGAACAATTCAAATTGTTGTAGAATCTAATATTTCATTAGATCCTCCAGCAATTGAAATTAAGCGTATCTTAAAAAACAATGTATTTTTGACACAAGGTGATTTAGTTCCTCTAGCATTTACTCCAATACCAGGTACAAATTACAACCTAGTTACAAAAGCTAAATTATTTTTACAAGGGTATATCCGTAAAAGTATTGAGTATGTATATGATGAATACAATAGAATTATATATAATTCTATTGTAAATGTTCCATTTTCCGGTTCCACAGATCTAATAGAAGATGATTTTCTATCTTTAGCTTTAATAGCTTCTTCCTCAGATACTACATTTCATTTTATTAATCCTAAAAACGGTGATTTACCACATTTGGAAAAATGTTCCTTCGGAGATACAGTTTATTATAACAAACAACCATATTGCGAATTAGTCAGTACTCAACTTGTTGGATTAGACTTTTCCCCTTGTTTAACAAACTTAAAGGAACCATTTAATACTTTTCGTGAAATAATTGTATTAAACCTTAATTTAAAAGTTTTACAAATACAACAAGTACAAATTTAAAACAAAGAAAACTTCTTATTTTTCAAACCAACCTACTAAAAAAACACCAATATCCGTTAGTGCTCTCCTAAAGGGAACTATAAAATAAAATGAAAAAAGTGAGTGAAACTTATCCCAATATTTCCTTCTCTAAAAAGAGACAAACCCATTAGTAAGATCCAACCTTATCTACAATTGCAAAAAGCTGGAGACTTTGCCAGCGTAGAGTCCATTGGTACCCACACAATGCACAAAACCTTCGGCTATTAGTTCTATAAACAAACAAAAGATATTGCTATGTTGCAAAACATACTCAACCACAGTACACCAAGAATTACACTAAAATACATTGAAATTAATAAAGAAGAAAAAGATAATATCCTAGATGTATTTCATATTTAAAACATAATAAAATATAGCTCAAATAGTTAAATCAAAAAATCCCAAATTACATACACCTTTTAAAAAATAATTTCATAAAATAAAATCGAGAATGGCAAATATGTTCTCTCCGACAAACAACTCACAGAATAAACAAAAAGATATTCAGTATGAATATCTTTTTGTTTATTCTAAATATAGTTATTTTAATATATATATATATATTAATTTTTTCTGTGATTAACTAGACTTATATACTCATATTATTTCTTTCAAAAAAATAAGTATATTAATCTTATAAAAAAGAATAAATAACATTTTGAATCTATTTAATGTAAAAAAGGGATCTACTAATAGATTCCCTTTCCTTTCAAAGAGACTAAATTTATGAGTGTAAAACAAGTGTCCAATGCTTGTTCCACACTATAAGATATGCTTTCCTATTCAAAATAGTTCTAATGAATTTTATTTAGTACTACCTATTTTTTTAATATAAAAGAGTCTAACAATACTTCCACAAAAATATATGCTACACAAAATCAAATAATAAAAACATAGATTTTATTACTATAATCTATGTTTTTATTTAAAAATGAGGAAAATCACTATTATACATGCCCTCACACATATAAATACACTCCATAGCATGTTAAAGAATGTATAAACACACTCAAAACATAAACTAAAAGGAGGCTTTTTTAAATTGAGTGAAAAAGAATATAAACAAAATAATAATAAAAATAAAGATTGTAAGGTTAAATCAGAATCGCGGATTCCACTCAGTGATACAGAGGCAACGCCTGTTCTAACAACCAATCCAAGAATTAAAATTCCAGTTGTATTAGCAGAAAGAACACTTCAAATTGTAGTAGAAGCAGAAATTCCACTTTCTCCACCAGCAGTGGAAATTAAAAGAGTGTTAAAAGATGTATTTTTAACACAATGTAAACTAGTACCTGTTGAATATGAACCAATTAATGAAACAGGATATTTTCAAGTAACAAGAGCAAAATTGTTTGTAGAAGGCTATATTCGTAAAAATATTGAATACGCTGCTAAATACTGCAATGGCGTAATTCATGATCGAATTGCAAAAGTTCGATTCTCTGGTTTTGCTGATTTGACTGCTGATGAATTTCTTTCTTTCCCAATTATAGCTTTTGGTTCGGAAAATAAAGCTCGTTTCATTAATCCAAAAAAGAATGATGTTCCTCGTCTAGACAAATACTTCTTTGAAAATAATGTTTTCTATAATGAACAACCATATTGTGAATTAATTAGTGCAGAATTTTATGAACTTGATTATTCATCATATGATGTTCATTATGATTCAAAACATGATGAATATCAGGACAGAAATCAAGATAGATATCAAGATAAGTATCAAGATAAATATTATGATCAATATCCTGAGAAAGAATTTGACAAATTACGTGAAAAAATTGTTCTTGATCTTACTTTGAAAGTATTACAAACTCAACAAGTACAAATCGGATAAAATAAAAAAAGTAATATTTTTAAAGTAAATCAATTATTTTTCACATTTTATGCATTATAAAAGAAAGAGGAATCCTAAAAAAATCCCCCTTTCTTTTATTTACATAACATTATATTATCAGCAATCAATGTATCTCAAAATCTATAAAAAAATACCTTCAGATATTCCTTCTAAAGGTATTTTTCATTCACATAATCTGTATTATAAATAATTTTTATTTATCTACTTTAAAATACTCTGGATGTTCTGCTTTCATAGATAAAATGTTACCACACTCTGTGCAAACATCAGCAATCACTCTTGAAAATTGATTAAAAAGGTTATTCGTACTATTAAGTCTTAAACATGTTTGGGCATTTAATGAATCTTGCCCGATTTCTCGAGAACCACAATTAGGACATTTCTTATTCATTTTCAATTCCTTCTTCCTAAAATTTAGTTCACATAAAATCAAATTATCAGTAGTATCCCAAAAAGCTCAGAATTCTCATATAACTCTAAGCTTTACTTTTGTATTCATTTTCCTATATTTTTTAGAAGTCGTAAGAGATAATTAATTAAATTTCAAAAAATCATTTCCAAAACTCATACCATTTCTTATCTTTACTTGCTGCAATCATCTTCTTAACTTCCTGGACTTCCCTTATTGTTTGCATAAGCATTTCATCGCTTCTTTGATTCTTCGCTACGTCTTCGCTAGTATTCATCGCTATAAGCGTTTGGGATTCCTGTATCGTTTGTATAGCGCTCAATAACTCTGATTCTCTTTGTGCGAATCGATGATCTTGTTCAACTAAACGCTTATTTAATTTTTGTAGTAATTCATTTTGCTTTTCAATAATCTCGTTTTGATCTTGAAGCATCATCTGTAGCGTTGTAGCGTTGAAATCCGGTTCTTCATAGCGCTCAATTTCGTGTCGCTCTAATGGCAATATCTCAACGCCTTGATGCCATGATACTATTTGTTTTGTAGCGTTTTCTAATGTCATGTCTGTGTCGTTCTTTAAGTTGATAACCTTACGAAACACCATTACATCACTTTCTCTATACTTCCTATGCCCACGTTCATTCTTTATGAAAGTATAACCCTCTTTTTCTAGTACATCAGCATACTTACGTAATGTACTAGATTGGATACCTAATTGCTCTGCCACTTCGCCGGGACTATATAACGTATTCATAGCGTCTCACCTCAAAAATATATTCGCTATAGCAATGATATACCCTTTTTCCTAATAATTCACGTATCACTTGTTTCAAATTCTTAACTCTCATAATCTTTACATGGGTAATTTGTATTACAGACCCAACCTTAGGAATATATATCAATTTTAAAATTGAATACTCGTTATATTTCGATACCCAAATCAAAATCTTTTTTATTTATACAAGATTTTATGCAAAAAAAGAAGAGTGGGGATCCCTGAAATTCCCACTCTATCAACAATGTATAAAATCCTGTATACAAGATAGCAACACAAAAAAAGAAGAATCCCTATATAGACAAGGATTCTTCTAAAATAATTGCTACCGATAATGAGACGTTATGTTAACCTGTTTTGAATAAACATCCATCTCTATTTTCACTATTTACAAAGACACCCTCTCCTTACTCATAAACAAAAAACAACAAAAAAATCTTAAACAACTGACTTATATTAACTCTTTACTTAATTATTACTTCATGTTTAATTAAGTATAAAATTTAGTATTTACTTTGATATTTTTAATAGAAGTATCAAACATTATAATCTTAAAATAAAGGAGTTAGCTTTCATGCAATCATATATTATACATATTGTAGGATTAATTGGTAATATAATTGGATTTATATATACATCATCAAGGTATTTAGGAACAGGATATGGATCCACACCTCAAACATGGGGGATTTCAAATGAAATACAAGGATTGATTCCAATGCTACTGTTCGCAATTGGCATACTTATAAATGGACTATTTTTATCATTAAATAATCATTTTAAATTTGTAGTATCATTTACAATTATTTTAATAATAAATATTTGTTTTTTATTGTTCGAATCTATCAATGAAATGAATAAAATAGAATGGGTAAACTTAGTATCTGAACAAATTTTATTGATAAAACCCCTTCAAATATGTCTTGCTTTTCTTATCAGTTCAATAATTCTAATGTTTTTATATAAAAAAAATAAAGTATAAAATTCCAATAATCTTCTTGTTTTTAAACCATAAACTCTTTTTAAATAGAGAAAATTCACTTCCTACAACGAAAATTATGTAAACACAAAAGTCCTCCAGTTAAACAATCCGGAGGACTTTTAATAGTTTTCTAAGTTATCTTCCAAATACACTCAATCCTAAATAAATCAAACTATAACTAATTAAAGCACTTGCAAGCATCAAACCTATTTTTAATAATTTGTCTTTTATATTAGGTTTTACTTCACTTATAGGTTTTCCCTCTATAAAATCAATTATTTGACGATAAGTTTTTAAATTATGCTCTTTTTTTATGTTTTCAACTTTCAGTGATGAAAACATAAGCAAAATCGTAAGTACAAAAGGTATTATAAGACCATAATAACCAAAAAAGTAAAATACAGGTGCAATAGAAATAGGAAGTATAATCATTGATGCTAACATGATATAACTCCACTTAAAGAAAGTTGATTTTTGAAGTTCTTCTTTCATGATCTTTACATCTCCTTTAACTAAATCATCCAGGGAGACATTAAAAAGAATACTCATCATTAGTAAATTATGAATATCTGGATAGTTCCTTTCATTTTCCCAGTTAGAAATAGATTGTCTGGAAACATGAATTTTTTCTGCTAACTTTTCTTGGGACATGTTATCCCGTTTACGAAAATATTGTATTTGTCTACCGATGTTCATTTATACATCTCCCTTAAGTTTGAGGTTAAGTTAAAGGCTAATTAAAGACTACCAAATTTCTTTATAATAACGTGATTTTAAGATGTAAAAATGTTTTATCATGCTATTCCCACCTGGTTTTTGCCCTTTTCTGGGGTCCCGTCCTACACTTTTTATTCCACGGTTCACTTGACCACGAGCCTCTACACCCTCAAACTCCCAAAGATAACCCCAGCGGGCAAAAACCGCCCTTCTGGGGCCACCTCTGGTGAGTTTGCATGAGGGTGCCCCTCATGGTCAAGTGACTTTCGCGGCATAAACGTTACGGACTCAGTGATCAACCCTTCTCTAGTTATTCTCCCATGTATTCCTATTACAAAATCTCTCATATCTAAATTAATATATTGTATAATATAGTTAAATCGTATTTTATGTGGTATCACATAAAATCAAGTGCATATTCTCCCCTTCGGGGAGCCCGGTTTATCGCCTTAACGGCTTTAAACCGGGAAGATCAAGAGCATCCCACGAATCGTCCCGCCGTCATAAATCCGGCGAAACTCAAGCAGGGCAAAATCCGCCTGCCTTGGCATGATAAAAGCTGACGCTTTTCCATGCCTGCGGCCAGACGCATTCATTTTTGATTCTCGCTACGCTTGAACCAAAAACAAGCTCGGCAAGCCGAGTGAATGGTCTTCAGGCGGATTTTGCCCTGCGGGATTTCCTGGACAGAACGCTTCGCATCTGTCCAGATTCTTTTTCTAGATCAGCTTCCGCTTCTTAGAAAAAGACAAATAAAATTGCCTTCCGGCATTTTTATTTGTTTGATCAAAATGTCATGCTTCGCATCACATTTTGAATGAAATTAAACAAACATTTGTTTAAAAATGTTTGTTTAATAAAAAACGAAACATATAAACACGAATTATAGCGAAAACCCATAGCTTCGCTATAAAATCCCAAATAATTAAATACAAAGATAAAGCAAAGACAGGAGGTATCCCTATGGCCGCGCCACGAAAACATATAAGGATTCTCAAAACAAAAGAAATCGAAGGCATGGATATGCTTTGGAAAACTGGAACAGCTACCAGAGAACAAATGGAAAGAGAATATAACATCAAAGGAGATCGCCTAAAAAAACTTTGTCACAGCGGATATTTAGAAGAACGCACAGGTAAGATTGTTTTAGGAGAAAAGGGAATAGAAAAGTTTAAAAAAGAAGGAAAAGAATATCAATATAAAACCGGTATAAATAACGCCAAACACGATATTCGTCTCTCTGAAAAATACATCTCTTTACCGAAAGAAATAAGAGAAACATGGAAAACAGAAAAACAATTGCATTCAGAGGCTCAGAAAGACCCCAGATACGACGATTTTAAAAAAAGAATAGTAGAGTCCCATCCGCAAGGGAAATTCCAACCAACGCCCGATGGGGCCGTCTATAGCGAGACACATAATGGTTACATTGCCATAGAGGTAACAACACGTAACTACAAAGAGATCGATATCCAACAAAAACAAGAATTTGCAAAAACATTTTTATCCGGATATGAACAGCTATAGGAGGAAAGAACATGGCAACACAACCAACATTTATTGTTCCACATACTTTTTATACAGTACATGAAATTATGGATAATACGAATTCACCCTATATTTTAAACTTACATGACATTCAGGAAGATCCACATAAGAGAAAATTAAGTGATGAATTACATTTATTCATCATGAAGCATTATCATAATCTATTTACATTTATGCTTCATCATCAACCCTACATGTTAAAATCACAATTCTTGGACCTATTTGGCTACCAAAAAGGAAAAAAGAATAAGTCTAGAACACTTGGTTACACCAAATTAAAAGAGTTAGAAGATAAACTGTTAATTGGTTCTAAATCCTTTTATGGTGCGGAATATATTTATTTATCTTATCGAGCTTACTATTATTTTGGCCAAGAAAAAAAGGTGCTACCAATTGCACCAGGAGAGAATGTGCTCTTCCGCCATTTTACTCGTATGGAAGACTATCTAGAATTAAATAAACAATATACAGACCCAATATTATTAATCGCATTACTTTGCTCTCACGAGCATTATTATCTATTACATACAGAACCTTTTTTCCCAATTCATCCAATACAAGAAAAAGATACACGTTACTTTGGAGAATACTTCCCAAACAACAAAATACCTAAAAATCTTGATATGGAATTTGTAACCGACTTTCTGATAAAGACGAAAAAAGAAAATAGAGGATTGTGGTTCATCAATGAAGAGACACCCGATACTCAACTTCACGTACTCATTACATTTATCGATGAACTCTTTAAAATCCTTACTACACGTTGTTCTCTTAAATTACTTATTAATGATCAAAGAGAATCTTTACGAATCGTAGCAAATATTATCCCGATACCAGGAACATCTTATATCACAATTAATAACCTAATCTCTGATATCTATCATATTGAATTTTTATTAAAGATTTGTTTCCCAACAGTAATAACAAGCTTTACCTTTATTGTGATGAACCAAGATCATGAACGTGAATTAAACAATGTTATAAGTAGAATTACTAAACTTAGAGAAAATAAAAAGAACTTACAACCATGGCAATCTATGATTGATCCAAAAAACATCAAAATCCGAAATACAAATCTATTTAGACGTTTAAATTTCAACGATTCCTACGAATCTCAACGAGAAAAACCACTCCCACAGTAAGCACTTACTTATCGTAAGTGCTTTTTGTTTTCTCCCTACTTTTGAGGTAGAGGTTGGCCGGGGTGTGGGGAGACCCCACGCATTGCGTATCTAAAAAAAGAGTAAGAACGAATTATAGAACGTTAGATCAAGCGATTTGGCTCGTATAATGAGTAGCTCAAGCCGATATGCCTACATCCCACTTTTGAGTTTATCGGCTTGGCGATGGAAGCAAACGAGCCAAAAAAAGTTTGGCAAGGATGTTAGAAAAAAGAAAAGTCTTCGACTTTAGCCGAGGATTAACGAGGCGACTTTTTTCTAGCAAAGGTGGAGATTTTTAAGTGATCTTTGCTTAAAAATACTACCTGTTCCTTGCGGAACTTTTAGCCCTATATATAGAGTGAGATAGGAAAAATACAAAAAACCAGTAATATCAAGGGTTTAAAGTGTTCGGGGTGTTAAAAAAAATTAACACCTGTGTTAATTTTTTTTAACACCTATTTTTTAACAAAAAAAAAAAAAAAAAAGTGCAATAGTTAATTACACTTTTTTTAAAATAAATATATCGGCAATTTATGCTTTTTTTTGCTTCCTTCAAGTTGAATGTTTCTTAATGATTTTGCAAATATTTGTTGTGTAGCTCTATCAATATCATCTTTTGGTGCATTACATAATATATTAGGGTTAACAAACCAAGTACGAGAAGAACAAGATCGTCCATCTTCAGTAGTTATCCCAGTTTCTGCAACCCCTAAAATCCCTTTAACAAGTAAATCATTCATAATCTTAGAAATAGAAGTTCTTGTTTTTCCTAATTTTTTAGCTAAATAACTTGGAGAAGCCGCATTCGGCTTAATTTCCTCATCATTCTTTTCAACAACAACATTTGATTTAAACTCTAAGAATCTTGAAAGCTCAAATAAAAAAGCTTTCTCTGGTTGAGTTAAATAACCAATCTCACATAAATAATCAATATTCTCTGTTATCATTTGCACGAACTTCACCCCATCAGTTCGTTTTTTCTTCTTACCAATGAAATAATCGTTACCTGTTGTACTATGTAGAATCTGTAGTAAGACTTGCTGCTGCTCAGCTGACAAACCTATATTAGCTTGTTCTAAAAAATCTTCAACTTTATTCTCTCTTACTCGTGATTTTTTTTCAGAATGTCCTATATTGACTATTTTCGTCATAATGTTTCTCCTCTTTTCTAACATTTACAACTAGAGATGAGAAACATTTTATGCTATGATTCTTATAGTAATTAAAAATGAATATATACAATAAAAACCCCTCTTCTCTAATTGATTTGCTTGGTCGCTTTCAATTATAACATGAGGGTTTTTTTATTTATATAAAAGTTCTGTGCAACTTAGTAACTTATCTTTTATTCTCATGAAATCTTATAAACAATTAATTTATATATATAAATTAATTGTTTTTTTAAACCGAAAGGAGTTTCTTTAATGGAATATGAATAAATTAAACAAAAAGCCTAGTAAAAACTAAGCTTTTTGTCTGAAAAAAATACCTTTTTTCACCTTAATACACTTTTAATTTCACACTATTTTATACAACTAATAATAAAAAGTTCCAATGTAAACTTTTGTATATTAGTTTACATTCAAATACCCTATATTATTGACTTATCTCCAAATCACCTGATATCCTCAATTTATATAACAAAAGTATACATTCAAAACACTATAAATAAAGAGGTCATAAATCCATGAATAAAAAGCCACATCTTATTGATGTACAACCCATCCGTAGCAAAGAACAGATCGAAGATATGAAATGGGCTCTGAAACGTCATTGTTCCGAACGAGACTATATTCTCTTCCTTATTGGGATCCATACTGGATTACGTGTCAGCGATCTACTCCAAATTGAAACACAAACCATAATAAATTTAAAACGTAAAAAGAGAAAAGAATTTAAGATCAAAGAGGGAAAAACGAAGAAAGAACGCATGATTAACCTTACTTCTATTTTTGATGAATTATACTCTTATGGCCAAACACTAGAAAGTACCTGGTTATTCCCTTCCAGAAAAGGCGATCAACCCATTAGTAAGATCCAGGCTTATCGACAATTGCAAAAAGCCGGAGATTTTGCCGGTATAGAATCCATTGGGACTCACACCATGCGCAAAACCTTCGGCTATTGGTTCTATAAACAAACAAAAGATATTGCTATGTTGCAAGGAATTCTAAATCATAGTACACCCCAAATCACACTAAAATACATTGGATTTAATAAAGAAGAAAAAGACAATATACTTGATAATTTCCATATTTAAAATCTATCAAAAAAAAC
>NZ_JBBOTY010000003.1:0-172510 GCF_038005805.1 Bacillus sp. FSL R9-9497 | reverse complement strand
GTCCAAAAAATCATCCTTTTTGGCTCTCATGCATATGGCACACCAAATGAAGACAGTGATTTTGATCTCTGTATTGTTGTGGAAGGTGTAGGAGAAAGAAAAAGGGAAGTCATTAATCGTATCAATTGGGGTATTTACGATGTAATGGAAACGCCAGTTGATATTTTAGTGTATGGGCCAGAAGAGTTTCAAGAACGTGCTAGCCGTACTGTAACTATGGAACATAAGATTGCACTAGAAGGGACGGTCCTATATGAGAAATATTGAGGATCTAAAAGAGTGGGTATTCATTGCAAAATCCGATTTAGATTCTGCTATTTACTTATCTGATATGAAACCTTTCCCCACTGCAATTATTTGTTATCATAGTCAACAATGTGTGGAGAAACTCCTAAAAGGATTTCTTGCACTAAACGGTAGGCCAGTCCCTAAAACTCATAACCTTTTAATGCTGCATAAATTTTGTTGTAGATTAGATGAGGAGTTCTCATTGATTTTAGAACAATGCGTGCAGCTGAATGGTTATGCTACTGACATTCGTTATCCGTATTTTGAAGCCCTTACCGTTCAAGATGGGTTACTTGCTATACAGCATGCTCAAAAAGTAATGCGTTTTTATAAAAATATCTTAAACAAGCTAAATATAAATGAAATCGAAATCGATTAAAAATAGAGGAAATATATAAAAGGGAGTGCCTATGATAAGGGACTCTCTTTTTCTATTTAAAAAAGAGGAGGAATGCCCCATACATAACAAAATAAAATCTTATTTTGCTAGGGGCTAACAATATAATTATGAACATTTACACACAAATTAAAGAGGAAATGAAAAAAGTCTATTTATCTCGCGATTGTTGTTTTGTAGGTTATAGTGGGGGGAAAGATAGTTCTGCTATGTTGACATTGCTATGGGATGCGATTTCCGAGCTGTCGCTAGAAGATCGTACAAAACCTATTCATATATTAACTTCCGAGGTTGGGGTAGAAACACCTGTTATGACTGCGTATATCTCACGTACATTAAAGAAAATCCAAAAGAGTGCGGATAAGTATAATCTTCCGTTTATAGTACATAGTGTGAGACCATTAATGAAAGATTCATATTGGTACAAACTACTAGGTAGAGGTGTTCTTCCACCAACAGGAAATAGTAGACTACGATGGTGTACTGATTCCCTTAAAGTTAAACCCATACAACGTAAGATGAAGGAAATACTAATAGATTCCCAAACTAAAAAAGTAGTAGACTGCTTTGAAGAGTATGATGGAGTCCTTGCGTTGGCTGTTCGTAACGAAGAAAGCGCACGTAGAAGACATAGTATTCAAAAATATGCAGTAAGTAACGAATCTCTATTTTCACGTCACAATGACATGAAAAATATACTCTGCTTCAATCCAGTTAAATTTTTAACAGGTGATGAAGTATGGATGTTACTTTTAGATAGAGGGATACTGCCTTTTGGTGTGGATGTGGAAGAAATGAGCATACAGTATGGACAGGCTATGTTTGAATGCGGCATTAAAACAGGTGGGAAACAGCAGGGAAATGCTTGTGGAGCTGCAAACTCACGTAGTGGATGTTGGACCTGCCTGATGATGAATGGTGAGGATAAAATGCTAACCCAGCTAATAAGTGAGGGGTATACGGACTATGCTCATCTACAATCCTGGAAAAGCTTCTTACGTTCCATTAGAAACGATATCCGTTATCGGAATGTAATGAATAGGCGCAGTCTACAAACACTCCTTAGAAACGAAAATAAAAGGGATTCAGACTTATTTTCAATTCATAATCATGCTGAATACGACTATATTATGTTTGATCGCACAGAAAAAGGAGATTATGCACCAGGAGGACTTACAGTAGAAGGTCGAAGAATGCTTTTAGAGTATTTACTTTTTACGCAGCAAGAGATGAATACGATTCTTATATCTGAAGAAGAGATCGAAGCTATTCTTCAAGCTTGGTATGAAACAGATGGAATTAGAGTATATCGAGATGAATTGGAACCTGTACACCACGCATATCTAGGTGAATTGGTGTTCAAGCCCGATTGTACAATAAATGAGGAAAAAACAACGTCTCCGTTTCCCGTATTTTTTGTAGAAATAGATATTCATCTAGGAAAGCAGGAACTATTTCGTTGGATTAAAGAGCGGCAAAGAATTACACAACAAAGCTTTTTCTTCTTTCCTTCAAATTATTCCAATGAAGTTGCAAAATTAACATGGAACAAGCTAACCTTTGTTGTATCTAGAGTAGATGTAACAGAAGCAAGAGACGCTGAACGAATTGTTCGTCATTGGTTAGGAATGGATATGTACCATGGAAAGAAGAACGAACAACATAAACAAATGCTAATTCAGCTATTAATTCAATCCATGAAGAATGAACAATTGATTAAAGAAGATGAAAAAGCTAGTACGAAGCTTTTGTATGCTGCAGAGTTTACAAATAGACTGTCAAGATTAATAGAAACAGAGGAAATACCATCCGAAGAGACAAACCATCTCTTTGCAAAGATACTTAAAGAATTAGCTCACGAAGCATATCTCATAGCATAATATATTAATAATAGATATATTTAGAGAGTACCTATACAATAGGTGCTTTCTATATTAAAAAGGCAAGAGGACACTGTATAACAAGTAATATAGGGGGATGATCCATTATGCGCCTATACATATTGGAAATACATTTTGCACAGAAGATAAGCTTCCTTCATGCAAGAACTATAACTGAAGCTATCAAAAGATTTCAGAGAATATATACACAATATGCAGAACAAGTGCCTTCTCATATTAGAGAAGTACATGCAAATGAAACAGTCATTTTGGATATCAGAACAGGTGAAGTACATTGTATAGGAGACAACAACATGCTAAGGAAATGTATAGATAATCTTATGCACTTAAATGCTCCGATTGAATGGATTCCTTCACTTGAAATTCACCAATCTGTAAAACCTGATTTGTTTTCGATTACTATACATAAGGCATGCCTTATAAAAGGAAGTCCTCAATATAACGAGGTTGGGATTACTGTTTGGGAAAGCATTCTTCAGGTATCATTATATGACCATAGAGAGTTTTGGAATGCCTTAAAAAGATTCTTACACATTCAGGTACTTTCTGTATCTGAATTAGAACAATTAATAAAAAATAAATTGTGAAGGTTATAGAAGAGAATTAAGAAGATCATTGAAAAAAGGTAATCAGTAAGAGTGAATCTGCTATGAAAATATAGATGGTAAAAACAAAAGTAAACCAAGTGGGATAAAACTAAAATAAATCAATAAAAAGACGTGTTCTACGAATAGAATACGTCTTTTTATTAGAATATGACAAATACATGCACGGTAAAACCGTTAATATATATTGTGCTATACATTTTCTTCTTCATTCTCATTTTCAATGTTTTTTAATGCTATTTGCCTGGATTTATTTTTAAAATCTAAATAACCAAGATAAGATAGTAGTTCTTCTTCGAATACTAGAACATCCTTGCTTTTTTCGTACATTTTATGAGCTAAACGTGTAACAATTGCTTTTGTATGTTCATCACTATCTAAAATTTGGTGATTGAACAAGTAGTCAGTACTAACCATAAAATAACTTGCAATTTTTTTTGCCATATCAAAGTTCGGTTCTTTATTCCCTAATTCCCAAGAGGATATCGCACTTCCTGTTACCCCTAACTCTATACCCAATTTGTCTAGGCTAAGCCCCTTTGTTTTTCTTAATTTTCTAAGATTCTGTCCAAAAATATTTTCTTCCAAATAAATCACCCTTTCTAATTTTTAATAAAACTATATTTTAGAGTTATTTATAGCTCCCAGTGAATATTGGTAATACCTTTTTAAAGAAATCTTAGTTTTGAATCCCATTCTACTTACCAAGTCATCTTCAGTTAAGCCCAACTTAATAAGGCGTAGAATAAATGTATTCCTCATCTGCTGTGCAGAAATACGTCTATTTAACTCCGCACGTTTCACTTCAAGTCGTATCATCTTTTGTATAGCAACTTCAGACAACGCCTTTGGTGCATCATTTTCGTACACCCATCGATACGTACCTCGATTAAAATCAAATGCCACAAATAGGGGATTATCTGTGTGTTGTCTAGGTCTTACAGGTTCCGGAATAGTGGTGTAATATTTATAAAGCTGCTGCGTATCTTCCATAGTTAAAGAAACAGACCTAGTTGCTCCATTTTCCCCAGGTATCATTAATATATTTCTAGCAAACTGTATATGGCTCATATTAAGCGATACAAGCTCTTGTAAAGACAAACCATAGTTTACTATTAAATTAATTATACAAGCGTTTCTATCCATGATTAAAGGCCGATATTGGGCTTGTCTTTCCGTTAATCCCTTTATTGATAGAACAGTTTGCTTTAAAAGCTTTTCTTCCATTTCGGTAATAAAATCATTATCATTTAGTGATTGATCCGGAATTAAAGAGAGATTAATACCATCCAACGGACTAACTATACCTAAAAACATGTGTAACTTCTTTAAAACAACCCATATTCTGTGTCTTGTTTTCTGAGAATATTTGCGTTTGTCTTCTAACTCAGAGAAATACATCTGATAGTCTGTTTCAGAAAGTTCATTCCATGATTTGATATGAAAAAGTATTTCATTTACTTCTAACCACTTAAAAAAATCCTTAATATCGTATGCATAACGTTGAATTGTAGAATGTTTTCGTCCTTGTTCATTTAAATACGCTGAAAAAGCCTCTAATGTTTTCTCTAAGCAAATTGTTTCGTTCATAATAATCACCTAATTTCTTAGGATATATTATAACAGAAAATAAGTGAAAGACCTGCTACCGCCCTTTGCTACGCACGGTTGCTGGCATATCCAAAACGCAAACGGACAAACAACCCTTTGCGTTTTGGATATGTTGATTATTATTTATAAAGTAAAATAAATAGGGCTATCATAATACTCCAAAAAGGCACTACAAAAACTAATCCCAAAAACATCCCTTTGAAAAATCTAATTTCGTTATAGGTATCCATATCTAAGTAAGTCGTATCTTTAAGTACAGTCATGTTTAATCCTCCAAATATGAATTGTTTACTAAATGAAAAAAGGACAAACCTCGCCCTGGTAGGGATACGTAGGTTTGTCCTTTAGTATGTGGGTAATGATATGTTTATTTACCATTATTATAACGTAATTTACAAATATTTTCAATTAGGTCTGATATCTTATTAACAAGGAGACTAGTTATATTAAAAATCTATTATAAATATATATCTTATATATTAAAAAGAAATAAAGATAAAACTATTATAGGTTATCAAAAATAGGGAAGAGATCTACTCCCACAAGGAAAAATTTAATGTTAGAACGTAAAAAATCATAAATAGTAGAAAATGTATTCGGAAATTCAATGATTGTTAGACTATCAATTCTACAAAAAAGCATAAAAGGAATCATATGTTTCTACATGAAATCGGAAAGAATTTGATACAAATCACTTTATATTTATCCAACTATGAAAATAGGCTTTATTTTCTTTATTTTGTTAAATACAGTAGTATCTACCGTTCAATTACCCACATTTTATCCAGATTAGGCTGCTATTTATTAACATTACACAGTATTTGCACATAACTCACATTATTATTGATGATTTTTATTAGATAAATACAACGACGCTAGTAGTTACAATGATGTCAGGAAAATATTATTCACATTCAAGTATATTTTTCCTTATATCCACTATTTTTATTATTTTTCTTCTGATTTTTTGTAGGTTTTATGAGATAGGCTTTACTACTTTAAAAGAATACTCCTTAGCACTATGTGGAGAGTTCTATAATGCTAGAAGAGAATTTGTATAGAAGTGCATAAAAAAAGACCTCATTTTACATGAAGTCCTTCTGATTTTGTATTTATAAATAGAGTAGTAGAAAAGGAGTATGAATGAAACAACTACGAATAGCCCTCTAATTTCGATTTTTTCAAAAATAGAGAGCTCGTTACTATTATTTTGTTTCCATTGCGTGTAGCACCTGATCTGGGGCTGTTATTGTTACACCGGCACGTACTAAACGTTCGAAGGTACGCATAAACTCTAGTAAATTAAACTGCTTTGGTAGCTCAATAACGCGAAGTTTTTCTTGTGGCAGCTTATCAATTGCCTCGATAAACCATTCACGTACATCACTTGGAATCGTGCGTTCTTTATGGCCACGAACTTTTAGTTTTTCACGCATTTCAATTTCTAAAGCGATATATGCATGGAGATTCACTCCCTGATCATATGCATATTTTCTAAATAACGTTTCTTCCTGGTATTTTAGATAATTACGGTGATAAGACTCTTCCGTCACTGGTACCGCAAACTTCTGCTTCAGTAATGCATGCACATTTTTAAACATCTTCTTAATGTTGTGAAGAGAGTACATAGAATAATGTAAACCGAAATTAAAGACAGCTTGCTCACGGTCACTATTTCTCTCTTTTGGTATATGCTGCGCAATAAGAGGGTAGATACCTTCTTTTGCTGCTGTATCGAGAATTTGATATTGAGATGTTTGATGCAATAGTTTCTTCAATGTATATACAATTTTCGTTGGATATCCTTCTTTTCGATCAACCATATCACGAAGCCCACGAATGACACTGCGAATTTGACGATGACAAGTATGCTTTAATACATGAATGAATTTATTCATGTCTGCAGACAGTTCACCGATATTCATCTCTTGTAGGACTGCTTCGATAAATTTTGCTTTTCGAGCATAGGTAGCTTTTGGTGTAAATGGATCCCTATGTTGTTCTTCTCCAGCTTCTTTCGAACATAAGAAGTCTGAATGGATAGATAGATATAGTGTTGTATATCGTTTTGTATGTTTTACACCTTTTTGCATTTTGCAAATTTTGAATAGGGGATTCCCCGTACATGGTAATGCAGCTGTTAATTCCTCGATAACCGCACGAATCTGATGCGGATATTTTTTATGTAAGAAACGATACATCCCACCGAAGTGAGTTTTGTTTCCTCTTTCGTCCTGCTTGTCCAAAGAACGCTTTAATGTTGTTTCCGTATGTTGTTGCATCGCAATGTCTAAGAATAGTTTCTTAGCTGCTACAGAGAGCTTAAAGAAATCCTTTGTAAATACAACAGGACTAATATATACGTACGGATTTGCTTTTTCTGTTTCCTCATTCATAAAATGAGTCAGTTTGATTGTATATCGGCCATCTAAGCCATTTTCAATAGAGATTATGTTATGTAAGCTTAATTTCTTTAATGCAATATAGAATTGAGAGTGTTGGATATAAGCAAATTCTTCTTTATATTGCTTGTAATCTTCCCACATCATATGTATTGTTACATTTGGAATGACACCATTAGTAAAGCATTTCTTATGCAGATATAAGAAAACTTCGAGATCAGCATTCGTAATACCGTATAATTTATGCTTTCTTCCCGTTTTTTCTGCAAGTGCAGACATTGCGCGACGTGAAAAAGATGGTTTGGCTTTTTCGACAAAGCCTTCTACGTCAGCAATACGCTCTTCGTATGTCATGTGCTGCAAAATATCTTCTAAATATGTATCTTTATAGCTGTAGTATTTCTCCTCAAATGTTTCCACAAACTTTTGCCAAGATTTTAGTGTTACTAACACAGCATTGGTTGTTTCCCCATTTAAGCTACGTTGATTTCGTATTACAAATGATTTTCCCATCTTTTTCACCTCCGTTCTACAAATTCAGAAATATATGCCAAAATACTATAAAATATACCAATTTTGATTATAGCAAAATGAAAAATGTTGAAAGGTGCCCCTTTAAGAGGAATTTTTAAAACATGAAACACGTTATAAACCCAATGATTATAAGGGATCGGAGAATCTATGGAAAAAAATTTGTGATAAGGATATGGTAAAAAACGTTTCATGTCCTAATTGTATAAACACAATAATGAAACACGGTAAGATTGTTGATATATAGAGGGTTAAGGAGAATTGTTTCTAATTTTAGGTCAAGGATATGGCAAAAGTGTTTCATGTTTTAATCATAGGTCGTTCATTAGGGAAAGATACTGTAAATCCCTTTATATAAAGGGTTATAGGAGAAAATGTAATAGCTTTAAGGTCAAGGATATGGTAAAAGGTGTTTCATGTTTTGATTTTTATAAGGTCAAGGATATGGTAAAAGTGTTTCATGTTTAATATATAATGAAAATATCGGGATAATAAGTTAAAACGTTGGTACATAAGGGTTTATGGCTGTTTCATATATGTATTTAGGTCAAGGATATGGCAAAAACAATTTGTTAAAATTCAAGGGTTTTATGTATTGAAATAAAGGTGAACTGTTGATATCTATGGGTTTATAAGGTATTGGCAAATTTTTTGTATTACGTATTTAAATTAATAAATTAATTGATGTCTTATGTTTTCGGGTTTAGGTTAAGGGTATGGCAAATTTTTTTCAAATAAATAGTATAGAATTTAGTGTATATGCGGTATAAATTCTATTCAAATTAACATTTTATGAGAATATGGGAACGATTAGATAAAAATGTTTCATATTTATAGTGAAGGTTCACAATATGGTAAAAAGTGTTTCATCTCTTAATTTAATAGATTGATTGAAGACTTATTGAAAACTAATGTATAATTAATGTTATTTTATGTTGTAAATAAAGAAAAATAGTGTCAGTACTGCTTGAATATAACTAAAGCTGGAAAAAATCATTGTTTACATATATGTATTAGATTAAATGTTTGTTTGAAAGTAAATACGGAAGGAGTGAAAATGTGGAGAGATTAACACAACTGTTTACGGATGCATTATTAATATCTGAGCCCTTATATGGAAATAATAAAGTAGTTTGGAACAAATGGACTGCCTATAGTTCAGATGTAGAAAAAGATAATACTAAGGTTGTGACTTCTCAATATGTTTCCCCATCTTTTTCGGCATTAGTATCATGGTTGAGTAAAAAGAATGAAGAAGGAATTACTTCGTTACAAATTGGTATTAAGTTAAAAGAGTATAAAGATGAAATTCATGCAACTATTGAAAAGGTATTAGAAGACGAGTTTAAGAATGCTAATAAGTTTAATGATGGAACAATCATCCAGGGAGACGTAAATGAGGATGAAACGGATGAACCAGTTGATAAAGAATATTTTGAAGTTAATAATTCTGCAGTTTATTTTAAATTACGTGATGGAATCTCTAAAAATCACTTTGAAGAAGACGCAGGTATGGGTGTAAAATCTTACCCTATTGAAACAAAGGAAAGTAATGCAATAGCTCAGCTCTCTTCTCACAGAGATGAAGATTTAAAGCTTATTAAAGATGATGAAGCATCTCGTTGGAATACTTTGGTGAATGATGTAATGAGCAATATGGATGATCTGACAGCTGATGTATTGGACTCCATTACCATCCAGTGGCTAGCACAAGCAAAATCCCCAGATGAATTTATAGAATTTTCATATGAGCAAGTATTGGATATGTGCAATGTACCAAAAAAGAAAGTAAGTAAAGGAGAGTACTACAGACCTGAAGATAAAATTAAGGTTGCTAAGCGTATTGCAGCACTAGCAAGTATCTTCATTTATTTAAATGATGATAATGAAGTAGTAGTCTTAAATGAAGAAAATGAACATGATGAAAAATATAAAGTAAAAAGAGAAGTTGTCAAACGGTTATTTGTCTTGGATTCAGTTGTATTATGGAGACACAATACAACAAATGAATATATGGGCATTGAATCTTGTCGTATTAAACCAGGGAGTTTTTTAACAAGTTATTTATATGGTTCAAATAATACCACAGCATTATTATCTAAAAAGGCACTCGAGTATAATAGTTATCGACATAAATATCATAAACGTTTAATTCGTTATCTAACATGGCAGTGGAGAATACGACAAATATATTCAACTTTGAAGCGACCATACTCCATTGGGGGAGATAAAGGCTTATTAGCTGTTATGGCAATCCCGCTCACTTGGAAACCGAGTCGGATTAGAGAACACCTAGAGAATGTTCTTACTGATTTAGAAAAAGAGAACGTAATTTCTAAGTGGGAGTATACAGTATCATTAGATGAAGAACGTTTTAATAAGAAGAATTGGTTTAAAGATTATTGGGTGAATTTAAATATTACTATACTTCCACCGGAAGAATTAATTAAGTCAATGTATAATTTACCTAAGAAAAAAACACTAGAGTTAGAAAATAATACTGAAGCATCTGTAGATTGTTTTGAACATGCTAGGGATGCTGTTAATATGTCTCCGAAAAAGAATAGTGAAGAGCTTAATAGATTTGATGAAGAGGCTGTTCGAGAGAAAATACTTAAACAACGCAAAGTTGATAATAAGTCTATACGAGAATTAGCAAAAGAAATAAGAATATCGGCACCTACATTATCTAGATTTTGTAACAGAGAAACCAAGCGGCTATCTGCAAATGCAGTTGAGAAAATGTCTAAGTGGTATGAGAGACAAGGAATATTAGAAAAAATGTAGTGATCAACCAGATTATTAAAGAAGAAAAAACATTTTGTAGGATGTTTTTTCTTCTTTTTATTATGCCTGTTTCTGAATAATGATTTAAATGTGGTTTTTATGCTCTCTGAGAGAATAAATTCTTTGCAATAATATTAATTAAACATGAAGATACGCTAAGTACAGCAGCCCCCTCATTATATAAAAGCATTACAAAAAACAGAAAAAATAGAATTGCCATAAGAAATATTTCATTTTTAGCTTGTTTCACATATTTCATGTGTTTCAACATAGTTAACATCTCCTTGTATTAAAAATTGTTAGTAGAGTGCTAGAAACTATAGCTAGATACCCTATTGGCATATTTTACTCATTATCAAAGTAAATTCTAAGAGTGAATTTATATTTGATAAATTAAGTTTATTTAAGTTGGAAAATATTTCTGTCAGCGTTAAAATTAAAAGTAATTATTTCTCCTGCAAGGGAACTTGTTAAATTACAAGAAGTAATAGATTTATTTATAAATCAGGAGTTTTTAAAGCTTATAAAGAGTAATAATGAAATGAAATCTATTCCGTTAGAGAATGATAATCAGGTAAAACCAAATGATTATTATGAGGTTAATAACTCTGCTGTTTATTATAAATTAAGAGATGGAATTGCGAAAAATCAATTTGAAGAGGATGAAGAAACGAAAATAAAGTCATACCCAATTTAAACAAAGGATAGTAATGGGCTGGCTCAACTTTCTTCTCATAAAGACGAGGATTTAAGGTTAACAAACATAGAGGAAGAAGCTCGATGGAATACACTTGTGGATGGTGTTATGAGTAATATGGATGACTTAACAGCAGATTGTCTGGATTCTATTACTATTCAATGGTTGAATGAGGCTAAATCACCAGATGAGTTCATTGATTTTTCATATGAACAAGTTTTAGAAATGTGTAGTATTCCTAAGGCAAAAGCTAATGGAGTTGAATATTATCGAGCTGAAGATAAGATTAAAGTTGCTAAAAGAATTGCTGCTTTAGCAAGTATTTTTATATATCTTAATGATGAAAATGAGGTTGTAGTATTAAATGTCGTGCAGAAATTAGTAAACATTACGAAGTAAAACGTGAAATCATAAAAAGGCTTTTTGTACTCGATTCAGTGGTGCTTTGGAGAGATAAAAACACTAATGAATACATGGGAATAGAGTCATGCCGAATTAAACCAGGTAGTTTCTTGTCAAGCTACTTATATGGCTCAAATAGTACAAACGCGTTACTTTCCAAAAAGGCACTCCAATACAATAGTTATCGACATAAATACCATAAAAGATTAATTCGATCAAAGATTATATTAAGAAAGCTAGAGTATCTTATGAAACCGCTAGATCAGATTTAAATGAACTGTATGTTTTAGATATCTTAGAAAGAATAAAAGTAAAAAAGCAATTTGTGTATAGATTAAATGCAGAAGAGATTACAAAACGGTTTGCAAAGGAAATTGAACTTAGTTGTACAGTCTCAAATGAATAGTGATTTGTTACAATTAATATAATTTGTAAAGATTGGACAAACTATAAATCATAAATGTTATTTTATGTGGTAATTGTTTTATCATCAAAGGGCTTGAAGTTAATCTATAAGTCGGAAAGGAGAATTTACTAATCCCCTGACTTATAGATTTTTTTATTAAGAAAAATGAAGCGGAACATATGAGGTTTTGGTTATACATAGTAAAGTAGATCTTATATAAACAGAAGGTAAAAGATAATGGGAAAGAGGGAGCCAATTTGTGTAATTGTAGCGTTTGTGAGACAAAGAATAATTATTTTCACTGCAATATAGCTGGGGATAATATTTGTAGAAATTGTTGTAATAACTTTCAGCTTCAAAAGCTTGAAGGTTATTGGAGCAATTTT
Organism: Bacillus sp. FSL R9-9497; assembly: GCF_038005805.1. Classification (NCBI taxonomy): domain Bacteria; kingdom Bacillati; phylum Bacillota; class Bacilli; order Caryophanales; family Bacillaceae; genus Bacillus; species Bacillus sp. FSL R9-9497. The sequence goes on along the minus strand of NZ_JBBOTY010000003.1, from coordinate 160,097 downwards.
GTAAATAAAGGTAAAGATGAGATGGAATTTTACAATATTAGTGAAACATGTCTAACATGTGAGGGATTAATGAGAAATCAAAGTGTTGAATTATGTGGAAACGGAGCGATAATGAATTATGGGTACAACGGTAAATATGTTTTTAGTGGTATAAATGATTCCTACTCATATAAATTTTTCTTCAAGAAGCAAAAAGTATTACTAGAGTCTATGGATTCACTAGATATAACTGGGGTATATGATTTAGCGGAAGCATATTACTACTTAGAAGAATATGAAAAAGCGAGAAGATTGTTAGAAGGTTCGGAAGATAAGGATGCTTATAGTGAATTGTTGTTACTGCTAGGGAAGATATATTTTCACACAAATAACTTAGAAGCTGCTAAGGATTGTTTGTTAAAGTCTATAAAAATACATGGAGATCATTCAGAAACTTATCGTATATTGGGGGAGGTATATCAAGCTGACAATAATCTTATAAAGAGTGCACATTACTTTAATCAAGCTATTGAGCATTATTATATAGATGAAGATAATAAACCAAATGATTATTTTCCACAATATTCATATCTTGGATTAGCAGTAATATATTCTAAGTTAAATCAGCATGATGAAGTAATAAAATCAGCAGAAAAGTTTTTAGAATCTCAATATAGTTGGGATACTTTGGTAGAAATGGTCCGTGAGCAAAGATCGGGTGAAAAAAACTATATAGGTTTTGATGGTTTTTTTGCATGTGCTACTATTTATGAATTAATGGCGTTAAGTTTCTTGGAAAAAGAAAATTTAAAGTTAGCTGAATTATATATTGATCGGGCTCAAGAATTAAATCCTGAAAATATAAATATTGCAATGACCAAAGGAATAATTATAGGTAGAAAGCATAATGAGGGGAAAGTAAGTGAGTATAGGGAGCAAATTAGTTTATTAAAGCAGAGTGTAGAATTGAGAGCTAGTAGTATTAACAAACTTAAAACGCTAAGACCAGAGGAACAGGTTAAACTGTTTACTGGAAATGAAGAAGAAACTGTATCGGGATTCCTGGTAGGAAAGATATTTGATAATTTGAAGAAAATTGAGATTTTATCACCAATTGTTACACCATCTCAGAATAAAGCAGCTGAAGAGGATAGATATACAGATTTGTTTAAATCACATATGGATTCCAATTTAGTAGATACCTTTGGATGGATTACTCATACCCAAAGCAGAGGAGGATACACACGTGAAGAGCTAGGCGATAGAGGAGGGATAGGAGAAAGGGATCTAGTTATTCGTTCTCATCAAGATAAAGAATTATTAATGGGTGAAGCTCTAATATTGAAAGGGAAAGATACTGCAAGCATAAAAACCCATACTCAGAAAATTTTTGGATATGATATAGGGAATTGTAACTTTCACTTAATTATTAATTGGGGTTTTAGTGAAAAGCCTGATTCAGTCTGGAATGATTATAAAAAATTAGTAATTTCTCGCCAAGATGGTATTTATGCGGTAATTGAACATGGAGAAACAGAGAATTTATATCCAGGGATTAATAAACAAGGAATAAGGACATTTTACACGAAACATTCTACAGATGTTGAGAAAGAGGTTGCTACTGCGATTCATGTGTACGTTGATGTATTAAAACAAATGAAGCGTGAAGGTGCTGAATTAGCAAGGAAGAAGTAGAACGATGTGATTAGAAGATTTAATAAATAAAATTCTTCATCATATTATAAAACTATACATTCTTGTTTATCAGTTAGCTAATAGCTATGAAAATAAAATTAAATATATTGGTGTAAAAGAATGAATTGATTTAGAAAGTCCTTTGATTTTTTAGGTGCGAATGTATAGCAAACATAAAATTCCTAGTACATTCGCACCTAGAATTCTCATAATGTATGATGGGGATTTATGATTTTTATACAAAATACTTTACTAAATAAAAATATTTTTATACTTTTGAATAGAATTAACGTATTTGTGGTTGATTTTGAACACAAATCGGTGTCGCACTTCATATAGGTGCGTGGATTGAAATATTAGCGTTTACATGCCTCGGTATTTACCAAAGGTCGCACTTCATATAGGTGCGTGGATTGAAATCCAGTAGGAAAGCTAGAAGGTGTATGGACGTTACCGTCGCACTTCATATAGGTGCGTGGATTGAAATGAATACGATTATCAAGATGAAAGCACAAAAAAAGGTCGCACCTCATATAGGTGTGTGGATTGAAATATGCCAATCGGTGTACAAGCCGACTTCATTAACGTCGCACCTTAAAAATAGGTGCGTGGATTGAAATTACCTCGGGTTTATATTTATCTGGAACGCTCATAGTCGCACCTTATATGGGTGCGTGGATTGAAATACAACCCTTACACTTCTTGGCCTGGCTGCCAAACATCGCACCTTAAATAGGTGCGTGGATTGAAATATTGCAGGGAAAACAGGTAGCGGGAAATCATTTCGTCGCACCTTAAATAGGTGCACGGATTGAAATTAGTAATGCTCTGGCTTTAAATCGCTCTGCAGATGTAGATACTCAACTGGAAGTATCTATATCTGTAGTATCTAACACACATGTTATAAACATAAAATGGAGGGAGATTGAATGACCTACATTGCTCATATACGCGAGAATGACAGTCAAGTACAAACAGTCGAAGAACATTTATTAGGAGTAAAAGAACTAGCTGAAACCTATGGAGAAAAAATTGGTATAAAACATTTAGCTGGTTTAGCTGGTATGCTCCATGATATGGGTAAATACACCAATGAGTTTAAAGAATATATATTGGAAGCAGTAAATAATCCTAATTCTCCACCTAAAAGGGGGAGTGTTGATCATTCAACTGCAGGGGGGAAATTGTTATATCAATTATTCCATACAGAAAATATGATTCCTTACAAAGGGGTAATATCTGAGATAGTGGGAAATGCCATTATTTCTCACCACGGATACCTTCAAGATTTTTTAAATCCAGATTTAGAATCGCCTTATTTAAATAGAGTGCGAGATAAGCAATTAAGAGGATTTGATGTTACAAAACAATTCTTTTTTAAACATGTCATAAAAGAGAAAGATTTTCATGAGTATGTTGACAAAGCTACTGTAGAACTAGAAAGTTTCCTACTTAAAGAATCCCCAGAAAATGCTGAAAAACAATTAATGTTTTTAACTAAATTCATCTTTAGTACGTTAATTGATGCCGATAGAACAAACACCCGATTATTTGAAGAAGAAAAAAGTGTAGAATCAGTAATAAATTCTGATGAGTTATTTGAGAAATACTACGAGAGACTCATGATAAAAATTAATGCTTTCAAAAAACAGCAGAATGCAAATACCCCTATTAACATGTTGAGAGCAGACATGTCAGATCAGTGTGATCAGTTCGCTGAGAGGCCATCAGGAATATATACGTTATCTATTCCAACTGGTGGTGGTAAAACATTAGCAAGCTTAAGATATGCACTAAAACATGCAAAAAACCATAATAAAAAACGAATTATTTATGTTGTACCTTTTACAACAATTATCGAACAAAATGCGGAAGAGGTTCGAAGAATATTAGAGGATGAAGAAAATATTTTAGAACATCATTCAAATATAGTTGAAGAAGTGAATGAGCATGATGAAAGTGAAGACGGTATGGTTAGCATACAACAAAAATTAAAATTAGCTAAAGATAATTGGGATTCTCCTATTATTTTTACAACCATGGTTCAGTTTTTAAATGTGTTTTACGCAAAGAGAAATAGAAATACTAGAAGACTCCATAATTTAAGTGAGGCAATTATTATTTTTGATGAAGTGCAAAAAGTTCCTGTTTCATGTGTTTCATTATTTAATCAAGCATTGAATTTTTTAAAAATATATACTCGTTCCAGTATAGTCCTCTGCACTGCTACTCAACCTGCTTTGGACTTTGTAGAACAAAAATTAGACATAAATACGGATGCTGAAATGATTAATAACCTTGATCATGTAATTGAAGCATTTAAAAGGGTGAAAATCATTGATCAAGCAACTAATGAAATCTTTAATAAAGATAAACTCAAAACATTTATACATACAAAAATAGAGGAAGTACAAAGTATCCTCATTGTTCTAAATACAAAATCAGTTGTGAGAGATTTATATACACAATTACAGAGTCAAGGATTAAATATCCCTATTTATCATTTAAGCACAACAATGTGTGCAGCACATCGACATAAAATTTTAGAAGAAGTTAGAGAATGTCTCAAAGAAGGAAGAAAAATCATTTGCATCAGCACACAGTTAATCGAAGCAGGTGTAGATGTAAGTTTTGAGTGTGTTGTTCGTTCTTTATCAGGGTTAGATTCTATAGCACAAGCTGCAGGAAGATGTAATCGCCACGGGGAAAAGGGCATACAGAATGTCTATGTGATTGATTATGAAGAGGAAAACTTAAGTCATTTAAAGGAAATTAAAATTGGAAAGAAAATAACTAAGAAAATCCTTATGGATTTAAAACATAACGATAAAATACATGGAGGACATATTTTATCAAGAGAGGCAATGAAGAGATATTTTAAAGAATATTATAGAGAATTTGAATCTGATCTAGATTATTTTATTCCAAAACTAAAAAAGAACATGACTGAGTTATTATCCGTACCAAGAATAGAAAATAGCTATCGTCGAGCATATATTCATAAACATGATAAAAAAGATATTCCATTATTTATTATAAATAGCTACCAGACAGCGGCCAAACATTTTAACGTCATTGATGATATAACCACTTCAGTTATTGTCCCATATGAAGAAGGAAAGGATATTATCGCAGAATTAAATAGCAATAATTCCATTGAGGATCTGACTCGATTATTACGAAAGGCACAGCAGTATACAGTTAACTTATTCAACTATGAAAAAGAAAAATTGATAATAAACGATGGACTCGTATACTATCTTGATGGGAAAATTCTAGCCTTGAAGGAAAGTGCTTATAATGATGAATATGGTTTGAATGTGCTTAATGAGAGCGATTTTAAGACAGCTATATTTTAAACCCTATCTTTGTTTGAGATAGGTTTTTTAATCCATGTTTTTATACCACATCAAAAGAATTCTTAAATTTCATATAATATATAATCGCTAAATATTGATATAGTTACATAGGAGGAGTATCATTAATTTACTAGAAAAATATAGAAAATGAAAAAGGAGGAAGAATCTTTGCGGAATTCTATTGAATTTGAGGTTTTTGGTGATTACGCACTTTTCACAGATCCTTTGATGAAAATGGGAGGAGAAAAGTTAACTTACCAAGTACCAACTTATCAAGCTATCAAAGGGATTGTTGAATCAATCTACTGGAAGCCAACTCTTCTTATGATTGTAGATAAAATAAGAATTATGAATGCAATCAAAATGGAATCAAAAGGTATTCGTCCAATTGAATATGGTGGTGGAAATACACTCGCAAATTACACATATTTAAAGAATGTAAGATACCAAGTTCAGGCTCATTTTATCTTTAATCCTCATCGACCTGATTTAGCTTATGATCGTAATGAATATAAGCATCATAACATCCTAAAACGTTCACTTAAAGTTGGCGGACGGCGAGACATTTTTTTAGGAACGAGAGAATGCCAAGGATATGTGGAACCTTGTGTTTTTGGCGAAGGAGAAGGCTTTTACGATAATTATGGTGGAGATATTCATTTAGGCACAATGGTTCATGGGCTTAATTATCCTGATGAAACAGGTAGGAATGAATTAGAAGTTCGATTATGGAATCCGGTAATGAGAGATGGAATTATTCAATTCATCCGACCAGAAGAATGTACAAAAATCCGTAAAATATCCAAGATGGAGCCAAAGATTTTTGACAGTTCAAACGTTGAATCAGTTGATGAGCTTATAAAACAATTAGAAGAAGGAGGTGAATAAATGAGTTGGCTATTGAATTTGTATGAGACCTATCAATCGAATTTAGATCGAGTCGGTAAAATTGAAAAAAAATATAATGGCCAAGAATATACATTGCTACCTATTTCACACACTACTCAGTCAGCAAATATTGAAGTTTTAATTACAGAAGAAGGGGAGTTCCATTCAGCAACAGTCATAGATAAGAGCGACGCCAATACATTGATCCCTTGTACAGAAGACTCTGCAAGTAGGTCTGGTACCGGAGCGTATAAAGTTCCCCATCCATTACATGATAAATTAACTTACGTTGCAGGTGATTTTGGTGAATACGGCGGTAGTAAAAAAGAAGAGGAGTCATTTGGCTATTATATCGAACAGCTAAGGAATTGGGTAGGATCCCCATATACTACAGATAAATTAAAAAGCATTTACAAATACTTAAGAAAAAAACAATTAGTGAAAGACTTGGTAGAAACCAAAATATTATGGCTTGATGAAAACCAAAAGCTGATTGGAAAATGGGATAAAAAAGTTGAAGTTTTTCTGGGGAACAAGCCCGAAATCTTTACAGTGCTTCCAGCTGGCCAAGAAGCTGCGTTTGTTAGATTTACCGTGTATTCTCCAAATAAGATGTTATCAAAGGTATGGCAAGACAAAGAAATACATAACTCCTTTATTAATTTCTATGATGGCCTCCTAGATAATGAAGATTACTGCTATGTTACAGGGGAAATAAAACCGAGTACTGATAAACATGCGAAAAAGATTAGAAATGCCAGTGATCAAGCAAAGTTAATCTCTTCAAATGATTTAAGAGGTTTCACATTTAGAGGAAGATTTACTACGTCAAATGAAGTAGCGAATATTAGCTATGATGTGTCCCAAAAAGCACATAATGCATTGAAATGGCTTATTAACAAGCAAGGGAAAATTATCGATCAACGTGTATTTCTTGTATGGGGCAATGATGCAGAAGATGTTCCAGATATTGTAGAGGATAGTTACAATATATTTTCAATGGATATAAGAGGAACTAAAAAGCGAGAAATAAAATCCTATACACATGAACAATTTGCCAATGAAGTTGCTAAGGCAATTGATGGTTATAAAAATAATTTATCTTCCAGTGAAAATGTAAATATTCTCTTGCTTGATTCAGCGACAACAGGCAGATTAGCAGTTCTTTACTATCGTAATATGGATAAAAACCTTTATTTAAATAAGTTAAAGAATTGGCATTCTACATGTGTCTGGGAGCATGGTTACCGTAAAAATGCAGATAATGAATTTGTTAAATTTTATGGGGCACCGTCAACCAGAGATATTGCATTTGCTGCTTATGGGCCAAAAGCAAACGAAAAAGTAGTCAAGAGTTTGATGGAGCGCATGCTTCCTTGCATCATAGACGGGAGAAAAATCCCTTTCGACATTGTTAGAAGTGCCTTTCAGCGTGCATCAAACCCTCTATCAATGGAAAAATGGGAATGGGAAAAAACATTAAGTATTACATGTGCATTAATTAATACAATGGAGGGATATCAATTGGTATTAGATAAGGAAAATAATAATAGAGATTATCTCTTCGGACGCCTTCTAGCGGTTGCGGATGTTTTGGAAAGAAAGGCATTAAATAATGGTGACCAACGTGCTACAAATGCTAGGAGATATATGAATTCCTTTTCTCAACATCCGGAAAGAACATGGAGGACCATTCAAGGGGCCCTACAACCGTATCAAGCACGTTTAGGGGAGAAAGTTTGGTATTATAACAAATTAATTGATGAGATTGGATCAATGATAAAAATTGAAGATTTTAATAATAAACCACTGTCTGGAAAATACTTATTAGGCTTTTATAGTCAACGGCATGAATTGTATCAAAAAAAAGAAAAAAATGTTTCACTAAATGATGCAGTAAATATTGGAGAGGAGAATTAAAAATGAAACCTTTAGATCACAAAATCGATTTTGCAGTTGTTTTATCAGTTACAAAAGCTAATCCAAATGGAGATCCTTTGAATGGAAATCGTCCAAGACAAAATTATGATGGACATGGTGAAATCTCTGATGTAGCCATTAAACGAAAGATTAGAAATCGTCTGCAAGACATGGAAGAATCTATTTTTGTTCAATCAAATGACAGGAAGGTAGACCAATTTAATAGTTTAAGAGAACGAGCAGAAACCAATGTAGATTTAGTCAAAGCGTTAAAATCGAAGGATAATCCACATGAACAATTTGCTGCAATTGCATGTAAAGAGTGGATTGATGTAAGAAGCTTTGGACAAGTTTTTGCCTTTAAAGGGGGAGCTGGAAAAGGTGTCTCTGTTGGAGTAAGAGGACCTGTTTCCATTCATACGGCAACGAGTGTTGATCCGATTGATATTACTAGTATGCAGATTACGAAAAGTGTAAATTCTGAGCCTGGGAAAGATAAAGGTTCAGATACGATGGGGATGAAGCATCGTGTTGATTTTGGAGTCTATGTTTTTTATGGAAGTATTAATACGCAATTAGCAGAAAAGACAGGTTTTACTAACGAAGATGCGGAGAAGATTAAAAATGCACTGGTTACATTGTTTGAAAATGATGCATCAGCAGCACGCCCTGAAGGAAGTATAGAAGTACATAAAGTTTGTTGGTGGGATCATAATTCAAAACTTGGTCAATACTCCTCTGCAAAAGTACATCGTTTATTAGAGGTTAAACGGAATATTGACGAGCCAAAAACAATCGATGATTATACTGTATTGGTACATGAATTAGATGATCTAAAAGTTGAGATTATTAATGGAATGTAATGAAGACAATAGTTATTTAATGTTATCTGGTATTCAACATTTTCAATTTTGTAAACGACAATGGGCCCTTATTCATATTGAACAACAATGGGAAGAAAATGTTAGGACGATTGAAGGGAATTTTCTTCATCAGAAAGCTGATCAACCATTTATTAAGGAAAAACGGGGAAACAAAATTACTGTACGTGCGATGCCTATAAAATCAAATGAACTTAGAATTACAGGAATTTGTGATGTGGTAGAGTTTATTAAAGATAATAATGGGATTGAAATAAATGGTGCCGAGGGAAAATATATTGTTCAGCCAATTGAATATAAACGTGGGAAACCGAAAATAAACGATTCGGATGTTTTGCAATTAACAGCACAAGCTATATGTCTTGAAGAAATGCTGCTTTGTGAAATAAAGACAGGCTTTATATTTTATAATGAAATAAAACACCGCATCGAAGTTCCCCTAACGGCATATCAAAAAAATAACGTTAGGTCAATCGTCAAAGAAATGTATGATTATTATAAACGAAAGTATACCCCTAAAGTAAAAACAGGATCGTTTTGCAAAAATTGTTCCCTTCAAAATTTATGCTTACCAGGATTAATGAATAAAAGATCTGTAAAAAGTTATATTGAAGGGAAGATCCATGAATGAAAAAACTTCTTAATACATTGTTTATAACTCAACCAGATGTTTATTTGTCGTTAGATGGTGATAATATCGTTCTTCTAAAGGAAAAAGAGAAGATTGGAAGATTGCCACTTCACAACTTAGAATCAATTGTATCTTTTGGCTATACTGGTACAAGTCCTGCACTTATGGGGTATTGTGCAGAAAAAAATATTTCATTGGTATTTTTAACAATGTATGGACAATTTCTTGCAAGGGTTATTGGGAAAAGTAAGGGGAATGTCATTCTAAGAAAAAAACAATATCGTATATCAGAAGATGAAGTTATATCAGCTAAAATTGCGCGCAACTTCATTGTTGGAAAGATTTACAATAACAAATGGATAATTGAAAGAATGACTCGAGATTATCCATTACGAATAGATGTGGATCAATTCAAAGCAATCTCTCAACACTTATCATCTATTATTCTTGAAGTAAGGGAATGTGAGGATTTAGAAAGATTAAGGGGATTAGAAGGGCAGGCTGCCACAAGGTATAATAAAATATTTAATCAGATGATCCTACAACAAAAAGAGGATTTTTATTTTAATAGACGTTCTCGAAGACCTCCATTAGATAATGTAAATGCAATGTTATCGTTTGCTTATACATTATTAGCAAATGATATGACATCTGCATTAGAGGGTGTTGGATTGGATGCATATGTTGGGTTTTTGCATCGAGATCGGCCAGGAAGGGTATCTTTGGCTTTAGATGTTATAGAAGAGCTACGAGGAGTCTATGCAGATAAATTTGTCTTGTCATTAATTAATAAGCGAGTCATAAACAAGGGGGATTTTTTCCAAAAAGAAAATGGAGCTGTTATCATGACGGATGAAGCTAGAAAAAAATTTATAACAGCTTGGCAAAATAAAAAACAAGAAAAAATAACACATCCATATCTTGGTGAAAAAATATCTTGGGGATTAGTACCACATGCGCAAGCTTTGCTATTGGCTCGTTATTTACGTAATGATTTAGATGAATATCCACCATTTTTATGGAAGTAGGTGTAACAGTTGCTAGTATTAATAACATATGATGTAAGTACAGCTAACAGTATTGGACAAAAAAGACTGCGAAAAGTTTCGAAAACATGTCAAAATTATGGCCAACGAGTCCAAAATTCAGTGTTTGAATGTGTTGTGGACGCAGCTCAATTTGCTACTTTAAAAATGGAATTAATTAAAATTATTGATGAGGATGAGGATAGTCTCAGATTTTATCAGTTAGGTAACAACTATAAAAATAAGGTTGAACATATCGGTATAAAGGAATCCGTTGATTTAGAAAGTCCTTTGATTTTTTAGGTGCGAATGTATAGCACACATGAAATTCCTCGTACATTCGCACCTGAATTTTCATAATTTATGAGAGAATTTTAATATTTTTCATACAGGTTCTCTTATTAAATAAAGAAATATGTATATTTTTGAACAGAATTAATGTATTTTTGTATGATTTTAAACAAAAATCGCTGTCGCACCTTATATAGGTGCGTGGATTGAAATAACTGGATTTGGAGTGCTTTGCGATGATTGAATTGTCGCACCTTATATAGGTGCGTGGATTGAAATATAGAGGACTTAGTAACGAATTTAAGAAGGTTGCGTCGCACCTTATATAGGTGCGTGGATTGAAATTTTACAACAGTAGATAAAGATGACCCTGTGCTATGTCGCACCTTATATAGGTGCGTGGATTGAAATAGCATAGAGGTTGCGGAAAAAAACATACCGAAATGTCGCACCTTATATAGGTGCGTGGATTGAAATTTTACTCTGTTGTGTCTACTTTGATAGGAATATGTCGCACCTTATATAGGTGCGTGGATTGAAATAGAAGTTTCAAATGCAAAAATCAAAAGAATTGCTGTCGCACCTTATATAGGTGCGTGGATTGAAATTTATTACAGTGCAGCAAGAAAGAATGAAGTGCACGTCGCACCTTATATAGGTGCGTGGATTGAAATTAATAGTGTAATGAGATTCATTGATGAATGTTGTGTCGCACCTTATATAGGTGCGTGGATTGAAATACGGCCCAGCTCGACAGTAAGAACTGGTGGTACAGTCGCACCTTATATAGGTGCGTGGATTGAAATATTTCCATATTAGCTTGATGTAACTTACCGTAAAGTCGCACCTTATATAGGTGCGTGGATTGAAATATTTTGGTACAGGATTTGCAGCAGGTATTGGAGAGGTCGCACCTTATATTGGTGAGTGGATTGAAATTCAATACATAAATCCAAAAAACTAACAATCGGGTCGTCGCACTTTACATAGATGCGTGGATTGAAATACAAATGAACGTGTAACAAATGGATTTTTGCTACTGTCGCACCTTACATACGTGCGTGGATTGAAATTATATTGGTCGTACAGTTAAATTAAATCGTCCGGTCGCACCTTATATAGGTATGTGAATTGAAATCACCCAAATATCGGAAAATTATAGAGTTTTTTAGTCGTACCTCTTTTAGGGGTGTTGATTGAAATCTCAATAGAAATTGTGGAAGTTTGAAACACAAAAATCAAACCCCTTATAGGGGTTTGATTTTTGTCATCACATCGTATTTACTGTACATGCTGCTCGCACCTTTTAATGGTGCGTGGATTGAAATCCGTTAACGAAAATATAAAAAGCATACGTGCCGGTCGTACCTCATATAGGCACGTGAGTTAGGACTGGTAAGATGCTTGATATTAATTTAGTGCCTCTGCTGGAGTAAGTGGCACTGCTTCAATTCATACAGCAACTAGTGTTGAACCAATTGACATTACTAGTATGCAGATTACGAAAAGTATAAATTCTGATCCTGAGAAGGATAAAGTTTCAGATACGATGGGGATGAAGCATGGTGTTGATCTTGGAGCTTATATTTTTTATGGAAGTATTCATATGTAATAAGCAAGGAGACAGATTCACCAAAGGTGATTCAGAAAAGATTAAAAATGAACTGGTTACATTGTTTGGAAATGATGGGTCAGCAGCATGCCCTGAGGGAAGTATAGAAGTACATAAAGTTTGTTGGTGGAAGCATAATTCAAAAATTGGCCAGTACTCTTCCGCAAAAGTACACCGTTTACTGGATATTAAGCGGAACATTGACGAACCAAAAACAACTGATGACTATAATATTTTGGTAAATGAATTAAATAGTTTAAAAGTTACGATTATTGATGGACTGTAATGAAGAAAACGTTAGAATGATTGAAGGAAAGCGTATCTATTAAAAAGCTAATTAACCATTTATTAAAGAAAAGTCGTACCTCTTGTAGGTACGTGGATTGAAATATTGCGACAAATATTAAAAGAACTATAGATAAGATTCGCACCTTATATGGGTGTGTGGATTGAAATAGGAAATGAAGGTAGGCTATGTCATCTTATGGCGGTTGCACCTCATATAGGAGCGTGGATTGAAATTCATGGATGTTTACGATTTCGATTACCGGGCTTGTCGCACCTTATATAGGTGCGCGGATTGAAATAATGAGGATACCTTGCAAGTATGGACGCTTGGGAAGGGCGCACCTTATATAGGTGCATGGATTGAAATCAGGCACAGATCTTTAATGTGTTAAATCTCCTTGTCGCACCTTTTGATGGTGCGTGGATTTTAAGACTGGTAAGGTAATTGATAGTAATTTAGTGTCTCTGTTGGAGTAAGAGGACCTGCTTCAGTTCATACGACGACTAATATTGATCCGATTGACATTATACTAGTATGCAGATTACGAAAAGTGTAAGTTCTGAGCATGGGAAGGATAAAGGTTTAGATACGATGGGGATGAAGCATCGTGTTGATCTTGGAGCTTATATTTTTTATGGAAGTATTAATATGCAATGAACAAGTAAGACAGATTTCACCAAATGGGATACGGAAAAGATTAAAAATGAACTGGTTACATTGTTTGGAAATGATGGATCAGTAACACGCCCTGAAGGAAGTATAGAAGTACATAAAGTTTGTTGGTGGAAACATAATTCAAAAATTGGCCAGTACTCTTCCGCAAAAGTACACCGTTTACTGGATGTTAAGCGGAACATTGACAAACCAAAAATAATTGATGACTATAACATTTTGGTAAATGAATTAGATATTTTAAAAGTGGCGATTATTGATGGACTGTAATGAAGAAAACGTTAGAATAATTGAAGGAAAGCGTATTTATTAAAAAGTTAATCAACCATTTATTAAAGAAAAGTCGTACCTCTTGTAGGTACGTGGATTGAAATTATGTGTTTGTTAAAGGAAAAGTTAAAGGATATGGTCGCACCTTATATAGGTGTGTGGGTTGAAATAGTAGTGCATTATACACACCGAGGGTCCAATTTTTCCGCACCTCTTTTAGGTGCATGGATTGAAATACCAGATGGTGTTGCGATGATAAATTTCGTGCTGGTGGCACCTTGTATAGGTGCACAGATTGAAATCAGTTTAAACTCTTAGCAAAAAAGGATACAGAGAAGTCGCATCTCTTATAGATGCGTGGATTGAAATATCAAAGTGGGTGGCCTTTCTAAAACACCTTAATGTCGTATCTCATGTAGGTGCGCGGATTGAAATCGCTAGCGCTACACGTCTAAAGGGATTGTATGGGCTTCACACCTCTAGTAGGTGTGTGGATTGAAAGTGGTAAAACACTTATAGTATTCAATTAAACCTTAACGCATTACTCGGATACTTTTTGACTATCATCCTTCATAAGCTTGAGGAAGCAGGATTTTTTTAGGTAATGCGTTAACTTTAATTAAAACTTCTTGAAATATATACCTATATTATATAATATGTAGGTATATTGTTAGTTTATTTGATTCCGTTTATTCCCACACCTTTTTTGTGTTGTGGTTGAGTTGTAGAAGCAAGTTGCGTCTTGTTTCAATTGTGAAAGGGCTTCTTTGAGCCGATTAGTGTATATATAGCTTATTTTGCTATGCACATTTTTAATCGACTTGAAGAAGCCCTTTTTGTGTTGTTTTCAAGTTCGCAGGCTGGATTATGAATCATAACAAATTGCAAATTAGAGGAGATATGAAAATGAAAAAAGATTGTAGACACTTAAGATTAGTACCAACAGCAGAGGAACATAAAACACGAATGGAAAAAAACCGGAAGTCATATGCTGCATCAGCAATGTTAATCGAATCCAGATCGAGAATTAATCAATTGCGAGGTTGTTTAGAGGCAGAAATCATATTACCTGATGGTAAAATGCAATATTTTAAACCAAACGCCATTCATGAAAAGGAAGCCATTCAAGAAATTGCGTTATTTATTGAAGGCGTACAGGAAGCAAAAGGAGGCTATGTTATCTTATGGCGCTTTGTCGGGCAACAAAGTTTTTACCAGGGTACAAAGGTCATAGCTGAACCGAAGTTTCGTAAAATTATGCGTAAGCTGAAAGATTATTTTTTTGACTACGAGGAAGTTGTTTATGAGAATGGAAAATAAGGAAGGTAGAGGGATAGATATGAAAAAAGATAACATTTGGGTAGTGTTAGATGATCCAAAAGAGCAGGAAACAAGAGAGCAATTCCAAGAGCTGGATGATATTTTTGCTGGTATGGAAGAGCTATTGGAGATTACAGATGATGAACTACCATTTTAAGCAAGTCGAGGTAGTATATAGAGGATAAAAGGAAGAACTAAGTGATGTATATACTTGGATCTTCCTTTTTTTATTGCAAAAAAAGAACTTGGAGGAAAATATTATGAAAATAGGAAATGATTTAGCGGTGGGATTTTATCCAACACCACTAACAGAAGGGAAACACTTAGTACAACTATTACAAATGGAATCACAGCGAGCGTATGCTTGCTTTGATCCATGTTGTGGAGAAGGTACAATTTTACGAAGTTTTGCAGATGAGGTGAGACAGGTTGGCATACAACTTGATACATATGGCGTGGAAGTAGATGCAAACCGATATAACAAAGCAAAAGAGCAATTAGATGTTGTAGTACGCTCCAGCTTTGAAAGCATGATGATTAGTCATGACTATTTTCCACTTATCTTTTTAAATCCACCTTATAATACGGAACTTCGTACAGATAATAAAAAATCAGAGGAAATGGAGTTCAACTTCCTAAAACGTGCTCATCATTATTTAGCAGAAGGTGGGATTATGGTATATGTCATTCCATATGACAGATTTGCTAGGGACGATATCAGTTATTTCTTAGCTAAGAATTATGAGGAAATAGGCTTAATGCGTTTTGATGATGAAAATAAGGGGTTCGATGCATTTAAACAGTGTGTCTTCATTGGACGTAAGCGTGCTACTACGAAAAATGATCCATACTTCAACGATCGATTCGCGAATTTTTGCGAAAACATGTCTGACCTTTCTTTCGTCAAAAAACATGTAAATACATTAGCAGAAATGGTAAATCGTAAGAACTGGGCTATACCAGAATTGCGTCATCAAAATAAACTTATTTTTACATCACGAGCGGATTATAAAAGTGCTTATGAAGGAGTAGGGAAATCGGAAGGTATCTCGTGGTTCAAAAAGCGTTTAAATAGAGGGAATGGCTACTCACTTCAAGTTGAGAAAACAGCTGCTGAAAGAGCAAAGATGCCAATTGCTTCCGGACAATTAGGACTATTGCTGATAACAGGTGTGGCAGACGGCTTAATGGGTGAAGGAGATACACTCCATGCGGTCCGTGGATCCGAGAATGTGTATTATGAAACTTCATTTGAGCCACTTGAAAAAACAACGAAAGAAGTTGTTTTACAAAAACGCCGCGCGAAATTTATCACCGCTACGCCAACTGGTGTTGTCAAAGAACTTGTCTAGGAAAGGAAGAAGGCTATGTCTGTACTATTGGGAATAGGAGCATTATTTATCGTATGGGAATTTAGTAATCGAATGTTTCGCATTGCTATTGTACTTACAGTCATTTGTTTATGTATTTCTCAATTCGGTGCAGGTACATATTTGGAAGTATTAGAGCAATTCTCACTGTTCCAAGGTGCAGGTGATATGCTACATGCAGCTGAGCAATCATTACCAGAATGGAAACAGTTTGTAGATTTTTAAACAATAAATTAAATGAGTAGGGCATGAAACGTATCGAATATGATGCGTTTTTTATTTTAGGAGGGAACTTTATGATACAAGAAGTGATTCAACAAGATACATTTGATCAGGAACAAACACCAGCGATGTTGCAATTGGAGACAGCCGCTGCCTCACATACAGCTTTTTGTTTTGCAATGGCAGTAAATCGTCATCATCAAATTCAATTTGCAGTACTAGGTGCGAATGACAGTACATTAAAGTCATTCCGTGCTGCCATATCAATGGGAACTAGTCGTTTGTATTTTGGAGAAGGAAAAAAAGAAGAATTACATTACATTTTAGATAAAAAAGTGAATGTAAACTCAAAAGGTCAGTTTGAATTTATTAACACACAAACAGTAAATAAGAAGAAGGCAATTATTGCATTTTCTAGAGAATTAGAAGAAAAGTATATTGTTGCAATTGACGAAGCGCCAGAGATACAAGTAAGAGATTTCCTAATGGCTCCTCCGTATGGTTTACCGATCTTAGAAGAATGGGCGAAGCCAATTTATGATGAGATGCTAACAAGAAATCTATTACAACCGTTAGAGGTGTATTTTGATAAGAATGAATTTTCTTCTTTAACGATTGCGCAAGTCTTACTAAAGGAAAAGGATTGTAAGGAGTTTTTATCAGAAATGATTCGCTCTGGGAAATGTCAATTCCCGCAAGAAGGTACAGGTGAAAAAATCAATGAAATTAATGATTTAAATGAATACCTATTGGAATATTCGCCTGTCATGCTTGATAAGGTTACAAAGTTGGATGAGCCCTTACATCAACCGATGAAAGATCAGGCATTATCTCATTTTGATACATATAAAAGACCATTATTCCCTGTACAAGCACATGTAGCAACAGGTGTAGCAAAAGCTTTACAAGTACAAAAGGGAATCATCTTGCAGGGGGAAATGAGCACGGGCAAAAGCGCAATGATGACAGCTGCAGTAGATGGCTATTTTCATTTAAAAGGGCTAAAAGGATATCGTACATGCGTATTCGTTCCACCAACTCTTACTGAGAAGTGGGCAAAAGAAGAAATACGACACTTATTACCAGACGCAGAGATACACCTTATTAAACGAACTGAGGATCTTATTCGTATTCATCAAGCTTGGATTCAGGCCGGGAGACCAAAGCCACAAAAACCAACCTTCTTTGTCATTAGTTTTACAACGATGCGAGGGGATTCTATTAAACAGATGCCACTACCTTATAAGCAAATTGCACTTTCCAAAAAATCGGAGCAAGAGGTGCAAAGATATTATAAGAATGGCTACTACTGTCCAGATTGTGGTGCTAAGTTGCGTAAAAAAACATCTTCTATCATGGTTCAACAGGCCAATGGTGAACAAAAAGAAGTATGTCAATATAAAGATTTTACAGCTAGTGATTTAGATACTAAAACGAATAAAAATAGTGTATGTGCTGATTGTAATTCAAATATTTGGAGCCCCAAAATAAAAACAAAATATGCAAGTTTTAAAGAGTGGACAAAATATGAGGAACAGTTAGTGCAGGCAATTAAAGAGGAAAATAAACCTTTACAAAAACAACTAGAGTTAGAAAATCGTGTAAAACCATATGACGCAAAACATTCAGGAAGAGCGTATAGAAAAGTAGCTGCTGTTGAGTATATTCGTAGAAAAATGAAGCATTTCTTTGACGTTCTTATTGCTGATGAGATACATGAGCTGAAAAGTGAATCTGCACAAGGAACTGCTTTAGGGAGTTTAGCAAAGGTGTGTAAGAAGTTTGTAGGTGGTACGGGGACTCTATTTGGCGGAAAGGCAAGCGACGTATTTTATACGTTATGGCGCTTATATCCTCAAAAAATGGTGAAGAGTGGGTTTAAATACAGCTCTTTAATGGAATGGAATGAAACCTACGGGAACATCGAGAGAACGTATTACCATAATGGTGAAGTTGTACCCAATGTAGCTTCGCATAGTGCACATAGGATGCTAGATAAAACAAAAGTTGTTCCTGGTATTTCACCATATGTGTTTACCAAATTCTTAATGGATACAACGATTAATGTACGCTTAAAAGATGTATGGCCAAATCCAGTCGAACTTATTAATGTACCTACGATTCTTGTAGATATGTCAGAAGAGCAAAAACAAGCCTATGAGCATATGAAAGAGTCATTTGAAAGAGCGATTGAAGCAGCAAAAGGTACACCAGATGTCGGCAAATTATGGCTTTCTTATATTCGTACAGGAAATGCCTATCCAGATAATATGAACCATTATCCTAACTATTACTTAGATGGGAATAAGAAAAATGTTGTTTGGTCCAATACAGAATACAGATTCGACGAGGATTGTATACAGCCTAAAGAGAGGAAGTTGCAAGAGATATTGCGCACTGAAATTTCTGAAGGCCGTCCAACGATTATTTATGTATCTGATACAGGATCTACAGTAAAAGAACGAGACATTCAACCTCGTTTGAAGAAGGTTGCAGAGCAAGTACCTGGAGCTAAAGTAGCAATACTCCGTACAAATACAATTGCTACGCCAAAACGTAGTCAATGGTTAGAAGAACAAGTGAATAGTGGTGTAAATGTAATTATCTGTTCACAGGAATTGGTAAAAGTTGGTTTGGATTTATTGGCAACACCAACGCTCATTTTCTACCAGCTTTCATTTAGCTTATTTACGTTAAACCAAGCCGCAAGAAGACACTGGCGTATTGGACAAACTAAGCAATGTAGAACCTTCTATCTGGGCTACAAAGAAACATTCCAAGCTCAGATGGCACAGTTAATTGCTCAGAAGAATAAAGCTGCTGAAGCAATGAATGGTGATGCAACAAGCGATGGGCTGAATGCAATGCTTGGTGATACTGGAGATCTACAGACTTTATTAATTCAAAACATTAAGAGTGGAAATAAATTAAAAGGTTCAACAGAGGAATGGACAAAAGCAGCATCTGATGAATCGAAACGCGTCCTAGCAAACATCGGTAATGTCATTACACCTGTATTTGAATCAATTGAAATTCAATTTACGAATTGGGTGGAGAAATTACCAGAAACGATGAACGTAACATTTATGAAAGAGGCTCAATTTGTACAAAGAGCAGTTGAATATATTAAAAAAGAGCAAGTACCTGGAGTTCGAGTGAAGCAGAATGTACTTGAAATAGATGGAGGAATAGAAGATGTCATTCGAGCTTTAACAACACTGAATACCAATAAGCGTATGCTTGTGCAAAAACAAGATATTACATTTTGGGATTCAGTTATTGTAGAAGTGGATTCTTCTAAAAAGAAAGGGAAACGAAAAAACAAAGTAATCGATGGACAGTTTGAGTTCGATTTATTTGGATGATCGAGAGGGGAATATTATGTTTACAAAAATTTTAATTGGTCTATTTTGTTATGTATTTTTGGTAGTTCGTAATTCAAAGAAAAAATTTCTAATAGAAGAAGCCAAGAAAAAAGAAATGGAAAATAAACCGGTGGAACGCCCTGTTTATTGGTGCCCAAGAGAAAACAAGCCTATTGGAAGGGAACAAGAGCGTGTTACTGTTCCAACAAAAGAAATCACCTTAGAAAAGGATGTAGCAAGTATATATGATTTAGTTGCTATATCTGTTCATAAGAATCTGGGTGAGGAAGAGAGTGACAGGTTAAAACATGAGGATATAGAAGAAGTGGAGTATGCTGAATCTTTTCATCATACTCCTACTTCTGAAGTTGTTTATGATATTCCTTTTCCAAGTGATGAGGATATACCTGAAGAATTATTCGAATATGAGGACATGTATCCACAACAAGAATATGTTTCAATTCCACCAGAAACGGAACACGTTTTTCCTGTTCAACAAGGAGTAGCTGATGTTGAAGATATGGATTTTGTGAGGTGGACTGCAAAAGTGATAGGACGAGAACAAGGACTGACACGTGTCATAAATATGTCTAATAAGAAACGTTATTGGATTCATACAGAGGGAGAGATATTACCAGAAAATCAATTACTGTATATAGAATTAGAGGTCGATTCACCTTATTCTTATACACTAGTTGAATGGAGTAATAGACAACTAGGGAATATATAAATCTATTTCCTAGTTGTATTTTCTTAGTTAAATAGCATGATATACAGCAATTTCTCACTCATTTGTACAAGAATAAAACATTTTTTTATTTTAGTACAAATGAGTGGGACAGAATGATTCACCATATAAGGATATTCGACTATAATGAGACATTGTACGTCATTGTAATATTGAAATGTTTTGAGATTCAAGTGATTAACAGTCTTAAAACAGGAGAATTGAGAACTCTTCGTAATATTACAATGCTTAAAATAGATTAAATCCAAACATGAGGATTATATGAAGTAAAAAATATTTTTGAGTTAAAAAAATAACAATTTTGAAAGGTGAATGTAAATGAATATTAATTCCATAAGTAACAATGTAGTAGAAAAATTAGAACAAACGGTGCGCTATGAAAAGAAACAAGTCCAGGTATTACGTGTAAGTAAAAGTAGTTCTAATATACACGCTTACATGATTTTTCCGGAATTCTCAGAGGTTAAAATTTCAAATACCGAACTGGATGAATATATAGAAAACCTGTCAACAAGCGTGAAGTATGTCATTGATCGTAAGTTGAGTCAACAAGAAATTGAAAAACAAAATCATTCTTTCATTATGACATGTGAAGTCGAGGAAGATGGTGTGATAGATGATGAAACAATTCATTTTAATACGACGTATGTAAAACCACCAACAATTGCAAATAAAGTATTTAAGTTGGTGTGTGGATTAGGGAATCGCTTAGATAGCTTAAAAGAATTACATATTACAGTATTAAATAATAATATTAACCGAATTGAAATTGAGTTTTACAATGAAAATGAAACATATGTGGCAGTAGAAAAAGAAGAAATTGCAAATGCAATTATGGGGGCATATACAAAAGCAAATATCTATTATGCAGCAGATCTTTATTATGCTGCAGAAGGAAATGAAATCAAATTAAAGAGCATCAAACCAAAATTAGCGGGTGATGTGTGATGAAACGAGAAAAAGGAATGATAGGGGTCTTATGCACGCTTGTTTTGATGGTTTTATTACTTGTACCCTTACAAGCAGCTCAAGCTTCTGTAAAAGTAGATTTTAATGAGTTAAAAGGAAATGATGTTTCGTCATCATTTAAAGATGGACTAAATAATCGAACGAAAACAACAGAGAAAGATGATTCGTTTGGATCATCAATCATACAAAAGATTGAAGGATTGTATGCGCCGGCTTTTAAAGTAGGAGTCAATATCTTTTCTATTTCATTCGTATTAGGCGTTATTGTCATGGTTATGGCATTAATTACAAAGAATGGTCAATGGATGAAGTGGGCAACCGGAAGTATGATTTTCTCATTTATCAGCATGATGTCGATGAGACTAAGTGTATACTTTTTGTTTAGTTCCGATGTATTTTCATTTATGAACATCTTTACGGATTTTTTAGACCTGTTTAAAGCAACAGCACTTATTTTCACACCCTTTATGTTAATCGCAGGTATTCGTTTAAGAAGAATTCATGAGAGTACGAAACAGCCGGAATATTACCGTTGGGCCAATCGTGTCATAACAGGATCTTGTTTGCTGTGTATGTTAGCCATACTTGCTCCATGGTTATTTGCTAATATGTGAAGAACTATATATAAAGATAGAAAAGGTACTGAATCTACATTCAGTACCTTTTATCTACCCATTAGGTTCTTTCTTTCATATTCTTCAAAAACTTCTTTCGATATTGGTGATAGTATGCCACTCATATATACAGCGGTATATAAAAAGTATTGCCCATCTTTTGTTTTGATTGTATGAGTACCGTGTTCTTCATTATTTGGAATGATTCGTTCGATTTGTAGTTGTTTTTTATCACAAACGATCTCTTTTACTCGATATAAATTATGTATAGGTAAACGATCAATATACAAACAAATGCGCTCTAATAGAAATAGAATAATAGTCATTTGTAGAATGAAAGCAATCTTTAATAGAGTTGGTATGGATGCAAATAACACTAGAAATATAGAGATTAAGAAGATATTTAACTTTGAAAACCACTTTTCATATTGATTCAAAGAAATAATACTTTTTTTATTCTGGAACACCTGGAACCTCGTTATAAGGAAAAGAACTGCAAAGATCCCCTCATAACTAAACCAGGTTATCCACTCTGTATCAGTAAGTTCTAGCAATATATATATGATACCGGTAGATATGATCAGTGGTACCAACTGTGCCAAACTAAATAGTATGGTATGTTCTAACATTCTTTTCTTATAGAGGTGATTAGTTATTGAATCCAAGTTTCTTAACTCCTTCTGCAATTTTCATGATGACACCGCCAATAAGTATATGGTATTCGCCTATTCCTTTTTCGTTTACATACCAGCACATATAGTGCCTAATACCTTCTTTTGCTCCATGGTCATGTAAAGGAAAAGGAGATGCGTATTTTTCAGATGACATATTATTATCACCGAAAGGAACCAGTTCTGCAAGTGCTAAACGTTTTTTCGAATCATTTATAATCCAACAACCATAGTTTACTGCTCCATACCATATTGCGTCTTTATGAATTGGATCAATAGCAGGTTGTGCTGGATAGCTTTCAGCTAGTATTTGCGCTTTTTCTTCACGAAGTTGCTGATGTATGTGTGAATTTAATGGATCTTCCGTTCCGATTTCATAGGTTTCCTCAAAATTCCCACACTCATAAGGAACAAGAGGATTATTTGAATCAGCTGCTAATTGTAGACTGCAAGAATCTGATTTTGAAAGATAGTATACACAGTCTTTGCAAGTGAAAAAGTTTGAAAAAGCTGAATCTGTTTCTTGTTCTGTTACGGTATTATCTACTACAAGTTTTAACATGTCTATCACAATCCTTTTTAGGCTAATTCGTAAATTAATATAGACGTATCATATCATGCTTATAAACAAATGTAAATATTTTCCAAATAAAAATAACCTTATTAATTTTGAAAGGACTGTTTGTATTGAATAGAAATCGAGAATATATTGCCTTGCGAAATTCTATATTAATAGGCTGGTTACTGACATGCTTCGTAATAGGCCTATCTATCTATTTTTCTTCTGTTGTTTATTTATTAATCGGATGTTTCATTCTATCGTTAAAATACGGATTAATGGGAACCGTAAAGAATGTAGAAAAACGTTTGCCTACCTGGGCTAATTTTGGTGTTATTGAAAAACCAGTAAATCGAAGAGCGACAAGACCATTTCAGTTTAGGGGAGGACTCCTTGTTTCATTAGCTCTAGGATTTGTAGAGATGGTGATAAAAGGACTATGTATCTCATATTTTATTTTAGGATTAGAAACGCATGTCTATCGTTTAATGCGCAGAAACGCAAAGGTGTAAAAGGAGGACTCTATTATGAAAGTATTGATATTTGAATTGATTCTTATTGCGGTTCTAATACCGTTGAATAGTGTTGTGAAAAAACATGTACCGAAATGGAAAGGAAAAGCCGGAGAAAAATTAGTAAAACGTATATTGAGCAAGTTGGATTCTGAAAGTTATTGCGTGTTACATGATGTTACGGTTTATACGGAGTATGGTGATACAACGCAAATTGACCATATTGTTATCGCGGAAACCGGTGTATTTGTTGTAGAGACGAAAAACTACGAGGGATGGATCTATGGAAATGAGAAAGCGGCAAGATGGACACAGGGTATTTTTAGAAAGAAATCCTCTTTTCAAAATCCATTTCGACAAAATTATAAGCATATAAAAGCAATTGAATGGGTGATGGAACAACAGCTGCCGTGCATCTCTATAGCAGCCTTTCATCCAAAATGCAGTATAAAAAGGGTACATGTTCATTCTACAGATAGACATGTCCTATATTATAACGATCTACCAAAATGTATTGAATCATATACTGACGTGAAACTAACAAAAGATGAGGTCCAACATATCTACCAAACAATATTGCGAGCGAACATTACGGATAAGGATATTAAAAAGAAACATGTGAAGTATTTACATAATAAGTTCGCTAAACAATAAGAAATGGAGAAAGGAACAATGTTATATGTAATAGGGTTTATTTTAATCGCTGTAGTAGCTATTCGTCTTAATATGAAGTATTACAAGTTAAAAGGAGATTCAAAAAATCTTGTAAAAAGAATAAATAAATAGTTGAGAATGATGAAAATAGTAAAATGTATGAGTGTAAAATCCACACGGAAAATTTCAGAGAACAGAACTATATAAGTATAGCGCAATTGAAAATAGGCTAGGATTTTTTCTTTAAAAACGGAAACTACTTATTTTTAAATAAGTAGTTTCCGTTTTTTATGGAATTAATACTTGATATACTAATTCATTATCAGTCATAGTTGGGCATGACTGCCAAGAAGGAACAAATCTATGCCAATACTGCTGTGTCCAACCATTTTTATAAATACATAATTTCCACCGATAATGTGGGTGATGTGAATGAACATCCCGTTCATAATCATAACCTGAAAATTCAGGTTGAATGTATAAATTTGTCACCATAATCCCCCCTTATAAAATTAAAGCATTTAAAGCATTTTATTAGGTATAGATGTCCAAAGTTATAATAGAAATGCCTAAATTTGAAAAACACTTTATAAATCATTCAATAATTAACTTAAATTGAATGGAATTTTATAAATCACATAAGTATGACTTTGACAAGTAATGCTAGGAATATAGGTATAAATAGTACCGTGGGAAGTTTGATTGCTATGTTATTCATAACTGGACTTAATTGCTCGAAATTAATTATCATACTCACCTAACTTCCTTAAAATCAATATATATTTATAAAGTAATTAATGTTGTTTTGTCCATAAAAAAAGACACTCATTTGAGTGCCTTTTCTTCGACTTGATAACCACTTTAAATTTAATAAGATGTATACGGACTATCATCCAAATACAATCATATCATATTTTCTGAAAAATGAAAGCGGATTCTTTAAGTTACTTAATTACTTTGTCCATTACTTCTTTATATTTGTTAAATTGGGCATCTTCCATGTCACCATTCATTTGTAAAAGAAAATTATCTTTTGCATAAGTATGTGAGAATAACATTTGATTACCGTTACCTAAATCGTCATAGTACTTTTTCGCTTGTTCAAGATCCTCTTTGTTTTTAAACTCAAATATTCTACCACCACTATCTTCTCCTAGTGCTGGAACAAGAATGCGTTTCGCATCTTTTCTAGTATTCCCAAATTCTTTTTCCGGCAGATCACTAGGCTGTTCTGCTTCAAGCCCTGCAGCCTTAAATTCTTCAATTACTTTTCCTACTGTAACATTGCTAGTTACCGATTTTATGCTATCACAGGCTGCTAAACCAAATAATAGCAAAGTACCAATAAGAAATACTGATAATTTTTTTAACATATCTATGCGTTCCTCCTACTGTAAATAAATCCTTCGATATCATAACACAATATTAATTTATAAATTGTCATATATTGTCGAATAGATATTTATATGGCAATTTTTTTCAAATTAGAAGAATATCCTTACATTTATGATAAAAAATCGTCTTTTCTTTAAATATTAAAACATTAGTTCATTTACGAGTGGGACATGGTACTACATTTTGGTTTATATGTTATGCAGCACAAATAAGGATAAAAGCTAAACAGAAATGGACCCTTTTGCTTAGTATATTTTCTAATAAAACGGTTATATTGATGTATTGATTAATATAACGGTGAGGTGACATATTTGAGCATAGCTGTAAAAGTAATGAAATACCAAATAGTCTGTCCTGTAAATATAGAATGGAAGACGTTTGAAATATATTTACGTACACTTTCATATCATTTTAGAACTATTGGGAATAGAACTATACAAAAATTGTGGGAATATGATAATCAATCATTGAAGCATTTTAAAGATACTGGCCAATATCCAAGTGCCCAACAATTATATGGGTGTACTCAAAAAACGATAAGTGGATATATTTATGATCAGTTAAAAGAAGAATATCAAGATATTAATAAAGCCAATATGTCCACTACTCTACAGAAAACAATTAGGACCTGGAATAGTAGAAAAAAAGAAATTTGGAGTGGTGAGATGTCCATTCCTTCATTCCGAAACAATTTACCAATTGATATTCATGGAAACTCTATTCAGATAATAAAAGAAAAGAGTGGTGATTATATTGCAAGCGTATCTCTTTTTTCATCAAAATTTATAAAAGAAAACGATTTACCCAATGGTAAAATCTTAGTGAAATTATCGACAAGAAAACAAAATAGTATGAAGGTAATTTTAGATAGAATAATTGATAGTACGTATGCCAAAGGCGCTTGCATGCTCCATAAACATAAAAAGAAATGGTATTTATCTATTACTTATAAGTCAAATATAAAAGAAGAACTTAAATTTGATGAAGATTTGATTATGGGTATAGATATGGGGAAAATAAATGTTCTCTATTTTGCGTTTAATAAAGGTTTGGTACGAGGGGCAATTAGTGGTGAAGAAATTGAGGCTTTTCGAAAAAAAATTGAGCACAGACGTATAAGTTTATTACGCCAAGGTAAGTATTGTAGTGGAAATAGGATAGGGAAAGGCCGTGAAAAACGAATTAAACCAATTGACGTACTAAATGATAAAGTAGCTAAATTCAGAAATGCAACGAATCATAAATACGCAAATTATATAGTACAACAGTGTTTAAAATATAATTGTGGCACTATACAGTTAGAGGATCTAAAAGGAATAAGTAAGGAGCAAACATTCCTAAAAAATTGGACGTATTTTGATTTGCAGGAAAAAATCAAGAATCAAGCAAATCAATATGGGGTGAAAGTGGTGAAAATTGACCCATCCTATACAAGTCAACGATGTAGTGAATGTGGGTATATCCACAAAAATAATCGGCAAGATCAATCTACCTTTGAATGTCAGCAATGTAGTTTTAAAGTTCATGCAGACTACAATGCCGCAAAAAACATTTCTTTGTACAATATTGAGAAGGTAATACAAAAACAATTGGAGTTACAAGAAAAATTAAATCAAACAAAATATAAAGAACAGTATATAGAACAAATGAAAAATATTAATTAAATAACGTAGTAGGAAATAGTTTGGCGGATTTCCACGTCATAAATGGAGAAGTGATACACGGTAAATTTACCAAGTGTCAACGCTCCGTAAGGTAGTATCGAATGTTAAATAAACATTGATACATAAGCATCCTGGATGCTTTGAAGGGTGTAACACAAAGACCGTTACATAATACATTAATTTGCTGGTAAAAAAGCAGTATATTGTTAATATACAAGGGATCGTCGCACATTCATTGTTAATCATCCATATATTATCGGGGGTTAAAACATAACAATAGATGTATTGAAATTTTAAAGATTTTTGAACCTTTCCAGGAGTTAAACCCAGTTAAAACATAACAATAGATGTATTGAAATATTATGAATGGATACATACAGCACGAGCTTCCTTCGTTAAAACATAACAATAGATGTATTGAAATACTTATTAATAAGTCGGTAAGAGCCCTCTATTCAGGTTTTAACAAACTAATAGATGTATTTAAAAAGAAAACAAATCAATAAGAAACCCTGGGTACAAGAGTGTGAATTATTAAATTTTTGGTGGATTTCCACGCCATAAATGGAGAAGTAATACAAGGTGAATTTACCAAGTGTCAACGCTCCATAAGGTAGTATCGAATGTTAAATAAACATTGATACATAAGCATCCTGGATGCTTTGAAGGGTGTAACACAAAGACCGTTACATAATACATTAATTTGCTGGTAAAAAAGCAGGGTATTGTTAATACACAAGGGATCGTCGCACAATTCATTGTTAATCATCCATATATTATCGGGGGTTAAAACATAACAATAGATGTATTGAAATTGCTATAATTATATTGTCGAGATACAACTAAGCAAGTTAAAACATAACAATAGATGTATTGAAATACAATAATGTCCTGGCACTCCTGGTATGGCGCTAGTTAAAACATAACAATAGATGTATTGAAATATTGAGTAATAATTGCAACAAATGATTTTCTAAGTGGTTAAAACATAACAATGGATGTATTGAAATCTTTTTTATCCAAGAGATATTTCATAAATTCTGCTTGTTAAATTCCTGAGTTAAAACAAAACGATAGATATTTAGGAATCTCAAAGGGATTTGATTATATTTGTTTATAAATAGAAGCAATGTTATGATATAAATAATTCAATACTAAAAAATCAGATTGCAAAAGGACACACCTACGCATAACCATAGCGTAGGTGTGTCCTTTTTTTGTTTAAGGAGGAAAAAGTTATGGGGAAAACGTTATTTATTGCAGAAAAACCAAAAGTGGCCAATGAAATTATGAAATCGCCACGATTCCGTCACTCACAAAAGTACATTGGGAGCAAACCTTATTACGGTTATTATGAAAATGATCATTATATTGTCAGTTGGTGCCGTGGACATTTACTGGAACTGAAAAATCCGGAAGAGATGGATCCAAAGTATAAAGTGTTTCAGTTAGAACATTTACCTTTAATTTTTCAACCATCGTATAAGGTGATACAAGAAAATGCAGAGCAACTACAAATACTTGTTAAACTGTTACAGCGACCTGATGTTGACCATGCCGTGAATATCTGTGACGCGGACCGCGAGGGAGAGTTAATCTATAGAGAAGTGTATGAATACGCAGGTGTGAATAAAAAGCAATCTCGTGTTTATAAATCCTCTTTTGAAGCTGCAGAACTTGAAGCAGCTCTCAATCGATTAGAGAGCGCGTCTAAGTATGATGGACTAGCTTATTCTGCTAAAGCAAGGCAGTATCTGGATTATCTATTAGGAATGAATATAACCAGGGGATGCACCACAAAATTAGCACAAAATAAATTCTTATTGTCATCTGGCCGTGTACAAATGTGTTTGCTACATGAGATACGTCAACGTGAGTTAGCGATTGAAAACTATAAGGAACAGTCTTATTATCATTTGCAACTAGCAACAAATTTAGGGATCACTCCAGTTATGAAAACAGAAGATCAGGTGTTAAACCCATCGCTATTAAGAAGTTTGGGGGAGAATCTAAAAGGTCAATATCTCACGGTTGAAGAATTTAAAGAGGGCACTAGGAAGCATAATCCTAAATTGCTATACAACTTAACAGATTTGTATAAAGATGCTCATGCACAATTACAAATTAATGCTGAAACTGCAAAAAAACACATTCAGAACTTGTATGAAGAAGGGTTCATAACCTATCCACGTTCTTCGTCTAGACATTTACCTACAGAACAAGTGGATCGGGTAAAGGGTGTTATGCAGGCGCTAGCTAAGAGTCGTTATTCTTTACTGGTACAATCCGTCGATATTGACGCCATTGATATAAAACATAAAACATTTGATGATGATCTTGTATCAAGCCATTTTGCTATTATACCGACGACAAAACAATATCAAGAGGAAGGCCGTCCCGAGATTGAAAAACAACTATATAGTCTCGTGGTAAAACGTTTTGTGGGCAATTTCATGCGTCCTGCAGTGTACCTGGTAAGAGATGTATCCTTTATTGATACAATGGGAAATATCTATCAAACAAAAGAAAGTGTACTTCGAGAAAAAGGATTTCTAGAAGTGTTTAAAGAGGAAGTAGAAGAAGAAAGTATGGAAGCATTCAAAATGCCTATTCTGCAAAAAGGGCATAAACTTCAAGTCTGTGATTTTGAGTTGCTGGAATCTAAAACAAAGAAACCTGCTCTACACACAGAAAGCTCAATTCTTACTTTCATGGAAACGGCTGGTCGTAAAATTGATGATGAACATTTAAAAGAGCTAATGAAAGGAAAACGAATTGGAACCGTTGCAACAGAAGCAGCTTTTATTCCGGCTTTACACGAGAAGAATTTTATAGACATTGAAAAGGGAAAAATTATAACAACTCCAATTGGCCGTGCTTTTATTGAACAATTTCCCGTTCAGCAAATTAAAGATCCGCTATACACAGCTGAAATGGAAGGAATGATACATCGCATTGAAAAGAATGAAATGAGTTATAAAGACTTCATTGCACAAACAAATACATTTGTACAAAAAATAACACAAGATATTATAAGAATACCTGACACGGTTTCGCACAATCTAATAGAGACCTGGAAGCAACAAATAGAAGTATGCCAATGTCCTTGTGGAAATGGAATAATTTTAGATAGAGGGAAATTTTTCGGGTGTAGCAATCATCCAAACTGTAACATTGGATTACCCAAAAGAATAAAGGAAAAAACAATTCCTGCAGCACAAATTAAAAAACTGTTTGAAGAAAATAAAACGGACATTATAAAAGGATTTAAATCTAATGGTAAAGAATTTTCTGCGTATCTAGCATTCGTTAACGGTGAAGTAAGCTTTAATTTGCCTACAGTTGAAGAATTATCGCTAGGTCAGTGTCCAAAGTGTCAAAATGGACACATTTTAAACCGTGATAAGTTTTTTGGGTGTTCAGAATATCAAAACGGATGTAATTTTGCGATATCAGCTAAAATTAAAGAAAAGAAATTATCTGATAGCCAGATTAAGAAATTATTGAAGAATCGCGTTACTGACTTCATTCATGGTTTTAAAGGAGAGTACGGAGAATTCACTGCAGCTATCCGATTAAAAGAAGATCTTAGCATTTGTTTTGAACGTCCAACAACGGATGATCGTACTATAGGGAAATGTCCTTTGTGCCAAGGAAGGGTAATTGTAGGAAAAACTACTTATTTATGTGAACATTACAAAAATCCTTGCGAATTCATTGTGTCTGGAAGCATTTTGAAAAAGAAAATAACTAGCGCACAAGTAAAAAAGTTATTAGAGAAGAATATGACCGATACAATCTCAGGATTTGAAAGTAAGAAAACCGGAGAAAAATTCGATGCAAAATTAACCTATGATGTACAAAAACAACGTATTACATTTATAATGAATAAAAAGAAATAATATCATAAAATCTTAAATTTCATATATAAAATTAATAGGAACTATGATATGATGAAAGTAACAAAATACTTCTAAAACTATCTTGCAAAAGGACACACCTACGCATACATATGCCATAGGTGTGTCCTTTTTTATGTATTTTTAGAATTTCAAGACTCAAAAGGGGGATATATATTGTGTACCAGTAATATAGCATCTGCTAATGTATCTTTTGAAAAATTGAAAAGTCAGGAAAAGTAAGAAGAAAGTATGGTGTTAATATGCCCGCAGTGTAAGGAACGGTCATATAGGGCACTTTATAATGATCATCCAAAATGGATACAGTTTTGCCTATGTTGTAATTATCGAGAAGTAAATACAATAGAGAGTCTGTTTGTTTATTAGATGTAGCTATTTACGTATTTTGATTAGGAGGAAGAAAATTCGATATGAAAATATGGATTAAGGCTATTTGTATAACATCATTCGTATTTCAAATGACAGCATGTAGTAATTCGACGCAAACAAAAAATGATTCAAGACCTGCCCAAACAGTACAAAACGGAATACAACAGCACACAGTAGGGAAAGGTATTGTAGATATTCCAGAAGCTTATAATGAGAAATTAAAAGGCTTAGATACTGTTAAAGGGAAGGTAATACATATAAAGGATGGAGATACGATAGACGTAAACGTAAACGGGCAGAAACAGACGGTAAGATTACTGTTATTGGATACCCCTGAGTCTGTATCTCAAAAAATCCCACCGCAAAAGATGGGAAAAGAAGCATCTTCATTTCTAAAGAAACAGTTAAAAGGAAAAAATGTAACAATAGTCTATGATCGTGGACCCAAAGAGGACAAGTATGGCAGGAAATTAGCATATGTATTTTGTGAAGGGATACATATAAACGAGTTAATGATCAAATCAGGATATGGTATTGTAGCTTACATTTCAAAACCTAACACTACTTTGCTACCACAAATGCTAGAAAGCGAAAAAGAAGCAAAAGCATCAAAGACTGGCATTTGGAACATAAAAGGGTATGTGGATGAAGAGAAACATCATTATAACCGTAATGATGCGGCTTAGCATTCTAATCCATTGCAATACAAATATTTGTGCAAAATGGAGGTTTTTTGAATGAATGAAAACAAAAGAAATATGCTCTTATCCTTTATCATTTCAATTTTATTTATTTTCGCGAGCCTATTACCATTTAGTAATAATGAATATGTGTATGTTATCTCCAAAATTGGGGCTGCAGCTGGTGTAATAAATATTGTGATGATGAGCGTTTTCTTGTATTTTCAAAGTAAAAAAACGGAACATTTATTAAATTAGTAAATTAAAACTTAATAGTTTTCCTTACTCATATCCTTTTAAGCTTGGTAAGGAAAACCGAAAAGGAGTGTGAAAGGTGAGTCAAGTACCTGGATTTTTAAAGTTTGTTTTAGCGAAAGAAAGACGGTATGTATATTTAGTTGTAGCAGAAAAGAAAAACAAAAAAGTACATACACACATGGTATATAGATTTGGTCCGCTAGAAAAAGCATTAGAAACCATGTACGAGATGCGTGGTGATTTTGAAAAACTTTTCCCTCTAGAATTAAAAGAGAGGGGATACGATTGGGAAGATATCAATGATTGGATACTTTCTATTGAAACAGGGTACTCAAAATACGGAAATAAACTAGTCATATACTAGCAAATGTTTTGTATTTTAAAAAATAGGTGAGGCGAAAATAAGATGTTGATCATTCAAAAGTATCACATTGTATTTGCTTGGACGATAGCTACTAGCGCAATGTTAATTAGTTTGTTTTTTAGTGAATGGATGAAGCTGCCGCCATGTGATTTGTGCTGGTATCAAAGGATGGCCATGTATCCATTAGTATTGATATTGGGGATAGGAATGTACAGAAATGATCCGAACGTCAGCACGTATGCATTCCCATTTGCGTGTATCGGCTTAATGTTATCTGTATATCAAATTACAATTCAAACGTTTCCAGCTAGTGAGATGAAGATATGTTCAGTAGGAGTTTCTTGTACAGAAGATTACCTGAATTTATTTGGTTTCATCTCGATACCTATGCTATCTT
Source organism: Bacillus sp. FSL R9-9497 (assembly GCF_038005805.1). NCBI lineage: Bacteria > Bacillati > Bacillota > Bacilli > Caryophanales > Bacillaceae > Bacillus > Bacillus sp. FSL R9-9497. The sequence continues at coordinate 126,534 of NZ_JBBOTY010000003.1, read as the reverse complement.
TTGTTGGGTTTTTAGCTATAATCGTACTTCTGTACATAAAACCAAACAGTAAATTAAATCGGGGTAAAACAGATCGCAAAACAAGAGAGATTTACATGTAAGTCTAATTAAATGCATTAAAAACTTAATTTAAAAATTAAAAATATGAAAAGGAAGATAATAAAAATGAAAACACTACAAGTAAATAATGAAATGAACAAAATTCCAGAGGCAGATGTAGAATTACTTAAGATCATGGCTCACCCAGTTAGACTACAAATTGTAAAAGAGTTAGAACATCGCAAGATTTGCAATGTAACACAGTTAACGGAGCTATTAAATATACCTCAATCTACCGTATCTCAGCATCTTTCTAAAATGCGCGGAAAAATCCTTCGTGCAGAAAGAAAAGGATTGGAGATGTACTACCATGTTGCCAATGCAAAAGCATGCCAGATTGTCGGAGTATTAGGTCTGTAATTCTAATTCGAAATAGGTTGATAGAAAGAGTGTTATTAAATTTAGTTGTAACATCTGCTGTACTGCAGAATGATAAATTCACAAGCTTAGAGTGTAGTTCTTCTAATGGTGGAGGAGCTAACTATGGTGAAAAATTGATTTAAGGGTTACTAAAAAAGAATGCCCTATCTACTATAGATAGGGCATTTAAGTATTTTGTTGTTTTTGAAAGTAAAAATACAACAGATAAACTAATAAATATGTTTAATGATAGTCTTTAATTCTCATTGGCCAGACTAAGAATTAAAGGTTCGTTGTAATATGTTACCTTTATACGAAACATATAAAATAAACATGTTCTATGAAACTTTATAAAGATTTAGCAAGGAAGATAAAAATAGAACGGATCTTTGGCTGAAATACCTAGAGAGGGAGATTATGAGAATACGAATGAAATAATGAAGAAGTTTATATAGATAAGATTGAATTTATGCCAGTAAAGTAAAAGTAATATCCTATAAGGGAATATGTATTAATGGATAAAAGTACAATATTCTGGATGGTGGAGACCTGCAGTACTGTTAATATAAAAGGTGAATCCCTTGTGAGAGAGGGGATTCACCTTTTATCAATTTATAATTTAATATATGCTTTAGCTGTCGTATATGCAATATTTCATTAACTGTAGATTTTTATTTATATGCTTACTTTAAAAATATAATCGATACGATGCTGAAGATAGTCAGTGAGCATAAATTAAAAACTCCATGAGCTAACCAAGCTGATAGGAATCCCAATCTTATAAAAAATAAAGCATTAATTACACCTGGAATGAAGTATGCATAGAAATTTGTTATGTCAGGTCCATGGTATAATGTAAATATTAAATTAGTTACTAATATCCATCCCCATATATATAAGGGATTTTTATGGATAAACAATTCATTGTAAATTTTTTTAATCCATGAAAACTTTACTTTAAAATTAGCAAGCGCTAAAAATATTCCAGCATAAAACAAATATCTAAAGACAAATTCTTCTTGAAATGGACCAATTACAGAAACCAAGATAAGAAATCCTGTTTTGGTTAGGTCTGATGTATATGTTATTTGTTCTGATCCTATGCCGATCATATCTTGACCTAGCAAAGTAGGAATAAAGCGAATGAAGGTGACGATAAATTGAATGAGTATGCCAATTATAATTGGGAGACTTATAGTTAAATATAATTTGTTTTTATTGAGAATGAAGCGATTTTTGAAATCATTTCTTATTATCGGGAAGATGAAAATCCCTGCTAATAAAACTGAAAATGAATAGAGAGACTCTACGGCATGATTATTATTAGAAAGTCCTAATCCTGATAGTTTATCTGCTAATACAAGAATAAAAAAGAGTAAAACAAAAGTAACTATAAATAAAATAGGTTGAATAATGTCACGTATAGAAGTCAAAAAAGTTCCTCCTCGTAAAAAAGATATTAAAATTTCACGAATCCTGATTAATTCACAATTTATTTCGAGTTGAAAGGATTTTGAATTAACCATTCACAGTGAAATATAATTACATATACTGTATTTTGGACATAGAAAGTGGCAGTGATTGCGATTTTAAAGTGGAGTATATTAATAATGAAACACCGGAGTTCAAGATTGTTTAAACAGCAACAGTTGAAATCGCTTGTTTATAAAGAAAGTGTTGTTTGCCATTATTAGAGATTAATACTGAAAATTTATCAACAGCGATAATGATTCCAGGTACTCTAACTCCGTTTATTAGAAATATTGTTACTACTCTTTGTTCCTCTATTAATTTTTTATAAAAGTTTTCTTGTGTATACATCAATTGTTTCTTCCTCTCTTTAAATATTCTGATCTTTTTGAATTATTTCCGTGAATTTAAAAGTAATGGTAAAATTATACCATTTTAAGGATTTTTTTCATAAAAATAAAAGCCCTTACAATAAAGTAAAGACCTTTTCTTATTTATATATTAGTTCTTATTTTCTTAGGCGAATTTTTATTATAAGATTCCTTTTAATTTTGCTTTTAAATTATTAAATTTCACTGCATGGATTTATTAAGGAGAGTCTTATACCCTAACTAATACAAAGTAAGTATATGTAACATACAAAGAAATCCTCCCTGCAAATAATAGTGTATTAATTGTAGGGAGAGGAGTTCTGCAGTTTTTACATTCCTTCACCATGGGTATTTGTATATTGTATATTTTCCTGCTTTTGTACTGCAATCATTGCCTCGCCGTGAGTGTTACTTAAAGTGATTGGTGCGACTAGCATAAAACCTGAGAATAAAAGTCCTGCTGTACTAATTAGTATTTTTTTCATCATTTTAAAGCACTCCTTTTCTCCATTTCACTTTTAGCTTTGTATCCCACACGGAAGTATTGACTTACTTTCAAGTGGTTACCTTCATCATAATACTTGTTTGCTAATTCATCAGCATATATTTCGACAAAGTGCCATAAATTTTCTTCCTGGAGATAATGAATTCCGTCAACAACAATCTTTTCGTATTCATCTATAGGTATACGCTGTAATCTTGCATCTAGAATCGATAAATGATGATAATATTCTTTATTATTTTGTGCATTACTAATTTGCAATCCTTTATCTATATACTCGGCAGCAGCATTTATATTGCCTAGTTTCTCATGTTCTTTAGCTAACAAATACATTGTTTTACAGCTACCTTCTAGTGCCTTGGAGAGATAATTGATTGCTAATTGAGGCATATTTTGATCTGAATATAGCAGACCTATATTATGACGAATCAAATGAATATGTTGTGTTTGATCTAGTTTGGTTGCCATATCTAAAGCGGAAAGGAAATACTCTTCAGCTAACTCGTATTGCTTTAGAGAAGTACTTGCAAGCCCCAAAATATTATTGCATGAAGCTACATTTATTTCATACCCAACTTCATTAGAATAGATTTCTTTCGCTTTATTACCGTATGTTATTGTATTTAGTGGCTGGAACTGATAATAGTTGAAGAGGGCATATTGATAATTAAATTCCGCTTGTTCTAATTCATCCGGAATAAGTGATAGAAGTGTTTCAGCTTTGTGATAGAAGTGTTTGGCGTCACTATATTGTCCAATCTTCATTGCATATATAGCATTGAACAAATAGTAGTAGTAATTGAGCATGTCTGTGGTAGACTCTTCAATATGTTCTCCAGGTTTTACTAAACCTGATGTATTATTTATCAAAAGATTATATCTAAACTCTAGTAACGAATAGTAAATAAGAAGCGTTTGATCTTGTTCCATTTCGTCGATAAGTTTTTCAACAGCTGATCTTAGATTTTTAGCTTTCAATAACTTTTGAGAGCGCATAGCTTTGTACCAGTCGTTCATTAATTTAGTAATCTTTTCGTTTCCTTTTGCTACAATCACATAGCTTCCCCCTCTGTATAATTATATCTATATGTTTTTATCATAGCAGTTAAATCCATATTATTACAGGCAATAGAGGTTTAAAAGTATATTTCTAAATAATTACCAGAAAATTCAGTTATATTTTGGTCAATTTGGATTCCTCTTCATATAAGTTTAAAATAAGTGATAAGTATAAATCTAACATAGCGATGAGGGGAAGACAGTGAAAAACCATATAAAAGGTCCTAAAGGGCAATTATTGCAAACAAATAAGAAATGGTCTCACCTAAAGCAAAAACAGCGTGAAACCATATCAAATTGGCTGAGAGAGGCTTATATAGGGATGATTAAGGTTCATAACCGTAGATTGAAACCGAGAGAACATGAGGATGTTTTAGAAAGGGTTATGAGTAAAATCTATGATTGTGAAATTTGGATTCCGGATTACGAAGTCGAAAAGTATTACAAAGGAAAAATAAATAAATGGTATAACAAACACATTTCATTGGAAGAAAAAAATGATAAGGAGGAGAACATATAAAACATAGCATTGTGAATGTCAGTACTTCATACATAATGACTAGTTAGAATAAACGTAAATTTGGTACGCTAAGCAAATTTTCATAGAAAAAAAGCCGTTTCCTCTACGTTTAGAGATAATCGGCTTTTTCTTTGTAAATCAAAACAGTAAAATCATATGAAACCTATAAATATGTATTATTACATAAAATATGATTCTTAGTATTCTAAAATCAACTAATCCTCATCATACAAATTATCTACAGATTCTTGTAAAGAATCTAATAGGGGTCACACAACCCAAAAAAGAAAATTGTACGTGAAGGAATTTTCTTACATTTACAATTGATAGATGAATCATTGAAAGGATTATATCCACTTATTATTTTTACAAATCTTAAAGGTAATGCTATCAAGGTTGACTAACCAGAACCAATTGGTCTTCATGTCTTTTTTATTTTTGATAAGTGCGATTGATAACCTACAAACCTTTAATTATCAGGAAGTCAAAATTTTATCAATAGAGTGTACCCTATTGATAATGTACAACTCATAAAAATGAAAAATATCAAGCTATTCATATAACCCAAAACTTAATTAATTAGAAAATGAGTATTTCTGCCTATCCTCTCGAAAATTAAAAGTTTGATTCACTTGAAAATAAGTTTAAATAAAAGTATTACAGGTATTGAAATGAAATACAGAATTACGATAAATAAAAGAATCTTTTTTTTGTATGTCTTATCAGTAGAATCTATCGTGAAAATAGCCCCTAAAATCGAAAATAACATAACAGCTAATAGAACAATTGGTTGAAATTTAACTAGACTATTTAGAAGATATAAAATAAAACAAGAAAAAGAAATGACTACTAAAAATAAAGAAACATTATTTGATTTAAACATACTATTACCCTCTTTCTCAAAAAATAATTGTATTTTTTTCTGATAATTGTTATTATTTGTATTGTTATAAAAATTACAAATAATGGAGGATGCACTATGAAAATTAGAAAAAATAAAATTATTGTTTCAGCTATTACTTTAGGTTTATTAACATCTATTACCCCAACAGGTGCTTTTGCAGAAACAAATGATCCGGTTATTTCAGCTTCGCCTAGTAAAAATATACAACAAGTAGAACAACCTATTATAAAAATTTTAAAAGAAGATGCCAATGAAAAGATAGTAGAGTCTAAAGACAGTAATATAGTTGTCACGTCTACATATGATAAAAAAAATAAGGTATTAAATATAACAACAAAAAAGATAGCAGATAATTCTGTAACAACAGAGACTATTAATATACCAAGTGCTAATGAATTTTATGCAAACGCAAATAAAAAAGCTAATTATGCAATGGAAGTTATAGACCGTGCTGTTTCTTTAGATGGAGCTTTTGAATATACCTATTATAAAGGAAATGTATGGGTAATTAAAATTCCATCTGTAGATTATGCTAAAAATCCACTTCAAACTAGTGAAAATAAAGCTGATTTAAATGGATTTAGAACAGCAGTAAATAACTTAATGACAAATGAAGTTTCGTTTTTATCTAAAGTTGGCGGAGAAATAGGAATAGCTTGTTTAACTTTATTAAGAACTCCAAATCCATGGACTGTAATTGCAGGAGCGGCAGGTGCAATAGGTCTTGCTGCTTGGGCTGTTCCTGATTTATACAAAGTATTTGTGGAAGCTGATAACGCTACTTATTACTTCCATCAAGTTAATTAAAAGAAAAGACAGCTGTTTTTTGCGCAATCAATCAGAGAAAACTTGGAGAAACACAGAGATTTTTCATCTCTGTGTTTTTACTTTGTGACTTATGTCAGAATTCCTGTCAATAAATCTAGTGATTTTTCTGGAAATATATGTTGAATGTTTTATCTTTCCCTGACGGAATTTTATACTAGAAATAGTAAGCTAGCTACATCGGAAACCTGAAGGCCATTGTTTAAAATGAGGCTTATGATGGCTATATCTCTTTCCTTATCCCGTCGAAAAAACTTTATTTTTGTGGTAATTTATCTTTCAACATTTCTCCGTAATCAATTGTAAAAATAAAATAAGCCATATCTTACTTGGTACTCGTTTAAAAGCCTAAATAGACATAATAAAAAAGAGAATAAGTGCAGTGAAAATATAACTAAATATAAATAAAATACTTTCATTTGTGATTGAATGAGAAGATCTAGAATTATGACGAATTAATTTTTTTATTATTAAACCATATATCATAGAAACTAAAATGAGTAGAAGTAACAGCAAAACAAATTGAATCCTATTATAATTTAAGGATGTTGCATTAATAATAGCAGGTTTTATAGCGATGAAATAAGTTGTTAAATATATAAAAAGACTTAGAATACAATATAATGAAAAATTCAACAAGTTTCTGTACAAATAAATTCCCCCTCTTTACTAAAACACTCATGAAAAATTTCCGCCTCTCATAGAAGTATCCTAATCCTATTTAATTATTATCATAGCAAATGTGAGTTACTCTATAGTTATCTTTAAACCATTTATCAATAAGAACCAGAAGATAAAAATAAGTAATCATAGAATTTCTTTTAATAATTAAATGTTTATATCTATAAATTTTAATACACGAATATTGTTATGGCAAATTCAACGGATAGTAATAATAATCCTTTTTGAAAGGGTGTATATTGAATGCAGTATCCTTACATTGATTATTTTTGCGATTGGGAGAAAATATTTCCTAGTGGTAACATCATTGAATTGTGAATTATCGTCTGAAAAGGACTCAGTTTTATGTATTTGTACAATCATTATTAATGAGGGATTATTAACAAAAGTAGTTCATTTAGTATCTATTTAGAAACATAATAACTTTTAGAATTATGTATCATATATAATTTATTAATGCTTAACAGTACTAATTTAATATCATATAATTACTAAATTCAAGTAAAAATATTTATATTTTTCTAATTTTTTTACCAAAAAACAACTTAAATAGTGTGTAATATTTGAAATGGAAAGTATGTAACAATGCATATGTGTTACTTATTTTCTATTAATTTAAATTATAGAATACTAATAAATATTTTTATCAGGAGTGATGAAATTGGTTAGTAATAGTATGGTACCTTATAATGTCTTAAGAAATATGAATATGCCCACTATATCAGGCACTAGGTGGAATAAAGAAATGTTTAGTAGTGCGCTTGATAATACTTCTGTTCTTTTAGATCTTATTGAAAAAGGGATTAATGATGGTGATGATGTCTTAGGGGTGCTTAGTTTTATTGGGTTAACTGCTTTAGAAGCTATTCCGGTTGTAGGTGGAGTACTTTCTAGCTTAGTATCTATGCTATTTTTCCCTACAAAATCAAGTATAGATTTCAAAAAAATATGGGAGAATTTAGAAAAATCTATTAATCAAATAGTTGATAAAAAAATAGAAGAAGCATTGATGTCTCAGCTTATGCAAGAAATAGCTGGTTTAGCCAATGTGTTGAAAGAATATAGAGATGCATACGATTCATATAATGGTAAAAAAGTTTTTGACATACCAGATCGGCTGACACCTGAAGAATATTTAGTACAGGTATTTACTTCAGCAAATCTACTATTCATACAAAGAATACCGACATTTCAAAATCCTAAATATGATGTATTATTCCTTCCATTCTTTGTTCACGTTGCAGAAATGCACATTCTTCTAATTAGGGATGCAGCAATTCATGGATTAGAATGGGGAATGGATGAAGAAATACATCAAAAATTCAAAAGGAATTTAAAAGAAATAATAGATGAATATACTAGTTATTTGCTGAAAACATATAATAAGGGATTAAAAGAAGTGTCAGAAAGGGAACTGAATGACAAAGATTTTCCAACAACTAACAATAAAAATCACTATATTAATACAGTTAGATGGAATGTAATCAATCAATATAAAAGAGGTATGACTTTAACTGCCTTTGATTTTGCTTATAAATGGAAGTATTATCATGAAGTTTATCAAAATAATATAACGTTAAACCCATTCAGAACAATTTATTCAGATATTGCTGGTTCAGTATATCCTTATATAAAAACAACAAATGAAATTAATAATACTATTAAAAATCAGAATCTTAAATATCGTGGAATTTTAAAAAGATTGCAAGTTTATCATGCAGAGAGAATTGATAGTATACAAAGCACTTATATAAGAAACAACGAGATAATTAATAGTACTAAAATTGGTGGAGTAGGTGGGAGGATATCGTCACTTGTATTAGAAGATCCAATAAAGAATCCTCTAATACAAGTAAATATGTGGTCCGAATTAGTGCCAATTTCTTTAGGATTCAAATTTTATGATGAAAAAGAGCAAAATATTGGAGGAGGATCATGGTGGCCTAAACCACATAAATTTGGTGCTTATCATTTTGTAGGTAATAAAGTATCCTCTATTATAGGATTCGGAAAAAATGAAACTGGTGGATTTAATTCTTTAGATGCAATGATAGTCGGTTTTAAAAGAGACGATTATACAACCGAAAATAGATTACTTGGTATTAATGAAACTGGTGAACCTGTAACTAAAGTGATAGATGCAGGAAATTTCCACCAAGAAAAATTCGGATCAAATATTCAAATAACTGATGAGCCAATGTTCGGAGATGGAGTTTTGCAATTTACTAATTATGCAAATACTATGAATCAAGATAGTTCTGTGACGTATCAAATTAATACAGAGATAGAGGGTATCTATCAATTACATGCCATAATAGGTGCAAAAAAACAAAAAGATAAATTATCATTTAAGGTAATACTTAATACTAAACAGCAAAAAAAAATTATAACTGATTCTTTTGATAGCCATGATATTTGGGAAGGAATGTCATTAAATGAAAGCATTGTTTATAAAAGAATATTAATAGGAACCTTTCCTCTTAAGAGAGGCATGAATAGCATTACCATTCATAATGATGTGCTTCAATCTTCAGCAAATATAAAAACATGGAATCTTGGGTCACTTGAATTGACAATGGATTCTGATAGTATAAAAGACCCTGATATTACAACTTTATATGACAAAGATAACTATGCTGGGACAAAAAAATATATTTTTGAGGATACAGCGCGTTTATCGGATTTCAATGATAGAACATCTTCAATAAAGGTAGGTTCTCATATAGCCGGTGTTAGGTTTTACGAACATTATCATTATAGTGGAGATTTTATTGATCTTGGAAGTGGCGAGAAATTAAGTTTAAAAAATCATAGGCTTAATAAGAGATTATCTTCTGTAAAGTTTGCTAATTTAGGCCTGTATAAAGAGGATAATTATAAAGGAGAAAAGAAACTAATTTTTGATGATATACCGAATCTAACAGATTTTAATGATAAGACATCTTCAATAGTTGTTAGCCCCAATGTATCTGGTACTGTCAGACTATTTGAACATAGTTATTATAAAGGTGAATATATAGAGGTTTCGGGAGGACAAAAGCTTAGTTTAAAAGGGCACAATTTAAACAGAAAAATTAGTTCTATTAAATTCTTAAAAGAGCATGAAGTTATTAATGGTTTATATGAAATTATTACAGCTATAAATAATAAAAGTGTCGTAGACTGGTCAAAAGATAAGAATTCGAATGTTCATTTATGGGAGCGGCGCAATCAAGATAATCAAAAGTGGTATTTTGATTATGATAGTAGTAAACAAGCTTTCCAAATTAAAAGTAAGGCTGATAAAAATATAGTATTGGCGTGGAATGATTTTGGTGGATCAAAGAATGTGTTTGCTACATATAATTCAAAGAAGGATGAACATTACTGGATATTAGACTATTTAGGAGAAGGTAATTATCTTATTAGAAATAAAAAGAAACAAAATCTGGTGTTAGATGTAGATGGACACAAAACTGCAAATGGTACAAATATTAAAGTAAATGAGCAACATGCTTTAGATAATCCATCAATTGAAGCGCAAAAATTCAAATTAAATTATGTAATTAAATAATATTTAATTAATTACAGTTAATTTTTCAGTATTAAGGTAAGGATAACGCTCTTTAATTGTTATAATCCAATATAAATATATATTAATTTTGTATTTAAGTTTATTGTTTTTGTTTAAAAGCTATTAAGAAAATATTTAATATTTAATCTTTATATCGTGATATTAATTTGACTATATAGTTTCGATTTCAAAATAAGTCAAAGAAAATAATTAAAGTAACTAATATTCTAAGGAGTGGTAATATGACAGATATGAATACAAAAATTGAGAGAAGCATAATACTTTCGGAATGGATGCAGAAAATACCAGATTCATGGACACTAGCACAAATGTCGATTCCAGGAACCCATGACAGTGGTACTTTTAAGTTGAAGGGCATGATAAACAGAATATGGGCAAAAACTCAAGATCGGGACTTTCATCAACAAATGCATATGGGTGTGAGATTTTTCGATATCAGAGGGCGTGTCACTGATGATAATACAATTGTTCTACACCATGGTTCTATATATCTTAAAGTAACTCTCCATCAATTTATTAATCAAGCGAAATGGTTTTTAAAAGATTATCCGAGTGAAACAATTATAATGTCCCTCAAAGAAGAATATGAAGCAATGCCAGGAGCGAAAGATACTTTTGTAGATACGTTTGAAAAAAGATATTTTAAAGACTCTATTTTTTTAAAAAAAGAGGGAAATATAACAATGGGGGATGCCCGTGGGAAAATTGTACTACTAAGAAGATATGCAGGTGGTAAGATGGTAGGAGGTTATAGAAATTTTTACTGGGATGATAACAAAACATTTACTTCTACTACCAATGGAAATATAAAAGTAACGGTGCAAGATCAATATAATGTTAAACAAAGTAAAAAGAAAGTTGCGATTAAAGATATGCTAATTGATACAGCAGTCAATGACTTTGATCCTAATCACATTCACATAAATTTCATTAGTGTATCTTCTGGTGGTACAGACTTTAGTAGTCCATATTATTTTGCCTCTTGTTTAAATAAGTGGACTGCTGGATTTGTGAAGGAATCCGGAAGAAAAGCAGGTTGGGTTATTATGGATTATGTTGGAGATGAGTGGAATCCGAAACTATATTGGGACGTTATAGACACTAATTTTCACCATCAAAATAGGTATAAAATAAAAACAGCTTTAAATGGTACAAGTGGTGTTGATATTCCAGTCAATCAAGATCCAGATGGAAATAGGAATGTGCATTTGTATAATGACAATTCAACTAAAAGACATCAATGGGATATACATTATAATGAAATTCGTAAAGCATATCAAATACATTGTGTAGAGGACCCTACTAAAGTATTAGCTTGGAATGATAATAACGGATCAAAAAATGTATTTGTTACAAAAAATCAGGATAAAGATGAAAGTTATTGGAGATTAGAAGATGTAGGGAATAGTTATTATATTATAGAAAATTATAAAGATTCTAATCTTGTATTGGATGTTAAAGGTGCAAAAACAGATAACTATACTCCTATTCAAGTGCATGAAAGAAATGAAACGAATGCTCAAAAATTTAAACTAAAGCCAGTAATCATACAAGGTGTATATAAAATAAAAACAGCTTTAAACGGTACAAGCGGTGTTGATGTTTCTAACCTTGGAAATAAGAATGTACAATTGTATCAAGACAATACCATTACAAGGTCTCACTGGAAGTTTCAATATAATAAAAATAAAGATGCCTATCAAATCGTAAATTTATGGTTCAAAAACGAAGTAATGGCATGGAATGATTATAAGGGATCAAAAAATGTATTTGTTACAAAAAATCACGGTAGAGATGAACATTATTGGAGATTAGAGGATGTAGGGGATGGTTATTATATTATAAAAAATTACAAAAATCCCAATTTTGTATTAGATGTTGCAGATGCAAATACAAACAACAACACTAATATTCAGGTACATGAAAAAAATAAGACAAATGCACAAAAGTTTAAATTAGTTCAAGTAGATTCAACAACACCCATCAGAACAAGGATCTGAAAATACTTTACAGTTAAATAATTAATTTATATATCCATAACAGTACCAAAAGACCTCCATGTCTTTATACATAAAAGACATGGAGGTCTAATAATTATGAACGTAAAACCAAAAACTCTAAGTACTTAATCCATTAGTTAAACAAGATGAATGATAATCAATCATTTGTAAATAAAAGTAAATGTAAAGGGTTCATTGTTTAGGGTTTTATTCATATTAATTTAGATGTAGAAAAACATGAAAGCCTAAACTGAAAATTAATAAACAAACATTAATAACCAACCATTATTATTTTTATGAAGGGGCTTTCTTGTTTCAGTAAGAAGACATTAGAATCCGAACTTTTTGAATGTGAGACAAGTAATTTTAAACTACTTAGTTAAAAAATAAGATCCGGATATCAACTTTTTATTATTGGTTCATTTATATATATCCTTATATACCAACTTATGACTAAAACTCCTAATATCCTCAAACACACAATGAAAGTGTGTATTCAAAAAAATTTAAGTGCTCGTTATAATAGATTTATCAAATAATTTATCTTAAATTGTGGATGTTAAAATAGGCAATACTGATTACGATATTGTTTAGGTGTAATTTTTGTGTATTTTTTGAAAATGCTAGTAAAATAACTTTGACTGTTAAAATTAAGTAAAGTACTAATTTCCAATATAGAATGATTAGTTAAAGTTAATAGTTTTTTTGCTTCTTCTACTTTTTCTTGTTGAATATATACGCTAAAGGGGACACCTACTTCTTTTTTAAATAATGTAGATAAATACATTGGGTTCTTTCCAGTAAAACGTGCAAGTTGTTTAAGAGATATTGTTTGGTAAATATTCTTATTAATATAATTTTTGCAATTCATGATTGTTTTTGAGTAATTTTGATTCTGACATCTTTTTACACAATCCGTAAAGATACAAAAAGCTTCTTCAATTAATCGTTCTATAGATTTTATATCTTTTAGTTTTTCAAGACTTTCTATGTAAAAATCACTAATTATAAAGGCCTTATCAGAAGGGACCCCACCTTCAATTGAATATCTAGTAGCTACCGCAATACCAGCAATGGCTTGATTTTTTCGATTTCTCAACTCGCTATTAGAGCATAATACTCCGATTTTTTCGATAGGAAATGAATTCCAACGTTCTAATAATCCCTCCTTATCTCCGTTTTTTATTGCTTCAAACATTTGTATTGAAAGTGGTATCTCATTACGTAAAACATTATCTTGATGACAGATTGAAACTTGTAAATCAACTTCTTCTTCATTACATATAGGTTTATTTAATAAACGGTTTCTTTTGACTACTGTACTGACACTTAGATTTTTTTGATAAATTAAGTAATACATTAAGGTGCAAATACATAATAATTTTGTTTTTTTTATAACCGAAATTAATTTGTAGTAATTCAAAACTGTATTCTTATTTAAAGTAACATGAAAATCATTCAGCATTCGTTCTATCTTGTTTTCTAATAGTTCTGAGTATATAGATGGTCCGATAATAAACGTTCCATCCGTATCTCCTTCTTTTATAAAATGAATTAAAATAAAATTTTCTAAATACTTATTTGCTCGGATAATAGGGAAATTAACATAATCATTCTCTGCATAAAGTTCATTTAATTGTTCGCTTGTAGAAGAATAAAAAGGATTAGGGAAATTATTAAAACTGTATTCATGAAGGATATTTTTATTTTTGTCTAAAAAACGAACAGAAACCTCAAATGTTTGAGATATTAACTGACAAATATATTCTTTATTTATTAAGTGATTAACTTTTTTCATAGTAACTTGCCTCTCTTATATTATTAGTACCTTACATAACTTGTATGTGAACTATCATCTACTTCTAAACTACCGCTACTAACTTAATATCACATAATTACTAAATTTAAGTAAAAATCGTTATATTTTACTAATAATTTTATCAAAAAAAACTTAATTAGTGCGTAATATTTGAAATAGATAGTATGTAATAATGCATAGGCGTTGCTTATTTTCTGTTAACTTAATTAAGAAATTCTAATAATTACTTTATCAGGGGGGGATGAAAATACTTTATAAAATTAGGTAACTTAAAATGTCTTAAAAAATAGGAGTAAACCCACCTTATTAGGTACTAGGTGGGATAAAGAAATGTCTAGGAATCCACTATTATGTCATTTTTTGCGATTAGTCGACCTATATTTTAAAATTTTGATGGACTGAATATCAAAAAACACAGGTATCCATTTTCATACATACAAAATCTTCCCTAATATGAATTCATTTTTTACTAGGGAAGGGACATGGTATGATGATGTTCAAGCGGTACTCTAAATTAAAAAGAAGTTATTGATTCCCTTGTGTAGCAAAGGGATATAGGTTATTAATATCTTTGGCTTTTTGAAAGAAAAGGTCGCATATAGAATTGGAGTGCATTTGAATATTTAATTAATTGTAGAAAAGAAATTATAGTAGATAAGTTGTTACGGATGATAGAGATATTTAGAAATAAAGAAATCCGATAATTTACGCCAGTTAAAAATAGTATTTGCTGTAGATGAATGTCAACAAGCGGTATGACCTCAAAAACAACAAGAAACTGAAGAATTCTGGATCCGTTCATTATGGAATGGCTTTACATGTATACCTATTTTCACTGAAAATGCGAAACTTGGATTTTTTTTACCCTCACAACCTCAGGTGAATTTAATCTGCAAGTAGAGGGCAATAGAGCCGATCTATATTGTAATTTATAATTTAAATATTGAAGAAAATATTGAAGAAAAATGCTATATAGTATTTTTCTTCAATGTAGGGGAGAACACTTTTTTGGCAAGCTTGATTCCATTAACTTAGATAAGTAGTAGACGCATAAATAAATTTATAAGAAATTCTACAGATTATATGATATTGAATACAATTGGTGGAAAAAATCGTTTGAACCCAAAGCCAAATTTCAATTATTTAAGACCATTATGGAGAATAAGAAAGATTCTATAAAAAAGTGATAACATTAGTAGCCCATTCCTTAATCATACAGGGAATTGTTTAGTTTGTATCCAAGTTTTGTCTAAACGTCCGAATTTCTTCTTTTATTATGGTGACCCTTGATATAATAAAATTTGCAAAGCTTATATATATTTCATAACAAAACTAATAACATTATTTTCACTTTATACAACTCTTCATCTTCAATTGTAGGGTTGTAATATATATTATTCAAATTGTCTTCTTTCCAAGCGATCAACAGCCTCACGTTTTTTCTCATTATTAATATTTGTATAGATACTAGTAACTTCTACGGATGTATGACCAAGTTGATCTCGAAGTAATACAAGATCTTTGTTTTCCTTATAATGATTTGTAGCATATGTGTGTCGTAGTTTATGAGGGCTACGCTTCTCATCAAATGCACTTGAATATTTGTCACATAACTTCTGTATAGCTCTAACAGTTAGCTGCGTATATTTCCCTTTATAGTTTGTTACGAAAAGTAAGTCTTCATCCTGAGGACAGTTATATTTACTAGGACGGACCTTTATATATTCTTGAACATCATCTAAGCAAGAGCGAGTGGCTAATATAGAAGATCTTTTATTACCTTTACGAGTCACTTTTACGGTACCCTGACGGAAGTTAATACTAGAGATAGTAAGACTAGCTACCTCAGAAACCCGAAGGCCAGTGCCTAAAATAAGGCTTATGATGGCTATGTCTCTTTCTTTATCACGCTGAAAAAAACTATATTTTTTTGGTGATATATCCTTCAACATTTCACCATAATCATTTGCTAGAAATTGAAGAAAAGCTACATCATCCTTTTCATTAAATATCATGTTTGCAACGTCATCTGCTCTTGCTGCTGCATCTACTTTCTCCTTATGCAGTTCAATTTTCTCCATCACATTACGTGAGATGTAATTTTCCCCATGTTCATTCTCTGTATTTTGAGCTAAGTACTTGAATAGGGATTTTAAAGCAGAGAAAGTCCTGTTAATAGCTCTTGTCTCAATACCTTCTCCCTGGAGATATCTTTGAAAAGTTCTAGCTTCATTTAATGGTAGATTTTCTAATGTTGTAATTGGTACATCACATATATTAGTGACCACCTTACCGTTTTCAACGGCTAATCGATTACTTATAAGCCATTTTAGAAACTTTTCAAATTCAGTAATGTAAGCATACAATGTAGCGGGGGAGAGGGCTGTTTTCATTTCTGCATACTCTATGATATACCAGGGCATTTTACTTTTATGTTTATCTATTAGTATTTTAAACTTTTCTTTTTCTTGGTTGCTCATGTTGTACACCTCAAATCAAATTATGTAAATTAATTTTTAAACTAATACTTAAACCGATATTTAAACTAACTATTCGAATTTTTGAGCTAGAATGCTATGTTAATAAATAACTTGTTTACATATATAGATACCTTACTAGTTTTTGAAAAAGAAGAGAGGTATCAATATACGATAGATACCTCTACTATACTCAATTCTATGAAACCTATCAAACTATTCGTTAAATACACTTTTAACGAACAGTTTGATTGTGGAATAGATAAAAGATTTGTGCAACGACTAGAAACACACTAAATTACGCACACTTTGGCTATTTTCCCACCCGAGTGTGCGTGAAGAGAAGGGGGTTATTACTCTATTTCTCTAGCAAGATATTTTGTTAGGGCCATTATACGATCTATCCAATATAACGCTTCAGCTTCGCTTAAATCAGAGTTAATTGTACAACCATGACGAACATCTGGAGTTTTGTCATGGATTAGGTCCCAAATCATTTTTGCATCACTAATAATTTTTCTTGGGATGTTATATTCGGTTTGAATGTATTTTATGGCATCTTCGAACTTTTTAGTATTAGAATAATACTTAAGTTGTGCTTCTAAGGCTGATATACTATCTCTTAAAGCATCTTTCCTCGAACGTGTTTCCGAAATTTCTTGTAGCTGTTTCTTAGCCTGTGTTAGATGTTCAATAACGTTTATTTGGTCAGTAGAAACTTCTGTTAAGGCTTCTTCAATAGTATCCGCTCGACTTTCAGTTCCTTCTGCTACCACCCATATACATCCGCTAAACATATGGGATTCTAATGAAAAACCAAATGAATTTTCCTCAAGAACATCATTAATGTCATCAAGTTCAATGTCAATTGCGTTCACAATTTCAGCTACAGTGTCCAGTATTCTATCTAAGTTTTTAGATTTTAATTTTCTAATAAACGAATCTAAATCTTCTTGAAGCCAGCCATATCCCGAGTTAGTAGTAGATTTTGTAGGGATATTTTTTGCAATAATATCACAGGCTGCTTTAAGAATGCCTGCTGGATATTCATCTGAAATTGCTTTTCCTTCAATTAATCCATGAAATGCATCAAAAAAATCGTTAGGTAAGTGATCATAGTAGTAAGTGTCACTTTGATAGTCTTTATAATCGGGGTGTGCTTCTTTGAATTTCATTTTTTTCCTCCTTTATATTATAATTATATAACTATATAATTATAATATAAAGGTTTATGAAATTAAAAATCTAAGCATGTAAAATATCAGCGTTTAAAAAAACATTTCGCGTTAAATGAAGTTAATTCATCGTCTATAAATTCATAAGTAGCAGGATCCTTACGTTTTCTATTTTTAATAATATCCATTAGTTTTTCCATAAATGATTTGTTATTATCAACTTTTTTAAAATGACAAACTCTACAAATCATATCATTAGTTTCAAATACATTTAATACGAGTTTTTCTTTTCCTAACTTCTTTGCAATACAAGTACGATGCTGGCCATCTCCAAATGCTACATGTCCGCAATTATAAAGATAAGCATTTATTCTTGTATTTTTATTAAACCAATCTTCTTTAATCATATGGGCAGCTAAGAGTCTACAATAGTCAACTGAACAATCACTGAAACGTAGATTTTTTTCGCGTTTTTTTATTTCTTGATACTGTTCATCGGTTAAATGTAAAGAACAAATACCTGTTCGTACTTTAAAGCAATCATATTTTCCTAATCTAAAAGCGTATGAGTATTCTTGAGGATTAATGCTTTTTGTCAAATAGTGTCACTCCTATCCAAATATTAGTAAGTAGATTATATCATATATTTACCATCACCCAAGTGTTCGTTAAATGAGAATTTAACGAACAGTTTGATGATGATGGGAGTATTCCCCTTCCCTCATTGTACAAAGACATGAAAATGGATACTTTTTAGACAAGAAAGTAGATACTTCTATTCCTATCATTGTTTTAGGACAAGAAGGTGGGTACTTTTTTATAAAGGAGTTTCTTCAGTTATATATAACTACGTTTATCATTATCATGATTTTCAATATCTGTATTACTAATCTAATATGTATAAGAAAAGAGGATATATGCTCGTATATTGAACATAATACCCTCTTCTTAGTTTAGTCCATTTAAACTGAATTCTGAGACTCTATTTTTATTTTAGAAAAGACAGCATAATTTTCTCTGTTTCTTCTTTACTTAAATCACCTGTAATAATAAAGACTTGATAAGCGCCATTCTTTCCTTTTGCAGGAACAATCATTTGCATTGCTTTAGAGGGTTCCTCTGGATCAAGACTTTCAACTAAGGTTATTTTTGTACCTTCTAATTCATAATTTGTTACCTTTTCATTATACTCCGCTCTTTTATTCGAGAAATTTTTTGCATCATCAGTAACTGCAGATTGGTGCACAATATATACATTATCTTTACTTTCATTTTGATATTCATAAATAAAATCGGGATTCATTTTTCCAGTAGTCTTCGGTGTTGTAACACCTTCTCCAGTTAATTTAAACCCTTTTACCACATAACTTGGGGTCTTAATTGGAAAATCAACATATCTCTGTGCTTCCTTTTTAGTTAATGTAAATTCCGAAGTGATTTTCTGTCTAAATGGTCCAATTTCTTCACTGTTTTTCTGATATTTTTTTTGTTCTTCTGAATCTAACTTTTCAGGACTTCCTACTAACTTTACTTTTTTACCCAAAGTATATGCTTCTGTTTCTAAATCAATAAATCGTTCAAATTCTTCTTTTGTAAACAGATTTCGTGCCAAACCAACTTCTTTAAGTAAAGTATTATACTCTCCCTCTGAAACAAAAAATTCTGCATCTGCCCGTTCTTTTGTACCAATCATTTTTTCTACAATTTGCTGTATAGGAAAATCGGTTTGTATTTTTAATTCTTTCATATTATTTTTCACTTCTATTTGTTGTTTCTCAGGGTTAATCGGCTTATCAGCACGGGCGTTTAATAAGGATACAGATGAAACGGCAATAATTGCCACAGCCCCTATCGCAGACCAACGATATGACTTTTTTTGGAATTTTTTAATCATTAGAATTCTCCTTTTTAACGCTCTCTTGTTTTTACTAAAATTTGCTATACTTGGTACTTGATAATAACTTGAGTAGTGTTCCAATAGACTAATAATAGTATGTCCATATGCAATTTGTTCCTCTGCATCTATACATGTAAGAGCTAATGCATCGCATGCTAGTTCTTGATCTTCCCGCATACATGAGTAGGCATACCATAGAATGGGATTAAACCAATTTAAAATGAGTAAGCCATGCATAAGCCAATTCACACCAACATCTCTTCGCTTGATATGAGCTAATTCATGATGAAAAATATATCGTAACTGTTGCTCATCTAATATTTTCATATGTACAGTTGACAATAGCAATTTGGGACGAATAAATCCAAACACTGTTGGACTGGAAACCTTTCCAGATACAAATAGAGGGATATTTCGTTGAATAGACATAGATTGCTTACACTTTTCAAAAATCTGGACAATCTTCTCGTCTGTAATAACAGGTTGTTTTTTTATGTAAAGTAATAAACGCCTGTTCATTATAAAAGTAGCAACACTTAGAAGGATAACGCCAGTAAGCCAAATATACATACAAATTGTATAGAATGAAATTGTCTCATCTTCCTGCTTTTCATTAATACCTGCTTGTGTCTTGTTTGCCTGAACAGTTTTTGTTGAACTTGAGGTATAAGTATTTTCTTTTGTGTGAACCTTTGTATCGTCTATACCTTTTAATTCTTGCGTACTCTCTTTTGTAAGAAACTTAGCTACAGGATTTCCCCTAGAAATGAATGCATCATCATTCTTGTAAGTAAGAACAGAATAGATACTATAGGAACTATCTGGCGACCAAGGTAATACAAGTCTTATAATTAATATGATCCACAGCATATATTGCCAACGTGGAGTTAACTTATTTCTAAACAAGACCTTAATACATAAGATTAGGCCCACTAATATACTAGCCATAATAGTGGTCTCAATCATCCAATCAAAAAAAGTAGGTAGATAGATATTTATAAATTTTTCTATCACTATAATCTATCCTTCCTCTGATTTTCCTCAGTTTTCTCATCCAGAATACGTTTAAGTTCGTTAATATCTTCTGAAGACAGCTTTTCTTCTTTTAAAAAATTTACAAGTAAAGGTTTAAATGCTGCACCATAGAAACGTTTAAGTAAAGATTTCGTTTCCACTTGTAAATAACTATCTTGCGATACCAAAGGATAATAAGCATACATACGCCCTTTATCTTGATGATAAGCAACTGCTTCTTTATGGACTAATCGGTTAATTAGCGTTCGAATCGTTTTGGGTTTCCAATCCATTTTCACCTCTAACGCTTCAATTACCTCATTTGCCGTTTGTGGAGAGTTCGACCATAGTACTTTCATAACTTCTAATTCAGCTTCCGAAATTTTAGGTAATTCTTTCATTGTTTAAAATTACACCTCTCTGTATTACATTTGTAATCTACAACTGAATATTACACTTGTAATCTCTTGTTGTCAAGCTTGTTTGGTGTTTGTGGAATCCTTTCCTATACCCATCAACATAAGAATGGGAAAAATTAAAAGAAGTTTAGACTCTCATGTCCTGCTAATGAGATAAGAAAGTAAATCCTTCATGAATATTTTTGTTAATAACATTGAACTGGATTTTAACTTCACATCTATTTAGTATTTGCTATTTTTACAAAGTTTCCACTTTGGTGTCTTTGTTTAAAAAAGTACCCATTTTCTTGTCTCGATATACGGACAGGAAAGTGGGTACTAAATGAAATGTATCAGTAGATAATTCAGCATTTTTAACTATAAAATAAGTTCCTACTTTCATGTCTTTGTACATGTAGAAAGACATGAAACTGGGTATTTTTTTGAAAAGAATATGGATACTATTTTTTAAACTATATTTTCTACAATGAACATTATCAATAGTAATATTTAGGTAATTATGTTAGCATTTATTACGATAGATCTTTCATAATCTTAAAGTAATACAAATGATTCAGGAGGTGCTTTTCTTGGATAAAAAAGTAAAAAGAGATTTAATAAAAATTATATCTGTAACTGCTATAGGTTTGATTCTTGTATTATTAATCCCATATCTTTTTATTAATTTTCTCTGATTCCCCTGTTTTACAAAAAATCTAATTTCAACTTGCAGAAAATTAGATTACCTATCACTAACAGCATTCTGACATTTATGACCTCTTTATATTTTAAAATTAATTTTAATAAAATATTTTCCACTCATCAGTTTATTTAATTAGACCTGCCAATTAAACATCCTAATTATTCTAAAAAAGCCCCTCTAGATTTAAATCTAGAGGGGCTTTTTAAAAGTTATACAATTTTTAATGGAACTCTAACAAATTAACTTGATGAAATTTTATCGGGATTCATAATCTTTTAGCAACTTTTCTACGCTCGCCTTATCTTGATAACCGACAACAGTTTTTACAACTTCTCCCTTTTTAAAATAGATAAGAGTTGGAACTGATTTAACTCCTAATTTATTAAGGTGGTTAATTAATTTTTCTTCGTTTTCTTTTCTTGCTTCATCAGTATTATAGTAATAGACTTTTTTATTATTTTCTTTAATAACCTCTTTCAAAACAGGAGAAAATCTATCACAATCATCACAAGTTGGTCGGCCAATATATACCCAAACGTTTTCTTTTTCTTTTATAAGCTCCTCAAACTTTTGAGTATTTATAGGATTAAAAGAGTTTGAAGACTTTGCTGAAGACTTTGTTGATCCCATATAAAAAATTAACATGATTATTACGAAACAAAGTATGATCATTGATAAAGCAATTGATATATTTTTCTTAGTATAAATAGCCTTACCCTCCCATTCGATAGAATCTGTACATTAAAGAACATCTAACTGTACCGATACTATTAATTACTGCAGAATATCCTGGATAAGTGGGCTGAAAGTATCAGCAATTAAATATGTAATTACTGTACTTACTCTAAACTTATAGTTTACTAAAACAAGCTACAACACCAGCAATAGAACCTGCTCCCAAAGTAGCAACGGCACCAATACAAGCTGCACATACCGGTGGCACAGCAGGACAAGAAGCTGCACAAGTACCACCAATTACATATGCAACTGCTATATCTACCCCAGCGACTGCAGCAATACAAGCTGCTACTGCACCCATACTATATTGTGGCTCATCTGCCTTAATTCCTTGTGCATTTATACGTTCTAATGATTTTTTTACTTCACTGTTATTTTTGTAATCCACGTTAGTTACTTGACTTTGTCCTAATTCTCCATCTAAGTAAGAAGTGATTTCAAATTTATTGTTCTCACTTTTCGTAACTAAAGTCTCTGAATAATTAGAAATTTCACCTTGTAAATCAAATATTACAGTTAAATTACTTATGAAACTATACTGCTCTCCTACAATAGGAATAGTAATAGATTTATAACTCTTATTATCCTGCGAAATATCTAAAAACTTTGCGTTATTAAAATCTAACTGAGCGTCTGAATGTTTCAGAACTATTTTTCCACTTGAAATAGAATTCTCCGCAGCGATTTTAATATCTTGAATTCTTTGAGAATCCTGTATTTCTTTTGTAGTGTTTGCAATATCATTCATTTTCTTAAAGGTTGATTTCATATCTTTATTTTGATTTACACTTACATTTTGACTAACCGACTCAGTATTTGGTGATGCAAAAGTTGAACTACCAGACCATCCGAAAAATAGTGTTGAAGCCATTGCGACTGCAGCAAATTTCTTCATTAAACTCACATAAATCTCTCCCTTTTTCGTATTTTTTGTATTTGCGACTGAACCTATAATTTATCATCACCTCTTTTTTTAATGTATTTTTCATAATTTCTTCATCTCCGTTTAAAGAAATAATAGGTTCTATTACATAATACAATTTTCTTAAAATATTTGGAATATTTTGTATATAAGTGGAATATTATGATGCTTTAGGAATCCTCGGACTGTCAAGTTTTGTAATGGATAAATTTTGAAATTAACTATTAATCTCTTACGTTTATTAATAAGAAAAAGATATGATTAAATTTTTTTAGCTGAGTATTAAAATTTGATAGGCGGAGAATACTTACTATTTTATCCTTCTTTCATAAATTCTATATCTGTATCACTTTGAATAATTAACATTTTTCCTGTATTTTTTATGACTTTCTTATTTATTCTTTTAACATCATCATCCGACAAATATGTAATTTGGTTTTATTCAGAAACCTTTTCTTCTTTTATTTATAAGTAATTTCATATTTTTCCTCTTATTCACTATATCTCATCCCTCCTAACTCACATTAAAATTTATTATATTTATATAAAAGTAATACGAAATAAGGGTGTCAAGTAAACACCTTTATTTCTTATTTATTCGCTATTATTGTTATGACAAGCATTAATTATATTGGCGTTAGTTCTACAAATTTATTAGCTCCAATAATATGTACTACTGTTTTTTGTGTGGTTGTTTTTCCAACAACTACGGGTTTGAATTCCTCTTCGGTTTTCAACTATCCACTGTCGCCTTCTTCCCAATTTGACTTTGAAGATTTGCATGGAATACCTCTAGCCTCTTCAAAGGTTTCATTTGATTATTTAAACGCTTGTGGCCCGCCATTGGCATAAATGTCCGGCTAACATGACAACACTATGTTTTGGCTGTAATAATCCCTTTTAAGCTATCTTCTGTTTCTACAATTAATCCTGGAAAATTTGTTTCTATAGTTAAAGCATCTGCGTCATTATTAGAATAACTAATGTGAAAAAAAGGTTTTTTGACATTACTATTTTTCTGCCCATTTATATGTTGTAGTTTTTAAGCAAAGATAAAAGCCCTCCTTTAATTAGGAGAGCTTTTATCTTTCATATAAGTGAATCCGATTTTATGATTTAAAGAATGAATGTCGTCTGTTATACCCCTATAACGCTGACTGTTCAGAGCATGCTCTGACTTTATTATGTTTAATTTCATTTCATTCTTCTAATGTCTTACTAGCTGTGCTTAGTGTCTTCATTGTGATAATCCCTCCAGTTGTCGTTTCATCTCATCAGCGTTCTCTTCATTGCGCTTCTGAAGTTCCTTCCGTTCCTTTTCTTGCTTATGATTGTCGAGACGTTCCTGGCGGTTCTTATACTTTAGAGCATCTTCTTCAGTTTTCTTCTTGTCATCTACTTTCTTCTGTTCTTGCTTCTTTAGGAACTTCTCCCGGCGTTCTTCCCGTTGTTTGTTGAGTTCCTTCAACTCTTCAGAGTTTAAGTCCTTCTCAAGAATTTTTTTAGCCTTCTCATAGCTATCAGCTTGCTTTTCGGTCATTTCCTCTTTCGTGATAGCTCCATGCTGATAATCTACATAAATGCTTCTCTCCTTGTAAGGTACTTTTGAGTAATCCATTTTAGAATTCAGTGATACTTTCGGATCAACTTCCTTTTCTTTCGGAATTCCGCAAGCTCCTACTCCTATTGATAAGGATAGGGTAAAAGCGATAGTTTTCTTGTTGAGTTTCATTGTGATTTTCTCCTTAGGTAGTCAATTTTTAAAGGTAATAATACCATTATATTATGAATTAGCAATAAAGATAAATACATATCGTGCCTTCTGGAACCACACCTGCAGGTACATAATACATAACTATTACTACTTTTCCGCTCATGTATATGTGTACTCTTCAAGCAAAGACAAAAGCCCTCCTAATTAAAGAAGGGCTTTTATCTTTCATATAAGTGAATCCGATTTTATGATTTAAAAAATGAATGTCGTCTGTTATACCCCTATAACGCTGACTGTTCAGAGCATGCTCTGACGTTATTATTATACTAATGTATATAACGGAAATCAATACTATAATAATAGGTAGATTTCCCCTATCCTTCTTCGATTTTATGATTCTTATATTATAAAAGTATTATCTAAAAATATATAGTTTTATAGTTTTAATTATTATATACTTATATAAGTAATTTAGCTCTTTTTACGAGTTGAAATTAAGTTATTTAAGGAGCGGTTTGAATGAAGAACAAATTTATGCGTATAATCATGTTAATGGTGGTAATGACTTTATCAGTTACAGCACTTGCAGCATGTGGAAATAATCGTAATCCCGAAGAAGTTGCTACAGCATATTTTGAAGATGCAAAAGACGGAAACGCAAAAGATTTTGGAGAGTTATTTACACCAGAAGCAAAAAAAATAGTTGGTTTTATTGGCGGAAATGCAGAATTAATGAAATCAATTAATGAAGATCTTAAAAGCTATAAGATTAGAAAAGTTGAAGAGAAAAACGAAATCGCTACAGTAACTGTTGATGCTGTGTATAAAAAAGATTCTAAAATAGATTCTAAAAACGATTATAAAAAAGTAATCGTAATTGAATTAGAGAAAATTGACGAAGGTTGGAAAATTAGTAAATCATAAAAAACGGTCTAGAATTCTAGGCCGTTTTTTATTTTTGAACATTTTAACTCATAGTTATTTAAAATATGTAATGCATTCTTGTATGCAGAGGAATTTGTTAGAAACGATTTTCCTTTTGTAAGACCTATAACAGCTATTACTTTACTTACTTGTTCAACTTTATCTAGCCCTTTGCTACCAATAAAACTTGTGAGTAGCGAGGTGATCGCATAAGCTGCATAATGGTTTCTGCTTTTTAAATCCCCATTCCATAAGTCATTCATGAATGTATTGGATAGAGTATTCCATGCAAAAGGAATAATTTCCTTATAGTTTACAAGCACATCTCGGGTGTTTTTTGCTCAAATCTCCTCGGGGATGAGTAAAGTTATCTTAAATAGATTTTCTGGTTATAAAATAAAACAGGCTCCATAAAGGAGCCATCTGATCTTTTACATCTTATCCTATTTTTTTTCTTCTTTGTAATTCCATGCTATTTCTACTACTTCTTCAGGAGTCAATTCTTCATCATTCCAAAAAATTAAATCACTTGGAGCAGGGTGAGGTACACCAGAGTTATTAAATTGATGAACATAGTTACTGTGTTCATCTTCAGGTAAATCAAGATTATAAATTTTTTTTACAAGCTCAAGCAGTTCTGTTTTCGTCATTTTACATGTCATGTTTTTCATCCTTCCGTTCAATTTATAGCCCTTTGTTTCCGAAATGGTATGCGGGATCTAAAACGTTTTGATGCATTTTAGGAGATACAATTATTAGATTATCAAGATTATAGACATCTCCACCTTTATCAATAGGCTGTTTATGATGTAGTATATATTTATTATGGTTCCCGTAATGTTCTGCTCGTGGTGAGTAAGGTGCCTTACCTTGTTTCATAAGTTTTATATTCATAGGACTAAATTCTTTAGCATAGCTCGAATCAGAAAGTGTTTTCCAAAATTCTTCTCTAAAATCGTCAAAAGATTTGAATTCTCTTCCTACTAATTTTTCTCGAACTTCTTGCGGAATAATACCAATAGCACCATCATTATACATTAACTTCTTTTGGGTACCTAAACTTCGTTCGAGGTTAAAACTTGAGGTCACTGTACCTGGGGTCTTTCTTTTTACCGCACTTGAAGTTTTTGCAAACATATATGTATCTGATGGTTTAATAGTATCAACTTTATAATCTATCTTACCATAAGCGAAAGCTGGTTCTAAACGATTTTCTAACTGAAGCTTGGACATAGATGATAAATTTTTTCCCCATCTTGCACCATTACCTACGGCACTGGCACCTCTTGTGACAAGTCCAAAGAAAGCTAAATTAGTCGCTCCGTACGCTACTGATTCCGTGATACTTTCTGCATCTCCATATTTTATGTTCTCCACATACCAATCTGATAAAACATTTCGTATAGCATACATCTCTTGGACTTCCTCGTCCAACTCATGTTTTAATGTTCCAATAGGATTATTCCACATATCTTTCATAAATTCGTATTTATCTCTAAATTCCTCTTTCGTATCATCAATAGAACTCTCCACAAAGTCCGTAAGTCCATATTTTGCATCTTCCAATGTGTCCATTGGATCATCCACCAAGTTTCCGAAAAAGTCGGATGTTTTGTTCCACCCTTTTTTTAATGGATCAAAAATAGTGTCTCCTGCAGCCTTCCCGCTTCCTCGCTGAAAGGCGTCCCATAGCTTACCCATCTGATTAAAATCCCCAAACGCTTTCTCATCCGCTTCACGGAATGTTTTCGCAGCTTTCTTTAGTTCGAGTTCAGTATGATGTAAATGCTTAACTAAATCATCCATACTCCTCTTTTTTGAGAAAAATTCATCAAAAAACCCTTGATATGCCATCCCTTCCCAAGACATCTGTAATTCGAACGTGACTTGTAAAAGCTCTCGAATTACACTTTCCATAGACTCTCTATTTCGTGACATGGAATTTGCAGCTGCTTCTAATTTATCTGGGTCAACACGTACTTGTCCCAATTAATTTCCTCCCTTCACCTATATGTATAAAACTTCTAGTACAAGTATAGAAAATTCATAGGGGGGGACAGACATGATTCGTAAATGTGTACTTTTTACATGATGTATAAATTTCTAATGAATTCTATACTATAAACATCGCTATATCGGTTCTGAATTTTCTTTCTATTCACAGTATACTAAAATAAGGGAGACTTATCTCGTTATTTTAGTATACTGTGAATAGAATTAGGCTTTTGTAATTTACTCCACATATAATTTGAATGAAATCATGATTGCTTGTTTATTGACCAAAAAATAAATATATGGTATGTTTACTGTAGATTAGATATATATTGAATGCATATTTAATGTATAAAAAGTATAGCACTTAACTAAATTGCATAAACTAAAAAGACAGGATGCTGGAAACATCCCGTCCAATATGTAACTGCCGCTGTAAGGTGGTTGGTTGCAAGTTTTTAGTTATTTTCTTTTTGAACCACCTTTTGTCTTGCCGGACGCGGTGGTTCTTTTACGTTTATTATTACTTTTAACTAACTTATTTGCATAAGCAGTTGCATAAGTTGTTACGAATACTGTAATGAATAGCTTCGTAGCATCTTGTAATAATTGAAGTAAAAAATCCATATCGGTTACACCTCCTTTCCCTCTTTAATTAAGAGAAAGAAAGGGTGCAACCTCCCACCGCACATCTTCAGTTACTATCTACATTATAACATAACCCCTACTGTATTAGGATATTATTAAATTACCCCTTTTAATTTTGATAGTAGCTTTAAATTTGAAAAAGAAGTTTCTTAGTATGTAGACTAATATCTAATATTAGTTAGTTTACTATAATATAAATATGTATACTTGAAGTTTTCTTTTTCGTAATGTATTTTCTATGTTTTATATCAAATTACTTTCTTCTATTGAACGCCTCTCATACTATTAAGTAAACAACACCTTATTTTCCAAAAATATCAATATTATAGATTGTGAAACTTTTTCTCTTATAATCAGTTCCTTTTTTTGTAATAACAGCAATTTTGACTGAACAAACAAAAAAACGACCTCTCAAATTCGCTTATAAACGACATTTTCATATTAGGTAATGCAATTAGACCTGATAGTTTATAAATTTCTTAAAAACAAAAATAGACCCCTTATAACGTTTTTTGTTTTTTAGGGGGTCTATTCTCTCTGGAATTTCTATTCTTCTATGTCTTCTTTTACTTCTGCGGTTAAAATGTCTTCAGCAAACTTCTTGTAGCCATTATACCCTTTCTTTTCGGCCTTTTTCTTGATTGCTTCTAATACCTTTTCATCAAGGTATAGACTTAAATGCTGCTTTTTTTCTTTCGAATCCTCTTTTGATCTATTTTCAATTCTTTCTTTGAAAATTTCCAAATCGGATTTTAAGTACAATCGTTCAGTAGATTTTCCTTTCGCAATCTCTTTAAAGGGCAATATCCCGTCTTTAGCTGCATTATGAACGTATGTCTTAGATTTGTTTAGAAATTCAGCAGCTTCTTTTAATGTTAAACAATCTTTGTATAATTCCTCTAGCTTTTTTACATCCTCTTTTTCAAAGCAATATCCACCATCTGCTTTCCAGGTAGCCAGATTAATAGGTTCGATGTGTTTATACTTAATTAAATAGCCTAATTGATTTTTTGTTAGACCTACCCGATCGCATACCTCTTCTAAAGATAAATAGCTCATATCTCACCTCATTCGAAACTTTCACTCTAGCTGTTCTTTAAATTTTCTTAGTTGATACTTTGTTAAACCGGTTTCTTTTACTACATCTGTGATAGAGTACTCCTTATACTGCAAATACTTAAATGGATTTTCCATATAACGTTCTCGCACCTTATTAAATGTACTCTTTTTCGATAAAGAATTCAATTGATCTCCTTTTTCTCGGATGGAATCGAAAATGGGACATCCTTTACAATGTTTATAGTTTCTTTGCTTTGCCTGTTCTTGCTCATCTGTACAATTCACTGATAGGTTGTTCAGAGGGCAAATTGAACAATGGGTACTTTCTAATTTATGGATTTCATGTAAAATTTTCAGACGAAGATGAGTCAAAAAAATCTCCTCCTACCGCATTTGGATTGAAATGTACAAAAAAATCAATTTAATATTTCCATTATACATCACCTAAACAGAAACATTAAATTTTAAGGTGAAAATAATATTTTAATCATTTAAGTTTATACCACGGTAAATAACGGATTTATTGTGGTATAATTAGAATCATAAAAATTTATATAAAAATATTTGTTTGATATTTCATTCTATAAAAGGTTGTGTTTAAATTTGAATATCATAAATTACGAACATAATAACCAAATTGTAAAATCTAAATCAGATTTTTTTGATAGCAGTCATTTTGAAAACATTATGGGTTTAGGTATCCGTAATATTGACTATTCGCAATTAAGCGAAGAATCATTGGTTTATCTATTTTTACACGATGAGCCATCTTTAACGAAAAAAAGAAGTGAGCGAACCAAACAACAGTATCTGCACGATCTTTCTCATTTTCTTCGTTACATAAAAGAATCAATTGGAACCATCCAGAAATTATCCCATAACGAGATGGAAATCTACTTCTATGAATTAAGTAAGACATATGCTGCGACTACATTACGTAAAAAGAAAACAGTAGTTCAGCAGTTTTTAAAATATGTGTATGATAACAACGGACTCTCAGACAACTTTAGTAGTCGCCTTAAAAAAGTATCCGTAAAAAAAGAAGAGCTAGTCAATCGTGACCTTTACCCAGAAGAAGTTAACCAGATATTAGATGAGCTGAAAAAATCCAACTATTTTATTTACACTGCATTTTTCCTGTTAACTACAACAGGACTACGAATCGAAGAAATCGCAACTGCTAAATGGGCAGATTTGGTCTTTCATTCATCTTTAAATGCATATCTACTTCGTGTAGTTGGTAAAGGGAATAAAAGTAGGGAAGTTCGCATCTTTGAAGATACATTGGATGCTTTATGCCATGTTCGAAGTTTACGTAAACAAACAATAGAACTAGATGCATCGAGTACCTCCGCTTTTCTTCCTAAAGCTGATGGATCAAATTATCGAGCGGACTATCTCTCTTCTCTTGTGGCCAAAAAAATAGAAGAAATAAATTTAGATTTTCTGCGTTACCGACAGGATAGAATCACTCCTCACACTTGTAGGCATTTCATGGCTAATTACTTAATGGAAAAGGGTGTTGAACTCAAAAAAATAAGGGACTATTTAGGGCATGAATCTATCATGACTACAGAACGTTATTTAAGAGAGCGTACAAGACGTCAAAACTTGGCCACAATAGATATAGGAAATTCATTATTCTAGTAAGTATATATAATAGGAAGAAACTCGATTTAATGTTTCGATTTCTTCCTGTTTCTTAGCTCATAGAACTCTAAATATTTCTCTATCATCATAACATTTAAACTAATTATTACAAAGAAAATTAAATTATGACTTATTATTAGTCATTAGGACACAATTTACCTTTTCTGTTTTACACTAACTTTATAAATCAGAAAGGAAAAGGTTATGATATGTCCCATCTAAGCAAACGACTTGCTGAATTGAGAAAAAAACAAGGATATACCCAATCCGATATATCACATCGCCTAAACATTGCCCGCACTACTTATGCAAATTGGGAATATGGGAAAGCTGATCCTGATGCAGATTCCATCATGAAGCTTGCTGAAATACATAATGTCTCCATAGATGAACTATTCGGGCGAAATGCACCCCTCGAAAGTAAATTAGAATTAATTAAAGTAGCAATATCCGATTTGCCTCCACAAAAACAGCAAGAAGTGTTAGAGGTTCTTATTGACTACACCTACTTCATAAAAAAGCATTTTGCCAAATGAATGTAAAATTATTTTTCAGCATATTTTATATGATACGTGAGTTAAATGCACTTGTGTAGTATTAGCCTGTAAAAAGGGGCTACACATTTTCAATGCCCCGCCCTCGCGGAATAATCTTTGGAAACCCTTGTGTTATCAGTATATTTGATAACACAGGGGTTTTTGCAACTTTACTAACAATATAGTTTAAAATTTTGATTTAGTATTAGCTATCAGTTTGTGAATGTTTCACAAACTTTTCTTGTATTTCGAATTTGATATTTAGGAAATATCCCTAAAAACAACAAATGCGATTGCCTCCTATGAGACAATCGCATTCTAATTATTTAAAGGTTAACCCATTCCACTTCCAGGGTCACCCATTCTAGCTAATAATTGTTCTGAATCTTTTTTTACTAAATTGTTTGGTTGCTCTTTACTACCAATAACAGTGTAAACAATTCCTGCTGCTAAAACAATACTTGTTACTACAAATAATAATTTCTTCATATAGCACCACCCTTGTACATTATACCATTTTTATTAAATTCTACCACTATTTTTTTAGGGAATCTACAATAGAACCTATTACCAGCACACTCTAGTAACACAATCGACTTTTCAATTAATGAAATATCATTCTTTGCTATTCCTAAATAACAATATTGCATCGGAGTTAGCATCCCATTTTTCTTTTCTAAATCACTCAGGATCTCAACTGCATTTTTGTAATTCCCCTTAATGATTTCTAAAAAGGACTTTTCTGCAGAATGATATATAACTATATTCTCTAATTCTTGCTTATTTACTAACTTAATGAAAGCATATGTGTTAAGAATTGATAGCTTTCTATGCTTTTCCCTTTCAAAATTACATACTCCCAACTGCTTCAGTGCCTTTTTCATATACCAAGATGCACTATCATAGCAATCGAAAGTATATGACTCTGCTATATATGCAAGTGCGGATGCCCTTAAAAGATGGAAACAATCTTTAGAGTCATCTATTGCTAAAATCTCCTGACACAAACTCCTACACATTTCAAGATTATCTTGTACTAAATAGGCATATGCTAACCCTTCTTTAATCCTGCCTAGATAAGATGACCTAATAAAACTATCAGTAATTGCATCTACATCTGGAAGTAACATTTCAGCATATTTGAACAGAGAATTATAGTTTTCTAAATCATACATAGTGTAGTAAGTTAATATACCACATAAGACCTTCATCTCGTTTGTCTTAATTATCTTACTACCTTTATGATCTTCAAGCTTAGATAATAATTCCTGCTTTTTAATTGTCCCATTACTTCTAAGTAATACCAATTCATATACATAAGCCCATTCCCTATTCATTGCAAGTGAAGACTTTCTTTCCTGTTCTACTAATAGCTTAAGAAGTGATAAATCACCTTTTGCATTGGCGTATTCCATAGCAATCCTCAAGTTTTTCTTGCTTGTTGTGACAGAACAGAAGGTGTGTAACATCTTTCTTTGTTTATTAATATCACCCGAATACAATAGCTTCAATAATCTAATTACATTCCAAAATCCAAATTGGCTTTTCCCTGTTAAATTCTTTGAAAGTGTCCCTGAAGAAATTCCAATTATTTTAGCGATATCCTCTTGATTTTTCCTTTGGAAATCAATCTCATCAATAATTTTACTCAAGAATTTTTTTAATGTTTGTTCTGAATTTGTATCTTCTCTCTTAAGTGTTTCATTCATAATATTTTCCCTTCTAAAAAACAAGAATCACCCAATATCCCTCAGTGTATTTATAAACCTCAATATTATTATATCCGATTCTAATATAAGTACATTGAAAAAAATGTCGTTTTTTGTCGATATATAAAGATAATTAATTATGCAATTATGCATAACTGCAAGGCTGTGCAAACGAAAAGGACTCGAATAATTCGAATCCTTTTTTACCTATTTCTTAACTTCAGCCCATTTATAGTTAAATTCCCCACCAAAATCATTCGTTACAATTCCGTTAATAGAAGAACGCTGTAAGTATGATCTGCCTGATTGATAAAATGGTGCGACTGCTCCATCCTCTAATAACATTTTCTCTGCTCGTTTCATTGTCTCCCAACGAGCTTTTTCATTACCAGCTAAGTCTGTTTTCACTTGATGAATTAGTTCATCATATGCCTTATTTGAATACTTATCAAAGTTATATGTACTATCTGTCGTAAACAAATCTAAAAATGTAATCGGATCAGGAATATCAGGAGCCCATACATCAACTCCTAAATCATAATCACTATTTAGCAGCAACTGAATTTGCTGTTTACGTGGCTGCAGTTTAACATGCACTATTAGCCCATCTAAATTTTTTTCTAGTTCACCTTTTAAATACTCCGCATTTTTCTTGGCTATTGCATTATCACTTGTTAGCAATTCTAGTGTTACTTGTTCTTTCCCAAGTTCTTGTCTTGCCTTCTTCCAGTTTTCCCTAGCTGCATTCACATCATCTTTGACCAATGCTCCATTCTCTTTTCGGAAGTCTTTTCCGTCCGAACCTTTAGCAAAATCAGATGGTATAAAACCATTCGCAGGAAGAGAGCCATTGTTCAACACTGTATCTACAAAGGCTTTCTTATTCATTGCCTGGCTAATTGCCAAACGGACATGTTTATTTTTTAACACTTCATTTTTTTGATTCATACGTAAAAATTGCATAGTTACTTCAGGGCGCTCTTTGAAATCAGGACTATTTCTATATTTGTCTACAAACTCACCTGTTAGTCCTACACGGTCAATTTGACCTGATTCATATAGATTTATTTCTGTTGATTTATCTTTGACGATATCAAAATTAATTTTGTCTAATTTAACTGTTTTAGCATCCCAATAATTCGAATTTTTTTTCAACTGAAAACCTTGTTCATGCTTCCAATTATCCAATGTAAACGCTCCGTTATAAACCAATTGATTTGCTTCTAAGCCATACTGCTTTCCTTGTGATTCAAAATACTTCTCGTTAATGGGTAAAAACGTTGCGAACGTTGTCAAATCGATAAAATAAGGGATAGGCTGCTCTAATTGTACCTCTAATGTTTGATCATCTATTGCTTTTACCCCTAGCTTATCTATAGGTAGCTCTTTACTATTAATACTCTTTGCGTTCTTTATATCAAAGAATAAAAACGCATATTCTGCTGCTGTATCAGGATTCACAGCACGCTTCCAAGAGAATACGAAGTCTGCAGCTGTCACAGGTGTCCCATTTGACCATTTGGAATCTCTTAGATGGAATGTGTATGTTTTTTTATCTTCACTCACTTCATACGATTTTGCCACACCAGGAATTACTTTGTTATTTTCCCCTAGTATGTACAGACCTTCAAACACATTCCGCATTACATTCATCGATTCACTATCTGTTGCCTTCGTTACATCCATTGTTGGGATCTCCGCTATATACGGTAAACTAATGGCCTGTTTTGTTTCATTCTTGTCAGTTGCTTTTGCATTATTTTTTGTCTCTTTTTCTTCACTACTACAAGCTGTAAGTAGTAGACTCGTTCCTATAATTGCAGTTACTACCGATGTAACTCTTTTAAACATTTTATGTTCTCCCTCTCTATATGTACGGTTTAATTAATCGAATTATCTGTATATCCAATTTTAAAGGATATGTGAATATAGATTCACTGTCTCTAATAATATTCAGGCATCTTTTAGCATCATATACGTAATATCTCTATACATTAAACCTCTTATTACTTTACCATTAAAACCGTAGCATTCTAGAGATTATTGTGTCAATCACTAAAATTTATTTTTCAACAGTAGAAATCCAAACATTTCGAAAAGAATTAGATCAAAATGCTTGGATTATATGTTATTAGTGAATAATCTTTTTATAAAAAGTTTAATGCTTTTTATACCATGATTTAATCAAGAATCTATGACCCCTCTTTTAAGGGATTTTCTTTTGTAAGATAACTATCCCACGATCATACCCGAGTCATAACCCATCCAACCAGGCTTAAAGTCATTACGCCATTGACGGATTGAAGAAGCACGATTATCCCACCCAAATCGAAGTAAGTCTGGTATTCGAGAAAATTTCGATAAAAAACTAATTGTTGAACCTTTAAATTGATAATCTTCATATAATTGGCAATTGACCCCTCCTGTATGATAAAATGATGAAATTTGTTTATCCCAGTTTTCATGGACACCATGGAAAATAAATCCCGATGGGGACAAAAATAATCTTCTTAAATCTGGTACATATGAAAAAGAGTCAGATAGTTCAAGTTTGTAACCGTAATAATTTGTTCCAGTAAAAAAAATAGTTCTATATGGTACATTGTAAGGCGGCAAAGAAAGGCCAAATCCAGGTGCAGGTGCTAAATCACCTTCACCTACCCCTCCTGGATTACCAACAGAACCTGGTGTGGGGATTTCAGGAAGTTGCCTCTTTTTTTGATATCCAAATAGTTCATGATTAACAAGAATCATCCAATAATTTATTAGTTCAATATTATCAACCACGAGCATAAGATCTTCGGATAGTGATGGAACAAAATGTAGCTCTTGCCCATTGAAATGTTTGATATCCTTCGGTTCGTAAAAAGTTCCATTTAAGTAAAAAGGGACCTGTGGAACTCTTTGTACAAAACTTGAATTAATATTTGTTTGTTTTTCTTCCAGTAATTTTGAATATGAAATATTTAAATCTAGACGATTAAGTTCTGCAGCCAAATCATGTTTAGTCGCTTTACCCATAGTGATAGCAGAAAGTAGTTCGAATGATTTTATAGGTTGCGCTTGAATTGAAGTGGTGTGCATAAATCTTCCTCCTTTTAGTGAATATTCCATATAAAATATTCACTAAAAAGGGGAGATATTTCTATTCTAAATAATAATAACGTTAACTTATATATTGAGACGAATGGTCCCATCCTTTTATTTTTTATAAATTTTCATATTTCTAGCCTTTATTCTCAAATGAACAAGTACATAAAACATGTTTACTTGGTACCAGCTATATTTAATAATAGAAATATATATCAAAAAAGGGGTTACTATTAGAGGTTTGACAGTTTATATTAAAAGTAACCATAAGAAAGAAGCAAAATTACAGAGGATAGCTTAAATTGTAAATTTATATCCGTTTTAATTGTAATTTACTTTTTATAATACTCTTTGATAAGTAAAGGAGCGATTACTATTGAAAATGACAAAAGGAGATGCAATACTTCGCTTGCTGACAGAAATAAAATTAGAGCTGAAAGAAACAAAAGAAGCTCTTGAGAAATTAGATGAGAGATTAGAGAAAATAGAAAAGCAAACACTTCCAAAAAAATTATCTAAAGCTGCTCAAAAAGAGAAGGATTGGAAATACCCTTCTAAAATGAAATAGGTTAGAAGGGTATGTTTCATACTAAATATCCAAGTCATTTTACAAAATTGCATTCGTTTTCCAGTTGAAAATTAAGTATTTTTCTTGAATTTACATTTAAATATATAGAACAATAGATTATTATATATTAAAATAAATATGATATGAAAGATTGCTGATATATTCGCTATTGTAAAAGTAGTATTGATGGAATTATGTTGGTTCAAGTTAAAGAAAAAGACATCTATTAAGATGTCTTTTTCTTTAATGTAATTTACTAAGAATAATGAATCTACTTAACTAATTGTTGTTGAATCTGCTTAATTAAATGTTCAGCGCCTTCAGGACTAAGAACAATTTGCCCATTTGCTAATGATATATTTCTTTCTGAAATATCACCAGTTACTACACAAGCATCGAAAGATTTATATTTTTGTAAAATGATCTTTTCATCTTCTACAAATATTTCTACAGGATCTTTTTCTGCAATTCCTAATGTTGTTCTTAACTCTTTTGGAAGAACAATTCGCCCTAATTCATCTATTTTTCGTGTAACACCTGTTGATTTCATGTTAATACCATCCTTTTATTTTTAATTACTACTCCCCTATGAACAAGCGGATTAAATGTTGTTTTTCTAGTAATCTAACACAAATTCAGTTTTTCTAATAACCAGTCTTGCACTTCATCTTTTAGGTCTATACCTACAGCAATTGTTCCAAGGATTATACCTTTTCCAATAAGGTTTATATCTACAGACATTGCTACCTTTACTGTCTTAATTTCATATGTAAATGTTTCGATGTGTTTTTATGGAACATGGATAAAATTAATTAAACCTGAGGTTTCTACATATCTTTCTGTAATTTTAATTTTATTATCTTTCCAAGAAAAATCCGTATCTGTAACTGTTTTAGGATTTTTTGTTCCAAATAAGCCCACAAGCAATAGACCTCCTATATAGTAATATCACAACCTTATCATATAGATAGTGATATTTATAGGGGGGCATAACCCAAATTCAAAAATTTCAAGGTAATAGAGGGAGGCCTACTATGAAAAAGAAAAATTGATAACTAAAATGCCTGTTTTGGTTATTTACCAGGTTTTTGTTCTCTGTTGCACGAGGTTGTTCACTGTACTCCAATTAAAGAAGCTATCTTAATAAAAGATAGCTTCTTTAAAATTGTCTTATAAAGTACACCGAGCTGCATAAGCAATCCCAAATTCATAAAGTTTACCATGTATATCATCAGCCATAATTTCTGGTTTTCGAATAAGGTCTTTATTATCAAATATTGGAAAAATAGTTGATGCACCTATGTGTAATTCTTCTTCTAGAAGAAATGCCTGTAAATATGAATAAGAAAATCGTAACCAATAAAGGATATCATTATTGTCTTCTTCTATCCATCCTGTTTTACCTGATACACGTGCATTTTTGGACAGATTTATTAGTCCAGGTTTTTCATTTCCATCTAAGCCAGAGGGTGTATACACGCCAACAATTCGTCGGTTTTTACCTTTACTGACCCAATTTTTCCAAATTTGTATAGGATTACTTTCTTGTTTAAAACTATTTAATCCATCCATTATCCATATTCTATCCCAATATTTTTCGCAGTAGTCATTTGTCCCGCCATATAAATTAACAGGAAATTTTGAAGATGACCATTTATTGTTTGCGTAGTTTGCTAAAGTTTGTACCTGCTCTGCACTAATGCTATGACATAATATAGTTGTTGATGTTTCTTTTGGAAATCCTTTAGGAATTATGAATAATGAACGTATTCCCATTGAAATTGTAGATGGTGGGTTAAAGTGAAGACTTTTAGTACCCAAATATTTCTCACTTAAAGTAAATTGGTTGCTCCATAAAAAACGCAATACTTCTGCAATTAGTCTTCCCATTCCTTCACGATTATCAAAAGGTTCATATAAAACCAGTGTTTTTGGTGATTTTTCTGGTTGAAAGATAAAAGCTGGAGATAATGTAATAACAATAGGTCCACATCGATCATTAAAAATATCAGGACATGCTGCATATAATTGATACACAACTTTTTGACTATGTAAGGAACGCCTAGAAGTTAATTCAACATAAGATTGTCTACATTTTCCTAGTTCTATATTTTTTGATGTAAGGTCCAAATTTTCGTCTGGTTCAGGATAGCACCCATAAGGATAAACACCTGTAAAGGGAAATTTATCGGAGGGATAAGTTTTTTTATCTGTTCGAGGTGGGATTTGTACTATTACATGGGGCTTCTCTCCTCTAATATTATGTGGAGCCCAAACTCCGATTAAATGTCGAAGATTAGAAGGGCTTGCGGATGTGTCACCATATTCAAGCATAAGCCAATTTCCTTTATCTTTGAGGTTTACCTCCTTTTGTTCCCATTTAAAACGATCCCAACCCATACTATTTGGGTCTCCAATAGCTGGTTTTTTAAGAACTCTTAATTTCATATTAAAATCAAGTCCAGCTTTACGATATTCATTGTTTTTTACTAATACCCCTCCCGGGTTAAATGGAAATTTATTAATTTTCGAATTATCAGGTAATGCAGCAGTTACGGCAAATTTAATTCGTCCTAAAGGAATTTTAAGAATAACATTATCTTCTGATTCTTTTAATTCCCAATCAGGTTTTGTACAAACCCATTTTGATTCTGTAGAACTGACCTGAAAAGTTAATGTTCCTTGTTCAGAGACGAAATTAGGTGCTTTTATTTCTATTTCAATTTTACTTAGACTTGGTCTAAGTGGATACGTCATTGGCATAGTTAGTTCACCTATAGAATCATCAGGACGATCTCTGTAGAGAATTTTAACCTTAGCTGTCGCATTAAGAATAGGTTTATTTACCGCATCAAAGACTTCAATTCTAATAGAATTAGGATAAGGCATCAGTAATCATCTCCAAAGTATGAGTAATACTATTCATTGTATACAAATAAGTAGGTTTATATTCAGCAGCTACAATTTAGTCTGTCAGCGACACAGTAAAGACTGGGAGAATATTTGTGAAGTAACTAATCCCTCGTCAAATTCATTTGCTAAATGTTCTCCCTCCTCTCTATATGTCTTGTGAGTTTCTAGTACAAAATCGAAGAAAGATAAGTTTATTTTTATTGAACCTATTTCCTGTTACTATCATAGCTTCTGTTTTAACAAAACAGCTAATGTATTCGTTTTTCGAAATATGATGATTTTTTTGGAATCTTTTTAAGTTTGTTGTGCAAAATATTAACGGTAAAGAGAATTCTATTTTCTTTCTTAATTTCCATTATATATAAGGAGGAATTTTCATGGCACTTTCAGTTACATTCATTGGTACTTCGCCAATCCCAACTCCAGGGTCTAGTGCATCATACAAGATTTGGTCATACAAAATAGAGGGAACTGCATCAGAAATATCGACGGGACTTCGGTTGGCTCTCGCACTGCCGGATAACCTGAATATACAAGATCCAAGCCTCTTCCCTGACGTACCTGATCTGGCTGGAACATTTGTTACACCTAATCCAGAGTTAGGCATTCAGTACGTGGGGCGTACAGCGAGTTCTAATGGCAGTCTAACTATTGCTTTCGTTGCTCCGGCCCGCACATCCTCTGGGAAGTTGCTCCTTTACAAGTCCACTCCCGGCGAAAATTGGGTATCTATACCCTTTTCTGCTGTGCCGAACGGCACGCCCAGCCATGAACAATTCATGCCACTTCCTGCTCCGGGTGCACCGGTGTACACTGGTCGGCCTGTGCATGACTTTGCTGGCACCATTCCATATGCTAGTGAACTCTTCGGTGTTTATCAACCACT
Source organism: Bacillus sp. FSL R9-9497 (assembly GCF_038005805.1). Classification (NCBI taxonomy): domain Bacteria; kingdom Bacillati; phylum Bacillota; class Bacilli; order Caryophanales; family Bacillaceae; genus Bacillus; species Bacillus sp. FSL R9-9497. The sequence continues at coordinate 85,337 of NZ_JBBOTY010000003.1, read as the reverse complement.
AGCTGGCTGGTCCTCCTGTCTGTCACCCGCCGCCAGTAACGTGTTGTCCCCAATTGGTAAGGTAAATCTTTTCCGGGAGTATTTCTTCGAATTTGATACTTTCCTTGGTAAGCCTGCAGGTCACATTTGGGTCAGCCCCGGTGGCACCGTGGAGGTGATAGAGACCAGTACCCGACGTACACTGATTGAGAAGGTGGCCGAGCAGTCAGAGGAATTTTCCCAAAAGACGGAGCAGAGCATCACGGAGCAGGATGATGTCGCTGACGCAATCAAGGAGGACAACTCCAATGACACAAAACTCGGTGTCAGTGCAACCGGTGGCGTAAGTGCCCCGATTTACCATGCGGATGTGAGCGCGAGTTTTAGCACTCAAAACACAGTGAAAAAGGCCTCGGAGGCAGCACACAAACGTACCCGTACACAGACCGCTAAGTTCACCAGCGAAATTAAGCGGAACTTTAGGACCAGCTTCAAGACTGTGACCGAGAACACGGACACCTCCAGCCGCCGTTATGTCCTGCAAAATACTGGTAATGATCTAGTTAATTACGAAATGCGTCGCAAAATGCGTAAGGTCGGTGTCCAACTGCAGCATGTTGGTACACGATTGTGTTGGCAGGTGTACATTGGCGACCCCGGCAGGGATCTTGGACTCGGGGACATGGTCCATGTGGTCGAGTCCCCAGATTTAACTGCAATTAAGAAACCTGAAAAGTTGCCAAATCCGGCGAACAAGGAGATTCCCTTCCACTTCGATCTGCCATTCCTCCATGACGCGGGAGCAGACCATGACGCTGTAAATACGTATACACCACATCCCGATAACGAGTGTCGAGGGCTAAGTAAGCCTGATGCCGGTGTAGACAACACCATTCAGTTCTGCTTTGAGATGCAACTACCGCCCGTTCCAACGAACTATGTTCTCAGCAAGATCGTTTCTGTAGACCACCACGGCGCTCAAGTTAATTACAAGACGCCTGAATTACTGACGGAGTTGAATAAAATCAAGTTGCAGTTGACCTACGCCAATTTCCAGGGCAGGAAGTCCCTACCATTTGACTTTCTCCTACTCTATGTCCCGTCGGAAGACGCCAAGAGGGAAGTTGATAACCTCAACAATGAAGCAGAGGATGCCTATCAGAAAGAGGTGTCACAACTGCAACACGAGGCGTACGGAAAGGCTGTTCGTGAGAGACTACGGCTAGTCAGTTCCATGCGTGCTAGACCTGCAGATGATCTGCGTAGTGAAGAGCGCCGATCGGTGTTTCGGAATCTTATCCAAAGGCTTCAAAAGGAAAATCATTACCCGAAAGATCCTGAGAGTCTTCCGTATCTGGAATCGGAGCGAATTCAACAGTTTTTTGATGTGGACGAAATGCTATATTTCGTTGCCCCTGATTTTTGGCGGCCCGTTCCGGTATCTCCTGCAGCTACTAAAAATAGCGTAGGTAGATATCCAATTCCACCCAAGGAGGAGGAACCACTCTGTGGGACCAAGCAACTGCCACTTTCTGGACAGACCGTAGCCGGGTGGTACTCCCGGGCAGATGAGTATAAGAACATCAACTCTGCTGTAGCTGAGGAAGCATGCTTAACCATTACTTCAGCTCCTACTTCTGCAAATAACATAACAATTACTCTTAACGGTTTGGCTTATAACGTGGCTGTAGACCCAGCATTTCAAAAGACTGAAGTTGATGTTGCAACCTTGATTAGAAGCACTTCTTTCCCTGGATGGAAAACTAACGGTACTGGTGCAAACGTTACATTTCATGCTAATATTACTGGACCAATGACTGACGCAACTTACTCTGCTGGCTCAACTGGTGCTGCTGGTACTATGACTACTACGATTCAAGGTGCTAGTATTGGGCAGGAGCCTCCCGGTTCCGAGTGGCGTGTTAACTATCTCATCACCGAGCAGACTCAACCGGCTCCGATGGGCAGTTCATTAGGATGGCTAATCCAGATGGATGGGGATGAGCGCCGGAATGAATTTCTTAACTCTGCTTGGGTGAAAGCAGTCCTACCCATACGGCCTGGACAAGAGGTTGAAGCTCTCGCCTGGATCAAGATGGTCGAAGGCGAAACCACTTTTAGCCTTGATTACTGTTACCAAGAAGGAGATCCTCAGGATTTCCGGGATAAGAAGGTCGGCCAAGTATTGAAAATCGTCGCAGAGCAACTCAAAGGGTCCAACACCCAGTACTCCAAGACTTTGGCCTCAGAAAAGGTCTTCGAAACCGGATTTGACCCCTTGGACGGTGGATTTCGTCCTGCTGAACCCTACCAGGTCTTCGATCAATGGATCGAGATTTTACCAACTGATCAGGTGGCTGCCGTGGCAGTACGTTATGACCCTAAGACAGGTCAGCAAATCTAGGGAAAAGGACGATGCTTTTAGGACATCGTCCTTTTAGCCGTAATGAAATGCCTTATAAATTTTCATCTATTAGTGGTCATCATGCATTTATAGGTTAGATTCCAATTATGTAGAAAACTAAAAAAGTCCCTTTATACTATTTAAAGGGACTTTTTTAGTTTTCTCATAAAATTGGTCTGCACATCAATTTCTCTTTGATGTGGCGGTAACCATACAATCAATAAATCAAGATTAAGCACTTTGTATTGTATAATAAAATATAAATTGTACGATGAACATATTTTTCTTTCTTACTACCACACAGAAATTGTCCCCTAGCTCTTGCTAGGGCTTTTTCTATGCACAATATTAATTGCATCATAAGTATACACACGTTATAATAGTCACCTAATTACATATGAAGAGGTGCAAAAAATGAATAAGACAGAATTAACAAAAGTAATAGCAGAAAAAGCAGAACTTACACAAAAGGATGCAGCTGCAGCAACACAAGCTGTTTTAGATACAATAACAAATGCGCTAGCAAATGGAGGAAAAGTACAGATTCTTGGCTTTGGTACATTTGAAGTACGTGAAAGATCTGCACGTACAGGACGTAACCCACAAACAGGTGAAGAAATGCAAATCGCCGCTTCAAAGGCACCTGCTTTTAAAGCTGGAAAAGAATTAAAAGAAGCAGTGAAATAATTATATATAGTCAAAAGGGTTTGATATTTATCTCAAACCCTTTTTTAATAGCCTTTTTTTCATAAAACGAAAAATATCATCCAAAGTTTATATAAATAATATAGAATCCCCAAAGAATGTAACTAACTTGTGTTATGATATACATTGTAAATTCGAAACCAGTGAGCTTTCTTTCTCTTTTTATTTTTCGTAAATACAGATAAAAACAAAAAGTAGATAAAAGCATTAAGAATACAGAAACATTATATATATTCTCTATACTAGTAATAACCGATCAACTCCTCACCTGAAAATTAGTTAGTATACAATAAGCATATCATATGAAAGTTTAACTTACTTCAAATCTACTTTTTTTCAACAGAATATACTTAATATTTTCATATTTAACAGAAATATTTGTTTAAAAAGATAAAAGAATCTCTTTTGCATCAATAGATTCACAAAAGAGATTCTAATTTTAGTTCATTTACTTATTAGATATCAGGCTTATTATTCATGAGGGTTCGGTGCAATATAAGCTGGAGCTGGCCCGCAAGTTACTGCAAAAGCAAATAACAACGCAGGCTTATATGGTAGCCCAAGCAACGAAAGCATTCCCAATGCTCCCCAGTAATCCTCTTTCTTAAGATACGATTTTATTTGATTAAAATATGATTTACTAATACCTAATGCATCCTGCCAACATCTTTCCCAAACGTTACTAGAGTACATATTAGATGGAAGTTCTTCATCATTCATTACATAAACACCAGCTATAATAGCTGCTTTTTCTTCATTGTTATATGAAGATTTCGCTAATTCTTCTTTATTAAGAACATATTTACCTGTTTTATCATCCTTTACCATAAGTACCGAAAAAATATATTCTAATTCTTTAACTTGAGCTTCTAATTCCTCCTGTGTTGCGTTGTATTTCTTTCCATCCTCTATAGTTGCAGCTGAAGCGAGAGTTGGGACAAAAACTAGAGTAAGAGCCATTAACATAAACATCATTTTCTTTAACATAGTGAATTAACCCCCAAAATTTAATTTTTTCTTTTTCTCTTCTTCTCCCAAAACTAAAAACTTACTATTTGAAGTTTTGATTTTCATCTAAATTATTTACATTTAACACCCTCTTTTTCCAATATTTATAACAATAGTAATATAACTAACTATAAATGTATATATTTTACAAACAATTCACCTATTACGATCATTTGAATTTCAATATATAACTATAAAAAAAGCTATCATTCTACATAATAGTCTTTTTGTTTACCAATCTACTAAATTAGGTCTAAATATAGAAAAATAAAATTTTCCTAATAATATTTGAGAAAATCATATTTATATAATTTAATTTCTGTATATTGAAATTTCATATTAACGTTATACTAAGTTTAGCCAAGAAATTTGTCATTGTAAAAGTAGTGTTTTTAGAATCATGTTGGTTTAAGTCAAAGAAAAAGACATCTATATAGATGTCTTTTTTATATGCTTTGTTCCTTTAATCAATAGTAGTTCCCTAATGTAGATAGGCTCCTGTAGCTTTGCCTATCTATATAAAAAGAAAACCTTACTTCCATATAGTATCTGATGCTTTAAAAGAAAACTTCACTTTAGCTGGGTTTTCTCCACTGTAGACCTCTACTTTATATAATCCCCCTCTAACTCCTTGCTTAAATTTATCGTTGCTCTTCCATTCAAATGGTTTCCCTTTTTTAACTTTCTCATCTATATATATCTTTCCAGTATCAACATGTTTCAAAATGATATCTACATCACCTTGACCTTCATTTAAAAAGACACATTTAACATGTCCATAACCTGCTGGCACATTAAACTCGTACTTTCCAAAGCCCCTGATGTCTTTATCCGTTATATAGAGTGGGCCATCATGATTACCGATATCAGCACTTGCTGGTGTAACAGGAAGTGTTAATGTAGCAACACCCACACCAAATGCTAATCCTAATGAAAGTACTGATGATAATACCTTTTTCTTATTCATAATTGAATCCCCATTATTATTATTTCTTACAACTCGAATATATAAAATATTCAAACATTTATGTTATTTTATCAAATATTTACAGAATATTTAGTTTGCATATAAATTTATATCAATAAACAGAATTAATGATTTATTTTAAAAGCAAACAATATTCTCCAAGAGAACCATCACCTACTCCTACAAAACTATAGAATTTATTGCAGCTATATAATATCCTGCTTCTGGCTTTTGACATATCGCTATGCCACCTTCAATAAAAAATTTCATACTAAAGGGGAGGCATGATAATCAAATAATTATATTTCAAAAATCCCTTTATAAAAGAACGTAAGTTCGTGTATAATAAGAACAATTGTTCTTATTATTTTAGGGAGGAATAACAGTGTATGACTATTCTATCTTACCGAATAGAATCATCTTATGTGTTGATTTACGTAGCTTTTACGCTTCAGTAAGTTGCATCAAAATGGGGTTAGATCCTATGTATACAAAATTGGCAGTAGTCGGTGATGTAAATAGAAACGGTTCAATCGTTCTAGCTGCCACTCCACCATTAAAAGCATTGGGTGTAAAGAAGATGGCCAGATTATACGAGATTCCTCGCAGAAAAGATATTCTTGTTGTAAATCCGATTATGGGAACATACATTAAATGTTCTAATTACATAACAAAGTTAGCTTTACAGTACGTTCCTATTGAGGATTTTCACCAATATTCCATCGATGAGTTCTTCATGGATATTACGGATAGTATTCATTTATTTGCTAACGATCCCTATGAGTTTGCGTTGAAATTTAAGCGTGAAATATATGCGAAAACACGGATCGAATGCACAATAGGAATTGGCCCTAACCCTTTAATGAGCAAAGTAGCTTTAGATATTGAAGCAAAGAAGAATCACAACGGAATTGCTTATTGGAAATATGAAGATGTCCCAACAAAATTATGGAGCATACGACCGCTTAATAAATTTTGGGGCATTTCGTACAAAACGGAAGAAAAGTTGAATCGAAAAGGGATACATTCTATAGGAGATTTAACCAATTACCCTCTTAAATACTTAAAACAGAGCTTCGGTAAGATTGGGGAAGAATTGCACTTACATAGCTACGGAATTGACTTTAGTCGCATTTCAGAAAAATATGTTCCTGCCACAACTTCTGTTGGGAAAAGCCAAATACTCATGCGCGATTACACAATAGAAGAATTTCCGATTATTCTACTGGAACATATTGAAGAGGTTTGTTATCGACTTAGAAGACAAAACAAACTTGCCCAAACCGTTCATTTTTCAGTCGGTTATAGCAAGAGTTATACAGGTGGTATTAGGAAAACACATACTTTAAACCGGCCAACAAATCTAACGATGGATATTTATCATGTATGTACATACTTTTTGCATCAACAATATACTGGTGAACCCATTCGCAGCATAAACATATCCTTAACAAACCTAATTCAAGAAGGGGAAGAACAAATTTCTCTTTTTGATAACGTCACGAAACGAGAACAAGAAGTAAAATTAACAAAAGTAATGGATGAAATACGCACAAGGTTTGGGAAGAACAGTATATTGCGGGGAATTTCCTTCACGCATAGCGCCACAGCTAGATACAGAAATACACTAATAGGGGGACACAAATCATGAATAACGCTAATATGCCAAAAGGAAGAAAAATGGTGAAGTGGACTCCGTTCGCTGCATTAACATCTCAATTTGATGGGATACGTGAAATGATTAAGGAACAAAACAAAGTAACCCGTCCGATCTTAACAACTGAGGAAAAAGAACGAATTGAAAACATGCTATTATGTTCCTTAGTATCTGAAGAAGAAATAATGATTACATATTATGAGGATGGTTATTTACTCACTAGTTATATGACCGTTGTAGATATTGACCCGTCAACTAGCGCTGTTGTATGTACAGATGCTTTTTATAATAAGATGAAACTACAATTTTCCAATATAATAGATGTTAAATAGAATGAATTAATGTAATCACGTTTAGATTATTAAAAAGGAGTGTAAAAATGCAAGGAAATCAGTTAAGAAAGAACGCTGCAGGAGCATTTATTCATAATAATATTAATAGCTATCCCATTCTAAATATACCTATGATTATTAATAAGAAAGATGGGATCATTTATGAAGTGTTAAACGTTGGTTTTCAAGCTAATGATGCAGTAGCAATGATAACTACGGATGGTTTTGCCACAACCAGGGTAAATGTACCGATCGTAACAGCAAAAAACAATGATGGTAGTCTTCAAATATATCGCTTACCGTTAGAACTTGAATATTGGGTACTATCATGTATGAGTTCTGCTTCAGCAGGAAAAAACCCGTTTCCATGTAAAGTTGCTTTTGGAATTATAGACACAAATTTTTATGTTGAATTTAAATAAAAAAGGCTGATTTTTCAGCAACCCTTCCATCAATATGAGTAAAGTGGTAAATTGCATTTTAGCATAATGTGTTAATAATATTTGTTACAACATGTTAGAGGAAGCATAAAACTGCATTTTATGCTTCCAAAATAAACATTCTGCAATTATATGGGGTGTTTTGAAGATGTATTTCACTTTCAAAATCAATTTTATCTTAAATATGGCAGTATATGCTGCTCGTATAATGCCTTTACAATTTCAATATACTTCATGTTCTTAGCGTTAGGCGAAAACATACTCATAGGCATTGATAAAGAAAGATTGTACTCTTGATCTACTTCTACATTTATACTGCCATTCATACTATTATCATTATTTACATCAATATGCCGACCAACTGAAAATTGGATTTGTTTGAATGAATTATAAAATCTTCCTAACCATATTTTAAAATTACCTGAACTTTGACCGTTCAAATAAAATGAATATATAATCTTATCATTAGTTATATTTTCTTTTTGATAAATAAAGTTTGGATTTTGACTGTGTAAAGTATTTAATATATCATCTAAGCCGTTAGTAATAAGATTAAAATTTTCTTCGATAAAAGAATTTCTTTCTAAATCTGTAGGCGGGTTTAATCTCGGAATATTAACATCATTAAAAACATTTACTGCGAAATTACCATGCGATTTAGGTTTTCTTAGCTTTTTTTCGCCAATAGGACCTATATCGAACATAGGAGTTTCTTGTAGTCGATAGACCAATTCTTCAAACTTATTACCAAATTCAGCTGGATTTGAAAAATCAATATAATTTATTCCTTGCAAATGAAATGGAATAACTTTTTGAAGAACAGCAGGTTGTCGAGTTAAAATAATTAATTTATTAAGATTTTGCTGAATAATAGGTAATGAAAGAATTGTTTCAAAGCCCACTCCCCCTGCAAAATCATCTGCCTTAACTGCATATTTTTCAGTTAATATCATTATAATGTAATCATCATCTCGCATATGTTCTACCATCATTTGATTCAAATTGACTGTTGAAGTAGATGTAATGCCTCGATCATAATTTGCATCATATCCTTCCGACCGAAGTTTTCTCACCAACTCTAATACCCATAGTTGGTGTTCTTCCGAATCCCAACTATAACTAATAAAAACTTTTTCAGGACTATTACCCATTTATACTCTTCTCCCTTTTCATAATTGAAATAATTTCGATTTTCTGATTTCCTAAATAAAGAAATTTTGGTCCTTTTTCTTCATTAAAGTAATCAATATTCATAAAAACTGGTCTTAACGGAATTGACTCATTTGCAAAAGGTATGGTTTCTACCATTTCATTAAGAAGATCAAAAATAACTGTTAAATCTAATATTTGTCTGAACTTGTAACCCGACCCATTTGCTATGTACTTATCACAAAACGATGACCATAATTTATGATAGGCAGGAAATGCCGTGTTATTATATTTAACTTTTTCATAATCATATGAACCATCAATTTCATATTGTTCAATAGAACCCTTTTGAAACTTAATAAAATCTCCCGATATATATTGATTATTAAATGCTATCACTAATTTTAATTCACTTGTATTTCCTGTTATTTGTTCTAAGAACCCATTAGAATGTAACTTCTTTAATAGGTAATCCATAGCTTGCGCCTCTTTTAATGAGTACATATCAGATCCTCCTAAATGTTAAAATACTACATCAATCTCCACCTGGACTGTTCCCCCTTTTTAACCATAATAATACAGAGATGTGCTTCTTTTATTATATAGAATAAAAGAAGATATGTAGAGAAATACCATTTTATAAAACTAATGTTTACATCGTAACACTTTTATAAATGTTTGTTCTAAAAGATACACTTTTCTAGTTAAAGATTGATTTGAAAATTATATTTAGTTACAACTATAAATTAATCGAAAAATAATAAGTTAAATTACGTTTTTAATGTTGGTTAATGAATAAGAATACTATATTCTTATTTATTTACTTATAATTATATTTTTTATAAATTATTACGATATAGATATTGATTTAAAATATTTTGTTAAAAATATTAAATAAGGATTTTCAGGGGTTAAGACAGCTATTTATTTCCCTATTCTAAATTCACATAATTTTCAAATATTATAAGTGCATACGTTAAGATTTAGTATATAATGAAATCAACCCGTGGTTATAGTGTTTGCTCCGATTCAAATTATGAGATAGTTTGTTTAACCTTTTTACATGATTCAAAAAAGAACTTGTAGGGATTCCTACAAGTTCTTTTTGTTTTTCTAGTTAAACGTAACCTGCATATAAATCACCTTCAACACCAGAAACAAATTCTTCAATCTGCTCTTATAATTCTATAGTAACTCGAGTAAACGTATTTGGAAAAGGGAAAAAGATAAAACAAAAAATATGATTTAAGTTAATAGATGTGGGGCGGTATCCCTATTAAAAACGGTTAAATTGTAATTTAGCTAACCTTTCCTGTAGAAAATTCACCTTTTCCACCGTTTGAGTATGGCTCTAGAATTTCTGAAATAGCTTGACTAGCTAGGTCAGCGGTGCAGATAGCACTTATACCAAGGATTTTGTGATGCTCTGGTGAAAGTGGTAGTCGGTCAAGTATATTGTTCAAATCGTCTCGGTGATGGGGATCGAGGTCCGCATGCTTACATAATGTACGAAATGCTTCTTTATATTAAACTCACAAGAACCAGTGATATATTATAAATGTTGGTGTAAGTTCTTATGTCTGTTGTGATTAGGACTGATTTGCATGATTACCACTCTTTTATGTACAATAAAAGAAAAACATCGTATGCGATGGCCCCTGTTATCACATGTATTTCACCTTCTGCTTTAGCATTAATCGCACATGGATAATTTGGAGAACTTTCCTTATTCATATGAATCTTCCTTTTAAAAATATTTATACATATAATAAATAACTGCTTTAGAGTTAACAAGGATCTGGTTGACCACATTTTCCACATTCAATATACCATATAGCAACGTAACTACTGCATGTTAGATCACAATGTTTATCTGCACCTTTAAAATACTTTTCCTTACCGATGCAGTCTTTGTCATATCTAGTACTGTGACATTTCCAATTCCCCCATTTATAGCAACCACATCTTCCGAATCCAAGACTAGACATTAAGTTCTTTGTAAGAATACTTTCTAACTTAAATTTCTCGCTACTTGGATGTATATAAACAATATATTTAATATCATCTTTAACTTCTATATAGGTCCTATTAGAATCAAATGCTAACATGTAATCCATTTCTCCTTTATTTACAATAGAAATAATTTTCATTGTAGTGCCTGTTTCTGATATTTTTAATGATTGAAGTCTTATACCTTTTTCAGGAACCGGCGGAATTTCCAATATTTCTTCACTTTCTCCACAATTACAATCATCATTATTCGAAAATTGTAATTGATCTTCTAAATTGCTAATTCTTTGATTTAAAGCTTCAATATCTTTTCCAATTTCATAATTACTCATTGCAATTCTCCTTTAAAATGTATTTATAGTATTATTTTTACTTAGTATTATTTTCCTAAACAATTTTTTGTTGATAAATATAGAAATGTTTTTTCAAACTTTTGTTCATCAGAGCTAAATAATTATTTTGTAGGAGACAGAACATTATCAGTTTTACAAAACATACAAAATGTTAAACTCATAAAGCCCAGTAATATCGGTACGTATGCATGATATTACTGGACTTTTATTTGGATATTCAACGGCGTGTTTTACAAAATATATAAATACCTAAACTTAGTTTTACTTTTTACATATGAACATCTAAAAAAAACAATTCCAAAAGGTACACCTTTAGATATAATATATTCTTTGCAGCTTAAACTACTTCAAAAGGTATCAAAATGTACTTAAGACATACTTCATAAGTACACACACTTTTTGAGATGTGTTTGTTGAATGAATTTATGCTTATTGGAGGAGGATAGTATCCCTATCAGTTGGATACACCACAGAGAATCCCTTTGTTGTGGTGTTTATTGTTTTTGATATTTAATCTGGTACATGAAATTTTACTATTAATATATTCCCTAGTTTTTCTTTTAAAATTCTTATAGCATTCTATATAAATCTTATGGTATTATATAGATAGAAAATTTGTTTCCATTGTTTATACTCTATTGTACGTAGCGTGAAGGACAAACCTTACGCCCAGTTAACTCGGGCGAGGTTTGTCCTTTTTTTTACTTTAAGGAGGAATTTACTATGAAAAAAGTCTACAAAATTGGAGCAGTTATCACAACTTTATGCGTTGCTTGTATTGCGATCTTTACTTTAACTAAGAATGAATCAGTCAATACAGAAACTATAATACCAGAAAAAACAATTGTATCTGCTGCAGATGTAAAAGGAGCACCTGAAAATATAAAAGATATTTCCAAAGAAGAAATAAAGCAAAAAATACAATCCCATGAAGAGTTCATTGCGTATTACTATCAACCAACCTGTCATTTTTGTAAAAAAGCTGCACCGGATATCAATCGTATGTCAAAAAAGCATGATAGAACCATTTATCGTATTGATATCTCTACACCAGAAAATCAAAGTGCCTTTGAAGAATTCGACATTCCAGGTACTCCAGTTGTTGTCGCTTATAACAGAGGTGAAGAAGTTGAACGTTTAGAAGGAGCTGTGTCAGCTGCTACATATGATGGATTCTTTGCAAGACGTAATTCGAGCGCTAGCTAGTATAGTGCTCGTTTTTCTTTGTAAGAAAGGAGAATTAACATGCAACAAAACGTCCGTATTCATTCGTTAGACATAATAAGAGGTATCGCCATACTATGTATCCTATTTGCGAATCTGCCCACTATGACGGGACTAGATCCCTTTAATCAGGCAGGTTACACCGGTACAGATAAAACGATTCGTTTTTTAGTAGATTTGTTTATACAAGCAAAGTTCTACACTATTTTCGCATTCTTATTTGGAGTAGGATTTTATATCTTTATGAAAAATACAGAAGCAAAAGGATATCCTATGTATAAGCTATTTACCCGGAGACTATGTATTTTACTAGTCTTCGGTTTACTCCACTTCACCTTTCTATGGTATGGAGATATTCTACATGCGTATGCTATAGCTGGATTTATTCTATTGTTCTTTTATAAGCGATCTACTAAGCTTATTTTTATAGCTGGTTGTAGTTTCCTAACGGTTAGTTATGTATTACATGTTATTGTATTTTTACGAGCAAGTTCTTCTATTCCTGAGGTACCAAATTACTATCAATATATGTTCACAGGTAACACTACCAATCACACTGTGAATCTATTTATACATTATTCTCATCAAGTAAAAGCACGTCTTTTCTTTCTAATGACTCAGGAATTCCAGCAACTACTAATAGGAATTCCTGAATATATAGGCTTATTTTTAATAGGGTTATGGGCTGGTAAGAAAAATATTTTTAAAAGGGTACCGGAATTAATAAAGAAAATTAGATTTTTACAGTGGAGTTCGTTATGTATCTCATGTCTTCTCTCTTGTCCTATTCTCTACTACTTTATAAAAACAGATGTCTATTACTCTCAGGATGTACAACTATGGATTCTATTTGGAGGGAAAATGCTAGCTATATTCTATATTTGTACTCTACTGAGAGTTTGTGAGAATAAAAAATATATAGAATGCCTGCACCCCTTTATGAACGTTGGCCAGTATGCTTTAACAAATTACATCACTCAAAGCATAATTACGCTTGTCATTCTTTCGTGGTGCTTTAAAGATGTCTCACACGTATATTACTGGCAACTATGTATCTTTGGGCTTGTAATTATATTTGTACAAATCATATTCAGCAAGATTTGGAGTAAATATTTCCGTTATGGTCCTATTGAGTGGGTATGGAGAAAAGGAGTTTACAAGAAATAGACTATTTTTTACCAGTTACATGCAATTAACTGAAAAAAATGTTAAAATATTATATGAAAGATTAAAGATATATTTGTAGTTGTAAAATGGTGTTATTAAAATTAAAGTGGTTCAAGTCAGAGAAAGGCACCTTGTGGTGTCTTTTCTTTATGCATAAAAAAGCCTTATCTTCCTATAAAAAAGATAAGACCTTTATATACTACCTATTATCCGATTCATCAGTTTCATAACACATTTAGCTTCTCCAAAAAGACCACCGTGTCCTATTCTCCACCATAATACGCATACTTCCCAGGTGAACCATTATCTCGTATACTTGGATATGATTTTAGTTTATATTCATAAACCTAAACCATAAAAATATAACCAGATTACCATGATTAGAATTCCCATAACAGTAACTAATAGGAGTTTACCACCCGCACCTGTAATAACTTCTTTTAGATTTTCTTTTGCTTGTTGTTTCTTTTCTCCACTTGAAAAGAGATAAATAATGAAATAAGTAACCACTAAGAAGAATGAGAATATTATATCTATCATTACTTATGTACCTCCTAATATATATGTACCTTTAATTATCCAGTAATTTTCTTGCACCTTGTATCAGCCTGAGTAACTGGAATGCTTAGTTCAATAAAAGCCAAAGGACAAAAATTACTCCTGTAACTGCTGCAGATCCAAAAAAACCTACCAACATTTTCCCCTCAGGACCATTAATAAGCTCTTTTAAAACTTCTTTTGCTATTCGCTGACCTTTACCACTTAAAGATATCGAAAGAATAAAGAATATTACCACTAATACAAATGAAGAAACTATTAACTCCATGACTTATGTACCTCCCCAATATATGTACGCTATTAATTAACCAATAATTGCCTTATATATTATATCAGTAGGGTACATGGAAGTATAACAAATTATTTATATAACTAATTTTATTAATTGATTTATTAAAAAAAGACACCGAATAATTCCTTACCGTACAAAATTCACGTTTTGTTTGCAAGACCCCTTATAGCACTAATTGGGTTAAAGATGAAAGAAATGAAAGTAAACTTTAATTTTGCTAATTACAGTATTTTTATTATGGGATTTATTCTGTATAAGTGCACTTATACAGAATAAATCCCTCTATTTACGCTTTTTCTATTCTAAAACCAAATACTCCATCTTTTACTTTTACTAAATGTTTTCCAGACCAAAAAGTATGTACTTTAAAATAGTACCAATCACCATTTTTTCTTAAATATTCTTTAATCTCATAACCTTCTTGTATAAGGTATTCTTTAATTTCATTTTCTTTATTCCCAAACATACTAATTTCCCCCTTTCAAATAATTAAATTAAACCTATTAAACAATAAATAAAAAAGTGCAAAATCCATCAACAGATTTCGCACCAAAAACAGATAAAAAATACAATCACTAGAAACATAGGCGAGTGTTTCACCACTCTTTATAAACCATATCTTTACATTTTTGTGTTGTAATTTAAAAATATGTAAAGATTCATCATTTTGTTTTTGAATTTTCTTTTTATCTAAGTTATACTAAACTACAAAGAAACAAATCTCCTTTAGGCCGTCAATAATTATGCTAACAACACACACCAAAAAAACCAATTCCCGTGTAATGGAATTGGTTTTTTTGGTGCAATTCAGTCAATACAGCAACTTGAACCCACATTTTCAAATGTATTCTTATTAATCTTATCATAATTTTAAATCCATAAACATACAAAACTAGATCACTAGTAAGTTGCACAAATCCGCTGCTTTTTCATCAAGAAATCTGGAGTATAACAACAATTAAGTTCATACTAGCATGAACAACAAATGATACTAGTAACCTATTAGTACGCACATATACTAAAGCAAGTATAACTCCAATTAAAAAATATCCAAATATATATGGAAAATCAATATGCATGATAGAAAAGAACAATGAGCTTATTAGTATGCTCCAAGTTTGCTTAAACTTAGACATTAAAATGTTTATGGCCGCATAACGAAAAACAAACTCTTCTACTAAAGGCGCAAGAAGAACAATTGAAACAAGTGCCACAGGAGATATTGCTGCAGCAGCGACTGTACTAGACGTATTTGCTGATTGCATAGTTAACTGAAATACACTCTTATCTAAAACACTACCAACCATCTGCGCAAGAAATACTACTATGATCCCAACTAAAATCCATACAAATGAATTTCTTGATAATTTAATCGATAACTTGGGATCATTCATTAGTTCTTTACTATATATAAGAAAAATGATTATTAATGTAAGTGAAAATCCAATTAGTTCCCAATGCACAAGAAGTTGTTGGATTGCTTGCTGTTGATTTCCCTGAATATCATACCATCCTGTCTTCGCTAGCAATTGTACACCTATTATCCCCACAAACTGCGTCATTATAAAATAAATCAGTATGATATAACCTGATTTATGTATATTACTATTATTCATATTAATGTATTTTCCTTTCACTTTTTGATTTAATTAACGATTTTGTATTAAATCACGAACTTTCACAGGATCCAGTAGTGCTTTTTGTTCGTTATTTTTAATAAAGATTTTGTGTTAGTTTTGTACGTTCATTTCTTTTTCTTCTTTAACACGTTTCCGATTACACCAATAGCAAAGATTTGGGCCTTTATAACTCATTGATGGTCTATATAAAGTTTTAACCGGATTGCTACATTTCGGACATTCTTGTTTATCATATTTCACGATTTCGTTCCCCTCTTAAATAAAGATTTGATTCTAACTTACACATAAACTGAAAACATACATAAGATTTAATTGCCGATACTTTTTCATATAAATCCTGGTCAAAGAGCGCTTTCCCGTGCGTTCTTTTTTCTGTTGAAATAAGGATTTTGTTTAAACTTCATTAACCTTATTGATTCCTTTGCATACATTACAATTACAAGGAAATCTACAGGTTTCCCTAGTCCAGTTACCTTGCATTCCTTGCACACCTTGTGGAAATAACCCGTTATAACTAGCGGGTTATTTTATTTTTGATTACAAGATAACTATTTGGTAATAATTCTTTATAAATCGCGCCTAAACTTTTATAATCTTTATATAAAAATATTAAAAATCATTTAATTATAGGGGGCGTTTTGTATGCTACAGGGCATTAACCATATTTGTTTTTCTGTATCAAACTTGGAAAAATCTATTGAATTCTATCAAAAAATACTTCAAGCAAAATTATTAGTAAAAGGTAGAAAATTAGCGTATTTTGATTTAAATGGATTATGGATTGCTTTAAATGTTGAAGAAGATATACCAAGAAACGAAATTAAGCAATCTTATACACATATGGCTTTCACTGTAACAAATGAAGCATTAGACCATTTAAAAGAAGCATTAATTCAAAATGATGTTAATATTTTACCTGGTCGAGAAAGGGATGAGAGAGACCAAAGATCTCTTTACTTTACAGATCCAGATGGCCATAAGTTTGAGTTCCACACTGGCACTTTGCAAAACCGGTTAGAGTACTATAAAGAAGATAAAAAACATATGACTTTTTACATATAATAAGAAAGCTAGGGCTTTCTTATTTTTTATCAAATAACGCTTATATTAAAATTCCGGATTTCTTATTTCTATTAACTTCTTTTAATTTAGTGTTTTTAGCTCTTTGTATTTCTCACAAACTGCAAGTGCTTCATTAACATCTGACTCATATTTAGTTCCTTTTGCCATTATTCTTAAAGTCTCGTTTATCCAAGCCTGACTCTCCGCATAATTTTTTGCGACCTGAGCATTTACCGTTGTAATTAATACCTGCTCCCTCTTTGTTTTTGACATATTCATTCTCCATTTTTGTACAAAATTCAAATTTAATTAAACTAAATAAACAAATAACTATTTTGTTTAAATTTACCTTAATTTACATCTAATTTTCTTAACATTCGAATTAATGACTGTATAATGTAAATAAACTATTTGTATTAGAGGTGATTATTATGAACTGGAAAGAAAAATACAATCCAAAATATATCTTTTACCGCATGTACAGTTATATTTATAAAGCCCTTGATGATATATCATGGTCCTTAAATTAATTTAGATTGTATGAGTACACATTTTCTGTGTGCTCTTTTCACCTTTCCGGAAAATAATGCTTTTGTTTAGTTATTTTGTTCGCCAATCTTTATAGGACAAAGCTCCTTTATAGTACGCAAAATCAACTCTGGGCAAAAGAATCCCCAGTTCCCTTCCGTCTTGATGAATACCAAACCAAATACCTTCATTTTCCCATGCATCCCGTCCTAATCGAATCTCTTTAAAGCTACTTACATACGGGTACAAAAATCCCTCTAAATAGGATTCATACGTATTTTGAAACATTGGAAAATATACAGATACATCAGACATAGGGTCTTTATATTTTTCCTGATAAAATTCGTAAAACTTCTCTCCCTCTATATCTAAAAAGAATTGAAATTCGATGCTTTCTTTCCCTTCTGGTGGAAATAACACATATATATCTTTAAACACTATCTTTCTCCTTTTCTTTTAATGTTATATATTGATTTAACAATTATTATTCCATTCATATGTAGCAAACCTCATGCAACCTTCAAATGCTTTAATCCCATTTCAAGCGCACCAGTTCCACCAAATCCCGAATTAAATACTAGTGGGACATCATACTTCTTTGCGTACTCTTTTGCTACATCAATAGATACATGGCCACATGCACCTTTTTGAATGACAATAACATCGCATTCTTTTATAACACTTCGAAAGGTTTTCTTTACGCCTCCGTGATTTTTCCCATCATGGAAAATAACCTGACAGTCTCTTTTTTTGACCAACTTCTCTAGCGTTCTTCCATTTGATCCACCTAAAACTAGAATTGTACTCATTCCCACTCATTCTCCTTATCTTTCTTCTTTATATACGTACTTGGTGATGTTAATAACACAAGTGTACAAGCAACAATATTCATTAACACAAAACAAACTATTAATAAAATAACGAAAATCGGGGACAACAAGATAAAAATAAAGCCACTTACTACCAAACAGATGAAAATGAAGCCATCGCTCATGTCTTCGTAACCATCTAATCCTCGTACAATATTTAAACTATGCATCCATACTGTGATACTATCCCAATTTTCTATTAACAGATAGCCACCACCCAACAGAAAAGCCCAGCCAAACAACGTTCCAAATAATCCGGAATTTCGTCCTATATAATACCCCGAAACAAAATTCGCAGCTGTACCAATTAACATTCTCATTTGTATTCCTCCATATCTATCTCATTTTAGCGTTATATGCAAATTTCATTTAACCATGGTTTTATTATATCAGAAAATTATGAATATTAAATAAATAATTTTAGGTACTCTTTATTTTTTTATAAAAGGGTTGTGTTTTTTCTTCCACAACCCTCATTTCCTTCTTAATCCACAGGTACTTCTTCTTGTCCATGTGGAATTTGTGTAATTGGTGTTACAATTTGTGCATATTTGTTTACCTGCACTTTAAATTGTCGTGGTTCTAAGAAGTTTACCTGTTGAATTAAAACTTCAATATGAAACGTATCAACTTTTTTCCCACGGTCAATTTTTGTAATTCTCGCATTGTAAAACTGATCCCCATTTAGGAAATATCGTTGTACAGCTTCTGTAGCAAGCATACGTTCATTACTTGTCATTTTCATTGGTTCAATACCAAATCCAGCCTTTGTAAACAAATACGGGACATCATAACTACTATTAGAAATTTTTCGTAGTAAGTCCTCTACAGTTTTTGTCTTTGCGATATATTCCTCTTCTTTTGTATCAAATCCCTTTGGCTTATCTCCAAGCATCTCGATTTCATCTTGATTTACTTGCTCTTCCTCTTGTACTTGAGATTTCATCATGTAACGATGAATCGTATTATAGGTAGCAACGCCTACTACTAACACAATAATTCCCAATATAACTAAGTACTTACGAGGCAGATTCGTTAACACATTCATGACTTTCTTCATTTCTTCACATCCCAAATCAGTCTATAACATTACGGATTTGCGACATATGTTGTCCTCTTGCCGTATAGTTTAGACCTGTAATTTGTACACCCTTATTATCACCAATATGAATCATTTTCTGATTCCCTAAATAAATAGATACATGGTTAGGGTTTTCATAGAAAATTAAATCTCCTGGTTGTGCACGACCGATATCTGGCACCTGTTTTCCTTGTCCAATTTGAGCACCTGTCCAATCTCCAAGTTGGACACCTATACTAGTTTTAAACACATATTGTGTGAATCCAGAACAATCTGCACTACCTGCAGCTGGATTTCTAGCACCGGATACATAGCTTACTTTCCCTTGTCCAACCCATTTTTTTGCTTCTTCCAATACCTTTTGTCGTTTGGCATTTGTCATTGTAGGAGCACCACCTGATGATAACCCTGGATCATCATTTTTCTTAAAGAATTTCATTGGATCTGTTGGTTGGTCATTAATACGAATTTGGAAATCTAAATGGACGGCGTATCCATTCATATTAAGGAAACCTGTATCTCTATCAAAGTTAGAACCGCCCATTTCCCCAATAATTTGCCCTTTTGTCACCATAGTTCCTGGTGCAACTGATATTTTACTCAAATGTAAGTAACGAGATACAATACCATTTCCATGGTCTACATAGACACCTAGACCGCCACCGTTTACATTTCCTGTTTGGTTTGTTACAATACCCGCTTCCATCGACCATACGGGGTCCCCAGCTTTTCCGGCGGTCATGGCCCCAATATCTACAGCATTATGTTGTTTTCCACCACGAACTGCATCAAACGTATCTGTAATACGCCCTGATTTCGTTGGCCATTTCCAACCTTTATCAGAAATCCATTCTCCAGATACATCCGCCACACACCCTAAATCTTTGTAATATTTCAAAACTTTGGAAACGTACGTGTAGAGTAAACATCCAGCGCCTTATTACATTCCTGTGATAGGTTTCCAAATGTTCCTCCCCGAACCGGACTTACATCTCTCAATGTATCCGGCTCTCCATCTGTCTTCTGCATTTTATATCTCGCCCTTGTGTCTTTTCATATGACACTCTTTACAAAGTGCGATAGTCTTTCGATTTCTCGCTATCATTTGTTGTTCAATATATGATTTATTTGACTTTGCTCGTAGATTCTTTAATCTCCTAATGTGGTGCATATGTATCACAACATTGCTAGCTCCGCATAGTTCACATGTTTCCGCCTTGATTCTATCTGACAATTTAGTCGTACTCATTACATGCCGAGTATTTGGTAAAATGTCTGTTCCTTCTAGCGATAAATTTCTTGTCATTGGAAACTTTCTTTCAATGAAATGAACTTTATTCATTCCCTTCTTTGTCTCATACTGTACAGTAAATTGTCCGTACTTTTCGTATTTCTTTCGAATTTGTTTCGTACGTGTTCTGTATTTTGACGCAAAAGTTTTTAACATTGAGTAATACATGAAATATGCAAAGCGGTGCATGTGATTGCTCACATTTTCAGCTAGTCGATAGTAATTATATAACCCTCGAATTTCGCTATTATATTGCGTGATAATCTCTAGATCTTCATTGTGTTGGAAATATCCTCTTGGCTGAGGTTTCCAAGTGCCATCGGCACACATTTTAATGGCCTGATACTTTTGAAGTTTCTTTATCCATGCCTCATGTGGCATTTTTAATTGAATTTTACCGTTAAGAACCCTAGAAGCTCTCCCAAGACTGTTAATGCGTGTTGCTTCACTTTTAAACACTTTAATTTCAAATCCTAGAAATTTAGCGTGTTTCTTGAAGGCATTTGTTATCAGAGTCTTTTCCATAGATAATTCTAGTTTTAGCTCTTCTTTCAAAAATGAAGCTATCTCATTTTTAATAAGAATTGCATCCTCTTTAGAACCTATTACTCCGATAAGAAAGTCATCCGCATATCTTACATATTTGAGCCTTCTATAATTTTCATCCATTGGATTATTATAAGGTGTTTGTAACAA
This sequence comes from Bacillus sp. FSL R9-9497, assembly GCF_038005805.1. Taxonomy (NCBI): domain Bacteria; kingdom Bacillati; phylum Bacillota; class Bacilli; order Caryophanales; family Bacillaceae; genus Bacillus; species Bacillus sp. FSL R9-9497. The sequence goes on along the minus strand of NZ_JBBOTY010000003.1, from coordinate 63,925 downwards.
CTTCCTTTTCAGGACCTTTTGTTGTTCTTTTAGTTCCTTAATTCGTGTTACTTCTCCATTTAGATAGGCAGTATCGATTTTCTCTTGAATCTTCCGCACTTTATACTGTAAATTACTATACTCTTTATTTATTTGTCGCTTTTTCCCTGATTCAAATCTATCTTGATACTTTTTCATATAAGCATCTAATTCGTTTAGATAAATATTAGAAAGTATTGGACTAATGATTCCACCTTGAGGTGCTCCACTATAGGTATTATGAAATTTCCATTCTTCTAAATATCCAGCCCGTAAGAATTTCCAAATCAACTCTATAAACGCCTCATCTTTTATTCTTCTTTTAAGAATTGTAACTAGAGTATGATGTTCAATATTGTCGAAAAACCCTTTAATATCTCCTTCGATAAACCATTTACTACCTGTAAATGTGCGCTTTATCTCTAATAACGCACTATGGCATCCCTTTCCTTTTCGGTATCCATGTGATGAACTAGAAAAGCTTGAATCGTATATCGCTTCTAGTATCATACGTATAACTTCTTGGACTAATTTATCATAAAAGCTAGGAATTCCTAATGGTCTTTTCTTGCCATTTTTCTTTTCAATATAGGTTCTTCTAGATGGATATGGTTGATAGCTTTTACTTTTTAAAACACTTATCAAGCCTTCCACTTCCTTCATAGAAAAACCATCAATAGACCTTTGGTCTACTCCTATTGTTAATGCGCCATCATTTTTACTTAGATTATCGTATGCTAATAAAAAGAAATCTGGGTTATATAAATTACGATAAAGTCTTGTATATTGATATTCCTTATTAAGACTCTTCGTTCGCAGATTGCTTAGTACTATTTTTGGACATTGCATAGTGCCTTTCGCACCTCCCCAATTTGGTAATAAGCTGACAGACTGCCTTCCTTCGCCTTGTACTAGGCTTTCCCTAGCTCTGACTACTACGAAGGCTCCGTTGTCATATTAGATATTCATGAGCCATACTTCTTGATTTCTGTATCTTGAAGTTATCCTCAATAGCCCAATGGGCGTTCCAACTTAGACAATCCCCATTTAGTAAACAAAGAACTTGCACGTATAGTTTCGGATGCGACGTTCACACGTTCCTTCCATATAGAAGTGGGCAACAGATAACCCTACTCATATAGGATGACTACTACTACCCTTATGATATCTGTTGAGTCTCGTCTGTAAGCATCTTCCGAGTCCAGTTACGGTGGCCTCCCTTGTGCTATCGTTCAAGCAGTTTAGCCTTCATCCTTATCTATACTTTATATCTTGCCATTCAGTCTTGACTCGATGCTTAGTCAACTTACGGCTTTCTTGGCATGCTGTTGTCCCCCTTCAGTTTCCCTCCAAGGTTAGCCAAGTGATACTAGGTCTTTTAGGGTTGACCTAACAGCTTGCAATCACTGTGTTTCTTTGCTCCCTTATGGGCGCACGTAATCCCCATAACACGCTCCAACTTTGGTTCGGAAGTTATTAGGGTCAGAACAACCTGCTGGATTTTCACGAGCATGCTCCCTAGAAAACGCAATGGCTGTTTCTTCTGAATATCCACCTTTTGCTAATGCATAGCTAATGAATCCTGATCCAAAATTATAAGATTGTAAGGCTAGGGCTATATCTCCATTCGCCTTTGCTAACACATCTTTAAATTCTTGTACGCCTGCTTCAATAGAAATGTTGGGATCTTTAATACATCCTACACGTGCGTTCCCCTTGACACCTACACAAGATGGGCTCATGTCTCCATAATGCCCCTCTGAAGCCTGCATCGGGTCATTTCCTGCTCCACCTGATTCCTGCATCATTTGGGCAGCCAAAATACCAACATATTGAGCAACACCATGTTTTTCTGCCATTTCTTTAATTTTAGGAAGGTATCCTGTAACTTTTGCATTAAGGTTAACAGGCTCTCCACCAGGACTCACATTACCTACACACATACCACCAATAAATCCACCAGTAGTAGGGGCAAGATGTCCATACATTCCTTCTAACATCCCGGCTTCTAATATCTCACGAGCACGCTCTTTTTGACTTTTACTAAACTTTGCGAGTTCCATGGCTTTCTCTAGCCCGTGAGAAGATGTTGTCACTTTTTTACTTCCACTTGCATTAATCTCATCTATTTTTTTCTTAAAATCTGTATCTCCTAATATCTTTTTTACATCTGGTCCGGAGTAACTTTCAGATTTTGTTTTTTGCATCTCTTTTTTCTTTTTTTCACAAGGACCATTTGGTCCCGCCTCACATACCTCTTTTTCCGTATATTCTTCATATTGGATATCCAAGAAGTATGATATAGCATCATGCGGATCTTTACCAGTTAAATCATTATCATATCGCGCCATGTCAAAGGCGACAACCTCTTTCCAATCCACATTCAGAGCCATTGAGACTTCCATATATTTTTTTACTTGTTCCTCTGTCTTACCTTCATCATCGGTAAAAGGTACAAAAGAGACTAAAATCACACACACAGCAATAATTACTCCCATAATCAAAGCGGCAGGTACTCCAACCGCTGCCACAACAGCACCCACAATTTTTAATATACCTGCTTTTAGCATTTTGGCAGCAGCTTTCGCTGCCGCCTTTCCTGCTTTTCCTGCCAATTTTGCCATCTTCCCACGCGCTTGCATCCCTTTTTTCTTAATAAAGTGGGAAGCTACATCTTTTAAAGGATTACTTTTTTTCTGTTCATTTGGATCGTTAGGGTTTTGACTCATAGACTTATCACACCATATTTTCCATTTTGAGAATTTCTTCCTCTTCGCTGTGCTAAGCGAGGATTTGGCGCAAATGGAATCAGATTTTGTGGGTCATGTTCTGATAAATTCAGATGCGTTTCTGTACGAACAACTTCATCCTGTGTATGTGTTACTAAGATTTCTTCTCTTGGCTTAATACTACTGTCTTTCACTTCACAAGCTCTTTCAATCCTTTGGTTTGCTTGTAAGCGCGTATCTCCTTTTCCGAACGGCGAAATACGTGACACTGTACCGTCTGTTGTTGTCGCAACCATATAACTACGATCTCTTTCTACGACCATTTGTACATTCTTATAGCCACCTTGGTCTAAATCAGACATATAGAAGTGACCATTGTCTACCTTATGATTGACCGTAAGTGGTGGTTCATTAAATACCGGTTTCTGTTGTAACGGTCTTTGATTTTGGTTTCCTACTAATTGATTTGGATTTACATTGATTGAGCGATTGATATTGATTTTGCCACCACTTGAATCTTGTATATAGGCTGGAGATGCTTTCGTACCATTACGATACTGCGTTAATTGTCCGTCTGAAATATTTAAGTCCTGATATACGACTTGTCCAGATCGTATACTGCTATCTCCACTACCATAACGAGATACAACTTGCGTCATACCACTAGAATCTTTTGCCTCAATCCATGATTTATTATTTGTCGTCACAAGTCGTACTGCACCTTTTACAACCGATTGCGCGCCTGTATGATCTGTTGTCGTCGGTACCATCTGTTGAATTTCCTGAATCTCTTTTGCTTCTGTACGAACTGCACTGTTATACGGATTATGTTTACTTACCATACGTGCAGTCGCTTGATAAGCACCTGCACCACCAATCACACCTGCAGCGTAACTTAAGCCTTTTGTCACATTATAATGACGCTCTGCTGCATTCCCACCTAATGATGTATTAACAGCAGCAGTAGTTCCACTTATCACTCTTTGTACTGTATTCCCTCCAGATTGTTGTACAGCACTCGCGGCACTAAAGTATGCATTTGATACCGTATCAATGCGATCCGCAAGCATAAGGTGTTTCGCACCTTCCATTACACTCATGCCAAGTTTTGTACTTTGCTGCGTCATACGTCCCACTGCTGAAGTTGGGATAGACATTTTACCAGCGCTTTGTGCAATATTTGCTACACTTGTTGATGCATCTGCATAAGAGCGTTCAATTTCCGCAACAGAAAGATCTCCTGCACGTGCGATACTCGCTTGCGTTTGTGTCGCCGCATATACAGCTTTATTGATTGCGCCACCTGTTGCAACGCCATGTGAACGAACACCTTGAATCGCACTAGTAATTCCAGAACCTACTTGTTGACTCACCGTTCCAAGACTTGCATGGCTTTGTAATCCTTTCGTTAATTGCGAAGCAAAGGCATGTTTATTAATATACGATTGATTATGTAGACTCTTACCACTCGTATCTTTCGCCTGTACGGGCATCGCTCCCGCTTGTACTGCCGCTTGTTGTGCCACTGCTTTAAATTCATTTCCTTTTTCATTCAAGTGCGACTGCCAAGCTTGCTCTTTTTGTGGTTGAGACATTGTTGGAGACAAGTTCTTCATAAAGCTTGCCTGTTGTTCTGCTGCATAGCCCTGTTTAAAGGATTCTGTAGAGGCTTGTACCAGGTTGCCAACATTACTTACTTGTTTTGCTTTCTGGCTTCCTGTTCCACTTGTCAAACCGTGCGTTTTCACGCCGTTGACTGCCTTCTGAATGCCTGCCGCATTAGATACACCCATAGCATTTAAGCCAGGATTTTTTTGTAACTGTTGTGATAAATGAGCAGCGAAAGCTTTTTTATTCGCATAGTTTGTACCATCTTTTTGCTGTACAATACCAGCTGATTCCGCCGCTTTTTGCGCATGATTTTGAAATCCTTGTACTTTTTGATCTAAATGCTTATTCCATGCTGCTTCTTTTTCTTGTTGTGGCATATCTGCAGGGAATTGTTTCATGAATCCAGCCTTATGGTCTGCACTATACGCTTTCTTAAATGCAGCAGTAGAAGCACCGACAAGAGCACCGACTTGTCCCATATTTTGATGGCCACTTTCTAACGTTTCTCCTTTTACATCCTCGACTGCTTTTCCGACCTTTCCTAATGCAAGTCGAGAAGCAAACGCATCTTTATTCACATAGGATTTATCAAACAGGTTATTTCCTTGCTTATCCTTCGCGTCAACTGGCATAGCTCCCGCTTTTGTTGCCGCCTGTTCTGCGTGATTTCTAAATCCTTGTACTTTTGTGTTCAGATGATCGTTCCAATGTTTCTCTTTCTCTTCTGCTGACATATTTTCTGGTAACTGACTCATAAACGTATCTTTATGGTCTGCCTCATACCCCTTTTGGAATGCATTTGTTGCAGCGTTTACTAAATCTCTAGCATTTCCATATGGTGTAGCGGTTTTCTTCATATTTTGTAAATCTTGTTTCCGCTGATTTGAGAAACGAGACATTTGATCACTATTTGTTTTCGCTACTTTTTTAGCAATCTCCGCATCGGACGCACCAGGGAATGCTTGTTTCAAGCGACTTGCAACTGCAGAATCCGGATTATCTGCTTTCCAATTTTCAAAGTCTTTTGTAGCTAAATCCTGTGCGATATCTTCATCGGTTAGTTCCGGATAAGATTCTCCATTTAGATTTGAATACGTATCCGCACCCTTCTTTACACTGGAACCAATATGTTTTCCTAAAGCAACAGCTCCTTCGCCGACTGCAGCAACACTTCTACCAGCCACTGCACCAGGAGCACTACCTAATGCACTTCCAACTTGCGATCCTGCTACCATCGCTCCCGGTCCAAGACCAGCTCCCGCTGCCATACCTGCAAGTCCTGTCGCTGCTTTACCAATTGAACTTCCAATTTGACCAGCTTTTAACATACGAGCTGCACGAGATGTTGTACCAACATCTGTCCCTAAATTCGCTCCTAATGCATCTTTCGGGTTATCAGCATCTTCTTTTGTCTTTTCTTTATCCCCTTTATCGTCAGGTTTTGCTTTTGAATTACGGTAGTCATCACGAACACCTTTAACCAGTCCAGCCACACTTGCTAAAGCACCCATACCCATCATCGTACCTGCTCTATGAATACCAGCGGATGCATTGGTGCTAAGGCCAATAAAGCTTTTCACGATTTCACCAACTGGGATAAACATTGCAAGTAATATTAATTTTATAATAGGATTTTGCGCACCCCCAATAAGTGTAATAACTAACCATAGGGTAATTGCGTGAATCGCTTGAATTAATACTGCACCCATAAGTTCACGAATCCAATATAACGTCTGTTGTTTCTTTTGTGGGAACATCCACATTCCTACCATTACAGGGCCTAGTAACATTAATACGTATAGTGTCACAGCGCGCATTAAATAATAAAAGTTTGCCCATATCATTAATCCAGCTTCAATAAATAGTCCGAATATGATAAACATATAATCATTTTTATGGTCTTTCATTGAAAGTTCTGTAATCGTCTTATTGTCTGCCAGTCCATTCTTTAATAGAGGTATTTGCTGATCTGGGTTAAAATTCCCTAACGCCTCTTTAAACTCTAATATAATCCAAGAATTTAGATCAAAAATAAAATTATAAAAGAAATCTAAATGCCAGAGGCAAATCGAGATAATCATTAAGTCTTTTGCATATTCAATTAATGCCGTGCGATTATTTGGATTCAGAGTCGTTGCTGAATATTTTGCTGCTGTAATTACTACACTGACGAGAACACAAAAAGCAACAAGTTTAAACATGACAGGCATACCGGTATCTAATACATTCGTAACTGCATTCTTTTCATATAAAAAATCTAGATTAGATTTATCTCCACCAAAGACTAGAACTGGAATAGTATCCATAAATCCATAAATAGGCGCTAGTAGGGCCTTTACCATATGGATAACAAGGCCTCCGACCCAATCTATTATTTTCTCAAGCATAATTTCACCTTCCTTTACAAAGGTACGCTACTATCCTGCGTACCCTTGTACTTTCTTCATATTGTTTAAAAGCTCTTGAAGTACCGCTTCATTCGATTCAATAAACATCATTTCTTTATCTGATGGATCTGTTTGAATCCAAACCGAACTATCTCCTACGCGGAAAATCCCTTCTCCTTTTCCAGGGTTGTTGAGAATAATATCAAGCTCCCCAGCAGTTAAGTTAAAGTTCTCCTGGATCTTTTTCTTATCAATCTTATTTTGTTCTAAGAAGAAATAAGAGAAAGTAGATTGCAAGATACCACGAGCTTTTACATTTTCTAAAATACGAACAAAGTCCTGACTTGCCCAACACATACCGGCATTTCTTTTACGTGAACGACGTGCTACTTTTTCTAAGAAGTTAACCGTTTGTTCATAATCGATAAACTGCCACATCTCATCCACATACAGTACTTTTCGCTTGATAGCGTGTTCTGGACTCTTAATCCAATGCTCCCAAATATAGTTCAAGATAACGTGGAAAGCGATTGGTTTTAAGAATCCTTCTTCTAAATGACTAATATTAAAGTTAACAACACGTGATTCATTTAATTGTGTTTCTACACCACGACCAAAATGACTTTGCCCATCAAATAATGGTTTTGACCCATCACGTAAGAACGGACGAATCGCGGCGATTAACTCTTCTGCCTTCACATCGTCTCCATGATGTTCTACTATGACATCGTAGATTTCTTTTAACTCTGGCTCTGGCTTTCTTACTTGAGACTGAATTAATTGTCCATCCACCTTCTTCACCTCATCTGTATATAAAGAAGAAGGATGTGAAGTAATACCATGTTTATCAAACACTTCACGAATTGCATCTTCTAGCATCGTACGTTGGAATACATTTAATCCTGGTTGATCAAAGTCTTGCCCACGAATAATAATGTCAAAGAATCCTAGTATTTCATTTATTTTCTCTAAAATTGGTACAAATCTCACATACTTTACGCCATCACGCTCTACAAGTTCTTTCTTATCATATTGTTCAAGTGCTTCTAGTTCTTCATCTTTATCTGTAATTTGCAGTTCTGTTACTGCAATTGCACAAGGGTTAATAATGATATTACTTTCAGGAGAAATGTTTAGGTTAATACCACCTAAACGTTTTGTAATTTTTACAAACTCTCCCTCTGGATCGATAATCATTGCATGTGTATCTGCAAGTGATGTTTCACGAGCGAGCTTCATTTTTAAAAGTAAACTTTTCCCGGAACCTGAAATTCCTGTCACACCAATGTTATAGTTTGGTGGACGATAATCTGCATTCCCGAATGAATTTAAAAATTCTACTTGGCCAGTAATTTTGTTCTTTCCTATTGGTATCCCACCGTTAAATCTTCCGGATCCTGATACAAAGGGTGCAAATGTACATAGAGCACGTCTATCGATATTTCGATAAGTGTCTTGCAGCGTATTTGGTGCCCCTAGTGGCATAGTAGCTTTCAAACCACTTTTCACACGGTTCCAAGTACTTGCTATCTTAAAATGAGATGCTTGCATTTCATCTTCAATATACTCACATAAAACGTCCAATTCTTTCTTTGATTCTGCGTAAGCAACACCCATTGTACTCACCATATAGGAGTCGTTTTCATTGAACTGGATTTCATCCATTAAATTGTTTGTATCTTGAATTTTTGCATCTAAGTCTTTTTCTTGGTCAATGTTTCCTCGTGTACGTTGGAAAGAAAGATTCGAACGTAACATTGTAAGCTGCATATCTAATGATCGCATTGCCTTAGCTTTTGGCTCTTTATGAATATCAATCATGACATCCACTTCCCCGGCTGAAGTTAACATGTTCAGCCAATTCGTTTGCATCATACGTGGATATCCATCACGTGGAATATAAAACGGACGGAAGAACGTATTACTTCCTAAAGATTGTTTAATAACCCCATAATCTTCTGCATCAATTTTCATTCCTTCTGGGGCAATAACATCAAACACTGTTGTTTGATTGTCTAATTGCGTCGGTACTTCCTCTTCTTCCAACTCTTCCTCCTCTAGCTCCAATTCGTCCCTCTCTTCTGCTTCTATTTTTTTCTTTTCCTTTTTCTTTCTTCCGAACAACTTCATGTTTACGCCACCCCGTTATTTGATTTTTCTGCCTTTTCTTCTGCTAGCACTTTCTTCATTAACTCTAGTTTTCTTTCATTTGTTTCCCCTGTTGAATAGAGGGAGAAATTCTCATTTTCAATTAAGTCCTGGAAACGAGCTTTTACAGCTTTCCGACGGTTAAATGCTACATATAAAAGTTCTATTAATTTATCTTTCGTTAACATTTCTACATTAATTTTTGCTTTCGATAGTAGATTTCGAGAAGCATTATAACGGCGATATAATTCGTTAAACGCCTTATCCACAATCTTTTCTTCCAACTCTTCCTCTGTATCAGCCGTAATCGTACTAATATCAACCTTGTATGGATAAATTAAATAACGCTTTTGTTCATATCGAGGTTGCGAACGCTGCCAGTACTCTAAGTTATCGATAACTTCTTGTCCATATAGAACCGTCTCTGGTGTAAGGTCCTTCGCACCTTTCATCGTTTCTGTCATTTTGCGTACAGGATCTGTTAAATCCACAAACTTACTTTGAATATATACTTTCGTATTAAATTCTAATGTGGTTAACCATGATTCAATTTTGATATCAATTGCTTCTTGTTCCATATTGGAGAGTAAATAATAGTTAACTGGATGTGCTTCCGCAATCAGAACAAATGTATCATCATGATATCGAATCATATGATTATCGATTTCCTTAATGTCTTCTACAAAAGCACGAAAGAAGTCAACATTATCCTCATCAATTTCCGATTCAGCAGGCATATTTTTTTTATTTTTCTTTCCAGCTTTTTCAGTAGTGTGTTTCTCTACTCCACCTTGCTTTTTCCCTTTTTTCTTAGAACCAAACAGCGGTTTTCCATTCATTTTCCGATAAAAGAAAAATCCCACAATGGCTATGGCTGCAAAATATATCATTTCTAACATTTATAAGTTCTCCTTTGCCCATGTAGTTGGCTCGTACCCTTTTCTCCACTTACCTTTTTCGGAACGGCTACGCATTTTGATAAGTAGATACTTATCTAGATACATGTGTTGTTTTTCTTTATATATAAACGCAAACGTTATAACACCTATTACCGTCGGTAGTGCTAAAATTAAGCAAATAAAAAATGCTACTACCGCATCAATAGGTGCAAATAGTCGCCATAAAAATGGTACATATAAATAAAGGGATGCTCCGCCACCTAATAGATAAATCAATTGGCGTTTGCTCAGCACACCTAATAGTGTTTTTTGTTCCGAAGTCATATCAACAGGAACGGTTACTTTTCTCATTTTGTTTCCTCCCTTGTATAAGAGAAGCTCTCCCCAAATAGAGGAGAGCTTGTACAAACTCTTATGTTAGATTGTCGTAACCCAAGCAGCGATATCGTAAGCTTTGATCATGACAAAGCCTCCAATTGCCGCGCAAGCTAAACCAATCATAGCTTGTGTACGGTTTTCAGGGTTCTTCCCTTGTGCTCCAGATAGTTTAATAGCTGCAAATACAACGCAAGCTGCTACCCAAATTCCCCCAAAACCAATTAAGGTTTTCACCAAAGTGTTCATGCTTTTTTGAACGGTTTCAGCATTACCGCCACCACCATTACCACCAAGTCCTTTCGAAAAACTATTTTTTGCCAGTAAGAAATCTCCTACTGATGTTGTCATAAGTTTTGCAGACAACCAATTCAACATAATTCCTGCACCTCCGGATGTTTTTGCTCGCAAAACGCAAAAAGACCCCAATATACGCACACGTCCCCTAAGGACATGGCGCATATTGAGGTCTTCTCTTATATGCGAACTGATTAATTTTATATTTTATTGTAAAATCTTATTACGTTTATATTATAGCAATACGATTTTGAAAATACAACCCCTTATTTACACCTTTATTACTTTTTATCCACTTTATTTAGATCGTACCATACCATTTGAATTTGAAAAATATCACTGTCCGTAAGGCCTAAAAAGTTCATTTCTTCTTTCAATGAGCACGATGGTTCTATTTTTATAGATTTTGTACTTTTGTCTCTAAGTGTATACACATGTACATAATAACCTTCTTTTTCATTTTGCATAATAACAATACCTCTTAACCTTTATAAATAATATTATGTCCCTTAAATATATAAAAATTACATATTAAGTATATGATTATTCCTTTTCTTCAAAAAATGAATCTAATGCATCTGAAACAACTTCTATTTTTTTCGCTTTTCTTAATGCTGCCTCTCTAGGGTTAATTATAATTTCATTACTATCTAAAATAGATTGCAACACATCGTATATTTTATGTAATTCACTTTCATTTACCTTGTCTATCATTTTATGTAGCATATCCCTAGTTACCTTCATATTTATTTCCTCTTCCTTCGCATATATTCTCTTAATTTCATTATAGCGTATTGGATTTTTGATCACACATCGTTTTTCCTGAATGGTACAATAAAGGAAAAAGGAGACTTCTTCATGGGTGACTTAATCAGTGATGTATTGGGAGGCCTCATTATGTCCATTCCTTCAAAAAAGGAAAAAATGATTGGTAAAAACTTTAAGTTATTGAAAAAAGAAACGTGGTTTAAAGAGATTGAACAAAGATACGGTAGATTAATGGTATTTAACCATTCCATTAGAGAATTTGTTAAAAAAGAGGATCTTGAGGCAATCTTAAAGGATGTTGAGAAGACTAATGAATTTCGTTATGAATTAGAGGGAATCCTAAAGCAAGAAAAAATATAGTTGTAATCACAAAATGGGCATCAATCAAAAATAAAAAATAGGTAATTGTTTGTAATCACAATTACCTATTTTTTATCATTTATATTTACTCTTTATGTTTTAAAATTTCATTAACCTTTTCCACACTTAATTCAGTGGCTTCCGCTACTTTCTCAATAGGTACACCGACATTAATTAAATTGTGAATCATCTCTATCTTAGTTGCAATTCTAGTCTCTTCTGTAGCTTTTTTGGTGGCTATTTCTGCAGCTTTTTTCGCAGCTTTTTCTTCCGCCGTTTCTATTTCTGATATTCTATCTTTTATTGCTTTTTCTCTAGCCTCATATAAGCGTAAAAAATCCTTATCGCTACTTAAACGCTCCCAATCCTCTATTGCCTTTTTCAAAACTGGATCTTTTTCCATTGCTATCGCCTCCAGGATTGTTGTTAATCTCTCATCTTCATGCGCGGGAAATAATAATAACCAACGCGCTAAAGAGTCTTCCCATGGATTCATTCGTTCTCTTTGCCATTCTTGAATCACTTTTGGAATTTCAAGAAAATGCAACTGCATATTTTCTGTAATGATACGCTTAGATTTTTTGTTCATCACTGTATTAACACTATGAAACTCTTGCTCTTCTGGAAATAGAATGAAATCTACTATATTAATACAAATGGTTGGTCTTAATTCCGTGTACTTCATCCCTTGAGTCATTTGAGAATAATACATGCCTGACCAATAGAACAAAGAGCGCTCTATCATATCTTTTTTGTCTCGAACTTGAATCTCTATATTAATTTTTATACCACTATTTAACGTGGCTCGCAAATCTAAAATAGACAATTTATCATCCTTCTGCTCTCTTGGAAGGTGCGGATCATCTAAGTGTAAAGATGTAATTTCTTCATCAATAGATGATTGTAGTACCGCGTTAAGAAATCCAATTAATATGTCTTCATTTCCTTCTACTCCAAATAAACGCTTGAAAGCATAATCAACTCGTAAATTTACTAGATTTTTTTTCATAGATGTATTCATATTCTCTTCTACCTTTCTTTTAGTTAATTTAAAACCTCTGTGTAATTGGATATAAGAAAAAGATAGAATTACAAACTCTATCTTTTTTAATCTATCTATTTATGAAAATATCAACCTACTATATGACTTTCACAATCTCTGAAATACAGGTTTAAATCCCGCTTGCATTGTATCATCCAGCCCTTTACCTTGCGTTGGGTTCCATGCAGCTATGATTACGTTATAGCCTACTCGCTTTAACTCTGTTGCAAAGTCTATAAGAGCTTTTCTTACTTTTTGATTCTCTACTAAATCGGCATCAAACGCTAAATAAACATTCTCTACACCCATATCCTTTAATACAGGCATAGTAATTCGCCAAGCGTTTACACCAGGAATCGCAAGAACCGTCGTTCCTACTTCAATAAGTTCTGCTTTATTAAATCGCTTTGGAATTAAATCAGCAATCAAATCAGCTTTCATGGGTCCTTCTGTGATCATTACTGATTTCGTTTGATGCAATGTACCAGACTTCCAATGTTTTAAATGAGAATTTGGTACCGCAACATGCACTGGAAGTGGATTTTCACTACCGCCTGCCCCAGTACCTTGATTTTTGTTTGCTGATGAGAGCCATAGATACTTTTGTCCTTTATGAATCTTTACAACAATTTGTCCCTCTTGAAATGGAATCTCTACCCTTTTGCTCACTTCTAGTTCGCCTTCAAAGATACAATCACCATCTTTAGTTATCTTTACAACGTTAGGCTGCTCGATTAATTCCGCTTGAACTCCAGTAGGTGCCGATTTCACATGAACGGAGTTTTTCACTTCATCCACACGAACCTGCCACCCAACAATTTGATTGTACTGGTTTCGAAAAGGAATCAATATACCAGGAGATCCTGACATCAAACGAAGAGAAAGTTGACCTTTCCTCATCTCATAAAAACCCGGAACCCCCTGCCAACAGTTTTTATTCCCCATCTGTTTAAATAGCTGCTCCCAAACAGTCGTATACGTATTATCCTCCTCTAGCACAATTTGTTGTTTTAAGAAAGATCGATATTGACGTACTTGTATTTGTTCTTCAGTCATTTTTCTATCTCGTAATAAATGTGTATAATGATGATCCTGTAATGGTATGAAATCCATTAACTTACGATTAAACACATCTAATTCCTCATTGCTTTTCTTATCATGAATCTGAACTTCATCCGCCTCAGGCAATTGATACTTATCTTTTCCATTTATGTAGTGAATGTAGCTTGGATTGCCCGTGTTTTTTCCGTAAATCCATTTACTTTCTACACGTGTACATGCTACCTTCTCTTGCGAAATATGAAGCATGCAATTACCTGTATCATGACAAATCGGACACGTAACACGGTAAAATTCCCACCAGCTACCTCTTGGATAAGCACTCGTTAAACGAAATTGACCTTTTTGAATGTTATAATTCATTATTCCCAACTCCTTGTATACTGGTTATCGTTTTCCGACAGAAGACTCCTTCCTCAAAAATGTGAAGGTGTAAAACATCAATTTTAGGTGGGAGATGAATGTCGGTTGGCATTAGCCAACATGTTTGCTACCATATACTTGTACAGATTGCTCTTTGAAAACTGAAGATATGAAGTTGGTTGCAGAAAAACGTTGCAACCGTAAAATCTTCAACGTTCTTTCGCCCCACGTTTGCCGAAGTTGCGAAAACCAAGCTAAAGTAGGAAGCGTGGTGAGTCAACGTACAAGATACTTATGTTTTCACCGTAGGGACTACGGGCAGAGCCTGCTAAGATAACCGGTGGATACATCGGTGTTCGCAGGAATCTCCCACTTCAAAAAGTCCGTAAGGACGTTAAGTGGTGAGTAGTTCAACTGCAATATAATCTTCTTTATCACGGAAAATGCTAGAGTCACGCTCTCAAATTGGTTGAGTAACTTCATTCATCTGAAAGATTTTTATTATCTCCTCTAATGATAGTAATGGTTTATCAAGTGTAATTGCATGTTCGTATTTCATTATAATGATCCCCTTCCAAAGCAAAAAAGCACAAATCTTGTGTTTTTCTCACAGTGTTTTTTATTTGTATACCTAAATCTAAAGACCTTTTTACAAGTGATTCCTAACTTGAAAACAACACAAAAAGGGCTCCTTCAAGTCGATTAAAAATGTGCATAGCAAAAAAGCTATATATACACTAATCGGCTCAAAGAAGCCCTTTCCATAAATGAAACAAGACGCAACTTGCTTCTACAACTCAACCACAACACAATAAGGTGTGGGAATAAACGGAATCAATTAAACAATAAATATAGTTCCATATTAATAAAATCTTTATTTATTTTCAAGAAAATTTAAATTAACAAATATTAAATTAGGTAGTTGAACGTTCAATTCAACCGAAATTTTAGCTGTCTTTTTATTTGAAAGAACAATCAATTAAGTCATTATACCACTCATACTGCAATAAAATAGGAATATTATTACAAAATCAGTGGATGAATTATGGATTCAATGACTGAAAGATTTTGCATCTAATTCTTTTATTTTTGCGTATAATCGTTAGGGAAATCCATTTAAACTACATCATCTCTCAGGCTGTGATAACATACACTTTAAATTTTCAAAAGGAGGGGTACTTGATGGCGAATGGTTTTATGGTAAGCGGAGTAATTGAAAAACATTGGAAAGGATGGGGTGCAAGCGATGGTCCTTTTGGCAATCCTATAGGACCAGAGGAGAATGTCACTGGCCGTAACGGGCGCCGACAGCAGTTCGAACGCGGGGAAATCGCATGGTCTAGAGATCATAATATAGTTACTAGTGTCTATAGGTTGCGAAACGAGGCTTGTTTTGAGTGGACGTGGCCTTCATTAGAATACGATTACTTCCGATACGACATTTCCTATAACGGCGCTGGACAGGGGCAGGCTAGAATGCAGGTTAAATCGACCCATAATCAGCTTTGGACAAAGCTTCAGGGATTCGGTGAGTATGCGTTCATTATAAAGTTCTGTACGGACCCATTCATAGGTGCCGATAAATGCAAGCACGGTTGGACGATACCTGTGCGCCTGAACTTTGATAAATCTACTGAAACCCTGAATCCGAATCCCGAAGGGCCCCAGACCAAAGTCGAATTTACAGAACGCTGGCATGAGCTTGGGGCATGGGATGGACCGCTCGGCAAACCGATTGATTTCCCTCAACCCAACGAAGCCTTCATACAGAGGTTCGAGCACGGTGCCATTACAGCTTCGCCCAATCATGTATATGGAATGGTTGTTGCTGCATACCAGCGTGGGAAATTCATAGAGGTAAACTGGGGAGGAGTAGAAGGATACTCATTCAATGTATACCGAGTTGATGTGTACC
This sequence comes from Bacillus sp. FSL R9-9497, assembly GCF_038005805.1. Classification (NCBI taxonomy): domain Bacteria; kingdom Bacillati; phylum Bacillota; class Bacilli; order Caryophanales; family Bacillaceae; genus Bacillus; species Bacillus sp. FSL R9-9497. Next base: position 47,954 of record NZ_JBBOTY010000003.1, on the reverse strand, counting down.
GTAACAATAAAAAGATCTTAGAGAAACTTGTGGAAGTAAATCCGAATGACTGGGCCCGTCCATTTAATTCCAGCGGCTTTTTTCGCTACGAACCATCTAACATGATGGAAAGCGCAGTCTATGGATTCGTGATTAACCCTAGTTACACATCCAGTCTAAACCCTCAACTAGCTCCAAATCCCGATCCTGATATTAAGGTTGAACCAGTGGGTTCTCAATTTGATATTTATGACATCGTAGATTTTTGGCATGGTCAGACCTTGCAGGTTAATGTCCAATATTCTGCGATGAACTACAATGTTGAACTTAACCTGCCTTCGCCTAACGGTATTCCTGCCCATGCGTATGCTTATGCAAGTCATGCAGCACGAATACGACCAATCGTCAATCATTATGTGCACATAAATAGGCAGTTAAACTGGCCGGCTGGACCTGCCACTGAAGATAATACAATGTTGCTGATTGCATACCTACAAGCTGCGTCAGACAATTCTGATTCCCGCATCCCTGGCGAGCTACCCAATCGGATCATGGCTCACGCTATGCTGAGAAGTATGACTCAAGGTCATGGACAGGTTGGGACCAGCTTTGAAGAGGAGTTATTTCTAGGTATAAAACTTATCAAAAAAGGTGATTATGATATGGCTTTAAAAGGTCTTATGGTTGTGGCTTATCGATACAGACACCTACTTACCTCTGACGAAATTGACTTCATATTGCGTGGACTTGTTCCCAAACATCTGGTAGGAGGAAATGACCCAAACATTGAGTCATATAATATACTGACAGAAGAAGTTCCAGAAACCGAGAACCATATGCTAATGATCAATAGCACCAGATATCTGGTGAATCAGATCATGTTTGAACAGACTGGTAATCAGAAGTATAACAACGTGCAAAACCGCCTGAAAACCTGGCTGCTTAGATATTTGCACAATATCGCTAAACATGACTTCCTTGAGTTTAACTCGCGACCCTATCAGCGCTTATCTCTACATGCAATCTTTAATCTCCACGAGTTTGCTAAAGACCCTGACGTAAGAACCGCGACGCATATCATCCTCGACTATATAATGATGAAGTTCGCGGTCTCGAGCACCAGATTGCGACGGATTCCCCCCTTCCGTCGGTTACATGAAAATATGAACCGTGTTTGCAACAACCACAATGATTTAGCCTTTCCCTGGCAAGGAGCAGACGCGCTCGTTGGTTTCTTTCTCATGTATTTAGGGCCCTCTGACCGTGACCGAAATCCGACCAATCTATTTCCGGCAGGCTGGGGTATTTTTGCGTTAATTGCAGGACTCACTGGTTATCGTCCTCCACCTGCGGCCTATATCCTTTCCATAGACCGGCCTGGCCCAATCCAGCACCGATTCTACCACGGAAGACGGCCCGAGGTATATGAAGCAGATGAAAGAGCTGATGGGGGAGTGGAGATTTATTACAATTCTCCATCGTTTCTGTTGACTGCTGGGGGAATATTCCTCAATAGTGGGTACGGAAATGACCAGTTAACAAAATACAAGCAGGTTGCCTACGCACAGGCAACAACCTTACTACCAACCCGGGCTCTGGACGTAAAGGGAAGACCTGATCTCAATGTGAAATTTGAAGACCTTATTCGTTTCGAACAATTTCCTAGTAAAAAAGAAAAGCAATGTGTATTTAAGAACGAGCGCTCTGCTGTCAACACGGGAGTACATCTTGGTTTCGCCTGTGGAGCTAACCTCGTTATCCCTGTCAAATGGCTGCGACTGGCTAGATCCCAACCTACCAGTATTCGGGACGTAAATGGCTGGATTCTGCTTAATTTCAATAAGGACCTACCGGACTACGGTCCACTCGGATTTTATGTCGCGGCTTATCGGACACCGGTTGCTGAACCGGAGCAACTAGAGGTCCGATATGGCATGGTGCCGCAAAATGTAGGTTTACTGTATGCAACTGAAGCCACTGACATGTCCTTTGATGAATTCAAGAAACGTATTTTGGAGCGAAACAAGTTTCCTGACAAATTCGAATGGGGTGGAGTCTATGACTTTCATACTCCTCATGAGCAAGAACGAGTATTCCGTTTTTGGATAAGGCCTGAAGATCATAAATATACACCGCGTATTTACGATTTGAATGAATATTCATCGAAAGATTTCACCTCTTTAAATCTGGTTGAAGGCGTATTTTTAAATGCTACCGGCAAGCATGACGGGTTTATAGAGATCTATACCCCAGGCTGTCGCAGTCCACTTATTCTCGATTACCGAAACCCCATACAACCAATCCGAGCGGACAACATTAACGATTGTCCAAAACCTTGGCTCGAACGGGCACAAGCGTTGTATACACAAGCAGTTCAGTTAATCGAGGCTGGACGTCAAAAGGAGGCTGTTGGACCCGCAGATGAGGCAGTGACCCTATTTCGTCAATTGGCAACCATTTCTGCTGCTCCTTTGACGACAATCGTTGAATATTTAGTGGAACTGTCCTCTAAATTGTGCCATGTGGGTGGATTATGCTCCGAAGCGATTAATCCGATACAAACGGCCGTAGATCTCCTACGTGCCTTCCAACCAGAATCGGATAAACAAAAGGACTATCTGCAGTTATTCGCTTCTACAGTGCACATACTCGCTGTTCGATTACTAGAGGCTGGACGCAAAGGTGAAGCTGTTGGGCCCGCTAATGAGGCCTTAATGCTATATCTGAGGTTGGGAGGCATGAGCGACGCTGACGTCATGACAGTCGCCCAGCATCTATTGGATCTATCCGCTGACCTGTACGACTATGAACTGTACTCTGAATCAATCAATCCGATACAAGTGGCCCTTCTCTTACTAAGAGAGTTTCAACCCCAACCTGATAAGCAACTGGATTATTGGGAATTATTTGCTATCTCTCTAATCACCCTGGCTCGCCGATTACAGAAAATAGGCCGAGTAGATGCAGCGAAAATATATGCTCAAGAAGCGGTTATAGTTTATCGTCAGCTGACTCAGGTGGACTCAGACAAATTCGGTCCATTGCTTAAAAATGCAGAGGAGCTAGTTACTTCTTTGACTTAAACCTAAGGATCAAGGTATGGAAGAAAAGGTGTGGAACTTAAGCCTGTCTACCTACAGGGGCAAAGAGCGTAATGGAACTTGAAATGAATAAAAGTACGGAAAAATTTGTTTAAAAAATATCATCTATATATCCTTAAAAAACAGAGGGATAGGTACCTAGTTTAAATTTAACTGTTTGAAGACAACACAAAAAAGGGCTTCTTCAAGTCAATTAAAAATGTGTATAGCAAAATAACCTATATATACACTAATCGGCTCAAAGAAGCCCTTTCACAATTGAAACAAGACGCAACTTGCTTCTACAACTCAACCACAACACAGTAAGGTGTGGGAATAAACGGAATCAATTAAACAATAAATATAGTTATATATAAATGAGTTTATTAAGTATTATCAAGTGTCGTTATATATTTATAGTATTTAGCGTTATAATACAAATATATAAAGGAGGTAGAATATTTTATAGTTATATTGCGTTTATTCTTTTTCAATTTTTTGAAGTAATGTATAATTAAAGTATGCTACACGAGATATTGAGTCATATCTCATCGTCATTTTAAAAAGATCTCCATTTTACATGGAGATCTTTTTTTGGGAGATAAAAAAATAACTACTAATTTTACACGGCAGGAAATTAGCACAATACAATCTCTATTAATATCCACCCATCTTAATTACTAACATAATCATAAACATACTAAACAAGAGATTTTTTAAATACTTATTTTCATCTTTTGCTACAAAAAGAGCTAAACTGCAGAATAAAGCCCATCCTAACCAAAATAGCATTATCAAAAGTAAACGCGCCTTGAAAGATAATCTACCGGACACTTTATACACCATTAGGATAACTCAGATAAATCGAACTCCCGTCCCCATGGCGTATTTCAGCGTTTCCCCAACCGTATATGCGATGTGGGCATTACCTAGATTATCATAAGCCAAGGACGGCATGTCGCCCCCGTTTGGATCGACGACTTCTACGACCCATACGCCGAATCGGTTGCGAGAGGCTAATTTAAGATTGTTTCCGTCACCAAAGGCTATTCGATAACCATGCCTAGACCCAGGTTCTAATGCGACCGATGGAACAACCGGAAAAACAGTGTCCGTTACAATTTCTTTGTGTGGCTCTGCTATACTAAGGTCGAGAACTGATGCCTTTAGCTTGCCGTTAGTTAGGTCTGCGTAGGCTACACACCATTCTGTGCCTCCTACAATGGACGTAGGTCTATTCACTACGAAATAACCGCTATCAGAGAACGACGTAAAACCAACAATACCTTCAGTAGGGTCGTTAATTCTCGTCACCCGAACGCTTGTAGCAGGCACCAGCCCGCCCTCCTCGCGTACCGCGATATATGCAATGAGGCATGTCTCAGAATCACCGTCAAACACCATTGAGGGACACAGACCTATGTTCCATAAGTTATCTTCAGGTACTACCAACATACGCTTAAATCGCTCCGCAACTTTTCTCGTAAAGCCCAGTGAGCTCGTGGTTAAATCGTGAAATGCAAAGTACGGAGTATCGCGAAGTTCGTGGTTAAATCGTCCCGAGTGAAGACTGAAATCAAAGCCTGAAACACCACGTGAGTCGCCAAAAAGGCTCGTCGGGATAGGCGTGAACTCCCAATGTTGGTCTCGCTTGACACCATAAGTGAGAAGGCTGTCATCATTTAAATAGGCGATGTGTGGATTACCCTTGGAGTCGATTTCGAGGCAGATTCGGGCGTCTATGCCACTGACGAGACCTGCGCTGAACACTTCCTCCCGAACCCATGAACCAGCAACCCTATTGGCCAGCATCAGTTGTCGGCCAATTCCAGCATAAGCAATATAAGGATTGCTGTTCTTATCGAGTGCCAAACAAGCTTTTCCTGCAACGGTTCCTGGACCGTCAATCATCTCAAACGTAAACTGCGCCATATGGTTCTCCTCCTATGTTTTTATAGTTTTTAATTAAAGATCTATATCCAATAATGTATCTGCTAAAATTGTTTCAAAAATCGCATTCTAATATATTTTTGAAATTGTAACTAAAGAACAAAAAAATAACTCCCAGTGGTTTCTTATAAAAAAGGGAATTTACAATTTCTTGTTAAACAAACCTGTCCCGTTCGTTTAACAAGAAAATCAACAACATTTTTTAATAAAGCCATTTTCTGAGGTCCTCGAGTGGATACGCCTCCCGCTACGGGCTACGTTCTCTTCCAATACTAATCAACCCTTTATACATACTTCCCTTGCTTTATACTCTTTCCCGTATAGTATGTAGTCTTTTGTTTTAAACAATTTTTCATTCTAAATCGACAGTTGCTTTTTCAACTAACGGATGTTTTACTTTAAGAAAAAAATAATAAAGGTATATACATATTAGTCATATCTAAAATGTATATACCTTTATGAATTAAGAGTTTTTACAATTTAGGTCTTGATAACGAATGGATTCTGTCTTTTTTATTTACCTTAAAGTAATCCATTCATAGCTAGCCCACTCTTTTGGTTTTTTATCGTACTTAATACGACCAGTCGTACAGAATGAAGCAATCATCCATTGAAAAAGGTTCATCTTGGCATATGGATCAATACAATCGTCTATTTTTTTCAATTGATAGCCTGTGCTATTTTTCTGCCAAATTGTATATAAACGAAAATGTGTTGTCGTAACAAGTCTAGCTTTTGTTGTAACTTGCCATTTTGCAATTTTCGTTAAATCTTCTTTTACTTTTCTTTCATAATCTTGTTTTACTACCTTATAACTCTTCTCTTTATTAATTAGTCCATTCGAGAATGTAAAAGGCATTTGATGCACCTCATAGACAGTTCCTTCTTCATCTCCTAAAATATTTGATTCTACTAGGAATATATTTTTTAGTTTTAACTGTTCCGTTAATTCTTTTCCGCTCCGATAAAATGGTTTTTTTATCTTCTGAAGCAGGACAACCTGTACAATTAATCCGATAAGTAGCGGATACGCTAGTATAAACACCATATTAATAAACATATTTGCAATAAGTACCCCTACTAGTGCGAATATCGTGAAATAAATATACGTTTCTCTTTGATGAATGATTCTACTATTCAAGCTAACATACCTCCGTTTTGATAAATCGTGAAAGCAACATACATAGTTGCTCCTAACAATATAGAACAAGCCCCTGGGAAGCTCTGTATCAGCTGTATTTCTTTCTTTGGTAGTTTTGCCCCAAATATAGAAGCAGCATGCTCCAATTGGTCTTTAAATGCTCCTACAAACCCTAAAATTTTAATTAATCGATACACACTAGCAATCCAAAAGAATAGTAAATGGAAAGCTGTTAATGTAATAGCGGTAAGCATAGCCGATTCCTCTACTACATTACTAACATATAAAGCTACCACCACAAGCATTTTCGTATCGCCGGGTGAAGAGAATTTAAACGTCTCTAACAACAAACCACACGCTAAGGCCATGACTAGTACAATTACAATCTCTTTTCCTGCTCTTATTCCGGCAAAATACGTGATTCCTATACCGACAATTAAGAATAATAGATGCCATATATTTTTCGTTTTTCTATATTTCAAATCAGTAAATACATTCAAGGTCATATATCCTATTAGTATTCCTATTACATATATACTCATAATTTTTCTCCTTATTTTCCGGTTTTGATGGATTATCACGGTCCACTCACTACAGACCAAGTGACCGTAGATGTATAAGTGGCTTGCCTATCCTTCCCTACATAAGTTGTCCCTGGATCTAACTGCAGTTGTAATCCATTTTGTCCAAAATCGACTTGATATTCTCCAATTGCTACATCTTTTGAAGCCCAGATAATAGTGTGTGCTGCCCCATTATCAATAGGTGTATTTGGGATCTGTACAATAGGTTTCCCTGTCTCTGGACCTTTTACTTTTGTTACACTCACTTGATTTTTTAAGGATAGAGAACCCTTTGGCAATTGTTTTGCTATGTTCGACTCAGTAAATTGCGAAATGGTCATATTCAATCTCCATCCATCCGCTTGATTTCGACTATCATGTATCATGAGTTTCCCTAATGTGCCAAATGAATTTTGTTTTTCTCCATTTAATTGAATCGGGCTGAACTCTACACTTTTTGGCACAGTAAGCATGTCTACCCGTCCTTTTTGTGTGGTAGAAATATGCTTTGTTGCACTTTTATTTCCAGCTTTATCTATCGTTCGGATATGTACATATTGTGGTTTCGCATAATCAGTCGGAAACTGAATGCTAGTCTGATTTGTAAACTGAACACCACTTACTTTATCAAGTGATGTGTCGGATTTATCATTCACTACATATTCATATCCCTTTACGCCACTTGTTACAGCTGCAGGAACTTCCTTAGAAAATTCCGAAACGCCATTCCTACCCACTCCACGGATTTTATAATGATAGGTACTCCCATTATCTTTTGCAGGGGCAAACGTTACTTTAGTTTCTTTCAGTTCTCTATTTTCAATTTGAAAGCTTTCTGGTGTTGTTGGTACTGCTTGATCTTTTGCTTCTTTATCTACATAGTCAGAGAGTCTGCCCTTATATATTTGCTGATTCCCTCTGTATACTTCTGCTTCAGATGCATACCCCACTTTTAACTCATCCACATAGGTAATTCCTTCTGAATACGCAAGCATATAAAAAGTTACGCCTCGTTGCTCAGTAATATAAAACGGATTATTAGCAACTTGAGTATTCATACTAAATGTAGACCATCCATTTACATCTTTGTTCGTATCATTCTTTGTGACTGTACGATTATTCGGTAATTGGATAGGTGCTGCCCATTTTCTTGTTTTCAGACGATCCCCTTGTTTTATTGGAGTCACAATAGGACTATTTAATATTATTTTGCCCTTTCCAGAACCATCCTGGTAAGGTATCACCTTATCTATCATGGGAGAATCTTGGTACACATCTTTGTTTATATCCGAAGTTATATGTCTTCTATCCCTTGGTATGTTGGTACCGGGTTCCCTCTCCGGAAACAAAGAGATATTACTAATTTCTAATTCTTTTGAACCGCTTGGAACATCCTTTAAAACAGTAGCGTTATAATAGTCAAATTCCCTCCCTGTTTCCCAGCTTCCATCACCATAGAAACTAATTCTCCCTAATCCTTGTGACTTCGCTTTAAATGTTGCTGAAATATAAGCATTATTAGGTACGTTTAATCGCTTAAAAACAGCAATGGAACTCTCTCTTACTGTATAAGGATATAAGACTCGATTCCCACCCAATTTTGTATCAAATACCTTGTATCCGCTAGTATCTGTACCACCTGGATAAAAGACTTCAGATTGTAAACTTTGATTCCCATTTCCGTAAAACTCTCCCCAACCACTCATCAAATTGACGTCTTTTGGGTTATTAAAATCAATTTTCCATAATACGTCCTGCTCTAAGATATCAATCGCCCATTCTAGCTTCACTTCATTTTCTTTTCCATTTGCAGTGAGTGTTGGAATACCATTTTGCTGTTTTACTATTTGATCAGCTAATATAGAATTATCTTTTGAATCAATAAATAAGCACGATACACCTAAAAGTATGATTGAAGTAAGAACCTTCCCCCATTTCACTGTTTCCTCCCCCATTCCATTCTTATGCTACCGAAGATGCCTTATTTTGCTCCTTCTGATTTGCATGTTTCTTTCTCCACCATACAAATACAAACGTTGAAACAATTAATATGAAAACACCAGCCGCTATTATATATATTTGATTAGAATATCCAGGTAACACTTTTACTGCACCTGTTTGTTCCGCATACTCTGTCACATTCGAAGCAGTTATACGTATTTGTTCCGTATATGTTTTTGGTATACCATTCTGCTTTATTGTGATTTTCAGTGTATACTTTCCATCTTTGTATTCTTTCGCTTTCCATGGGATCGCTAAACCTACCTTGGATTTTGGCGCTACATTGAATGCTGGAATATTACCATGAAATAGAACGTTATCCTGGGATAAAATTTCATAGTAAACTGCTACATCCCTTACAATATTTGCATTTGTATTTTGAATAAGTGCATGGACTTGTGGTTGTGTTGGATAAGATTCAACAGTTGTGCCATTTAATTTAAGAGGTGTTTTATTGATTGAATTTTCAGTCTCTTCATTATTCAATTGTATCGCTACCGCATATTCAATGCGATTATGTACAGAGAAGTTCAATCCGTCTTTTTCAAGATTCTGCGCTTTTGTATCTTGCGCTAACTCAAATAATAAGCCACCCAAAAATACGCCATCTTGATTTGGTGTCGTTAAATGTACCTCTATCGTTTTCGTTTGATTCCCCTCTAAGGTAACAGCGTCAGGAACTTGTACATACTGATCCATATAGAAATCTTTATCTATTAATATACTTTGTGATACTTCACGATTTGGTACATACATAATACCTCCGTTTGTAGAGGTGAGAGCGTTGGCAACTTTTATATTAACTCTGATTGGATTATTAGATTTATTGTGTACATCTATTTTTACTGTTTGATTCTGTTTCTTTTTTACCTGTAAATTAAAATAGTTTTTTATATCACCTAGTTGATTATCCGGGACATGAATGCTTACATCAAACGGTAAACTATCTTGTTTTTCTTCTGCATAAACAACTTTAAAAGGTTTTAGGCTTACACTTAAAATGAATATAATCGCGATCAAAATACTAATTAAAATTTTATATACATAGCTTTTCATTCTGCCCCTTCTTTCTATGTACAGAAGAGAATCATACATACGTGATTCCCTTCTATATAATAAGTTTCTTTTAAGGTCCTGTTACAATAGAGTATGTCAGTTTTGACTCATATGAGGTAGCACCAGCCTTATTCTCAACATACGTGCTATGCGGATTTAAAGTTAAAGCTAGGGACTTATCATTGAAACTAACATTATATTTACCCATACCCTCATCTTTTTTCGCACTTAAAATCGTAACTTGATTATCGGTATCTATAATATAGTTAGTCGTTTTAAACTCCGGATTTGGTGAACTTGTCCCTCCTACTTTTGTAATAGCAGCACCACCACTATTCAAAACTAAGGAACCCTTTGGAAGTGTTCGATTTGGTTTAGCATCTCCACTTATTTTAAATTGATCTGCTTTTACATTGATTCTCCAACCATTCCCTGAACCAGTTGCATCTGTCACTGTTAGCACACCAGGATTTGCATGTGTCACTTGCGTTTCTCCACTTAACGTTACGGCGTTAAAGTTACTAATTGGTGTAACGGCAATATTATGTTCGCCACCTGTTATACTTTGATTTAGTTTTGTATCAGCTGTTGTTGCTGCACTTGTAGGTGTACCCATTAGTGATATACCGAGGGCTAATGTTGCTAATGAGGGAATCATTACTTTACTGAATCTCATCATAATACCTCCTTATGTTTTAAAAGGAGGGAGCTATATGAAACACTCCCCCTCTTATTTTCAATCCAAAACTTATTTTTTGTTCCAAGAATCTACATCTGCATTGCTTGATGCTTTTGTGAATCGTGCCAGGATCGTATCATAACCACCTTGGATTGCCTTCCATACAAATGGGCCAATAACTAATACGATAATCACCGCTAACGCGATTAACATACCGTTTTCTGATGATAATTGTGAGTCTTCATTTTTTAACCAACTTTTCATTTTTGCTAACATTTCATTTCGTCTCCTTTATATATCAATTTTAAGTATCTACTAAAATTAGAACTTATCTATTTAAATCTTTAATTACTTATTCCAAGAATTTACGTCTGCATTGCTTGATGCTTTTGTGAATCTTGCCAGGATCGTATTATAACCACCTTGGATCGCCTTCCATACAAATGGGCCAATTACTAATACGATAATTACCGCCAGAGCGATTAACATACCGTTTTCTGATGATAGTTGCGAATCCTCATTTTTTAACCAATTTTTCATTTTTGCTAACATGATTGAATCTCCCTTCTCCATTTATTTGAGCTATACGTAATAAACATCATTCATCTAAAACTTCTATTACTTGTTCCAAGAATTCACATCTGCATTGTTTGATGCTTTTGTAAATCGAGCTAGAATTGTATCATACCCGCCTTGAATTGCTTTCCATACAAACGGGCCAATTACTAATACGATAATCACCGCTAACGCGATTAACATACCGTTTTCTGATGATAATTGTGAGTCTTCGTTTTTTAACCAATTCTTCATTTTTGTTAACATGTGTAATGCTCCTTTACCTATTCCATTTTTGATAACATCTACTATAAACTTGCAAATCCTTGCATTAAGGATTGAATAACAATCACCATTGGATAAATCACAATACATCCAATAACTGCGACGTTAAATTTATTCATTTCCATCGGCTTATTTTGAATGAGACGGTTATAGTTCTCATGTTTTAACTCACGCATCATTTTAATCTGTGCATCCATAATACGAAGACTCTGTACCTTGTCCGTTTTTTGCACTTGTTGCAATGCAATCGTAAAGGTATTTACTTCTGGACTATTTAAAGCAGCAGCAAAGTTTCGAAATGGTTGATCCGAGCCAGCATACATTTCTAATTCCGCAGTAAGTGTAGATACATACGGACGAAGATGTCTTCCAGCATATATCTCTGCCTTTTTTACTGCTTCTAATGTTGTATGTGTTTTTAACAGCTGCAGCATAGGAATTAGATACTCTGGTAATTCGAACTTCCTAGCTTCTATCGCCTGCTTGATTCTTCTCTTTAATAGATAATCAGGATAGAAGTAAAGCAGTGGTGAAATCAAAACTCCCACTTTAAATATGTAGTAATCATGGAACACCGTACATATCAAGAAAACAGAGGTGAAAATGATGGGATATGCTACCTTCATCTTTAAATATTCTTCTGGTTTCGTATCCAGGCCAGCTTCTTCTAATTTTTTCTGAATCTGCTCTTTCTTTTCTTCTGTCAGGTACTTATGTGATAACGACTGGAAGGGCGCGAGCATCATCTGATTTAAATTCTTCTTTTCAATTCGTTTTGCATTTTCTACATAGTTCGTAAGTAAGCTACCGCTATCTTTTTTACTTTGTAGAAAGGTAGAGAATACCCAGTACATGACAACGAATACCACTACAGCTAAAATCGTAGCCACCTTATTCCCCTCTTTCTGTTGGGTTATAATTTGCAATCTTTTCTACACGGGTTGCTAAGAAAAAGACAATGAACATATTTACCGCTAACGCGATTTTTCCCATCATAGAACCTGCTAAAAATCCATATGCTTCTTTTGACATCAACATAATAACAATCGGCATAGCAATGACAATTAAGCAGTTCTGTACAAAGGCACGTTGTGCTTGCGACAAACTAGAACGCAATCTTGCCAGGTATAGCTTTTGTTTTTCGAAATCTTCTGCAATATCTAGTAAGACTTGAACTGAATTTGTTCCACCTTCTCGGCTGCACACTTCCAACATTTCATGGAAGAAAACCAATTCTCTAAAGTTAAACGTTTCATTGAATCCTCTAAATGCACGATGCATTGTGGTTCCACCTTCTAATAAAAGAGAAACTTTTTCTATTTCTTCTTGAATACTTTCATGCATCATTGGTTTGACCTGAACTAACACCCGTTTTGCATTGTTACTAATTTGAAGTGCATTTGCTACTGCTTTCATATAGATAGAAAGACGGTCAATGACAACCAAGTAGTAACGTTTTTTTCTTCGATAAAGAAGAAACCTTGGAACTAAAAATCCAGATAAAACGGTAATCAGTGTAAAAGGATCTTTACCAAAAGAAAAATAGAATACTGCTGCAATACTCATCCCAGAAAGAATCGTATATACCCAGTACATACTTTTCGTCAATTTCCATTCGTACTTTTGGGCTTCTTGGATAACGGATTGTGGTAGATACATTCGTATCCCTTTAATATTCCTTAATTCCAAGCGCCTTTCTTCTTTTTCGTTTTCTTGTACAAATTGAGAGAGAGCAGAACCTTTAGATTTTGCAAAAAGTAAAACAAGCAATCCTACACTAATAAAGATTAAAAATATACATCCATAAGCTAATAGACTATGCATATTGCACCTCCTGTTTTGAAAGGAATGGTGCATAAAGAGCTGGATTTACAGTAGAAGAACGGAATTTCTTCTCCATTTCAACTGACATCTTGGCTGTAATGATATGATCTCCATGAATCTTTCCTACTCTTTCATTCATTTCATCATATTCCTCACCCGAAGGGATAAATTGAGAAAGCTGATTGAACTGTATATCATCTTGATAATCCAATAACTCAATCATCTCTGTAATATAGCGATTTCCATCATCTTTCTTTTCTAAAAAGACAATCACATCAAATGTCTGTGAGATTAATTCATATAAATACTGAGCATCGATATTCGCACCACTTTGCAGACACATGAGCATTAAACGTCTAACTGCTTCTTTTGCACTTCTTGCATGGACAGAGGTGAAACCAGGATGTCCTGTTTGGAAGAAGTTAATCATTTTCAATGCTTCTTTCCCCCTCGATTCCCCTACGATTAAACGTTTTGGTCCTTGACGTAAAGCATTTGTTAACAACCTATCAAAATCGATTGCATTTTCTTCAACTTCGGATGCCCTACACTGCATCGGAACAAAATGATGTTCCGGAAAAATGCGATGCAAATATAATTCAGGGTTATCTTCTACTACAAGAGTACGTTCTTTTTTCTTTCCTTTCGGAATGTGAGAAGCAAGATATTTCATAAACTCTGATTTTCCGGTACCTGTAGCTCCAGCAACTAGAATATTCATTTTGGCTTTCACAGCTGCAGCCAAAAAGTTCAGCATTTCTTTCGATGCTTGATTGGTAGATAACATACGCTCTTCAGAGGCACGAAGGTGATCCGCATTCTTACGAATCGTTATTGTTGTTCCGAGTCCCCCAAGTTCATCTAAAGCAATATTGATACGTATATACGGAAATACGCAGTCCACATACGGCTTTGCTGTATTTAATGACTCTGATGTACTGTTTACCATCTTATAAGCTAGAGCTTTCACTTCTTCTTCCGTCTCAAATCGGTAAGGAAATGTACATTCTCCCTCTCCAATTTTTTCGTAAATGATTTCTTTTGTGCCATTGATATAAATATCCGTTACATCCTTATCTTCTTTTAAAGGTTCTATAATCCCAAACCCCACAATTTCGTCACACACCATATTTAGTAATTGTTCAGAAGGTACTTCTGAAATGACAACCTGATTACTCAATAAAAAGCTTTTAATGATTTGTTCTACAGCTGCTCTTTTTTCTTTATTCATAAAGGATTCACTTAGGATATCACGATGGTCTTTTACTAAAAATGCACGAATTTCATCCGTTATATCTTTAATCTGTTGAGCTGTAGTTGTTCCTAACTTTCGAGCCGATTTGGAACGTATCCTATAACCAAAGTGATATAAATCCACTCGATTGCGCTTTAAGGCGACTTGTTTTTCTTGTAAATAGCCCCACATACTACTGCCTCCTTTTAATTTCTTAAACCAAAGAGACCCTTTTTCATAGAGGCTGTATGCTGGAATGAAATATCAAGACCAGCTGCTTCCATAATGTGATGGACCTTTGTATTGATTTGTGGGGAACCAAATTGCATCCCCCATTCGTAACTCGTCCGATCTCTGTCATACGGAATTGTCACTGCAATGTTTTGAGAAGAAAGCTTTTCAATATCTTCTACATAATTCTCATCTGCCATATTTAACACATGAATCATTCGAGGTAATGTTAGCTTTGCTTCTTCTATTAGTTGTAATTCGCGTTTAATCGCTAACGCACCACGAGGGTTGCCATTTAGTACATGAACAACAAGGTCTGATTGATATAGGATCGGATAACTTAGCACCTCGGATAATTCAGTTGGTACCGATAGAATGATATAATCGTATTCTGTATCTACTAGTGATTCGATAAATGTCGTTACGAACAATTCTTTGTTTTGAATCTCTGGGAATTGAGCCAAACTATAACTTGATGGAAATACCAGAAAATCCATCTTATCGTGCAATTTTTGTATCAATCTTGGATTCACTTTTTTCTCTAGCAAATCTTGCTTGGTACAAATATACTGCAAGAGATTGTATTCATTTTCTTTTCTTACAAGCTCTAGTATGTTTTTACTCTCATGGCTAAGACCAGTTCCAACCGCAAAACTTGGTCTTACTTGGTCCGCTTCTACATAAAGCACCTTTTTCCCTAGATGAGCTAACTCATTTGCCATCGTAATACTTAACGTACTTTTTCCTACGTTTTCATTTGTGGCATAAAAGGCAACGATTCTTACTTGCCGATCCATCTTAAAAACTCCTTTCTTACTTAGATTCGTTCAGATACTGCGCTACATACTTTTTTACGTTTTTAGAAATTGGATTGGTCGAATGCTTCTCTACATAGTCTAAAATGTTCTTTTGATCAGATATTTGTGAGAATCCTTCAGCAGGTTCTAGTTCTTTCCCTGTTTGTTCTACTTTTTGTCCGAATGCAACAGGAATTACGTCTCCCAGCGTTTTTGCACGATTTAAGTATTGAAGCTGTTCAGGTGAAACAGCCAGTGTATATAATCGCGTGACCTTTGGCTTTTGTTTTCCTTCTTGTTCCTCTTTTGATTCTTTCTTTTCTAATACAAATGCATCTTCTGTATTGCTATCCTTTGCAGCCGTAACACGTACACCTTGGAAAAGACCACCGAATACTACCTTCTCATTGTCCCCGTCCTTCACAACCTGCTTAAAATATAAGTCCACATAAGTGTTAGGGATGATACTATTACCTGAACTTGTTTCCAAATCAACGAGTAACGGGAATGCAACTTCGCCATCTTTCAAATTTAAAATGGCAGAGTCCGGTAACTCTTCTTTCTTTACTACTTTGTTTTTAAAGAGATAGCTATTTTCTGTAATGGGCTGCCCATCATTTGTCCACTTACCTACCACTTCTTTTTTATTTGCACGTAATGCATTGGGGGGAATCGCATCACCAGGTAATGTTCGTTCCACTAGCATGTCTTCTTTAATCTCTGTATGCGCAGGTATATCCTTTGCGGCTACAACAATCTTTGTTGGTTTTACTGCATTTTCGACTGCGAAATGATTGTACCCATAGATACCCGCTACTGTTGCAGCAGCTAAACCTACCGCAGCAATCTGCTTCTTTTGAAACTTAGATGGCTTCAATGTTTGTATTCCTCCTTATGTAGCCTTTAAACGCAAAAAAAGGACACACCTATGGCATAATGCGCCTTAGGTGTGTCCTTTTAGCTAATCTAAAGTCTATATGAAAATGTTGGATTTGATTTCTTTAATATTACAATTTCAATATTATGATATATAGAGTTTTATGTCAATCATTTCTAAAAAAAAATTATTTTCACCATTCTAAAATTCTAATTACAAAAATAAAAATCGCCTTAAAACGTTGTTATATCAAGGTTTTCAAGCTATTAAACACCTCAAAAATATGGTATAATTAATCTAACGTAACTGAATATTTCAGGGTGGTCGGTTGCTTTCCTTTCTCTTTCATTTTATGGAGAAAGGAGGTGATCGAATGGATATACTTTTCACGATAGCAATTGAAATTTTGAAAGTAATTGCTAGAGAAGTCGCTGTATTTGTAGCAAAACGAGTAGGGAAATCCCTATCAACGTCTTGGAAACAAACACAAAAAAAGCGACGAAAAACGAAAAGAACCACCCACAATGCCGGCAAGCGTTTGAAGGGTGATTCTAAGAAAAAATAAACTCTTTTTTAGCAACCATCCACCTTGCGGTAGCAGTTACATAAGGCGAAGTGTTACCAGCACTTCGTCTTCTTTAGTTTATGCAAAAACTATCTTTGTAATACTTCTACACATATTATAACATCAACTTTAGTACATGTCATGCAGACTTGTTCACGATAGTTGATAAAAGAGACAAAATTATTATTAAAATGAAATTAATTTTGTTCCTGTCTCAAAATACTTTGCAGGAGCATAACTCTTCCCATTCCGATCCTGAAATTCGTTTCCAATGTATAGCGATACAATAATTGCGACAACCCCCATAATAATTACACGTCTAACACGTTGTTTTTTCTTTTTATCCACTCTAATTTCCCCTTTCTATGAAAAAAAGGCACATCCCATTAAGGGATGTGCCTTTGGTTTATCCATTCAGCTACTAGTTTAAGATGGATATAGTATTGTATCAATTCAACCTATTATACAATACTACTTAACTATTTTCTATTCTTCATATAGTACCAGTTTGATAAATCAGTAATAATATGTTCCTTTCCAACCCAGTTCCAGCCTGGTGTTTGTACAGGAAATGGAAGATCTGCAAGCACCCTTCTCTTTTTAAAGTCATCGTATGCGACCCCTTTAATTTCTACCTCACTTGTCAGGCACAAGCTCATTTCATTTATGCCTGCTGGTTTTGTTTCAACATTGAACGCATATTTCCCATCTTTCGTTTTTAATGGCGCATACCATTTGCGTTGGCCATCAATAATTTTTTCTTGACCATCCCAATATAGAGACTTAGTTGGTCGTTTGCTATCGAAAACATGTCCTGTTATTTCAGACATATACATATTTTTAGGTTGGAATCTTGATGCTAATCCAGTATTAGAAATTGCCTCTAAATCTTGTGATGTTTTTAGCCCTTCATCTGCAAATGGATATTGTGCCGTTGCTGCTGTAAAAACACCAGGATAATTTTCATTCCACTGATTTTTATATGTTCCATTTACTTGATACGAAAAGCCATAGCCACTATGAAGTTTAGAAGGTGATAGATTATCAATACTTCCACTTAATGTTTCATAGAACATTTCTCCCGCTGTATCTTCTTTCGACACACGCTCGCTTACTGTTTCTACTACACCTTTTACTCTCGTCACTCCACACATAGCCTTTTCTCTTGAAGGTTCATAAATTGCTGTTTTAATAGGATTATTTTTGTATGTGGTTTCTTCTATATCTAGACGATTACCAGCAGGGTTAATTTCCGCCTGAATGGTTCCCTTCCCTTTATGTTGCCAATCCAAGTTTAGTGTTTTCTTTTCTCCCTCAGTTAATCTTACCTTTTGTAAAGCTACTTGTTGTCCGTTATGTTTTAACGCAACTACTGTTTCAGGATTCGTATATTTTTCTTCTAATACATCTAACTTTTTAATTTTATTCTTCTCTTTTTCTAACTTCTGTCTTGCATTATCTAGCTTACTTGCCGCACTATCTAATTTATTTTCTTCCCAAGAGCAGTCTCTATCATAATAGTGATCCTTTCCCTCGGCATCTACCTCATGAATTGGATTACGGCGACAATAACTTAGACTAGATTGAGCGCTATCTCTTTCCGATTCAGAACTATTTACTTCTTGTTGCGATTTATTAATATTGTTGTTTACCTTTGCTCTATATTGATCACGCTCTGGTTTAAAATTATCACGTGATACATCTACTCTTGTTTTAATATTCTTTCCTTCTCTTGCTGTTTCTCCTTCAATTCGATCAGCAGAAAAATCAATTTTATATTTAAAATCATCTTCATCTCCTGGATCTGGGTTAGGTGTTACTTCAGTACCACAGTTACCATCTATGGTGAAATCAACAGCTTTCTCATTTGATTCCCTCTGAACAGCATCAAGGACTTTAATTTTCGCAGTATATCGACCACACATTTGTGGCTGCCACTTTAGTTCTTCTGACTTAAATTGCCCTGCATCACCTTCATTGAGTTTTTGATTATCTTTTTGTGGAGTTGAACGCAGATAATTTTCTTGATGATACACGGTTTCACCATCTTTTGTAATATCTAATATCCATTTAACTCGGTTCCGTTCTCCAGCAGCTTTTTGATAAGGGTTTACTGTTGTTCCATTAGGATCTCGGTCATTGTATCCTTTATTTTTACTTACATACTCAAAACCGTTAAATATAAATTTAACAGGGACATCTTTTTTTCCACTCTTGGCTTTAAAATCTTTTATTTCCGGTTTACTTGTACGCACATACCATAAACTATATTTATTAACCCCTTCTACAGCCCCAGCACCCGCATATCCACCAGAAAGATATGCCATATCTCGAATCCAATAAAATTCTCCAAAACTCTTTAAATCTACAGCCCCAGAAATTTTATTTGGAATTATATTTTTTAAAACAAAATCTGTATTTCCCCAATATTTATCTTTAATAACAGATGCATTTACACGTTCTATTTCTGTTACCATACGATCACCGACCGGAACTGAATTATTAAAATACCCTTCATTTGCAATTCTTACAAATGGCTCGGAACTATCTTCACCTTGTACTAGATTTTGTCTAGGATTATCCCAATTAAAAGAACCATTATAAACCGCTGGATAATGTATATCTGCTTTATATAATGTTTTTACTGGGTCAAACCCACTTCCAGGGCGAAAATATTTACCTGGCATTTGTAATTGAGAAGAAATAAATGTATCGTCATTTCCATTGTAAAAAGGAATATCAGCATTTTTCGCACTTGCTATAGTTGGAACCATTAACATTGTTGAAGTACATAACGTTAGTAATAAATTTCTTTTTAATTTCATTATATTTTCCTCCTAGAATATAAAAAAAAGGACACACCTGTACCATGGGCTGGTACGTTAGGTGTGTCCTTTCCGTATCTTTGTTAAAATGTTATATTTAGTTTTTAAGATGATAGTTATATTGTAACATTAATTAGCTTTAATTTGAATATACATTGTATCAATTGCCATAGTTTGTCCAACACGAATTTTATAATTACCTTTTTGATAATTATTTATATTATCTGCATCAATTGTTTCTTGAATTTCTTTATCTAAATTTAAACCAGTTAAATATGTAACCCATCGTTTTGTTAGCTCTACAGTTGCTGGCTGATTATCTACAAAAACAATTTCAAAATCGTCCTTTGTCCCACCAACAGCAAACTGTCCACCTACATATGACCCCTTAGGATAATACATACCATCGTCCATTATATGTACACTACCAAGTAAATCCTTATATTTAAGATTTGTATTATATTTTTTATTAATTTCTTTCAAGATACTTTGAGCTTCTGGAGTAAAATGTGGTTGTGCATATACACTTTCTAATGCTTCTGGATAATATTTAAAACCTGGTTGTACAAGATCTGGATCGAACCCTTTAGGTACTTCTGGTTTTGTCTCTGGCTTAGTTTCTGGTTTTGTCTCTGGCTTAGTTTCTGGCTTTGTCTCTGGTTTTGTTTCTGGCTTTGTCTCTGGTTTTGTTTCTGGCTTTGTCTCTGGTTTTGTCTCTGGTTTTGTCTCTGGTTTTGTCTCTGGTTTTGTCTCTGGTTTTGTCTCTGGTTTTGTCTCTGGTTTTGTCTCTGGCTTAGTTTCTGGTTTTGTCTCTGGCTTAGTTTCTGGCTTTGTCT
This sequence comes from Bacillus sp. FSL R9-9497, assembly GCF_038005805.1. Classification (NCBI taxonomy): domain Bacteria; kingdom Bacillati; phylum Bacillota; class Bacilli; order Caryophanales; family Bacillaceae; genus Bacillus; species Bacillus sp. FSL R9-9497. Next base: position 27,476 of record NZ_JBBOTY010000003.1, on the reverse strand, counting down.
CTGGTTTTGTTTCTGGTTTTGTCTCTGGCTTCACTTCTGGTTTTGTTTCTTTTTCAACTGCATTAATAGAGTTATATAAGAACTGGCTATATTGTTCACGGGTTACATGTGTATATGGTGAGTACATATTACCTCCTGTACCAATAGTAACGCCATTTTCTTCTAATGCACTAATTGCTTTTAATGCCCATGAGTTTTTATCAACATCTACAAATTTTGTTGTTTTCGTTGCCTTAAATTTAAAAGCATTTGTAAGCACTTGTGCCATTTGTTCACGAGTTAAAATATCATCTGGACCATATTTTCCATCACCAAATCCATTTACAAGTCCTGCTTTAGCAAGTGCCAAGATTTCTTTTTCAAACAAATGTCCTTTAATATCAGTAAACGGATTTTTGAAGCTAGCATCTGCATCTGTTGGTTTTACGTACATATAAATCATACGTGCAACTTGCCCACGAGTTACATTGTCACCAAAACCAAAGATATTATTTCCGTACCCTTGCACTACTTTACGATTTGTTAAATCATAAATCGCTTTTGTAGACCAGTGATTTGCTGGAACATCATTGAATTTTAGTGAATCTGTGTTATCAGCAGCTTTCGCTGTAAATGCTCCTGTTCCTAATAAAGATGTACCCATTATTGTTAGTGCTGTTGCTGTTTTTAAAAATTTGTTTGCCATTGTTATTCCTCCAAATATATTAATTTTTTCATAGATTACTTTATTGTACCGAATTTAAATATAAAATCCAGATAATTTAACATATAAATTTATAAATTAACGTTTTTTATAACCACTGTTCTATATGGTAAATATTACCATATAGAAATAGGCTTGTAAAGTATTTTTATATATTTATTTATAAATATATATTTCTAGTAAAAAAACTACACTTTTCAGTATAGTTTTTACCTCTTTTTATACATATTGATATTTTCAACGGAAATAAATTTGTCCCATTCCATCTTTATTAGCCCATATTGGTGCTTTCACACTATCAATCCCTATCATTTTAAAAATAAAGAAGTGATGTTCAGCTTTTATCTTAAAATTTAATGGCTGATTATGATCTACGCGCCCTTTAGTATATTCATATTTCCATCCATCCATATTCTGCTCTTTCATTTTCTTCTCTATATCAGGAATTAGATTTACATTTTTTCCTTCATATGTGTACTGAAAACCACCTGTTTGTTCTGCTAACTCTACTGTACTAGAAGCAAAATCATGCGCCTTTACTAACTGCATTCCATACAGTACACCTTCTGGTATAAGAGTTATCAATAATAAAGAAAGCGTTAGAAAAAGCGCTGTTGTTACTGTATTTTGCATTTCTTACACACCTACTTTTTCTTATTTATTTCACGTTTCCTCCAGCTTTCTTGTTGTCAGAATCTGCTTCATAAATAAATATGTGTTTTGCGTTACTCTTAATGCTGCCTTTCTTTTCATCAAATTGTTTAGTATAACTAGCAGCTTCGGCTTCTCCTTCAACCGCAATCATTGCAGGTTGTTCTTGTACAGCATGTACAGAAAACTCTCGTTTTGATGCCGGATCCTTAAATGTTGCATTTTGGTTATAAGACTTTTCAAATTCTTTCTTTGCGATTTCTGGTTCAATAGCAATTTCTTCTTGCGCTCGTAAAACACCTACTTTTACGGATTTATCCATTGCTGTACTTCCAGCACGTTCTAATGCAGACTTATTATCTGTGTGTGTTGTATCTCCAATAATCATATCTGTCATTAAGAATAAACAACCAACAAATAATAATAATGAGGCAGCACCTATAATAAATTTTTGCATCTTTCTTCATCCCTCCTTAATTTTCAGACTTACGAAATCGAAATCCACTTAAAATAGAACTTTTCTTTTGGTTCAACAATTGGTTTGGCAGCAATAACTCTGCTATTTCCTTCATTATTCCTTCAAGCTCTTTATAATAGTTCCGACTAGATAGTAACGTACTACTATCTAATTGAGATTCAAATACATCCTCTATCTCATATGATGCTAAAGCAGTTAATACCTTATCTCCAAAACATTCTTCTACTATCTCATGCTTTAAAAGTGCAGGAGAAAACTTATTCCCAATGATTCTCGTTTTCTCTAAAGCTAAGTAAGAAACAAGCTTTCTCTCCTTTTGTGTAAGAGGATGTGCTATCTTTAGCAATTGATGTAGATCGGGTTCGGCTACAAAGAATATGTAATCTGCCATTTCACATATCTCATGGTATAAATCTTTATCCCAATCGCTCCCCGCATCAATAATAGATATAGGTGCTTCTTGATTCGCCAATAAAACCTTAATAAAATGGTCAAAATCCTGCTCTGTCTCGTTTTTTAGTTCTTGATCCACGATAGGATTCTTTACAATATAATTTATTTTGCCTTGCTTCCATTTTGGAATTGATAATATATCAGATTCCTTCTGTAGCATCTCTTTAAATCTCTGCAACATAAATTCACTACGATAGTTTTCTGGTGCCTCAGTATATCCCTTTAATAACGGATACGTATAACCATCATCATATAGATTCTCTATATAATTCACATCAATCTGTAGTTCATTTAAGTAAGCAGCTAAAAGATGTGAAACAAAAGTAGCACCACTTCTCCTGTTCATGCTGGCCACAACAATTGTTCTTCTTGGAATAGCAATACCGATTTGTTTTTCATATACCGGCTCAAATGCCAATTTATACTGTTTTTTTATAATTGGTGCTTTTGGCATCTTCTCTGAAACAGACTTACGCTTTTGTTTGTTTTTAAATAGTTTGTTGGAATTAGAGGCAGGTTCACTGTCGCCGCCTTCCTCTAATTCACTTGATGCTTCTTCTTCATCATCAACAGGAACCTCGGGAAACTTTGTTTGTTGCGGTGCCTGACTTGCTCCTACAATTTCCGCTACATTTTTAATATCCGATTCCTGTAGTAGCTGCGGGATGACTTTATTATCAATATCAATTTTACGAGAGTTAAAAATGTCATAGATACCTAGATAAATCAGTTTCGCCAAAAACTCATCATCATTTTCACGCTCTGTAAATACCACAATACGAATATCCCGATTAAAGCGAATATCCCTTAATTTCTGTAAGATAATCAATTCACGTTTCTCTTCATGTCCCGCATCAATATTTAATCGTTTGTCATTAATACATAGAATATTGGGCTGTTCCGTATCTAGAATTTCATCTAGGTACTTGATGTGCATCACATCACTATCAGCTACTTCAAATCCCGCACCAATAAAATCCTCACGTAAATATGCCGTATATACAGTATCGCTAATAGCTAAAACGATTTTTTTTACCATAGTGAACCTCCTACAAACTCTAACGTTGGATTAAAATCATATTTTCAATTGGAATTTGTGCCTGAAGATGAACCATCCCAATAATCTCATTCAGAATATACTGCAATTCAACTTGTTCCATTGGACGTGGAGCCCCAAAATCAGAATTTAGTTTTACTCGTATTTCTAATCGATCTTGTATCTCATGTAATGGTGTATCAAGATAAAGAAAGCTGTAGTATAAAACACCATCTTCAATATTCTTTTGAATCATATCCTTTGTTTGATGAATAAATGTAACTTCAGCAACCTCAATAAAAGGATTATCAATGGTTACTTTGCTATTCCAATTTAAAGTCCAAATCTCGCAATGCTCTTCCGCATGCACAACAACTCCGTTTACAGAAGGCGTAATTGAGAAGAAACGATCTACAGGAACTTTGGTTAATAAAGTGGTATCACCTTTCACTAATTCAAATCCTCTTTCTAATCGTTCATGTTCAAAAGCATATTCAGCACCACTGTATGCAACTTCACAAAATACTTGTTCTAATAAAGGACGAATTCCCTCATATGTTCGTATAGCAAACACACTAAATTCCTGTGTTTCATCTGTTCGAATGATTTCGTACAATTCATATTCAGATGCATTTGCTAGGGCAAAAGGAATGTCTTTTATAAAATTCGGATCAGTATATAAATTCTCAGGTATTTGTGTTTCAGGATGCTGTATAAACTCTAGACATACTTGATACCCTTTTAAAAATGCATTCTTAACAGCTGCAGGGAATAGAGTTTCAAAACGCTTTACATTTTTTTTAAACGTTTTTTCTTCAATTTCGTTATTAAATTCTCTTTCTTGTAATATATTTGCTTTATTCCCAAGTAATAAAAAATAGTGATTAATAATGCGACTAATATTCTCCTCAAATGCTGTATTGTCTTCACAATACTTTGTAAATCTCTCTTTACTCATGTTTACAATTTCATTCATAGTTCAAATTCTCCCTTTTTTTGATATTTATACAAAAAAAGACACACCGATGGCAGGTTATGTGCCTTCGGTGTGTCCGTTTAGCTAAAGATTAAATCTATTAATTTGTATATTTCTCTTAGTTAATTGTTGTTCAGATTTAAGAATACAGCTATGAAATTTAAAAGTCAATACCTTAAATGATTCCTTGTGAACACATATTTAATTCTTTTTCACGATTTTTCTATGTATTTAATTTTAAAAATTTCAGGTAATTATATATAAATAATCACAAGTATTTTATATACAAACAACAAGTAATATATATAACTAAACTCAATAATTAATTATAAAGAGATTCAGCAAATACCTCTAAAACCTTGTATTACATACGTTCCTTGCTTTTAAGATAAAATCCTTATCGTAATATCCCCAATACAAACAATTCTCACATCATATATATCACAAATTAAGAAGTTAAATACCATATTACTCAGAATTCACAAGTCTATAATAATATTATTAAGATAATCACAAGTATTGAATCGATTTATAAACAAACCGAATCGTATTCAAACGCAGCGTTAACAGCTTATATACTTGCGTAAAAATGCTCGTAGAAACATTTTCCTAAATAAAAAAGCATGTCTTCAAAGTAAAGAACATGCCAAATAACCCTTGCTTTTAAGTGATTTTTTAACAAGGGTTGCTGTATTTATTTTTTAAAAATTACACAAAGTCAGGATAAACACCATTTTTCTTATAATAATTTATCCTTGTATCGTGTCTTTCTTCTACAGATAAGCTTTTTTCTTTAAAATCCGTCCATGAATCTCTAAACTGTACACGCATAAATGCTGGAATAGAGAATATTTCTTGCTCTTTTGTGCAACTTTCAACTTGATCTAATGCATAAGTCATTGCGTAAATTAGTAATTCATTTTGTTTTTGTTTTGTTGGTAAATAGATTGCGTGATCAACAATTTCTTGTATAAATGCAGTCATTATATTTTCTTTATCTTTTTTTCGTAACGCTTGTCCCATATGCTTTAAACGAGACACTGCTTCTTTTCTGCACTTTGCTATTGGTCTATGTAATTCTTTTTTATCATTTTCTATTACGCAGTTTGAAGAAAACACCACACTAAACTTCTCAATGATGATTTGTTTTACCTGTTTTCTTATACTTGTAATTCGTGATTCATTAGAATTTTTCTCTTTAGAATCAATTGCAGTAAATTGCACAATAGGTTTTATAATTTCTATGTATTTACGTACTTTTTTTGCATTACGCTTTAATCTTTCTTTTAAGAAAGCCATTCTTCTTGTGATCTGGAACTCATCAATATTATGTTTATGATGTTCCATACCCACTTTTCTTGAAAAAGTGTTGATTAAATCTAGAAGGAACAAAATTCCCCTATTATCACGAGCCTTTACTAGACTACTCAGTATCATTGTTTGGATAAGATGAAATGGAATTCGGAAATACGAAAGTGTTATACCTGACATATTTGAAGTTTCCGAAGCAGTATGGTTATACAATGCATACTCTACAATTTCATATACAGTACGATTTCCAACAAGTGTTTCTTTTACAAGATTTCGCTCCAAACAAACTTGAAAACCCGTATAAATTGTTGTGTAGGGAATCCCACTTTTCTTAGCAAGATCCATTATTTGAAATTCACGTGGTAGCATCCCTATATCATTGCATTCAAAGTGAAGCAAGATGTAAGTAGCTAAAGCTGAAGATGGTAACTCTTTTCTTTCATTTTCTAGTTTTACGATGTTCAATAGTCCATCAAAAAACTTAACCCCATGAACTTTAAAGTTCTGTTGGGAAAAAGCCATTTGCGTATGCATAATGTTGCTAACTCCTTTCGAAAGAGCAGAAAAAGGCACTGTCATACCACGGATACAAAAATACTACTCTCTTAAAAAAAGTAATACTTGTATAACAACGGTAAACAATGCCTAAAAATACGCAAGAAATCCCCTTTTTAAGTTGCACAAATACATAAGATACAGTAAAATTACCTTATAATTTCATGCAAAATAAAAAGGTTTATTGGCTTTGTTTACCGCAGTTTCTGGAACATATTTTTGGCGTTTTGGTTTGCGGTATACCACAATGAAATAGTTGGCGCTATTTCATTGGGCTGATGAACCTTTTTTGCTTTATTATATTTAATTTATTATTTATACAAATTTACAATTATCAATAAATCCACATCTAGAAAAATACAAAATTATTAAAGTAACTACATCATATATAGTTTTTTTCATGGTTGCAAGGTGATATTTTTAAAAGTATGACCTTTGCTAAATGACTATGAATGAAAACTACCACTCAACCACCTCATTGAGCGACGCTCAATCAAAACTCAATTCAATACCAGCAAGAACAACTTAAATATCCGCTGATCATCCACCTGATTGCCGCTCAATTAACAAATATCCCATTACAAAAGTATACAAATGGTGGAATCCCCATCACCTTCATCTACAATCACTCAACTAATCGCCAGTCACCTATACAAATAAACCACTGTTATTTACAATAGATTGAGTGATGATTGGTCGGTTGGTTTTATTGTATTAAACGAAGTTATAATCAGTCAATTAATCACCGGTCAATCATCTTATTTTGCCAGGGGCGAATGACTAGCGATTGATTGAATGGTTGTTTATAAATGCGAGTTTTAGATGGAAAACTATGCATTTCTTATAAATCGGCTTGGCTGGTAAACTATTTTTTAGGTTTCATTCTACTAATCAAGTAAAATGAAACTATTATTATATAGGAGGATATAAATGAAGAAAATTGATTCAATACCAAAACCTTTTTTCGAAACATTAGGAGAACATGAAACAACTTATTTCGTATATGGATACAGAGTTGCAAAATCTAAGTTGTATTTAGGAGAATTTGATTCATTAAAAGAAGCCAGACAATTCATCTACAAATATGCTTCTAATAATCCTCAATGGCTAAATGCAGACGGAGACATTAATGAATATAACAATAAACCATCTAGACCTGAAAGTGATAATAAATGGTATATGGGCGTAGTTGAAAAAGAATATAAGAAGTATGCCGATTTTAAGGATTGGAAGAAATAAGATTAGAAAATGCTTTATTTTGTAAAATAACAAAGCGAAATAAACCAAAGTGCCATGATTATTGTAGTTTAAAAACATAGTTGTGAATGAATCCTATTGTTTATCAATGAACTAGGCTTTAGAAATGATATTAAGGATAAAAAATAAAAAGACTATCAAATGATAGCCTTTTTATTTTTTTCCAAAAAGCTTAGAGAAAAAGCCGCCTTTTTGCTCAGTAGTCTCTTGTCGCTGAGCATTTGCACTTTTTTGTTCTTGTATTAATCGTATAGTGCTCATTAACTTTTCGTCACGTTCCTCTAAACGCTTATTAATTCTATCAAAATTATCCTGACTTTGTTTAGCCACCGCAGCGAAGAACTCCATGTTTTGTTTTGTTAATTCTTCAGTCACTTTAGCTGTAACTTCTTCAGTAATTTTTTCCGTCAAAGCTTCTATAAAGTCTGGATTGACCTGTTGTGTTTTCACTAATGAAGTTTCTTTTGGTTCACCATCACCGTCAACATCTTCAGCATAAACATTACGAATAACCGTCGGATCCATATCTAAAAGCCCAACAATTTCGTGCTTTTTCTTTGACTCAGAATAATAATGTTTTATCTTCTTTACTGTATCAATACTATCCTCATGAACATATTTAAGTTGGCGTTCTTTTTTAATGTTCAAGTACTCATCAAAATCATTCAACCATCTACGAAGAGTACTTTCAGGAATATCAAGCATGGTTGCTACTTCAGATACTCGATAATAACCATCGCTTAACTGTTCATCAATCATTTGCTCACCACCTAACTATATGATGCTTGTCCTATAATACATTATATAAAAATTCTATGGAAACTAAAAGAACCCCTTTGCAGATTCCGTAAAATATCATGAGTTTTTAAGCCTGATCACTCAATCGTTCACTGCTCATTTATTTAGCTACAAACCAATAATATCTATATTATCGAGCGGTGATTAGTCGGGTGAGTGTGATCAACAATTGATTATGTGCAAAAACACCTCCAAATTCTGTGAATCAAGCTACAAATTTTATATAATTTTTCACTCATTTAGATGAATCTTTGATAATTGTTACGTATTCATTTCTGTATTTATTACCGCAATAAGTACGTAACATTAAAAATATTAATTACGGTAATTATTACGGAAGTATTTAAGGCATTGATCTAATAAGGTTCTTGATTATCATTCGTAGATGTATTATAGTTAATGTATACGATACTTCGGAAATATATACCGAAGTATCTACGGCTTTTATAACGGCATTAAATTCCGTATAATTATCTTGTCTTTTTGTACCTATAGATAAAATTTATTATTTATTAAAGGTGGTGTGAAATTATTGTCTAATATATCAATGAGTAGTAGTGAGATTATTGATGTACTCTGTGAGAATTTAAATGATGGGATATGGGCTTTACGTGTACTATACGCAGAGGGCGCAATGAACAAAGAAAAGTTATGGGATTATATCAACCAATATCATAAAGAATATCAAATTGAAAATGAGAAAGATTATGAGGGTAAAAAAATACTTCCATCGCGATATGCTTTGGATATTATGACTGCAAGACTTGAAGGAGCAGGGTTAATATCTTTCAAAGCAATAGGACGTGTTCGAATTTATGACGTTACAAATCTAGGAAATGTTTTAATTAAGGAATTGGAAAAACGAGTTGAGAAAAACAACTAAAATAAATATTTGAGGAGGATATACATATGGCAGGCAATTTTTCAGAAATCGAAAGCCAAGGAAATATTAGTTTGAAATTTGGATTCTTAGGACTAGGTATGGGTGGATGCGCAATCGCAGCGGAGTGTGCAAATAAAGAAACTCAAATTAAAAATAACAAATATCCATATCGTGCGATTCTTGTTAATACAAATAGTCAAGATTTTAACAAAATTGAGATTAAAAATGGTGGAAATGTACGTAAAATACAGTTAGAAGGATATGAGCAGGGTGCAGCTCGTAATCCACAGATTGGTGAGGAAGCATTTGTAAAGCATGAAACAAAGATTTTCGAAGCGGTTAAGCAAGAATTTGAAGATCGTGATTTCATTTGGATTACTTGTGGTCTTGGTGGGGGAACAGGAACTGGAGCTCTATTAAAGGCAATTGAAATGCTATATGAACATGATTACAATTTTGGATTATTACTAACTTTACCACGTGATGCAGAGGCTTTAAAAGTATTAGAAAACGCAACTTCACGCATTCGTAGTATTGCAATGAACCAAGAAGCATTTGGCTCAATTGTATTAATAGATAACGCTAAACTATATAGAAAATTTGAAGAGGAAAATCCAAGTGCTTTAGCAAACGAATATACTAGCTATAGTAACAAATATATTGCTGATGCATTACATGAGATTAACTTAGTAACTTCATCATTTACACCGTTTTCTGATACACATTTTGATGCGAGTGAATTTGCCCAAGTAATTAATACACCAGGCGTTTTATCATTAGCAAAACTAGAACTAAAATCAAATCAATTAGACACTGAAAACCCGCTAGGTTACTTGACTCAATTAGGGAACGCACTAGAAAAAGGTGTTTTATACGATACAGAAAGAGAAGAACTAGAAAGCGCTAAAAAGAGTGCACTATCTATTGTTACATCACCGCTACGAGCAGGTCGATTATATAACTTCTCTTTCCTTAACCAAATGGAAAACTTCTTAAAAGATAGAACTCCATATGTAGACGAACGTCCTATAGCTCCATATGTTAATAAACATACAACGAAAAAAGAAGAGGATATAGTAAAATTCTATTCAGTTGTTGCAGGACTACCATTGCCAAAACGTGTGAGTGATATTATTGATGAGATTACTAGAATTAAAGAAGAACGTGAGCAAGCTAATTCTAAGAAATCAAATGCTGTATTAAATAAACTTTTTGCATTTGATGATTCAGTACAAGAAGAAAAGCCTAAAAAGAAAAAATTGAATTTTGGTGCTGAACCTGAAGTAGAAGTTGCTACCGATTCACAACCAGTAAAAAAGAAATTATCATTCTAAACAAAAGACCGACAAATATAATTTTTGTCGGTCTTTTTCTATTTCAATAGCAATAAAAAACTACAATGAACAAATAAAATATCTATTATATTTTCTGCATGTTTAACACAGTTTTATATAATGTGATTGTTTAAACAAATTGTTAGGCCGGCCTAACAATTGTATTCGTATACTTTATCCTTTAAAAAATTGTTCGGTTAAAACATGTCTTCCGTCCGAACAATTTTAAAAGGACCAAAAGACTATATAAATCAATGTTTCTAGCGGGTTTTTAGGAAGAGAAGTAATCCAAACTTCAGCGTACGAGTTTTAGTATCTAGATTAGCGCAAATTCAGTTTAAACTTTTAATAATTTACAACTAAATTTTACTGTAATAAGATATATAGAAATGGTTGTTATTTATTGAAAATAAATTCGAGTTATGGAGTTGCATATAATGAAAAGTAAAACGTATAAATATACAAGTAAAGGCACACAGAAATCTTTTCGTTTAAAAGAGGCTGATATATTTGTATTCACATTTTTATATTACAAAAGGCATCTTACTACACGACAAATTACTCAGCTTTATAGTGCATTTGAAGGTAGGGATTTTTCTGAGGATAGTGTGTTTACAAAGCTTAATCGTTTTTCAAAATATGGTGCTATCCTAACTAAGAAAATTGATAAAAGAGATGATAGTATAACCAGACGTGCAACATTCTCCTTAAAAGATAGAATGGTTGATTACCTTCAAGAAATAGGAAGGATTCCTAAAGGTTCTTCAAAACGTAGATATTCTTCTTCAATCTCACTGCATACACTCTGCTCACGAGAAATATTAGTACGCACGCTTTTAGAAACCTCGAAAAAGACCAATACGAATAAGATATTAAGTGAACTAGATATTCGCTCATATCATCAAAAGCAAAAGAAAACAGAAATTGAAGATGCAGGTTTACTCTTAATTCCTGATGAACACATTTCATATAAAGACAAAAATATTTACATTGAAATGGATATGTGCAAAGAAACCAATGCTACCTTAGTTGAAAAGGTGGAGAAGTATATTGAATATGCACAAAAAAACACTAAGAATATAACTGTTGTTTTTGTAATGTATGACAAGTCGATGTTCCTTGTGGAAGATGCAGAACCACCATACGTACGCATGAAAAATCTCTTATTTTCTATGCGAGAGCATCATGAACTTTTAATGAATCAACCAAATCTAAATATGTACATCTGCTCTTTGAAAGAAGCTGGAGATGTTATTTCAGATATCATTCTAGGAATAGATGATAATCAAAACTTTGAACAGGATATTCTTTTACCTTTATCTCAACGTACAGTAGGAGATGCCGATTGGCGTTACGCATTTGTTGAAAAAGTTCAAACATTTAAGGAAACAATAGATGGTGGTCTTAGACGAACGTATCGGAGAGATAAAGAGGCTATGCAAGATTTCTTCTTTATTTTTGGGAATGAAAATGATTACCGAATGATTGCTAGATTAGACGATGTTGTGTTTTCAAGAAGAGAAGGTGATGAGGGGGTACCACTTGTTGTGATCTATCCAAAGCGTAAAAAGGCTAGAGATATACTTTTAATGGACACTTATGACAATGTGCTACTTCTATCGCTCCAAAATGAAAGTGTTACTATTAATGCGGATGAACAAATCATGGTACGTACTGCAAATAACATACACCCGAAAAGACGCAAACTTGTAGAATTATATTAATCCATTGTTTTTTATATACTTTTATACAATTTTATTGATTTTTATTATTTAAGGTGATAGAATTACGTTTGAACTAAACACAAAAAACTACAATCAAATCAGAACATATGAAATTAAGGCAAGCGACACACGCTGTTTTTACAGTGGGTGTCGCTTGCCTTTTTTTATATGGAGAAAGGTGGAAAATCAAAATGGATTTACAATATGCAACTACTACAACTGGGGGAGTGCTCTCTGCTAGAGAAGCGTTTAAAAACCCTGAACTAGTCCTCAAACATATGACAGAAGAGGGCGCAACGTTTAGCGTTTCTCTACAAGATATCCAAATCCCAGGAAAACCGAATTACTACTGGTATGATGTAATCATTGAAACAGCAACAAATAAAAAAATAGAAGTAAATATTGCAGTACTTTCCCAAGAAGAATATAACCAACTCTGTGATAGAGATAGTATTGATTTATATTTAAAACAAACTGAAGACGCAGCAAAATTCTTTTTTGAAAAATCCAAGGAATTATTCCAACCAGAATTCAATAATCGATTCAAGTTTAAGCATAAAGCTCAATTATATCTGTAAGAGGTAGGTGAGCCTATATGCAGACATTTAAACAACGATTACCGTTATTTACTACAATCGGCTTGATTAGCGGCTTTATTCTTTCATTTGGATTCGGTTTAGTAAACTACATCAAGTTACTCTACTATGCATTTGAACCACCGTCTTATCCTATAGAAATTACATATGTACCGCTTATTTTAATGTTCTTCTCTTTGCTTTTAGGAGAATTCAGTTTTAGGTTTTACAGCCGTATTCCTGCTTTGCATGTGAAGAATGGGAAATTAATAATTTTGATTGCTTCTCATATTGCAGTTGATATTCAATTTTTATGGTTTGCAACTGCTCCGATCCATGCAAAGGTTATTCCGTATCTTACAGATAAATCAAAGCATGTTAATTTTGGGGAGTATGAGGCCATAGGTCATGTTTTAACAGGGAATTTTCACACACTCACTATGATTTTTGTCTTTTTACCTACAGTTTTTATGATCTTGTTTACACTTTGGTATAGTGGTCATATTGTTCGTTACAGAGAAGAAATATTAAAGTGGGTACAAAAATACGAATATAAAAATCACAAGTTACAAAAATGGTTTAATAGCCAAGAAGAACAAATATACCCTGATGTGGAAATTGGACCGCATATTGAGCATAAAGAAATGGTTCGGATTAAGGGGAAAGATAGAACGTTAAATGGTATCATTATTGGTCCAATTGGTTCTGGTAAAACATCAAGTTTAATTATTCCTATGATAAATCAAGATTTACACTGGATGGTGCGTTTCATAAATAAGTTCGAAACTGCGTATAAAAAGAACGATTATGATACAGAAGAAGTAAAAGGAACATTTTTAAATGGTGTCACTGTTATTGAACCCAGTAATGATTTATGTCAAAAGGTATATAAATTAGTTCAAGCACATAAGATTCCTGCAAGCTCGGTTTACTACATTGATCCAACCAATCCTGATACCAAAAATATAAACATTCTGCGTGGGCCGGTTGATAAAGTAGCAGAAGTTTTCGCAATGGTTATTCAAGGTTTGTCTGAATCTAACAATGCATTCTTTGAACAAGCGCAGCGTAACCACCTTAAGCAACATATCTACTTATTAAAACTGCATAATCCACAAAAAGATGTCACCTTCGACGATTTGATTGAGATGTATGACGATGTAGAACGTGTTCACCGTATGCATAAACTATTAAAGGTACAGGTCGAAAAGTTATATGATTTTGTTCAAACCGGAGCTGCTTCACGTGACCAAAAAAACGAATATAAGATTATAAAAGGAATTGACGAGTGGTTTGATAATACTATTCGTGAAAAGATGGATTTTCAAGGGGAACCAGCAGTTTATAAATCAGGAAAATACCGCGGACAACCGATGCATTATGACAGAGAAGAAGAATATGTAAAAGGTTTACGCAACATCTTAAAAGATTTAGCTTCAAACGTTTTAATACGTCGTGTTTTGTTTGGGAAATCCGATTTTGATTTCGATGTCCATTTAGAGCAGGGTGGTATTCTACTTGTTAATACTGCGAAAGGGGAATTAGCAGACCTTTCAAACGTATTAGGAAAATTTGTATTGCTGAGTATGCAGAATGCGGTATTCCGTAGGGAACCGAACGTCTCGCCTTACCATCACATTATTGTGGATGAGTTCCCGGATTATGTTGTTCGGCCGTTTAAAGAATTCCCTGCACAATCACGTAAATATAAAGTAATTCTAACAATTGCTAGCCAAACACTATCTCAATTAGCTCTCGACTTCACAGAGCAATACATGTTTACCTTACTAGGCTCATTCCGTAATAAAATGATATTTGGAGATGTAACACCATATGACGCAAAAATCTTTTCAGATATGTTTGGTGAAAAAGAAGAATTTAAAGAGGCAGAATCTGAACAAGGTATTTCACCTATGCAGGACAACCCTGTTAGTCGACTAGGATCAACTTATCAGAAAGCAAAAGAAGTTGTTATGTCACCAGGAGATATTATGGGACAAGGTGCATTCATCTGTGCTGCGCGTATTGTACAAGACAACCATGTGCAACCTGTCCAACAAATTACAAGTAACTTTGTACCTAAAGAAGAATTCGCACATGCACTCATACAGGTAGAGGAGCGAACAGGCCAATATTGGGAAAATGAACGTCTTCGTCTTATTAATGAATCTATTGCAAAAGCAAATCCTATGAAACATGTAGACGCAGAGAACATGAAAAAAATACAACCTTTGCCAACTATACAAGAGGATGAGATGAAACAAAATAGCTCTATAGAAACAACCGAAGAGCAACAACACATTGTATCATTGGAAGATTATAAGGAACACAAGTCCCAAAATGAAATTCTAACTAATGATTCTGCAGCTATGAGCCACCAGGTAGATATTGATGATGAGGCTGAAAATAAGTTGTATGAAGATATTAAGGAATTTATTATTGAATCGCAACAAGTCTCACCATCTATTCTGCAAAGAAAATTTAAGATTGGCTATATGAAAGCTATGCAATGTATTGAGAAGTTAGAACAAAATCTAGTTGTAAGTTCTTACACAGGGGATGGTCCTCGTAAAGTATTAATTTCAAATAGTAGTAGTATACCAGAAGAACCGAGTGCTAATACTACTCATACTTCTGATAATACTATTACACAGGAAGTAGCGATTCCAAGCGAAGACAAAGAAACCGTACAAGAGGAAACACATATAGAAAGTGTAAGCACTGCAATAACTGAACCAGTCATAAACGAAGTAATAGAGGAAGTCATAGATATAGAATCACCTCTAATGGATGATTGCAATGAAATAAACATGGAGGTATCAGAACTAAACAAAGAATTGTCTATTACTATGCTAGAGCAAGATTGGAATACGGATTCCATCATTCATTCCAGGATTCCCGATGAGACTGAACCACTGCTAGAAGAATTCCCATCAGATGGACTTCCCGTTCCAATAATAGAAACTGCAGAAATAAATATAGAATCTACTTCAATTCCAGTTACAAAAACAGAGTCAGACGAAACGTATGTAGAAATCAACACGATCCCAATCGCAGAAACGCTTAATCATACGGAAGAAAATAAGCTTGATGAAGATGTAGCAAAAGTTTACGAATCTATTAGTATTACAGTTCAAGAAAACTTAGAAAAAAATAGAGAAGATCATTCGAAAAATGATGAGAAGAAACAAGAATATAAACCTATGAGTTACAAAGAACGCCAAGAGCACTTAAAATCTCAGCAAAAAAATAAGAAAAACACTTCGCAGTCTCTGCTTAATAAAATTGAGAAACCAAAGCAAAAAACATCGAACGTTATGAGTAAAGAGTTGAATAATTTCTTTGATTAATAGATTGTAAACCTCAAATTAAATCTAGTAGGAATATCGCCAGTATTGCGAAAAAAAATCACACTAAGCCAAAAATACAATAAGCTGCCCATATAGGCAGCTTATTTATATAATTATCGTTGTAGGAAGTAAAAATAAAGCGGAAATTGCATGATAAAACATTTTTACACCTTAAAATCACGTTATTATAAAGACATTTGGTAGTCTTTCATTAGCCTTTAACTTAACCTCAAACTTAAGGGAGATGTATAAATGAACATCGGTAAACAGATACAATACTTTCGTAAACGGGATAACATGTCCCAAGAGAAGTTAGCAGAAAAAATTTATGTTTCCAGACAATCTATTTCTAACTGGGAAAATGAAAGGAATTATCCAGATATTCATAATTTACTAATGATGAGTATTCTCTTTAATGTCTCCCTAGATGATTTAGTTAAAGGAGATGTAAAGATCATGAAAGAAGAACTTCAAAAATCAACTTTCTTTAAGTGGAGTTACATCATGTTAGCATTAATGATTCTACTTCCTATTTCTATTGCACCTGTATTTTACTTTTTTGGTTATTATGGTCTTATAATACCTTTGGTACTTACGATTTTGCTTATGTTTTCATTACAGCAAGTTGAAAACATAAAAAAGGAGCATAATTTAAAAACTTATCGTCAAATAGTTGATTTTATAGAGGGAAAACCTGTAAGTGAAGTAAAGCCTAATATGAAAGACAAATTATTAAAAATAGGTTTGATGCTTGCAAGTGCTTTAATTAGTTATAGTTTGATTTATTTAGGATTGAGTGTATTTGGAAGATAACTTAGAAAACTATCAAAAGTCCTCCAGATTTTTTAAATGGAGGACTTTTGTGTTTACATAATGATCGTTATTAGTATCAAGGAAAAAGGTCAACTCTTATTCCCACAAGAAATCTGCCTTTTTTTCTGGTTTATGAATGTTTTGTATTAGTACAAAAATTTGTATAGTATTCTGTATAATTCCTGGTTTTAAATGTAAAGAGTCTTTGTGTAGTCATCAGTTGTGGACGTAAAAACCTTCATTCCAAGGTATCTTCCACCGGGTTCGTCCCAGCACCGAGAGAATCCATGTTGAGGGAGTTCGGTGTGGGTATTTCCTGACCATATGTGATTACGGTCTTTGTCCTCAGCGTAGTAGTAAAAATTCCCTTTGGTCGACCCGGTTCTTACGGTTCTCGTTCCTCTAGGTGCTAATTCATACCAACCTACTTTTCTCCATTTGCTACCACCACAGCTTTGATCCTCGTGGGCGAAAGCTACGTACAAAGTTAAACTAGTGTCATTCTTAAATATAAGTGCCATTGTTATTATTCCCTCCTTGTTTTTCATGGTGATGTGTCACAAAATCAGGAACAGGAGAATATGCATAATTTAAACCTAGATGAGATTCATATGTGCATTCATCGCACTTATCTCTACTTTCACTATAAGTATAACTCGAAGGTACTGATTCTGTAGATACTTGGTTTATGTCATAAGTAGGTGCTATATGCCAAGGGTTTGTTCTATACTGTTGATATGGTACATCATATTCATAAGTTGAATTTAGAGTAGGTCCAAATGAAGGTACATAATATGGATAATGCAAAGATAATCACTCCTTATTATAACTGTATTTTTTCGATATTATATTTAGTTGTTTATGTTTTCGATGATTGTCTATGCATAATTGGATGATTACCTAAGATATTGTAGTAAGAAGGAAAATGAGAAAACGTCTTTACCTACAATCAAATTAGCGGAAGATTAGGTAAAAGTGTCCAGAAACATAAGATAGTAAATCTTTGGTATTACTAGTTTTTTACTTTCTCTATCTTACTCTTATATATAGGGCTAAAAGTTCCGTTAGGAACAGGTCGTATTTTTTTTGCTGTGCTCCATCCTTGCAAAACTTTTTTCGTCGGGGATTGGAATGTCGCCAAGCCGAACAGACCAAAAACGGGATATTGAGTTGCTTGTCTTGGACTAGCAATTATATCCGCCAAACCGCTTAGTTCAACTGTTTATGAATAGATATTTACTTTATATTTTTTAAGATACTAAATTAGGCTAATTCCTTGCTTCGCTCACCCCAGCGATCCATCAATCCAAAAACAAGGGGAAAAGATCAAAAGGTAACATGCTAGCCTTTAAAGGTTAAAAAGTTGTCATCAAGGCAATCAAAACTTCGTTTGTTCAGATGTATTCAATAAAAAACAAGATGTATACCGTATTCATAATAAGTTGACATAACGTCTCATTATAGGTAGAGAAGAAAAAGAAGGAATCCTACTTTCACAAGGAAATCTCTTTTTCCGCTCTATGGAGCAATGCATTTTTTTATACAATCCTATTATATCGTGTTTTTAGGTTTCTCGTTTGTTACTGGATTACCCGAAAAATTGTATAAATTTATGCATACTCTTAGCGTGTTATCTTTCTGAAATGTTGGCAGTAGAGCCCTAGTAAGACTGTATTCTAGATTTTGATTCAACCTATAGCAAACTTATGATTTAAAAATTATTCTTGCATTTGAGTAAAAATACCATTATATTTGTATTAACAACTATATAAATAAATCATAATTTACGTGAAGGACACACCTTACGTACCATCCCAACGGTACAGGTGTGTCCTTTTTTGCGTTCTAGGAGGAAAATATAATGGCAGAAGACAAAACAAACACTCAAACTGTAGAAGAACTTGGAATGGTTTTTGAATCAGAGAATTCACAAGGTGACACACTGTTAGAAACAAACTTTAATCAATTCGAGCGAGTACGTGAACATGAATTAGAAGAATTGGCACGTATGAAACGTGAACGCACTGTAGGGAAAGGCTTAATTACAGTCGTATCCGAAAAACTATTCCCGACTAAAAACGGAAAGTCTGAGCGTATACAAGTACTTACAATGCAAATTGGTTCTCATACAACAGCATATTGTCCAATTACAGAGGCAGGTATAAACATTCCTAAAAATCCTCAATGGTTAGTGGGTAGAACTAAACCTGTTATTATTGAACACTTCCAGAAAACTGAGGAAGGCAACTTTGCTGTTGTATCTATCACAGCAGGGGAATTAGCACTTCAAAAAAGATTATATGAAGAAGTAGAAACACAAGAGGGAAATAAGGTATATACAGGAAACGTTTCTGGACATATTCCATCTGCACAAACTGTATTGGTTGAAGTTCATGGTGTGACAGTAGGAGTACGATACTCGCAATGGTCCCATTCATTCGTTCGCTCAGAGGATATTATTATTGGTGATGTTGTAGAGCTTATCATTGATAAAGTAGTAGAAAAGAATGGGCGCTATGAGTTTAGGGGAAATAAAAAAATATTAGAAACAGATCCAATGGAGAAACTATTAGAATTAAACAAACGCCGTGACCGCTTTGTAGGTAAAATTGTAGGTGTTGATGCTATTGCTGGGATTTTCGTTGAGGTTGCACCAGGTATTCAATTTAAAGGACTAAAGAGCCGTAACCTTGCTAATCCAACTCCAGAAGATGCAATTAACCAAACAATCGTTACATGTGAGCTGCTTAATATTGATGCTAAAAATAGAAGAGGAACCGTACGTATCCTAAATTATCCGCAAGGCCAGAGTAAAAAATCTAATTCGTCAATTTACCAATTTTAATGGATGATTATGCGTACAATAGAGAAACAAATGTCTACTTATATCCCTTCTATTCCTCATTTATCAAGTGAGGATGTACAAGGACTTCAAATATATCGGATACATGATTTGGATAAAACCTATGTATTCCACTCTTATGAAGAATTAGTTAAGTTTAAGCAGCGTTTAACAGAAGAACAATATGCATTACTCACTTTCATTGGTTTGCATATGTCCGTTAGATTCAATCATTTATTATATTTATTCAAAAGTAAATATTCACGTAAGAAAATAAATGATGCACTTCAAGGATTACTTTATTATCGTCTAATTGAGAAATGGCAAGTAGATATTTTTGATATGGAGATCTTTGAAGAAACATATACGTTATCCGATAATGGCTATAAACTCTTAAAATACTGGCAAGGAAATATGTTCTTCTTTGCTCCAGAACGAATTGATAATCATGGTAAATATGTTCACCTACGTTATTGGCATGATATAGACCTACTTTGCCACCTGCGTTATGCTTCATCCTTTTTAGGACATATTATGCATCCATCCATTAATAAAGGGGTTTTTACCCCTCCTTTAAGTTTTATAGTAAACGGCGGGGAAGAACGTAAATTAAATTTCGTTGTATACTCTACCTTGTTATCTGATAAAAAAGACCGATTAAAACGAATAATTGCTAGATGGAAAACTTTTGTAGAATCAGGAAAAGATATTATTATGCGGGGTTTTGGAAATAATCCTACTATCTTAGTTATTTATGTTTCTACTGAAAAACAAGCAAAGCAAATTAATAATGAACTATTACTCGACCTGCTCCCTGGTAAAGTATTGTTGTGTATAGGAGAAACCTTACATATACAAGGATTACAACATGCATTTTACCAGCCCCTTGCAGAAGGGGAGATTAAACAATTAAATACAAAGCTATTCTCAACACACTAGGCCACCCTTACAAGCTATTAATTTCTTTTAAGGGTGGCTTGTTTACTGCTTTGTATTCGCTGTTTAAACTCCTTTGGTAAACAGTTATTCTCTTTTTTAAACAACTTATAAAACTGTGACATGTTTGCAATTCCAACTTCACATCCGACATTTGAAATACTAAGGTCACTTGTTATTAATAAACTTTCTGCTTGTTTGATGCGCTTATAATTCACATAATCCAAAAAGGAAATACCCATAATTCTTTTAAAGTATTTTATGAAATAATGATAGCTTAAATTTATTAATGCACATGCTTTGGTTACGGTTATCTTTTCTCCTATATGATCTTCTACATAATCAAGTACGGGTTTTAAACGAGCCAAGTCGTCTTGTTCACTATAATTTAAAATGTTATGTGTATCATTTCTTACTAGTATTAAAAGTAATTTCTTAATGGCAGCACTAATTGCGATTTCATATCCGTTTATTTTCTTTTTTGATTCTGTAAAGATTTCTATAATAAGAGCATAAGCCTCATGTTTTACCACTTTATTTTGTTCAAAAATATAGTTTAACTCATTTAGAGATTTTGTTTGTTCTGAAAAGCAATGTAAATATTGTATAATGCTTCGGTCAAAGTGTTGTTTTAAATTTACTTGAAACACAATGTAGTGTAACGAATCTGCAGAAGCTTTATGTGACCGATGCAACTCGGATTTCCCCAAAATAAAAACATCTCCAGGACCAAGAACAATATATTTATCTTTATTTTGTATACCTAAATATCCTTCTATAATTGCTAAAAACTCAATCTCTTCATGATAATGCCAAGGGGCACTCTCAATTTGATCATAATAAGAAGTTTCCATAACAATGTCCCATACCTTTAAAAATAGTAATGGATTTTGATAAGTGACCTTTTCTTCAATTGCTTCAGTAAGTTTATTATAAATCCCTTCTGTCATAAACGTTTACACCTCCTTGTTAGCAATATAACACCTTTATCAAAATACGATAAGTAAGTTGCCTTATTTCTAATAGAAAAAGGCAACTTATGATATAAACATAACGATATATGGCATATTTTTTAATTGAATAAATTTCTATAATAATTTCAAATCGAGCAAAAGGGGGATATGATAGTGAATATTTTAAAAGTAGGTGTTATTGGCTGCGGAAGCATCGCGCAGTATCGTCATTTACCAGAATACCAAGCAAACCCATATGTGCAGATTGTAGCTGTTTGTGACAGTAATAAACAACGCGCAAAAGAAATTGCCAATAAATATGGTGTAAATATGTACATTGACTTTAACGAGCTTATCAATTGTGAAGAGTTAGATGCAGTGAGTGTCTGTACACCAAATGATTTACATGCATCAATCTCTATCGCTGCTTTACAATCAGGCATTCATGTACTATGTGAAAAGCCAATGGCGACGTCAAAAAAAGACGCGCAAAAGATGATTGATGCTGCTGAAAAAAACGGTAAAAAGTTAATGATTGGTCATAACCAGCGCTTTGTCGCTTCTCACCAAAAGGCAAAACAGTTGATTGAAAATGGAGAAATCGGAAAAATATATAGCTTCCGTACAGCATTTGGTCATAGTGGTCCTGAAAATTGGAGTGTAGACGGAAAAGAGAGCTGGTTCTTTAAAAAAGATGAAGCGTTTCTTGGTGCAATGGGTGATTTAGGTGTACATAAAGCCGATTTAATTCGGTATATCCTGAATGAAGAAATTACAGAAGTTGGCGCCTTTGTTGAGACGAGCGCAAAAACATTTTCGAATGTAGATGATTGTGCAGTATGTGTGTTGAAAAGCGAAAGTGGTATTAT
Organism: Bacillus sp. FSL R9-9497; assembly: GCF_038005805.1. Lineage (NCBI taxonomy): Bacteria > Bacillati > Bacillota > Bacilli > Caryophanales > Bacillaceae > Bacillus > Bacillus sp. FSL R9-9497. The sequence continues at coordinate 4,979 of NZ_JBBOTY010000003.1, read as the reverse complement.
CGGATCACTTGCAGCAAGTTGGTCTTACGTTAGCAAAGAAGATAATTCAACAATTATTTATGGTGAAAAGGCCACTCTTCGCCTGGAAGATGATCCAACTTACTCACTCATTCTTCAATATAAAAATGGTGAAGTTGTAAAATATGAGCTTGATAAAATTCAATCGAATGCTGCAGTTAGTCAAAGTAATTCACATGTGATTGAGCGGTTTGTAGAGTCCATTCTTTCTGATAAAGAGCCGTTAATTAATGGCGTAGAAGGAATGAAATCGTTAGAAGTCATTTTAGCAGCCATACAATCAAGTGAAACAAAACAAATTGTTACAATTCCATTATGAGAAAAGGTGAAGACATGAAGAAACTACGCATTGGAATAATAGGGACCGGAGGAATTGCAAAAGGTCGCCATATCCCTGCATTTGTAAAGTTACATGAATATTGTACCATTACGGCTATACATGATAGAAACATAGAACGCGCAAAACAAACCGCTGAAACATATAACATTCCTTATGTATTTGAAACGTATGAGGAAGTCTTTAAAGAAGTTGACGCTGTTTGTATTTGTACACCAAATAAGTTTCATGCTGAGATTTCTATCGCAGCATTACAAGCAGGGAAACATGTATTATGTGAAAAACCGATGGCTTTAACAGCGAGAGAATGTGAACAAATGATAGAATCTGCAAAAAACAGCGGTAAAAAACTTGCTATCGCTTATCATTATCGCTACATGAAGGAGTCACAAGTTGCAAAAAAAATGATGATAGATGAGATTGGAACGCCTCTTGTTGTTCGTGTAAAGGCACTCCGTCGCCGAAAAGTGCCAGGATGGGGCGTTTTCACAAATAAAGAATTACAAGGTGGAGGAAGTTTAATAGATTACGGCTGTCATCTTCTTGATTTAGCACTATGGTTAATTGGAAATCCAAAACAAACAGAAGTCATTGGTAGTGTCTATAATGCAGTTAGTAAGCTACCAAATCAAATAAACATGTGGGGGAAATATGATTATAGAACATTTGAAGTTGATGATCATGTTACCGCATACATAAAGTTTGAAAATGGAGCATCATTAATATTTGAAACTTCTTGGGCAGCAAATATTAAAAATGATGAAGAACAAGTAAGTATTTCCGGAGTAAACGGTGGAATGAATGTTTTTCCAATTGAATTATATACAACAAAACATAATATGCTATTAAATAGTGAACCTATTTGGATAGGATCTAACAGTGATGCTGGAATTTTGCAAGCTGAAAACTTTATAAAAGCTTGCTTATACGACGAGGAATTAATTGTAAAACCTGAGGAATCGCTGCAAGTATCACAAATTATTGATGCAATTTACGAGAGTAGTAACACACATGTAGAAAGGACGGGAAGATAAATGAAATTAGGAGTATTTACAACACTTTTTTCTCATATGGAGTTTGAAGAAATGCTAGATTACGTACAAGCAGCCGGTTTGCATGCTGTAGAAATTGGTACAGGATGTTATCCTGGAGGATCGCACTGTAACTTAGATTTATTATTAGAAAGCGAACAAGTCAGAAGCACATATATAGAACATATACAAAAAAGAGATTTAATCATTAGCGCTTTTAGTTGTCACGGAAATCCTTTATCCCCGGATACTGCTTTTGCAAAAGAATCCCATGAAACATTGTTAAAAACCATTCAACTCGCTTCACTACTAGACGTACCTGTTGTGAATTGTTTTTCAGGTGTAGCAGGTGACCATGAAAACGCAAAATACCCGAATTGGCCTGTTGCACCATGGCCAAATGAATACAACGATATTTTAAAATGGCAATGGGAAGAAAAGCTCATTCCTTATTGGAAACAAGTTGGTGAATTTGCACAAGAACATGGTGTGAAAATTGGTTTAGAACTTCACGGTGGTTTCTTAGTACATACACCATATACATTACTAAAACTACGTGAAGAGACATGTGATGCAATAGGTGCTAACTTAGACCCTAGCCATTTATGGTGGCAAGGAATTGACCCTATCGCTGCTATTAGGTTATTAATGAAAGAAAATGCAATTTATCACTTTCATGCAAAAGACACTTACATTGATCAAGAAAATGTGAATATGTATGGTTTAACAGACATGCAGCCTTACAGTAAAGTGAAAACAAGAGCTTGGACGTTCCGTTCTGTTGGTTGTGGCCATAGCTTAGATGAATGGTCGCAAATGATGAGTGCACTTCGTACATATGGATATGATTATGTTGTAAGTATTGAACACGAAGATCCACTCATGTCTATTCAAGAAGGATTTAAACGTGCCACAAAGAATCTTCAATCTATTTTAATTGAGGAAAGTCCTTCACAGATGTGGTGGGTGTAACTTTGTTTAAAAAGAAAGGAGTAACATTTTCTCGGAGAAGCCATTCGTAAAAGAATATGAGCTTCTCTTTTTTTAAGAAATGTTTAAAAAAGACGCAATATTCAAAAAAGAATTAAGAAAACTAATAATCCTGTATCTACCTCTATACAAAGTACGGATTTTACGAAATAATATTCTTTGACACCTTTATACAGAAAAAACAATATATATAAATATATTTCTTCGCGTAAAGGAATATATAAGAAAGGGGTAACACATTGCTACGTATACAAAGAGGCTACATGTACGATCCAGATGATAATGAGGTCATTGTGAACGAAATTTTCTACAACGCTGCATCTGAACAAAAATTAGGCAGCAAAATAGGTGTGTTTGCTGCAGACAAACTACCTACTTCTATTTTTGAAAAGATCCAAGAAAACACAAGTATGTCTTATATGGAAAGTATAGAAGTAAAAGAAAAAATGATTCAAGAAATACTTTGTTATTTAGACCAAAATCAAAAGCCAGAAAAACTATATTTTGAAATGCAGTACATGGACTAATACTAAGAACTGAAAATAAGAGGGGATTTTCAGCAGGAGAAACCAGGGAGCTATTATTAATACATATAACAACTGCATAGAAGGTCCCTTCTTATCTTCATTCCATTAAAAACAATTGAATATTATATGAAAATAGATTAATATAAACTTATATTTATTGTTTAATTGATTCCGTTTATTCCCACACCTTATTGTGTTGTGGTTGAGTTGTAGAAGCAAGTTTTGTGTCTTGTTTCAATTGTGAAAGGGCTTCTTTGAGCCGATTAGTGTATATATAGCTTATTTTGCTATGCACGTTTTTAATCGACTTAAAGAAGCCCTTTTTGTGTTGTCTTTAAGTTTGGAATTACTTGTACGTAGACCTTCGGGGCTAATAATATGCGAAATAAAAAAGTACACCTATTGTGCTTTTTTGTTTCATTTAGAGGAGAGATTATATGGAATTTTACAAAGTATGGCATAAGAAAAAGAATATGAGAGTTATTAGTACTCATAATAACCATGAAACAATGGGCCTTTATTTAACAGAAACATATCCTGTCTGCGATTGTGTAAGGTACCTCAATGTTTAAAAGTTAAGCACACAGGTAATACAAATAAAACTTAATGTGAATAACAGCACTAGGTTTACAGCATTTCTTATTATTGTTAAAGATTTTTGAATTTGACATAAAAGAAAGAGATTAATTTCTAATTCATAGTAAACTAGATACAGAGTGGAATATAAAAATTAAAAACTAGAGAATGTATATAGAAGTAGGGTACTTGTTGCAATGCTAAAAACACTAGAGATTAGGATTTGTAAACCAGAGAGGAGTCATATAATATGATTACAGTTAACCGAGGGTATATGTACGATCCAGATGATAATGAAGTTGTAATTACTGAGATTTATTATGAAGCTGCTACAGAAACTAAATTAGGGAGTAAGATGAATAGCTTATCTTATTCAGTTCTTCCTAATAACATTAAAGAAAAAATAGAAGCAGTTACTTCATTATCTTATATGGAGAGCATTGAAATGTCACAGCAATTAGCTGCTGTATATCAGAATGAAATTAATAAGTATGGAAAGCCGGAAAAATTGTACTTCGAGTACACAAATATGTAAGAAGAGAGAAGGCATTGGACAACCTGGTTCAATGTCTTTTTTGAATAAATTCATAGAAATAGGAAAAATAGAAATAGGGTAACTAACTTTTACTGTATTCATCCAAAGTCCATATTTGCAGGTGATTAATCAGTAACAAGAATTAGCAAAGAGTATAAATTAAGTGGGGTAAGGTTTCTAAAATAAATATCTAAGGGGGCGTAAAGAAGGCATATTATGATGTCTTCTTCTTTTTTTATGATGACATTTAAAACTATCCAATTCGCAATGCTTACAAATATTAAACATTACATGTTACTGCTTAAAAAGGCTAAGCCAATATTAGAGGAATCGCATCATGACTATAAGCTATTTCAATTTATGTGCAAATTAGAGATAAATCAAATATATGAAGCACTTGAAGGCCAGAGGAATGATACTTATATAGATTCAAATGCCCATCCAGTATATATACATACACTTATTAAGCAGGCGAATTTACTTCAATATGTTATTTCCATTGTGCAGGAGGAAGGAGTTATTCATGCTGCATCGATACTATTGATGCACTCATTTGACTTGTACACCGTACATAGGATTACAAATTTATCAATCTCATATCTAAGAAACTTAGGGAATACACTTTCAGAATAAAACTAGGGGGATATCTATAATGAGCATTATTATCAATATTGCAGAAGGGAAAAAGCTTGTACCATATATTGTTTTAATAGGTAAAAGAGGGAATAGTAGTGCAGACGGTAGCCCCTTATAAGAATTCAAGCAGGTATACGAATGTTCTCAAGCATTGCAAAACGTTGGAAAACAATAAAAAAAATATATAATAGCAGGGAGAAGAGAAACGCATGTATAATATACTTAAACGTCAATTTAATTACATTATCCGAGGGGTGATTCGGATTAACGAAGAGGTGCAAAGGGAATTGGACCTATTGGTGCAAAAGATTCGTGAAACTGTATCTTCA
>NZ_JBBOTY010000002.1:0-573723 GCF_038005805.1 Bacillus sp. FSL R9-9497 | reverse complement strand
AACATCGAATAGTACCGAATCAATTAAATCGGGAATTTAAACAAAATACCCCAGGGAAAACACTTCTTACAGATATCACCTATTTAGTTTACGGTAAGAATCAAAGGGCCTATTTATCTACAATTTTAGACGGCTCAACTAATGAAATTTTAGCTTACCATGTTTCAGAACAGATGACGTTAGAGCTCGTAACGACAACTCTCCATAAACTAAAAAGGAATCCGCGGATTCGATTGACTGACGGTGCTTATATTCATTCAGATCAAGGATCCCACTACACAAGCCCTACCTATCAAAAGCTAGTTAAAAAGCTAAACCTTGGACAATCCATGTCAAGAAGAGGAAACTGTTGGGATAACGCCCCACAAGAATCATTTTTTGGTCATCTGAAAGATGAAGCTCATATAAAACCTTGCGTGTCCTTTAATGAATTGAAACAAGAGATTAAGAAATATATGACGTATTATAATCATTATAGATATCAATGGAATTTAAAAAAGATGACTCCTGTTGGATACAGAAATCATCTTCTTGATGTTGCCTAACTTTTTTCAAAATGTCCTTTACAAAGGGTACAGATTATAAATCTAGGGGTACTTTTTTATAAATGAATTTAATAGATTCTTGTAATGGATAGTCTCGCCACATAGCCATCGAGTTAAGAAAAGCAAATACCTTAAAAACGGATATTTTATGCGTTTTACTTTTTATTGTTTTGGGATAACTGTTTTTTTTAGCTTGATAACGATGCGACGAGACGCCTAGAAGAACATTTTAAATACTCTTATTGTTTTTTAGTAACATATTTAATTCTTTAGCATCTTTTTTTGTATTTAAATAGGATATAAGCCAAGAAAATGCATATATCAAAACTATACTTTCGAAAAAATCAACAGTTGGAAAGGTTGCTATCCAATGGTTATATATAGATATAAGAAAAATAACTAAAATCATTATGAAAAAATGAATTACTAAAGCAAATACATAGCTTATTCTTTCAACATCAAAAATAAATGTGAAAATACCTGCACAAGCAGAAATTAACAGAACACTTATTATTTCAGTTTTTGTAATAAAGGTACTATTGTTTCTCGATAGTAAAACTATCATATATATAAATGATCCCGTTCCTAAGCCTTTATATAGTCGTTCTTTTAATTTCAATATTTTTTTCCTTTCGTATTTTTTTATGACTGTAAGGTAATATTCTTTAATTTTGATTGCATATAAAATGTATATAAGATTCCTCCAAAAAATAAACCTACAGACAATCCACTTATAGCAGAATACATTACATTAAATGCAATATCATCATAAAATGATAAAGATACTTCTAAAGTTACATTTAAAAGATATTTCACAAAAAAGTTAATCAAAATAATTATTAATGGCAAATAACATTTCTTTCTAAAAATAACTGTGTCTTGTTTAAAATAAATTTGATATTTTTTATATAACAAATATCCAATTAAAATGCCTGGAAGAATGAAAATAGTATAGCTTATTAAACAATACCCTAGGTGAGAAAATTTATTAATAATTTTCTCCAAACCCCACATCATAAAAATCACAGGAACAAGAAACATTTTAGACAAATTAATCGGTCTTTCTTGAGAAATAGCAATACCTCTTTTTATTAAAATAAATAATAATATCCATACCCATAATGGAGTTCTTATAAGCACTTCTTTAATCATTGTATCTCCTCCTTTGTTTTTATTAATATTTACATTAAAGGAGATATAAAGAAATACGTTTAAACATAAGTGGTAAAAATCAATACATATGTGGTTATTTAGAATACTGTTTTAACTTTTTTTTTAAAGAAGAAACATATTTTCTTGATACAATTAAATTTTCGCCATTTGAAAGCAGTGCCTCTAGATTTCCACTCGTCTTAGCCGAGAATTTATTTAAAAAATGGATATTGACAATTGTAGTCTTTGAAATTCTAATAAAGTTATCTGGAAGTGTATATTGCAATTTATATAAAGGACTTTTCATCTCAAATATATTTTCTTTTGTATAAATAAACACTTTTCTTTCAAGGTATTCCAAATAATAAATAATTGAACAAGAGATTTTTTCTTGTTCATTTTTGTGGATAGAATTTACTATTAAATAATCATCAGAACTATTCTCTAGTGTGGATACCATATCTAGAATGAAAGATGTAACTTTATGAACGTAAAAAGTACAAGATTCTTCTTTAAGTTTTTCAATGATGTTAATGTTTACTTTCATTTGTTATCCTATGTTCCTTTCTTCAAAATACATTTTATCGTTAGTTTGAAACACAGTTTTATCAAATTCAAAATAGTATTTTATATGAATATTATTAAGAAATCTATCAACATATCTCATTTTTCATCGCACCTTGTTTATAAACATCGTAACATTATTTTTAAAACACAACTTACCATATTACCATCAATTTAAGAAATGTATTCTTCTCTAAAAGGATAAAATTGTGTTGGAAATATAAAACGGAGATATTCCCGTTTTGAGGTATCTCCGTTTTGTTAGCTTGATGACAATGTTTCCATACCCCTACAATTGACTTATGGGACAACCTCATTTTTCACCTTCTATTCTAACTAACAAGTCGCGAAATTCGTTTCTTCTGCCATGAAAGTTTATAGTATCCGTATTGCAAAAGTAAACTCACAATAAATGCAGCTGGATATCCAATCCATATTCCTTTTATACCAAAATTTGTATGATAAGAAAGGTAATAAGCAACTGGGACTTCTACAAGCCATATTGATACGACACCGATAACAGTGGGCCATAGTACAGTTCCACTTGCTCGCATTGTCGCACCAATAATTTGAGCATGACCAAAAATTAAGTAACTCCAAAGTGTAATCATCACTAAACTATGTGCAATTTCGATTGTATTCGGGCTCGTTAAGAATAACGCTAGGATTTCTCTTGAAAACAAGTAAATAAGAGTGATTAATATTCCACCAATTATATAGTTCATAACAATTCCAGCGCGAATAACTTTCTGTAATCGATTAAATTGATTCGCACCAATGGATTGTGCAGCGAAAATGGATACTGTAATTCCAAGACTGACTGCCGGCATCTGAACATAACTTGCAACCTGGTTCACAACCCCATATGCAGCAGTCGCATCAGATCCGAAGCGATTCACAAATGCGATTACCGCAATCTCAGATAACGAAATAAGTATCATATTAATACTCGCTGGAATCCCAAGGCGTAATAATAGTTTTAATAAATCCCAATCCATACGAAGATATTTCCGTACTGTCTCATCTAATTGCAGTGGATGATTCTTCTTCTTTAAATAAATAAGCATAACAACAAATGTTACAATGGTTGAGATAACAGAAGCATAAGCGGCCCCATACACATCAAACTTCGGTAATCCTAGCCAGCCAAAAATTAGAATAGGTAATAAAATCATATTTAAAGCTGTACTAACAATTAAGAAATAAAATGGTGTTTTAGAATCTCCTGTACCTCGCATAAATGTTGTATAGGCAAAATATAAGAATAAAACTGGCATAGAAATAAATAAAATACGCGCATAATGCACACTCATATCAATTATATTTTCTGGCGTACCCATAAGGCGCATAATATTTAGGGCAAATATACTTCCCACCACTGCCAAAATAGCTCCTATTATAAAGGTAAAAGTCAGCGTCGTACCAACGATAGCTTTTAAACGATCTTCATTACGGGCACCAAATGCCTGACCAATTAAAATCGAACTACCTGATCCAATCCCAATTACAAATGATACAAGTAAAAAGAATAATGGGAAAAATGCTGAAATAGCAGCTAAATCATTCATACCAAGCCATCGCCCTACCACTACCATACCAAACAATTGTCCAACTGATTGTAATATATTACTTAAAAGCAAGGGAACTAAAAACATAGACATGGATTTCCATATTGGTTGCCCTTGATTTTGTGATTTTTCACTTTCTTGAATATTATCTAAGGATGATTTCAACTTTCTTTTCTCCTTTTATTAGGGGTACTATGTGATTCTAGGAATTGTACACGAAAGACAAAAAGAAATTTTAAACCCAACTTTATTATTTGTAAACATTACCCTATATTAAATAATCAACGTTTTATCATCAATTTCAGAATTAAATTTGGGGATAAAATTTAGCTAACCCTTTTTAAAACGCCCTTCTATATGGATACTTCCCATAGCCATCAAGCTATGTTTTCATCATGTTCCTCAAAAGAGAAAAATTGTATATTTTTACTCCAGAGATATCAATTTTTCTCTTTTGAGGAATGTTTCATTTTACTAGCTTGATGGGCATGTGGCGGTACCCAAAATGTACTTAATTTAGAATCAAACATCAGTTTCATTTAGACTAACCTAACTTGAGTTCCGTCCATAATAAAATATTGAACTATTGTATAATAAGTTAGCTTAATAACTAAAAAATAGAATATAAATCAAACGTATTTATTCGTAATTATTCAACTTCTAGTATCCCAAAAATTAAAATGCTTAAAATGAATAAAGTAAAAAGCAAGATATAAAACTAACTGAATAACAATAAACAACATAAAACTGATAGGTTATTAGTTAGAATTTTTATACCAATCACCACATACTCCACAAATTCCTCAGCCACAATTTTTTAGCAAATAAACCCCTTCTTGAAGGAAATGTATTGCAGGTACCTTTGACCATAGAAATGAATAGTACTCGTCGATTCATTCCTTTTTTAAAATCATTGAATCATTAACTACTATCCTCGCAATATTTCTGTTTATATCCAAACCAATTCCCACGTTAAAAACGACATAGTTACATGAGATAACACATCAAGGACAGTTACCATACACGTGGTGTTCAAGTAGTTGTAGATACTAACTTTATGGATTCTACATCTGCAATGTGATACTAGAGATGTCCTATTTGTTAAAAAAATCCAAAATACGGTCATTTATATATTGAGGATTCTCCATGGATATTAAATGTCCTACATCTTTCACCAATTCTACAGTTAGATTGGGTGATGAATTTTCAGCACATTTGAAAGCTTCTATTGGGTTATACATTACTTCATTCTCTCCTAACATTAACAGCATAGGCGTTTGAATTTTGGCTAACTCTTGATTCGTAAAAATATATGGAAATCCCTGTTCTGTTGGAGTTTCATTTTTCACTGAATTATTCCACATCATTCCTGCTACCAATTGTTCTTGAATAAATGGATGAATAGTGTATCGATTATCAAAAATCCACTCTAAAAATTTCTCGACCCCTTCCCTACTATTCATCATTCCTGAAGCATAGGAAAAAAACAAAGGATAAAAAGGAATATACGTTGCTGCAGGACTCATTATTACGGCCTTATTTACCTTATCTGGAAAAAATGTCAAGAAGTTAACAGTATGCAAAGCACCATATGACAATCCTACAATGTTGGTGCTATTAATTTCTAATGTATGTAATACATCTTTTAACCATAGTGCGTAACTTAAGCGATCTGTAAAGCCCTTTTTTGGAACACTTTTATTTTTATCTCCTAAAATATCAATACACATTATTCTAAAATGTTTACTCCAGTGTAAAATATTTGAATACCACATTGTCGAGCTCATCTTTGCTCCATGGAGTAATACGAGAGGTTGTGCTAATTTATTACCACTTTCAATAATATGAGTCTTCCCTTGAGATGTTTCTACAAAGTAAGATAAAAAACTGGTTGGCCATAATTTTAGACTTTTCTCATAAGATTGTAGATAGTTAGTTTCTTGATATTTTTGTTCTAAAATCTTCATTTTAGTTCCCTCCGTATAAATCATTTTCATAGTTCACTTTTAAAGTCACAGTAGTTTTGCTTTACTTAATACCCATTTTAAATTTAAAGGTTTCAATTTCATCGGCTGCCTTGTTATATCCTCCAGCATTTTTTAAAGATTCTCCAATTCTATGGCTATTTTTTATATAAATATCATTCGATAACACATGCATTGCTGTATTACGTAATATTTCCGGAGTAAGCAAATTACGATCTAACTGGACTCCGGCTTCTAATTCTTCTATTCTTTGAGCAACTATAGGCTGATCTCCCATAACTGGAATAACTAGCATAGGAACACCAAAATATAAGCTTTCACTGGAACTATTCATTCCCCCGTGTGTAATAAATAGATCAGTTTGTTGTAGAATATCTAATTGAGGAACGTAATTATATAACTTAAAATTAGAAGGAATATTATCTAATTGACTAATATTATTTTGTTCCCCTATAGTTAATATGACAGTAACCGAGCTATCTCGAAATGCTTCAAAACATGTGTAATAAAAGTCGGGTTGCTGATTAAATACTGTTCCCATAGAAATAAAAATCAGCTTGTTTCCCTTTTCCTGTTCTAAGGAAAAAGAATCTACATCTTTACGCTGTGCAATAGAGGGCCCGACAAATATATAAGAATCATCAAATTCTTCGACATTTGGTTGATACAATTTTGATGTATATACAATTGTAATATCCCCTGGGCATGTCATCACATTCTGTTTTTCATTAAGAGTAATTCCATAAATATCTTCCCATTTTTTCAAAATACACATGACTTCCTGATATAAAGGGGATTTTTTATTTTCTTCTCCATGATTTTTCATAAGAGTAGAAGCTATCTTTTTAGTAATGGCAAATGTTGTACATGAAGAAATTTTAGGTAATTGTAATACTTCTGCTATGATCCATCCAACAGCGAAATTATTATCATATATAACATAATCGTATTCTTCTTCTTTTACTTCTTCTAAAATTATCTCTATTATTTTATCCATGGATTTTATCATGTGTAATAATAGTTCTTGAGAATCTATTTGCCCACTCATTCTTTTTACCATGTCTATTTGTGATATGAAATTTTCATATGGTCGAAACAAAGCTCCTGTATTCTCTATTTTACTTCTATACTTTTCTACGCAATAGTAAATAACTTCCTCGCCTCTTTTTATTAGTTCTTCGACAAGTGCAATTGTCGGATTAATATGTCCTTCTCCTGGAAAATTAAACATTAGAACTTTTGCCATATTATTGTTCCTCCCCTAAAGTTTAAATAACTATTCTATTATTACTAAGATCAATCACGTACTGATATTTGAAGTAAAGGTAAAGATTTTCTCCTTTCATTTTAATGAAATCACTTGTGCTATTAAATGGAAAAAACAATTAAGAAACAAAGTAGATATAAAAAATCAAATAATTCCCTCTCTCTATTTCTCTCATGTATAATAAAAAATAACTAAGAGTAGAAAGGGCTGAATTATGCGCAGATATCAATATTTTTAATCTACCCATCACCAATATAATGGAGGTAAAAGTATTGATTACAGAATTATACACACAAAGATTACATTTAAGAAAAACAGAAGAATCCGATTCATTAAGCTTATTTAAAATATGGTCTGATCCAGATGTTACGAAATTCATGAATATTATTAATTTCACTACTGAGGATCAAGCAAAAGACATGATTAAATTTCTAAACGAGCTGGCTCAAAGCAATAAAGCGCTCCGATTTACTATTATCGAAGCAAAATCTAATCAAATCATTGGTTCATGTGGTTATAATTTCTTAGATTTCGAAAACTCTAAAACTGAGATTGGTTATGATATTTCAAAAGCATTTTGGGGCAAAGGATATGCACCTGAAGCAATCTCCGCTTTATTAGACTATGCATTTACTAATTTAAAGCTAAACCGCATTGAAGCAAAAGTTGAACCTGAAAATCTAAATTCCATAAGTGTTTTAAAAAAATTAAAATTTACATTAGAAGGAACGCTAAGAAAAAGTGAAAAATCAAATGGAAAATTCATCGATTTAAGTATCTATTCGAAATTAATAACTGATTAATTTCTGTCTCTCCCCCTATACTTCAGTGAAGTATAGGCTCTTTTTATTCCTTAAGAAAATTCAAATTGTAAGTCAATAGAAAATTGATTTCGTTTCTAGTTACTAACCTACAACTCAAAACTGTTTATAAAGGTACACTTTTATAGGCATATCAAATGCTCTCTATATCTTTGAACACGTAATAATAAAAAGCGAACCAAATGGTGTACCTTTTGAAACGTAATAAAGAGAAGAGTTTGCTATGAACTCTTCTCTTTATAAAAACAATGAATAATTTCTATTATTTAATTTACACTCTTCCCTCATAAAAATTTATTTTTTAAAGAGCATAATTATCTGTGTGCTCTTTTCATTTACTATTTTAATAACTATGTTGTTAAACTTCCTCTAACCGCACCCACTTTCACCATTAATATCAAATTAACTTCAGTGCTTTCAGTAAGGCGTGTTCTCTTGACTTGGCATCTTCTTTTGAAAAATGTGCCTCTGGAAACATAGAAGACAAATGATGGTACCCAGGGTAGACATGTAATTCCACTAAAACACCATCAAAAATCAGTTGTTTCGCAAATATTAAGGCTTCGTCTATAAATAAATCAATGGTACCTATATTCATATAAGTCGGTGGTAACCCAGCCAATGACTTTGCACGTGCAGGTACGTAATATTCACTTACTTCCTCCAGACCTAGTTCATGCCCTAATACGGATTTCCAGCCAAAATAATTACTTTGTTTTGTCCAAATAAATTCCCCTGCATAGGGATGCTCTGGTGCAATACTCGTACGGTCATCTAGCATTGGCCTTATTAGTCTTAGATGATGGATTTCGAATTCCTTCTGATCACGAATGTATAGGGCTAATCCAGCTGCCAATCCGCCGCCAGCGCTGCTACCCGCAAGAGCAACTTTCTGCGTATCTATTCCTAATTCCTCCGCATGTTCAATACACCATTTTAGCCCTGAATAGCAATCCTCGAGTTGACTTGGCTGAATATGCTCAGGTGCCAGGCGATAATACACAGATACACAACAAAAACCATGCTGTACAGCCAATGATGCATTGCTTGAACGGTCAACGGCTGGGCTTCCTAAAACCATTCCGCCACCATGGATCGAATAAAATAAGGGCATCCTATAATACTTTGATTGAGTTGGTTTAATGATTTCTATTCGAATATCCGGACCACCAAAATAACTTGGCACAACCTTTTCTTCAAATGTGACAGGGAACATCTGTGTTATATCTATTTGTGGCATCATTTGTGATTGATTCTTACGTGATTCCATTAGCGTAGATTGGGTAAGTGCGTTTGTTGGTATTAAATCAACTGCCCTGATAATTTCTGGATCAATCAAATGTCTACTTCTGCTTTTTTGCTCCGCCATAGTAAAAATCCCCTCACTTTCTTTTTATAAACATAATTTAGTATTAAAATTTCATTTTGTTTTAATCATGAAACAGGATCTATCCAAACCGTTATAAAATCTTTCTAAGAAATAAAAGTCGGCCACTACATGTATTGTTATATCGTTTTTTTATGTTGCTGACATGTTGTCTATTCATATTTTAAAGTGCCAAATAATCTTCTTAAATGGAAACAATGATTTAGAATCATTATTTCCTATTTTTTTATATAAATAAACAATTTGGTTCTGTTGCAAAGTTTGTTAAATATTATCTGATTTTGATTAAAAGCACTTTGCAGTCTTCAGGTCTCTTGTTTTGCTTAGGTAAAAATCGATTGTATTTTCTTTAAAATCAACAGCACAATACAGATACTTCCATTGACCTTTTACTTCGATATAGGTTTCATCGACTCTCCAGGAGTCATTTATTTTTTTTAGGTGATATCGGATTCGTTTGTCCAATTCAGAACTGTACTGATGAATCCAACGGATAATCGTTATATAAGAAATAGATAAGCCCCGTTCCTCCATTATTTCCACTGAATCACGAAAACTGAGGTTGTACCGTAGGTACCATCTTACCGTTAACAAAATAAGACTGAGAATGCTTTCATTTGAATACATTTTCCTTTTCCACACCAATCACGCACCCTTTCTAAAGTAATAGTATCAGTATGTCCAAGGTTTATAGATTCATTGCAATGGTCCTTAAGTTTTTGCACCAGAATCAATATAACTGCCCTCAAGATGAAGACTTACTTTTCGTAACAAATTATAAAAGGAAATATACGCAGTTAACTGTTAGAGCTATACAGAAGTTAAGTGATAAATATTTAAGTGCATTTGATGAGAAGCATAGCCCTCATCAAATGCGCCATACCTATGCTATAAATCACTATAAAGAAAATAAGGATCTGGTATTGTTACATGATCAACTTGGTCATACTTCTGTCGAGGTGACCAGTATCTATACGAACATCAATAATGAGAAGAAACGTGAGGCGATTGAACGTTTAAAAAGAAGGCAATTTGAATAGTATCAACTCATCCATTTTTATTAATCAAACTTGCATATTTTATGTAATACAAAATGTATGTTACAATATCCTCTTCATCCTTAATTAACTAGGGCTTTCATCCGTTTAGAAAACCATCGTAATAAAAAATACGATGGTTTCCTTGTATTTTTTATTTTGCTTTATCACAAGGTAATTTTACGTTTATATACGAAACTTCATAACTTTATTTCAAATCTACAAAAGATGTTTAAAAAAGTAGAGTGACATAAAACGCTATGTCTCTCTACTAAATACTACTTTCTACAACTAACAAAATATTTTTACTAATTCTTCTGCGCAAATTTTAATGTATCAATGATGGATATCACGAAAAACCTCCTTCAATTTTTCATCTGCACGGTCTGAGAAAAACATATCTAAGTTAGCTTGAGTAATGGCTGCCATTTCTCCAGCGTATGCAAACATTTTGTCTTCATAGATTTTAATTGCATCATTCAAATTAGAATGATTAATGATGGACAGCGCTAGTTCTGCGCCATCCAGCATGGCCAAATTTGCTCCAGCACCAGCAAAAGGAGACATTAAATGAGCGGCATCACCGATAAGCGTAACTCCAAATCTATTTTCCCATCGGTGATGCACAGGGAGCATATAGATTCTTCTAGGGATTATTTCTCCATTCGCACATAAAATATATTTTTTAAAATCGTCCGACCAATCATCGAAATATTCCAACAATTCTTTTTTAGCCTTCTCTGGTTCATGAAAGGGAATGCCACATTCATCTAAAAAATTGTAACTCGTTCGGAACCCTAAATAGATGCGAATTCTACCGTCACCGTTTACTTGAGCCACAAGTGTTTTATTGTCCCCCATTGCAAACATAGAGCCACTGCCATTAAATTTTAAAATGTCTGGATGCTGGTCAGCGACATTCATTATACTTAATTCAATCATGCTAATACCAGAGTATTTGGCACTGGCCTTGCTTACCAGAGGTCTAATTCGTGAGAAAGCACCATCAGCTGCAATGACAAGATCCACAGTAACTTTTTCTCCATGTTCGAATTGAAGTTCATATTGATGATTTGCCACAGGGACAGCCTGAATTAACTTATAGCCCCATTGAACGGAATTGGGGTGTAGAGAATTTAATAGCAAATTTCTTAGATCCATTCGGTCAATCTCGGGTCTGGAATTTTCCTCTTTATCCTGGAAATCATTCTTATAGCGAAGGTGACCATTCTTATTCATAATCCTTAATTCCTGTCCTTCATAACGGCAAACTTTTTCAAATTCTTTCATCAGTCCAGCCACTCGTAGAGCTTTTTGACCTGTATGAAATTCCAAGTCAAGCGTTCCTCCTTGAGATCGTTCAGTTGACGAAGATTCACGTTCGTAAATCAAAGGTTCAAATCCTGCTTGCTGCAAAATACGTGCAAGAGTTAATCCACCTGGACCAGCTCCAATAATGGCGATTCTTTTTTTTGAGTTGTACATAATAGTAGCCCCCTTTTGTATTTTATAATAAGCAATGTTCACTTTAGTATCAATACATGGTTTGTTTGTGAATTAATGTAAACTCGATATACTGATACTTTCCTATTGAGATATGGCAAAGGCTCAAAAAATACCCCCTCATACCTGAATTTTTTTATTTAAGGGATTACTTATGCTAATTATCAAAAATACGATTTACCCTAGAAATTTTTGCATCGCAGTATACCGCTTATTTATTTTCCCTTTGTAATACTTCTCCAGATTCTGGTCCTTAAGTTTTTGCATCAGAATCGTCTATCATGAGACAGTATCTTTGATAAACAATAATCTTTTTATGCAATATTGCATAAAAAACACCTGTCAATTTTGCTATAATTTCAAGAGTAAACTGTTGCATCCAACATTTTATAATCTTCTATATTCATTAATATAGAAACCCTAATTAAAGGCGAAAAGGGAAGAATATTGGTGGTTCTTCCCTTTTTGCTTATTTTTTTAACAGTCTAATGTTTTATTCTATAGTCTAAACTATTTTTATTAATGAAACCTATTAAAATTCAAACATACAAACTTGAGTTAGCAAACTAGAGATAAACACTTCATTATTTTTTCTGCTATATTGAAAAGTTCCTACTCTAAATACAATAAGAAAAGCAAAAAGAACTTGTAGGAATCCTACAAGTTCTTTTTGCGGTTACAGCCAATACACAGGACACATAAAATATCTGGTTATTCATATCGGGGAAACTATCTTATATATGGTTTGATTCCATTATACAGCAAATTGCAATTCTTTAAGATTTTATTTTTGAAAATTCTGTGAATTAAAGAAATGAGATGTTATAGCGAGCTATTAATCCCTAAAAATACCACTTATGCATTTTGTATAAAATGTTTTGAATCAATATCTATACCATAATAAATTATAAAAAATGTAAGTATAGGTAAATAGAGAAGAATGTAGGATTCTTACAGAAACATGTATAAAAATATTCAAGATTAATTAACTATAAGAAAATGAGTTTTACGTTATAACTAACTGTAATTCTTGAATATATGTAAATGGAGTATTCTTATTTTTTTATTTATGTGATGAAGAAATTTGGTGTAGGAGAATTAAACAAACGTTTGTTTTAAATATTTTAGTTATGAATCTATATGTGAGATATGGATGATGAGTTACAGTGTTCAATTGTTTGCTTAGTAAATTTCTCAATTATTATATAAATTTTATATAGCAAAGAAAAAAGCGCCCGCTATCGGTGCTTCCTCTAAAAATTTATCGCTACAAGTTCTTCTTAATGCTTTTTCTTCATGAGATGTAATTAATTTTTGAACTTTTCCAATATTCGTAACCACTATTTGTAATTCAATCCACATTTTGTTGATACTATTACAGTTACAGGTGTGTTAAAATTCATTTGAAACATTGCTTTTGGGAATACAATTGCTACTATACTTGCAATTTATTTTCTACAAACTGATTGGGTTTTAACCCAAATTGCGGTTTTATTCCGTAATCCTTAACAAATTGTTAAGGACCTTTTTTTATTTGTCCTTTGGTTGCGAAAAAATAAAGTTTTAAAAGGGGGTCCGCCAGCATTTCAGAAAAACCCCACGTTAAGCAAATTTCAACACAAAACTTAGTTGTTTGTAATATCAAAAAAAAATGTTTCCTTTAGTCCCTTTTTTCCGTCAGAGGTGATTTTTATTGCTCTTGTTTTAGGTAAACGTTGAACCCAATTTAATTCTAATAGTCTTTCTAGTAGGGCATTTCCTAATGCTCCCGCAAGGTGGTGACGTCTTTCACTCCAATCTAAACATTTATGTGTGAATGAACGACGTTTTTTCTTAATCTTTTCAAGATCAATTTGAAAATTTGTAAAGAATGACTCTCCTTTTTCGGTAACAGTAAACCCGTCCTCTTCTTCATAAATAACACCCATTTTAATTAAACAATCTGTTAATTGTACTCCTAAATTCCCCGCAAGATGATCATAACATGTTCTTGCAAAACGCATCGCTTTATCTTCCGAAGCCTGTTTTAATGATTTAATTTCAATTGGTGGAGCTATTGATAAAAATGACTCCATAACTTGAGCAACTTCCGAATTTCGGATTCCATAATATCGATGTCTCCCCTGTTTCTCAACTGTAACTACATTTGCATCGACCATTTTTGTCAAATGGAAACTAGCCGTCTGTGGTTTGATTCCTGCCATATATGCTAATTCGCTTGCAGGATGGAATCTACCATCTAATAAGACAGTTAATATTGCTGCACGAGAAGATTCACTCACAAGAGTAGCAATCATTGCTACATTTGGATTTGCGTTCATTTTAATTCCCCCTAATGTAATCCATATTTCGATGATAATCGAAATGTTTATATTCTACAATAAATAAGGAAGAACATATGAATAGGAGGAGTAATAAAGATGAAAAAAATGGATCAGGTTCCAAACACAGAAATTATTAAACCTAAAATTCTATACTATGGAACTCCTGTGATTTTATTAAATTCACTAAATGAAGATGGAACAGTAAACATTAGCCCTATGTCATCATCATGGGCATTAGGAGATTGTATTATATTAGGAATTGGACTTGGCGGGAAAGCTATCGAAAATTTAGAACGACATCCTGAATGTGTAATCAATGTTCCAAGTCCTTCATTATGGGAGAATGTTGAACAATTAGCCCCCTATACAGGGAAAAATCCCGTTCCAGATTATAAGAAAAAGAATGGATTTACATATGAAAAGGAAAAATATGATATTAGTAGATTAACACCTACTGAGTCTACATCGGTAAAACCTACTCGAATTATGGAGTGTCCAATTCAAATTGAGGCAAGGGTGAAACACATTCGAATTCCTGATTACTCTCCTGATTTTGCAGTTGTTGAGACACAAGCTATACATGTACATGCTCATAAGGAAATAATTCTTGAAGGAAATCATATTGACCCAAATAAATGGAGCCCACTTATATATAATTTTCGTCATTATTTCGGTCTTGGTAACCAGTTAGGTAAAACCTTTCGATCCGAAATATAAATATATTATCTTTTAATGTGGACAATCCGTAGTAAGAAACCGAATTCCACCTGTTAAGGAATTCGGCTTCTTTATTATTTTTTCTTTTGCTAAGAAGTGGTATTTCAATTTCCTTATAGCATCCAATACAACACAATGTCATTTATGTTGCATCAAAACTAAAAAAGACTAATGTAAATGGGTGTTAACGCAACACAATTTAAATTAGCGTTAAAATGGCTTAAAAATCCTTAGCGTGGTTTTTTCCGTTTCGCGGTCTGTACCTCATCGCTATCAAGCTAAAATTTTATAGAGCCCCCAAAACGAAAAATTTACGTTATTTATAGAAAAAAGTTCATTTTTATCGTTTTGGGTGATACTTCAAAATATTAAGTTACTGATGGCGCAAGTCCTAAATAAATCCTAGATACTAGTACTAATTAGTCTGTTTATTTTGCTTAACTAATAAAGAGAATCATATTAACTCAAGCCCTCTATACTTCTCGACAAAATATATAATATCCTCCACGGGCCATTCGTACATCTGCACTATACAATGTATCTTCTAAATAAAAAGTAATCGGTTTTGTTTTACTTTCAAACCTTAATTTCTCCTTAGACTGTATAGCATAGGTTTCAACAGCTGAACAAATTGTTTTAGGAGATGGATAATGAAGAGAATCATCTAGTTCAATATAAAAGGTTTTTCTTAATAGTTTTTTTAAAAATCTTTGCTTTTTCATCCTAATCTACTCCCCCTTCACCCTTAATATAAATCACTATTCTGAATCATCCATATTATACCATAAAATAACTCCTATTTTTGAGTATGATTACTGGTAGGGGATTTGGTTAGCCTCCAGGAACTTAAAGTAATTAAATCTAGAAAAGTGAATTACTTGGATTAATAGAAATGGGGTCCATCCCATTTCTATTAATCTAAAAAACAAAATACCCCATAAAATGAAAAAATACGTCATCCTTTCCTATGACTCTACAGAAAGAATAGCGTATTTTTTAGAAACATCGTGACTTTCTTCCAAATATACATCAAGATGTCAAATTTTTAAATAATGCTTCCTATTCAAAAATACAAATCTTTTCTTTTAGTTCATCTAAATGAGGAAACTGTTCTTTCATATCAAAAGCTCCTTTTTCATAGGCAGATAAACTGTATTGCAAACCTTGAAGTAAATCAATTTTTGGTACAGGTAGTTCATGTTCACATAATTTAGAAATATCCATCACATAAGGAACATCTCTAAATGGGAAATAATCTCTTACACTTAGATTTAAGGCTGTTATTATTTCTTCATCTATTTGTTGAACAGTAATCTCTTTAGAAGTAATTCTTTCGAATATTTTTGTTAGTTCTATCCAGGTAACTGTTTCTGGATGAGTGACATTAAATGCCTTCCCATTAACTTTTTCATTTGTTAAAGCAGCGATTAAAATATTATTTAAGTCATCGATATAGATAAATTGCTCTTCATTTTTAGAATTTTGGTAAGAAAATGCTTTGTTCATTAAATGCACAATCCAAAAAATAATTTTCACGATATAGGTTATTTCCTTTACCGTAAATATATGTAGGTCTAAAGATAACAAAGGGAACAATTTTTTCTTCAAATAAATAATCCTCGGCTTCTTTTTTATGCAGTCCATATTCTTTCCAGTTTATATTCCAACCTCTAGGTGTTTCTTCAGTCAACACCTGATAATTATCATTGTAAACAGCACCAGAACTTAGCAAAATATATTTTTTTAAACTTGTTAGATTTAAACTATTTAACAACATTTCTACATCTTCTTTTGTATAAGCAGAAACATCAATGACATAATCATATTCTTTATTCATTAAATATTTCTTTAACATTTCTTGATTATGGCGATCACAGATAATATGTTCATGATATCCATCAAAATTAACTACCTTTAATCCTCGTGTAATAAAATCGACTTGAAATCCTCTTACAATGAGTTCTTTGACTACTGATTTACCAACAAATTCTGTTCCACCCATAACTAATACAGTAAACATAAATACCCCCATCTCTTTTAGTTTATCTCCATTTTACAAAAGCTATTACTTCGCCTACTGACAGGAATACTCCCCTTTCTT
The DNA here is from genome assembly GCF_038005805.1 of Bacillus sp. FSL R9-9497. Taxonomy (NCBI): domain Bacteria; kingdom Bacillati; phylum Bacillota; class Bacilli; order Caryophanales; family Bacillaceae; genus Bacillus; species Bacillus sp. FSL R9-9497. Next base: position 556,752 of record NZ_JBBOTY010000002.1, on the reverse strand, counting down.
TTCCCTCATAATTCCATTTTATCAAAAGTTATGTATTTGTTCATCTTGTATACCCTATACATTATTAGTTAAAATAACGTCTGATTATTGGTAGTATACAAAAAATTCATATCTCTACTGTTATTTATAAGAATTCATGTCATTTTTCCGTTTTGGGGTATGTGCTTTTCTTAGCTTGATAGCAATGGGGTAGCACCACATCACCATCAAGCTAAGGATGCCAAGAGGATATATGTGAGTGTTATTTCTTTAAATCTCTACGACTATACTAAAGATATGCATAGCAAATAAACCTATTAAATAGATGTTTTAAAAAATATTATGCAACTTTGAAACTTTGAGACAACGTGCAATCATACACAACACCTAAGATATCAAAGACTGTTTTCTTTTCGTACCGGTGAGATTTTCGCCCGTTTTTCTCTAAAAGAAAAAACAAACGCAGTAAAATTTTTAATAATTCATGGGTGTCCTTTTGTAATCCTTCATAAAACAACAGATAATAATTCTTTATCATATAGATGGATTTATATTCACTTAACTCTTTCTTTTTTTTATCCAAGAGTAACTGACGCATTTGAAACATCGTTGATGAACAGAGTAAAATACTAATGAGTTGTCCATATAAGTGGCATTCTAAGCGTTCTCTCTTAATTTCTTTGCACTTGTGAATTTGAAAGAATGACTTCCATGTTTTAAACAAAATTTCAATTTGCCAGCGTAATGAATACAAGTCATGGATATGTTCCATTGGAACATTTTCTATAGAAAGATTCGTAATATACACGTTGATTCCACTCAACCGTTTACTTCGTTCTTTGTAGGTAATACCTTTCTTTTTTTCTTTTTTAGCTTGTTCTTTCAACCTTTTGTCTGTTTGTTCCTTTGTTAATCGATGAATAATAACACGAGCTGGTAATTTTTGATACTGTCCAATGTATGCCTCTGAAATCTCCATTGTTTGACCAGGGAGTAATTGATTCATGAGTCCTTCCATATCTAACTGAATATAGAGTGTTCTTTTCTTCGCGATTCCATTTCGAAAATACTCTGGCTCATCATTCTTACGATAGATTCGAGAATTTAATTTCAAACGTGAGACATAGTAAGCGTCTTTATCATGGATCTTCTGTAAGTCATGTAAGTCGAAATAGCCTAAATCTCTTATGCACAAGTCTTTTGGTTGAATGGTTTGTAGGTTTGTTGAACCGAAGGTTTTATCATTTTCTCTTCCTTCTCCTACATAAACGTGCAGGAACTTCCCGCTTAATAGGTCATACTCCAATTGAATTTTAACTCCTGCCGTATGGCTACTTCCACCCGAACCTTGATAATGTGAAGCAAACTTATCTGGAAGCTGAAATGTTGTAGAATCTAGAATCCGAATGTGCTTAAAAGTCGTGGTATATTGATGAATTATTTCTTGTGTTGAATGAATTCTTTGAGTTAGAAGGTTAGCTAGAACTTGTTCAAGAAACTGTACTGCGGAAGCATTAAATCGTTGGTTAAGCCCTTCAGGGCTGATAAGAACACCTGTAGATACTTCAAGACAACTACATAATTGTGTGAGTGATGTACTTGCAACCTGTTGGCTAAGCCATACACATAAAGCAACTAATTCCTTTGCTTGATATTTACTCTTTCGATGAACGAATCCTATTTCTTTAGCTAAGTGCTCTAGAACATGGGGAGACATATGTCGTTGCAATTCTTCAGCAATTGGTTGAAGTTCGTCAAGAATCGGAAGATCCATAAAAAAACGCCATCCTTTCCTATAATCCTACAAAAAGGATAACGTCTTTTTTTCTTTATGGATAGTGCGAAACCTTAGATTGATAGCGATGTGGCGGTAACCTATGCAAATAAATTTAAACATTCAGAGTTTATCAAAAACGAAAAAATGAGATGACTTCTCAAAATAACTAACTGTAGAGAAAGAAAAATTTCATTTAGTGGGTACTTCAAAACCTTAGCTTGATGGCGATGGGGTCACCATATCAAAAAAAGAAAATTGTGCGTATAGTGTAGCCTTGGAATAAAGTTGGATTAAATTAACTTAATAAACCCTGATAAAAGATGCAAATAGAAAAAGTTTGATAATTTTTGCGATCCTTACTCAATTAATGCGCCCTTTGGCTGAAGAAGGGCACATCAGTCTATCACTGATTTTTCTTTTCTAATTTTAATTGATTAACAATGTAAGATACTAATGTAATTAACGGATTAATAATAGTCTTAGATGTTTTATACTCAACTTGCTGAGATGCATCAACCATAGATAATTGAGCAACGGAGATAACTTTCTTTGTATCTTTAATGATTTGATTTAAGAACTTTGCAATTTCTTGGTCGTATTCTTCTTTTAGTCCTTGCATTATCAATTCAAAAGTACTATTTATAACAATAACCTCTAAATCTAAAGATTTTTGATGATTATTAGCATGATGTTTAAGGCGTTCTACCGTACCTTCAACAGTTGCAGGATTTGTAAAAAGAATGGTCTGAGGCTGCTGTATATTGCAGAGGTAATCAAAGAATGGTTCATCAATTTTAATAATTGGCACTGAAATTGAGAGTTGGTCTTCCTGTAAAATTGCAATATAGTTTGTGCAAGTAATAAGGATAGCATCAACATTACATTGGGCAATCCATTCTATTTGCTCTTTAACTTTAAATTGAGCATCTGATTCTTGAAAATTTTCATTTAATGTAACTCGATACATTAAAGCTGGGTCAACAAAATGTATTAATTCAATGTTAAATAGGGAAAATGCGTTTTCTATATATTCTATATTTGAATAATGGGCGTGTAAGCACCCTAATCTTTTTCTCAATTCCATTCCACCTCTATTATATTTCTGCTTATTCTATCAGTATGCGCATCCAAATGTCTATAAAAATTGAGATTGAGACCTTTCCTCTTATTCCACAATATGGTCCTTTAGTGCAGGAACTTTATTGCTATTCAACGATTCCTTAATCCGCCTTTCAGTACAGATCTTCTATTCACTATAAAAACATCACAATTTTTTTATAAACGTCGCGACTTTATTCAAAACATCGCATCTTTTTTAAAAACATCGTGACTTTATTTACAAGCGACATATAGACATATTTTTCAACCGCTTCCTGTACGTTAAGGGACTCGTTATTCTTTTTACAGTTTTTTATTATGAAATTCTAAATAACTAATTATAATAGGTGAAAAAACGATCAATAGTTGGGTTACGGAAAGGATTCGAAATTACATTCTTTCTCAATACATATTATGGATAAATAAAGTAAAATATGGGTTGGGGTTATGTCTCATGTTGTGTTAATCCTAACAATAACTAAGGGTACATAATATGCTTTCATACCTTTGAATAATTTTGTTATAGGAGGGATGGAGATTTAAATGGCTCAAATTGTTGGTATTGATAGATACCTTTGTACTGGGGCTTTATCTATATGCGTGAGGGCCTTTCCCTAAGTCTTGTCAGGAAGTAAGGAACAGTAGGCAAACACTTATACAATATGAATAGAGGAGAGGAATGCCTTATGAAAATACGTAGTCAAATTACATGTGCAAGTCTGGCCCTTTTAATAGCTGGAAGTTCCCTGTTATATACAACACCAACCTCAATTGTAAAAGCAGAGCCCACGCAAAATGTATCTAGTTCGTTACAAACAAATACTCAACGAGATCGTAATTCCGTCAAGCAAGCAATGCGGGATACATTGCAACTTGGATACCCGGGGATACTTGCTAAAACTTCTGAGGGTGGAAAAACGTGGGGGTATGCCGCTGGAATAGCGGATCTGAGAACCAAGAAACCGATGAAAACAGATTTTCGCTTTCGCATTGGGAGTGTGACGAAGACGTTCACCGCAACAGTTGTACTTCAATTAGTGGGAGAGAATCGCCTGAAGCTAGACGACTACATCGAAAAATGGTTACCTGGTGTCGTTCAAGGAAATGGATATGATGGTAACAAGATTACTATCCGGCATATATTGAACCATACAAGTGGTATCGCTGAATACTCAAGGTCAAAAGACGCTGATTTTACGGATACAAAAAAATCGTATACGGCTGAAGAGTTAGTGAAGATGGGGATTTCTCTACCCCCAGACTTTGAACCAGGAAAGGGCTGGTCTTATTCAAACACAGGATACGTATTACTGGGTATGCTTATTGAAAAAGTAACCAAAAACAGCTATGCGGAAGAGATTGAAAATCGGATTATTGAGCCACTTGAATTGTCGAATACATTCCTACCTGGGAATTCAAGTGTTATTCCAGGCACCAACCATGCCCGTGGATATGACCAACCAGACAGAGCAAGTGAGCTAAAAGACGTTACTTATTATAACCCAAGTGCAGGTAGCTCTGCTGGAGATATGATTTCTACTGCTGACGACTTAAACAAATTCTTCACTTACTTGCTCGGTGGCAAATTACTGAAAGAACAACAACTAAAACAAATGCTTACTACAGTTCCTACAGGAAGAGAAGGAATCGATGGATATGGTCTTGGAATCTATGAAACTAAGCTTCCGAACGGTGTCTCGATATGGGGACACACAGGTGGCATTCTAGGGTTTACTACTCTTGTTGGAGGTACACTTGGAGGCAAGCATACGTTGGTCGTCAATTGGAACAGTTTGGGTAGAGCTGACAGTCCTAATCCTTTTAAAAATATTTTACTTGCTGAATTTAGTAAGTAGGAAAAAGGAAAAATTTACCGTAGTTTTCATAGTTAAAAATATACTTTTCTGGTTCAAAAGCCCCACCTTATTTTCGAGAAAAATTTGGGGCTTTTTTTGTTTTGGTGGCGTTTATTCTTCTTAAGTTGGTGGATGTAGGGTAGCACCACATCACCATCAAGCTAAGGTTTTGAAGTACACACTAAATGAAAATTCTCTTTCTCTTCAATTAGTTATTTTGAGAATTCAACTCATTTTTTCTTTTTGGGGGTATTTACCTTTCTTAAGTTGATGGGCATGGGGTAGCACCACATCGCTATCAAGCTAAGCTTATGCAAAATCAATTTTAGACGAGATTGTTTCTTTTTTCTAAAGGGCAAGTGTAGGTGATTGAAAGATTTGCATACGAAATAAACCCTAACGGGTTTCACTTTTTTGAATTAAGCGGCTTGATTATCAGACAGGGTACAATTGTAAACGACACCTAATATATCAAAGACCGTTTTTTTCTCATATCGATGAGATTTCCGCCCGTTTTGCTGTAGGAGGTTGAACAGGCGAAGTAACACCCTTGATAGCTCTTGGGTGTTTTTTTGTATAGTTTGGAATAGAAGAAGAAAATAGTCTTTAATCATATATATGGCTTTATACTCACTAAGCTCTCGTTTTTTCTTCATGAGGAGCAATTGGCGCATTTGAAACATGATAGAAGAACAGAGTAGAATGGCAATCAATTGACCATATAAATGGCACTCCAATCGTTCTGATTTTATCTTTTTACAATGATGAATTTGAAAGAATGACTTCCACGTTTTAAATAAAATTTCGATTTGCCAACGCAAAGAATACCAGTCATGTACCTGTCCCATCGGGACAATATCTGTAGGGGTGTTTGTCATATATACATTGATACCACTGAGTCGTTTACTACGAGGAGAATACTTCATTCCTTTCTTTTTTTCTCTTACAGCTTGATCTTGTAATCGTTTTTGTTGTTGTTCTTTTGTTAGTCGATGAACAATCACACGAGTTGGGACTTTATCAGTCATTCCTACATAAGCGTTGGATATTTCACATGTTTGTCCTGGTTGAAGAGAGTTCATTAAAACCTCCATATCTATCTGGATATACTCTGTACTTTTCTTGATTCTGCCATCTTGAAAATAATCAGGGTTAGGGTTCTTTTGATAAATACGTGTATTCGATTTGATACGTGAGATATAATAAGCCTTTTTATCTTGTATATGTTGAAGATCTTTCAAATGAAAATAACCTAAATCTCGGATACATAAATCATTCGCTGACACATTTGGGACACACAGAGAACCGTAGGTTCGATCATGTTGTTTACCTGGACCAGTATGAATATGTAGGAACTGTCCACTTAACAAATCATACTCAAGTTGAATTTTTATCCCAGCTGTATGGCTGCATCCTCCTGCACCTGGATAAACGAATGTAAAGGGATCTGGGAGTTGAAATGCGGTTGAATCTAAAATACGAATACGCTTGAAAACAGAATTGTATGGAGAAGAAATCGGAATAGATGAGGCCAGTTTTTGGGTTAGTAGTTCAGCTAATAGGTGTTGTAAAAATTGGACAGCCGCTTGATTAAATCGTTGATTCAGCCCCTCAGGACTGATGAGCACTTCTGTTGATGCTTCCAAGCAGCTAGATAACTGAGTTAAAGAAGTCGTAGCGACATTTTGGCTCATCCATACACATAAAGCGACTAAATCTTTTTCTTGGTATTTACTGGTTCGTTGTACAAAACCAACATCTCTAGCAAGATCTCGCAAGATATTTGGAGATAAAAAGCTTTGAATCTCTTGAGCAAATAGTTGTAATTCGTTAGACACAGAAACAGACATAAAAAACCCCATCCTTTCCTATGATTCTACAGAAAGAATAGCGTATTTTTTCGTTATTTTATAGTAAAATAGGTCTCATGGTATGAATGTACAATTTAGATATTTGCCCAATGAACCATATGCTTTTAGAACTGAGAAAGACCTTGAAATAAATAAGTTATATATTTTAAGACAGTAATGTTCCAAGCAGTATAGATGGGAACGTCAAGAACTTAAATGATTTAAGATTCACACTATATAAAAGTTGAAGTATACGACTAAGGAAAGAGTGCTTTGCAGTGTGCTGCATATTCAAGAATTAATCTTACGTAGGGAGTGCTTATATGAAAAGCATGAAAAATGTAATATTGCTAGTAGTATGTTTCATATTTTTAAGTGGTTGTAATCAAGTTAATGAAGATGAGGTACAAAAATATATAAAAGAAAAACACGGAATCGATGTTGTTGTAACACATATGAGCCCTTTAAATGAAAATAATATGGGACATGCATACCATACTGTGCAAGTAAAGAATAATAAAAATATTCAATTTCGAGTAGAGGTAGATGGTCTCTTCTATTCATCCATAAAAAGTGATGAATACAAATATGGAAAAAAAACATATGAGGCATATCAGAAATTCCAACCAACTCTAGAAGAAATAAAAAAGTTAGGGTACGTGGAAACTAAAACTGATAACACTCTTCAATATTTGTCAGAGGATAGAAGATCAGATGAAGGAAAACCAACTAATGAATTATTATTAACTTTGCAGATGAGTAACGAGATTGATTTTAGCCAATTTGAATCAGTAGAATTAGATCGTTTATATACTCTATTTCAACTCATCCAGAAAAATAATAAAAAGATAACAGAACTTGAAATTAAGGATTATAATGGAAAATCTTTAGGTGGACCTTTTAAAAATGTGCAAAAAATGATAACAAAAGAAGAGCTGTTATTAACAATGAAAAAAACGATGAACAATACCATAGACATTTATTTGGAAAATTGGATTAAAAATCATACAAAAATAGAAGAGAGATTAATTGCAATTCAAAACAATCGTTTTGAATTACAAGGTATTACTTATGCGAATTTGGAATATATGGATATCCGAGGATATAAGGTGAATTTAATTATTAATACCGGTAGTAATGAATTTGAAAATAATCCCCTTGTAATTAAAGATTTAATCAAGGTAACCTCAATCCTTAAAGAAGAACTATATAATAAAAAATTTCAGATATATTTACAAACTAAGAATGGAACAAGATATACACCTTGGTTATCATCAGAAGAAATTAAAAAAGCTATTAACATCGAAGAACTTGTAAAAGAGCGATATCCTAAGAATTAAATTTAAAGTACTGTTGCTGTTTGTTATTTGATGGGAAAGCATGATATTTCGATTTGTTCCGCCAGCTTGCAAATTAGGGTTCAGTTGTAAAGTTTATTAACAGGTAGAAAGTTAGAATAAGTATAGTCGAATCTGATTGAAGAGGAAGTACGACATCATCTTAAATTAGGGGTACAGACACATCGCCATCAAGTTAAAAAACTAATTATCCCCCAAAACGCAAAACACGAGCTTAATTCACATAAACAACTGTAGAGAGATAAAAATTTCGTTATGGGGGTACTTTAAAATCTTAACTTGATGGGCATGGGGTAGCACCAACAAAACGCGAATTTCGTACGCTAAGCAATTTTTTACATAGAAAAAGCCGATTTCCTGTAAGCTAAGGGGGAAAAGTTTTTTACTATTAATTTGTTTATAATGGTCGAAAGAAGATTATAGAAAAGAGCGGCTGAAAGGTTATAGGTATGAGTTGAAGTTGTTGTAAAGCATCTTCATACATTCTCCACTGACTAACGTGATCTGATTGATACTGCGAAATACAAAAAATCCTGCATGTTTGAACCATGCAGGATTTTTTCTAGTCTTTGTTTTTCATAATGTAAGAAACCAGACGAAGGATCTCTAGGTATAACCATACTAATGTCATCATAAGTCCTACTGCGCTGTACCATTCCATATACTTTGGTGCTCCACTATGAGTACCATGTTCAATTGAATCAAAATCTAGTAATAAATCTAATGCAGCAACAACAATTACAATTGCACTTATGATAATACTAATTGTCCCACCTTGATGAATATATGGAACAGTCACCCCTAAGATGCTCAATAAGAAAACAATAAAATACATAATAAAAATTCCAAGTGTTGCAACCGTTACAACCGCACGAAACTTTTTAGTTACTTTTACTATTCGAGTTGCGTATAACACTAACATGGAAAATAAAATCGAAATTGTTAGTAATACGGCAGTTAAAGCGATAGAATCACCAAAGCGCATTGTATAATATGCTGAAATACTTCCTAATAAAACCCCTTGTAATATTGCGTAAATCGGTGCGCAAATTGGGGATATGCGCGGAACGAATATAACCACAAAAGCGACAATTAGAGTAACTATTATAATTCCAATTAACACGGGTATTTTCATTGTCTCTTGTGTCATCTGTACGTAGGAATAGACAGATGCTGCAAGAAGTAAGATAAGCAAAATGAATGTTTTTCCTATCGTTCCACCTATTGTCATCGTAGAAGCGCTTGTCTTCTCTTCATGAAATTTGTCTTTTTTTAACATTGGATTAGATGTTCTCATGCTTTCCTCCCAAAATATCTTTTACTTATAAAGTGATTTTTTATATCTCTAATTTCTTATTGATAATGCGACCTGTAATCGCTACGAGTACAATTATTAACAAGCAAGTAAAACATAGCCCCAAAATAGTGAAATCTTCAATAGGGTAAAATGATGTATCAAAAAAATCATTCTTATCCATGAACCCAGAACTTTTAATAGTAACTGCATATTTCTCTAATTTACTTAACACATTCATTACTATTGTTTGTATTGTTGAAAAGATAGCAACGAAAATGATGAATAAAATTATTTTACTCATCCATGACTTCACTGGAAACAGCCTTATAATGGCTATGATAAAATAACAAGAAATAAGGATACTTATGAAATCGATTCCCCATAAAAGAAAAGCAAATATGTGTTGGAAGATTCCGTAACTATACAACTTGTGATATTCTTGTCGAAATTCTCCGGTTACTTCCCCACCATAAAGACTCGGATTATAACCAATTACTTTTCCATCATAAAGACTTTGTGAAAAATAATATGAAAAAATTAAGCCTATACCTAATAAAATAATAAACATTAATGTAAAAAATAATAAATTCGTATATATATATTTTTGGGTTGGGATGGCTGTATAACGAATCATAGAATTTTTTAATATTTTATTGAAAGAAGGCAGCGCTATTAGAAGAAGTAAAAATGCAGCTATACCAATTATTATTAGGTATATGAGTAATACTAAATCCTTTATAAACGGAGGTAGTACCCTTGAGAGTCCTATCGTACTAAATAAAAGAAGTAAAGAAATAATAATAAAACCAGAATAAAAGACTGCTATTTTTTTTCTATTGCACTTATATAAATAGAGAAAAAGTGGGTTCATTGCTCAAACACCTCCCTAAACAACTCATGTACTGCTTTCCCGTGATGAAAACGAATTTCCTCTACGTTTTCATGTAATATAATAGTTCCGTCTTTTAAAAAGATTACTTCATCAAATATATTTTCGATTTCTTCTATTAAATGAGTTGAAATGAGAATGGTACAATCTTCTCGGTAAAATTTAAGAATTAAATCTAGTACATGTTTTCTAGAAACAAGATCAATTCCACCCAATGGCTCATCTAATATATATAACTTTGCTTTCCTGGAGAAAGTTAAGATAAGTTGTAATTTTTCCACTCCACCTTTTGATAAAGCAACTATATGCTCTTCTAATGGCATTTTAAACTCAGCTATTAAGTCCATTGCCTGATGAAAATCAAAGTCACTATAAAAATCCCGATAGAAAACTACAGCATCTTTTATCGTCATCCACTCGTCAAAAACAGGACTATCAGGCATAAATGAAACAGTTTTCTTTGTTTCTATTCCTACCTTCTGACCTTCAATTGTGATAGTTCCTTTAGAAGGATAACGCAAACCAGCAATCATTTTTAATAATGTCGTTTTTCCGCTACCATTATCACCAACAAGACCAATAATTTTCCCTTCAGAAATTGTTGCACTTAAATCTTGAAGCACTGTTTTTAAGTTATATTTCTTCCACAGATTTTCAATTTTTAATAACTCTGTCATTCGTTTTCCTTCCTTTTCTTTTCTAATGAAGAATGGAGGATTGCAAGAATTTCTTCTTTCGTAAATCCTAAATTGTATATTCATATTTTCAATAGTGCGTTCCCAACCCTATTGAAAAGAAATCTATTCCGTACCACTAAGTAGATCTCTTTCCAGAAAAAGAACCTGTTCTCAATGGAAAACAGGTTCTTTTTTGTTCAAAATCGATAAATTATACTACAACAGTATTGGTTCTTTAATTAATGGTAAATACTCTATACTCATAGCATAATTTAATAACAAATTAATATACTCTTGATTTGGCTCTAAACAATGTATGTTCTTCAAATATCCTTGCGTGTATAAACAAGATGGTATAGCTACTGATAGCTCTTCTACAGATTCTAATAAAGGCATTATGAGCTCTAAAGCTTTCTGTTCATCAGTAGTTAAATTCGTATTAAAAAACTTCTCTATATATTTTTCTTGTTTCATTAACAGGATATCGTATCCAAAAGCTTGTAAACTATTAATAAATTGTTCCCATTTTAGCTGAATTGGATTACAAATATGCATGGTTTTATTTACTGTATTGGCCTTATAAGATAATTCAGTAATAGCTAAACTTCCATAGTCTACAGGCGTTAAATCTACATACGTATTGACGTCAGGAGCTATGCTAGATAGGCATATCCCTTTTAATAATCTATAAAATGCGTTTTCATTAATATTGTATTGAAATTTACCTGTTTTAGAGTTACCCACTAAATTCCCTACACGGTATATTGTGGCACGAACTTCTTTTTCCATTGCTTCTCTGACCATTTTCTCGCCTTGAAACTTACTTTCTAGGTACAGATTATCTAAATTTTGTCCTCTATCAAAATTAGACTCAAAAAATTCAAATTCTTTTGGATCGCTTTCAGCCTGACCTACTACACTTAAAGTCGATATATAATGAAAACGTGCATTTGTGTTCTTAGCTAATTCCAATAAGTATTTTGTAGACTGAACATTTACCTTTTGAAAATGCTCACGTTCTCCATAGTGTCTAACTTCTCCACCACAATGTATGATTGACTCTACCTTATTCTTTAAATGGTCCAGCTGCTTTAAATCTAGACCTAGATTCATCTGAGATAAATCTCCTTCAATTAACTCTACTCTCACCTTCAACTTTTGGAGAATTTCTTTACCGAAATAAAACTCCATTCTTTCTTTTAACTTTGCACCAATTACTTGATCTTCATTTTTTCTTACTAAACAGTAAATAGTCGTAGATGGTAACTGTAATAATCGTTCTAAAATATGTGCTCCTAAATATCCTGTTGCCCCTGTAAGGAAAACTGCTTTTGGATAATTCACCATATCTAACTCACATTCTTCTAATTTAGTTGTTTCATAAACAGGAGTCGTTTTCGTTTCATTTTCCCTACATGCTACATTCATATTTTTCTCTTTCTTGAACGACATATCTTCCATCTCTTCAATATGAGAGGCTAATTTTTCTATGGTTCTATACTTAAAGAAATCTTGAATTTTCAAGTTAGGATATAACGGTTTTAATTTGACTAATGCCGGCATAACTTTTAAAGAATGTCCACCCAAATTAAAGAAATCATCTTTTAAACCTATAGATTTTACGTTTAGAACTTCAGACCATACCTTTGCAATGTTTTTTTGTACTTTAGTTTGAGGCTTAAGTATACACTCATCCTTTTGCTCATGATCAAACTCTATTTCTGGTAGTTTTTCAAAATCAATTTTCCCATTCGCCGTTATTGGTATTTCTAGCACATGAGAGTAATATTTAGGGATCATATATTCTGGCAATACATTTGATAAATGTAAAGCTAACTTATTTTTCTCTATCCCTATACCGTCCACTGTTTTATAATAAGCTTGCAGTAACATTCCATCTTTCGTTTGTGTTACCACAGCCTGACTTATCCCATCAAGTTGTAACATTGCATCTTCTATTTCCCCTAACTCAATTCTATGCCCTCTAATTTTAACCTGCTTATCTTTTCTTCCCATAAATTCTATATTTCCATTTGGTAACCATCTTGCTAAATCACCAGTTCGGTATAATCTTTTGCTATTGTCTTCTGAAAATGGGTTTGAAATAAATGCCTGTTTTGTTTTCTCTTCCTGCTTCCAATACCCTTGGGCCAATCCTAAACTTTCAATATATAATTCACCAATGCCCCCTACCGGACAATGTTGCATATATGAATTCAATATATGAACCTTTGTATTAGAAATTGGAATACCTATCGGTATGCTTCCTAAAAGATTATTTTCATCTTCTAAGACTGGTATGAAATAATACATTGCTGAAACGGTTGCTTCAGTAGGGCCATACTCATTTACCAGCTGTACTTGGTTTTTAAAAGTATTTTGCCAACTTCTAATAGCATTTGTTGATGCAGCCTCCCCTCCCATTATTATAAATCTTAAAGAACGTATCTTTTCGCTATCCAGTTTAGTTAATGAAGTCGATAATTCATTGAAAAATACTGTTGGTAAGTCAGAAATAGTTGCTTGAGTTTTTTGAATGGCTTGAGCATATGCGACAGTTGAATAGCGCTGTTCATCACTTAATAGATATAGTTCTGCCCCATTTAACAAGGTAGAAAAAATTTCTGATACTGAAGAATCAAAACTATGGGAATAAAACTGTGTTACTTTATCATTTGGAGAGATCTGAAACACTTCATTTCTCCATTCAACTAAATTTAATACTCCTTTATGCGTTAATAATGTACCTTTTGGTTTTCCTGTTGAGCCTGAAGTATAAATTACATATGCCAAGTCATCTGGTTTATTTAAAATTTTTACATCATCATTTATAGTCGTACGATATATATCCTCTATTATTGAAACCTTATAATCACTTACATTCAAATGACTTTTAAATTTGTTACTCGTTATAATTCTACATGCCTCACTGTCACGAACTATATAATTTATTCTATCCTCAGGGTATTTTACATCGATTGGTATATAGGCAGCACCGGCTTTTAATATTCCAAGCATAGAAACGATACTATTCATACTTCTATCTAAAAATATGGCTACCTTATCACCTCTTTTTATACCTTTTTCGAGTAAATGTTGAGCTACTTGATTAGAGCTCATATTTAATTGTCTATATGTTAAAGATTCCTTTGCAGTCACTATAGCAATCCGATCGGGTTGTCTATCTACTTGCATATAGAATTGCTCTTGTATATTTTGAAAATAAGGATATGGTCTTTCTGTATGATTTACGTTTTTATATAAAGATTCTTCTTCCTGTGATAGAAATGAAAGATTTTCATATGCCACTGTTCGTCGATGAATAAAGGCGTCCAGTATATTAAGTAAATTTTGAGTAAACCTATTAATTGACTCTTCCTTGAAAAGATTAATATCATACTCAAATGAAACCCCTACATAATCCAATCCTTCTTCAACAGCTAAAGAAATGTCAAACTTACTAATATCTTGTTTATTAGGTAACAACTGAAGCTTGTATGCATCATGTTGCTGCAGAATATCTTTCTGATAACTAAACATAGTAGAAAAAATCGGGTTATTTCCAAAGCTTCTATCAGGATTTATTTGTTCAATTACTTTATCAAATGGGTACGATTGGTTTTGGAATGAATTCAAACATTTCTCTCTCACTACTTGTAATAGCTGTGTTAAATTTTTCACATCATTCAATTGTGTTCTAACCGCTAAGGTATTTACAAAAAAACCTTGTATTTTTTCAAATTCTTGATGATTCCTTCCAACAACCGGTGTACCTACAATAATATCTTTTTGATCCGTTAGATAATGTAACAATTGAATATACGCTGCCAAAAACAGCATATACATAGAAACATTCTCTTGTTCACATACTTGTTTCAAAGACTCTTTCATTTCATTATCTAACTTCATTTCAAATACTGTACCTTTATTTGTACTTTGACGATTCCTACTAAAATCTAAAGGAAGATTTAATATAGGAAGAGGTGCTGCAAGTTCGGCCATCCAATAAGATTTTTCTGTATCCCATCGACCTAAATTTAACTGCGCCTGTTCCCACTCTGCATAATCTACATATCGATTAGAAATAGTTGGCAACTCAGGATTTCTACGTTTAGCAAAGGCAATATATACCTTCATTAATTCATCTAATAAATTCCTTACACTCCACTCATCTGTAATAATGTGATGTAAATTAATATATAAATAAGACTTTTTCTTATTCAGATTAAAAATTCTAATCCTAAAAAGAGGGCCCTTTTCTAAATCAAATGGTGTATGATCCGTTTGATTTATTGTTGTACGTATATATTCTTGTTGTTCTTTTTTAGACATATGTTCAATCTCATCGTGAATCAGATCAATCGCTATTGAGTTTAAAATGACTTGTCTAGGCTCTCCATTTCTTTCAATAAACACTGTTCGTAGCATCTCGTGTCGTTCAACTAAAAATCTTATGGTGTCTTGTAAAATATCCTTATTTAAACTCGGCTCAATATATATGTGTAGTGGTGTATCATATACTCTATTAATGGCGTTATACTTATTTAAAAACCAGATTCTTTTTTGAGCACTTGATAACTGATAACTTTCCTTATCTGCAACTTTTAATACTTGCATCTCCTGTTCTTCCCTATCATGATTTACTGCCATTAATTTATCGATGTAAGCAGATAGACTAGCAATCGTTGTATGCTCAAAAATATCTCTAATTTCAATTTTTAGATGAAACTCTTTTTGAATTTGATTTAACACTTGCACAGCAATTAATGAATGTCCCCCAAGTTTAAAAAAGTCATCATCTCTGCCGATTCTATATTTCCCTAAATTTAAAATCTCTGCCCATGTTTTTGCCAATCTTTTTTCTGTTTCACTTATCGGTGGAACATATTGCTTCTGCATGTTTTCAAGTAAAGATGGGATTTGTAATTCTAATTTTTTTCTATCTAGTTTCCCGCTTGGTGATACAGGAAAACTTTCAAGGTGAAATATATAATTTGGCATCATAAAATCTGGTAAACTTTCACTTAAGAATGTTTTTAATGCCTCTTGTTTTAGTTCTGTATTGTCTTTAGATAAATAAAAACTAACGATTTTGTCGTTTTGATAAGTGAATACTACAGCATCTCTCACCTCTGGATGTTTAAATAATGTTCCTTCGATTTCATCCAGCTCAATTCGATACCCACGTATTTTTACTTGATTATCTTTCCTTCCGATAAATTCTAAATTTCCATTTGGTAAAAGACGGACTAAATCCCCAGTACGATACATCTTTTTATCCTGATTATAGGATTTATCAAAAGAAATAAACGACTCTTCTGTTTTTTCCTTTTGATTTAAATATCCGTTGGCAACTCCATCACCGCCAATAAATAACTCACCTACTACACCTGACGGACATAATGTATTGAACGGACTTACCACGAAAACTTCACTATTAGCAATTGGTTTACCTATTGGAATATTAGAAATTTCTTTTTGTATCTCACCATTTACTTCATACATGGTTGCACATACAGTAGTTTCAGTAGGACCATATGCATTAAGAACTGGAATCTTTAACCCTAGTTTACTTTGCCATTTACGAACTGATTCTGCAGGTAAGGTTTCCCCTCCTACAAATAAACGTTTTACAGAATTTAATTTAAGTAACATTTCTTTTGGCATATCAGCTATTAATTTAAAAAATGCAGTTGGTAAAACCACATTTGTAATACCATTCTTTTGACTTACATTTATAAATTCCTCTGCTGAACGTTTTTCGATTTCAGAAATTAAATGCATTCTTCCTCCACATAGCAAAATCGGAAATATTTCCATAATGGAGGCGTCAAAAATGATCGTTGCAAATTGTAAAAATACATCTTCTTTTCCTAAATGAAATGTATTGATTACTGAATATGATAAATTAACTACGCCTTTATGTGGTACAACGACTCCTTTTGGCAAACCTGTTGAACCTGACGTGTAGATAATATAAGCTGCATCTTCTATGGTATGTGTAGGCGCAATATTTTCTTTAGAATTAGCGTAATGAAAATCTTCTAGATAAATTGTATGAATCGCAAAACTTTCAACCAATCCCCTGTACTCTTTCTTCGTAATAATCATTTGACTTTCGCTATCTTTTAAGATGTATTCTATTCTTTTTTCAGGAAACTTTGGATCAATTGGTACATAAACTCCCCCTGATTTTAGGATACCTAGAATCCATACAATGGTATCAATCTCTCTCTCCATTGTAATACTTACACGTTGTCCCTTTTTCAAATCATTTTCACGTAAATAATTCGCAATTTGATTGGACCTTTGCTGTAATTCATAATAGGTAATGGATTTGTCACCCATTGAAATCGCTATTTGATTTGGCGATTTTAATGCTTGTAGATCGATTAATTGATCTAATGTTTTTAAATTAGGATATGTAAGAACATTTGAGTTCATCTCTTTGTATAGACGATGATCTTTTTCTAAAAGCAAATCCAATGAATGAATAGGTTCATTCACATTCTTCATTAATTTTTGTAACAAATATATATACCTTTCGACTAAATCACTAATACTCTCTGGTTTATATAATGCTGAGTTATAGTCAACCTCAATTTTATTCTCTGTTTCCCCTTCATATCGCATTATTCTCCAAGTCATATTAAAAGGATTTACTCTTTTACAATCTGTTAAAACTGTTGACTCAATATCAGGAATTTTTAATTCCGGTATCTTCATCGTATTAAATGCTGTGGAATATACCATATTATGATTTGTATTTGTATTTAGATTTAAATCTTTTACTATATGTGAGTATGGATTATGTTTATACGTAATAGCTAGATGAATAGATTTATTCACTTTATTAAGTATTCCCTTAAATGTTTCTCCCTTTTCTATTGTTATACGTATAGGTACTGTATTTACAAAATAGCCAAAAGTATTTCGTTCTTCTGTATGTGGTCTAGTATTAATTGGAATACCAACAATTATCTCTTCAGCATTTGTCATTTGATGAAGCAAGGTACAATAAGTACTTAACATTACTCGATAAATACTTATATTATTTTTTTTAGCAAAACATTGTATTTGATAAAATATATCTGAATTAATATTCTTACTTATATTTTTATCTGTATATCTTTTTTCATTCATTTTATTAAAATCAATAGGAAACTCTGTAGGAGTTAAGTCACCTTGTAAATAATCTTTCCAATAAGATAATCCCTCTTTATATATTGCACTATCAATAAAACTCTCCTCATACTTTACGAGGTTCTGATAAGGAGATTCAAATTCTACATTCGTCTTCCCTTGAAGTAATTCACCATACGTATTGGATAATTGTCGGATGAAAACTCCTAAACTCCATCCATCGTAAATAATGTGATGAAACATTAAATGTAAAATAAATGTATCTTCACTGAATTTAATGATGTGGAATTTAAACAAAGGTCCCTCTTCTAAACTAAATTTCTCATTCACTATAGATTCTAAGAAATTTTTTAAAATAGATTTTTGTTCTGTGTTTTTAAAAGCAATTAAATCTTTAATTGGTATATCAAATTCTACATTCTTTTGAATTAATTGCTTTATTTTTTCATCCCTCTTCTTAAATATTGTACGTAGCGCCGGATGTGATTGCACTATTACGGTAAGCGCTTTCTTCAAGACCTCTATTTGAAGTTTTCCTTTTAACTTTATTATAATCGGTTCATTGTTCATTCCTTTTTCTATTTCCATTTGATGAGCTATCCATAATGCTTCTTGGCCTACCGTTGCATCCAATTCTTCTACAATTTCATATTTCTTTTGTATTTCCTTCATATGAATTTCTCCTTTTATAAATATTTAAAAACGGATAATATTTACAGTTACAACTATATGTACATATTCTGCAATTTGTAAATCTATATTTTCCGACTAAATTCAACATTTATTTCGCTTATTGCATAGTTATTAAAATTATGAATAAAACTCATATTTATACTGTAACAGTTCATACTTTTATTCAATTTAAGCATAAAAAACCATTTCACTAATAATTCTAATTTCTTTTTATACAGTAATCTTACATATTTTATTAAAGGAAATAGTCTAATTTATACTCCAAAAATAAATTCAAGAATATTCCAACTGGTCACTATATATACTTCTAATAACATAAACTGTAAAGGAGGAGTCCGTACATAATGGAATATAGATTATTAGGTAACACCGGGTTAATAGTTTCAGAGATAGGATTCGGTTCATGGGCGATTGGTGGAGATGAATGGGGAGCAGTAAAAGATAATGAATCACTTGATGCAATTGAGAAAGCAATTGACCTAGGGGTCAATTTTATTGACACTGCTGATGTTTATGGATTAGGTCATAGTGAAACACTCGTTGCAAAAGCTATAAATAATCGCAGGCAGGATATCATTCTTTCTACAAAAGGTGGATTAATTGGTCATCATTATGACCCAAATCAACCAGCTATTTATGGAGATCCTCAAAAGATCATTGATGCGTTTGAGGCTAGTTTACTGCGGCTTAAAACGGATTATATAGATGTGTACTTTTGTCATATTTGGTGGGATAAACATGAAGAAACAGAAGCCTTTCTACAAGCTTTCCAAACCTTAAAAAAATCTGGCAAAGTGAGAGCCGTTGGTGTTTCTACTAATGATTTAGATTATATAAAACATTTTAATCAAGATAATGATTTAGATGTCGTACAATTCGATTATAGTATTTTGAATAAAGAACCTGAAAAAGACATCCTTCCTTATATTGAAAAACATAATTTAGGTGCTGTGATAAGAGGTCCACTTAAGATGGGAATTTTAACTGGGAAATTTAATCATGAAACTCAATTTCCAGACGATGATTTAAGAAAAGATTGGCCAAAAGAAAAGTGGTTTAAAGATAGCTTAAACAAAGTAGAAAAATTACGTTCACTTGTACGATCAAATAGAAGTTTAGCGCAAGTCGCCTTACGTTATGTTTTAAGTCATCCAGCAGTTTCAGTTGCTATTCCTGGTGCAAAAAATTCTACCCAGGTTGAAGAAAACTCTTCCCACTTAACTCGTCCATTATTATTAGATAATGAAATTGAATTCATTAAAAAGCTTTGATCAGCTCGTTATTCTCCCATAAAAATCAAACTGATTTAGCTACCAAATCCATACCATTACTTCTTCTCCACTAGAACATATCTTTAACACTTACACCTTATTTTTTCTCTTTTCCCAACAATATCTACAGTTTATAAGGTAGTTGAGCTCTTATATTCAACTACCTTATAATAGTTCTACATTATATTAAAATATCTACTACATTAATTGAATACATGCTAAGGCAACATGCAAACCGAATAAACAATTAATTCAGAAATATTTTTAGAAACTTCATTATCTCACAATTACTTTTTTTAAAATAAATCAAAAAATTTTTCTTTACTTTAAATTCCATAATTCATATAATCTTCTATGGAATTACATTTTTTTCTAAATAGCTCCTCATTTCTAAGTATTCAAAAGGGCAATTACAAATTATTATACCCTTATGTTTAACCAAGTAAAATAAAAATCCAGTTTTTCACAAGGAGAAGTGACTGCATGCAAGATATTTTAAAACTATTTCCGAGCGTTGACGGAAATGAAGAAAAACAACAACTTTTATTAGAATCTATGCAGAAAATAATTAAAAATCTTGACCAATTAAAAAATGAAGAGCGAGCTACTTTAGGTAAATGTGAGGAAAAATCAGAAGGATACTACAATGACTTAATTCACCAAAGTTATATTCCACTAGCTGGAATTACTATGTCTGAGGTTATAGAAGAGCTAAACCAATTTATGAATGGTCATCCGTATCCAAATAAATATTACTTGTCTAACGCTGTACCACTACCAAGTATACCTTCACTATTAGGGGTAATCACCATGGCCCTTTTAAATGGTAATGGCGTTTGGGATGTATATGGTCCAGGGGCAGCAGAAGCAGAAGTGAAAGTGGTATCCATGCTTTCAAAACTGATAGGTTATAATCCACATAATAGCGGTGGATATACCACATGGGGTGGACAAGGTTGTGTATTTTCGAGCTTACGTTTAGCAATTTCTAAACAATTTCCATCGGCAAAAGAACATGGTGCTCCACAAAATGTATATTGCTTTGCTTCTGAAAATGCACATTATAGTTTATTAAAGTCAGCTGAAGCAACTGGTATTGGGTCAAATCACTTAATAAAAGTGAAAACTGATCCTTATACAAGTTCTATGGATATAGAAGATTTAGAGGCTAAAATGATACAAGTTATTAACAATGGCGGTATCCCCCTTTATATTCTAGCTACCATGGGATCAACAGACACATTTACTATTGATGATATAAGAAAAATTAAAGAGAGCGCTGAAGCAATACAGAAAAAATATAAATTAAAACCGATTTATATCCATGCTGATTCTGCAATGGGCGGATTCTATAGTTTCTTTAATAATTATAGTTTTGAAGAAAATCCACTCTCATTTGAATCTAATGTAAAAAATGCCTTACAATACGTACAAGATAAAATGCAATATATGTCCCTTGCAGATAGTGTATGTTTTGATTTTCATAAATTAGGACAAACACCTTATGCTTCAAGTATTTTAATCGTAAAAAATCATACTGATTTACAACTGATGGACATTGAACAAGATGATACACCTTATCTTGGTAATAGATCATATGGGAGTTATCATACAGGCTATACCTTAGAATGTTCACGAGCTGGTAGTGCTATTCCGATGTATATCAATCTATTAGCCTTTGGAATTGAAGGATATCAAAAATTATTAGCAAATTATATTCGTGTAAATCTATTATTTAGAGAGAAGTTGCGCACGGCCCTGCCTCAAGTTGCAATCACAAATGATTTTACATATGGACCAATTACAACTTTCCGTTTCTATCTGAATGGAGATGGCCAAGAAAATTGGGAAAAAGAACGAATAGGTCTTGCAACAAAGGAAGAAATTGAGGATACAAACCGATTAAATATAGAACTATTTAATTACCTAGGAAAAAATCGCGATCAAGTATTTTTTGGTGATACAACTCGTTCTTGTGTAGTAGATGTAATAAACAGTTATGATAGAAATCCGATTTCTACATTAAAATTCTTTTCTATCTCTCCATATACAACTGTTGAATGTATAGATGAGATCGTAGAATTTCTTTATAAACATATTTCGATTGCTACTAAACAGATTCATTCATATGTTTAATAACCATTTTTGTTAGCGCTTTAATAATTAAGCTTAACTAAATGAAATAAAATTTTTAATCCTTTTAATTACTATTAACTATATCAGGAAAGAGGAAAAACATATGAATATAGAGCTACTAGATACACACCACGTGAAAGAGGCAGCACATTTACTTGCACATTCTTTTGTGAATAATGAACCTCTTGTAAGCAATTTACAAATTCCTTTTGCTTCTTTTCACAAAATGTGCGAAGAAATGATGAAACAAGCTGTATCTCAAGCTATGTCATTTGTAGCAATAGAAAATTTTCAAATTGTTGGAGTTCTTTTAACCAAAAAAGTAACCCAGCCACTAATAGATACAGAGAAAGCGATTGAACTATGCCCGCAAATGGAACCTATTTTTCACCTTTTAGATACATTAGAGACAGAATCTATTGAGTTTTCTCATTTAGATAAAGAAAAATTGGTCTATCTAGATATGGGCGCTTGTCATCCAGATTGGATGGGAAGTGGTATAGTCACTACCCTGCTTTCACATGCCATTCAAGAAATAAGTAAAAGAGATTTTGATTTTATTGCTGCTTGTACAAATAAAATTTCTCAAAAAATCCTAAAAAAACTGTGTACGACCTATGAAATGAATGAAATAGTGTATAGTAATTTTCTTTATAAGGAAGCATACCCCTTTGCTAATACAACAACTTCCTTAACAGCTCAATTACTATATATACCTCAATCTCAATTCGTCATTAAAGCCATATAAATTTGTAAAGAAAACTAGCTGTACTTTTGTGCAGCTGCTTTTTTTTATAGAGTAAATTAGTAATAGATATTCTTACATAAGTGCTACCTTTCACACTTTAACTTCTTGGCATTCAATAGCCACTTTCTCAGTATGCCTTATTTCTTTGCTTAGCCTACCTAAAGATCCCCTTCTATTTATTTCAACATGTTTCATTATGCTTTAATTTCATATGCTCCTTTATTTCATCTATACAAGTAACTTAGACACTTCTCCCTATTTAATAACTAATCTTTTACTTTTTAAGTAACGATTGATACACATCTTCCCACTCTTAAGTACTTTAAAATTTATTACCTAATAACCCCTTAACAATCCCTGTAATTCTTACAATTCTCTTTCATTTTGTTTATCTATCCATTCATCCCCCATATCCTTTATCTACCTAATCTTCCCCAACGAATCCAATGTAAAATTCATGATAAAAGGAAACAACCGTTTCATATTTAGCATTTAAGAAAAAAGAGTGAGAATTACTGGATTCCCCTTTCTTTTCATCCTTTTTAGAAGCTCTTTAAAGTCTAATTCTATTACATTCCTGCTAGGTAACATGTCTACTAATCATTAACAATTTGTATAGCTATTTGAACTACCCCCACTTTCACTTCGTTTAGAAGTGGGGGGATTCCTAAGTAAAGAGTTCTATCGAACTCTAATTGATTAGGCTATCTCCGCAGTCCTTGCGGTTAGAAGCCTTATCGCTTCATTCTTAAGATTGATACTTGCGTTAATATCCCTATCATGGTGTGTACGACAAGAAGGACAGTCCCATTCACGTAGGTTTAGATCTTTAACGTCTTTATTTTGATACCCACAACAAGAACATAATTGGCTGGAAGCAAATGTTTTCGATACGACAATGACTTGTTTGCCATACCATTTTGCTTTGTATTCTAACATGGATCGAAATTGCGACCATGATACTTCACTAATTGCTTTTGCTAACTTATGATTCTTTAACATATTCGATACTTGCAAATCCTCTATACCGATAACATCGTGGTTTTTGATGATTTCGGTTGAAATTTTGTCCAGGTAATCTTTTCTAGCATTTGATATGTATTCATGAATTCTAGCTACCTTTACTCGTTGTTTATTCCAGCGAGAAGATCCTCTCATTCTTCTAGAAAGAACACGCTGTGCTTTCGCTAACTTATCTTCTAATGCTCGGAAAAACTTCGGATTTTTATAGTGTGTTCCATTTGACAAAATAGCGAAATCTTTTAGTCCTACATCTATTCCAATGTAAGAATGTGTTTTCGGAAGTTCTTGTACTTCTGTTTCCACTAACAATGACACAAAATATCTACCAGAAGGGTTCCGTCTAACTGTAGCATTTACAATACGTCCCTCTACTTCACGACTTTTGGCAAATCGAACAAGGCCTAGTTTCGGCAACTTTATTTTGTTCCCTATAACGGCAATGTTTTCATTTGTTTGTTTTGTGGTATAAGATTGTACGTTGTTCTTCTTAGATTTAAAGCGCGGTGCGCTGTTTTGTTTTTTAAAAAAGCGCATATAAGCATCCGCAAGGTTGCGAACGGACGACTGAATCGCAATACTATCCACTTCTTTTAGCCAAACAAGCTCTTTCTTCATGGCAGGTAGTTTTGCAGAGCATGCACCATAGGTCAAGCCTTTTCCTGTCTCTTTGTATGCATGATCCCATAAGGATAAGAAATAATTGAATACAAAACGAGAACACCCAATCGTTTTGTTAATTAGAATTGCTTGTGCTTGATTTGGATAGATACGAAACTTATAGGCTTTATTCATCATTATTTGATTCACCTCCATTTCGGTATATGACTATTATACACCAAACGTACATTCGATAGATAGTGGAGTAATACTTTCTATATGTCGAACAATTAAGATGGCTTCCTGCCATCCCTTGTTCGAAGCCAATTCATCTCCCACCTACTCACTAGACTGTGACCCTTCACGCTCCTTGAGGAAGGAGTCTTCTTGGCTAAAATGATAAATAATACAAAAGTCATCACCGAAGTGCAGCTTTAAAATAAAGTTTTTGTTTAGCTACCTTTCATTTCCGAATAATATTTTTAACCCTGTTGATACTATTTCTGCAACTTAAAGTTACAAACTATTCCTGTAAGCATAGCGTTTCTTTTGTACAACGAGCAGTTAGTTTTATTAACTAGCTGCTTTGGTGTGCAAAATGAAGTTTTTGTCCAAGTTTTTCACCATTTGATAAAATAAACATAATAATAGTTAATGAACAGACATTTATAATCAATCTCCTAAGGAGCACTTTAATTAGGTGCTCCTTTCTACATATACAATTTAGATATCGTTGCGATATATAACTTTGAAGTTATCTCCATCTTTTCCCCGGCTTAACACTGTACGCGCGACTTTCATTGCATACAGCGTCCCATCTTATCCTTTTATACTAAAGCAACTAGATTACGAACAATATTGTACTCACCGATGTATTCATTCCCTTTTCTTACGAAAGGTCCCATCATCTTACTCGATCCTGTGAGTTACATATAGTTGATTTAGTTTTCAACGAATAAGACTAGGGACTATCCCTCCACATTTGTTACATGCTTCGTTGATACGTGTCCCCACCTTCACAAGAACAAATCAATTTCGGTTCGTTAGAACCGTATATGCACCTGTCTTCTAGTAGGCTTTGGTGACATTTTCTTGCTTACCACGTTCCGATTGACTTAGCTATACATATATCCTTAGGTGCTTGCTGTAAGCCTGTTATCTTTACATCCTCATCGTTAGATGTTCCGAATTTCATATCATTTACTCTTACTTTTCGGTAGATAACATCGTCATTAACGACATACACATTTCTAATGTATTAATCCTTTAGAGCCGTACATTCTCACCATAGATATTTTGTAGCATCCCGACCTATCCATTACCATATGATTTCTCACTTAGGTTTTGTTCAGCTAACTTCACCTAGCTTCATACAATTTGTGACTATTATCATGCCTTGCATGTAGGAGTATTAGATAAGTAGTTTAAGCTCAACCTGGCGGTTTCCATTCCTACCTTCAGTCAAACAGTTGTTGCCATAAAATTAATAACCCTCCTATTTCGTATTTGCACACTTATAAGGAAACGTGTCGTGCAAATAAGAATTTTATTTAGTTTTCTAGTTACTCTGGATTCCCATAAATGCTACCAAAAACTTAAGCCTTCTATCTCATCCTAATCAAATACCATATAGCATAGCTCGATATACTCGTTATCTCCCACCCCATAATTCCGATCCATATCATTTGGAACTTTGAATAACTGATTACTAAATCATACAATATCTCCTTCATAAACCTCCTTACCATTTTTATCTTTTAAACGTGTGTATAGTAGTATTTCACAGTGATCCTGTTGATCATGAACGAATATCCAAGCACTTTATACTGCTACCACATACACTATAAGATGTTTGTAATTTACTACATTATTTGAAATTAGAGTTAGGAGGATTTAATATGGCAAATTGTACAGGTTTAGCTTGTTTTTTATTCTCTTCGTGGCCAACAGGTACAGTTGTTACAGTTACTACTAGATCAGGTCAAATTATTGGACCTGCTACTTTTTCACTGTTCTTTCCAAATCTTTGTGCGGTGGTATTGGTAGAAGAAGATGTGCTGACCCCCTCTTCAACCAATACCATATTCATAAGTTGTGAAGATATAGAAAGCGTTACTTTAACCACACCTTAAGATGATTTAAATGGTTCCAGTTCAATCTATAAAAAAGACATTCTAATGAATGTCTTTTTTATGAAAAAATCTAATCAGAATAATCACAAATGTATTATTCTATTTTATCTATCACTTCAATAATTTTCTTTAATTTAATTTTTTCCCCTTCTAAGGGTTACTTGTCTACACATCCTTCTACATACTTTCATATGATACAGTATATTGTTTAAAGGAGGGACAAATTTGTTCTTATGTAATTTATTTCGTTGTTCAGGTGGAGTATGTAGTATTTTTAAAAATTTACAACCAGGCGAAGTCGTTACTGTGACTGGTAAATCTGGAAATATTATTGGACCTGCTATTTTTACAAATTTTAACCCTAATACTTGTATCGTCACATTAGAAGAGGAAAATTCACTTACTCCTCCTACTATAAGTATTACTAAGATCAGTTGTAAAGAAATAGAAAGTGTTACGTTTAGCTCATAATATATTTTATACCTAAAGCAGGGATTGAAATATGAAACTCTTATACATTACTTCTGGTTACTCAAAAATCTATCAATATCTAGATCAAAGCATACAGAGAACACTTATCAATCAAAATTTCGAATGGTTAGCAGTACAGCCGAGTGAATTAATAGAGCAATTAGATTTCATTACAACAACGTTTCATCCTGATATTGTTTTCACCTTATTAGGTAATCATCTACCGCAAATAGCCATTCAATATTTTAAAAAAAGGAACATTAAATTAGCTGTCTGGTTAACTGAGGACCCATTTTATATAGACACTTCTCTTCTTCTATTAAATAACTTTGATTTTATATTTACTATCGATAGTGAAGCACTTAAATATTACACAAGTTTAGGATATACCAATGTATATCACTTACCATTAGCAACTAATATAGATGTATTTAAACCTGGTCTAAAAAATTCAAAATATAAAAGTGAAGTATTGTTCATTGGATACCCTTATCCAACCCGAGTAAAATTGATACAGTTTCTTTTGGAAAAAACTCCCTATCACTATACTATTATTGGTCAAAACTGGAGAAATAAGTTAATTAAAAAATGGAAAAATCACCGAAGAATTAAGATTATAGAAGAATGGATTCCACCTCAAGAAGTTGCGTTCTATTATAATAACGCTAGTCTCATATTAAATCCTCATCGTAGTTATATGTTTCCACAGAATAAAAATAAAAATAGAGTAAAAAGTAATACCATTAATAATCGTACATTTGATATCGCCGCTTGCCAAGGCTTTCAAATTATAGAAGAAAAATCTGATCTTTCATCTTTCTTCAATAAAGATGAAATTATATCCTATAACAGCTTTAATGATTGTTTAAATAAGATATCTCTTCATTTGAATGATACGATTTCAAAAGGATTAATGATCGAAAAAATTCACACAAAAGTTATTACACAACATACTTTTCATGAGAGGATCAATTTTATAACGACTATATTACAATCACAACTTAATTGATTTATTAAATTAAAAATTTCTTTTCTTTTATAATCATTCTGAATAAATTAAAATGCCTTTTCAATTTTATGAAAAGGCATTTTAATTTATCTTTTCCCGTCAGAAGACTCCCTCCTTACTTTTCCTGAAGGTGTGCTAGCACTAACAAATAGGTAGGAGATACATGTCGGTTAGCGTAAGCTAACTTGTTTGCTACTATATACTTGAAATGAAATTTTATTAGTATTTCAGTATACTCTATCAAATTAAATCCCATGAAATAGGTGTTCCTTTTTTGATATCCTTACTCGCTTTCTTTCCGAGAATTTTGGATAAGTGTTTTGGCAATAAACCATTACCTGGTCTGATAGCTTTAATATTTTCATTCGTGAATACTTCTCCCGCTTTTATGTCTTCTACAACATATAATGACCTTCTAAACTTTAAAGAGTCTTTTTCTAAATTAGTTGGTCCATAATATACATTACCTAAAGATTCCCATGCTTTTTCAGTTTCACTTACTAATAATTTAAATTCAGCAGGTTCCATTGAAAATTCAGCGTCTACACCTCCGTCAGACCTCGAGAGTGTTAAATGTTTCTCAATTACTGTGGCCCCCAAAGCAACACTTGCTACAGATACCCCTACTCCAAGTGTATGATCAGATAAACCTATTTCACATTTAAATAACTCCTTCATATGAGGTATGGTAGCTATGTTTGTAGATTTTGGTGATGCAGGATACGTACTTGTACATTTTAATAGAATTAATTCTTTACATCCCTCTTCTCTCGCAGCCCTTACTGTTTCATCTAATTCAGCAACTGAAGCCATACCTGTCGAAATGATTATTGGTTTTCCTGTTGCGGCTACTTTACGTATGAGGGGAATATCAGTATTTTCAAAAGATGCGATTTTATAACAAGAAACATTTAATGACTCTAGAAAATCTACAGCAGTTTCATCAAATGGCGTACTAAATGGTATCATTCCTAATTCTGTACAGCGATCAAAAATTGGTTTATGCCACTCCCATGGTGTATATGCTTCTTTATATAAATGATAAAGTGATTTACCTTTCCATAAGCTGTTCGTATCCTGAATTAAAAAATCACCATTTTCTATATTTAAAGTCATTGTATCAGGTGTATATGTTTGAATTTTAAATCCCTGTGCTCCAGCCTCTGCAGCCGCTTCTACAATTTGCAATGCTCTACCTAATGATTGATTATGATTCCCTGACATTTCTGCAATAATAAATGGTGGCGAGTTATTGCCAATCTCTCTACCGCCGATATATACATTACTCATGTTTTTCACCTTCAAGTTCTTTTTTTATAGCTTTTTTCCTTTCCATCCATTGCTCATAAAACAGTGTCATTTTAATGACATCGATATATTCATTACCCTTGCAAATATGGTTCACATATCTTCCATTTTCTACAAACCCAAGTTTCTGATGAAAGTTTAAACTAATCCGATTTAATTCTAATATTTCTGCACACACTTTTTGTATGCCTTTTGTTGCAAAAATAAAATCTAATGCTAATAAACCTAATACAGTTCCAGCACGCCTTACGCTTTGTTTGTCACCTATATAAAATCCCCAATAACAAGTCCGATTCATTTCGTCTATTTTTGTAAAATTAACAAATCCAATTGGTTTTTCTTTATATATTAATAATCTTGCAATCTTTGTATCATCTATTTCTAGTTTTTTATACCATTTTAAATGTTCGTCTATTGTAATTTCATGATCTTCATACATAACCGTACGTATTTCTTTTGTATTCCTCCACTGTAAAATAAGTTCTAAATCTTTCTTTTCTAGACTTTTCAATTGAAAATCCCCTATATCTAACATGCTATCCTCCTAAAATAATTTTTGCTATTTCATCTGAATTACTGGCACACTGTATAGAAAGAGCTTTATTAGACATTTCTTTCACTATATTAGAATTTGATAAAAGCTTGCTTAGACATTTCGTAATCGTTTCATCCGAAACACTTTCAGCTGTACCAATATTCCATGTAGCTCCAGCTTTCGACACAGCCTTGGTTACTTCAATTTGATTTGGAGCAGTTGTAATTGTTATAGAAGGTAATCCAAGAAAGCAGCGTTCCCAAGTGGTTGTGCCACCAGCTCCTATCCCTAAATCCGCTCGTACGATAAACTCTTCCATATTCTCTATTTGACAATAGAATGAGGCATTAGAAATATTCCTGCAATAAGATTCAATCTCTTCTTTATGGGGATTTTGACTTCCTACTACTACATCTACTTTTAAAGTATCGCTACTTATATTTTGTATAGCTCTTAATGTTTTTAATGTTTCATTCGTTGCATCATGCCCCCCAAAAAATACAAAGATGCGTTCAATCTCGCCTGTTCTTTTTCTTAAAAATTTTTTAGCAGCATGAAACTCTGGTCGTAATATGGCATATTTAGGTCCTAATTTCAATAATGATTGCTCTGGTAATAAATCTTTATAGCGAGTATTAAGGTTATCATATAAATTTTGATCTAGTAATAAATCACAGTCATGCATTCGATTTGCAAGGTCATCGATCACCATAATCTTTCTTACAGTTTTTCTTAAAGCAGACTCCCACTTTATATCTAATCCATAATGATCCACGATTAACCAATCAAAGTTGGGAAGTTGCGACAAAATATCATCGGTCTGTTGTGCATCAACAAACCAATGATATTTTAGCCAATTTAAATAACTCCCGTGTACTGTACTTAAGAAATTCGTATTTTCACCATCTGCATCTAATAAAAACACATGAAATCCTTTATTTAAAATATATTGATGCAAATCACCTTGCAGTTTACGACAAATGAAATAAATTTGAGCGCCTTTATCCCGTAACACCTGGGCCAGTGTTAAACAACGCATAATATGACCGGTACCTATTTCAATAGATGCGTCGGCGCGAAAGGCAATTTTTTTCTCAAGCAAGCTACTCCCTCCTCACTAAAAGCGCTACAATTTATTAATTTATAATTTCGTTTCTTTATTTAGCTCATTTACTAATGATTGTTGATTTATATATTTCAGTTTCACATGACTATTGATTTGAATAAGTTCAGGATTTCCTAGGATGTAATCTTTTATTTGATGAAAAAATAAAGGTTTAGATTTTACATTCAGACTTTTATAAAGTTCATTGAACATATCTAAATCTGGTTGTTCATCTAATGTTAGCCTCCAAGTAGGGTAACGAAATGGAGGAGGGAGTTTTACTATATTGACTTGGAATAAATGGGGATTATTTATAAAATACAACGGAAGGTATTCTGCATAGGTTAAAGCTTTTTGGGTTTGTAGCAATCGTTCGATTGCCTCTAATGTAAAAATATCGCCTGCTGTTCCAACAGGTAACGTACTTAACTCTGCCTGTGTATAATCTGCACCGCTTTTCAAATGTTCATCTAGTAAAAAAGTATTGATTTCTGGTGACACAACTGGGCAATCTCCTGTAATCCGCATTACAATATTTGCATTTTCTTGTTTGGCAGCTTGGAATATGCGATCAGCAGTATTTTCTGGATCACCTCTGAAAATTTTAATCTTCCCGTCTAAATCAAATTTTTCCAAAGGATCATCTTGTGCTATATCTGAAGTAGCAAGTATGACCTGATGTTTTCCTGGAATAGCTAATGTATTTATAAGACATCTTTCAATGGAAGGAATTCCATATATTGGTAATAATGCCTTTAAAGGTAACCTAGTAGATTTTAACCGGCAAAGTACAATTATTACTACTTTTGGAGGTTCCATAACCTCTTTTGATAATGGGGTACCTGCAGACAAATTATATAAAGCTATCTGAGGTAACAATTCCTCTGCTTCAAGCTGGTTCAGTGCATTTTCAACAACATCTAGTTCCATAGCTATTTTATTAGCTGTAATAATCTCTCCTTTTTTAATATCGATTTTTGTAACAGCTCTTAACAATTTTTGATTTTGCAATCTTAATAACACCCCTTTCATTTAATGTTTAGCAACTCTATAAAACGAAAGAACTTTTCTCACCGCTTTTATTACATCCCATACATCAGCTTCTGTCATTTTCGGAAATAGAGGCAGTGTAATAATTTCCTCATATACATTTTCTGCTTGTGGACAAATACCTTTTTCATAACCTAATTTTTGATAAAACGGTTGTAAATGTACGGGTATATAGTGCACATTCACACCGATATTTTCTCTTTGTAATGCCTCGTAAATTTCTTTTCGATTGCCCTTTAATAATTTAGTATTTAAACGAATAATGTAAAGATGCCAACTTGAGTCGGTTTGGGGCAATTGCTTTGGTATGATGATTTCAGATAGACAACTAAATTCTTTATTATAAATGTCTACATATTTCTTTCTAATCTTAATAAAAGAGTCTAATTTATTTAACTGTGATAAGCCAAGAGCAGCTTGTATATCCGTTAATCTGTAGTTGTAACCTAAGAATTGCATTTCATAATACCAAGGCCCATGATTTTCAAGAAGTTTTTGAGGATTCCTTTCAATTCCATGCGTACGGAATTGAACAAGTTTTTCATAAAACAGTGGATTATTTGTAGTAATTACTCCGCCCTCTCCGGTAGTAATATGTTTCACCGGATGGAAACTAAACATTGTCATATCACCAATAGAACCAATCTTTTTATTTTTATATGTGGCTCCTAATGCGTGGGCTGCATCTTCGATGATAATCAAATTATTTTCTTTTGCGATTTTCTTTATTGCCTCTAACTCTACAGGCTGCCCAGTAAAATGTACGGGAATGATGGCTTTTGTTTTGTTTGTAATCTTTTCCTCAATAGATTTAGGACTAATGTTATATGTTTCATTGTCAATATCTGCGAATACTGGCTTTCCTCCCTGGTATAAAATACAATTTGCACTTGCTACAAATGTCATTGGAGTTGTAATTACCTCATCTCCCTCAGTTATGCCAGCTGCATAGCAAGCAGCATGCAGAGCAGCTGTACCATTTGAAAAAGAAACAGCGTATTTTGCTCCCACATATTTCGCTATAGCCTCTTCAAACTGTTGAATCGTTGGCCCTGTTGTTAAAAAATCCCCTTTTAATACATCTACAACCGCCTGAATGTCATGTTCATCAATTTGTTGTTGACCATATGGTAAATAAGTTTCTCTAACAGGCTTTCCTCCATGTATACCGAGGATTTCCCTTACCATTATTCTTTCTCCTTAGGGTTACTTTTTAAAGATTTAATCCACTCTTCTGTTTTAATAACTCCATCTTCTAAAGAAACTTTTGGTTCCCAACTCAATATTGTTTTTGCTTTTTCATAGTTACATAATAATTTTTGAATTTCACTTTGGGGATGGATATGAGTTACATGTTGAATACTTACTTTATTTCCTGAAATCAATTCTGCTAATTTATTAATGGATATATCTTGTCCTGTTCCTGCGTTAATAATATGACCATTTGCTTTTGAAGAGTATCCTGCTGCCACAACAAAATCCGCACAATCTTCAACATATAAAAGATCTCTCGTTTGTTTCCCATCTCCATAAATATTTAGTGGTACATTATCTAATTTATTATTTATAAAAATAGCAACAACCCCACCTTCACCACCAGTTTTCTGGAATGGGCCATACGTATTAAATGGACGAATAACCACAACTGGCAGCTTGTAAGCATAATAGTAAGATAAAACCATGTTTTCAGCAGCAATTTTTGACCCAGCATATGGAGAAGCTGGTTTAATCGGGTCTAATTCTGATATTCCTTGTATATTAGTAGCTTTATCGTATACCATACACGTACTCATAAAGACCATTTTGACATTATGCTTATGACATTGTTCTAACAAATTAAAAGTACCTACTGTATCATTTTCAAAAGTTGTTCTAGCATCGTCTATACTATCTTGAACATTAATACTCGCTGCTAAATGATAACAAAGGTCAAATGAATTATTTTCAAATAATTGAGCAACTAATTTTTTATCTTTAATATCTCCCTGAATGCATTGTTTTAAATTTAGATCGTGTGCAAACTCGGTAATATTTGCAGTAGTTGAATTTGCTAAGTTGTCTAATATCCATACTTCATGCTTATCCTGCAATAATCTCTTTACAACCCACCTACCAATAAAACCTGCACCACCAGTTACTAATATTTTCATAGTTTCTCCCCTCCTGTTAATAGCTGCTGGTTTAATATTAAATTTCTAAGCTCTTCTTTTGAAATAGCATTTTGATTATCAGAA
Source organism: Bacillus sp. FSL R9-9497 (assembly GCF_038005805.1). Lineage (NCBI taxonomy): Bacteria > Bacillati > Bacillota > Bacilli > Caryophanales > Bacillaceae > Bacillus > Bacillus sp. FSL R9-9497. The sequence continues at coordinate 522,516 of NZ_JBBOTY010000002.1, read as the reverse complement.
CGGTAAAACCCTGCCTTCGCCCTTTTTGCATTTTCATATTGAGCACCCTTTTTTAATGGGCTAGGAATGATAAACATATCTGGTAATTCAAAAGCCTGTAAAGATTCATCATGTGTCATAAGTTCTTCATACATTTTTTCACCAGGTTTTAACCCAATTTCTTCAATTTTAATATTCTCCTTGGGCAATCCATATAACTTTGTAACTTCTTCTATCATCACTTCACTTAAATCGTTTAATGAAATAACTGGCATTTTTAATATAAAAGTTTCACCACCCTTTGCTATTTTCATTGCTTCAATTGTTAACATAGTTGCTTGGGTCAGTGTCATCATAAATCTACTCATACTAAGATCCGTTACAGTTATTTTTTGGTTTTCTTTAATTTGATTTTCAAATAAAGGAATGACAGAGCCTCTTGACCCCATAACATTTCCGAAGCGAACACTTGCAAATATCGTTTCACTTGAACCTTTTGAATATTCCGCTGACGTAATCAATCTTTCAGCAGTCAATTTTGTTGCACCGTAATTATTTGTTGGTGAAATCGCTTTATCAGAACTTGTAAAAACTACCTTTTTTACTTTCTGAGCAATTGCCGCTTTTATTACATTTTGTGTTCCAAAAATATTGGTCAAAACTGCTTCAAACGGATTATATTCACAAAACGAAACATGCTTCATCGCTGCCACATGGAACACATAATCAATATTTTCCATTGCACTATATAATCGATCGTAATTTCGAATATCCCCAATTAAATAGCGAATATTTTGATTTCTCCCCCTGAGTTCTTCTTGTAATAAAAATTGATTATATTCACTTCTACTAAAAATCCTTACAACTTTGGGCTTTTCTTCTAGAATATTAGAAAGAATGCTCTTTCCAATTGTTCCTGTTCCACCAATAATTAAAATGTTTTTATCTTTAAAAAACATATAAATGCATACCTCCTCTTATTGAAATAATTTTTAGTCAAGAAAACTCTTTTCTCAATTTGTATGTAGTGCTATTGCACCAACAAATAGGTGGGAGATAAATTAGCTTTTTGAATAGCAAAACATACGATGCTGTTTTATATTTTTTGTACAGGTTGCTCATTGAAAACTGAAAATATGAGGTTGTTTAAGGAGTTATCTTTGGTTGAAATGAAGACATTTTTTTCAAACTCTAACTACAACTGCGTTTCTTCTATTGGCTCAATGGACAGTTGTTTATAAAAATTATTTACTTCATATTATTTTTTACATCATCGTCTAAATATTGATAAAAATTACTCAGTAATGGCAAACGGATATTATAATGGTTTAGCTCAGAAAAAACATTTATATATTCTAGATTTTGCGCCTAGTAATTCCCAAATAGATATCACTCAACATTTCACCCTCTTTTTCTTCTTAAGTCTTCTCTTAATTCTTTACATGTTCTTTGTGGCGGTAATAATTGTACAAATTCATTTTTTTCTTCTGCAAATAACTGCGAATGTATTGAATGTGAAGTAATATAATTGATATCTAAAATTTCATCTAAAGGATGAAAATCCCAATAATGATTTAATCTCCAAAAAAAACGTGCATCTCCTATACGATAAAATTGAGGATCTTCATCCCAGTATGAATTCCACCTTTTTTCAAGAATCGGTAAAACAGAGGCTCTATGCATAATAGAACAATGATCAATTGTACATGGAGCATTATTAGTAATTTTTTTGGCAGCTCTTTCAACAGTTTTAATAGGCAAATCTGATTCATCTAGATGAATCGTTTTTGATGCAGAATAAATAATTTGAACATCTTTATTCTCATCAAGATAACTAGACATCTTTTTGAGTCGTTCTTTTTCATATTGATTATCATCAGTAATATAAGTAATATACTCCCCCTTCGCATGCTTAAGAGCCTCATTAATTAGAGCCGCATATCTGACTTTTTTTGTCCGTTCAGAAATATGGACCACATTACTTTTATAAAAATGTATATTTTCCTTATTTATAAATGGTTGAATTACCTTCTGGGTCATTTCATTAGAATTATCATCCATGATAAAAAGCTCAAAATCTTGAAAAGTTTGGTTTAATACACTTAATATCGATTTTTCAACAAACGTAGGCTTATTGTAACTTGTCATTATAACTGAAATTTTAGGCAAATATTCCTCTCCTCCTTATAACCAAATATAAAAACAGTTACGTTATTATATAAACAGAAAGGACAATCCGTTCCGATAATTTAAAAAAAAATTTATATATATTAAAGTCTATAGCAGCGTTTATATTTATCTATATATCTCTTTTTACTCCACTATAGTCCATACCATTTCTATGAAAAGGTAATAAACTATCCAAGTACAAAAAAGAATGTATCAATAAAGGTTTATTATTATCTATTAGACTTCGCTAGAAAAAACATTCAATATTCTCAGAAGAGGTGACGATTTTGCAACCCCTAATTTCAATTATCCTTACTAGCTATAATAAGCCATCATTAATTAATCAAGTTATTGAAAGTGTCCTAATGCAAACTTATAAAGAATGGGAACTTTTTATTATGGATGATAACTCTTGTCCAGAAACTATAAATATTATAAAAAATTATTTAGATGACCCTCGAATTTATTATGAAAATAGTTTTATACAAGATAATGAGAGATATAAAACCACAAGATATGCAACTCTCATCAATAAGGCACTTCCATTAACACGTGGGGAGTATATTTGCTATTTAACGGACGATACTATGTACGTTCCAAACAGATTAGCTGAAATGTTATCTTTCTTAGAAAAACAACCTGAAATAGATATAGTGTACTCTTCTCAATACGTAAAATATGTTGATTATAATCTACAACCTATTCATGAATATGTAAGAGAAGCTTCAAAAATTTTATATACAGCTGCAAATGTTGTGGATCACTGTTCAGTTATGCATACTAGAAGAATATTATTAAAGGTTTATGAAAAATACTGTGAATATTGGGATACAAATCCTTTATATTGGTTTGTTGGAGATGCGATGTTTTGGAAACGCCTAAATACATTCCAGCCTTTTTATCCCATTAACAAAGTGCTCGATATTACTTTTAAAACACCATTTTCCTTCCAAAATTTATATGCTAACCTCCCTTCCAAAGATTTAAATGGTATTTTGTTTAGCAATTCACAAGGTGAAGTATTTTTAATTGATAATTATAAACGTAGGCTTATATCGAAAGAAATGCTTTCCTACTTCAAATATAATCAAAATGAAATTGTCTCAATCCCTGATCCCTTTATCTACAAATATACTGAAGGTCCTCCCATAACCCTTACTGAATCAATCCCAAATCTACGGGTTGTGCAAAACGAAAAAGAAGAATTATTTTATATAGAAAATAATCAAAAACGTCCATTCATTAACACCATAGCATTTCGCAAATTAAAATTTTCAAATCAAGAAATTATTAAAGTTTCACAAAGTAGTTTAGATAAATTTTCAGATGGACCACCTATTTATCCGAATTTATCTCATTACACGATTCTACCCGAAGGAAAAGTATTTATCTATCATCACAATTATTTCATAATGACAGATTACATGCTTCATCCAATAGATAAAGACATATTGCAAAAACTATATTTATTAAAGAACTGTATACCGATTTCAAAAACTAGTTTATCCTTCTTTAAGATTGGTCCTCCTATTTCATCATACCCCTCTCACTTAGCTAAAGAATACCAAGAAGAATGATATAAGAGGATAGTACCAATAAGAGATATTGCTTCAAAAAATAAACATGATACAAATTGTATTTTTTCATTTCCCATTAAAATTTTGGTACTATTTTGGAAATAACCTTCTTAAAATACCTAAATCATATTAACAAAGGTTTTCAATGAGTTGCACTAACTCAAAAATAAAAGTCAGTCTCAATAAAGAGAAATGACTTCTATCTATATCAAATACTTCCTTAAAATTAGGGAATTTTACAGAATAACAAAGTATTTGTAACGATAAATTTATCAATATAATATAACATTATTAACGAAGGCTCTTTTCACTTCTAGATTGTCAAATTCTCACTATAACTAAAAAATCTTCTCATCTTATATAAAATGAGAAGATTTTTTCAGTGGAAAGGTTTCTTGTTACATCCTTGACTTTCTAGCGATGTTTTACCACGATGTCCAGCCACCATCAATGCAAATATTTTGCCCCGTTACATAGCTTGAAGCATTAGATGCAAGAAAAACAATCAACCCTTGTAATTCCTGGGGATTTCCAATACGACCTAGCGCTGTTTTTTTCTTTAAATTTCGAATAAATTCTTTATTTTTCTGAACTTCTGTATTAGGAAATGGACCTGGAGAGATAGAATTAGCTCTAATTCCTTTTAAACCATAGTGACACGCAAGATACCGAGTAAACTGTATGATAGCAGCTTTTCCTGCTCCATAATTCGGAGGATTATTAAAGCCTGAATCGCCATAAATAGAAGGGTCTGGGGAAACAACACCATACATTGAAGAGATATTAATAATATTTCCTTTATTCTTCGGTAGCATATATTGTAATGCCTTTTTAGTAACCCGAAACACATTATTTATAGAACCATCAATTCCTGTTTCCCACTCTGATTCTGTCATTTCTTCAATAGTCTTTCCTGCTCCAAAGTAAGCATTATTAATAAGAATGTCTATCTTATTATCTGAATTATAAATCTCCTCAAATGTATGGTTTATTGATTTACTATCTGAAACATCTAGAGCATATCCCTGACATTTCACATTATATTTTTGATTTAACTGATCAGCTAAATTCATACATTTTTCTTTGCTTCTACTAACTATCATAACGTTTGCACCATACTTAGCCAGCCCTTCAGAAATTGCAGAACCAAGATAACCAGATCCACCAGTAACAATTGCATTCTGGCCTTTTAAACTAAATAATTCATGTTGATTCATTATTCACCCTCCATAAGTTCGGATTAATAATTATCTCAGGTATATCCTTAAATAATTTCTTTGCAGTATTAAGAACTTTCTCTTCTAATAAAGGTGAATTACAGATTTGAATATTTTCTTTTAATTGATCTACTGTTTCACATCCAATAATAATCTTATCAACTTCTTTCAATTCTCGAACAAATAATAAAGCCAATTGCGCTCTACTTAAATTGAATTCCCGAGCTAAAAACTCAAATTCTTTTATTGGTTTTTTAGCGATTTGTAAATAATTAGGAATTTTTTCCGTATCCATTAATAGCAACCCTTGAAGATATGGGCTTCTAGCATGTATTTCTATTCCTTTTGTTTTCAGCTTTTGTAGTAGGCCTGAACAAATTAGACGTTGATCAAATATATTTAAAGGAACTTGAATCATATCAAAACAATCAAATTCCAAAAACCGCTTAACTTCATCAGGTGTATAAACGGATACACCAATCTTTTTGATTACTCCCCCTAATTTCAATGTATTTAATTTTTGAATGATATATCCATTATGTGAAACCATATTTTTAGAATCATGTAACAGGCAACAGTCTATAATATTTGTTTTCAAATTCATCATAGATTGTTTAATATATTTATCAATTAAGCTATCTAAATGCTCAATACCAATATTTTCAGAATCAATCATAGGTATTTTAGTTACAACCTGAAAATTTTTTTCTGTTGTTTTGCTTGAGACATATTCACCTATAATAACTTCACTATTTCCATAAGAAGACGCTGTATCTAACACATCTATACCATTATTTATAGCATATTTGATGATATTTAAAGCCTCTTCCCTATCAGGTTTACCCATTATATTTCCTATTCCATAATGAAGACCCAGCTGAACAGTACCTAATGCTAATTTCATAGAGCACCTCCATAATAACCACTTAGGCTAGTTAGATATTTTAAACAGAATGACAATATATATTTACATTGAACTGCCCCTACCTTCACTCCGTTTAAAGGAGGAGCTCTTCTCCTTCACATGATAAAGATTTCTTATTTATTTTTAGTTATCAAGATTGCGTATAAAAATGTTGATGTAAAGAGAATAAAGCCTAAAATTTTTGGGCCGAATGTATATAGAATCTGTGGCATTTTCTATACGTACGATACGACAAAGAAAAAATGGATTTATCTTTTATATCCTTATGAAATCGAAAATCAAATTCGTTCCTATAGGCTCCTTCGTACAACACGGCAGACCTTACTGACCGCAAATAGCGGGATAAAGCAGGTAAATAGTATCCTGCCCAGTATATGAAAGTGACTGCTATTTGGTACAAATGATTTTGGATCTCGAATAATTAAAAGCTCACTTAAAGAATGCTACGGTGATGCGATTGCACACTCTAATACATTAATGGAAAACTACTACTTGATATTTCTCTGATGGAAATCAAAACAAATATTTCCCATTTTCCCAATAATAATTTTAAAAAATAATTATTTCACGTTCTAAATTCGTTTCTTGATTCATACGTTATTAAAGTTGTTGAAAAATAAAAAAGCGAAAGATTTAAAATATGATCCAAATGATCCAGATGATGTTTAAGAGAGGTAGGTATATCTTCTCCTAAATAAACACTGCAGCTGCTATAGCATGTGATTATTTACACTTCACTTCTGTTTAAACATTTCTAAATAAAAAATCTTGCTAACAATTCCTTACAAATACACTTAAGAAATTACATTCTATACAACTGCTGCAATTTTGTAGTTACCTTGAGAAAGGACAGATTGCTGATGCAGAAATTTAATATTAATAGGAAGCTAATTGGTGATGATTCATCAGTTTTTGTAATTGCCGAGGCCGGAATTAATCATGCAGGTTCATTTATTGAGGCGAAAAAAATGGTCGATGTTGCCAACTCAAGTATGGCTGATGCAGTTACTTTTCAGCATATAGCCTATAATGACATTGATTGTAGAAAATCTTCTAAGACCAAATTAGATTGGGATAAATGGAGATTATCAGACGAACAGATTATCGAATTGTTTGATACTGCACATAGATTGGGATTATCTACGACGGCTTGTGTAGTAGATTTTAAGTCTCTTGAGTTTATTGTCAAGTCAGGTGCTGACTTTCTTAAAATAGTTAGCGGGGATATTACATGCCATCCCTTTTTGGCTGAATGTGCAAAAACTGGTTTACCTATATTTCTTTCTACTGGAAGTGCATTGTTATCTGAAATAGAAGCTGCTTTAGAAGTGATTGAAAAATCAGGTGGAAAAAATGTCGTTGTATATCAAACTAATACTAAATATCCGACTCCACCTAATGAAGTTGATCTTAGAGTAATGGAGACACTAAAAAAATTTAATTATCCAGTAGGCTTCTGTGATCACACTGCAGGAACAGCTATCTCCTTAGCAGCAGTGACGTTAGGTGCTCACGTTATAGAAAAGCACTTCAGTTTAGACGCTACAATAAAAAGACCTGACTATGAAGTTTCTATTAATCCTCATGAACTAAATCAATTTGTAACTGATATACGTAATATTAAAAAAGCAATGGGTGTGCCGATAAAGCGCCGGCATACGGATGATGCAAATTTTATATTAACTCGTAGGTCCTTGGTAGCTTGTAGTGATATGACTAAAGGTACAAAAATCCAATGGAGTGATTTAACATATAAGCGCCCTGGAACAGGTACCCAACCTTCAGAAGCTAAGAATTTTATAGGTAGAACTTTAAAATATGATGTAAGTAAAGATGATCAATTATATGAAGATATGTTGGAGGAGATTTAATGAATAAAATTGAAAGACGTACCGCATTAGTGTTAGCTAGTTCTGATGGACTTGGCTTAGCAGTTGCTAAAAGATTATACTTTGATGGACATAATGTAATTATTACAAGTAGAAGTGAAAAATTAGAAAAAGCTAAAAAGGAAATTTGTGATATTGGTAGTAAAGGAGAAGTTCTAGCAATCCCATCCGACGTAACTAGCATCGAGGATTTAAATAAACTTATTATGCAAGGAAAAAAGCAACTGGGGAAGATTGATATTTTATTTACAAATGTGGCTGGTCCTAAAGCTGGAACGATAGAGGATTTAACTATTGAAGATTTCTGTAAAGCACACAATGATCTGTTATTGCCCGTCATTTATTTAACTAAACAATTAATTCCTGATATGTCTTCTCGTAAGTGGGGAAGAATTATTATAAATTCTTCTCTTACTGCAAAAGAGCCTTCAAAAATGCTTACCTTATCAAACATATATAGGGCTGGACTAGCTTCTCTTTCTAAAACTCTTTCTCATCAATACGCTAGTTATGGAGTTACAGTTAATACTGTTGGACCTGGTTCTTTCAAAACTGCTCGCGCATTAGAATTATTAAATGAAATGTCTAAAACACAAAAGCGAAATGTTGAAGATATCGAATTAGAAATCACAAAAAATTTACCAATGAAGAGATATAATGACCCAATAGAATTTGGTAATGTTGTAGCTTTTTTAGCTAGTGATGCTGCAAGTGCTATTACAGGTACTTTTATTCCAATTGATGGTGGAATTTCTCATGGGATATTCTAGATAAGTAGATATTTTACTATTATCCCAAAGTACTAAATGCTGAGATCGAGGGGTTTTTTATATTGTGATCTCTTCTATTGGTAAAGCAAGTTTTTTATAAAATTCAACTGGAACCATTCGATCAGGTGTTAAACCCATCTAAAAAGAAAAATAACGATAAAAAATTGCTGTTTTTTCATAAGAATACTTAATCATTTAACCATTTTGATATAATTATCTAATTGTATCAAAGCCAAAAAACTACTTACTTAACAAATATTAATGCACTTTTAACTTCAAGACCAAAAGAAGAGCGAACTGTATTGCCATTCCCATCAGAAAAAAATTAGGAAACGCACTGATTTCATAATAACAAACTTCTCCCACACATCTTGGCCCACAAGAAATTTCATATTGTAGTGAAATTTCAATCCAGACGAAGTTCTAGATTGGAAATATTAGTTCTGTTGCAAAATTAACTAAAATGTAAAATATCTGTGGTTGAAGAAAATAAATTTTATACAGGCAGCAATAATTTCTATAATTCATTGTATATCGAAAAAACGGAGTTTGGTTGAAGACTCCGTTTTTTTATATAAGGAATGAATGGCTTCAATTCCTTTTATTGTACTTGAGGCTTGAAGAGAATTTTGAAATCTTGAGGATCTAGCAAAACGACGTTTTACGTGTCTATGATCTTATTCCATACGATTATTTAGATGTTTAGCTGTAGAATTCATTGCGTTTTATAAAGTTTTTTACTTTTACATACCTCGAGATAAATCTTGTAATTTTTGAGTAACTGTAGTTTGAGGGTAATTTTTCTGTATGAAATAATCTCTTAATTGTTTAGCAGTTGTAGAATAGGAAGAATCATATAAAACCTTTTCAATTGTCTGTATCATATTTTCAATAGAATGAGTTACAAGCCAGCTTAATTCATCGTAATATTTATAATCTCTCTCCTCTGACTTAGATTTATAAACGACTACTGGTTTATCCAATAACATAGCCTCTAATCCTACTGTTGAATTAGAGATAACTACAAGATCTGAATTAGAAATGACATCATAAATACTTACTTCTGTTGTAATATACTTGACATTAGGGTATACCTTACTTAAATGAATATATTCGCTCACTAAATTACGACCTTTTTCCCAAGGGTGAGGCTTTATAATAACTGTAATATTTTTGTCTTTCATCAATTGTTTTGTTAGTTCAACATAAACTTGGGTTTTAAATGGTTGCGTTGCTATAAAGATTATTTTCTTAGAGGTATCTATATTTAGTTTCTTACAAAGTACTTTTTTTTCTAAATGCTTCTTTTCAAAGATATCATCATATCTTGGGTGTCCCAATATCTCGATTTGAGAATCCGCTCCACCTCTTCGAAAATACCACTCTCGTTCATACTCTCCATATACAATCTGTTTCGTAGCGAAAATTGGAAAAAACGCTTCTTCTCCCATTATGGCCCCATGCTGAAGACAATAACTTGGAATCCCCTTACTTTTAGAGATAAGAGTAAGTACTCGGTTCGTTATATCTTCTGTTGTACCAACAATCACACTCGAGATATCATGTTCTTCAAAAATAAAATATGCCATATTAATTTTTTCAATCATGATAGGAAGATCATTGAGTAGTTTTGTTTGAAAAAATTTATTAGAAAATAACGGATGTTCTTTACATGTTGAAAAAATTTTTTGAGCTTTTTCAATGAAAATATGAGAACTATCAGGAACTTTATTTGTATAATCCAGTGTGCAAATCGTAGGGAGACCATAAAGCTCGCTTTTTTTTGCTCTTGTTAATATTTTTGTATACTTAGGGTTAAAATGCGAAAAATTACCTGCTGAAAAACGAAGATAATCAGTATTAAGCAATACGACTCCATCTGATCCTCTTTTCTTTGTTGTTTGCTCAAGCAGAGGCAACCATTTTTCAAATTCTGACTGCAATTGTTTTTCTTCTATTGGTGCAACAGACAAATATTTATAAAAATCCTTACTTTTCATCTTACTTTTAACATCTTCTTCTAAATATTGATAAAAATTACTTAATAAAGGTAAAGAAATGTTATGATGTACTAATTCAGAAAACACCTTTATATACTCTAAATTTAATAACCAATAATTTTTCAAATAGACTTCACTCAAGGTCTCACCCTCTTTTTCTTCTTAAGTCTTCTCTTAATTCCTTACATGTTCTTTATGGTTTAATAATTGTATAAATTCATTTTTTTCTTCCGCGAATAACTAAAAATATATTGAATTTAAATTAATATATTTTTTATCTAAAATCTTATCTATCGGATAAAAACCCAAAAATGATTCAATCTCAAAAAAATATCATACCTCATGCAATAAAATTCGGTTTCTTATCCCAGTAAGAAACCTATTTTTTGAACGATTGGCAAAATAGAAGCCCAATACATGTCGAACAATGATCCATTATATATGGATCATTGTTTGTAATCTTTTGTGCAGGTCTTTTTACAGCTTTAATTGGCTGAGATGCTTCGTTAATTAAAACTGCGGAACATTGACAATTCTAATTTAATACGCTCCGTATCGATTTCTCTACAAACAATGGCTTGTAATAACTAGTCATAATAACTATAATTTTAGGCAGCTATTATCCCACTCCTTATCAATAAATAAAGTTCAGTTATATTATTATATAAACAAAAAGAACGAACTGTTCCGGTAATTATGATTTTCTTTTTGTATACACTAAAAGATAAAGGCGATATCTTGTTTGTCCATGAATTTTTATTATTTTCCGTAAAAATCTATTCCATAAGTAACTTCAATCACAATATGACTTGCTAACTAGAAAATCTTCTAATGTGAAAAATAAACCAGGAAACTCTAATCGCTTTCTAGACTTACTCCCCCTCACTCTTAAGCGTCACAATCCTTATTAGTGGTACATATGCAATTTCCGTTTCTGCCATAGCGCTGTGTCACCTTTCATGCTTTGACTTCTTTGAATTCAATAGCGCTTTATCAGCATTAACCTATCGAGATCAATTTTATATTTACCTCAACGTGTTTTACTATTATTGGATCAAATATTATCCCGATTAAAATAACCACGATATGTACAAGCATTAGAAAATAGGAAGCATAATATAGAGCATTGCCACCTATTGGCATGTCATATCAACAAGTAAATGCCTTTCAAACATGATTATTTCATAAAAAGGCATAAGTTCTAAAATTATTTTTCTTAATACGGTATGTAATCAACTTTATATACCACATGAAATAACACATAATTTTTGATAAAGGAAGTGAAGTACATGTTACCTTGCCAAGGTACGTGCAATCAATATGTAGATTTTGAGGTTTTAATTACAGCTCCTGAAGGATATATAATTAATGATACGAATTATACCGGTGCTGTCACCTGGAATACAAACCGATTAAAATGTGCATTTGAACCATGTACGCTGCAAGCACCGAACCCTTGCCTTCTTCAAACTGATCTACCAGATGGTTCCTATCCAGTACACAGTGTTCGCATATATGGAGTACTTACAATGCTTGTTAGTATTTCCCCTGTTCAAAATCAATATGGACAAGGAGATGCAGCTTTTTCTAAATGGCATAAATTCTCTATCAATCAGATTGTTTATTATACAATTGATTCGAATTGCTGCTTTGATTTTAGTAGCTTTAAACTTAAGAGTTTAACAGTTACGCCACAAGATAAAAATACATTTATCTTAAATGGCACCCTCTCTGTTTTACCAGTGCCACCAAATCCTCCTATTTATGCTTTTACAGCAAATAGAGATGATAATACTCTCTCAGTAATTAATACAGCAACAAAGACTGTCCAGCATGTAATCAATCTTCCATATCAGCCAATTAAAGTTGCTGTTAGTCCAAACAAAACATACACTTTAGTTTTGCACTCAAATGATAATAGTGTTTCTACAATTAATAATGAAACACTTACCATTATCTCTACTTTCTCGATAAACGACCCAATTGATATTGGGTTTTCTCCGGATAACCAGTTTGCGTATATACTAAATTTTTTAACTGGTTCAATGGGCATTACTGTTATTAACCTCTTAACTCAAACCATCTCTAATACTATCTCGCTTGGAGGTTATGGATTTTCAAGTATAGCAATTGATCCGAATGGACAATACGCCTACATCGTAAATTATACGACTTGGAGTATTGTAAAGGTTGATCTAAACACAGGAGAAATTGTAGCAGAACGCCCTACTTCAAACGATTATCCAAATCTCATAGAAATCAGCTTGCTTGACGGATTCGCTTATGTTACAGAAGAGTTGGTGGCGTCTGGGACTACCCTTACAGTTATTGACTTGTCCACTTTCCAAGAGATTGGGGATATTCTTACTGGAGCATATTACTACTCGTTCCTTGCTCTTTCACCTAATCAACCTGTAGCATTGCTAGGAGAAGAAACTACAGATGAAATCAATATTATTGATACAGCACAACATCAATCCACAGGCACTATTTCCATAAATGGCCCAAAAAGCGCTGCGTTTACCCCTGATGGAAAATTCATCTATATTGCACAGCCAGAACAAAACACAGTTACTATTCTTAACTCCGTTGACTATACCGTAAATACAATAGTAACAGTTGGAGCATCACCTGTAAGTGTTGCAATATAAAGTTTAATGCTTATTAACATTCAAGAAATACTGAGGATTGCACTCTCTACTTATATTAATTTCCTACTCTCCGGTATTCCATTTATACAAATAACTAGTGTCCTTCTCTCTATTTAATGACTAATCGTTTATTTTTATATGTAATAATTTATACATGGGACTCTTCTTAAATACTAAAAAACATATTATCTAATAACTCCTTAAATATTTCCTATAGTTCTTTCCATTACAATTCTCTTTAATTTTGTTTATCTATCCATTCCCTCCGTCGATCAAATCTCCCTCAAGGAATCCAATTTAAAATTCATTTTACAAGTAAACAACCGTTCCATAAGTAGATTATTTAAGGGAAAGGAGTCAGCCTTACTGGATTCCCCTTTCTTCTCATCCTTTTTTGAAGCTCTTTTAAGTCTAATTCTATTGTATTCCAGCTAAATAATATTCCCACTAATAAATAACATGTTATATAAATATATAAAAACTCTAGCAAATCATTAAAGGAATCTCCTTCCCCCTATCGAATTATTGTAGAGGAAAGGAGAGGAATACATGGAAATTCTAGGATTAGATCCTCGCGCATTAGCGACTCTAGGTGCACTTGAATACACCAATCGTCGCAATAAATTAATTGAAGACTCGGAGAATAACATATACGAGTGTAAAGAAATAAAAGAAATACTTCAATCACTCCCTAAAGAGAAGCAGATTGAGGTTCTTGAGAATCAAGCTCACTTTGAAGCTGTGGCAAAGATGATTGAACAAAACAATTTAATTCTTTTAGAACAGATGAAAGCTCTACAGCTAGCTCAGAAATAAGAAACTTATGATTGATTAATTCTACATACGATTCCATAAATAATGTATCTTTATCTATACCATCAGCCTCTGTTTTTACAGGGGCTTTTGTTATGCGTTGATTCATATTTTGAATTTGAATGGTTTCTTTTACATGTACGAATAGATCTTCTAATAAACCTGGTGTAGACTCTAATTCCTGCTTTTCAATTTCCTCTGTTACAGCACTGATAAATTCCCATAGTACCTTTGCACCTAATAGTTCTGCTAATCGTTTTTCACGCACTTCAAATGTTTTCATGTTCATGCAAATACACCTCTACAATTTATATATAATGATAAAAAAATTACCTTTTTATGTAAAATCACCTAAAACACTTTCTAAACTTACATTTCTAAAAAATCACTACATCATCTTAAAAATCTAACATTATTCAACACACTTCGTGTTGTCCTGAATCAAAAAAAATTGTTTGAACTGTAACACCATAAAAATTCGCTAATTTTATTTTTATATTATCTCGTGGGATTCTCTGTCCATTTTCATACATCTGCAATGTACTAATACTGATTCCGACTGCTTTTGCCACCTCTTCTCTAGATCTCCCATTTCTTAAATTAATTAGATTTTCAGCTACTCTTTCATAATTCATACATTCTCACCCCCAAAACCACATTTCGTGTTGTTAATTAAAATATAAACCGCACGAAATGTGTTGTCAATAGATTTCAATTATCAATTTTTAAAAGTTTTAATATATTAACACATATTGTGTTAATATATTATCAGGTGATAGAATGAAAACGTTTGGAAATATAATTCGTGATTTAAGAAAACAAAAAGGAATTACGCAAAAAGAACTGGCTCAATCCCTTCAACTAAGTGAAAGTACAATTGGTATGTATGAACGTAATGAACGTCAACCTGATTACAATACCTTGATACGTATAGCAGATTACTTTAAAGTATCTACTGATTTTCTTCTAGGGAGAGATTTTGATGCTGAAGGGAAAAGAAATGATTCAGAACTAGATCAATGGTTAAATGATATAAAACTTGCTCCATCCCAAAAACGTGAAGAATTAAAACGTTTTTGGAAATTTATAATGCAGGAAGAAAAGTAATACAATAAACCCCCACCTTTACAGTGTGGAGGTCTTGAGTTCGAGCCCTTTCCGGGCCATATATTACGGTAAAATGGCGTTCTACCCAAAGTTAGAGCGCTTATTTTTGTCCGATAATTTATTCATTAATTTAGCCGAAATATTTGCGTTACGCCGCCAAACTGTATGAAATGGAAGCCTCCTATTTCATACATTCAACGTACATCATAGATTTCATGATACTGGATTTTAGTCTGCCTTTAGACATGGAAGTGTTAACTAGTGATTATCAATACACATGAGCATTTAATGCGTAATATCTACTGGAAAAGAACGCCTTACACCACTTCGCATAACTATCTTCTCCATAATATTTGATTTTTTTCAAAGTATAATCGGTAAAAACTACTTTTATTTGCAGGTATTCGACTCTTTTTAGTTATAAATACGAAGGAGCATTGTAAAGTTTGCTTTCCCATCTCATTTATTTCTCTATTTCCTATAAATAAACAAAAGAGGAAAAAAAGTAATAATAGATTAAAATGCAAAGTGATAATAAAGTTATTTAATTTTAATATAAAAAATATAAGAGCCTTGCTACATTTTATTGTAGTAAGGCTCTTTAAAGTTTTTTAATTTCTATTCATTTAAATACATCTAAACTCAAAAATCAATAACATAGTTGTTTAATCTTATTCAACTAAAGCACCTGTTTGTTGAACAAGAGGCGCTTTAATTATAGAGCCGTTGACTTTTTAAACAAAGGTATGTAACCTCCACTGCCTATCAACTGAATGTTTTGAAGGTACCTCCAAACTTTATCGACATTTAGTTACTTATGTAGATAAAGCTCATTTTGTACATCTAGTAGTTTATTTTTTAATCTATGTCGGACTTTTACTTGAATATAAATTAAATAAGTCACATTCATTAAAAAAACTCTGATTTCCATAATGTATATGAAATCAGAGCGTTTTTTCGGTAGATCAAACTTCAATATTTTCAATAGGTCTTTTTTTAAAATACAAATGGCCAAATACATGAAAAAACTCCGCTTTTAATGTCTTCCCTTATTTGCTAAATAGAGGTGCTATTTTATCAATGCGATTTGTCCAAATTCCACCTGTATAATCATCTGGAAGACGTTTTATATCTTCAGATGAGTCAAATCCACTTGAAAATCCAAGTCCATTTCCTCCTACAATGATAATTCGCGTATCTGCTTTATCCATTCGATTAAGAAAACGATTAGGCCATCCCCAAAGCAAAGGAGCTACTTTATCTGGTATATGTAACTCTCCATGCTTCATGCTTGAAGGTATGTAACCAGTCCACCCTAACGCCATATAAGTAAGAAGATCCTTTTTCATGGTTGCTTTTGACATCGTTCGTAAACTAGGGATGTGCTCTCTTATCACAGCAATCGGCTTATCACCACCATATACTGTTAGTTGATGAAGGCGTTTCGCTGGTAGTTTCTTGAGGTAAGTAGCCAATTGGATTCCTTCATTTTCATCATCACTTTTAATATGAATAAGAAAAGAACGATCTGGAAAATGGTTAAGTACTTCATCAAGTGTTGGCATAAGATTAATCCCTTTTCCACGAAACGGGAATGTTTTTCCCCCGTCAGCTGTATACCCATAACCAATATCAAGTGCTTGTAATTCTTTTGTTGTAAAATCTCTAGTAACACCTTTACCATTAGTACGGCAATCAAGAGTCCAATCATGAAAAATGACAAAATTATTATCTTTAGTTGGTTGAACATCAAACTCTACTAGGTCAGCTCCAGCTTTAAATGCCGCTTCCATAGATGGAATTGTATTTTCTAAATAAGAATGTTCAGGTTCATGTATACGTTCTGCTGTACACGTATCCCCCTCAATTCCCTCCATGCTAAATGTTTGCGAAAGTCCTCGATGAGCAAGAAGAAGAGGATTCCCCTCGTCCCTCTTCGCAAAAAAAGAACTGTTATTTACATAAACAAGTACGAAAAGAATAAAAATTATCCAAGTCGTTTTACGTTTAAGTAACTTTTTTATTTTATTCATTGTATTCTCCTCTTAAGTATTAGTTAAAATGATTTAAACAATATCCGGCATTTAAATACTTTTAAATTCTATAGCTTATCTTATTCCTTTGCAATGGAGATTATAAACAATTGCATGTTGCTATTTTTATATAAAGCAGGAGCGATTCAAAGGTATTTTTTAACTATTATGTAGTATCATTTTTAAGAAATTATGTCTACTTTAAGGCTATCTTAGTGGCGATGGACATGTAGTGCTCTCAATAATAAGTTTTCTTCCACAAACAAAAAGAACCATAACCTTACCGAAACGGCAAATTTATGGTTTAAATCACAATTTTATCCGCACAATTCTATAACTTTTTGCAACCTACTAGTAATCGTATAATATCCCCTTACACACACATGTCTTTGTTTATTTTTTTGAGATAATTTGCAGCGAAATCTTTTAAAGACTCAGGAATTAATGTTTTTTAAAAATTCATTTTCTAATTCCACTATCTTTCTTTTACGAGCTTTTATTTTTCTTACGGGCACCCCGACATACACATACCAATCATCTAAACTTTCTTTTACCATACTCATCGCGCCAACTGCCGCTCCTTCTCCTATTACTACATTTGGAAAGATAATAGAATGCGCACCAATAATGGCATGCTTTTTTAAAATAACTTTTCCAGCTTTCACATTTTTATATTGATGTGGAACAGTCGGTCCCATTAATGTATTTCCGCTAAAATCATCAATTGCTGCATATACAATTGTTTTTGATGAAATATTTGCAAAATCATGCATTTCAATCTCCATTTCTCCTCCAAATAACGCTGTATATGCCGCTATATGCGAATAACTTCCAATTGAAATTTTGCCACTTAAAATGCAAAAGTCATCGATTCTTACATTATTTCCAACAGATATAGCACCTGGATTATATATGCTGGTTTTTTTACTTATTAATACATTTTCCCCGACAGATAGAAAGCCAATTTCGCTCAACTCTTCTTGACTATAAAAACTATTCATCTGTGGAAACCCCCTTCTGCATTAAACACATTATAATTTTCTCTACGATTTCTTTTGTCATTCCTTCCCATAAAGGTAGACTAATTATTCGTTTTTCTATTTTATTTGTATTTGTTAAATCTGTAGACTTATATTTTTTAAAGAAATCTTGTTGATGACAAGATGGTGAAAAATATGATCTAGCTTCTATCTTTTGCTTTTTCAACTTTTCTATTATCTGCATATTGTTAATTTTTTCTGAACCGAGAATAGGCATAAATTGATGAATAACTGCTTTTGTCTTTTGAACTTGCCAGCCTTTTTTGATTAATCCCGTACTTTGTAATAACTGTTTATACCATTCAGAGATACGAGTTCGTTCTTGCATTTTTTGATCCCATTTATTTATCGTTGTAATCCCAATAGCTGCTGCATATTCAGTCATTTTACAGTTAAACCCCATCATCGTACATTCACGATTATGATCAAATCCAAAATTCCCCATTCTTTTAATTTGATTTATCTCTTCCTCATTATGGCTATATATCATACCACCTTCACCAATTCCGAAAGGCTTTGTTGCATGAAAGCTATATACAATCATACCACTAAAATTCTGACCGTAATGTACACCCTCATGCATTAATCCAAACCCTGGTGCCGCATCTACAACAACCGGAACACCCTTTTTCTCTAATTCTTCATAGTCTTTCAAGTCCATCCATGATCCGAATGTTGCATATGGAACAACAACTGCAACCTCTTCTTTTAATTCATCAATCTTATCCAAAAGTACCGTTTTATCCATACACCAATCATCTAATGAAATATCAATAAAATAAGGCTCCAAGCCACACCAAATAGCTGCCAATGGAGTAGCAGGGAATGTAAAACTAGGCATAAGAGCATACTTTCCTTTTTTTCTTTTCTTAAATTGAATTGCCGCCATTAACCCTAGCGTTGCGTTTGCTACTGTTGTAACTGCTCCCCTGTTCTGAAAAAATTCCGACATAATTGTTTCTTCAAAACGTTGATTTATAGGTCCATAATTTGTATATATGTGGGATATATCAATTCGCTCTAATTCATCTAAGTACTCGTTTGCAGGTACAATTGACGCACGTAAAAAAGGAATATTCTCCATATGCATCTATTCCTTTCTATCATTTTCGGACAATATAGAGCATATCCGTTTCAGATAATCCGAATTTCCTAGCAATTTCTATTCCTTGTTTCTGAGCTATGTTATACAATTCCACCTTAAAGCCCGCATCTGTTAATCGTTGAATAAATCCCGATCGATTATAAATCCTAACATGATCTTCTTGACCAAAGGCTAATTTTCTCAATAATGGCGTTACAATAGATTTATCCTCTATAATAAAATCTACATTCATTACGATTGGCACTTGAATAATTCCCCATCCATTTGGCTTTAGTACCCTATATAATTCTCGCATTGCTTTTTCATCGTCAGGCACGTGTTCTAATACATGACTACATAAAATAACATCAAAGGTATTATTTTCGTATGCAATTCTCGTAATATCAATTTCCTCCATTAAAGAATCCTTTGGTTCTAAATCCCCACATATATAAGTAATGTTTTTAAACTGGTTAAGCCATCCTCTTACCTTCACTTCAGGTGCAATATGAAGCATAGTATAATTCCTACTTAACAAATCCGTTTCTGTTTCAATGTACGCACGATACAACCTGTCACGATCCATCGAATAGCAAACTGGACAGATACCTGTATCTTTATTCCACATCTCAAATTCATATTTTAGAAAATCATAATGTGCTGGCCAAGGTGAAAATTTTTCAAATTCTTGATTGCAATATTGGCAATAACAAATATTTTTCTCAAATATATGAGTAACTAGTTTAATTAACCCGTTTTTTATCTTTTCATTATAAATTTGATCTAGTTCTCCACTTCTTACTGCATCCTTAAGTATAAATCCCGCATTCTCCAAACAATAAGATAAGCTCTCTTTATAATCTTGTTCAGAATTTAAAAACCCACTATTATGTGCATCTGTAATTAATTCAATCCATTCTTCAATTGTCATTAATATAAAGTACATTTGTTTTTGATTTTGTCCACTATGTTGTCTAAAGTAGCTAAGAGATTCCTCTATATAAACTACTTTTCCTTTCCTCATCATATCTAACCAAGTTGCAATGTCATTAATAGAAGAATACGCTTTCCCCTTAAAATAACCAAATTTCCCTCCAAAAAAATTGCGATTAAACAAAACCGTTGTCGGTTCTCCAACTACGTTTTTCAAGTTTTTCAACATATAATTCCCTAGTGTTTCCCCTTCAAAAATTGTAGTTTCTATGGCAATTTTCATATTCAATGTTGAGGGGGGTAATACCTCTCCATTCTCATCAATCAGTTCACGGTACGACGTCACAAATGCAATGTTTTCTAAATCAAAAAAGTATTTCATCATTCTCTCAATCTTTTCAAGATGAAATAAATCATCATCTAATAAAAAATTTATATATTCACCAGTAGCAAGCTCTATACATTGATTAAAATTTTCAGCCACCAATGGATTTTCATTTTTAACATATGTTATACATTCATGTTCTTTTAAGTATGGCTGGATCATTGTTTTTACTTCATCATTTGTACTATCGTCAGAAATTATAATTTCAATATTTTCATAGGTTTGATTCAAAGCACTTTTGAGGGCTAATTCTAAGTAATGAGGTCTATTGTAGGCAGGAATTAGTATACTGACTTTTGGGAGGTGCGAGTTGATATTCATACGCTGTTTTTTCTTTTCAATATTTATTTTCTTTAGCTTGATTTGTTGATAGTAGTCCAATGAATATAATATGGATGATGGAACAATTCTTCTTGCATAGTCTAGAAAATTTGTAATAGCTCTGTCTAACTCCTCTTCGGAGGATAAGAAACCATATTTTTCTCCAGCTATAATAATACTATGAGAAAAATCTTCTAACCCATCCATCATTTTATTAGATTCATTTAACTGCTGATTTGAATGTAATCGAAAGTAACTGAGTGTCTCCGCTATATATACTGCTTTCCCTTTACTCAGTAAGGATAACCATGAAGCTACATCTACGTTGCAAAGATACCGCCTTTTATCAAATACACCATACGGTTCTGTTAAATCACTTTTACGAAATAAAACCGTTGTCGGTTCTCCTATATAATTCTTTTGATTCATAATCACCATTTTTCCTAATTGTAGCCCATCTATAATCGTATCTGTAAAAAATAAACGCATCGTTGCATAAACATCTGGCAATAGGTTTCCTTCTGCATCCATTACTTGGCGATGGGATGTTACAAGCTTAATTTCATTATCTAGGTCATTTAAAAAGTATTTCATCATTTTTTCAATTTTATTTACATGAAATAAATCATCATCCATTAAGAAGTTTATATACTGACCTTTCGCTTTATGAAATAACATACGTGAGTTCTCAAATTGTCCAAGAGTTGACTTATTTTTTATATAAATAATATTTGAATGATCATACAAGTACTTTTGTAACACTTTCTCTGTTTCGTCGTTTGTACTATCATCCCCTATTATAATTTCTATATTAGGATACGTTTGTTCTAATACACTACATAAAGCTTTTTCAAAATAGTGTGGACGATTATACGTAGGAATTAATACACTTACTAAAGGCGTTTGATTTATTTCCTTTTCATTTGTACCATTTTCCATTCTATTCCTCCGCCTTTTTATTTATTTTCACTTTTGAAATAGACATGCTACTACAAATCTATTTATTAGACGAACTAGATCTGAAAGGTGTTGCGAAAAACAAATAAATAGCTTTAAAAACAGCATCTATGTTGACATACTGTAGAATAAACCTGGATAACTTTTTTCGTCCCATTCTATTTATTTGTAAAATGCGGCATTCTTTTTTCAATAAATGCCTTTACCCCCTCCTTCACATCCTCTGTTTGAAATACTTTTCCAAAGTAACGCGCTTCAATCTCAAGCCCTTCTTGTAAAGGTACTGCTGCCCCTTCGCGAATTGCCAACTTCATATAGGCGAGAGCTGGAAGAGAAAATTTACTTATATCCCTTGCAATCTCTTTTGCTTTATTTAACGCCTCTCCTCGAGGGGTAATGTAGTTAACCAATCCTATTTCTTTTGCTTCTTTAGCTGTAATCGATTTCCCTGTGAACATCATCTCTTTTGCTTTCCCTTCTCCAATTAATCTAGGTAAGCGTTGGGTTCCTCCAGCCCCAGGAAATAAACCTAACGTAATTTCCGGTAATCCAATTAAAGACTGTTCTTCTATGATCCTTAAGTCACAAGCAAGTGCTAATTCACATCCACCACCTAGTGCTAACCCATTAACAGCAGCTATAGTCGGTTTAGACAGATTCTCTAGTTGCTTAAGAGGTTGGTGCAATTCTAATGATTTCATCTCGGCATATTTTTCACCTTTGCCCATCCAATCTGGAAATTCTTTTATATTCCCTCCTGCTACAAAGGCCTTTTCTCCACTTCCAGTTATAATTACGACTGAAATATCATTATCAATTTCTATTTCCTTTAATACATCTACTAATTGTTGAACTACTTCTAAACTTAAAGTGTTGACTGGTGGATTTTGAATTGTAACGACTGCAATACTTCCTTTTTTATTACAAGTTACTACTCGTTCATTCTTCATAAAAAATCCCCTTTTAAACTACCTAATTTTTCACAACACCAAGCATCTTTACTTCACTCACCATCAGCCTAAATTTCCGATTATGGTTCCGCTTTTAGAAATTCATCAATTTATTGTATGAACTGTAGAAGCATAAAATGAGCAATCCTTTCTTGGCATCATTTTATAATCACAACATATTTTTAAATTGTTCTTTTACTGTATTAATTTGGCTTCATGTTTCTTTGGTTTCCGTTACACAGTTTCTGAAGCTGGGATGACTCTGAGAAAAGATGAGATAAGAAGAATGATACATGAGGTACATTAAATGATAACAATTTAAGAAAGACACTATTTTAGTAACCACTTGTATTTAAGTCTTTCTTAACTAATTTGTTGTAATTACAAATAAATCACTTCATCAAACCATCCACCAATAGTTGTTTTTGAATTAAACACAGCTGCATAACCAGTTATCTTGGAAGGTTGTTCTTCTGTAGCATCCCTGGTACTTAATTTGGTAATGTCAAATGTCCGTGTTTCCTTTGGTCCTTACCATTTCCATCACCTCCCTTCAGTGAATCATCTGTAGCTTGTTTCTCACCAATTTTTGATAAGTCATTTGAAATTTAAATCGCTTGTGATTCAGGTGTATTTTTCATAGGGAATCCAAGCATATCCCAACATTATCTGGCGATGTAATTCCTGTCCGAACAATGTTGTAAGCAATGTTTATTTTCACGCTATAAGTAACAAAATCAAGGATATTTATCTTGAATTTAATACGTTTGTCAGAATTTTTGCCGAAAAAAAGAAGACTCAAATGGTCTTCAAAATTTTTCATTATCGGTCTAACTGCCTTTTGATGCAAATACACCATTGCTTGCTCGAGGTCTTCCTTAATCAAGTCCGTGTATATGTCCACATTTACGCCTAAAAACTTACCTAAATCCTTTTTGTATACATTTAGATACGCTAAGGGTTTTTCATCGTCTAGCGGGCTTTTAAGCGTCTCTATTGAATATCCTTTTCCAAGTGGAATCATTTTAACTGACCTTGCATCATCGATGGATTCCAATTGATCTAAAATCTTTTTAATTAATTTGGACTGTGCACCGTTCTGTGGATTAATATGAGCATCTAACTTAAGTAAAAATGCTAGTAATCCACCTTTTTTATACTTGTCAGTTAAAGTTTTCTCAGCTGACATAACACCTTCAAGTGTATCTTTACCTAAATCAAGAATGCCTGTACCTTTTAGATGATCGGCACCAATATTCTTCACATGTCGAATCATAAACGATGGAATTTCTTCTCCATTCACTTTGAAATGTTCTATTAATCTATCATCCAATTCTGTATAAACATTAGATGCTAAATGTAATTGGTTACCATCCAATACCGGAAAGACCTCACCTTGAAGTAAATAGATATTAGTCATTAACTTAATGAATTCAGACTGTGTAAGATAATTGTTTGGATTCTTTAAAACCTTGAGAACTGAATCATTTTTAATTTCCTTACCGTCTTTATCTTCCACAACAATCTCAGCCAACATCATTTGATTACTTATATCTTGTAGCAATTCATAAACATCACTAGATTCCAAGATATTATCATCGCCTGCATATCTACCGCCATATCGAACAGTATTATTAAAAATATCTTCGAACAAACCGCGCTTTTCAGCTTGTTTAAATAAAAAATTCGAAAACCTATCTCTTAAACCCAATTTCTCACCGCCTTTCTATTAACGAACGTTTCTGGATCCGTTAAAGTAGTTTTGTTCCTATTTTAAATTTAAGCTTTGCTATGTATGTTAGACAATTATGCATGGACAATTTCCCCAAAAGTATACAGCTAAATATAATATTGTGGAAAACAAGATTAAGATAAGGAGTGATTGTCTTTGTATCGTCAACCATCTGAAGAATGTATCTGGGATTGTATTATGAAAGGTGGAAACAGGTTTGAATGTGAAACTATATGTAATATGCATCCATCGACCTCTAATTATTACGAACACTTCCCTCACTCAATATCAACACCATACGTACCTATCGCAGCTCAAGGCATGTCTTTTTCTTCCGGATACTACTCCCCACCAACAATAATTTCAATAAACCCAAATTGCTATATTCAATGTATAAGAAATGGACATAGCCCTTGGTACTGTCAAAATGCATGCAGAAAGCATCATTGGTAAAAAGAATTTAAAGCCACTATTATTTGGTTAAGTAAATAAGAAAAAAAACAAATTGATAAAGTGAATTTTTATTTTCACACACAATCGTTACGAAATTAGGGGTTTTTCTTAAAATAAGCTTTACTAAATTACAATGTAGATATTTCATCAAAAAAGGACCATTTTTGGTCCTTATAATTAATCCCTTCGACTTAGTCCTTAAATTCAAGAGCTGAAAGGCGTGCCTCGAGGTTAGCTAATTTCTTATGTAACTCATCATTTTCAGCCTTGAGTTTTTTGTTTAAACCTTGAATAGCCGCTAATGCTACGCCTTGTATATCTATGGCTGAGATCTGTACATCATCATCTCCATTTAACCCAAAGGCAGCTTGGAAATCCTGAGCTGTTGGACCCATGTGACGTATGTTATTTGGATCGGCTTTATAATTCCAAGATTGAATTGACATACTCATTAGATTATCCAATATTTCAAGTGTATTGACATTTAAGAAGTTTTCTTTTTCATTCTTGTCACAAGTAAGCGTAATCCCTCGAACTTGAACGTCACCACTATTTAAGACTCTAAAAACTTCAGCATTTCTATTATCTCTTCCAATAATAATATTTCCAGTTCCCCACTGATTAACAATTAAAGCTGGTATATCCCTACCTCGAGTTGTAGCAACAAGAGCTGTATTTTGAGTACTTTCTGCTGAAATTGCAATATTATTACTTTTACCCATTACTCCATAACCATCTTTACTTTCACCAAATACACCAGCATGTACACTAACTCCTTCATTTACTGTTCGACCATAGACACCGTAGATTTCGCCTTCTCCAAAAGTACCTGTAACTTTACCTTTGCCCCAGACGCCAACTCCATATTGACTAGTTCCCAACACAGCAGAAGCATTTGGATGATTAACTGTATTATTAGCCCAGACTCTACCATTAGCAACCTCAACATCACCCTCAAACATACCTGCTAATCTTCCACCTTTGCCCCAGACACCAACTCCGTATTGACTAGTTCCATACACACCAGAAGCATTCGGATGATTCAATTTGTGGTTGCCCCAAACTGCCGGTCCACCAGTACTATCTCCAAAAACCGCCGCAACATT
The DNA here is from genome assembly GCF_038005805.1 of Bacillus sp. FSL R9-9497. Lineage (NCBI taxonomy): Bacteria > Bacillati > Bacillota > Bacilli > Caryophanales > Bacillaceae > Bacillus > Bacillus sp. FSL R9-9497. Next base: position 496,425 of record NZ_JBBOTY010000002.1, on the reverse strand, counting down.
TGGATCATTAGAAGTGCCCTGCACGTTAGCCATTTAAACTCCTCCTTATGTGCCACTCCAATCAAAAAGATATTAGTAAAAACTTCATATTACAAATATATTTTGAATGCTATGTTTAAGAACTAAAAGCTCAATATATACTATGTCTATCCTTAACTTAGATATCAGTTTAATGAAAAAATTAACACTATTTTTTAACTTTGCTTATTTTACCTATAAACCCCATCTAAATATTCATCGTAATCTTCATCTGGGATAGTATCCTCCATCATATTCAATGTTTCTTTATGGCCAATTAACATGGCCACGAATCCATCAATATGTTCTGGTGATTTACGTTTAGAGGGTGTTTTTAAATTATTTATATTTGTAATTATTTTTGCGTTACTTACACAGAAAATAAGTAAAGGATTATCTGTTTTAATTCGATCCTGGAGTAATAAAATTTCAAAGTCATCAAATGATTCATTCATGTGAGTTGGATACTGCGGAACTTCCACACATTGAATACCAAGCATCTCCCACTTTTCAATGAGTTTTTCAGCAAATGCTGGATTATAGTTTATTTGACGTAAATCAAAATTCTCAAATACCTATTCCACATATTGATTGATCATCTCTTCATCAACTGTTTTCCCAGGACAAATTGTTACAAAACCTTTTTCAGCTAATGCTCTATACGGAACGTTTCTTTACTGCTCTTTGTCTTCGATTCCAAACTCCGGAATAAAATACATTTGCTTAACGATTAAAATTGCATTTCCTTCATCATCGTACGTTGGAATATTTATTGATACACAAGTTAATTGGAAGAAACGTAACCACCACCAGAAATGCAACTGCGAATGTAACTGCCATCCACGCTATCATGCGTTCACATCTGGTCCTTTATTCCGTAATGCAGACACCGATTTCATCTAAGTGTCCGCGCTTAATCAAACCGACGAACCACAAGAGGAGATTGCTATACTTACAGTTGATGAATTACGACGTTTACTTGATGCTCCAAATAAATGAAGCTATAACGATTTTCAAGATTACGTTATTATGAATCTTTTATAGACACATTCTTGCGTATCAGCAAAGTGCTGTCACTTACAGTTCACGATATTGATTTTTCAATAGTAACTACCTCCGATTATTATTCAATTCTTTTTCCTACGTATAAATCTGACCCCTGAATTGCTTCGTAACGTTAATTTCAAAAAAGCTTCAAAACTTCTCATTCGTATATCTTGGAAGAAGCGCCGGTCGAAAGATGATCAGCTACTACTCTCATCTCTCACACTATTAAATCTAACCCTAAGTCGATTTTGTAGCGGAGAAACTGAAAAAACTCGCAAAAAAGACGTGAACCGAGGTTCACGCCTATATTTCAATTATTCTTCATCTTCGTCATACATAAAATGTTTAGCTATCTACCACCTAGCCTACACTCTTAACTTTTGAAGAATTTAAGGTACTTAACATCCTCATCTTCAAAACATCTTCCTTCTGATTTTTTGTTAGCAAAGTTGAAAAACTCTTTTGCTATTTCTAAATTACCCAATTCATACGCAACTTTTCCCGAAATAAATTCTTTTTCACCTGTATCAATACGCATAAATCCGGTTAAAAACATTTTATCTGACCATTTTTTTGCTGTCTTAAAATCCTTTACAATAAAACAAGTATCAATAATATCATTCACTAAATCAAAACTTTCATTATAAATACCTTTCGGATTAGGCAATACACTCCAAGCCTCTTCTAATAATGTAATAGACTCATTATGATTACCTTTATCAAATTCATCATTACTCTGATTAACGAGACTTTCGAATTTCTCTTTTAAAGGTGATTGTAATATAGCCATTTTGCTCCTCCTTAAATAATGTCTTTAATCAAGTCAAAATATTTATCATCTTCTTCAAAAAATATCTTGTAACCTTCTAGCATGTATGCTTTTAATAAATATTCCTTAGCTTTTTCAAGTTCTCCACATTCGAACAAGCTCTCTCCAAGTCTCAATAAAATCAATGGATTCGAAATACCGTCTGGACAGTTTAAAGCATTATAAAAATTACTTTTTGCCATTTCATAGTCATCTTTAATAAGATAAGTGTCGCCTATTACTGTATATAACCAAGTACTTGCTTCCCAATTAGTCTTTGGTGCTGGCACCATATCTAAAGCCACTAAATATTTCTCCAGTGCTTGATCAAATTGTTCTACTTCAAATAGAATATCTCCCTCTTCACATAGTTGTACAATTTGATTGTATATTTTGTCATCTAGTTCCAATTCCCTTTACCTCCAATTATTTTTTAGTTGGTGGCAAATATCTCTCACCTAATTTAGCGCCTGCTGATCTATTTAAACTAAAATGATCCAATTCATAATTAACAGAATCTAGCATCCATTTTCTAACTTCCTTAGACTTTGCTCCATAATGCCTACCAATACTATTCCACCACGAGACAGCATCGGTTAGATGAGCCATATCTGATTTACTAAGATCATACCACACTCCATCACTTGCCTTAAATTGCATTTTACCGGCACGTGTTGTCCTAATTCTTGGTGGATTTTCATTTTTCATTTTTTCTATTACTTCACGGCCAGTTCTTGATTTCTTTCCAGGTGTCTTTCCTAAATATTGTTCTCTTAAACTTTTAACTTTTTTAGGTGACGATTTTTTTATAGTACTAGCAGATCCATTTGAAGAAGACTGGAATTTTTGAAGAGTATCCTTAGCATTTTGAATTGATTTATGTAAAACAAATCCACCATGTCCAACCACACCAGCACCAGCTACTGTAGCAACTCCATTTAATGGAAGAACAATTGGTGATGCCAATCCACCGGTTCCTATTTCCGCCACGATGGTTAAGAAATTAGAGCCACCTATAAGTGAAATACCTTCAAAAATTTCTATAACAGATCCTACCATCGATAAAGCATTTCCAGTAAGCCTTCCAGCTTGATAAGTTATCTTGCTTTCTAATTTATCATTATCAGGCGTTTTAAGTCCAATAAAGTTTTCCGCTGCTGCACTACCAGCACCTTGAAAAAATTCGATAACACCATTCAAATACTCCCAAGCACCAATAGCTGTTTTTTCATACCATGATCTATTATCTTCCTGAGCCCTTAAAGCCACTTGTTTTTCTATTAAATCCATTTCTTCGATTTGATCTTGAATAGCTTGTTCATACATAATTTCTTGAATAGGTGTTAGCCATTCCATATTTAATTCTCTCGTACTAAATGTGCCGCTTGCAGGATTAAATCCTTTTCCACTCTGTACTTCTGCCAGGCCAGTAGCAATGCTAGCAGCTAATTGAATTGCTGTACTATAGTTATTACTAGATGTTTGATTAAATTCATGTAGATGATCTAGCTTTTTTTGCAGTTTTTTCCTCATGACAGTAAAAAGATTCGCCATAGCTTCCATACCCGGGATTGGCATAGCTTGATTGATGGCTTCCATACTTGCTTTCATTCGGTCAATTTCTCGAATTTGTTCTAGCAACTCTTGTTCAATGACATCAGTTGAAGCTACCTGTGATTCGAAATCATTGGGAAAAGCATTATTCTGACGAATTAACTCTTCACATAAAAAAATAATTCCTTGAGCCAAAGGGCGAAAGGTTTGGACAAAGAATGTTCTTGCACTTTCGTAAGTTTGACCTTGTAAAACAGTATCACTTGCAAAAGCGTCAATCGACTGAATGGCGTGTTCCATCCCTTGAATGGTAGCCATACATACAGCATTCATGCTTTGAGTCTGGTTCTGTACTTCTCCCAAATACATATTTAAACTCATGCATTGCCCCCCTTTGCTAATTGTTGTTGCTGATAGGAAAGCTCATTTTCTAAATCACTAAGATCTCGTCTTTCTTTAAGTAACGCTTCTTTTTTGTTTTCGAATTCAAATGTAAGTTTCCGCTCAATGTGTTGTGCTTCTTTATAGACATTTATAAAAAAATGAGATAATTCTCTATCTCCATGCCAAGTTTCTAAAATTCGATTAAACAAACGACGATTTTGATTTTTCCATTCATAAAAGCCCTCTTCTGCTTGCTCTTGAGTTTGAATTGTGGATTGATTTCGGTCCTGTTCTTCAGATACACTTCGTAACCTTTGATTTAATTGTTTGATTTGGTTTTCAATACCTTGACTCATCTTTTTCCTCCTACCGTTTTACCTTTACGAAGGTGGTCACATTAGCGAAAAGTATTTTGAAGTTCGTTATCCATTCTCTCAAATTCGTTAGCTACCGAATGAATATTATCGACTGCCTGTTGAAAGGCGGTACAAAATTGTTTCATTAAATCTAAAGCTTGCTGATTTGCTTCTTGTGCTTTGGAATTAACAGTTAGCATAGTACGATTCGCCTTAGTAATAGAACGATTTATCGCACTCTGGATAGTATCAGAAGCATGCCTCATTTGCGTTGCGATTTGTTCTGCCGTTTGAAAATTACTTTGTAATTGCCCCATCGCTTAAACCCTTTCCAATATTTTTATAGAAAATTATACCATATAGGATTATATGACTGTAGCAACTATTCAAATTTATAACTTATAATTAGTTAATGGCTTCACTTCAACAAATTTTAGCTTTCTTTTAAATTTAAAAATTAAATCGCTAAACAAATCATGTTATATAACATGATTATTCATACATGCTTCAGCCTTCAAATGTCTAAAGATAGTTATCTAGCAATAAGAGATAATTATGAAAATAGTTGGACAAATTCTTTTAAAAAAGCAGATGAATTTAGGATTGATCTCATCATTATTGACGAAATTGATCGTTTAAAGTTTCCCACACTATATACAACGACATCACACTACTTCCGAAAATTACTGTCTTATTTGTATCAGACGCCAGCAAATGGCAAAATATAATTCATTGTAAACTATCGAATCCATTTCCTACCCATACTATATAATAAATTAATCCAAGACTCCGGCAATAACATATATGAGTGTAAAGAATACTTCAATCACTCCCTAAAGAGAAGCAGATTGAGGTTCTTGAGAATCAAGCTCACTTTGAAGCAGTGGCAAAGATGATTGAACAAAACAATTTAATTCTTTTAGTACAGATGAAAGCTCTACAGCTAATTCAGAAATAACAAACTTATGATTAATTAACTCTACATATGCTTCCATATATAATGTCTCTTTATCTATACCATCAGCCTCTGTTTTTATAGGGGCTTTTTTTATGCGTTGATTCATATTTTGAATTTGAATAGTTTCTTTCACATGTATGAATAGGTCTTCTAATAAACCAGGTGTAGACTCTAATTCCTGCTTTTCAATTTCCTCTGTTACAGCACTTATAAATTCCCATAGTACTTTTGCACCTAGTAGTTCCGCTAATCGCTTTTCACGCATTTCAAATGTTTTCATATTCATATTAAACACTCCCCTTATCTAATATTTTCTTAAAAATAACTAATAATTTATTTCGTTTTAGGAAAACAATATAGAAACATAACTTATCATGTTTTGAATTACACAAAACGTGACATTATTCTTCAAAAAAAAGAGTCCAATCAAAATTTAGTACCTTAGCTATATTCTTTGCGACAGAAACACTTGGATTTCTTTCACCACTTTCAATCATTGCATACATACTTCTAGATATTCTTGCCTTATATGCAATATAATCCTGTGTTTTCTCTCTATATTTTCGTTTTTCCAATAACCATAACCTCATTGTTCCCCTCCTTTCATTGTCACAAAATGTGTATATAACAATCACATTACATGAAAATAATTATAAATTCAACATTTTTTACACATTTCGTGTACTTTATTAAATGTTACATATTGTGACGTTATAATTGATATAGAAAACATCTAAAAGGAGGTAGCATATGTTTGGCACAAGACTACACACTCTTCGAAAAGAACGCAAACTGCGTCAAGAAGACATGGCAAAACAACTAGGGATCGCTCGAACTACATATGCAATGTATGAACAAGGAAATCGTGAACCCGATTATGATACATTGATAAAATTAGCCACTTTCTTTGAAGTATCAATTGATTACCTCCTCGGTACAACTAAAATAAGACAAGTTACAGACATACAAGATCCTGACCTTTATCAATGGTTTAAAGATATAAGCAATGCGACTCCTCAAAAACGTGAGGAATTAAAAAAGTTTTGGGAGTTTATATTACAAAGAGAAGAATAGATTATTTAAAAGGGTTTGAGGCTTCTTTTATTATAAGATAAACACTCCCAAATACCTTAAAAATTCTAAACTGGTCACCATTTGGTCACTCTCCTCTTAAATTTCAATTCTTTTAAAGAAGAAATAGCTAACTATCTTACAGGGACAATGGCAATCAGTACATTAGTTCAAAACTTTGCAGAAACTTATGGAGACGATATAGTAGTTCAATTCTTTAATAACAATTTAAATATTGAAGAACTATTAAATTCAAATATAAAACTTAATTTTAACGGACCAGTTCTAACAGATTCCGATAAACAAAAAATCCTTAATCTAATTAAGGTACTGTATCAATAAAATTCTCCTTAAATACAGATACAATATTTTTATATTCAATCATACATCTAAATTTTTCAAGGGGGATTATTACACAGTCTAATAATCCCCCTTAATTACATTTAATTATCATTTTTTCTTATAAAAAGCTATATACATAGTCTCTAATGCTTAATTATTAGCCTTTTGAATAAAATTAGTAGGCCACTAGTATAATTAAGCTATTCCTACCACGCTTCGCTTACTGACCTCTATAAAAGTAGTCTTGTAACCTTCTTTTATCATTATGATTTTATAGAGAGACTCTGGTAAACAATATTATTGATTTTTTATCAAAAACAAAGGACTTTTATATTCTTTGGTTTGCTCCCTATTTAACTGGTGCTACCCGTTAATGGAATACGACTTCAAATAGAAGGGATTCATTAATGATACGAAAAAGGTTATTGCATATTTCAAAGAGCGTCTAGATCCGAAGTTACCGAGTTACTATATGATTATTGAAGGAAAAAAATAATACTATAATAAATAACTTATTGTTAAATATGCATGACAAATAACAAAGAAAATAATAAATAGTCGCATAAACTATTTATTACTTTCTTTTCCCATATAAAAAGGATTAAATCCAGTTTTATTTTCATAATTTAGCTCATCAAACTTATCCACATTTAACCCCAGCTCTTCGTATTTTTTATCATCAAATATAAATATTTGCACATCTTCTTTTGAAACGTCTTCATAAAATTTTGAAATAATTGTTCCTATCGAACTTATATTTTCTTTATCAAAAGGCTTTGAAATATGATCAAGAACCAAAATTGGGATTATTGGTGTTCGTTCTTCACAGATCAAAAGTTTTATAAAGGCTAAATATCCGCATAATTGAACTAGCGTATGTCTTGCCATACTTCCCATAACATAATTTACTTCTTCTAGTTTATCCTTATTTTTCACCTTCTTTCTAGACTGTAGTACATTACCCCTTTTAATATATTTGATCCTGAATCCTTTTTCATTTACATCTGTATTTACTATCTCCGAAACTCCATATGCTGATTTATAAAGTTCTGTTATATAGTTAGAAAATTGATCGATTTTTTTAATATCATCTGCATTTTGAAGATTTTTCAAATCTTCCTTTAAAGTTTTAATTTTTTGGGTCTTGATTTGTAATTCTTTATCAACATCATATACATCATCACTAAGATATTCTTCGATCAGCATTATCGCTTTGATTTTTTCATCAACTGAAAAAATTTGAAATCTAGATTCATTACCCTGTAATTGTTTTTTCAATTTTTCCCTTTTATCCTTCAATTTTAAGATAGCCTCATCTTTAATTAAATATTTAGAAAATGATATCGCATCATCCATTTCTTCTAAAAGTTCAGTTAAAGGCTTCGTTAAGTACGTTAACTCTTTATTATCATTTAATAATTCGTTTAATACTTGTAACATCACTTTCCTATTTTCATATTCTTTAAGCATTTCCTTAGAATCATGCTGTCTATTCTCATAAATCTTTATTTGTTCATCAATCTCACTATAAGAAGCTTCTAATTCTGATATAACTTTAGATTTGATTGGTTTTTTTTAACATTTAATTGTTTATACTCTTTGATAAACGCTAAAACTTCCGATGTATTTTTACCATTATAAATTCTAGTAGAGCTTAATTTTTTTAAATTATTATTAACTTGGGATTTAATAAAAGAATATTTAGAAGCCTTTTCTTTAAGCTTGGCCATATCCTTTTGAAGAATTTTTATTTGATCTTGTAATAAAAATATTTTTTCAATATTCTTATTAAATATGTAATTTAATACCGAACTCAACTTTGTATAATATTTTACATCTCTACATTTATCTAAAAAATTATATGTTAATCCTTGTCCTTTTTCTCCCAAAAAATTAAACATAGTAAATGTCCTAAAAGTCAAATGCTCATTAGTAAATTGTTTTAATTCCTTGAGTATATCGTCGTTTGCAAAAACTGCGTTTAGCTTTTCTTTATACTCTTTTAAATTTATATAATCCTTTTCGTCAAAAGAATCCTTGTGATAATAAAAATAATTTTTTTCTTTATCCAATGTTCTTACAACACTATATTTAATCTTTTTATATTCAAAAATCATTAAAGCTTTTTCAAAGGAATCTTTATACCATACTTTTTTAGAAATATCTTCAGAAGAGCCTAACATAAAATCAATAAATTTATAAAACTCTGTTTTACCGGTACTGTTTCCACCTTTAAAGTAATTTATCCCTGTTTTAAACTCATAAGTGAAACATTCATTACTAGGAGAATATATTTGTAATTCGATAATTTTAAACACTGGATAGAACCTCCTTCAAAAATTGTTTATCTGATATCTTCTCACTTTCTTTAATAGCTTTTATTAAAAACGTGTTACTTTCAAACTCCCCGCTACTATACTTATCTTTTAATCCATGAAGTATGCCATTTCCAAAATTTAAAATATCATTTTTCACTAATAAATCTATAGCCATTATTATATATTTCAATTCATAAAAAAAATATTCATCACCAGCTAGTATAGATAAGCTCTTATACATAAGATCCTTTGTATTCTTAGCGTTATATATTTTAAAGTTTTCTACATCTTCCTTTTTTATCAAATATGCATAAACTACAGTTTTAGGTAATGTTAGCTCTCTTTGGACATGAAATAATTCATTTAAAATTTTACAATAGCTGCTTAATAACAACACCTCTGATTGCAGCTTTAAATTACTCACATTCCTCATCCTTCCATGAAATTTTTTTATCATCATCCGTATTCTCTTTTGTCAGGAAAATAGCTGAACCCCATCTTATTTGTTCATTATTAGCATAGGAATTAGACTCATTTTTAGTCCCATCTAGTCTAAAAAATGGATGCTCTTTTTTTTCAAGCCTTAATCTTCGTTTAACCGATGAAAAATTAGCATAAGTCGTATCTTCAATAGATTTAATTTTTTGTACTCTATGTCTCCCTAGGATCATTAAACGATAACGATTATAGTACAGCATGTATATCAGATGATCTTTCATTTCCCTTGAATCAAGTTCACATTCATTGAGCTGTATATACTCCCTACTACCAACTATTTTTTCATCTTTTATATTCAAATCCTTTTTGGTTTCTTTATATAGTGAGTAATCAAGCTCCACATGTTTGTCATTAATTTCACACGATATCTTTTCAACTAATTCTAGAAACTCAGAACGGTTTATAGTATAAGCTTGCTGATTATTGATTTTTTCTAAAATTTCATATGTTATCTTTTCTAAAAGTGTTTTAATACGATAAATATAAACTTTTTCTTTATCTTCTCCATCTCTTTTTCTAAATAAATCTTCATATGCCTTCATTATGCTATCATCAATATTTTCTACAGGTTTAAATTCAAATTTACCTTCAACAGCTTTATATGTATCTATAAATAATGTCTTATTATTTATAAATTGCTTTTTTAACTTTCCAATTATAGATCTTGGTTTATCTTTTAATTCTTCTTGATCAATTTTTAAGAATAAATCTTCTGCTGTCATATTAAATAGAATATTTTTATTGCCATAACTCTCTGGTGTCACTAAGGTATATTTGGAAATATTACTCTTATAACTCTCTAATAAAATCCAATTCATTAAAACTTTTAAAGCTGTTCCATTATCTATTTTTGTTCTCTTTACTTGAATAGCTTCAATTTTATTTTCCTTAAAGAGAGTATGGTTAAAGGAACTTTCATTTGAATCAAGTGTGTCTATATCTGTTTCTTTTATAGTTACATCATCATACGTTTCAAATTCTAGCTGCATATTTGATTTTAATTTTACAAGATACAATACAAAGACTCTTATTTGATAAGAGAAACCACCTAATGTATGTATTCCACTCGAATCTGTTTCAAATACATCTGCCAAAAAATTCACCTCAGTTCTAAATCTACTATAATTTTCTAATTAAATTAATTATAACAGTCATTAAATATTTATTTAACTTCAATTTCAATGAATTTTTCTTGCAGCCATTTAGACCCATCCATTTTTCTAACCAAGAATGCTATATTCAGTCAAGCTTCTCTTCCAAGTTACTAATTACTTCATCAACTACTTACTTTTCAAAATTAAATCCTCTACGTCTCTTTGCTCCCATTCCACCAACTGTTTATTAATAATTTTCTTTGCACCATGAAATTCATTTTTGTAGTAATCTATTGTTGCTGGTCACAAAGTAGCGAAAACCAACGAAAACTACAGTTCAAATAAATTTTAAAAGTCTCCTTAAACTGAAGTGCACCTCCAATTGTTAGACACAGTCTAACAATTGGGGTGCACTTCATATTTTGGTGGTCTTTTATAAACAAACACCCTTATTAAATATTAACTGTTCAAAAATCACCTTTGTGATTGTGCAGTATAAAAAACACTATAATAATTATCAATAAATAATGCTAGCCACTCATGGTTGAACAAATTCTCTTCATCTAAATCTCTGTTAAATTCTTCGTCTCTACTATTTGATACTGTAAAGTATTGGTCTCTACAGTCTGGATAAAAATCTATATCTTCTAATGATTCATCCTCACCTTTTATAATTGGTGCACTATACTTACAAACTCTAAGGTTAGTGTTTTCATCTAAAATAACAAATGAGATTTTGGTTATACTTCTATAAACAAACGGGCCAATAATATCATCATCTTTTACTACCCATTGATGGAAACGATAAACAAATTCATTATCTGGAAAAGCTACCTCAGGGTCAAATCCAGTTGTTAACCCTTGTGGGTCAAAAGGAACACCATCTAGAACATTCTCTAAATCCATAATGTTACTTATAACTATCCTCTCTTCATTCACAGTATCTACTAATACGACTTCATCAGTCTCGGTATCCCTTTCGAATGAATAACTGTAATTAAAATCATCATCTTCTGTAATAACCTCTCCCTCGATTTGTTCTCCTCTTATCATAAAATTAGAACCCGCTAATGAGTGCAGTGCCATATACGGAGAGATTCCTAATTTACGATATGAGCTTGTCCCATATGCATTTAAAGCACTTTGAACCTCTTGCCTCATACTAGTAGCTAAATGATACAAATCAACTCCATTTTGTTCAATTTCGTAGCTTATCCGTTGACCAATTCTTGATTCTAAATTATCAATTAAGGAGCCTGACCCTATAACTAAACAACTATTCTCCTCAATAGGTTCTATCCTTACTCCTGTTCCTGGCCAAGCATCAATTGAAAATAATACATTCTCCTGAGTTTCATTATCGATAACAAATCCAATTGCTCTTGAACGTATGCTAGGCTGTTGTTCCCAAAATATTTCTCTAATTTCCCTGCAAAAAGGTTCTTCCATTTCCAGTACATTATTAAGCGTAACAAATTCTCCTACTTCTTGAAGAGGAGCTACGCATCGTTCCCAAAACCTAGCATCCCCAGAAAAAAATAATCCTATATGTTCTCCAATATTAATAAACTTTAACGCTACATCAGTTTGATTACCGTTTGAAGAAGTTCTGAAATCTGATAAAAAAATTGCTCTATCATCTATGCGATACATTGAAATAATTGTCATTTTCATCCCCCTTAATAAATATATTTATAGATAAACCCTTTTAGAGTTTGTCCTTTTGTTCAGCCAATGCCTGTTCAACTGCTAAAAGAACTTCACTAGTCAAATAACCGCCACAATGCGGACATTTTTCATCAGTTACCACATAAAACTCATTATTTTTCAAAATGAATTCAAAAACTCCTTTTTCTTCAGTCACTTTGATTCTTGCCGTTTCTTCTGTTTCTTCCACAATACAAAAATCTAACAACTTTTGACTACGTAACATTCTCTCAGTTTTTGCTTTAATACTACCGCCTAAAACATCATCTTCCGGCTTGTAAAACACTAAAAAAAGTTTTCCGTCACTTGTACGCTTTATAAAATGAGACTCGCCTTTGAAAACGAGCTAACAAAATTCAACGAGGACTTAGATGTAAATCGCAATCAAACAGGACGCTTAGAACAATTTTACCTTCGAAAGTACCTACTTAATAATAGTCCAACTGGTGTATGTGCGTGCTGCGGGGAAATTATGGGTGCAGATTTACTTGTCTGCAGTCATATTAAAAAAAAGAGCGGCTTGTACGTTGGAGGAAAAAAAAGACTATAATGTCGTCACCCTAATGTGTACTTTAAACGGTTGTGACAAACTTTTCGAGCTAGGGTATATAGGTGTAGGATACGACGGCCGTATCGTCACTGTGGATAAAAATAGTTCGCACACCATAACGAAGGATCTTTCAAGACGATTAGCGCATTTAAAAGGAAGAGCTTTCCTGTCGTGGAACGCTAATAACTCAAAATTCTTCCAGTGGCATTACGAGTTTCACAAATTTCCAAATGAATAGTTTTTCCAGTCATCGGAGTAAATAACCATGTTCTTTTCAAATATACGTGTCTGAACATGTTGCCAAGGTAAATCTAGTAATTAACGCTTCGCCCTTACCGACTACGGTAAGGCTTTTTTGTAGTCAACACTCATTTTATGTAATATATCCAATGTCATACTGTTAAGTATTTTTACTTTACAACAAATCCGAAACAATTGATCAAACACTTGATTCATCTAGGCTTTCGAATGTAAATTAAAAACTAAACGGTACCCCTGAATATTTTGGGAAGTGACGTTTTTGGACAGGCTACACCAAGTATTTCATCATTCATACGGATTTTCATACTACGCCAATTGCTTCTGTAAATTCTCACCATAACTTCTCAATCCTTAAGATGTGCTCCGCCTTTTGTGGATGTCCAAATTCGAGTGCATCGGTTATGTGACCGTAAAGACGCTTTCGGCTTATAGATTAACATACCCTACAACATGTAATAGACTTACTACTGTTCTGTCCGCATAGTACCGTATATAACACTTAAGACATGTTAACGTAATAAGCCAGCAATACGCTTCGCTCCATTGCTCGGCTGAATCCTGCTATGCGGCAGTATTCACATAAAATATAATCAATATTATTTAGCTGGCTGTTACTGAAACTGATAAGCTGATAGTACATCACCGAACCGTCGAGCTGTTAAGCTCTTTAGGTGAAGGTTATTACGATATTACGTTTTACACCTATCTTTCTCTTAAAGAAAAACGTCTGTGACAACCGCCAGAGATGGCGGCTTCACTCTTCTTCCTCTACCACATCTATCTTATAAGAGGGTAGCCTGGAACAATTTTAAAATTTACGTATTATTACTAATTTCCCAAGAAAAATTTATATTTAAACTCACTTTCTTTTTTATCTTACCCTTTAAATTTTGTTACTCTTCTTCGTTTGCTAAAACCTGAACGACTGGCTTATTACATTCATCAATTGAAAATGGAAAGTTTTCCTCAATATTAAAATTGCAAAAAAACAAATATTCCCGTCCTCTAGAATCTCTTTGTGTGACAATCAATTAAAACAGTTCTTCTCTTCGAATCAGTGCTAATTTTAAACAATTATTGTACATACCATGCCAACACATTATATAATATATACATTACAATAAAATGAAATGAATACCCATTATCTATATTAAATAAATAATAAAATAAGGACTATTCCACAACATGATGTAGCTTTAACCATACAATATTATCGAAATAAGTAGCATTTAAATTTACCACAGTAATTATGTAGTATAAACACCTAAAAGAAATACTTTAACTCTTAGAATACCAATAATTAAAAGGAATATATGAAACCCTTCTACATTCAAGAGCTAGCATATATTCCTTCTTTTAAGAAAGAACACCCTTAATTGAAAGTCACGATATTATTTTAGCGAAAAATTTTTTCATATAATGCTCTCATATAATCACTTATATCTTCATATCTTTTTTCGTTTCTCAACTTTAAGAGAGTTAATATATCAGCATCACAAAGAGTTAAAACATAACCTTTACCACTGTTTATCGCATCTTTACATCTTGCTCGGTTTCGTTTCTCATCCTTAATTGATCTGCATGTTAAAATGCCAAATTCACTATAGTTTTTATTAAATCGGCCAATTAATTGATCAAATTCTGGGTTCTTTAGCTCTCCCGTATAGTTTTTACATTCAACAAGAATCTTTGCACATCTTATATGATGCAAAGAATTTAATTCCCAAAAAAAACCTTCACTTTCCTTATTATCGAAAACAATATCAATACGTTTTCTCCCCTCATTAATTAATTCTTCTTGACGCCCCCTTCTTAGTTCTTTATCAAAGATATATTTTAGGGATTCAAAAACCCAATCTTGATAATTATCTGCATGATCTATTCCTGGAATAATTTGCTTAATTTTAGTCATTAACTCGTTCTCATTAACTACTATTTTCTTTACAGATGGTGTTGAGCATAATTGTTTTATACTTTTAGGCACTTGCCTACTATCCACTGCATTACTATTAGTAATTGATAGATGGCTGTTATTAGTAACTATTCTTTCTCCTTCAGATATTACTAGACTTAATTGCTTTGTTTTTCTACACACTTCACTAGTATCAACTGGATTACTAGTTGTAATTGATAGCTGACTATTATTATTCACTATTCTTTTTTCTACACTTACATTTATTATTCCCTTACAATTAAGAGCCTCTCTTAACCCCTCTGCTATTAGAAATGCTAGTTTCGGCGGAAAAGCTCTTTTTATTTGCCTCATTTTTGATCCTCTTAACCCCTCAAAAATTACGTCTTTCGAAAATGATTGTATCGCTGCAGCTTCTTCACATAATAAAGATACATAATCTCCATTATCACTACGTATAACGATATTCTGAATAACATTGAGTGGAGGTGAAATATCATCTAAATCAATTATTTTATAAGCCCTATTGTATTTATAAATCTTTCCTGGTTCAATGATTTTTCTTCCTTCTTTACTTTTAATGTCTACATCCTTTAAAACATCTCTAACAGTAACTTTTAAGTTATCTTTTAATGGAAATTTATATCTTAAACATAAATCTTCTCTAACTCCTACCATAACTAATATTTTCCTATTTTGAGCAATCCCATAATCACTTGAATTCATTAACTCATAAGTAATACGGTAACCAAGTGTTTCAAAGGTATTTAATAGCGTCTTAATATCCTCTCTTTTATTACTTATTAATAATCCAGCAGTACTTTCAAAAACAAATGCCTTTGGCCTTTTATATTCAATAATTTTTAATACTGTATTTAGCAAATTACCTTTACTATTTACTCTCTCTTTTTTCCCTATAGAAGATCTAGGTACAGGAAGGTAGCCAATTATTACATCTGAATTTGGAATTTGATTTAAATTTACTTTATTTATATCTATATTCGCTACTTTTGCTCTTGACCAATTTTTATAAGTTTCACAACAATTTTTATCAATATCAATCCCTAAAATAGATTTAAAACCAGCTTTTTGAAAACCGTAATCCATTCCACCAGCTCCACAAAGTAAAGAAACTACAGTAGGTTTTTTATAACTATCTAACTCCAAAATAATACTCCCTTCTCCGCATAATAAACTCTTTTTATTTCAATTTATCAAAATATTAATAAAATCACTGCATTTTCTCCTAAAACAGGCTACAATCTAAAGGACATATAATATATAAATCCTTATCAATTATTTACATAAACCTAATATATCAATAGTTAATTTAGACAAAGGCTTATTCAACAAATCTTTGTCATTTCCCATAACTCCAAATAAAAAAAGATTAAATTCCTCCTCCGAAAGCTTTATGTTTAATAATTGTTCAGTCATCTCTTTATAAGCTGGAGAATACGCGTTGCTTTTATATAAGAGTTCTTGTACATAATCTTTGTGAGATTGGTATACTTCTTTTAACTTAAACATTTCTAAATGTCCTTGAATCTCATCATTATCTTCATAGGCACTATTTAACTCCAGGACTAAATCAAAATCATTAGTATTCCCAATTAAAGAATTGATATCATATGTAGAGGTTGATTTTACTTTAAAAGTAACTTGATCTTCAAACCCCTTCTCATATAAATATAATATTTTAAGTTTTCTAGCCTTTTTAAACCTACTATTACATATGGAACACGCTGGGATAAAGTTAAATAGTGCTAATGAATATAATTGAAATGCAACTTTTGGATAAAAATGATCCAGGTCACTTGTTGAACGCAGATTTCTATTTTTATTGTAAGTAGTAATATATTGTCTATTACAATAAGGACAAACTCTAATTTCTGATGAGCACAAAATATAATGCCTCATCTCCTCTGTTAAATAATTATAATCTATCATTTTTCCAATTGATTGATTAAGTCTATCTAATTTACATTTAATATGAGTGATCAGTTTTTTATAATTTTTCCATGTTTTTTTATAATGTATATGGTCTGTATCTGTTATATCTGATTCGACCCACGGATTATTTAAACTTATTATATTGTCTTCTCTTACTTTTGCTAAATGTTCACGTAAGATTTTCTGCTTCTTTATCTTCCATTTTAAATAATTTTCATCATAAAATGCTAATACGGCTGTTTTATAATAAGACTCTAGTTGGGGATATAATTGCTTGTACCTATCAGAAAAAGGATTAATTAAAATTGTTTTAATCAACTCTTCATTTAACTCACCATTGCTATCCTCAAATAAATTTACAACAGGTTCATTGGTAAAAGGATTAATATCATTTTCTGTTTTTAAAATCCTATACTTTTCTTGTATAATTGGCATCATTTGTTGAATATATTCTTCTGACAAGTCTATAATTTTCTGCGGATCAATTTTTATCATTGTTACTCCCCTTAAGTTGAGATAACTCTTCTTCTAATTCTTTAATACGTGCATTTTTTTCATCATCCGACATGATCGCTCTTATTTTTTGCTTGAGAATTGCATCTAATTTATTCTGAATAAATTTATCATCAATTATATTTATAAATGACTGTATTTCTTTTACGGCCTCTTCATTATAATTTGATAAAATATTTATTCTCTCCAAAACCTTATTAATCTCCCTTGTCGCAAATTCACCTATTGAGGAATTTAGGAAGAAGTCATCTTTTATAATGTCATACAAATTACTTCCAAAACCAAAATTCGCTTTTTCAGTAATACGAGTATATGCCCCATCCTGTTCAAGTAGTTTTATACATGTGATATTATTTTTTGGAATATCAGAAACAATAAATGGAGAATGCGTACTTATAATGACTTGATATTTAATATGTTGACCTTTTTTCACTTGATTTAAAAAGGTAGTCAAATAATAAATATATTTTCTTGCCCACTCCGGATGAAAAGATTCTTCAGGCTCATCTAGACATATGATTATATTTCTAACACTTGGATTCTCAGAAAATGCTAGTGCTTTATATAAAGAAGAAAAGTGATTAACAAAGAGCATTTCTCCTCTACTCATTTTTGAATAATGGACATGAATAACTCTTTGCAGATCATTTTTCATATCTTCATCTCTTGGGGAATACGAATCATATACTGCTAGTAACATTCCTATATTTTCGTCAAAACCACTATTAATTGGTATTTTTATTTCATCGTAAGAAATAAAGTATTCATCTTTTATAACTTGCAAATGATTTATAAAATCAATTAATGCTTGTGCATAGTAGGTTTCTTCACCATCAAGGTACTTTTCAGAAAGAGCATCACATACTTGGTTTAATACCAAATATAAATATCTTAATAAATCTTCAAAGGATTGCTCTTGTGGCAAACCTTTGAACTTTACAGCATCTATTGTTTGTTTTAATTTATTTACCTTTTCCTTTTCTACACTATCTTTATTAATTCCATTAACCCATGCATCCACAATATAATTTTCTAATAAAGTAATAATGAATTTTTCTTTTTTACTAAAAGAAATAGGTTCTTCTTTATTCTTTAACAATGAAAATATTTCTTGAGATAACTTTGAAGTAATTAATGGTTGCCCCTGATAAAGTAATCTTAATTTGTTTATATCTTTTTTTGATAAATCTATTCCCCTATATAAATTACCTTTATCTATTATGCAAAAAACATTCTGAGCGGTAAATTGTTTTGTCTCTATCATTTCATATTCTTTAGTTAAAAAATGATAAATGTTACCTAATCTCACTTGCGAAATCTTAACTCGTTTAA
Source organism: Bacillus sp. FSL R9-9497 (assembly GCF_038005805.1). Classification (NCBI taxonomy): domain Bacteria; kingdom Bacillati; phylum Bacillota; class Bacilli; order Caryophanales; family Bacillaceae; genus Bacillus; species Bacillus sp. FSL R9-9497. The sequence goes on along the minus strand of NZ_JBBOTY010000002.1, from coordinate 477,749 downwards.
AACCAACATAATGATCTGAAGAATAATCCTGCTTTTCAGTTTTTAACCAGTTTGGTCCTTTTGAATCATTACCATACATGAATATTAATGTATCATTAAGAGATACTTCATATTCTTTCTCAATATTCAGTTGTTCAAACTGAATATAATCTTTAAAGTATAATCTTGTCTCATCAAAAGAATATCTACAAACAAAAGAGTATTCATGGGATGGTGTAAATCTTTCTTTAAATAATAAGTTAGGCCCCGCACCCTCTACAACAAATTTATCATCTTCAACATGATAAATAGCAAACCATTCAGAAAACCTGTTATTATGAAAACTATTAACCAATCCTTCCCCATATTTATTAAATAAATGTCTACGATTAATATTTGTTTCAGCAATTAAATCTAATATTGTTGATTTTCCTGCTCCATTTTTTCCAACAATTAAATCAATGCTATTAATTTTATTTCCCCACAGGTCAAAGGCCTTTTCTTCATTTTTTTCTATATTTAGATCATGAGTTTCTAGGTCATATTTTACTATGAACTCATTCGTAAAATTAAAATCAAAATTGCGAAACCCTCGATTTATATCTTTTATATATAGATAAATAAGTTTTGTATTCATTTGATGCTTCTCCTTACTCAATTTGTTAAACATATAAAAATCGTATTAAAAAGAACACTGATTAAGTGGTGTCTTATATCACTGTTCTCATATAATATAACAATTCAATATTAAATAATCTACTGACCCTGCATTTTTTTAGTATCTAGTCTCTTTTCAGTTCTAATACAACATATAAATCCTTATTTTCTAGCTTAATATTTGCACTAAGATCTAAACTAATTATTTTTTTCATTCATTACTTTAAATATCACTATTTCATATTCATTTGGAGAATCTTATTCAGTTCTTTAATTGTTTTGTCCCTACTTTCTAGTGATATACTACATACTTTTAACTTTTTTCTGTATTTACACGTAAATACCAAGATTGAATGTGTTCATAATAATCTATTTCAAATTCTAATTGTTTTAGATACAACAAAATTGCAGCTTATGCACGTTCACATCGCGTTTGCATCAAAAATAATTTTTATATTACCATCATCAACAACAATATTTGGTTTTAGCTGAAAAATATTATTTCCATAGTGTTCATTTACAAGTAATTTATATTCTTTATGTTGCTCACATACAATATGCTTGATAATCTATTTTACTAAAACTGATATATACCGTTTAGTATATATTTAATGGATTGCTGTGGGTGAGAACTAATAAGGAAATACCACTTAATAATTATTCCCATCAGGTTTGACACACGAAGGGTATATAAGTAGAAATTTTAAAATTAGATTAATCAATATAAAGATATAAGTTATCTTATGTATATAAACAGTTAAAAAGCTCTAGAAAGAACATTTCTAGAGCTTAATCTCTATATATCGAATCCTTCCAAGAAATTTAGTTTCTCTTAATTCATCATCTGTTAATAAGGAAATATGTAAATCAATATTATGATACATTTTATAGTACCTTTTTAAAGCATTTTTCAACTTCAAAATATCTTTTGGAATAATGGATTTATTATATTGAATTAACAAATCAACATCATTGGGATTAGGACTATGTAAAACGGATCCAAAAAGATAAACTCGTAAACTAGAGTGCGGTACGATTATTTTCTTTATTTCTCTTACGCTCTTCTGGAGAGATGTAACTAATGAAGAAATCTTTATTATCATAATTTAATGCCCCCATAAATTCTTTGAAAGAAAATAAACCTATTTTATTTTCTTTAGCCAATGCTTTGGCACTTAGGGTATATTGATTCCAGTTACTAGAATTGACTATTACATCAATTTTTGGGTAGCGAGAATATAAATCGAATAATTCTGACTCCGAAAGGATATATATGTTTACTAATAGAGCAACTAATTCGCTATTATTTTGTTTAGTCACCTTAAATAAAGGTAGCCCGATTTGTTCAACAGCCTTAACAGATTGGTGCTTCGAAATAACATCAAGGAAAAATTTAATGCTCTCGGGTCTTGGAGTTTCAAATTCATCAAGCAAATTTTCCATTTTAGTTCCTCCTTTTTTAATCTTAGTTAAGAATGTAGTAAATTTCTCTAGGAAATAAAGGGATATCCTGACTTTTGAATTCGTTTAAATGATTATTTTTAAATCCTTCAACATGATTCTTATAAATTGTCAGGGTACTCTTTTTATTATGGGGTATTAAATCAATATTTTCCTCTAAGGATTTTAATATCCTATCATTATTTGGAATAATATGAGATATAACCTTTTGCCGCCAAATATATGCAGCCTCTGAAAACGGTTTTTGTTGCGCTATAATCGACTTTGGTCCATATTGCTTAAAGATTCGTTCATTTTCACTAAATAAAAGTTCCAGTTCTTCCACTAACCTTTTTTTCCTATCTTCAATTGAATTTAATTTTAGACTATCCTCTTCTTTTAATTTATGAATTAATGTTCCATTTTCCATGAGCCTGCCTAGCGAATTATTTTTTGTCCAATACTCATGTTCAGAATTCCACAAATACTGAGTGATATAAGCCTTTGAAGAACTAATACTAATATCTATAAATCCTCCTATTGTATAACCATCAAAATGAACTCCCGAACAAACTACAGTTAGTAAACTATTATAATTATTCGCCTCATAATTGTAGGCAGCCTGATGTACATGACCTGATAAATAAATATTAACACCGTAATCATCGAATAAATTTAAAATTGCTTTTTTATCAGGTTCACTAAAACATTCTAAAGTATGGTGCCCCATGGCTATAATAGGTTTATTATTTGGATTAGAAATATTCTCTAAGCAATCAAACAGCATATCTTTTGCAATTAATAAATTCCCCTCTTCGTCCTTTTTATTAGCGATAAGACAAGAATTAATTAAAACTAAATAACATTGTTCTAAATCAAATACATTATGCACATTTTTTAATGGATAAGGTTCTCCTTTTAATTTTATATGAAATTCATTAAATTTATTAAAAGAACCTAATAAAACATCAAGTTTCCCCTCTTCTTTTAAAATAGTATCCAAATGATCAGATGGCGAACCAGACGGAATATCTAAAATTTCAGCAATTAGATCCGTCCTGGCGTTATCTCTAATTAAATCATGATTTCCAGGTACTATTAATAAATTCTCCTTTTCTAAATCAATCGAACTTAATATTTCTTGAATCATCTGCATATGCAACTCTGAAAAATCCTGTCCTTGATGAGTAATATCACCACTTAACAATAAGTAGTCAAAAGATTGTTCATTATTTAATTCAGCAATTTTATCTAAAAGTTTTCTACGCATGCGCTTGGTTTGGTAATTATTAATTTGAGCATGAATATCTGAAATTTGTAAAATACGCATAAAATAATCTCCTTTATAAACTTAACTATATTATAGCAAAAAACCCCTTTCTTTAGGGGTATACTATTATTACTAATAAATTATAACTTTCACCATACTCTCTTCATTATTTCATAATAAACTTTATTTGAATAATATTAATTTAATTATATTTGAATAAAAATAGACATTCTTTACTAATAAGCAATACTACACAGTAACTTTTGAATTTACAGTTACACAAGTTTTACTTTATATTTTCACTTAAATTTTATATATTAAGATTAACAAAAACTAACGAATTATAATATGGTTTATTTAAAACTCTCTCTTTAAAACCCATTTTTTATAATTCAATTATCAGCGTTAGAATACTTTATATTTATAAGATAAAAGAGTAGTAATTTTTATGAATTACTACTCTTTACTCAATACAAACAATTCCAATACCTGTGTTATATAGTTTTTCATCTTTATAATCAAAATACATAACAAAAATATATGTTTTTACCCTATTTAAACTTACTAATACATAGTGTTTTGCTAATATTAGAAATTCATTGCCCACAACTCTTGGTATATTTTTTCCACTGATTTTATTAAATCAGGATTCCGTGAGAAAATCCCTAAATTAACTTCTTTTTCTAATTGTTCAATAGTTAGATCTGCAGATGATATTAGAACTGCATCATCTGTAACTATAAATCTAGCATGTAGAAATGAACTTGTTTTAAAATTGGATTCTAGTTTTTTTTGAAGTGTTTCAAAAGCTAACTCCACATATTTTTTTCCCTCACCATAAATTTTTGCTCTTGATTCTTTTGATGGTAAGGTGAGAACCTTAATATCAATTTCAGGATATTTCTCTTTAATTATTACAAGATCTGTCCAAAATTCAGTAATATACCTAGATGCAATCCATATTTTTTTTGTTCTACCATATAGCATTTGTTTGACCTTATTTTTTATACTGAATTGTACATTATACGGGAGTGTCATAACAAGTTCCGGCTTTAGTAATTCTATTTTTTGATTGTGAAGCTTTTCTAAACGCTCATATGCTGAATAAGAGATTGACTTTCCATTACCACACTCTCTTAAAATTAAAGCAACCTCCGATGCAACCCAATCTTTTATTTCACAAAAATTTCTTTCTAAATATTCTTTACTTTTACAGAATATAGGATCATCAAATCCACATACTAATCCAATAGCCTGTGTAAGATATGCTTTATCTAGAAAGGAATAAACTGAATCATTACCTAAAATAAATTGTTCTCCATTGAAATAATTTTTTATTTCTCCTATCATTTCTTGTAATATATCTTTATAAAGATAATAATTATGTTCAAATAAGCCAATAATACCTATTGCTTGATCTCCAACATTAAAACTAGAGAAATTATTAATAAAATAATTTACTGCATCTGTTGTAGATTCATTTTCAGGTTCATAAGCAATCATTACCCTCATTGGTCCTACATGATTATTACTGTTAGCATGGATAAATCCCCTTACTGTTTGAACATCTTTAATTAATTCTTCATATAAAGTTTTAAATAAATAAGAATCACCTAATCCCATTTTATATATATACAATAACCTTTGCGGATCATCAAAAAACCAATCTATGTGCTTTTCGTACTGTTCAATCCCTCTAATTTTCTCAATATAACAACTAATGTTATCCCCTTCACGACTTAATAAATATAATTCTGTAACATTTCTCAAAATAAAATCTAGCTCATTTTCTACTTCTCCTTCAACTAACTTCTGTTTAAAATCCAAAATAGTTTTCCGAATATACTCATTAACTGTTAACTGTAATTCCATTATGATAATGCTCCTTATACATTTTTACTATATAATACCATTAATTATTGCAATAGATAAGTTCCTACAATTTCTTAAAAAATCATAACTACTTAATAAATTTTGCTATCATCATATTTGCCAACAAATATGATGAACATGTTATCTTCTCTCATTCTCCTCGGAATTATAAATAAATATTTTAATGATACAAGATATAAATCATCATTTTTAACTCTATAGTTGAGAAGAAATGCTAAAAAAAGAAGGGAGATGATGATGAAATATCAAACAATATTTCCCTCATTAAAAAAATCGCTTTTTATCTTTATACCTTCTTTCAGCATATTAATTTTCACACTCCCTGCCTCTACCTTTGCACAATCCAATAACAATGCAAATTCTGTTACAAATTACTATGTATCTCCAACAGGCAATGACCTCAATCCCGGTACATTAGATCACCCTTTCGCTACCATTCAAAAAGCTGCTAACGTCGCGAAAGAAGGAAGTACAATCTACATAAGAGGCGGAGTTTATAACCAAAAAGTTCGTGTCACTCATTCTGGTGCCTCAGGCGCACCCATTACTTTTCAAAATTATCAAGATGAAAAAGTCATTCTCGATGGTTCTAAAGTCAAGTTAGAAGATGATGGGTTATTTACAATAGAAGACAAAAACTATATTCAAGTAAAAGGATTAGAATTTCGTAACTTAAAGTCAACGAAAGTTAACGAAACCCCTATTGATATTTACATCACTGGAACAGGAAGTTACATTAATATTAGAAATAATTATATCCATCACATTGAAGCAAATGTAAAGGATGGAAATGCACACGGTATTGCTGTATACGGTACTTCATCTAGTGCACAAAATAATTTAAATCATATTGTCATCGATAATAACGAATTAACAAATTTGAAATTAGGACTGTGTGAGGCTATTGCTGTGAATGGGAATGTGGATTCTTTTGAAGTTACCAATAACAAAGTACATGATAACAACATTGGAATTGTTCTGATTACTCTTTAATCAAACTCAAACTAGCGCATAATCCCGTCCTAAATATAGGACGGGGTAAAAAATATAGCTGTTAAATCCTGATGTAAAATAGTTTGATACAAACTAATCATCCCTAGTAATTTGTAAATATCCCTATAACTTCTAAAATTAACGATTCATTAAGCCAAATCACGATTCATATTAATCTTCTTACTATGTTGTCTTCCCCCAAAAGTATTTATACGCATAAATACTTCATCAGGATATATTTCAATATGGATCCATTCATTTTTATCATTATCTCGAGTTCCAAATTCTAAAGTCTCCTTTGGTTCTTGATACCCATTGTTCTTATGGGAATAAAGATTAACAATGTAATACCGATTGGATAAATTACCATTATTTTTAATAGTATATTCTAAATTATCTATGCCTTTCATTGAAGATAATGCCATTATTTCTACTAATTTCAAAATTACAATTAAAAATATTTGGTAAATCTAATATAAAAGAGAATTTTTTTGTATTTAAAAGATTCTTTTTATTTTACATTATATTTAAAATCCCCCTTCACAGTGTATGACTATTCAATCCTAACGAATAGAATCATCTTATGTGTAGTTCTATGAAGTTTTTACGATTCAGTAAGTTGCATCAAAATGGGATTAGACCCTATGCATACAAAGTTAGCAGTAGTCGGTGATGTAAATAGAAGCGGTTCAATCGTTCTAGCCGCAACTCCACCCTTAAAAGCATTGAGTGTAAAAAAGAATGTATGGTTTGGTATTTAAGAATGCAAATCAGACTGTATTTGATACTATGGAACATTATCCCTTATATTTTTCATTCCTACTGCTACTTATGTTATTTCTAAATTAATATGTTCATAATTAAAAAAGAGGGTGCTCGCAGCTCCCTCTTTTTTTAGATAATTAAATATGCTCTCCATGATCCATAAACACTTCAATTGTTTCATTTTGTGATACGTCTTTTACATTAGTAAGACCAAAAGTAAAAACAGCGGATAACATCATCATTAATAAGATTGCTTTTTTCATTTTAGCGCCCTTCTTTCTATACTCTTTTTGTCTGCATCTAAAGCGATGTGTAAATACTTGCTGGCTTTTTCGTGATTTTCTGAACCATAGAATATATTACCTAAAAGATAAGCATATTCTTTTACCCAATCATATAATTCTTCTTTTTCAAAATACGAAATACCTTCCATGACCACCTTTTCTAATTCTTCTTGTGGTGCATAGTTATGTACTGCTTTTAAAATTTGAAAATGATGACGATAACATAAGTCACTAATCTTATAGCCATTCTCAATATATTCATTAGCATTATGATTATGACCTAACTTAAAATGTTCTCTTGCTAAAAGAAACATCGTTTTAGCGTTGTTTTCTAGTGATTCCTCTAAATGCTTAATTGCTAACTCTGACATGTTTTGACTTGCATATAAAAGTCCTAAATTGTGCTTTACACGTTTAGTAAGACTTTCGTCATGAGATTTTTGGAAGGTACCTAGTGCTGAAAGTAAATATTCCTCTGCACTTTCGAATTCATTTAGTCGAATGTGTGCCATCCCTAAAGTATTTAAGCATGCTGCAGTTTTTAATTCATACCCTGGACTAATTGAAAATACTTCATTTGCCTTCGTAGCAAATTGAACTGCTAGGATTGGTTTCAATATGTGATAGTAATGAACTGCAAGCCAATAATTAAATTCAGCTTTTTCGATTTCATCATGCATGTACTCTAAATACTTTTCAGCTTCTTCAAATTGCATTCTTGCTTCACTATGGTTTGCTGTATTAGTAGCATAAATTGCTTTAAATAAATGATGATAGTACTCTAAAAATGTTTCTGTAGGCTCTTGTAATGGCTCAATTTTATCCAAAATATCTTTTGAACTATCCATATCACGAATTAGCAAATTATACCGTGCATTCAATAAAGCATAGTAGACTAATATTGTTTGGTCTTCCTTAATATTATTGATTTTATCTGCAATCTCTTCTTTTATTGTATTAGACTGTAATACACTTTGTGAAATTATAGCTTGATACCAGTCGTTTAATAATTTTGTGATTTCTTCTTTAGAAATAATTTCAACATTCATATACGCTACCCCCTTTTATTAAAGGTTACCATAACATACTTGTTTATATAAATGATTTTCCGAATATTAAAACTTGATAAATTTTTTTCGAACACTCATATTAAACAATGTTAATTTCAAATTTATTGAACCACCCCCACTTTAAATAATTATCTGTTAATCTTACCAATCAAATTAGTACAACAGTTAACATGATACACAGGGAAGCTTTAATTGAATAGAAAACATATTTTGAATAACTTTCCTTAAAATTAGTATCAGTATCTCTCATTCCCTCGTCTACCGATTTTAATATCCATATTTCTTTAAGTACACGTATATATGATTTGATTTTATACGAAAAACCATGAATTATTAAAAATTTAGTTTCAGATAGAAGACGTAGACCATAGGAGTTGATGTCCCTTAACCCGCAATACATTCCTGTTTTTTTTATTGATACAAGATATAAATCGTCAGTTTTAACTATATAGTTGAGAAGGAATGCTAAAAAAAGAAGGAGGATCATGATGAAATATCAAACAATATTTCCCTCATTAAAAAAATCGCTTTTTATCTTTATACTTTCTTTCAGTATGTTAATTTTCACACTCCCTACCTCTACCTTTGCACAATCCAATAACAATGCAATTCCTGTTACAAATTACTATGTATCTCCAACAGGAATTGACCTCAATTCCGGTACATTAGATCAACCTTTCGCTACCATTCAAAAAGCTGCTAATGTCGCAAAAGAAGGAAGTACAATCTACATAAGAGGCGGAGTTTATAACCAAAAAGTTCGTGTCGCTCGTTCTGGTGCCTCAGGCGCACCCATTACTTTTCAAAATTATCAAGATGAAAAAGTCATTCTCGATGGTTCTAAAGTCAAGTTAGAAGATGATGGGTTATTTACAATAGAAAACAAGAATTATATTCAAGTAAAAGGATTAGAATTTCGTAATTTAAAATCAACGAAAGTTAACGAAACCCCTATTGGTATTTATATCACTGGAACAGGAAGTTACATTGATATTAGAAATAATTATATTCACCACATTGAAGCAAATGTTAAGGATGGAAATGCACACGGTATTGCTGTATACGGTACTTCATCTAGTGCAAAAAATAATCTAAATCATATTGTGATTGATAATAACGAAGTAGCAAATTTGAAATTAGGATTGAGTGAAGCCATTGCTATGAATGGGAATGTAGATTCCTTTGAAGTTACCAATAACAAAGTACATGATAACAACAACATTGGAATTGTTCTGATTGGACATGAAGGCGTATCTCTAGTAGCTGCTTTAGATCAGGCACGAAATGGAGTTGTTCGTAATAACATTGTCCATCACAATTCATCCATCAATAATACGAGTTATAATGAATATTCCGCTGATGGTATTTACGTGGATGGTGGGAAGGAAATTATCATTGAGCAAAATCAAAGCTATGAAAACGACCTCGGTATTGAAGTAGCTAGCGAACATGCAGGAAAAAGCGCAAGCCAAATTACCGTTAGAGAGAATACGATATCCAATAATATCATGAGTGGCATTGCAATTGGTGGATATGATAGTCAGCAAGGATATGCTGAAAATAACACAATTACAAACAATGTGATTTATAAAAATGATACAAAAGATCAAGAGAGTGGCCAAATCGAATTAAATTACGATACCCGCAATAATGTGATTACCAATAACCAAATCTATGCGAGTAATAGCCGTATTTTTATTAGCAATAATTTCAATAAAAATACTGGCAACAAACTTGATTACAATCATTACTATGGGGAATTCGATCAAAGTAATGGCTTATGGCAATGGAAAAGAAAAACATATAAAGGATTTTCATCTTATCAATCAGGTATGAACCAAGAAGGAAATGAACAACATAGTGTATTTAACAAATTATCACCTGCGTTCAAATTAATTGAAAAATAAAGCAAATCTACTAAAACAGCTGTATCTTAGCTTATTTCATCTCCCCTCTTCTATAAAAGTGAACGTAGAGGAGCTATCAATCTCCATTATTAACATTAGAATTGGCACCTTTTATATATTGCATACAGATGTTTGCAGCTCTCTTTTATCTACAAACCAGGTATTCGCAAATTGATGTTGATTTGTAATGAAATTTAAACAAAAAAACACAAACCCATAGTTTATGGTAAACAAAAAGACTCCACTTTGAAAAAGGTTTAATCAAAATGGAGTCTTTTGTTAGAAATCTGCATTTAGTTTTTATAAAAAAGATTGTTCAAAACTCATGAACATATCTATCATAATCATTTACTCATACATGAACTATTCTTCAAACCAAAACAGAACTTCAAGAGGTGCTTTTAAAACCTTCGCAATATCATAAGTAAGTTTGAAGGAAGGATTATATTTTCCATTTTCGAGATTGCCAATTGTTTCTCTTCTAACACCAACCTCCTTGGCTAAATCTTCTTGCGACATATTTAGCTTTACTCTATATTCTTTCATTCTAGTCTTAAGTGGCATCTTGCATTCCTTTCTTTTCTCTGCGCTCAAATATTTCTAAATTAATTATAAATGTGCCTAAAGGTATGAAAAATGAAATTATAACGAATAACCGAATTATATGTAAATTTTCTAATATAAAAACACTCAAAAGTAGTATACTTCCTAGTACTACTGCTACGAAAAAAGCCCTTGTAGCAGCGATACGAACATGTAGCATAAAAAGCTCATCTGGTACTACTTTTGCATATGCGAAAAAGAAAAAGAAACCGAAAAAATAATATGCCCATGAAATATTGCCTAAAAGTGTAAACGGACCTAAAAAACCCAAAAAACCGAGAAATCCTAAATAAGACAATTTATTTTTCATAAAAACCTCCATGTGATATATTTCGCTCTTTATGTTATGAATATATCACATTAACTTGAAAATAAAAAGGACTGAAAACAGTACAATTTTTATAAACGATACTTCTATTTAATAAAGAATACAACTTTATTAAATAGTAATAGTAACACAAACACATATTATATGATAAATAAGAAGAATCTGACATAAGCTTGTTCAAAATGGATTCTTTTTTTGTAAACTAGTATGCGATTTTTATAAAAAATTTGATCGTTTTGTTACCCATTATTTTGTTTCGTTCTCCGTCAATTTAAGTACCCTTCTTCAAATTATATTTAATAGGGATAAATATAATGGCTTTTAACCACTATGTTTGTGATACTATATATATTAATAATATCAATACAATGGAGGTCTACAACATGAAAATCCTAAAGGAATTTCTCAACAAGCCATCTATTAAATACCCATTAGCTATAATTTCAGCTATAGCAATAATAAAAACAGGCTATGATTTAGGTTCCTTCATAATAAAATTTAAACATATTTAAATCGTAAAAAGGAAATTGATCCTTTTAACAAATGGTCCATTTCCTTTTTATATTTTATCGCATCTTTTTTCAAAACATAGTGACTTTATTTAATAGAAAATATAAAGCTTCTGTATAAAACATAAAGCTTTATATATTTCCCCCTTTATAACTCATTTAGATAATTCATTTAATATATGTTTATTCATATAATTTCCACTCACAAAATAATAATTACGCGCCAATAAAAGCAAAACCTTTAAAAAATAAGGAAAGTCCTTCTCGTCATTTACTGTTACAGTTAACTCCTTAATCTCATCCCAATTTGAACGATTACGTATTTCACAAGTAATACGAGGGATATCTTCATAAAAATATTTAATATCAAAACTAATATTCATATTAGAATTAACATCTTCTGTATATAAGCTAATTTCGGATTGATAATGCAAAGTAGTAAGAAAAGATTCTAAAATAGTAATGAAAGCCGAAACTAAATCAAAAAAAGCTTCTATATCACCTATTTTAGGAATTTGATAATTATGTTCCATTTTATTCCTAATCTTATTAAATCTAGAAAGAGAAAAAGAATTAAAAACACCAATATCTTTAAAAAATTTAAGTTTTTGATCTAAACTTAAATTTTTCTTCCTAAATACCTTTATCTTCAAGACATATAAACATGTATCTAATTGACAATCAATTGCCCTTCTCAAATGAGAAACACAATTTATCAAATGTATATGATTAATATTTGTATCATCTTTCTTTAAGTGCAAAAGTTCGTGTTCTGCAAATTGTAAATAATCTCGTGCAAATAAATCAAAATCAGGAAATTCAAAATTACTTCCACCTGCTGAATCCATTATTAAATCGGTGAAATTTTCTAATAAAAACTCTCTTAATTGTTCAGACCTGCTAATAGTAGTAATTTCAAACATAAATTATCTCCTTTATTAAAAAATATACAAGTGTTATTCAAAAAAACGTCGCCACCACGAATCATTCTTGATACTTTCAAATTGATATTTTGTTTCTTGTACTTCTTTTATAATTCTAATCTTCTTTTAATTTATTTCCTATGTTTTTTCTCAATTAATTTGTTTATTTTGAAGTTCTGCAACAGTCTTCCATAAATCCGTAATTTCTTGCTTCTGATCTGCTATTACCTTGATAGCTAAAATAAACTTATTAATCATTTGTTGAAACTTTTCTCAAATCTTTATTTGCATAATCATCCCTTTGGCTTCGCATCGTTGTTGCAGTTTTTTCTTTAACATCAATATTCCTTGCATTCATCCGGGATAAATCCTCTTCTATTTCCATTACAGTTAAATTACGATGGAAACCCTTCTCAATAAATCGATCCCTATTAATAACGCGCTGTTGATTCTGGCTATTCAATTCTTTTGCTATTTGAGAAATAGCAAATAATTTCCAATCCATTATTGTACTCTTTTCTCATATTAAATTTTATTCTTTTTTTACAAATCCTTTTATAATTAAAACTTCTTTCTTTTGTTTTTCTTCTATATAACATTCAAGATATAATTCTCTAATCAAACTTGTTAAATCTAACACTTCATATTTCCTCACAGAATATACCAATAAAAATGTAGACTTTAAAGATGATAATACACAACTAGTAATAAAATAAAAACAACACATAATAACGGCAATTTCTATAAAAATAAAATTTAACATAAAAATATGTCCACTATTAGTAATATCAATTTTAGCATCTCTAAAATTAAATACTGTTTGAATATAATAAGTGCATAGAGGAATTAATATGCTTATAAGTACAGATAAACGAGATATATTAAACCGATTTTGATATTCTTTTTCTAAAACATCCATAAATACCTTTAAGTGTTCCTCATTATAAAATCCTTTTTCTTGAAAATGTTGACGTAATTTGATTACTTTTTCATCTCTAAGCGATTTTAAGTCGTTTAAAGTCATTAAAAATTTTGTATCTGCAACAAATAAAACGCATTTAGAGACTTTTTGTTTAAAAGTTAGACCTTTAAAATGTCCTAATCGTCCTTCAATTCTATATATTAAACAAACAAAAGAGATAAAAGTTATAATTGCTAATATTGTTATTACTACATAATATTTAAATCCATGTTGACCTAAAATTATTGTAAAAAAAAGTAAAATCATTAATAATAAACAAATTAAAGCATATACTTTTTCTTTAATAAATACTTTAGAATTACTAATGTTATCTTCATAAAAATTTAGTAACTGTTGTAAATGCGTTTCCATCGTATAACCTCCTCAATATATTTACTAACCTATTTTACCATTAAACATAATGTTAAGATTATATAATATATAAAACTTAAATTATTTCATAGTCGAATTATACACTGTATTAATAAAAATCAATTTCGCTAAGCCTCCCTTTCCAAAGATATCTTTTACACATTTATACAGGGAGTTAAACTTAAAAGTCACACATAAATCAAATAATCTCGTTACAGCACTTCTCAAGCAGGCTTCTCACGGATCCCCCAAAACCAAGATCGGCAAAGCCGAGTGAATGTTCTTTAAGAGCATTTTTCCCTTGTGGGATCTCGGACTCCTGGATGCTTCGCATCACGAATCTGTTAAAAAACATACTTCTGTTCAATTTACTTAAACACCTAGAAAGAAAAGCGAAAACACCGAGAATTACTAATTCTTCGTCAAAATACAGTTCATAAAGGAGAATTAGTCCGCAGACAAGAAATAAAAACAGATGCGCCCGAGTAGCAAGATAGCAATAACCCCTGAAATTAAAATTAAATCTGAACAGATTGAAGAATCCACTACAAAAGATCTAACAAAGCAACAATAAACTGAATATAGATTTGAATTATATTTCTCAACAACCAAAATTACTTAATGTGGTAAGAAATAATCAGGTTGGCACCCAATTCCATATTACGATGGTTCCAGTCGCAGGAAGGCGCCTTTGTGTGTCTTTTCTTTTGTTTGAAACACATTCTGGCAAAATTCTTGTATCTTTGTTGATTTACGCCTCACATAAACCAACAAACTTCGTATATATAATTTGTTACCCTAAATGGGTTGACAATACGAACCGTTATAGGAGGATTTTGTGAATGGTAAAAACAGCATGTGTAAGTATGATTACTGGCATTCTTTTAATATGTTCAACAGGATGTGCCACTCAAACTGATTCTATTACAGCTAAAACTCAATCAATAGATGATGGCACATATACAACAAAAGAGATCACAGACGCATTTCCTGTAGGAACACCCATAACTACTTACATTCAAAAAGAAGAAAAACTGAACGTAAAACATCTCACCAATATTTCACTTACAGATGGTGGCGTCGGTAGAGTTCTGGAAGCAACAGATGGTTTTGTTGTTGTATGTGGGAATGAAAAAGGAGTTTTTGATGTGTTAACATTTAAAACTCTGGAAGATGTAAAGAAATATGAACAGAGTTTAAAGCGATAATTAATATCCTCCTTATGCCTTTTACACAGACATTGTCCTCTTGCTCTTGCTATGGCCTTTTCTAAGGACAGTATAATTGCGCCATGAATACACACACGTTATAATAGTCACCTAATTACATATTAAGAGGTGCTGAAAATGAATAAAACTGAATTAACAAAAGTAGTAGCAGAAAAAGCTGAACTTACACAAAAAGATGCTGCAGCAGCAACACAAGCATTATTAGATACAATAACAAATGCGTTAGCAACTGGAGAGAAAGTACAGATTCTTGGTTTTGGTACATTTGAAGTACGTGAAAGATCTGCACGTACAGGACGTAACCCACAAACAGGTGAAGAAATGCAAATCGCGGCTTCAAAAGCACCTGCTTTTAAAGCTGGAAAAGAATTTAAAGAGGCAGTGAAATAATTACACATAGTCAAAAGGCTTTCCACACCCCAGCTTTGCCCCCTACCCTTCGTATATCCTGTTTTGGCTAGCTAATCTGGTTTGTTAAGGGGGAAAAGAGAAGGAGGGCAAAAAAAAGAATCCTTTAAAGATCAGGATTCTTTTTTTTGAAGTATCGCCTATTGTGAAGTATTTTTATAAGAATGTGTAGTAGAAGGTTATAGCAAATCCGATTATAAAGAGTAATGATACGAGGAGATAAACTCTTTTTTTGTTATCTTTTGCTATTATTTTATCTAGTGTAATAAAAATACCAACAATACCTGCGATTAATGCGAATTTAGAGAATTCAGATGGATATGTGAAGGCAACTACTGCGAAACAAGCAATAATCAATGTTAGTCTATAAAACAGTATTCCTTTAGACATTTCCATTTGAGGAATCACACCCTTCTTTTTATATTTGACTAGCAGCGCAACCAATTGCGTAACCAGCTAGACATCCAAGACAACCACCACATGCATATGGACTAGCAAATAAACATCCTCCACATGCACCTTCGCAAGCCCATTTAGCCCATTGAGGCATAGTTTTCCAGTTGTTTTTAATACAACGTTGAACATCTTCCCAGTAACCTGCTTTTGCATTGTTTTCTTTTAAGATTGATTCACTTTTTCCATCAGTGAATAATTTCATCTGATTAAGTTTTCCATCTTTTGAATTTAGGTCTAAAGTCCCTACATTTTCACCATCTAATGTTTTTACTGTTAAAAGAATCGTATCACCATTATTTGGTGTTTTCAACTCTAAAAATGTAGGGTCTGCAAACTTACTTTCAGATTCGTTAAATCCTACAGTTAGATATTGTTTTGTATCATTAGATTTAGGGTTTTCTTTTGAAGGAATTATGATAGCCGATGTTTTATTCTCTTTATAATCGACTTTAACAGCTTCTTTCCATTCAAAATCTGCTGTGGAATAAATACTTAATTTGTTTTGTTTAAGATCAGTTAATTGTTTTTTTACTTTGTCCAAAATTTGTTCGTCAGCAAATTTATTTGTTTCGTTTTTCGAAAGATTTTCTGGTTTTTTACAAGGTACACAATCGATCTTTTTTTCTTTGGTATTATTATTAATATTGTTACTAGTATTATCTTGTGCAAAAACTTTTTCTAAATTTAGTGAGTATGGTTGAAAAACTCCAAAAGCTAATATAACTACGACAAAAACTAATCCTAAAAATTTTTTCAAACTAATACAGCTCCCTTATAAGTATAATTTCTCCTCACCTCCATAATAGAACAAAAAATGAAAATTTTTAATATTTTTCTAATAATTGGAATATGCTGTTAGCTTAGAGAACTTTGATATATTCCGTTTTTCATTTATTTAAAAATCAGATTATAAAAAAACACCTTCAAGAATGAAGGTGTTTTTTTCTTATAAGTCAGCGTGTGTTTGTAATAAATAATCTGGTCTTGCTGGTGCACCTCCACCGTCTCCTATATTTACAGCTTGATTTTTAAAAGAGTCGTTTAACCCTAACGATAGAATACTAATTAAAGATATTCCAAGTATAGTTAGATAGATTTTTTTCATTATTTTAACGCTCCTTTTTCTAATTCATTTTTTTGAGCTGTATTGCTCATGTAAAAATATTGACTTGCTTTGTTATGGTTATTTTCTTCATAAAACTTTAGAGCTAAGATATCAGCATATTCTTTTACGCATTCCCATAGTTTTTCTTGTTTGAAATAAGTAATACCTTCTGAAATAAATATTTCTAAAGTTAATGTAGGGACATTGTTGTTGAGGGCTTTTAAAATTTTAAAACGATGTTGGAATTCTTGATTGTTAAAATCGTTACTAAGTTTTAATCCTTTTTGAATTAGTTGATCGCTGTAATCATGGTCATTTATCTTATAGTATTCATATGCTTCTACGAAAAATGCTTTGAAATGGTTTGGATTGTTCTTTGTTACTTCAGATACATGACGAATCGCGAGTTTAGATAAATTTTGTTTTGAATATAACCAAGCTAAATTATGTCTTACCATAAGGATAGAATTTTTATGGTTATTTTTTTGGAATGTGTCTAGTGCCTTATTAAATGACTCCTCAGCTAATTCGAAATGTTTTAAATCAATACAGCACAGACCTATAAAATTGTCACATAGTGCTACATTTATTTCATAACCTTCATGTTTTAAAAATTCTTCTTTAGCTAATTTTATATAATCAAGAGCTATTACTTGTTTATAGATTTGATAATAAAAATATCCCATTCGATAATTAAATTCAGCATGTTCTATTGGATCAGGAATGTGTATTAATAGTTCTTTAGCTTTTTCATAGTGTTCACTTGCTTCAGTGTAATTGGATGTTAAAGTAGAATGGAATGCTTTAAAGAAGTGATAATAATAACCTAGGAAGTCATCTGCTGGAGTTGTGAAATTATCCATTTCATCAAAACTGCTTTCGTTAATACTTATCCAATCTGTTAATGCTTTGTATCTAAAATCTAATAAAGAATAATATAAGAGTACGTTTTGATTTTCTTTGACATTGTTAATTTCATTGTCTATATACTCTTTTAATTGTTTTGCTTTAACTAATTGTTGTTTTAACATGGTTTGATACCAGTCGTTTAATAATTTTGTTATTTGTTCATTTTCTAGTTGAACATTCATAGAATCTTCCCCTTTTCCAAAATTATCTATATCTAATGTAAAACTATGGTATCATGGTATTACATTAGATTAACCTTTAAATAAGTTGATATATATAATTTTGAATATTCCGTTCATTTTACCTTTAATTTTATTGCGACCTTTATTTAGTATGGTTTTAGCAAAAAAATACTAATAAATCCAGGGCACATTTATGGACATAATGAAGGATATTACATACGTTTATCATACACCTATGCTTAAATTTTAAATTTATTAAATTTAATATATTAATTAATAGAAATCACCCATACACTTTAATGTTAGGTCATTGCCATCAAGTTAAGAAATTCATTATCCTAAAAATGAAAAAAATGATTTGTCATAAATTGGTGTAGAGAGATAAAAATTTTCTTTTTGTGGGTATGTTAAAATTTTAGCTTGATGGACATATGTCACGCCCCCTATTACTGATTGTTGTTAGAACTGCTGCTCCCACAAGAAGAATATCTGAAAAAATTATTTTAAAACAAAACCTCTTTATAAAAGAACACAAGCTCGTATACAATAAGAACAAACGTTCTTTTGTTTAGGAAGGAATAACAGTGTATGACTATTCTATCTTACCGAATAGAATCATCTTATGTGTTGATTTACGTAGCTTTTACGCTTCTATAAGTTGCATCAAAATGGGGTTAGATCCTATGTATACACAATTGGCAGTAGTCGGTGATGTAAATAGAAACGGTTCTTTCGTATTAGCTGCCACTCCCCCATTAAAAGAATTGGGAGTAAAGAAGATGGCCAGATTATACGAGCTTCCTCGAAGAAAAGACATTCTTGTTATAAATCCGATTATGGGAACATACATTAAATGCTCTAATTACATAACAAAGTTAGCTTTGCAGTACGTTCCTATTGAGGATTTTCACCAATATTCCATCGACGAGTTCTTCATGGATATTACGGATAGCATTCATTTATTTACTAACGATCCCTATGAATTTGCGTTGAAATTTAAACGTGAAATATATGCAAAAACACAGATCGAATGCACAATAGGAATTGACCCTAACCCTTTAATGAGCAAAATAGCTTTAGATATAGATGTAAAATAAAATAAATTTACGTAAACATGTTTAAATCATTATAAAGGAGCATAAAAGAATGCAAGAGGTTCAAATAAGAAAGAATGCAGTAGGAGCAATTATTCATAATGATATTAAAAACTATCCCTATTTAAATATACCTATGGTTATTAAAGAGAAAGATGGACAGATTTATGAAGTTATAAACACTGGTTTTCACACTAATAATGCAGTAAGAATGATAACAACGGACGATTTTGCTACAACCAGAGTAAATACACCGATTGTAACTGTAAAAAACAGTGATGGTAATATTCAAGTATACCGCTTGCCTTTAGAATTGGAATCTTGGGTAATTTCTTGTATGCAGGCTGCTTCTGCAGGAAAAATTTCATTTCCATGTAAAGTTTCCTTTGGGATTATAGATACAAAATATTATGTTGAATTCATTTAAAATTAGAATACATTTAACATTTGATGTAAATAAAGACGGAACACCAACATTTTGCAAATTCTGTACGTCAAGACTAAATCTCTTAATCAAACCATATTTTATTATACGTACCAAAACTAATTACCAACAACAAAATAGCCTAAAAAATATTAAACATCCTTTATTAACGATATTATTAATGTCAAATAAAAAAAGAAGAGAGAAAACATTCTCTCTTCACCAATAATATTTTACAGAGTAAGTAGGGTAAAAAACTATATAGAGATGAACCACGAAAATACTTTACCTAGTGAATTATATCATAAATCACTCTAAAAAATACATATCACATACAATTTTGTTTTATTTATGACAAAATTGTTAAATATTTGAATGCAGAAAGGCTTTATATCTAAATGAATAGAATGGTGTTGGTGTGGTAATAAAATTTAAGGAGGCTTTCTATTATGTTTTCAAAAAAACAAAAATTATTAACAGTAGTTACAACATTAACATTAGGGTGCGGATTTACTTTTGGCTTAACACCTGCTTCTGCGGATACTGCCAATAACACTTCTCCAATTAAGGAGGAACAGGTACGAATACAAATACCTTTCACGGGCTATGTTATTTCAGCAGACGATAATTACTTAATTGTTGCTGATACTTTTACGAAAGAAGAAGCACTTTATTATCAGCATAATTGGTGGGAGCTAGTTTCCCAAAATAAAATTTTAAGAGTACCTGTATCCAATGGTGAAAACTACAAATTAGGTGAAAAATTAAACGTATACGCTGCTGCTTGGACTTACTCTTTACCACCAATCGCTATAATGCCAACAATTGAAAAAGTAGTTGATTAAATACTGCTTATCTAATAAAAGAAACATTGCCCTAATTAGAGCAATGTTTCTTTTCCTCATTTGACATTAGAAATTGAAATGGATGAGAACAAATTTGGAATGCTATTCTCAAAAGCTAATGAAAAAGAAGGGATTAATTCATTTATTCTTTCTTGCATTGGTTTCTTATCTACTTCTCCAAGTTCGTTCAAAAGTTCATTCTCTTCTAAAGACTCATCTCCATTGATTAACATCTTTAACATATCTGAGTTAATGATATCATGAGGCGAATGAACTAGCCCATTCATCATTATATATTTTTGGAGCATGGATGAATTCCCCTCATTCGCTTGCTTTACAGCTTGTTTAAGGTATAAATCAAAATATTTCTGTGCAAATTTCACACCTTTTAGTGGAACAGCTCCTACATGTTCAACACCTTTCCAACGTAAATCCGCAATTGAACTCAGCCACCATGCCGGTTCAATAGCTTGTTGCATACGTTGCAGCACCTTGCGTTCGAATCCAGGTTTATGAGTAGAATGTTCTTTTAAACAAGTATCTAACATTTCAGCTTCAATGGCGGCTACGGTCATTCCTTGCCCATAAATGGGATCAAAGTTACAAAAAGCATCACCTAACACTAATAATCCAGATGGCCAATTTTCCATTTGTTCAAAATGTTGACGAGTTGACTCACGTGCTCTAAATCCTCTTGGGACACTAATTGGTTCTAACTCTTTAATTAACTCCCTCATCATAGGGGTAACTAATGAATCCAGCTCTTTTTCATATTCTTTTGAATTGGTTGGTGGATAATGCGTACCTCCAGCAACAAATAGTAGCGCTTGAGCTATGTTATCTTCAATATATAATAACCCTACAGCACCAACTTTTTTAGCAGGATCTCCTTCAGAAATTGCACTCAATTTCTCTTTGATATGTGAAGGTACTTTATAATATCTCGTGCTATATCCGAAATTCACCTTTAAACGTTCTGGTTCTGGAACATCATAGCCCATAGATGTAAGCCATTTATTGAGTTTAGATTGACGACCACATGTGTCAACTACCAAATCGGTTAACACAGTTCGCTTTGTTTTTAATTCGTCCCGTTCTTGAATATTAATTCCAATAACACGCTTGTGATCAGACGAAGCTAAAATGCCTGTGACTACTTGCTTTGAATAAAAATGGACATTAGGAATTTCTTGGACACGTTGGCGGATTGTCCATTCTAACAATGCTCGACTGCTTGCTGCACCTTTTCGTTCTATAACTAGTTCCAGTGCCCCATACGGAGAAAATCGAATCATTTTATCATTCTTGACATTATGGGCCCCTAAATTTAATAAATCATCAACATATCCAGGAAAGAAACGGTTCATAATTATTTCTCCACGTGGTAATACACGATGAGGATGAAAGTCTTGGGGGGTACCTGGACGTTCAGATGGTTTTTGAGGTAACTCATCTTTTTCAACAACTATCACTGTCTCAAAATAACTGGAAAGCACGCGTGCAGTAAGTAAGCCTGCAATACCAGCTCCAATCACAAGTGCCTTTTCTCTTTTTTGCTGTTGATATAGTAATTGACTATCCATCAATAATCTCTCCTCTTTCTAAAAAGTATGTTTGTTCAACATGAATCTATTAAAACTTTTCCAGAAATCAGAATAAATGAATGATGATTCTTCATTATTTTAATCAAGGTGGTTCAAATCAGAAAGTACACTCAAATGAGTATCATTTTTTAACAAGATTCAGGTTCATATAACCTGTATAACTGCTCACCGTTTATAATAGTCTTTTGTAAATACCGCTTTATTCACCCTCTTTTTATATTTTTTATAATTTGCACCTTAAATGTATCACTTTTGTTATCCCTATAAATATTTAGGGTTTTTAGAAAT
The DNA here is from genome assembly GCF_038005805.1 of Bacillus sp. FSL R9-9497. Taxonomy (NCBI): domain Bacteria; kingdom Bacillati; phylum Bacillota; class Bacilli; order Caryophanales; family Bacillaceae; genus Bacillus; species Bacillus sp. FSL R9-9497. The sequence continues at coordinate 455,251 of NZ_JBBOTY010000002.1, read as the reverse complement.
ATTTATTTAATTTTTAGTAATATTAGGATTCTATTTTATCAAATAAATACTAGAAGGTTTGAGAGAAGTATGTAATAATGCATAATAAATCAACTGGATATTATGATATACTTTCAAAGAACTAATACAAAATTTCTTTAGATTGGAAAACTGAAGTCTTATCTACCTAATTGTGGGGACGCCTTATGGCGTCTTTTCTTTTTATTATAAAAAACCCTCAAGCATCCATATGCTTAAGGGTTTATCAATTGAAAGGTAGAGCTGTTTGAAATTCTTTAAATTAAGAACAAAGCGGGATTACTCCTAAACCAATTAATAAAGCTGCAGCAAACACTGGAATTGGCGCAGGAATTTCGATACCTTCTACAACTAAAAAGTATTGTCCATTTACTACTTTAAAACAAACTAATTGCATGGCTAATCCTCCCTTCTGTTAGGATTAATACATTACATTAAAAACAAATTATTTATATAATTAAATAATTTGTTTTTAATGTAATGTATAATTTATCAACGTTCAAGGGAAACAGATTAATTTATCTTCCCTTATTTTCAAAAGGACCTGCTCAATTCACACATAAAAACATAAGGTAAATTGAACCCATTAAAACACATGGAATACCCCCTAGTTTTACCCTCTTATCTAAAGGAGGAACTATTATTATGGGATATGGTGGTAGTTGCGGCGAAGGCTGCGGTTTTGCTGGAGGCTTTGCTTTACTCGTTGTACTCTTTATACTATTAATCATTATTGGATGCAGTTGCTTCTGCTAAAAAACTATTAGAAAAGGCACTTTAGGGTGTCTTTTCTTTATGCGTAAGAACCTCGCCATCTTATGGAAATGGCGAGGTTCTTATCTATATTATTTATTATCTTGTTCCAGGCTTTTATCAAGATTAGAATTACCATTATTATGGTAACGTTGATAGTTCTCTTCATGTAGCCTTTGTTGTTCTTGTTCAACTTTATTATCATGATCAATTACCTTAATAACAAAAAATAATATTACGATTACAAACACTACAAATGGGATGAGAGCAGTTTTAGAAAGCTCCTTTAAATCCTCTTTTGCTTGTCGCTTTTCTTCTCCTGTTGAAAAGAGATAAGCAAACAAAGCTATTATAAATGCGAAAAAACCTAAGAGTATTTCTACAACTGCAAAAATAGCATCTAACATTACTTATGTATCCCCCTAATATAACATATATGTATTACTAATTAACCAATAATTCCCTTACACATTATATCACCTAGAATACATGAAAGTATAATATATTATTTGTATAGTTAATTTTATTAATTAACATGCATTACTATACAACAATTCGAATCGTCGGAAGACCCCTTAAGTTTTTTTTATGGAAAAATCCCCACACATTGTGTAGGGACCTTGTTTTTCTTACCATTTAATTTTTGTTGGATTTAACTTGGAAATATATCCACGTACTAATTGTTTTTTGTTACTGTCATAGATACCGATATCACCAGAGAAATTTTCCCAATATTCCCCTAAATAATCTTTTGATGGTACTTTCAAATCTACATTTAATCCCATTGCCCCAAAACTTGCCACCTGGCGCGCTGCTATGTCGCCTACTTGTTGCGCTCGTTCTTTCGTTGTTCCAGCTGGAACGATAACAACAATTCGAGTTAGATTGTCTTTTGCTTCAATATGGACGTCTTGCGCCTGTGCAGCCACCTTTATTCCATCCTTTGCTGTTTCGATGCCTAATTGGCTTAATTTCACATCTTTATTACGCGCTCCCTGGCCTTGTGCTGTCATCGATTGTTCCACTTTTTCTTTTGCTTGTGCCTCATTTAACCCGCTGACTTTCGGTTGTTCAACAGGCGTTGACTCTGCTTTTTGTTCTTCTTTAACTGTTTCTTTTACTACATTTTCATGCTGTTTTGACGTATCCGTCGATTGTTGCACAGTTACTTTCCTATCTTCTTGCTGCTTTTCTGCCTGAAATGCTTTAACTTTTTCTTTTTGTTCCTCTTTCTTCACATCTTGCTCTATTTTCGCTTCTTCAGTACCACACGCTGCCAATAATAAACCTGCTGCAATTGTTAAACCTGCTAATTTAATTGCTTTCATAATAAATACCGCCTTTTCATAATTTAATTCTTTCATATGTATAAACGAACTCAGCTACAAATATTGACTTTGTACTACATATTTGAATTATTTAAATGATAACATATTAATATTCAAATTCTTTATATTTAAATATTAATTTTATAATCTATTTTCAATCAAAACAAATTAATATTTGCATAAAACGTGGCAGTCATTCTTTTAAATCGATAGTGATAGGGTACCGCCACACATCCATCAAGCTAACAGAACAGATTACCCCCTAAACGAAAATTTTGTGTCTTTTTTTAGCGCAGAAGTTCATTATTATCGTTTTTTATGTTCCTTAACTTGATAGAGGTGTGGTGGATCCCTTTTTTAGAAGTAAATACTTCTAAAACCTTGAAGTATTTGAAAATCAATTTTATCTGCTTTTGTCCTTTGAATTATAAAATCTAATCCATTTTTGGTATTGTCCGCATATTTAGGCATTGCTTCAAGAGTATCTGTCAATGGTTTGTTGAAATCGTCCCAATGTATTGGAATAACAAGCTTCGGTTGTACTTTTCGTACAGTTTGCTTGTAATACGTATTTTGGAAAGTACTTTCCTGCTTTCCTAATACCCCTATTCCTAAAAACAAGACATCAGCTCGAATATCATCTAATACTCCTTCTATATAGTTAGCACTTGGTTTAACAAGGAAAGTTTTATTATTATGTGTAATCAAGTAATCATAAGAAGAGTCTTCATGATAATCTAGGGTTTTAGCAGGTTGTTTAAGTGGCTTTTTTATTTTTTCTCCTTCATCAAAGGTTGGTGAATGTTTCGATGGAAGGACAGTAACAGTAAAATCACCAAACTTCATAGCCTTATTTACTTCATATACAGACATCTGGTTCTTATTTATATCACCACCAATACCTATGTTAATTGCTGATTCTGAATCATATACATGTGTTCCAGTTCGTTTAGCTATATAAGCTAAATCAAACGCATGATCATAATGTGTATGTGCAATAAATAATCCCTTAAGTTTATTATTATCAACCCCTATTTGATTAAAAGCTTTATCCACAGTATCTTCATCTGTTTTTATATTGCTGAACAACATTTTTGGTAAGGATGGCCTAGAAATAAAACCATCAATCATTAATTGTGTATTTCCATCATCAAATAGTAAAGATGATGTTCCTAAAAATGTGACCTTTACCTCACCTTGATTCAATACTTTTTGTGTTGTTTTTGGAGCATAATACTCCTTGTATTGTTGAATATCTGCTGAAGGTGTTAAAAACTTGTAATAAACGAAAATAGAAGTGATTATTACTAGTACTAGTAATCCTATAAAAAACACCCTTAATTTTTTTCTTAATGTGTATTTCAAAAAACATTCTCCTTTCTAGACAAAAAATATTATTGTTTGCCTGTGCTAAATCCTCCTACTTGAGGCTACCACAAAGTATCTATAAAATTTAAAAAACGCCATCCTTTCCTATGATTCTACAGAAAGAATAGCGTATTTTTTCTTTTTATGGATACATTTTTTAGCACAATAACGATGGGTTGTTACCTCGAATATAATTATTTTATTTAAATGTCTCTTTTAAATTTGTTTCATATCTTTTCATAGGTTGGTATACAAGAACGTGTAGTGATAAACCTATCACTGCAGCAATGTTTAAAATAATACTTATAATCATTAAAGACCCTTCTATAACTGGAGAAAAGTATCCATTCGTACTTAACGTAGAAGAACTTATACCAAGTAGTAAAATCACTATTAGTAAAGGTAAGTTTTTAACCAATTTGAATCCCCCTTTAAATGTAATATCTTTATATTATTATATCACACACTAGTTTATGTAATTACTATAAGATAGTTATCTATGGGCAATTTCACATGTTTTTTTGTTACAAGTTAGCACGAAATTTTGTTCTGGAGTATTATAAAACTTCCGCTTAATGGCGATGTGGTTCTATCCCATCGCTATCAAGCTAAGAAATTCATTGTACACCCAAACGAAAAAAGATGAAAAAATAATAAAAAGCTTATCATTAAGTGCTAAAAGATAAGCTTTTTTGTCTATACTTATTAAATTTTATTTGATTTCTTCCATGCTAATACTGTAATAAGATATTGAATACCAAATAGGAAAGCAAAAAGTATAATAAATCTTGCTATTACTGATAACCATCCAACGAAATCTTCAGGTAAGTTATATTTGTATGTGGTAGCACCTATTGCGACAAAACATAAAATAAAGGTATTACTCATTTTTTCTTTTAACTTTTCATTTAATTGTTCTTTATTATTAATATCTGTTTCATAAATACCAGTCAAAATAGATTTAATAAAAAAGAATATCATATAAAAAATTATAATGGCTAATGAAGCAGCCCATTCTAAAAATGGACGGTGTAGATATGCTCCTCTTATTATAAAATCAACAAAAGCTATAAGTAGGACAATAATTCCAGATTGAGCCCAAATTTTCATTTCAATTTGTTGGATTCTTTCATCTGGGTGTGTACTGAGTGAAAACCATTTTTTTAGTTTTTCCATTTTAAAATTCCTCCCAAAATAATTTATCTAAACTTTTATCTAGTGTTTTAGCTGTATGAATGCAAAGTTTTAAAGAAGGGTTATAATTATTACTTTCAATAATACTAATGTTATGTCGTGTAACATTTACAATATTGAACAACCCTTGTTGGGTCAGACCTTTTTCAACCCTTGCAATCTTCACTTTACTTAAAGTCATTAAATACACCTTACTTGTAAAGATAACTTCACACCATAAATCTTATATTTTATATATTAAATTATTAACAACATTAATGCAATATATATTTTACATTTAGTCATGTATAGGTTGCAAATTCCTGTGTTTTTGTATCTAAAACTATCCTACAAATATAAAAAAATTCTTTCTGTAGAATCATAGGAAAGGGTGAATTTATTATATCTGTTTCTATATATAATAAACTAGAAGTATTTGTTCAAGAGATTCAAAGTTACTTGTACTTATCTCCCAATTAATTGTGCAATCTAACCTTTTCATCTACTAAGTTCTTTTACTAAGGAATAGAAACTAAAAAAGAAATAGAAATGAGCCTTTTTATTATTTTGTTCATCTTTTTTCTTTTTAGGAGAGATTTTATTTTTTAGCTTGATAACAATGTGGAGAAATCCTAGGTTTAAAAATCCCTTTAGTTACTGCATACTAGCAACAACCTTTTGAAATTTAGGTTACTGCGATGTATAATTATCAGAAAATCTAAGGAGTTTTATATATCGATAATATAAAAATAATAGCTGAGGTTCTGAGTATAGGGTTACAAATTGGTTTATTTTCAAAAACTGAAATAATTGATTGGGCTGATCAGACAATTGAAGCATGAGATAGCCCTTCTATTGAAATTATAGAAGTTTCTCTATCTAGTAATGATAAGTTGGTTGACATCGTACCTAAATTAAAAAACGTAAAAGGAACGTATGATAAAAAATTACCCGTAAAAATAATACTGGGGCTGTTATGGGATAAATTTATCCTAAATGAAGAAAATGTATTGAAAATAAAACCATTTATATCTAATTTGATACATAATGATTGCTGTGAGGGATTCAGTTATGTAGATGAACAGCTATATAATTTTAATGAGGACATTAATTTAGCAGTAGATAATATATATGGGAATCTAGAAGATATTAGTCAAGAATTAAAAAGCTTTCTATTTCCTTATAAAGACTTTAGTAATTATTTCAGTTTTTGGGAAACTTGAAAAATATTAAATTGATGGTGATTGTATTCCCTAATGTAGTTGGTGGAAATGTTAGTCTTGGATTAGCGCCAGTTGCAGCTTCTCAACTTTCACCTGGTGGTGGTGCTGGTGGGGTCATGTTCCCCCAAGTTGCCCCTATGCAACCTGGATTTGGTGGTAGATAAAAAAATTTAACAAATATTTTATTTCAGTATATAAAATTAATTAAGTATAGAAAAAACTACACTTAATATAGAAATGGACCAAATTTTTTTTAAAAAAAAGATCCTTTTTCAGTATCAATAACGAATTTCATGTCAACTAGCACCTCTTACGAGGCGCTAGTTGTTATTTTTGTTGTATACATATTAGAAGCATACGTTGACCGCAAACTAAAAAGGAATAAGTTGATCAAAACGGCCATCTTATGCTTCTTGTTACAATTTTAAACATAGAGTATACAAATTATTACACTTACTTTTCTTCACCGCTTGCTTGTATGGAATTAAACGTCCAATTTAATTTCAATGCATCTCCCTGAAATATATTTTGGCCTTCACCGCTATCTACGAATGTGAACATTACATAAAATGTATCATCATCACCTGGAGTAAATCCATTTCCTTCTCGATCTAAAATACCTTTCTTTACAAGGTCAGGAATACTTCCATTTTGCGTAGCTACCTTTAATTTAGATAATGTAGAATAGTACGTTTTTGCTTTACTCGTTGTACTCTTTATACTTTTAATCATTATTGGATGCAGTTGCTTCTGCTAAAATACTAAGGGAAAAGACACTCTTATTTGGGTGTCTTTTCTTTATTTCTCAATATAAGAGCTATAAAAATATGCTATGATTTTAATAGAAATTCCCTTGTGTGCAATGAGATAGTAATACCCAACAAAAACCCACCTATTTCCGTAGGTGGGCCTTATCTTTATTACACAATCCAAATTATACTCTGATTTTCCCATCAACTTTATGCAATTATACATATCTGGAAAAAATACACCGAATGAATTTTATATATAGTAAAATAATAAACGTGGATACATTCTATAAAGCAGATTCTTTTGAAAGGCGTAACATACCAATCATTATGGAAGGTGTCGCGTCACTCTAATACTGATCTCAAATCTCTTGTACTTTGTAAACTAACAATCTGGTGTATATAGACGATTCTGTTTTATAGGGTGTGTTTACACGTATAACAAAGGGATAATACGGATAAGTTTATACTAAATGAACGTGGTTCAAGTCGGAGGAAGGCACCTTAGGGTGTCTTTTTTTGTACATAATAAAAGCCTCACCATCCTATGGAAACGGTAATTCCTTTAAAACAAATAATAATTGTAAATATATTAATTTTACATTACATTAAAAGTTAGAGAAAGCTCTTATACTAATACAGTGCTAAATAGTAGGTGAAAAAATGGAATTTAACGATTTGGGTATTACCATTAAAGAACTTAGAATAAAAAAAAACATATCACAATCCGAATTGTGTCATGGAATTTGTTCACAAAGTCAAATTAGCAAGATCGAAAAAGGTGTGATTTATCCATCTAGCATATTGTTATATCAATTATCAGAAAGACTTGGCATTGATCCGAATCATATATTTGCACTAACTCAAAACAAAAGATTAAAATATACAGAAAATGTAAAATACGTAATAAAAGATTGCTTAAAGCAAAAACAATATAAAGAACTTTATGAAATAGTAAAAAAAGAGAAAAACTTAAATAATTTTCAAACAAAAGAAGAGAAACAATTTCTAATATGGCATGAAGCAATCGCTATATTTGAGGTAAATAGATCAACAAAAACTGCTTTAACTCTTTTAAATCATGCATTAAAACTAACTTTAACCAATTCTGATTTTTTATCAGAAAGAGAAATACATATTATGCAAACAATGGCTATATTTCATGGAGAAAACAAAGAATATGAAAAAAGTATTACGATATTAAAAAGATGTTTAACTAATTTTAATAAGTTAGATCTTCCTAGAGATAAAGAAATTAAATTAAAAATCATTTTCAATTTAGCAAAATGTTTAGACTTCACATATCAACATGAAGAGGCAATAAAATACATTGATAGGGGCATCAAATTAGCAATTAATCTAAATACTTTATACCTATTAGGTGAACTATTCTATTTAAAAGGTCAGTGTTTATTAAAGATTAAACAACACAATGTAGAAGATGTTGTTTATAACTGGAAAAAAGCATTATTTATATTTGAACTAACAGAAAAAGAATATTATATAGAAATGGTACAAGATGAACTTATTGAAATACAAAATAAAAAACACTCATAATTTCGTAAAAACTACTAAAAAAAACCACAGGAAAAGTTTCCGTAGGTTTTACATTTATAAACATATTATTATTTTTTATAAAACCGCATCTCCAATTATTAGATAACTATCTAATCCATTGGAAATGCGGTTTACTTAGGTCATTAATGTTTCAGCTATTCTCTTTATTTGAAAATTACATCTACCATACTAATTTAATATTATATTCCTGAAGCCAACTATTAACTTGAAGTAAATAATCTATTATACCTCTTGCATCATTACCTGAAATTACTTCGTCTTTTCCTTCTGCAATAGCACGAACTCTTTCTACATTAATTAATGGCAAAATAGGTGATTCAGGATTGTTCAACACATGTAACATCCAATCACTAATACCTTGTAGATAAGAGGCATCCTTAGTGCTTGGATATGCACTTTTTTTGCGATAACGTACATCCTCTGGAAGTACATTTTCAAAAGCTCTACGTAAAATACCTTTTTCAATATTGTCTATGCTTTTCATTTCGAATGGGACATTCCATAGGTATTCTACAAGCCGGTAATCGCAAAATGGAACTCGTACTTCAAAGCCATTCATCATACTTGTGCGATCTTTTCGTTCTAGCATAAATGGCAAGAAACGTGTAATAAACATGTAAGACATTTGACGTTGCTTCATTTGCAGATCACTTTCACCTTCTAAAAAGGGAACCTCAGCAACTGCATCTTCAAATTTTTGTTTTTGATATTTTTCAGGGCTAATCTTCGCTTTAAAATCCTCTGATAAAATTTCTGTACTATACCATAAATTAACACTCCAAGGGAATATCTCTGCATCTAGAAACTTCTCTTGATGGAACCATGGATATCCTGAGAATACTTCATCTGCGGATTCGCCTGAAAGTGCAACTGTTGCGTCTTTTTTCATTTCCTTAAATAGCAAATAAAGAGACGTTTCTAGTTCTCCAACTCCAGGTAGATCACGCGCTCGCATTGGAGTTAATAAATACTCTATTAAACTATCTGATCCTATCTCTATAGAATGATGCTTTGTTCCTACATATTCAGCCACACGTTTCACCCAAGGTTCATCACGATCAAAACGAAGGAAGTCTTGCTCAAAGTCTTTTTCATCATTGATGAAATTCAGGGAATATGTATGAAGGCGTTCCCCTTTATTCCCAAATTCATTTCCTGCTAAACCTGTCAAACCACTGGAATCTAAACCTCCGGAAAGCATAGATACCACTGGTTTATCAGCAATTAACTGCCGTTTAACCGTATCTTGTAAAATGGAGCGGATTGTCTCGACTGTTGTATCAATATCATCAACATGTTTTTTACTTTCAAGTTTCCAATACTGTGTCGTAGTCGAGCCATTAGAGGTAAACGTCATATAATGGCCAGCACGCACTTCATGTATATCCTTGAAAATAGCATGACCAGGAGTACGTGTTGGTCCAAGACAGAATATTTCAGAAAGTCCTTCTTTATCTACCTCTGCATCTACAAGCGGATGCGAAAGTAAAACTTTTAACTCTGAACCAAAGAGAATTGCGCTTCCCCTTTGAGCGAAAAATAAAGGCTTCACGCCTAGATGGTCACGACCAAGCATCAATTTCCCAAATCTTTCATCCCAAATACCAAAAGCAAAAATCCCATTTAAGTGTTGAATACAATCTTCTTGCCACTCTAAGTAAGCATGTAGTAATACCTCTGTATCTGACTTGGTCTGAAATTCATGACCTTTCTCCTCAAGTTCTTTACGTAATTCTTGATAGTTATAAATTTCTCCATTGAACGTAAGGCCAATCGTATCATTTCCATCTTTATACAGCATAGGTTGAAGGCCACCTTCAGGATCAATGACGATGAGACGTCGATGACCTAATGCCGCTCGTTTTGAAAACCAATGCCCCTCTGCATCAGGCCCTCGATGAATGATAGCATCTGTCATTTTTTTTAACGTTTCTTGTTCATGAGACAGGTCTTTAGACCAGTCTATCCACCCTGCAATTCCACACATAGTGTCTACCTTCTCTCAAATAGTATAGAAACCGACTGAAATCAAATATCAGTCGGTTTTCCGTAAAAAAATCCGACTAAAAGTATCTTTTAGTCATGTTTATATAATAAAACGAATTAAATAAAAAATCAAACAATTCACTCAAGAAAGAAATCACTGTCCCCTTTCACTTGAATTCTCATCGTCCGATTATAAAAATTATTACCTCAAACTTTCAACTTTATCCCTAGGTTATAAAGTTGCATTCTATTATAGTTATATACTAGAAATAAGAATGGTGTATGTTATTCTATAAGAAGCAAATAGAGGATTTTCTATTAGGAGTTACAAAATTACAAATGAACTGATACAGAATGTAAAGACAGAAAACTTCGCTAAATATTTCAAGGATAGGGTGTAGACAATGATCAAATTAGAAAAAGAAAATAAAAAAATGAAAATCATTCAATCTGCCACAATACTGTTCTCTACGCGTGGTGTCCGTAACACAACGGTTGATGAAATTGCAAAGACAGCTAAAGTTGGTAAAGGTACTATTTATTATTACTATACAGATAAAACTGAAATATTATGCGACTGCTATATGCGTCATATTCAGCTTAAACGCTCACAATTATTTAATTTATATAAAGAAGAAAAAGATGTTTTACTTCGAATACAAAAAATTCTTCATTATATCAGCCTAGAATATCATCAAGATCCGTTTGTTTCTACACTCTTTCAAGAATATAAAGAGTACCATTCACCTGAAATTACAACTTGTTTTAAACAATCTGAAGAAGAAGCAATTAACATGATAAGTAATTTACTCGAAAAAGGTTATCAGCAAGGAGCTTTGCATAAGGTACCATTACCGCTTACAGCTTTTATGTTAGTACGAATGATTTTTAACTACGAACAGGATTATATAAAAAATGATAAAAGTGATACAGAATTTCTGCAGTTGCTAAAACATATGCTTCTTAAAAACTAGTTTTAACCACATACAAAAAATAAGTGCGGTGCAATTATATGAAGAAGAACGTGAATAATAGATGGTTTAATAAGCTCTTTTCAGTTTGGACAAACCTGCAAAATATCCAACGCTTATGTAGGAATGACTGATAAAATCCCAACCCGTGTAATTGTTCATCGACTAATAAAAGAATAACAGCGATTACAAGATCAAACTGTAAGGGAAAAAAGAATGAAATAAAGTATTCTGCTCGTAGTTAATACTTAGCGATATTAACAAGAAGTACCAATCATTTACTTGTGCTGATGGGAGAAGTAAATGATTGGTATTCTTTACGTTAGCCAATATAATTTTAATTTAAAACATGATAAGCATTCTTCCTCATTCATCGTTGCAAAAAAATAAAACGAGAAAGATTAGAATGCGAATTCAGGTGATGTTTTTATCATGTACTAATATTCGAGTTCATTTCAATGTGCTTAAGCTTTTTATTTTTTACCCTATTAGATATGGGTTTACATTACTAATCTAATTAAATCAGATTTCTTTACGCACCCTCTTCTGAATCCCACACTTCAGTAAATTGAAAACCTTTTAATTCACTCTCTAAAATTGCATTTTTGAATTGATCTGATACTAAAAGATAGTTAGGATGTACCTTCCCATTTATATTCAATTTAAAAATCGGTTCGTGCTGGACAACATAAGGAATAAATACAAATTTTTTACATCCTATTATTAAACCTGAACTTAACTTATCAAAGATTGTTTTATTAGTATCAAGTGCTTCCAACACCCTTAAAACATGCATAGCATAGTATTTTTTATTTGTTTGTTTATGAATTAATGGTAAAAATTCAATATTATCTCCTACTATAGGTTCTAAAACATTCTTGGCTTTTTCACTAATTATTTGTACACCAGACTTTCCCCAAAAAATAGGGGAATCGCTTAATTTCCCATCATCTTTTACCTCAATAAACTTAGGCGTCCATGAATCTGACAAACTCACCATAGAATTAAAACTAGTTTTAAAATATTTTTTATCCTCTTCATAGTTCAATAATTGAAAGCTTTCATAATCATCAGTCGAGCTTTTTAATTGCCAAATCTTCATATATATTCCCCTTTATTATTACCATTTATATAGTTATTTCTTGGGTTCATTTAATCGTAAATTGCCTTCTAATAAATCTCTTCTTATCCATGTAACACTCTCTGAGTTCACATTCCTTATTTAATTCTTGTAAAAAAATAAAAAACAGACTAACCTTTAAAATGTTAGTTCGTTTTTAATAAATCATTAAATTAATATCAGGCAAGTGAACTACCCGCCACTTAACGTCCTAACGGACTGTTTGAAGTGGCGGCTTCTCGGTTAATCATTACTTTTGATAGCTAACGAATTTGTCCTTAGACAGCCGAGCTAACTCCCTTGTTCCAAAGGTTTTGTTATTGCAATTTATCCTAACGCTAATAGGCGTATTGCTTCATTTTTGATATTAATAGCTGCGTTATAATCTCTATCGAGATTTACACCGCATATACAAGAATAAATTCGTTCAGACAAAGTCATATTTTTTATATTTCCACAATTGCTACATGTTTTGGTGGAAGGAAACCATTTGTCTATTTTCAAAAGTTGTTTTCCTTGTTCGTTTAGTTTATAAGCTAAGAAAGAAGTGAACATACCCCATCCATTATCAGTGACACTTTTTCCAAAATGAAGTGCTTGCGACATTCCTTTCATGTTAAGATTTTCAATAGCTACGACATCAAAATGAGTAGCTAACTTTTTAGACTCATGATGAAGGAAATTCTTACGTTGGTTAGCTACTTTCTCATGTAACTTAGCTACACGAATACGTTGTTTATGCCAACGCTCAGAACCTTTATTACGCCTTGATAATACTCGTTGTGCCTTTGCTAACTGGTCTAACATGTTACGATAGAAATTAGGATAATTGGCTTTCTCATCCTCAGAACTAACGTATAATCCATCCATCGCAAAGTCTAACCCCACAACTGTTTCTACTTCTTTTTGTACAATTTCTTTTTCATATTCAGTCAAGATGGACACATAGTATTTACCCGTAGGAGTCATAGAAATCGTACATGACTTGATTCTATAATCTTGTGGTATCTCTCTATGTTGTTTGATACGTACCATTTTGAGTTTTGGCAATTTGATATGACCATTCAGCAACAAAATATTTCCGTTTACTACATTCGTTGTATAAGACTTTCTGTCTTTTTTACTTTTGAATGTTGGGAAGTCATTTTGACCACTAAAGAAATTCTTATAGGCAGTTTGCAAGTTTAGTTGAGCATTTGCCAAAGCTAATGAATCCACTTCTTTTAACCACTCAAATTCTGCTTTATATTTCGCGGGAGTTGGAGGCTTTTGTTTCTTTAGTTGCTCCCTATCATCTTTGTATTTTTCGTACGCTTCTTTTCGTTCAGCTAACATTCTATTATATACAAAACGTACACAATCGAAGGTTTTATGCATAAGATATGCTTGTTCTTCTGTTGGATACAAACGGAATTTATATACTTTATTGTGCTTTGGCATATCATTTCACCTCACTTTTCGCCTTGATTTTCAATATATTTCTTTACTACGTCTATTGGAGAATCCCCAGTAGTTAATAAGCAAAAACTTCTTGACCAAAACATCTCTTTCCAAAGTTTCGTTTTCACTCGTGGAAAGTCTCTCTTGATGAGTCGAGAACTTGCACTTTTATAAGCATTAATAAATTTTGTCATTTCTGTATTCGGATGAGCCTTGAACAAAATATGAACATGGTCTACATCATGATTCCACTCTATCAATGTTATGTTGTAATTCTCAGATAACCTGACAAACATGTCTTTTGCATAGTCTGATATATCATCATTGAACACATTTCTTCTGTATTTCACAACCAATACAAGGTGATAATATAGCAAGAACACCGAATGATTATTATTATCTAATTTTATTGATATACCAACCTTTATTCTTTATAAGACTGATTCTATCAGAGGAAAAATAAAAAGCAAAGCCTTTTGGCTCCGCCAAACCGAAATTCGTCTCCCACCTATCGTCGGGCTACGCCCTTCACACGCTTGAGGAAGGAGACTTCTTTCGGGAAATAAGTTAAAAATGAATTTCAAATTATGTTTAACATTAATTATTTTTATCCATTGGTATTGTATTTAGTGCTAAACCAATAGATCCTAATTTTTCAATTATTTTTTTTGCTTTACCATATGGAGCTCCTTTTACTAATGTAAAAGGAAGGTTTTTCGATCCTTTTAATAGTTCCCCTGTTGAAATATCAAGTGCGAGTACACTTTTTATCTTTACTAAATCTTTTAATCCTCCATTAGGAATTTCTATTAACACTATATTACACGTATCAGGGATTTCTTCTTTTATTTTCTGTATTTTTTGATTCAAACACCCCGTATTTACCCATTCAATAAAATCTAATGTAACTACAGTGGCATGATTTGGATTCATATCACCAGAATCAACAGCCCTTACTTCTCGTACATCTGCACCTTGCGACATTAAAAAAACATTGCCACTACCATCATCACCAATAGCAACATAACCATTTGCATATTCTGCTACTTCCCAAGTCTCATTTCGTTCTATAATATCATCAGTACCATAAATTATTAATCCTCCACCTATAGAAAAACCATTTGTATACTTCAATAAATCTTTATGTACATTTGGTAATTTAACTTTCATTACATCTTCTATTTCTTGAATTTCAATATCATTTGCTGGCTTATTTTTTATTAAACCAGAAACATTAGATAAATTTATCATTTTTTCACAAAACCTCCCAAACTATCAAAATATTTATAAGCATCTACCAATACTTTTCTTGCAGTTTTCTGATCAACTCCTGCCTCAATCATTTCTCTATAGCTTACATTAAATTCATAATTTATATCAGTATCATATCCTTCAAGCCTTCTTCGCTTTCTTTGCATAGCAGAAATTTTCGCATGAGGTAAACCAGAACTTGATGGTAAAAGTATTGCTTGAGCTTTCTTTTCGTTATAATCAAATCCACCCTTAATAGCCCATCTTTTAGCCCATTCATTTTGTATAGGATGATGTGATTGTATTCGATTATCAGCAGCTATATTTTTATTTCCTGGAGCACGATTAACCGCCGGACTTAAATAACCATGTTCATCGATATCTCCTTTTTGATATCCCCCTGGTCTTTTTGCATTTCCTAGCTTTATATTCATTCCGTTATTTGGACTACTTGCTTTAACCAAATAATCTTTCATTGTAGGTATTTCAATTTTCATAGAACCCATACCTGCAATAGCCAGACGGTCTCCCATTTGCAAATTACTTGTAACACTTGATAAACCTTTTGTTAATGTAGTTACATTGCCCACTTGTCCCAATTTACTTACTTTACTTAATCCTTTATCACCAATAAGCCCAAGTCCAATTTGTGTAAAAGCATAACTTCCCCACTTAGCACGACTTTCAGCGTCTCCATTTATTACATCATTAATAAACGAATCTGATAATGTGTTCCACATAGCAGGTAAGGTTTCACTTAAATGAGTAAAAGCGTACCCCATGTTCTCCCATGTTTCCCATTTACCAAGTGCCACAACACCATCTATTGTATCTTCAACTGCTTGACCCGTACCTTCTAAAATACCATCTATAATTTTTTCAGAAGTAGATTTTTCAGGAGGTTTCTTGCACACCGCTCCCTCTTCCATTGATCCTTCCTTTAAAAGATTATCAACTTGACGTTTTCTTTCATCAGCAATTTCTTGGATCGAAACGGTCCAATCCATATTTAATCCTTGTGTACTAAACGTACCACTTACAGGACTAAATCCTTTTCCACTTTGGACTTCAGCAAGGCCGGCAGTAAGGCTAGCTACAAGTTGAAGAGCTGTGTGGTAGTTATTACTGGACGTATAGTTAAATTCATATAGATGCTCTAATTTTTCTTGCAGTTTTTTTCTCATCTCCACTAAAATAATAACCATGGCATCTATTCCAGGCAACACTGTAGCAATACTAATCGATTCTATACTTGAGATCATTCGATTAATTTCTTGAATTTGCTCTCTTATTTCTTGTTCAATGACATCTGTGGAAGCAACTTGTGATTGAAAATCGCTTGGAAATGCATCATTTTGACGGATTAATTCTTCACATAAATAAATGATACCTTGTGCTAAAGGACGAAAAGTTTGGACAAAAAATATTTTTGCACTACTATATGTTTGCCCTTGTAAAACTGTATCAGTTGCAAAGGTATCAATTGATTGGATTGCTTGCTCCATAGCTTGGATAGTAGCGACACATACAGCATTCATGCTTTGGGTTTGATTTTGTACTTCCCCTAAATACATATTTAAACTCATGCTTTATCCTCCCTTTTTAATCGCTGTTGCCGATAGATAAGGTCGGTTTCTAAATCAATAAGATTGCGTCTTTCTTTAAGTAATGTTTCTTTTTGATTTTCCAATTCCAATGTTAATTTCCGCTCAATATGTTGTGACTCTTGAAGCTTATTCATAAAAAAATGAGAAACATCTTTATCACCATGCCATGTTTCTAAAACCCTATTAAATAAACGTTTTTTTTGATTTCTCAATTCGTGAAAGTCCATTTCTGCTTGTCTCTGGATTTGAATCTCCGTTTGATTTCGATCCTGTTTTTCAAATACTATCCGTAATTCATGATTAAATTCATTTATTTGCTTTTCCACATCTTGACTCATCTTATTCTTCCTACCCTTCTCCCTTTACCGTAGGTTGCCACATTAGCGAAATGTCTTTTGTAGTTCGTTATCCATTCTTTCAAAATCCTTAGCTACTAAATGAATATTATCAATTGCTTGTTGAAAGGCCCCACAAAATTGTCTAGTCAAATCTAGCATTTGTTGATTCGCTTCTTGCGCCTGAGCATTAACAGATAGTGTAGTACGGCTCGCCTTTGTTATAGAACGATTTGTCGCACCTTGAATTGTATCCGATGCATTTTTCATTTGTGTAGCAATTTGTGTAGCCGTTTGAAAATTACTTTGAAAGTTTCCCATCATTTAAACCCCTTCTAGTTCCAAAATCATCAAGAAAATTATACCATGTAAGAATATTTCAATGTATCAAATATTTCTAGTAAGGAATTGATAGCTCTTAATGATAAGAATGAAGCTTTTCATACCGAATTTCAATTAAAGATCGCTTCAACAGATGTAGTTGAACTAGAACTATTAGAACAAATTGAAGAGATTGACTGAATCAGAACAAATACTGAAATTACAAAGCAAGTTATGCCACTAGCAGGTATGGGTGCAATGAGGAACAAATATTTTTATGGAGTTTGGTTTAGGATGGATTGGAGATAAAGGAGCAGGCCAAATTGGAAAAGTAACTTCCCTTGGAGATCTGTAAAGTTAACGAAATTTTCAGGTGATACACCTTATATTTCAAGCCACTTACCATTAAAAGATCGATTTGCTTTTGCTGGTGGAGATGGTTTGCGATCTAGATTTGACACACCAGACTTTAAACAAGCTGAAGAAAAACTCTCTACCTATCAATTTGCTAGTAGTGGAAGAATTAATAGTAGCAGAACTAATGGTGGCAATGTTCCGTATAGTTTTGATTCATCACTTATGGAGCACCTTTTTCACGGGGAACTAAAACAAAAATGGTGGGGACTAAAAGCTGTTGGATATCACCATGAAAGTATGATGGGTGGAGGAGAAATAGTTAGAATTACCCATGCACCAAATTCTGCGGGAGTATATAGAGCAAAAGTAAAAGTAGACGGTGAAACAAAAAATGCGCTTTCTTCATTTTTCCCTAAGGATTGGGATAGAGTACAGGTACTTGATTCTATCAAAGAAGCATAAGATAATAAGATTCAAGTCGATACAGTTAGATATGTAGGACAAACATCCCACGGATTTAAAGTAGAAATGATTATACAAAATAATGAGATAATAACAGCATATCCTGTTTATACTAGGAGGTAAAAAATGAAATATACATACGAATTTTATCGTGATGGACTTGGCGGATTAAGAATACGTTTGCCAAAAGAAATTTCTATAATTTCTCATTTCTTGGAAGATATTTTAGATGATGAAGCAGATGAGTATATACAAATTTTAGATAATGTAGTAGACCAAAAAGTTCCGCAATATGAAATAGAAGGGAACGTAGCAGCAGTCTACATTGAACCTAATTACACCAGTGCTATTAACTTATTTATGAGTGCTCCAAATAACCAATGTAAAATTGAGACCTCTGAATTTAGAAAACTACTTGTGTTGTGGCAAGATACAGTGGTAGCAGAAGGGAAAGATATAGAAGTATAAAAGAAAACTACCTTCTGTGATATTTAGATCATAGATGCTAAACTCAATAAAATCAAAGGTAGGAATATATTAAATATATTTCTACCTTTTTATTATGTGGCGAGACTCCACATCCATTAACTTAAAAATTTTTTATTTAACAGGAATTGTACTTGCAGGAATATAAAAGATTTTACAATTAAGATGCTGCACTTAATATTGTTAACAGTTATTTTTGCTTATCCTTCATTAATTGTAAACTACCACCCTTAACCCCTATGTTTTTCCGGTACAAGAATAAAATGTTAAAAACAGTTTTAAAATGAGTTTCTTTTTCACCTTGTAAGCTGTAGAGCTTTCATATATTCCCCTTTTCTTTCAAGGGCCTTTTTTGCATCCTTAGCCGTTAATGCAAAATCTACTGCAATGTTCTGTAATAACTCCTTATTAGCTTACCTGAAGAAATCTCTTAGTTGTTGATTTGCTAACCTTTCTTGTTTACTATCAATCAATTAAAAAAAGAATTTTTTTGTTTAAGTGCTACTTTAAAATCTTAAGTTGATGGATGTGTGAACGAACCGCTACTAAAATTCTTGCTTTTAAATCATTATTACTGTATTATATTTACATATAAACATGAGGATTATAGTATATAAAAAGGGATCAAATCTATAAGTAAGATTTAAATCCTTTGCCAAGTCAAAAAGACTTTGCCAAAATCTAATATAATTTATGCTTGTCTTTTTAATATGTATCTAGTAATAACATATTTTTTATCAATAGAATTCTGTTTTCAATGATAGGAATTAGTGTTCTAAACAAGGAACCATACAAAGTGATCTGAAAAACCTGAGAGATATTGTATGTAGTTTGCTCATCTCCCGGTACTACAATAAAAGAGCCTTACCTCTCTAGGCAAGACTCTACTAGTTTAGTTGTATAATATTTACGTAATAACTAAGAAACAGAAAATATATAACACCAAATAGCAGCACCCTATTACTCCTCCTACAGCTAATACCTGTTTAACCCAACTCTTAAATTTTTGATTACTGTAAATCGCTTGCACTCTTTCCATATTTCCTCCTATTAAGGACAACCCTTATAGACTCTCACCTTGCTATGGTAACATTAAAAAATGGCTAATAGAGGCCTAATGTATAAATATGCAATATTGCATACATAAATGTATTGTTATAATTGTAAACGCTTACTATAATAAAGTTATAAAGATTCACTAAATCTTAATACGAAAAAAGAGGAGCAAATAATATGGAAATCGCAATGGCAGTTTTAAAATTTCTAGGTGGAGCAATCCCATTAATTCAAGAACTTCTAAAAGCATTTATGTAAATTCACTATTTAGCAATTATTTATAAAAATTATCATACAAATGATCTGTATATCAAAAACGAATTGATTTACAGATCATTTGCGTGAGCAAGTTCCCTTTAACATGACTAAGAGACTTTTTTAATTTTTAAATATGACTAATGTCTCCCATTTTATCGTACTGATTACCTATACGAGGTTTTAAAAGAACCACCTTGACTAAAATGATAAAACAAGAAATCGAAATGAGCCCCTTTTTTATTTTGTAAGCAGTAAAGCTTCCATATAATGCTCTTTTCTCTCAAGAGCTTTTTTTGCATCATCAGCTGTTAATATATAATCTACTGCAATGCTCTGTAATAGCTCCTTATCCGCATTTGGCAACTGAATCGTTATCTCTTCCACACTACTCTTATTATTTCCATTTGTCTTATTAAATTCTTGAATACCTCTTGCCAGCTCTGCTAATTTTTCCATATGCACAGGATTGTTTACATCCAAAAATATATTACTTCTAAAAACTGCCGTAACATATTTCTTTACATTTTTCTTTTCTTTTTCTGCTTCTTCTTTTTTATCAAAAACAATATTTCCCGTATACATTTGTTCAAACGTAAATATATCGTTATTCTCTTTTCCAGCATAATATGTATGGAACTTTTCTTTTACATCATTCGCTTCTTTTTTGATTTTATAATTATCACTATCTACTTTTGGGGAGATTCGTCCATCCAAAGCTAGCTGAAACTGCAAATACGGTTCATTTACTTGCTGTACATGAGCTATCCGTACATCTGGCCCCAGTAAATCTTTATAATTCCCCGGTATTTCAACTTCATTTAGTTTAACAGAAAAACCATACTGCGATTTTGTATAACTTTGAGCTTTTTGTTTAATTTCTTTATCCGATATATCACATGATGTTAATAGTATTAAACTAAACATCATACTACATGTTATTTTCATATGGTATCTCCTTTTATGCTTACTTCATATACATAAATGCTAATATAGATTTCCGATAAAGTCACGAAGTTTAACAAAAAAAGAGCAGTTTTAAGTTGCTATGTTTATACAATTTCATATGAATCAGAGTTAAGTTTAAAGGAAGTAAATCGTGAGTTTTCTCTTTATACAATCATTTAACTTACTAACACTTTTCATAAGATATTTACACACTGCATTTAGGTAAAGAAATACAGAAATGTGTTTTTTTCTTTGTACTATCTAAATTTATGCTCCCTCCATGTTTTTCTACTATATGCTTAGCAATAGTTAATCCAAGACCTGATCCCCCATTATTTTCTCGAGAATCATCTACTCGAACAAATGCATCAAAAATACTTTGTTTCATATCCTCAGGTATTCCAAATCCATTATCTATAATGTTTATATATACTTTGCTTTCATCCTCAATTAACGATACAAACACGGTCGTACCTGCCGTATTATACTGTAGAGCATTAGATATTATATTAGAGATAGCACGGTATAGTAACCTGTTGTTAATTGGAGCAATCACTTCTTTAGAGGGTATTTGATATTGAAGGATTAAGCGCTTCGCTTGAAATAAATCATAATATTCTACAAGCAATTCACGAATAAACTCAGATACATCAGTTGGATGTACTTCAAAAGGGTAATCAGAATGCTCTAATTTAGACAGTTCAAAAATATCTTCAGTTAATACCGCAATGATTCGAATCTTATTATATATTACATTCAAAGTTCTTTCTCTTTCACCTTTTTCAGTAATGATCCCTAGTTGTAATGCTTCAACATAACCTTGAACGGTTGTAATTGGTGTCCTTAAATCATGAGACAAATCTACAAGCATCTTCTGCTTGGTTTCTTCCAACTTCTTCTTCTCTTTCTCTATTTTATCCAGTTTTTCCGACATAACATTAAACGAATGCTGTATTTGCATTAACTCAAAATATGTTTCATAGTTTAACCTTTTATCATATTTTCCACTAGCAATTTCCTCAAATCCAGTTGCTAGTTTATCCAATGGCCTGGTTATTTTCCTAGCAATTTGCCTACTAAATATATATACATTCATAGAGAAAAATACAAAAAATAAAACGATTGTAGTAAGCAATATCTTATAAAAAACATATACGTATTCCTCATTTTTATCAGAAAACGTATATTCATACTTTATTGCTTTTTTAGGAACCTTAACAAGGCAATATAATATTTCACCTTTTTTCGTTACAAATGTTGCTACAGATGAATAATAAGGAAGCTTGTCATTATCAAAAAATAAAGTAGCAAATTCTTTTTGTGAATATGATAAAAGCTTATCCTTCTTTTCCCCTTTGGTATAGATAACTTGTAAATTTTCATTAAGAATTTCTACCCAACCACCAAATGATTCTATTGATTCTGAATTAATAGTTTCAAAGTTTTCACGCAATACTTCACTTGCTTTTAAATTATTTAGCTCTCCTAGTTGCTTTTCTGTTTGGTACATCAAAAATATAAATAAGATTATCACCGTGAAACCTATTGCTAGTGCAAATATAACGTAATTTTTAATTAAGATATATAAAACTTTATTTTTCATAAAGTTCTTCCTTCCTAGCAAATCTATACCCAAGTCCCCGGATCGTTTTTATATAAACTGGATTCTTTGGAGAATCCTCTAATTTCTCTCGCAGTCTACTAATATGAACCATAATCGTATTATCATCTGCACAGTAATAATCCGACCATACACTTTCAAAAATTTGTTTTTTAGTAAAAATTCTCCCTGGTTCTTCCATAAAAAGTGTTAAGATTTTATATTCCGTAGCACTGAGAGAAATGGATTCGCTTGATTTATAGAGTGTACAAGAATGATGATCTAATACTAAATCACCCATATGAATTTGCTTCTCCTTACCTTCTACAGCCTTATCATTAAATTCATAGGACCTTCTAAGGTGAGCTTGAACTCTAGCTATAGTTTCTAAAGCACTAAATGGCTTTGTAATGAAGTCATCTGCTCCAATCCCTAAACCTATAATTTTATCTACTTCTTGAGATTTGGCTGACAATATAAGTATTGGGAATTGTAACGTCTCACGAATCTTTTTAATTAATTGGTAACCATCCATTTTAGGCATCATAATATCAACGATAGCTAAATCAATATGATTTTCTTCTAGACACTTTAAGGCAACTTCCCCATTTAAAGCCTCTATAACAAAAAAATTTTCCATTTCTAAAAAAAGCTTTAAAAGATCAATAATATCTTTGTCATCATCAACAATTAATATATTTTTTTTCATACTCTCCCTCGCATCGGTCAGAATTTTCAAAAATCCATTTAAGGTTATTGTAAGGTAAATGAAAGTGACATGAAAGACTAACCGTTTAATATACAGGTATGAATTAAAAAAGGAGGCATTATCACATGAAAAAATTTGTTGGAATTGCGTTAGCAGCTACCATTGGAATTGGAGGTTTAGGAACTTTTGCTACTACTAAAACTCACGCTGCAGTAAACAATCCAGAATCAACAAAATCGTTTTATCAAGTATCTGATGTGCAAGGTGAATTTATGCACATTAAAGTGGGGAAACCTTGGTCAATGACGCCAAGCGGAAATCAATACAAATATGTCTTATTTAGTGAAAATAAAATTTATGTCAACCCTAAAACTGGTGTAGTAACAGCATATGAAGAAGGAGCAGCTGAAGGCAGAGTACTCGATAAAAATGGAAATGTTGTTGCTATTTGGTATATTACAGCTTTTAAATAATGAAGGGTTAATTTTACAAGGTTGAAAAGAGCATCTTTAAGTTTATTATGAAAGTAGTAAAAGAATTTCAAAACTTCTAATTACACTAAAATAAAAAAGCTTATCCTTTAACACGTAATGATAAGCTTTTTTATTATTCTTTTCATTTTTTGTTTTAGGAAGTATTTCTTTAAGTTGATAGCAATGCGGTGCTATCCCATCACTATAAAGCTAAAACTTTATAGTGCCCCCAAAACAGAAACAACGGGTTGCATTTATATAAATAGCTTTTAAAAAATTAATAATTTTGTTTAGGGATACTTTAAGTTTTTAGCTTGAATGACATATAGTGTTAACTCATACTGAGTGATTAGACTATTAAACTTAAAAGTGTTGTTTTTAGCATTCTAAATAATCGGGTTCAATGTATTTTTCTGTTTCAGGAGAGCTTTTAATTTCTATTGGATATTTCTTAAAAGCTACAACAGTGATCCTATCTTCTTGAACTAAACTTCTGGATTCATTTATAGAAGAGAAACCTGTTCGCGTTAAAAAATTGTATAGAGAGGATTTTGTCATCCAAAAACTAGTAACGTTATCTAATGATGCCCATTTTGATTTTAAACGTTCTTCTATTGATGAATTAGCAGAGTGTTCTAGCATTGTGTGCCCCTTATATTCATAATTTTTATAAAGTACTGACACATTAGGAGTAGAAGTGATATGAGTATCAATTATTACAAACCTTTTGCATACTTCATACACTTTTTCTAAAAAGGGGAATACATCTGAGCAGTCTAAATGATATAAAATACCAGAGCATAAAACAATATCAAAATGACCATATTTTTCAGCACTTAAATTTCTTACATCATCTTGATAAAAGGTTAAGTTTTCCAACCTTAATAAATCTTTAGCGAATATAGCTTTTTGTATGTTTGATTCTCTTCCTTCTATCCCTACAACAGTTGCTCCTTGCATAGCAAACTCAATAGCGTAATGCCCCTCTAAACAAGCTAAATCTAAGATTCGAAGATTTTTAAAATCACATTGTGTGATATCTTGAATCATTGTCACAATTTTTTTTAATGCAGGATTTGGTTGTCGAATATCTCTTGTATATAGAGTATCCGTTAATTTAATATCATAAGCGGTCCATTCACCATATTTACGAATAATGTTTTCTTTTTCGAGAACAAAATCTTTCATAATACAATTCGCCACCTTTAACATAATATTATGTGTAATATATACCTTAATAAGATCAATATATGTATGTATAACTTGTATTTAGACGAAGGTAAACATTTTAAAGCTTCTCACTTTATCATGTGGTACGTCCACGATTCCTTCTTTTTGGGAGCCACTCGCAAATTTAGAACAATATGCAGCTCAAATAGTCAACTAATTAAACTACCTATTCATCTCATCTATCTAAATTATAGAAATAATTCTAATTTAACTAATTAAGATTTTTTCTTTTACATAGAAAATCTTATTATATTCATTTTTAGCCATAGCCAGTGCAAATGTCATAATAATAAGTGGGACACCACATTGCTATCAAGCTAAGCAAACAAAATACTCCTTAAAATAAAATGAAAAAATACATTATTTTTTCTTATAAAAGAAAAGCAAAGAATAAACTTTAATATGTATTAATCCAAACAAGAGAAGATGATTCATGTGAAACAATTTACTAAATTTCCTCTGACATTTTTAGTTATGTTCCTAGCCAATTTAGCGAACTATTATTTTATCCTATTTATGTAATAATAAAAGCCTTCCTAATTATAGGAAGGCAACGTTCTAAAATGAAAACCTATATTTGATTACTAATTAAATTACCTCAAACTGATAATATACACTTTTCCCATTCTCCCTAGTTACTTTAATTTCAGCAAATCCTTTACCAATGACATCCATTCTAACCTTTCCATTGCCCTGTACTGTATATTTGACAACTTTTTCTCCATCTATTGTTGTATGCTTTGCTGCAACTCCATCTTCTGTTCTAGATTGACCAACACGCCAACAGTCACTGCACTTTTTTGTGCTCTTAGATATCATTTCATTTTTTACATGTACGCTGTTAGTAGATGCATCAGCAATACCATTTGTACTCAACAAAATTATGGAAGTTACTAAACCTATTCCCAGTTTCTTTAACATTATTTCATCCCTCCTGTGATAATTCATAATTTTATATTAAACTGAGATTCTTTCAGGTAACTTTCATTTACCTTACAATAACCTTAAATCCCTTTCTGTAGATATCGAATTCTTTGGAAGAAAGAATTCACATAGTTTATATTGATTTTTTTAACATGGCCATGTGGATTGGCCCTACATTATTAGCTATATGTACCTTTCCGTTCATTTTCTGCTATTAGTTCATGTGTTAAATAAATCAAATACATAATGACTGAGAGAATTAGATAACTAGCAGTTTTACCTTTATCAGCAATTAAATGCCTTGCTTCGACTAGAATCACTTTTATTATTAACAAAATCTCACTAGCTCAAATGTAATAACTTATGAGTATAAGAATATTTTCTGAGCTTTAATATAATGTAAAATTAGTAAGAAACTTATTTCATGAAAAAATGTTAACTATTAAAGAATTAGAAGTGATTATATGAATAAATTATTACTATCGTGTTTATTAGCTACATTCTGTCTAAATATCGCAGGATGTTCTAATGATATGACTATACTAAAGGATAGTTCTAAACCTTCAATACCTACGAAGGCGAAATGCATTAACAAAGCTTGGTACAAAAAACATATGCCATGTAATAGGTTATGCTAAAGATCCTAAGGCGAATATGAATGCATATAGTAAACAACATATAAAAACATTGTAATTAGTTGTTATAAATCTACCTAAAAAGACTATCAATAATGGTGGTCTTGTTTATATTGGTGAGATTGTACTAGGATGATAGAATAGATTTAACTGTATGACGTAGGGTGGGTGCTGTCCTTTCTCTTTTTTATGTAGAGGGAAAGTAGGTGACTCCTATGATGGAATATTTACTGTCTTTGCTACAGAATTTATTGAAAGTATTTCTAGGAATTATTGTTATTGGTTATGGAAACAAGCTAGTGAATAATATTAGCAAAACGCAAAAGAACCTCCCTACGCCGTCGGAAGCAAAAGGGAAGTTCTAGAAAAAGAAAATAAATTTATTTAGTAACTACCCGCCTTACGGCAACAGTTACCAGAAGAGATGTATCAAGCATCTCTTCTTTTATTATATACCCAAGGTATTACTGTAATACTACTGTAGTAATAATTATATCAAACGAAGATAAAGTAATCTAGCAACTTGACCACGTGTAATACTATCCACCAAAATCATATGTACCATTTTCCATAACCAGCTACTTTACTTTCCCTTTTTATATCTATGTTTTCTTTATATAACCAAATGGTCAATAAGAATATCTTTAAAGATTATATCTGTCCGTAGATTTGCTAAAGATATTAAAGTTGTTGCTGCAAATACTGCACCTAAAAGTTGTTTCATTTTCTCACTATTTCCCCTTCTTACCCTAATTATTTTTGCGAATAAAAATATCCTTTATTTCCTAACACAAATCACCTATATATAATAATTTATATATTAATAATAAACAAATTAATTCCTCCCAGAATACTGTAGACTCACTAAAAAACTCTTCTTGCCTATAGAAGAGTTTTACTACGACTTCACTGTTAAATAGCATTTTCCTTTATTTCAAGTAAATGTCTGCTGTATTCTTTTTAAACTAGCCGAGATATTGTTTTAGTATTTCTAGCCCTATTTTCAACTCTTCTAATGAGTTTGTAGAGGATAGAGCAACTCGTAAATACTGATTAGGCATGGTTTGTGCGGTAATAAAGCGCTCGGAATGAAAAACCCGAATGCCGTGCCTCTCCAAATCTGTTTCTAATTGAAATGCATCATAATGATTTTGAATAGGTAGCCAACGGTAAAAACTAAAAGGATGCCCGACAGGATTGTTGGAAGAAAAATATCCTGAATAAATTTCGTTTGCAGACTCCGCTAAAAATTTCTTCTGCTTAACAATTTCATGAGCTTTTCCTGATAACACTAGCTCTGTTATCACCTCTACGTCTAAGGAAGATGTTTTAACATTGACATTAAATATAGCCTTTAAAATATCCTTACGTAAGGCATCTCCGAATACCATATAAGCAACCCTTAATCCTGAACAAATGCACTTAGAAGTTCCACTAATATAAACACTTTGTTCTGGAAGTAAATTAAACATTGGTTGCTCATAATCAGAAATAACCCCTGCTGTCAAAAATGCATGAATATCATCCTCAATCAAAATTATTTGATGCTTTCGAATGATTGCTGCTAACTCTTTCTTTCGAAAATTTGCAATCATAATCGTAGTAGGATTAGAACAAGAAGGCATTAAAAAAATACCATGAATATCTAATTGACTACATTGCTTATCGAGTTCACTTGGGAGCATTCCAAATTCATCCCCTTGAATGGGTACTAATTGAATATGTAGCATTTTTGCCAATTCGATAAAATTTGAATAGGTGTATACATCAGTTGCAATTCGGTTTCCAGGTTTAAACAACGCTGTCAATGTAATCGCTAAAGCATTTTGTGACCCCGAAACTATTGCTATATGGTCTTGATCCACATTAATGCCAAAAGACTTCATCCAATTGAGACCTGCCGTTTTTTGATGCGGAAGACCAGTTGGATCATTGTAATTTAATAGTTGCTCTAAATACTTTTTATCTACTACCTTTTGAATAGTCTCTGCGACAATACTATTAGTTTGCTCAAATGATGCTACTAATCCAAGATCAATGCAGTTTCTGATTTCCTCTGTAGAAATAGTAATGGAACGAGTTGCATTAGGAGCTACAAAAGTTCCACTCCCTGTGATTGCGTAAATTAGGCCTTTAACTTCACATAGTTTGTAAGCTCGGGTAATTGTTGTAAAGTTTAAATCTAAAAAATCCGCTAATTCTCGTTGTGGAGGCAATTTTGTTCCTGGAGCTAAAAAACCATTTACAATATCATGTTCAAGTAGTGCTGCAATAGAGGAATAAAACGGACGCTTTAATAGTTCCTTATTAGGTTTCCAAGACATAGAGTAATTTTCAAATGAATTTACTGGCATGCTTCACCTCTACGATTAAATTTTTATAGATAAACTCAGCATTATTTTAAAGTTAGAATAACACACTCCTCTAAAGAAAATTGTAATCCATACAATTTTCTTATTCATTGTATGGATTTTATGTGTTAAATTTGTATGCAATAAAGCTCTTGATTAAGGATGTGAATAATATGAAAAATAGAAATCAAATACGAATCGCATTCCGTGCAGCTTTCCCTTATACAATACCTATTTTTGCTGGTTTTGTATTTTTAGGAATTGCTTATGGAATCTACATGAACTCTCTGGGTTTCAGTGCAATATATCCAATTCTAATGAGTTTAATCATATTCGCTGGATCAATGGAATTTATTGCAGCTAATTTATTACTGGTTGCTTTTAATCCAATTCATGCACTTTTTCTTACTTTAATGGTGAATGCACGGCATTTATTTTATGGTATTTCTATGCTAGATAAGTATAAAGGAACTGGTAAGAAAAAGTTTTATCTTATTTTTGGACTATGTGATGAATCTTTTTCTATTAATTCTACTGTTGATATTCCAAAAGGTGTTGATAAGGGTTGGTTTATGTTCTTCGTGACACTGCTTAATCATTTGTATTGGGGTATAGGAGCCGCAATTGGTGGTATTTTTGGTTCCCTTGTACACTTCAATACAAAAGGACTAGATTTCGTTATGACAGCACTTTTCGTTGTGATTTTTGTTGAACAATGGATGAGGGAGAAAAAGCATTATAGCGCTCTTGTAGGACTGGGATTATCGATATTTAGCCTAATTATTTTTGGTGGAAACAATTTCATAATTCCTGCAATGATTATGATTTTATTAGTACTTACTATCCTAAAAAAAACAATAGAGAACATAGAGGAGGTTTCCGTGTGACAATGAGTTTACTGCAACAAGTTATAACAGTTGGTATAGTGGTTTTAGGCACAATGATTACAAGGTTCCTTCCCTTCTTAGTGTTCCCATCAGATAAACCTACTCCGCAATATGTCCAGTATCTCGGTAAGGTACTACCTTCAGCTGTCATAAGTCTTTTAGTTATTTACTGTTTTAAGGATCTGAACTTATTATCCGGCAATCATGGTGCTCCAGAATTAATTTCAGTAGGAGTAGTAATAATCCTTCACATATGGAAGAGACAAATGCTTCTCTCCATAGCAGGTGGAACAATTATCTACATGCTGTTAGTACAATTGTTTTTTAATTAAATTTAAAGTGACAAGTAATTGATCCTATCATCCTTCTATTTTAGAAATAGGATCATTATATTCAATAAACTAAAGAATAAGCAATGAATGCATTAGCATGCGCAATTCTTTTCGATAATACAGTGAGCTTCGAGAAAGATTACTATTAGACTAGTTACAACGCACCAGTGGGCTAAATCTAATTATCAATGTTGTCTCTACTTCTGTAATATTTTGTATTTAACTCCAGCTACAAAAAATATGAAGAAGGTTGGCAAATATCTTACCTCTTAGTTCAGAGCATATTAATTTTCCTAGATGAATACAACTTTATTTTTAGGAATTCTCCTTCGTTTTGTCCTTTAAGGGAATCAGAACCTTAGCTCTTTCCAAATTCTCTTAGCGTACGAAATTTGCGTTTTGATGGCGCTACCCTATCGCTATCAAGGTAACAAGACAAAATACTCTCTAAAATGAAAAAGGCGTTATTCTTTCTGAGAAATCATAGGAAAGAATAACGTCTTTATATTAATATTGCAACCCGTATCTAAAACCGCAATAGCTATGTCCTTTCCTTTCTCCTTTTTCTCCCATACTAACGGAGAAAACTCATCTCTTAGCCTTAGGAACTACAGGGATAGCATAATCAATCAAAATCCACGAGGTTTCCGTACTTAGAAATCTCCCACTTAACGACCTTACAGCCTATAGAAATTGAAAGTAGTTTAATTCTCTAACATGGATTGCGGAACAACTTTTTTTCCCACTACTTTAAATTCAATTTCCCCTTTTTCTCCATATATTAGTTCTATAATTGGAATAGTTACCATTAATTTTCCCTTCTTTTTTCTTTCTGTCTCTAAATCAATTATTTTCATGTCACAATCCCCTTTATTTATTATAAACAAGGAGAAAGCACTCATTTGAGTGCTTTCTCCTTGTTTATAAGTGGACCTTGTAGGACTCGAACCTACGACCGAACGGTTATGAGCCGTTTGCTCTAACCAGCTGAGCTAAAGGTCCAAAGCGTAAAATTTACTTCATAAGACGTTTTCATATATATCATTTTACCATATAATGTATCAATCCACTTTACTTTTTATTTAATATGCATATTTACATCGTGTTAATAATGTTTATATTCTGCAATCCTAACCTTTTGTAATTAGTACTATCTTTTAATACCTTTATAGAGGCCTGATTAACAGTAAAAAATTCATATATCAATCATATTAAAAATGATATAGTTACAACATTGAATTGTTTATATTTTCAAATGCTTTTATGCCATATTTCTTTATATCAGAAATTGTAACTAAATTATATGCCTGTTTCATTGTATTAAAGCAATTATCTATCTCTTCTTTTTCCATAATAGGTTTACCGGGATCATTATCTTCTAATTCTAGATGCGCAACTTCCCATGGTAAGTCAAATAGAATCATTTTTTCTAAACTCTTCCCACTATAACAACCTAAAGTATTGATTACACAGTCTAATATTTCCTTTTCTATTTGAGTTAATTGATTTGTACTATCATAATTAACTTCAAGATTGTCGTACTGATATACTTTATATTTATTAAAAATAACTCGATATACCGGGCCATGACTTCCTACTTCACAATCATCTTCAAATAAATATGTCCCAGTAAGCACCTTACAAAATCCTTGCGCATAGTATAACAGCTTTTGAAGAGCTAAAGGAGTAATATCATCATTTTTATATAGCAAATAGTTAGCAACTTCCTCGATTTTCGTAGTCTGCGTAGAAGGAATATCATCATTTTCCTGTAGCTTTGCGATTGCTTCTTTAGAGACTCTATATGCTTTTTGAGTAATTAAATCTTTATTTCTTTCCAAAATATCTAGCATAAAAGATTGATCTCTACCTAATCTTTTCAATATATCCGAGTACTGCTTCGTCGGAATATCTCCATTTACATACCTTGTTAGGGTAACCTCTCCCCAACCTAAAAGTAAAGACAATGGACGTTTTCCAATCTTATATTTTTCTAAAACCTCTCTTATTTCAGAAATAGTAACTAACTGTTCCTGTTGTCTATAGGCATGATCTAATTGTTCTAAATTATAATCATGAATGTTAGGAACAAATATTTCAGATTTACACTCCTCGCAATTTGCTTCTTTACCTACATAATGATATTGCTTCCCTCTAATGACTGTCACTTTTGAAACATCTTTAGTAGAATACTTTACCATATCTCGACAAAACTCACATAAAACCAACATAAAAATCCTCCCTCATTCTAAAACCATTAATCACTTATCTTTACCTAAAAAGATAAGTGACTGGTTTATTCCTTTTATGAAAAGAAACAACAATCATGTATTTGTTCCTGTCCTTATTTTCAATTAGATTCATCTTAATATATATGTCTACCGACTTCTTTTGTCCCCAATTATCTAACTCATATTGTGGACAAAAGATATACAATTTTTCATGAGCAAAATTTGGATTTTTATTATCAACTGCATAACAAAAATCACGTACTCCTATATTAAGAAGAATCTCTTTCACTTTACTAGCGTTAATCTTATTAGCCTCTAAAAATTCACTATTCTCTTTCCTTTTTTCATTTCGAGAAACCGTAAATCGATTATTTTTAATTAATTTTTTAAACTCTAATATGTACTGCTCAATCTCCCCGATTGTAAAATTAGTGTGCTTTTTTGTCTCCCTATTTTGAAAGCTAATATGCATTAAAATTCTTTCCCCTTTCAAATCGTACCTCATATTTACTAGAATTACAATAAAAAACGTATCAATTGATACGTTTTTTAAAAAATTCACAGTAAAATTCTATTCATCCTTCTTATAATGAGTACATTTATGTCGTCTACAAAACTTCTATATAATTATTTTTGCTGCGATTCGTAAATCTATTATGTATCTATTTTACAATCACAGTTTCATATATCCGTGTATACATTTAACGTAAAAAAACTACATATCCCTCCAATTTCCCTGATAAACAAATCAATTACTCATATGTTTTCTCCCCCTATATAAATTTCCTATCTTAATCTGTTGTTTTATACAGAAATATATATTTATACCTGTTTAAACCCAAACAAAAAAGGCCTCCTCAAGCCGATTAATTGTGCATAGCAAAATAAGCTAATTACACTAATCGGCTCAAAGAAGCCCTTTCAAAATTAAAGTAAGAACAAAACTTACTTCTACAACTCAACCACAACACATAAGGTGTGGGAATGAACGGAATCAAATAAACTAACAATATAACTGTATATTACATAATAAAATTATAATTCTCAAGGGTATTTGATTAAAATATTCCTACAGTGCTTCTACCGTAGGAACATCAGCGGGTGCCCACTTTAAATGCTTTAAATCCTTAATACTCATCCATTTTAGCTCTGCATGTTCAAGAGCTTTAGGCTTACCTGCCAAGATTCTAGCTTTATATGTAGTAAGATGAACAACAACGGTTTCATACTCGTACTCAACTTCCTCTACCTTCTCATCTACAACAATTGTACATCCAAGCTCTTCTTTAATTTCACGAATTAATGCAGCTGATGGTTCTTCTCCTTTGTTTATCTTACCACCTGGAAACTCCCAATAATCAGGTAACGTCATTGTCGGAGAACGTAATGCACATAAGACTTCATTATTTTCATTAACAATTACCGCACCAACCACCGATACTTTTCTCTTCATACTTACACACTTCCTTATACAGATTAATTAATACTTACTATCTTATATTAATTCATATTTTAACACCAAGTTTTCCTTTTAAATGATGATTAACCTTTCATTTGCTAATGAATGAGCCAAAATAAAGCATCTAAAATCTCTAATATACTAAAATCTTTCGAGTAAACAAGACAAAATGAAAATAAAAAAATGGAAAATTTGTTAACGACAATGATATGCTTACATATGTATATTTGTTACATAAATACATTAATTTTATTGAATGAGAGTTGATGAATTGCATCTCAATATTAAATCATTACAGTATTATAATTTATAAGCAAAATCTAGTATCTTAGATAAGGAGGTTCTTAAATGAACTGGAGAAAAATTTTTGGTTATCGCTCTAAAACCGCATGGAAAATGTTTATTGCTTCCATTGTTTATATCTTTATTTTATTTTTAATACTTCAAGCAATTATTCCAAATTCTATCCGCCCTGCCCTTGTTAATATTGGTTTTTTGGGATTTTCGTTAAGCTTACTTGCTTTAATTATTGGATTAATTAAACCACAATTTGTGTTACCCAAAATACAAATTAAAACCAGAAAGAAAGTAGTATATTCATATTTATATCTAGTACTAGCTTTCTTTTTAATGGGTATTGTATTTATTGATGGAAAATCAACTTCCAATCAAACTGTACAAAAGGCAGACACCAAAGTTGCCACTTCACAAGATACTAAAAAAGATACAGCAGACACAAAGAGTAAGGAAGAAGCTGACCGTAAAGCTCAAGAAGAGACTCAACGCAAAGCTCAGGAAGAAGCTAACCATAAAGCTCAGGAAGAAGCTAACCATAAAGCTCAGGAAGAAGCTAACCATAAAGCTCAAGAAGAAGCTCAACGTAAAGCTCAGGAAGAAGCTCAACGTAAAGCTCAGAAAGAAGCTAACCGTAAGGCCCAGGAAGAAGCTTCACAAAAAAGTAATGCTGTTGTTTCCTCATCTAGTGGTAATCATAACGGTTCTAATCGGAAACCTTTCCAAAATGATCCTAGTGATGACAAAGAAGCCAATACCACTTGTAAAGGACAAATTAAAGGAAATGCCAATTCGAAAAAATACCATGTTCCTGGTGGACAATATTATGATTCTACAAAAGACAATATTGTTTGGTTCTGTTCAGAAGCTGATGCTCAAGCAGCTGGTTATGTGAGATCTAAAAAATAAAGTCAATTACATTAGAAAAGGAAACACTGTATAAGCGTTCCCTTTTCTAATGTCAAAATATTATTATCCATTTATTAATAGCGAATAATAAGCTACACCCTATTAAGAGATTAAATATAAGCTGCTTTAAAAGCTTGTTGGACAGCTTGTACTTCAGATGAATTTTTACCATATAAGTTTGTTGCTATACGAATACAACCCTCTTTTAATTCTTTTAATTCTTTTAATTCTTTAAAATCAGAAATCATATTTAACTCATCTTTATTCACATAATACAAGATATTAAACATCTTATCTTCTTCCAAAATCTCTTTTCTCTCTTGCTTTTCTTTTAACTCTAACATTTCAAATTCCCCGTTATTATTTATTTCTATTTTCTATTATCCCTATACATAATTACTTAGGTATAGCTCCCTTTCCTCCTGTTAAAAAAATATATTTTGATCAAATCTTTAAATTGAAAAAAGAGGTTATTGTTATAAAAATTACAATAATACATACTACTTGAATCTCAACAAATATAAATTGATAGAATATTCCGTCTTATATTGATAAATGCTATTAAATAGATTTTGATAGAGGAAATTTCTGATATGATACTAATTGCTGCATAATATCTTTGGAGAGGATGAAATTGAACAATGAATGTTCATATACAGGGGAACGAGCAAATAACTCATTTATTAAATGAATGGTATCAAGAAATTAGAGCTAGGCATGTAGACGCCGCTCAATTACTTAAACAGGAAATCGAAAACAAAATCCATAACATAGAGGAAAATCAAACGATATTATTATACTTCTCACTACTAGATTTTAGACATCAATATTTAATTGATAGTTTAAGTATTTCTAAAGATAGCTTTAAACAAAGTGATGCTTATAAAACTCCTACAGACGATTTCCTTTCATACTATTATCACTTCTTTAAAGCCATTCATTCCAATGTTACTGGCAATCATAGCCTTGCAAAAATACATTACGATAAAGCTGAATACCTATTAGAAACAATTCCTGATGAGATTGAACATGCTGAATTCCATTATGAGTTGGCCATTTTCTATTGTCATACACATAAATCGATTTTATGTATTAATCATGTAATGAAGGCGAAAGATATATTTTCAAAACATCCTGGGTATGAATTGAAAGTTGCCTTCTGTAATAACCTATATGGATTAGCATGTACTCATTTAAAGGAGTGGGAATTAGCTGAGGAACACTTTATCTCGGCTATGGATACATTCCAAAAAGAAAATTTAGAATACAATATTTTGATTGTTCGTCACAATCTAGGATTTATGTATGCTACACAGAATTTATCCGAGGTAGCATTACGTTATTTATCTGAAGTTAATCAGAAGCTACCTAGCGATTATAAAGCTGTTTTTATTGAAGCTAGGGAACATTATAAATTAGGAGAACATCAAATTGCTCAAGAATTAATAAAAAGAGGCCTACAGCTTTCTACTCAATTGGGAATTGAAGGCTATATACATCACTTTAAGATTTTAGAAAAAATGAATCTAAATAGTTGTGCTACTGATATAGAAAAAACTGTTTTAGAAGGAATTTCTTATTTTGAACGCGAAGAACTATATGAGTATATAAATGAATATACTGAAAAGTTAGCAACCCAATTTTACAAAGAAAATAATCATAAAAAAGCCAGCTATTACTATTATGAAGCTAGTAAAGCCAGTGAAAAAAACTTTAAAAAAGGAGCATTAAAATGAAAAAATTAGCGGTTAGCTTACTGGGTATCTTAATTGTTGTAACAGTAACTTTTGGATCAAATTCTTCAACAGGCTCTCAAAGTACTATAAATGTTATTAAATATTCACATGGACATACTGGATGATGAAAGGAAGGATTATACCTTCCTTTTTCTTATATTTTAGAATTCAATACGTATCCCCCTCCTACATTTATTTATATAAATTTAAGAAATAAATAATTCAAAAGGTAAAATAAAAATACTACAATTAAAAACTTCCATTTGTTTCTTTTCGTTGGTTTTCCAGCATGTTGTATATAAAAAAATAAGGCAATACCTGCCATAGCAATTAAAAACATTTGATAGTAATCAATCATCTGTAATACCCCCTCCATACAAAAAATAAGAAGTCTCTTTTTAAGAGACTTCTTATTTTTAATACAAACGACATACATAGGCTAAACATACACAATAAAGTCAGGATGATGTACTTTATTGCCTTTTTATCATAACATATAATTTATCATTTTTGTTTAATAATTCCATATAATAAAACTTTATCAACCTTAAAATGTTTTATAATAAACGCTGTAGAAATAAATCCGAATATCGGTTCAAACATTGATTAACTCCTTCTGAACTCATATGTGTAGCTGTATTTGCATAAAACTGATTAAATAATCAAGTAACAGAATCGCTTGCTCCTTCTCGACGATTCCAGATACATAAGACCGTCAAATCTCTTGCACTATACTAACTTTTACATTTTACCAAACCTATCTCTTATTCAAGTTGTTGAAGATGGGTATCGCTGTAGTTCTTTAGTGAACAAATGAAACCCATTCTGAATTGATGGATTTATACAAAACGCCATCCTTTCTGTATATTTCTACAAAAAGAATAGCGTTTTTTGTTTTATGGATACACTTTTTTAACTTAATAGCGACGTGCTATAATCCCCAACCATTTCTGTAAAAGATTATTATCCCCAAATGTCTACTTCAGCTACTGAAGCAAATCCATTCTGTCCATTCGTTACTTCTATTTTTACATACTTTGCAGTAACTGGGTTAAATGTTGCCGTTTTCTTATCACTATTATTTCCCCATGTTCCTGATGATGCTTTTTCATATTTAATACCATCTACACTTGTATAAATACTGTACCCTAAAATGCGGCCGTTCTCTGATCCATCTTGTCTTGGAAGATAATCCACTTTTGAAATTGTTTGATTTTTGTCAAGTTCCAATGTCAAATTGTATGGATATTGATTTGGTGTCCAACTGCTATGCCAAAATGTATCTGTTTTTCCATCAATTGCTTTACTAGCTGAACCACTTGATTCCTCACTATTTGCACTTGCTTTCATTGTATTTTTAGGCAATACGTATGGTTTAACAGATGGAGAATCAGTTAGAATATCTACTTCAGCTGCTGAAGCAAATCCATTCTGTCCATTTGTTATTTCCACTTTTACATATTTTGCAGTAACTGGATCAAATGTTGCATTTTTCTTATTACTATTATTTTCCCACGTTCCTGATGATATTTTGTCATACTTAACACCATCTACACTCGTATAAATATTGTAAGTTAAAATACGGCCATTTTCTGACCCATCCTGCCTTGGAATATATGCCAATTGTGAAATGGTACGTGTATCGCCAAGTTCTAGTGTTAAATTGTATGGATATTGATTTGGTGTCCAACTACTATGCCAAAATGTATCTGTTTTTCCATCTATCGCCTTACTAGCTGAACCCGTTGATTCCTCACTATTTGCACTTGCCTTCATTATTTTTTTAGATAATACAGCAAGTGGTTTAACAGGTTTA
This sequence comes from Bacillus sp. FSL R9-9497, assembly GCF_038005805.1. NCBI lineage: Bacteria > Bacillati > Bacillota > Bacilli > Caryophanales > Bacillaceae > Bacillus > Bacillus sp. FSL R9-9497. The sequence goes on along the minus strand of NZ_JBBOTY010000002.1, from coordinate 416,880 downwards.
GCATCCGTTGCTTCCCATATAGGTGCAATTAATGTCGGGTTATTTAAAGCTTCTACTTTTTGTCTCGTTTCTTGGGTTGCCTTCAATCCCCACTGATCAAAAAACGGTAGTACATTTTGTTTTGCTATTTTCGATGTATTGTAAATAAAAGCTTGTATTTTATCTTCGTCTGTTTTTGGAAGTTGATCCTCTGGTATCTCACGATATAATTTGTGAAGATTTGGATAAAACTCATCCCCATATGCCAAATGAAGCTGCCAAAGCATAACAAGTTTTACAAACAGGTCATCAATATTTTTATATTCTTTATTCGTTTGTTTTAAATAAGTAAAAGCCCTATTATAATCTCCCTCTGTATCTAAACGTGTTGGTTTATTTGGATATATTTTCTTGAATGCAGCTAAAGAATATAGATTAACAGTTACTTCACCCATACCTCTTAAATCATTCCACGTCCATGGATATTGTTGTCTTGCATGTCCTGCTTCATGCATTTGTCCCCATCCAAACTCATTTACATTTAAAGTACTTTTGATTGCTTCACCAGCAGTTGTAAAGACGGCACCATCCCAACTTGCATACATGCCCCAGCTTTGTGCATTAGGGTTTTCTACAAAGGTCCAAATACGACGAGTTGAACGATGTAAAGGATTAGGTTCTGTTTCAGATAGCCCCGATATCTTGTCTTGCGCTCGAATCATTTCATCATATTTATTTAATAGTGGCACAGGATCTTGATTTACAATATATTTATTGGCACTATCACGAGTTACAGTTAGTACTGCTCGTTCTGATTTCAATTGTACTGCATGTGCATCTGGATATTTGTTCATCATGGCAACCCAGTCTTCTTTCGTGTGTTTCCCTAATTCAAAGAAAGGAATAGGACTTCCGCCTTGCGTTACCTGCACCTTAACTGTTCCTGTACTTTGAAAATTATCTAACCCTAATACACCGCCGTTCGATGAAGAAATAGTATTAGAACCGGGAGAAAGATCAATTTCTTTTCCCCATTCTTTATCATATTGATGTGTCCCAATAATGGCTCTAATCTTTTGCGTTCCTGATACTGTAATAGTAACCTGTTCATTAGGTTTCACATAAATGCCTGTTGGCATATAATTTTTTTGCTCACCTCTTTTTTCTCTTTTTGCTTCATCCGAAAAACTGCCTGTACCTGGAAGATCAAACTCTCTTTGTTCAAGTTGAGTTGCAGTTTGTGCAGTTTCAGCATGTACAGCTAAATTATTTGTCATGATAGGTGCAAATAAAGTAGTTGCTAAAATAGCGGATGTCGCAAACACCTTTATAGTTTTTTGTAATCTACCACTCTTTCTTTTGTCCATATAAATCAGTCCTTTCGTTCAATTTCATTATTACTTACATACGAAATATCAGTTTTCTCACTAATTTCAAAAGTGGATTTATTAAATGTACATGTATTTTAAACAATGCTAATTATATTTTTGGATGAGTATAATAACACTTCAAATTCTTTTCCTAATTAATCTAGAGATACATTTCCTTCATTGATTTTTTAAATCACTCCTCTAAATAAGAATTTAAGATAAATGTCCTGTCTCAAAGGTCCTTTCCTAATTTTGGTATTACGAATTAAGTATAATTCGAAAATAAAATTATACAATTGAGAAAAATAATAATGTTAAAAATTTACATACGCGTAAAGTTTTTAACATTTACTGAAAAATAATGTGTTATATGAGGATTAATTTAATATATTTGGTGTTAAAAAATATTTTTAATAGAGGATTGTTCATTCCCATTCAGAAAAACTCCACCTTGGTGTTTTCAAATTATGAAGTCCCCACTTTCTAGTCTTTCTACAAAAGATATAGAGTTCATTTACAATCTGATTCATGATTTTTTTAAATTACCCTTCCCTTCTGTTAAGAAGACTTCAAAACTTGAATAGATTACCTTATATCGCTACTTTGTGTATGCAAAATTACATACCAATCCCCATTGAAAATAGTTCTCATTGTAACTATAATGGTTTCAGGGATTGAAATTTTCACTTTCGTTTCAAATCTCACAATATATTAAAGGAGGAAATACTATTATGAAAAAATTGATTTTAGCAGGGGCACTAGGAATTGCAGTATTTTCAGGTATGAACTTACCAGGGGCTGAGGCATTAAAAGCGAGTGCAGCTACTACGAATTTAGAAATTCAAGAAGTCACAAAATACTACTCTATGAGTTCCTATGAAGTGTCTCAAAAAGAATCATTTAATCTTAAAAAAGGGGAAGAACTTACAGTCTTTGTACAAAATTCAGGATTCCCAATTTCTTATACAGTCTTTGATGCGGATAATCAAGTAATTGGCACATTCAATGCTAATTCCCCATATGGTCGCGTATTTAAAGCGCAAAAAGACGGTAATATTTCTGTACAATTTCAAGCAGGTGTAAATTCTACGTACATGAAGAAGATGAATTTTACAGCTAAATTTGCTGTTTCTAAACTTAACCAATAATAAAAAATGTAACGATCCTCTTTACAAACAAATTAAAAAGGTATATCCCTTCAATGGGATATACCTTTAGTTTTAGTGAATTTTATATTGACCAGATAGCTGCTCTTGCGCCATACGAACTAAACGTTTCGTAATCTCTCCACCTACTGAACCATTTGCTCGTGCAGTTGAGTCCGGTCCAAGTGTAACACCAAACTCCTGAGCTATTTCATATTTCATTTGTTCAATTGCACTTGCTGCAGCTGCTATTAAGATTTCGTTTGAATTATTATTTTCGCGAATTTGCATTTTTTAAACACCTCCGTTGAATTTGGTAATATCATGCTCTATTTCCAACAAAATATGCAAAAAAATTATTCGTTTAGCTATTTTACATATATACCTAAGCTTTCATCTCTTATATAGGAATAAATAAAGGTATAGGTCATACTCTATACCTACACCTTCTCCTATCCTACTTACTTTTGAATTCCCCTATTAACCCCTGTAATTCTTGCGAGAGCCAATTTAAAGAATTTGCCAACTCTGCAATTTCTTGTACATATAGTTCTTGCTCTTTCATACTTGACTCCACATTACTACTGCTATTCACATATGTATTTGCAATGTGTGATAATTCATTTACAAACTGAACAATGGTTTGATTATCTTTTAGAATGTCACTTGAATGATTCGAAGTCGCTTTAATTTGATTTGTAACAGATTGTGCAGATTCTGAAATCTTTTCAAAGAAAGCACCACTACTTTGAACAAGTGTTATTCCTGATTCTACTTCCTTTGAACTCTTCTGTATGGATCTTACAGCCTCCTCTGCTTCAGCTTGGATTTCACCAATTAATTTAGCTATATCCCTTGTAGATGCCTCGGTTCTTTCCGCTAATATACGTACCTCGTCCGCAACACCTGAAAATTCTTCCCCCATCTCTCCAGCACATGAGGATTCAGTAGAAGCATTTAAAGCTAATGAATTTGTTTGATTTGAAATGGTTGTAATTACAGTAAGAATTTCATGAATTTCCTTAGATTGTACTTCTAATGCATAAATACTAGAAGATACATCCTGAACTGTATCTTTGATTCTTTTCATTTGATTCACGATTTGCTTAATCAAACCTTTTCCCTCTACAGAATGCTGGTCCATGTCTTCCAAAGCATTGCCAACTTGTTTTGCAGCTCCTTTAATTTCTTTCATCTTACTTTCTATTTCTTGAACAATCCCTAAACATTTTTGCACTACATATTCATGAGAATGTGCTCCTAAATTTAATCCTGTAATAGCACTTGCAATTTCTTTAAAGGCTATGCTATTCTCTTTTGTACTTACCGACAATTCCTGTGAAGATGTCGAAACCTGTTCAGCAGTCTGCCTTACTTTATCTATAATCCTATTAAACTTTTTAATAGTGTTATTAAAATAGATATTGGTTATCCCTATATCATCAGATCTTTCATTCAATTTAATACTTAAATCCCCTTCACCAACTTTACGTAACCCTTCTTGTAAATCCTTTAAAGGCGATAGAGAGTTTCGTGAGATAAATATTTGAATTGTAATTGCGATAGTTAATGAAATTATAATAAATAGTAAACCTTGTATCATAAAGTTTTTCTTTGTAAGAGGAATAATAGAAGCTTCCAAATCTGCTGCAACAATTGCAATTATATTTTTATTTTCATCTGTAACTGGCTCTAAAATTGTTACCCAGAACCCTAATTCATCTTCATACACTTCTGTCATTTGTGCCTGTTTTGTTTGTATTACTTTATCGTATGTTTTCATCCAATAAGTAGGCTGCTCATAGTATTCACCTGGCTTTACAGAAACAGTATTTGCTAATTCTGTACCCAAAGCTACTATTTGTAATTCAGCTTTATCATTTAGCTTGGCTCCTGTAACATATGTTTGCCCAACACTTTTCATATCTTTTATAGATTTATCCAATTGCTCTGTCAATTTTTCTTTCTTCACTCTTTGAGCTGTGGGGTCTTTTGCTACATATCTTACTATTTCTAGATCTAATTGATTTAACACCGCATCACCTGTTTCAAAAGACTGCCTCTCAAATATAGACATCATACTATTTTGAAACATATTAAAACTTAACGCTCCCATACTTCCAACAAGGGTCAGAATTACTAATACCGTTAGTAATACATTTTTTTGAAGCAACGATAGCTTATGCCAATATTTTTTCATTGATTTCACCTTTCTTATTTTCAACAATACAAAAACAAAGTAGTAACATATTAAGAGGTTCTCTTTCTGTTATTAATTTAAACTTTAAAATAGCATACTAATCGTTCAACCAAACGTTCCAATTTTTTTCATTTACAATTGCATCTTTTATATGTCCAGCTGCTCCTGGAAATCTATTAAAAGGAAGACGTAATACTTCTACCACTTCATCTTTTCTATTTGTACTGATTTCTTCTAAATCGATGATATTAAAGGATTTGCCTATAATAATTGCTATAATGTTTTATAGACGACTAAGAATATTTAAAATTCCATATTTATCTCCTAAAGATTTTCAAATTAGATTTGTTGCAGTACCTTCAGCAAGGATTTTTTATAATATCGTTAGTTTTAAATAAAGATAAGAATTTTTAAGAGCCTCATCTTTAGTTATTTTTATCTTGCAGAACAATAAAATCTGAAAGTTTAATTCAATCTCCTATTTTATAACTTTTCCCCTTATTTTTCTATAATATTATAATATTTACCTGTACAATCTAAACTTAGACTCTTTTGGCCTTTACTCTTCAAGTGTCTTAAATTCATATGAGGTAGCGCAGAAAGTAAATTTTTAATAAAAAACTTTTGTATTAAAAAATGCAAAAATACATACTCCTCCAAAACTATATGCACTTAAATATTCATATAGTAAAATAAACAGTACAAGCGTGTCCTATACAGCATATTTCCTTAACTGGCTTGATATTATATTCATCATAAAATTGGTGTGAACTTAATATCTCACTTAGCTCTTTAATATTTTAATATTAACAATATAGTGTTAATATATCCCTACTTTATCGCTACACCTACATATAAGCCAAGAATTCAATTACAGAACGGTTTTCATCAATAGTAGACAAAAACATGTCAAACAAAAAGAGACTCAATTATTTATTACTTTTCGTATAGATGTAATAAAAGATTATAGGAGAAATATATATGCTCAAAAAAATAAATAGATTTATGTTTGCTTTGCCTACCATTTCTTTTATTTTTCTTATTTTATTAGGATCATTTTTATTTGTAATACCATTAGATCTATTCTTACCTGAAATACAAAAAAACCCAATAACAGAAGCACCTCTTATTCTTCAAGTTTTATTAGGGGTATTAGCGGCACCTATATATGAAACAATAGTTTTTCAAGTATTTTTATTTTGGCTATTAAGTTGGATTCCTTACATTAAAAATCACGATTACCTTATCATATTAATAACTTCAATTATATTTGGATTAAATCATCCATATGGAATCACTTATATAGTTGGTACAACGATAATTGGTCTTTTATATAACTATGCTTATTGGGTATATAAAAAAAAGAATGAAAAATATCAGGTTACCATGTCTGCTTTTGGGGTTGTTTTTTTGATTCACTTATTACATAATTCTGTTGCTTTTATAGCTTCAAATTTATCATTTTAGCCAAGAAGACTCCTTCCTCAAGGAGCGTAAAGGGTCAAAAAGCCAATTTAAATATGTAGAAGAAATGAATGCATTTGCTTGTCCGATGGGGTGTATTTTAGAGTATGCGACAACGGATCGTGAAGGATATCATCAATATAAATCCAATCCAGAAGACTACGCTGTTTGTCCGCTACGTGAGGTATGTTTTTCAAAGAAACAAAAAGTTATTACTCATCATATATGGGAGAAATATAAGGATATCGCTAGAAAAAACAAACTAACAGTTACAGGGAAAAAGTTTTACAAAGTACGCTATTCAACTATAGAGCGAAGCTTTGCGGACGCCAAAGAACTACATGGCTATCGATATGCTCGATTTCGGGGGCTGAAGTCTGTCCAAATGCAGGCTTATCTCACCGCAACTTGTCAAAACATGAAAAAAAACAGCCCTCCATCTGACCAAAAAAGGTCTGGTGGAGGGCTATTTTTTTGAAACTCTATTATTTTATATTGTTTTTATTCGCTAAAATCAAAAACAAACTCATCTTATGACCGCGTTTCTTCTTACGAAATTAAGTAATTATTTCAATAGCTGGTTTTTTAGTCATAGAATTACTTTCTCTCTCAGCTTTATTATTCTGTTCTTTCGCCTAAAATTCCAATATCCCCATTACTTCCTTCGTAAATAGTTTGAAATCAGTTAAATGTTTTTCAATAATTTGACGAACAATATCTAAATTTACACTTTGATAATCATGAACAGCAATATTACGAAATCCAACCATCGCCTTTAACTTATTTGCTAGATCAGCGCTAAGTAATCCTGCTGTAACCAATAAATCAAAGGCCTCTCGACTAGATTGGGGTAGTCCTAATTTTTTCCCAGCAACAATATGCATTGCTAGATCAATACTCGCTTCACAAGCTCTTTGTATATTCAATATTATTGAATCTTGTTTTGTAAAGTCCTCTAAATTTTCAGGGTCATTTCCATACACATCTTGGATTCTTTTTATACAACGCTCTATTGTAGAAATTTTATTTAAAATAACCTCATTCTTCATATATAGAACCTCTTTTCTTTATATCATCAAATACTACCTGTCGTTCTTCATTCAATTTTGAATACATTTTTAAAGTTTTCATTTCAAAAATAACCTTACGTTTTTCATCGGAACAAAATATTGTCTTTCCTGTATGTATAATCTGAGCTTGAAAAACTGTAGAAGCTTCGGATAAATCAACTAAATCAACATCTCTCTGAACAATGTTAGCTAACTCCTGTGCTAATAAAAAACGTTCATAGTTCCCTAATGTTGTGTCACTTACATAAGCTATATCAATATCACTATCTTCTCGTTCTCTGTTCTCAGCCGTTGATCCAAACACAATTATCCAATAGGGATTCACCGTCTCTTGTAATTTTTCTATAATAGCTGTTATCATGCTTTGAAAAATCATTTAATTAATCCCCCTTATTGTACTTGAATTTTATTATATCATAACCAATCATAAATCCTTTAAACGACTATAAATACGTAAACAAAATTAAGCTTTTTTAGTACTTAACTCCTCACAAAATTAGAAGCTTATTTCTGACCTAAAATTATTATAGTTCAGGAGTAGATATATTGTAGCTTTGGATCATAAATAATTGTTAATAATCCAACACTTGTCTGTTAAATGCCTTTTATATTTTCTTCGTGCAAAAGTAAAAGACTGACAATAACTGTCAGCCTTTTACTTTTACAACTATAAAGAACTTTAGCCTATTTCACAATATACATTCTAATAGTTTGAGGATATATTGCTCTAACAAAGCATTATATATTAATCCACCTTTAATTTTTCTTTTACCTTTGTAGGGAGTTCGTCTTTTTTAAGTTCTTCCCAAGATTTCACACCTTTTTTCTCAGAGTAATATATACGTAAAAACGCTTCTTTACGAAGGTTTTTTAACGCTGTAAACTCCATTTCTTTCTCTTTACCATCCTTATCAAATCCAGGTAATTTATATTCGTAAGTCGTATCCCCATTTACATTTTTCTCTTTTAATTTTTCACCATCCTTGGTAATTTGCACATAATATGTATCTGTACCAAGACGATTTAAATTACACCCGGATAACAACACAGTAAACATCACAAAAACGCTACACATAAGCACTATTCGTTTCATATTATTCACCTCATATCTTTTCTCACAAAAATTATATCCTAATCTATTGGCTGCCAAAATTCATTTCCATTACGCTAACATTACGTTTTTGTAAGGTAGTAAAAACAGCTTAAAATAAAAAGGATATAAATTCATATTTCTATTGAATTCATATCCTTTGTTCTTATTGAGTAAACTATTTTGCCCCATGCTTAATAGGAAGTATTTCTATTATTCTGGGAAAATAAAGCTAGAGTCCTCTCCACTATTAGCGGTATCTTCTTTCGGGAATGTAATAGCAGATCCTTCATTTCCCTTATTTCCTTTATTTATTTCTTGTTCCTCAGGAAATACAATGGAAGAATCATTACCTAAGTTTGGTGAAAAACCAAGTTTAGATAAAATAGCTTTTAAGTCAGGTAAAACACCAATTTTATCAGAAGTTGGATCATTGGATTTCGTTCCGGTGCTAGAATCACTTAAAATATCCCTAAGCTGTCTTGGTGTATATACTCTCCCCTGATTATTTTTTGCAATTCCTTGAATTGATGCTGCAGCACCAGCAATAATAGGTGATGCGCTAGATGTTCCAGCAAAACTAGATGTATATAGATTTGTTATAAATTCACTTGGTTTAGCATCTGTAGTATCTACTGCATTCCCCCATCCATACACATCCACTCTACTACCGTAATTAGAGAAATATGAACGCTTATGAGGAACCCTTGCAGAAGCTGCCCCAACCATAATTGCCCCTGAATCTTTAAAATCAGGACTATTACGATTTAAAACTTGTTTACCATTACGGTCTCTAAATTGATCCAAGTCATTTCCGCCGTTTGCACCTGCTTCAATAATAATAATTCCCTTATTTGTTCCCATACGAATTGCATCAAATATGTCTGGTTTTACTTCCACAGGAAAATAGTTCTTATCTCCATATCCATCGTAAGTTGCTTGTGCCTCTAGTAAAAGAATATCTCCAGCTTGCATATTGTTAACCGCGCTTAAAATAGCATCAGCTGTATTATAATTTCCGTTATCCCTAATCTGAGATACAACCTTTACCTTAGCTTTCGGTGCGATCCCAATTCCACCTATGTTATTATCCTCTGCCGAAACAATTCCTAAGACTGAGGTACCATGATCATGGTGCTCGCTTTTATTCTGTCCAGATATCAGTTCAATCTTTTGATTCACTAAATCCTCATGATTAAATAACCACCCATACTCCATATCTACGAAAGTAGTTCCTTTTCCATCTCCACCTTTTATGCTCCAGGCATAAGGTGCATTAATTCCTAATGGTGCTGGTTCAAGGTAACCTTGTCTTGTAAGTCTAGGCTCATCATATGGATTAACAGATAAGTTTGGCAAACGCTCTGCTGGTGGCGCCTCTTCTTCCTGTAAATACGCCGTTTCAACAAGAGATGATTTTTCAAATTTTGTAAGTAATGCTTGTACATCAATATCATCTTGAGTTTCTACAATATAATAGTTTAGCAAATTAGAAGAAATATGATCAGAACCTTTTATTTCTTTACCAAGATTTTTAATTTCTTTAGGATTTAAAGAATTAAAAAGTCGATTTATAGTTACATTTGGATATTCAGCTAAAATTCCAATTAATTCAGGATCTTGTTTTTCTTCTTTAATGAATTTTTCTATTCCATCCTGATATGGTAAATTCGCTTCATTTTTAAATTTCAAAATTAATTGTTTAGTAACTTGCTTATGTACAGTAGAATTCAATTGCTTATTTGAATAATTGTAAGTAGCCGCATAGGCAACTTCTGATTTTTCATTTGGAAGTAGTCCGCCTACCCCATTAAATGCTGTTAATGCAATTGAAGAAACTAAAATTCCCTTAAAAATTTTCAAAACATGCACCTCTTTTCATTAGTATATAGTTATAAAAAAATGTATATTACCTAATTTCTTTTTATACAAACGTTTTATATGTAGGACTATATTTTCAACTCCATTCATTCTTTAATATTTGTTTATACATCATTAATACAACCAATTCATACCAACAACTTTATTAATTCAGTTGCATCACTGTAACCAGTGTAGTTACACCTTGTGAAATAGTCAACCTTAAATGCAATTTTGCATGTAAAATCATACATACTTCTACCAAGTTACTCCCAATTATTTCAAGAGAAGTTGAACTTCTATCATTTTGAGTAATTGCATATATATAATATAAAACATATAAGGGGGGTTAAAACGTGGTAATCTCAAGACAAGATTCTTGGACTGATGATAACGATTTACTTCTCGCATCAACAGTACTTCAGAATATTCGTAACGGTGGCACACAGTTAGCTGCATTCAAAGAAGTAGCAAAACTACTAGCTAGAACACCCGCAGCTTGTGGATTTCGTTGGAATTCATATGTGAGAAAACAATACCAAGAAGAAATACAACAAGCAAAACAAGACCGAAAAATGGGAAACAACATTCCCCTCTCCCCATCAGAAAAAGAAAAAAACTCTTTGTCTATTACATTAGAAGATATTATTCTCTTTCTACAAAATTATAAAGATATGAATGAATTGACAAAGTTACAAAATCAAATTGAAGATTTAGAAACAGAGAATCAATCTCTTCTACAACGTATAACTATGTATGAAGAAGAGTATCGTATGTTACTGAGCCATATCGATAAGACAAGAAATTTAATTGCAGTGGATTAAACAGCATAACTATAATGACTTTCCAGTAGGATCTTCGCCCGCCAAAACCACCATCAATAAAGAAAATTCAGACTATTATTGGTAATAATAAGTAAAATACACATACATAATGTATGTGTATTTTTACTTTGACTATTATTAAAAGAAATATTTAGTCTATGTTACATCTTTTCTAATATTTCTTGCCTTTCACACCATTTTGTTAGCTTTTCTAATGCTTTTTTAGATAAACGTTTTGTTTTATAATTACAAAACCTAGATAATGTAGACGGAGAAATACTCATTTCATCTGCTATTTCACGAATGCTTACCTTTTTTTCATTGTGTACTTTCAGTATTTTGTCACGGATCTTTTTCTCTATTTGTTCGACTGATTCTACAGTCTTCTTTATTTCTTTAACAACTGTTACTTCCGGTAACTGCTCTTGTGGTTCCTCAATACTCTTCTTTCCTATTACCCTATCCATTGACTGTAACATTTCTTCAGGTGGCAAAATCGTTATTCCTAAGTTAGTGTAATAATTTTTAAACCAATTACGTTTCCCAATTTGTTGTTCATCCAGTGGATCACTATACTCCCAATGAGAGATTACTTTTTCATTTTCTAAATCCATTAGAACGTTTTCTAACTGTTCTCTAATACGATTAGGCTTCCAATCTTTCGGGATATCCATTACTGCTAGCAGGCCTTTGTCCCCACCTATAGAATATGGCTTTTTCAATGATGAATACATTTGTCTAATTCTCCATTGCCATGTTAAGTATCGTATTAACCTTTTATGATATTTGTGTCTATAACTATTGTATTCAAGTGCTTTTTTAGACAATAATGCTGTTGTATTATTTGATCCGTATAAATAATTGGTTAAAAAGCTGCCTGGCTTAATACGACAAGATTCAATACCCATATATTCATTTGTAACACTATGTCTCCACAATACAACCGAATCTAATACAAATAATCGTTTAACAACCTCACGCTTTAATTCTAGTCGTTCCCCTTCATCTTCACGGTCATTTAATACTACGACTTCATTCTCATCATTTAAATAGATAAAAATACTTGCTAAAGCCGCAATTCTTTTTGCTATTTTAATTTTATCTTCCGCTCTATAGTATTCCTTATTTTTGACTACTGTTTTTGGAATGTTGCACATCTCTAAAACTTGCTCATAAGAAAAATCAATGAATTCGTCTGGAGATTTTGCTTCGTTTATCCATTGTATTGTAATTGCATCTAGACAATCTGCCGTTAAATCATCCATATTACTCATTACATCATCGACAAGAGTATTCCATCGAGCAGCTTCTTCTATATTAGTAAGTCTTAAATCTTCATCTTTGTGTGAAGAAAGCTGGGCTACACCATTAGAAGATTTTGTTTCAATAGGATATTGTAAAACCTTACTTAATTCATCTTCTTCAAATTGATTTTTTGCAATCCCATCTCTTAGCTTATAATAAACAGCAGAGTTATTTACCTCATAATAATCCTCATGGTTTACTATACTTGTCTCTTCTATATTTTGATCATTTTCTACTATTATGGAACTTGAAGAAGCTATATTTTGGAATTCTTTGTCTATAAATCCTTCAATTTCTTTATATATTTCTTCCTTATAGGAATCAATTTTGGCATAAATTTGTACTAATGTAGTACCGGATTCTTGTTTTTTCTCTAGCCAAGACACTAATGCAGTAAATGATGGGGAAGCATGAGGTGATGTGAGTACTTTATTATTATTGTTTTCAACATCTTTAAAATATGCATTCCACTTATTCCATACTAGCTCGTTAGTTTTATAAATTGGCTCAGAGATTAACAATGCATCTCGAAACATTTGTAATAAGTTATCCACTTTCTTTTCCTCCCTAAACCATGGATCACAATTAAATAATTCTCAGTATAAAAATCTTAACTACTATTATATTTAATTTATTGTAACAGATATTTACAAATTTTTGTTTCTTTCTTCTCTATTCTGCTTTTCTTGCATTCCTTTTGCAACTTTCTTTCCTGAACTTGCAACATGCTGCTCTTTCTTTTCCCTATTTCTTCTTACTTGCATTTCTTTTGCGCTTTGCTTTCCTTAACTCCTTAACTTGCAACATACTGCTCTTTCTTTTCCCTATTTCTTCTTCCTACATTCCTTTTGCGCTTTGCTTTCCTTAACTCCTTAACTTGCAACATACTGCTCTTTCTTTTTCCTATTTCTTTTTCCTACATTTCTTTTGCGCTTTGCTTTCCTTAACTCTTCAACTTGCAACATACTGCTCTTTCTTTTCCCTATTTCTTCTTCCTACATTCCTTTTGCGCTTTGCTTTCCTTAACTCTTCAACTTGCAACAGGTTGCTTTTTGTCTTACCTATTTCCCCTTACTTACATTCCTTTTGCGCTTTGCTTTCCTTATATTTCTCAACTTGCAACATACTGCTCTTTCTTTTCCCTATTTCTTCTTCCTACATTCCTTTTGCGCTTTGCTTTCCTTAACTCTTCAACTTGCAACAGGTTGCTTTTTGTCTTACCTATTTCCCCTTACTTACATTCCTTTTGCGCTTTGCTTTCCTTATATTTCTCAACTTGCAACATACTGCTCTTTCTTTTCCCTATTTCTTCTTCCTACATTTCTTTTGCGCCTTGCTTTCCTTAACTCTCCAACTTGCAACAGGTTGCTTTTTGTCTTACCTATTTCTCCTTACTTACATTCCTTTTGCGCTTTACTTTCCTTAACTCTTTAACTTGCAACAGGTTGTTCTTCCTCTTACCTATTTTCCTTTACTGACATTCTTTTTGCGCTTTGCTTTCCTTAACTCTTTAACTTGCAACATGCTGCTCTTTCTTTTCCCTATTTCTTCTTCCTACATTTCTTTTGCGCCTTGCTTTCCTTAACTCCTCAACTTGCAACAGGTTGCTTTTTTTCTTACCTATTTCTCCTTACTTACATTCTTTTTGCGCTTTGTTTGCCTTATATTTCTCAACTTGCAACACGTTTGCTCTTTCTCTTACCTATTTCTAATCAACTTGCAACACGTTTGCGGTATCCTTTCCCTATCTCTTTCAACTTGCAACAGTATAATTAATTTCTCAACTAAGTAATTCTAAAAAAAATCATGTCATTTTAAAGTTTTTAAGCTATTTATCTCATATTTTTAATAAGTTACATACATAATATGCAACATGTTTGCGGTATCCTTTCCCTAACTTTCCTACCATTTTCACTCTAATCCTTTATATACCAAGGGTTTAGGTGCTTTTCTATTTACTTTTATACATATTACCCAACTTGCAACACGTTTGCGGTATGCATGCCCTTATTTCCCTCACTATATGCAACACTGTTTGCGGTATCCTTTCCCTACTTTCATTCTATAAATGCCGACCAATCCTTTTATATCAAGGGTATTTATTACAATTCATTTTTAATGATTGCGTTCACTAACTTGCAACATGTTTGCGGTATCCTTTCCCTAACTTTCCTACCATTTTCACTCTAATCCTTTATATACCAAGGGTTTAGGTGCTTTTTCGCTTACTTTTATACATACCACACAACTTGCAACACGTTTGCGGTATCCTTAACACAAAAAAAAATCATGAAATTCTCTTATCCCTTGATACAACTAGCTTCATAAGCTGTTGCAAGTTGCTAATTTTCTTCTTAAAGGAGCGCCTTTCATCATTTTTCGATTTGCTATAATCAAAATTGGTATATTTTATAGTATTTTGACATATATTTCTGAATTTGTAGAACGGAGGTGAAAAAGATGGGAAAATCATTTGTGATACGTAATCAACGTAGCTTAAATGGGAAAACAACAAACGCAGTTTTAGTAACACTCAAATCTTGGCAAAAGTTTGTGGAAACATTTGAGGAGAAATACTACAGCTATAAAGATACATATTTAGAAGATATTTTGCAGCACATGACATACGAAGAGCGTATTGCGGATGTAGAAGGTTTTGTTGAAAAAGCCAAACCATCTTTTTCACGTCGGGCAATGTCTACACTTGCAGAAAAAGCAGGACGAAAACATAAATTATACGGTATTACGAATGCTGATCTTGAAGTGTTCTTGTACTTACATAAAAAATGCTATACAAACGGCGTCATTCCAAATGTAACCATACATATGATGTGGGAAGATTACAAGCAATATAAAGAAGAATTTGCTTATATCCAACACTCTCAATTCTATATCGCATTAAAGAAATTAAACTTACATAACATTATCTCCATCGAAAATGGAGTAGATGGCCGTTATACAATCAAACTCACTCATTTTATGAATGAGGAAACAGAAAAAGCAAATCCGTACGTATATATTAGTCCTGTTGTATTTACAAAGGATTTCTTTAAGCTATCTGTAGCAGCTAAGAAACTATTCTTAGACATCGCAATGCAACAACATACGGAAACAACATTAAAGCGTTCTTTAGACAAGCAGGACGAAAGAGGAAACAAAACTCACTTCGGTGGGATGTATCGTTTCTTACATAAAAAATATCCGCATCAGATCCGTGCAGTTATCGAGGAATTAACAACTGCATTACCATGTACGGGGAATCCCCTATTCAAAATTTGCAAAATGCAAAAAGGTGTAAAGCATACAAAACGATATACAACATTATATCTGTCTATACATTCAGACTTCTTATGTTCGAAAGAAGCTGGAGAAGAACAACATAGGGATCCATTTACACCAAAAGCTACCTATGCTCGAAAAGCGAAATTTATCGAAGCAGTCCTACAAGAGATGAATATCGGTGAACTTTCTGCAGACATGAATAAATTCATTCATGTATTAAAGCACACTTGTCATCGTCAAATTCGCAGTGTAATTCACGGACTACGTGACATGGTTGATCGAAAAGAAGGATATCCAACGAAAATTGTATATACATTGAAGAAACTATTGCATCAAACATCTCAATATCAAATTCTCGATACAGCAGCTAAAGAAGGTATCTACCCTCTTATTGCGCAGCATATACCAAAAGAGAGAAATAGCGAACGTGAGCAAGCTATCTTTAATTTCGGCCTACATTATTCTATGTACTCTCTTCGTAACATTAAAAAGATGTTTAAAAATGTGCATGCATTATTGAAGCAGAAGTTTGCGGTACCAGTAACAGAAGAATCTTATCACCGTAATTATATAAAATACCAGGAAGAAACGTTATTTAGAAAATATGCATATGATCAGGGAGTGAATCTCCATGCATATATCGCTTTAGAAATTGAAATGCGTGAAAAACTAAAAGTTCGTGGTCATAAAGAACGCACAATTCCAAGTGATGTACGTGAATGGTTTATTGAAACAATTGATAAACTACCACAAGAACAACTGCGTGTGATTGAGCTACCAAAACAGTTTAATTTACTAGAGTTTATGCGTACCTTCGAACGCTTAGTACGTGCTGGTGTAACAATAACAGCTCCAGATCAGGTGCTACACGCGATGGAAATAAAATAATAGTAACGAGCTCTCTATTTTTGAAAAAATCGAAATTAGAGGGCTATTCGTAGTTGTTTCATTCATACTCCTTTTCTACTACTCTATTTATAAATACAAAATCAGAAGGACTTCATGTAAAATGAGGTCTTTTTTTATGCACTTCTATACAAATTCTCTTCTAGCATTATAGAACTCTCCACATAGTGCTAAGGAGTATTCTTTTAAAGTAGTAAAACCTATCTCATAAAACCTACAAAAAATCAGAAGAAAAATAATAAAAATAGTGGATATGAGGAAAAATATACTTGAATGTGAATAATATTTTCCTGACATCATTGTAACTACTAGTGTCGTTGTATTTATCTAATAAAAATCATCAATAATAATGTGAGTTATGTGGAAATACTTTGTAATGTTAATAAATAGCAGCCTAATCTGGATAAAATGTGGGTAATTGAACGCTAGATACTGCTATATTTAACAAAATAAAGAAAATAAACCCTATTTACATAGTTGGATAAATATAATGTGATATGTATCAATTTCTTTCTGATTTCATGTAGAAATATATGATTCTCTTTATGTTTTTTTGTAGAATTGATAGTCTAATAATCATTGAATTTCCAGATACATTTTCTACTATTTATGATTTCTTACGTTCTATCATCAAATTTCCCCTTGTGGGAGTAGATCTTTCCCCTATTTTTGATAACCTATAATAGTTTTATCTTTATTTCTTTTTAATATATAAGATATATATTTATATAAGATTTTTAATACAGCTAGTATACTTGTTAATAAGATGTCAGACCTAATTGAAAAAATATGTAAATTCCGTTATAATAATGGTAATTAAACATATCATTACCCACATAAAAAAGGACAAACCTACGTATCCCTACCAGGGCGAGGTTTGTCCTTTTTTCATTTTAATAAACAATTCATATTGGGAGGATTAAACATGGCTGTACTAAAAGATTCGACTTACATAGAAATGAAAACTTATAACGAGATTGGATTTTTTAAAGGGATTCTTTGGGGTTTAGTTTTTGTAGTTCCTTTTTGGATATGCCAGCAACCGTGCGTAGCAAAGGGCGGTAGCAGGTCTTTCACTTATTTTCTGTTATAGTAATTCCTAAGAAATTAGGTGATTATAATGAGCGAAAACATTAGCAGCCTTTTCTGCTTATTTAACAGAAAAAGGACGGAAACAATCCACGATTAAACGTTATGCTTATAATATTAAAGATTTTTATAAGTGGCTAAGAGCAAATGAGAAACTTCTAGATATCAAATCATGGAGTGAACTTTTTGAAGCAGACTATCAGATGTATTTCTCTGAGTTAGAAGACAAGCGTAAATATTCTCAGAAAACAAGACACAGAATATGGGTTGTTTTAAAGAAGTTACACATGTTTTTAGGTATAGTTAGTCCATTGGATGGTATTAATCGCTCTTTAATTCCGGATCTATCACTAAATGATAATAATTTTATTACCGAAATGGAAGAAAAGCTTTTAAAACAAACTGTTCTATCAACAAATGGGTTAACGGAAAGACAAGCTAAATATCGCCCTCTTATTATGGATAGAAACGTTTGTATTATAAATTTAGTAAACTATGGGTTGTCCTTGCAAGAGCTTGTATCGCTTAATATGAGCCATATACAGTTTGCTAGAAATATCTTAATGGTACCTGGGGAAAATGGAGCAACTAGGTCCGTCTCTTTAACTATGGAAGATACGCAGCAGCTTTACAAATATTACACGACTATTCCGGAACCTGTAAGACCTAGACAACACACAGATAATCCTCTATTTGTGGCATTTGATATTAATCGAGGTACGTATCGTTGGGTGTACGAAAAGGATGCGCCAAAAGCTTTGTCTGAAGTTGCTATACAAAAGATGATACGACTTGAAGTGAAACGTGCGGAATTAAATAGGCGTATCTCTGCACAGCAGATGAGAAACACTTTTATTCTCCGTCTTATTAAGCAAGGATTAACTGAGGATGGGGTTCAAAACTAAAATATCTTTAAAAAGATATTATCAATATTTACAGTTGTAGCTTTGAAATAAAGTTTGATCAAAAATACCTCGCAATCCAAAGTTTTACGATAAATAAAAAGAATCCATTTTGAAAAAGATTGATCAAAATGGATTCTTCCCCAGCAGATTTAAGTTTGGTTTTTATAAAAAAGTTTGATCATTTCTACCTATGTTGTTCAACAATCGCGCCCGTTTGTGAAATTGGCAAAGGCAGTCTAATTATCGAATAGCCCTCTTCCTCTCAGATTTGCGGAAACAGGCTCCTTTCCTATTTCACGTGCCCATATAGATAACTGGCCAATATGGTGGATTTCGTGGACAATGACATGACGTATGATCTCTCCGTGTGTACATTCAATGACTCGGCGCCTGATTGGTGCGTCTCTAGAGCTAATCGGTTCTTCATTGAAATCAGTTTCTGAAAGTTTCCGAGAATCCATTTCATTTGTCAAAGATGTCACAAATGGCTTCACTTTCTCATGGTATTGAGCTGAAAGATTTTTCACTTTTTGTAAGCTAGCATAATCCTCAAACAATGGCTCCTCAGGCACTGGTTCACCTCGCAAACCTAAGATCCACATATATTCCACATCTACAATGTGAAATAGGGTATGTAGTATACTGCCGAACCCACCGACCCGTTTCTTTAATAGTTCTTCATCTGGTATGTCTTCGCACAATGTAAACCAATCATCACGGACTTGCCAGTTATATTGAAACAGTTTCAACATCACAACAACCTCTATCTTTTATAGATTTAATATTTAATTTTCACCAAGAGACTTCAAAATCCTTTTTTAAATAATAACCCTAAAAAACCTGTTAAAATCCTCCACAAACTGGCCCTTTAGTTGAGTAACTTTATTGCTACTCAACGATTCCTTAATCCGCCTTTCAGCTCAGATCTTCTTTTCACTATAAAAATAGCCCTTTAGATAAACAGATCCAAAGGGGCAAAACATCGCAACTTTTTTATAAACGTCGCGACTTTATTCAAAACATCGCGTCTTCTTATTAATATATTTTTCTTTGATTACTTCTTACTTTTCCGCATCTATCTTTTTAATTGCAGCTTCGTTCTGACTAATTATATCTTGAAAATGCTCTTTCTTATTTTCTTCTACAAACTGTATAAGTTCTTCGAATTCCATTATTATCACCTTATTTCATTAACTTTGATTACTTGTTCTAATTCAAATACAGAAAGTACCTGGATATGTAAAAATGTCTTTAGGGCATTCCAAACCTCTCTGTGGTCATCTAACGATACCTGGAGAGCGCTTTTCCAAACATCCATCCCAACCTCGTTATATTTAGGACTTCCTTTTATCAGGCATGATTTATGTATAGTAAACGAAACCGGATCCGCTTTTACATCTTGATATAGTACAAGTGTAGGAACCCAATCAATCGGAGTATGTAAGTGCATAAGATTTTCCAAACATTTCTTTAGAACGCTATTGTCTCCTATACAATGTATTTCACCGCTTATTGTATCCATTATGATTTTTTCACTCGGATGTATCTCTCTAACGTAAAATGGTACTTGATCTTCATAATGTTTATATATCCTTTTAAATGCTTCTATGGCCTTTTCTATTGATGTCGCATTAATAAAACTGATTTTATGTTCTGTAGTAATTTCTAATATGTATAGGCGCATAATTATTAATCCCCCTATATTTTCTATATATTAATTGATACATTGTATTATCTTACTTTTAATTTAAAGAAAGTACCTACGTTACTGGTACTCTCTTTAAATATAGCTTCTATTTATTGTTTTCCGACAGAAGACTCCTCCCTCAAAAATGTGAAGGTGTAAAACACCAATTTTAGGTGGGAGATGAATGTCGGTTGGCATAAGCCAACATGTTTGCTACCATATACTTGTACAGATTGCTCTTTGAAAACTGAAGATATGAGGTTGATTGCAGAAAAACGTTGCAATCGTAAAATCTTCAACGTTCTTTCGCCCCACGTTTGCTGAAGTTGCGAAAACCAAGCTAAAGTTAGGAAGCGTGGTGAGTCAACGTACAAGATACTTATGTTTTCACCGTAGGAATTACGGGCAGAGTCTGCTAAGATAACTGTTGGATACATCGGTGTTCGCAGGAATCTCCCACTTCAAGCAGTCCGTAAGGACGTTAAGTGGTGAGTAGTTCAAATGTTAATCTATTAAAAAAGCCTCGTTTCTTAATTCCTTAAGTATTTTTACAAAGAGATGGTTTGTCTCTTCGGATAGTATTTCCTCTGTTTCTATTAATCTAGAAAGTCTATTTGTAAACTCTGCTGCATACAAAAGCTTCGCACTAGCTTTTTCATCTTCTTTAAAAAATTGTTCATTCTTTATGGATTGAATTAATAGCTGAATTAGCATTTGTTTATGTTGTTCGTTCTTCTTTCCATGGTACATATCCATTCCTAACCAATGACGAACAATTCGTTCAGCGTCTCTTGCTTCTGTTACATCTACTCTAGATACAACAAAGGTTAGCTTGTTCCATGTTAACTTTGCAACTTCATTTGAATAATTTGAAGGAAAGAAGAAAAAGCTTTGTTGTGTAATTCTTTGCCGCTCTTTAATCCAACGAAATAGTTCCTGCTTCCCTAGATGAATATCTATTTCTACAAAAAATACGGGAAATGGAGACGTTGTTTTTTCCTCATTTATTGTACAATCGGGTTTGAACACCAACTCACCTAGATATGCGTGGTGTATAGGTTCCAATTCATCTCGGTATACTCTAATTCCATCCGTTTCATACCAGGCTTGCAGTACTGCCTCAATCTCTTCTTCAGAAATAAGACTTGTATTCATCTTTTGTTGTGTAAAAAGTAGATACTCTAAAAGCATTCTTCTACCTTCTACCGTAAGCCCTCCTGGTGCATAGTCTCCTTTTTCTGTGCGATCAAACATAATATAATCATATTCAGTATGATTTTGAATTGAAAACAAGTCCGAATCCCCTTTATTTTCGTTTTTAAGGAGTGTTTGCAGACTTCGCCTATTCATTACATTCCGATAACGAATATCGTTTCTAATGGAGCGTAAGAAGCTTTTCCATGATTGTAGATAAGCATAATCTGTATATCCTTCGCTTATTAGCTGGGTTAGCATTTTATCCTCACCATTCATCATAAGACAAGTCCAATAGCCACTACGCGAATTTGCAGCTCCACGAGCATTTCCTTGTTGTTTTCCGCCTGTTTTTATGCCGCATTCAAACATAGCTTGTCCGTATTGTATACTCATTTCTTCTACATCCACACCAAAAGGAGGTATCCCTCTATCTAGAAGCAACATCCATACTTCATCACCGGTTAAGAATTTGACTGGATTAAAGCAGAGTATATTTTTCATATCATTGTGACGTGAAAATAAAGATTCATTACTTACTGTATATTTTTGAATACTCTGTCTTCTAAGTGCGCTTTCTTCGTTACTTACATATCTACATAAAATATCTGTACATAATTAAAAAATCATTATTAAGTACCTGTTCCATTCAACCTCAAACTTATTACGTAATTGTACATAATTATTTATCGTGCATAATCACTACAAATTATGCAAACCAAGAGCTTCTGCCTACATTTTAACGAAAATATAGCCAACCTAATTCCGACATCAAAAGAACCAACATTTCTATCCTAGTCCCAATATCAGCATGGCTACAATTAGGGGTAAAGTAATTCATTTTATAATTTCAATTTTTATTAGTGCACGAACAAATTAGCTCTAACTCTTCATTTAATTTTTGCTTTTTCCAACTACCAAGTAAACGATCTTTTTTGTTCCTCAGGTAATTAATCTAATAACCATTCGTATGATACAGATTTAATTTCTTGTGTAGCCATGTCAATGTGTTTAATTGATGTTCTCATAAACTATATCCCCATTCTTTTATACAGAATTCCATATATCGCTAATTAAACGTGGAGTTGTTCAATATCCAGAAGATTCTTTTAACGAAATTGTAAACATGGGCTTTACAAAAGATACAAATGTTAAACTTAAGAAAACGAGTGATATCTGTATACGTACTGATATCACTCGTTTTATATAGATGCTTAATAGTTAATTTGGTAATTTATGGAATTTCGTGAAATTAGTTTTACTTTTTATAGATAACCATTATGGTCTAATCATATCATTCTAGGAATTTTGTACGTTTAAATATTATTTTTAGCTCTTACGGACTTTTGGGGAGTTGTTCTGTCGTTTTCTACATTTTTATAAACACCGTAACCTAAAAATGATAATTTTTAAAAAAATACAAATAAAGAAAATCATGTTACAATCCAGATATAACCTGTTTAGAGGAGGATATAAATGAATATTATAAACGTGACTGATTAAAATTTTGAACGCGAAACAGATAAAAGTATTGTTTTAGTAGATTTTTGGACAAAATGGTGTGGTCCTTGTAAAAGATTATCCACGGTGCTAGAAGAATTTGACACAAAAATGAAGGGGAAAATAAAGGTTGTAAAAATAGACATAGATAAAAATAAAAAAACTTCTCATAACTTTAAAGTTATGAGTATACCAGCCTTATTCGTATTAAAAGATGGTCAAGTAGTCTATTGAGCACTTGGATTCAGATCTAAAGAGGCGTTAGTAGAATTAGTATCAAAACAATTCTAGTAGTCACTTAATAAAATTGTTTAATCTTAGCTAACTTAATCCAAAAATACTACGACAATGTCATTCATAAAGTTGAAAATAAACTAGTTTGATGCACCATAACCCAATAACATTAAATATTTTGAATATACTCCCCAAAAATCATTCCTTAATTTTTATGAATGTGATTTTTTACTAATGGTTACTAAATTAAGAGAAGCACCAATCGGTTAAATAATCGTACCTATAAACCCTAAGTACATTACATAGTAAAAAATTTTATTTTTTAACATAATACACACTCAATTTTATTTTCTATTGGTACTTTTCTCTCCTATATATCGAAATAACAATTTACTTAATTTAACCTATGACTTTATTTGCTTCACTTACTACACTTTATTTTTTATAAATCATCTAAAAAATCACTGGTAACTTGCCTAACCCTCTCATTAAGTAAGTGGGACGCCAAGACAAAGTTTCCAAGTCAGCATTAAGTCTAATATTTGGTACTCTTTTCAATACTGTATTGATAGCAATCTTTCCCTCAAGGCGAGCTAGGGGAGCCCCAAGGCAATAATGAATTCCCATACCGAATGCTAAGTGATGATTATTACTTCTTGAAATATCTAAATATTCAGGATTAAAGAATTTAAACTCGTCGCGATTAGCTGAAGCTAAGGACACCACGATCATATCTCCTTTACGAATTAGTTTGTCACGAATAAATAAATCTTTGCTAGCCCACCGATTTGTTGCTAGTTCAACCGGACTATAGAAACGCAACAATTCTTCAACTGCAGAGTCAATAAGATTAAAATTGCTTTTAAGTTTTTCTAGTTGCTCCGGAAATTGTAACAATGCTAAAATTCCATTACCAATTAGGTTAACTGTTGTTTCATGCCCTGCAATTATTAATAAAAAAACCATGGAACATATTTCTTGTTGTGTAAGCTGGTCTTCTTCAGATTTAGTATAAATTAATTTACTAATAAGGTCATTTTTAGGTTGTTCTTTCCTTTTCATAATTAAAAATTGAAGATAATCAGAAAAAGCTTGGAATTCCGGACGCGCATCTTTCATTTTACTTGGAAAATTACTTGCCTCCACTAATGTATTAGACCATTTACGAAACATTTTATAATCACTTTCTGGTACTCCCAAGAGACTTCCAATAACTGCAATCGGGAGTGGGAAGGCGAAGTCGTCAATTATATCCATTTCTCCTTTATATTCAACTTTATCTATTAAGTCTTGAGAGATATCTTCAATTTGCCTGCGTAAAGATTCAACTGTTCTAGAACTAAAAGCTGTATGAACAACTTTGCGTAATCTAGTATGATTAGGTGGATCGGAGTTTAACATGTGATTTGTTAACAAATCTTTTTCTAGATTTGGGAACATTTTCTCTATTTCTTTCGGCTTAAAAAGCTTATATGGATCTTTTATAAATTGATTATCTTTTAATATTTTAATTGCATCATCATATCTAGTAATTAACCAAGCAGTTTTCTCACTAGGGAGTGAAAAGCGAAATACAGGATTATTTACTCTAAGACTTTCATAAAATAAATAAGCATCTTTCTTAAACTCTGATGAAAATAAATCAATTTGTAATCCCTCTTGATAGGATAACGATTTAAATGACATCTTTAAAACTCCCTTCATTTTTTTAATACATCACTACCGTTTATATAGGGCCTTTAATCTAATATATATGTAATAAAATAATTATAATTTCTCCCTTTTTATTTCTATATATTTACTAGATTTTTTCTTTGATTCTAGATTTAAAAGAAGTAACGAAGGTATAAAAGATGTTACTAAAAGTACAGAAATCCATTTTTTCATCACGTTTAACCCCTTGTATACGAATATGTAATTTTTTATTTATAAAAGAAACCACTTATATACATTAGATGATTATAAGCAGTTTCTTTTTATATGTTTTTGATGATTAATTTCTAACGGTATATATTACTTAATATCTAACTTACGAATGAATTTTAATTATATCCCTCTAAAATAAACAATTTCTTCTAAAGGTGCTCTACTAGTTTTATATTGATTCTGTTCATGCTCAGAATCCCCATATCCAATAGCAATTCCTAACATTATTTTAAGATGGCTTGGAATATCTAAAATTTCTCTCAATTTATCTGGATATGTTACAAAAGTATAAGAAGGAGCTGAATCTAATCCATGAGCTTGTGCAGCTAACATTAAGCTTTGTGATAATTGTCCTATGTCTAATACTGACCATTCAGATAGAGAAACGTCCATACATAAAAATGCTACAACTGGCGCACCAAAAAAGTTAAAATTATTTTCTATATGCTTTTGTCTAGCCTGTGTATCGTCCCGATCAATACCCATATTTTCAAATTTCTCAATAGCCATTTGTTTCATACGATCATCTAATTTTTGGGGCCAATTTTGTGGTCTAGGAATATCTGAATTAATGGGAACTCCATTTTTAAATGCTGTTAAATAAGCTTTTCTTAACTCTTTTAGTTTATCTCCCCCTGCAACAAAAATTTCCCAAGGTTGCGAATTGGCCCAAGAAGGCGATTTTGTTGCATCTACAAATACTTTTTCCAATAGCCCCTTATCAACTTGTATATTTTTATATGCACGGCAAGTATAACGGGATCCAAATAATTTAGTTTCATTTAATGTAGAATTATTCATATTTTCCTCCTGAGAATTTATTTCAAATAATACTCAATAGTATTTCTAATTGTATCTTGCAATTTATATTTAGTGATAAATCCCTTTTTCCTAATTCTATTATCATTTATTAATCTATTTGTTGAAAATGCCTTAACTGTAAACGGAGTTAAATTATACTTTTTAATTTGCTCACTAGTTAGATTTTTAGGTAAATTAACCATTTTTGATTCTTTGCCTATTACATCATCGATTGCTTTTTTTAATTGATACCAAGTAGTATTAAATCCCTTTACTAAAAAGACACTATCATTTTCATTATTGCACTCATATGACCCTAACCAAGCCATAGCACGGCCAATATCTCTTGCATCAATAAGAGATACTTCGGGATTCCCTTTTTCTATAAGTGGATATAGATTATTAGAATGAGATTCTAATAATCTTGTAAAAAATGAAGATCTATCCCTAGTTCCAATAGAAATAGCTGGACGTAATATGCAAGTTTTAATTCCGTTTTGTTGACCAATTTCCCGAACTACTTTTTCCCAGTGAATACCTAATTTTTGAATCTGATATTGAGGGTTTGGGACATAGAATTCATCAATATTATCCTCTTTTTGAAAATCGTATATTAAAATTGTGCTTAAATGAATAAACTTAGAAATTTTAGTGTTGGAGGAATAAATAATAAGCTCTTTGGTAAATTCTATTTCCTCTTCAATATCTTCTAAAAAGTTATTATGTAATTTATCCTCTATGGATAAATTGTAAACAACATCATGTCCTTTGATAATTTGTTGAATTGAACTAATATCCGTTTTATCGAACTGAACAATATTGACTGCCATGTCTCTTAAAAAACTTATATTATCGATATCTTGTGTAGCTATAGTTACCATATATCCGGCTGAAATTAGTTGTTCAATAATATGACTGCCAATATAGCCAGTTCCTCCAAAAATTATTGCTTTCATATTCTCATCCTTTCATTTATGAAAACAACTCTTTTAGTAATATAAAGCATATATTTAAAACAGTGTACCTAATGATTCAACTTGGAAAGGACGTAACTCATCAAAACGACCATCACGTACTTTTACTACCCAAGCAGGATCGGCTAATAAAGCACGACCAATAGCGACTAAATCAACTTCTTCTTGTTCGAGCATATCAATTAATTTATCAATATTCGTATTATTAGCACCTTTACCTTCTAAAAAAGCGCTTAAAAACTCATTATCAAGACCAACTGAACCAACTGTAATAGTTGGTTTTCCGGTTAATTTCTTAACCCATCCTGCTAAATTAAGTTCGGAACCTTCAAATTCAGGTAACCAAAAACGACGAGTTGAACAATGAAAAATATCAACTCCTGCATCTACAAGAGGGCGTAAAAATTCGTCAAGCAATTCAGGTGTTGAAGCTAATTTAGCGGTAAAATCTTGTGTTTTCCACTGTGATAAACGGAAAATAATTGGGAAATCGGGTCCCACAGCCTGACGACATGCCTCAACAATTTCAGCAGCAAATCGCGTACGAGCAACCATATCCCCACCATAGCCATCCTCACGCTGATTGGTTCCCTCCCATAAGAATTGGTCTATTAAGTAACCGTGCGCTCCATGAAGTTCAATTCCATCAAATCCTAGACGCTGAGCATCAGCAGCCCCTTGTGCAAAAGCTTTAATTACTGCTTTAATATCTTTCTCAGTCATTGGATCAGTTACTTTTACACCTGGTTTTTCTAGACCAGAAGGACCAATTGGTTTAGCTTCAGGGTTCGGTGAATCACCAACTTTACGGTCCATTCCTACATGCCACAATTGTGGAATAATACGTCCGCCTGCATCATGGACTTCTCGAACCACCTCTTTCCATCCCTCTAATGCATCTTCACCATAAAAGCGTGGAACATTAGGATCACTTGCAGCTACTGGGTGATTAATGACTGTACCTTCTGTAATAATTAAACCCACACCGTTCTCAGCTCGGCGTTTATAATATGCTGCAACATCAGGTCCGGGAACTCCATTTGGAGAACATTTACGGGTCATTGGAGCCATAACAACTCGATTTGATAAAGTTAAATTCCCAAGATTAAATGATTCAAACAAAGGCGTAACAGATTTGGATAATAAAGTTTTATTATTATTCATGAAAATACCTCCAATTTTTATATGAAAATTTTTGATATGTTTACCTAGTTTTTTAATATTACATATTAGCGGCTTCAATTTCGATTTGCATTTTTTTGACTTCTTCATTCGCTAATGCAATAGCTTTATCAATTTCCATTACAGGCTTTAAATTATATATTTTCATTATTTTTTCTAATCTTTCTTGAATACTTCCCGATACTATATGATATTTAATCTCAAGTTCATCGAGTGTTCTAAGTAATAATTCATCCGATAATTGTCTAAACCTTTCTGATACAGGTCGGTGTCCATCTGCCACTAATGGAAATTCTACTGGTAAATGAATAAACTCATCATAATTACGTTTAGCATGCTGTTTCATAACAGCTCCCATATTATCAATTACTTCTTCAAAAAACACCATACTAGCATCTTTTTCTACGTCTTTATTCATTCCCACTGTATCATTTGGGTTAATTCCAACTCTAATTCTTATTTTTCCATACACCCATTCATGGAGTGAGGAACCATCAGATATAAAACCATTTGGCAAATGACTTTCATGTACTGCACGCTCGACTAAACGACGCATACCTAACTGGAAAAGTTCTGCTGGAGTACAATCTTCTAGTCTTTTTCCTGGCAATGCATCAGGTAAAATTTCACGCATAGTTTTTGCATGTGTTCGTGGAATCCCTGTTAAATAAGCTAATGCCAATGTAGTTGTTGTTTTACCTGAAGAATAAGTACCTGAAATCGCTAAGTTCATATTCTATTCACCTCATTTTATTATTTAACTTTATTATTTTTTTACCTAATTAACTTTTTCTTGTAAAAAAACTCTTTAATATTATTTCAATCAACAGATGGTAATTCGTGAGCAAGGTAATAATGTAAACTATAATTTTTATATTCTCCAAACATTTCAGTTGTTCTCCACATACTACCTTTTAATTTCAATAAATTACTTTTTGAAATATATGTTGATGCAACAAAGGGCTCATATGGCTGATAAGGATTTTTATTTTCAATAATAACTTTTCTCATCCAAAGGGTATTACTATTGCTACGATCAATATCATCAA
Organism: Bacillus sp. FSL R9-9497; assembly: GCF_038005805.1. Taxonomy (NCBI): domain Bacteria; kingdom Bacillati; phylum Bacillota; class Bacilli; order Caryophanales; family Bacillaceae; genus Bacillus; species Bacillus sp. FSL R9-9497. The sequence goes on along the minus strand of NZ_JBBOTY010000002.1, from coordinate 387,844 downwards.
CTTTATATATTAGCGCTTGAGCCATTTGGGCAACAGTTATCATACAGTCGATAATTGAGAAAGATGGGTAATAGGCAGCCTCCATCCCCTCCACCTTAAAAGGACTTTCATTTATATGTGTCACATTAACTAACGATGTAACTTTTTGATTTTGAAAATCAAATTGCACATCTTCCATGATTTGTTGTGGATTTTTATACATATCTCCGTAATATCTTTTGCTATGTAATCCTAAAATTTGATCTATGCTATCAAATTTAGCTCCTTCATTGCATTCTTTTTCTATATCGTGTTCTATTTCACACCGAATTTGCATAGAGCCAATCTGAGATTCAAATATAGATACGTTTGTACCTAAAGAGTCAGAAACATTTTTTGTTTTAATATGTTGAGTGCTAATTATAAGTTTATTTAAATCTTCTTGAGGTGTTGTTCCTGCTTTCAAAACAATACGCTTCAGCCATATTTTTCTTCTTTGAGCTTCTGTAATCCCAAACTTTTGCATAATGTAAACTTCATTTAGTTGTAAACTCAATACTGTAGCATCAATAGTACTAAGATGAGGTTTTAAATCTGTATCTTCTGACTTTTTAGACCAGTCAGTAGGATAGCTAATATCAGCTGTTGCTACAACACATTTTTCACTAACCTCTATATCATATATTTGATGATTTACTTTTTTAAATCCCGAGCCAAAAAAACGTTGTTCTCTAGATCCCAAGATATCATCAATGTCTTTATATCTAAGATCAGTAGCTAGCATACTAGTCAACTCCTTCTTATTTTCGATATAAATTTTTTTAACTCTATAAACAAAAATATTGATTTTATTTCTGAAAACAAATTGTTCCTTCTTTACAACTAACTTTACTTGTTATGAATCACCTCCTTATCCTTTTGTTATATTCGATAAATAAATTCCCTTCTTAAGATTCCTTATATTCAAATAACTTTCTTTTACATTTGTTATTATAAACCTATTAGTAAAAAAATTCCAAAGTTATTTTTCTGCATTTTTTGACATTTAATTACATTAAATTACTTTTAATTACATAAAATTACACAAATATCCTTATATTTATAAAATAAAAATCTCTTTTCTAGAGATTTATATTTTATATAAACTCCAGAAAAGAGATTTTTATTAAAGTATTTTAAAATTATATTTCAGTACGTACAAATCGCCAAGTTAAGAAAGAAGCCACAAGATAAGCAATACTCATTACCAAGAAAGCAATAGTTGCTCCATTGTACCAACTATGTGCTTCATGAAGTACTACCCCCATTATAGCGACACCTACTAACGCCCCAACTTGACGATTAGCATTTAATGTAGCTCCTGCTATATTTGCATGTTCCTTACCTGCTGCCTGCATTACAGTAGCAGTCATTGCCGGGACCGCAACGCCTACTCCTAAATTAGCAATCGCATAAATAACAGCCAATATCCAATAGGGTGCACTAGAAACACTAAACATTAAAAGTAGTGAACCTATTCCCGCTATTGTAAACGATACTAACATTGGAATTTTAACTCCTAAACGTGTTGTTAATCGTGCAAATAATAGATTTCCTATTACAAATACCGCCATAATTGGTAATAATTCCACGCCAGCTATAAAAGGGCTTGCTCCTTTTGCTTTTTGAAGAAATAAACCAAACATGAAAATTCCTCCAAATAATGCAAAATTAATTAAAAATCCAACTAAATTGGCTGATGAAAAACTTGAATTATTGAATAATTTCATAGGGATAATTGGATCTTTTACTCTACGTTCTATAGATATAAAAAGAGTTGCAGTAACAATCGTTACAATAAGTGCAATTATTATTGAAGAAGATGACCATCCCAATGATGGGCCTTCAATAAGAGTGAAAGAAAGTCCAGCTAAGGTAATGATACCTAGAATATGATTGAAAATATTCAGATTACCTTTTTTCCCAGGGGAAGATGTCACAATAAAATAGGCCATTAACAGTCCGATAATACCTATTGGGATATTAATTAAAAAAATGCTTCGCCAACCAAATGTATTAACCAATACTCCACCAACAAAAGGACCTAAACCTGAAGAGATGGAAACAATAGCAGACCATATCCCAAACATTTTTGCACGTTTGTTCGCATCTGGATAAGAAATTGCCAATAAACTTAAGGAACTCGGCATAAATAATGCTGCTCCAACTCCCTGAATAGAACGAGCTACTATAAGTATAGTTCCAGTAGGTGCTAAGGCACATAATACAGATGCAATCACGAAAATTGTTAGTCCAATCAAATAAATATTTTTAGCTCCATATCTATTTGCTAATGAACCACCCGCTAAAAGTAAAGAAGCAAAAAATAACATATAGCCATCAACAATCCATGTTGTACTTGAAAGACTAATTTGTAGTTTTTCTTGAATATCAGCAACTGCTACATTTACTACAGTAACATCAAGTGTCGCCATGATAAATCCCATTGCTAAAGATACTAAAATCCAAATATCAGAAATAGTGCGGGTATGCGTCTTAAGTAACTCTGCTCTATTATTGTCTGTCTCTTGTATTGTCATTTTTATCCCTTACCCTTCCCTTTAATCTACATATATTGATAGTGATTTTATAGTTTGTTATGAATTTACTATTCATAAACTATTGGAGATCTTAAAATTACATATCTTCTCGTACTATTCATATTATCACCTCCTTTAAACTAATAACCCTTGTGTATTCCGGGAAAATAATTGATGATTAAATTTATTATTTACCATTAGTTCTTTATAAAATATAATAAATGAAGTGCTACAATTATAAAAGTACTGATTTTTTGTATAGTAACTATATTTATATATAGTATCAGGAGGGAATAATGTATGCTTAAACAAGAAGAAGAAAAATTGTCTAAATGCCCTATAGAAAAAACAATGCTGGTAATTGGTGGGAAGTGGACATTTGTTATTCTTAGAGACCTTTTTTCGGGACCAAAACGGTTTGGTGAATTAGAAAAATCCTTAAAAGGAATCAGCCCTAGAACACTATCCATGAGACTAAAAGAATTAGAAAATGAAAAAATTATTCAACGTGTAATTTACTCTAATATCCCACCTCATGTAGAATATTCCTTAACTGATAAAGGACAAACTCTACAGCCTATTTTTAACGAAATGAAGATATGGGGAAATACATGGGATGTATTAGGACTTAAGAAAGAGCAATGCAGAAAATAAATAGTTTGTATGGCTGATTTTAATATTAAAAGTGTAAAGCATGTTCATATAAAAACGAATATTATAGAGTATAATTTAAATTCTTATATTGAACTATAAAAATATGAATACATCTTGTATATAATAATTTTTAAATCCTATTAAAATATATATTTCAAAAGGGATAATACTTTACCAACAGTGTTTCTGTCTCTTTTTAGTTATGTATGCAGAATGAGAAAAGAGAATCCATTAAGATTCTCTTTTCTCAAAGTATTTAAGTTCAACATTCCAGGATAATCCAATTTAGAAAGTTCAGCACCATATGAAATCATTAGGATGGAAACCTACAGACCACCACTGACTACCATTAACTTATTGGTTAGAAGAACAGGAACTAAAGGTTGTGCTCTTGAATACAACCTATGTGAAAAAGTCCAAGAAACTGGACGATATCCGCGAAGGAATGAACTGTACGAACGAACATCTCATAAAGAATCTTCAAGCGGTTTGAAGGCTCGTTCATCAATGAATTAACTGGTACTTCCCTAAGTAGACAAAGGTCTTTAATGATTGAGAAAGGAAAAACACCTTACAAGATTAATTATAATTCTCAAAAAATTAATCCAATGGAACCTTTTATTAAAACTATGGATACATATTGTATAAAAAAGTTCCATTGTTTTGTTGAACTTTTTATACAAGTGCTTTCTATCGTTAAATAGTGAACTTTTTAACGATACTATTCCAACCTTTTATTTATCGCCAGCAATGATATTCATAAACAAAGAATTCTTGTACACTTTCAATCTCTATCCAACTTGTCGTATAATCATTCTCAATAGTAAATACTATATAATCCTATTCATTGTTCTAACTAAAATCTATTCCACTATATAGTAATCCAATAAACACTATATCGACATTCTGATCAGCAGTAGTAAGGTGTTCAGTAATTCCAATAATATCCTTCGTTAAAATATTGACTTTTAAGACATAAAAAATAAGAAACCCTTTAATATAAGGTTTCTTATTTTAATTTATGCACAATTCATTTTTGTACTATTTTTAGCAGATAAACGAACGGCCAAAGCAAGGACTCCATTGTACTCTTCAAAGTAGTCTACTACTTTTTTAGTTGGGGAATCTATTAGTATTTCCTTCATCTTACGTTGCATGGGTTTAACTTTAAGGGAATCAGTACACCATCGTAGTCTACTATTTCCTGTTGGTGGAAGAACACCTCTACCTAGTAGTTTATACCAATATGAATCTTTCATTAATGGTCTAACACTATGTACTATAAACGGAAGGTTTTGCTTATCCGCATTCTTTTGGATTTTCTTTAATGTACGTGAGATATAAGCAGTCATAACAGGTGTTTCTACCCCAATCTCGGAAGTTAATATATGAATAGGTTTTGTACGATCTTGTAGCGACAGCTCGGAAATCGCATCCCATAGCAATGTCAACATAGCAGAACTATCTTTCCCCCCGCTATAACCTACAAAACAACAATCGCGAGATAAATAGACTTTTTTCATTTCCTCTTTAATTAGTGTGTAAATGTCCATAATTATATTGTTAGCCCCTAGCAAAATAAGATTTTATTTTGTTATGTATGGGGCATTCCTCCTCTTTTTGAGATAGAAAAAGAGAGTCCCTTAGTAAGGCACTCTCTTTTATATATTTCCTCTATATTTAATCGATTACGATTTTATTTATATTTAGCTTGTTTAAGGTCTCTTTATAAAAACGAATTACTTTTTGAGCATGTTGTATAGCTATTAACCCATCTTGAACAGTAAGGGCTTCAAAATACGGATAACGAATGTCTGTAGCATAACCATTCAGCTGCACGCATTGTTCTAAAATCAATGAGAACTCCTCATCTAATCTACAACAAAATTTATGCAGCATTAAAAGGTTATGAGTTTTAGGGACTGGCCTACCGTTTAGTGCAAGAAATCCTTTTAGGAGTTTCTCCACACATTGTTGACTATGATAACAAATAATTGCAGTGGGGAAAGGTTTCATATCAGATAAGTAAATAGCAGAATCTAAATCGGATTTTGCAATGAATACCCACTCTTTTAGATCCTCAATATTTCTCATATAGGACCGTCCCTTCTAGTGCAATCTTATGTTCCATAGTTACAGTACGACTAGCACGTTCTTGAAACTCTTCTGGCCCATACACTAAAATATCAACTGGCGTTTCCATTACATCGTAAATTCCCCAATTAATACGATTAATGACTTCCCTTTTTCTTTCTCCTACACCTTCCACAACAATACAGAGATCAAAATCACTGTCTTCATTTGGTGTGCCATATGCATGAGAGCCAAAAAGGATGATTTTTTGGACAGAAGATACAGTTTCACGAATCTTTTGCACCAATAGGTCCAATTCTCTTTGTACCTCTTCGTTAATCCGAATCACCCCTCGGATAATGTAATTAAATTGACGTTTAAGTATATTATACATGCGTTTCTCTTCTCCCTGCTATTATATATATTTTTTTTATTCATTTTAGCCAAGAAGACTCCTTCTTCAAGGAACGCGAAGTGAGTAGGTGGGAGATGAATTGGCTTCGAACAAGGGATGGCAAGGAGCCATCTTAATTGTTCGACATACATAAGGTGTTACTTCACTATCTATCGAATGTACGTTTGGTATATAATAATCATATACCGAAATGGAGGTGAATCAAATGATAATTAATAAAGCCTATAAGTTTCGTATCTATCCAAATCAAGCACAAGCAATTCTAATCAACAAAACGATAGGTTGTTCTCGCTTTGTATTCAATCATTTCCTATCCCTATGGGATCACGCATACAAAGAAACTGGGAAAGGTTTAACATATGGTACATGCTCTGCCAAACTACCTGCCATGAAGAAAGAGCTTGTTTGGCTAAAAGAAGTGGATAGCATTGCGATTCAGTCGTCTGTTCGCAACCTTGCGGATGCCTATACGCGCTTTTTCAAAAAACAAAACAGCGCACCGCGCTTTAAATCTAAGAAGAACAACGTACAATCTTATACCACAAAACAAACAAATGAAAACATTGCTGTTGTAGGGAACAAAATAAAGTTGCCGAAACTAGGCCTTGTTCGATTTGCCAAAAGTCGCGAAGTAGAGGGGCGTATTGTAAATGCTACAGTTAGACGGAACCCTTCTGGTAGATATTTTGTGTCACTATTAGTTGAAACAGAAGTACAAGAACTTCCGAAAACACATTCTTACATTGGAATAGATGTAGGACTAAAAGATTTCGCTATTTTGTCAGATGGAACCCACTATAAAAATCCGAAGTTTTTCCGATCATTAGAAGATAAGTTGGCGAAAGCACAGCGCGTTCTTTCTAGAAGAATGAAAGGATCTTCTCGCTGGAATAAACAACGAGTAAAGGTAGCTAGAATTCATGGATACATATCAAATACTAGAAAAGATTACTTGGACAAAATTTCAACTGAAATCATCAAAAACCACGATGTTATCGGTATAGAGGATTTGCAAGTATCGAATATGTTAAAGAATCATAAGTTAGCAAAAGCAATTAGTGAGGTATCTTGGTCGCAATTTCGATCCATGTTAGAATACAAAGCAAACTGGTATGGAAAACAAGTCATTGTCGTATCGAAAACATTTGCTTCCAGCCAATTATGTTCTTGTTGTGGATATCAAAATAAAGACGTTAAAAATCTAAACCTACGTAAATGGGTTTGCCCTTCATGTCAAACACATCATGATAGGGATATTAACGCAAGTATCAATCTAAAGAATGAAGCGATAAGGCTTCTAACCGCAAGGACTGCGGAGATAGCCTAATCAATTAGAGTTCGATAGAACTCTTTACTTAGGAATCCCCCACTTTCACTTCTAAACGAAGTGAAAGTGGGGGTAGTTCAAAATAGATTTTATTATTACTAATATGATTGTTAATAAGATGTAAGACCTAATTGAAAATATTTGTAAAATCCGTTATAATAATGGTAATTAAACATATCATTACTCCCATGTAAAAGGACAAATCTACGAATCCTTATTAGGACGAGATTTGTCTTTTTTTCATTGAAAATAAAAAACAACATATCAAAAAGGAAAAGGGTTGTTTGTCCGTTTTCCTTTTTGATATGCCAGCAACCGAGCGTAGCAAAGGGCGGTAGCAGGTCTTTCACTTATTTTTTGTTATAATATATGATAAGAATTTAGGTGATTATAATGAACCAGGGTATTAGTTTAGAAGTAGCATTTTCTGCTTATTTAGCAGAAAATGGACATAAACAATCTAGGGTTGAACGTTATAATTACGATATTAAAGGTTTTTATAAGTGACTAAGAGTAAATGAGAAACTCCTACATATCAAATCATGGAGTGAACTACCTAAAGAAAATTATTAGGAGTATTTCTATGAGCTAGAAAATAAGGCACAGAATATGGCGGTTCTTAAATAAATTGAACATGTTTATACTTCAGTAGATGATTTTCACCTCTCCTTAATTCCTGATCAATCACTAAGTGATAAGGATTTTATAATTGAAGCAGAAAAAAACTATTAAAACAAACTATACTTTCAACAAAAGGATTAACAGAAAGACAAGTTGAATATCGCCCTCTTATTATGGATAGAAACGCTTTTATAATAGATTTAGTAGTAAAACTATGGGTTGTCCTTACAAGAGCTTGTATCGCCTAATATGAGCCATATACAGCTTGCTAGGAACAATGTAATTGTTCCAGGTGAAAATGGAGCTATTAGATCTGTCTTCTTAACAGCTGAAGATACACAGCAGCTTGACAAATATTATTCGACTAGGCCTGAACCTGTAAGACCTCGACAATACACAATTAATCCCCTATTTGTGGCATTTGATTTTAATGGAGGTACTTATCGATGGGTTTACGAAAATGATGCGCCTAAGGCTTTGTCTGAGGTTGCTATACAAAAGATGAATCGACTTAAAGTAAAACGAGTAGGGTTGAATAAACGTATCTTGACGCAGCAAATGCGAAATAAATTCATTGTTCGTCTTATTAAGCAAGGCTCTTAATTATTGTTATCGTGAGAGGTTTAGAAGTGTATGAACAAGCGATTAGCTGCTTGTTTATCTGTATTAACCTAGATATTTTGTATAATGTCTGTGAGATATCAGCCATCATAGCAAGTGTTTCTACTCCAACTTAGGAAGCTAAGATATGAATAGGTTTTGTACGGTTCTCTAGCAGAATCTCAGCAATTGTATTACATAATAGTGTCAACGGACTATCTTTTCCCCACTGTAACCTACAAAACAACAATCTCGAGATAAATAGACTTTTTTCATTTCCTCTTTAATTTCTCTATAAGTATTCATCATTATAAAACATGCCTCTTCTTTTCTACATAGAAAAAGAGAGTCCCTTACTATAGGAACCCTCTCTTATGTATATCCTCTATTTTTAATCCATCTTGGACAGTAAGTGCTTCAAAATACGGATAACGAATGTCTGTAACATAACCATTCAGCTTCACGTATTGTTCTAAAATCAATGAGAACTCCTCAACTAATTTACGACAAGATTTGTGCAGCAGTGAACTACCCGCCACTTAACGCCCTAACGGACTGTTTGAAGTGGGGGCTTCTCGGTTAGTCGTTACTTTTGGTAGCTAACGAATTCGTCCTAAGACAGCCGAGCTAACTCCCTTGTTCCAAGGGTTATTTTATTGCTATCTATGCTAACGCCAATAGGCGTATTGCTTCATTTTTGATATTGATAGCTGCGTTATAATCTCTATCGAGATTTACACCGCATATACAAGAATAGACTCGCTCAGACAATGACATATTTTTCACATTTCCACAACTGCTACATGTTTTTGTGGAAGGAAACCATTTGTCTATTTTCACAAGCTGTTTGCCTTGTTCATGTAGTTTATAAGCTAAGAAAGAAGTGAACATACCCCAAGCATTATCAGCGACGCTTTTTCCAAAATGAAGTGCTTGCGATATTCCCTTCATATTTAGATCTTCAATAGCTACAACATCAAAATGAGTAGCTAACTCTTTAGACTTATGATGAAGGAAGTTCTTACGTTGGTTTGCTACTTTTTCATGCAGCTTAGCTACACGGATACGTTGTTTATTCCAACGCCCTGAACCTTTTGTACGTCTTGATAATACTCGTTGAGCCTTTGCTAATCGGTCTAACATTTCACGATAGAACTTAGGATAATTGGCTCTCTCATCCTCAGAACTGACGTATAATTGATCCATCGCAAAGTCTAATCCAACAACTGTTTCTACTTCTTTTTGTACGATCTCTTTTTCGTATTCAGTCAAAATGGACACATAGTATTTACCAGTAGGTGTCATAAAAATCGTACATGACTTGATTATATGGCCTTGTGGTATTTCTCTATGCTGTTTGATACGTACCATTTTCAGTTTTGGCAATTTGATATGACCGTTAAGCAACATAATATTTCCGTTCACTACATTCGTTGTATAAGACTTTCTGTCTTTTTTGCTTTTGAATGTTGGGAAGTCATTTTGACCACGAAAGAAATTTTTATAGGCAGTTTGCAAGTTTAGTTGAGCATTTGCCAAAGCTAATGAATCAACTTCTTTTAACCACTCAAATTCTGCTTTGTATTTCGCAGGAGTGGGAAGCTTTTGTTTCTTTAGTTGATTCTTATCATCTTTATGTTTTTCATACGCTTCTTTCCGTTCAGCTAACATTCTGTTATACACGAAACGTACACAATCGAAAGTTTTACGCATAAGATGTGCTTGGTCTTCTGTTGGATACAAACGGAATTTATATGCTTTATTCTGCTTTGTCATATCATTTCACCTCACTTTTCACTTTGATTTTCAATATATGTTTTTACTACGTCTATTGGCGAACCACCAGTAGTTAGCAAGCAAAAACTTCTTGACCAAAACATCTCTTTCCAAATTTTCTTTTTCACTTGTGGAAAGTCTCTTTTAATAAGTCGAGAACTTGCACTTTTATAAGCATTGATGAATTTTGTCATTTCTGTATTAGGGTGTGCCTTGAACAAAATATGAACGTGGTCTACATCATGATTCCATTCAACTAATGTGATGTTATAGTTTTCAGATAGTCGAACAAACATATCTTTTGCATAGTCTGACATATCATCATCAAACACATTTCTTCTGTATTTCACGACCAACACAAGGTGATAATATAACAAGAATACTGAATGGTTATTACTATCTAATTTCATTTATATATCAGCCCTTATAATTTATAAGACTGATTATATCAGAGGTGAAATAAAAAGGAAAACCTTTTGGCTACGCCAAACCGAAATTCATCTCCCACCTACCGTTGGGCTACGCCCTTCACACGCTTGAGGAAGGAGAATTCTTTCCGGAAATTCGTTAAAAAAAACCATAATTTTTCCTCCAGTTATATATATCGAATAGTAGCAAACAAACCTGACATTCTACCGAATATTATAATTTGCAAATGTAAGTATAACACACCTAAGACACTATAGGATGCCAAACAAAGCCTTAACCATTTGTTCCTCTATAGTTTAAAAAGAAAAAAGACATTGAAACAAACCGTTCAATGTCTTTTTTCTTTTTAAATGTTTGTATACTCAAAGTATAATTTTTCTGGTTTTCCATACATGTTAATTTCATTTTGATATAGGACAGCTAATGGCTGAGACATCTCAATGCTTTCCACATAGGATAATGAAGCAGTTGCTTCTATTTTTTCTTTAATCTCATTAGGAATGGCTGAGTAAGATAAGTTATTCATTTTACTTCCTAGTTTAGTATCTGTAGCAGCTTCATAATAAATCTCGGTAATTAAAAATTCATCATCTTCCGGATCATACATGTATCCTCGATTAACTGTAATCATATTATATAACTCCTCTCAAGTTTCATATTCTGATTCCTCGTGCTTTTAGCATTGCAACAAGTACTTTCCATATTTAGATTCCCTTTTTCTTCTCTTTCGAATGCCATTATGAATGGATACTTATTATCTTACTTCATCGTAAAATTTTGGAATTTCCAACAATATAAAGGTTTGATTTTATAGATAGTAAGTTCATAACTTTTAACGCGGTAATTAATTTTTTTCTTTTGAAAGTTTTAAATGATTTCCCCTATTGATAATGTTGGCTTATCTAAAGTAATTGCATGTTCATATTTCATCATAAATATCCTCTTTTCTAAATAAAAAGCACGAAATATGTGCGTTTATCCATATTTTTTTATGCTATGCTCTGTAAAAATTCATATAATCTCCCCTCTAAATTAAACAAAAAGCACAAAATATGTGTTTTCTCATTTAGCATACTTTTAGTCCTAAAAGTTTATGTATAAGTGATTCCTAACTCGAAGACAACACAAAAAGGACTTCTTCAAGTCGATTAAAATGTGCATAGCAAAATAAGCTATATATACACTAATCGGCTCAAAGAAGCCCTTTCATAATTGAAACAAGAATACAACTTGTTTCTAAAACTCAACCACAACACATAGGGTGTGGGAATAAACGGAATCAATTAAACAATAAATATAGATTTATATTAAACTATTTTTATATTATATTCAATTATTTTCAATAGAACAGGGATAAGAAGGAAGTTTATATGCAGATCCCACATGTATTGTATAATAATGCCCCTGAATCCCCTGCTATAAATCCCCTCTTATATTCAGTCCCTGAAGTTACTTCATGTACTGTATTTCAAAATATAGCTTTTCTGGCTTTTGATTTTGAACTAAATAACAAAGTATTTCCTTTATATTTTTTTCTTCTACTTCAACACTTTCCATATAGGTCATACTTTCGTTTTCCTGGACCTTTTGAAAAATAGCAACAGGTACTTTAACTGCATCAAATACACCCATTTTACTGCCTAACTTTTTTTCTGATGTACCATCATAGAAAATTTCATTTACTATTACCTCATTATCATCAGGATCGTACATGTACCCTCTTTGTATACGTAGCAATATAGTACTCCTTTCTTGTATATTCCTCCAATAAAATAACTATATTTGTATATAATGTTATTTTATTAACAGGTGTCAAAGAATATTATTTCGCAAAATCTGTGCTTTGTATAGAGGTAGATACAGGATTATTAATTTTGTTAAGTTTTTTTGAATACTCCAAGCTAATTATAAAATAAACAAGCCACCCTTAAAGCGAAAGCTTGTATGGTGGCTTAGTTTTCTATAAATAGCTTTGTATCTAATTGTTTGATCTCCCCTTCTGCAAGAGGTTGATAAAAAGCGTGTTGTAATCCTTGAAAATGTAAAGATTCCCCTATGCATAACAATACTTTACCAGGAATTAAATCAAGTAATAGTTCATTATTAATTTGCTTTGCTTGTTTTTTAGTAGAAACATAAATAACTAAGATTGTAGGGTTATTCCCTAAGTCCTGCATAATAACATCTTTTCCTGACTCTACAAAAGTCTTCCATCTAGCAATTATTCGTTTTAATCGATCCTTTTGATCAGATAATAAGGTGGAGTATACAACAAAGTTAAATTTACGTTCTTTTCCTCCATTTATTATAAAACTTAAAGAAGGGGTAAAAACCCCTTTACTAATAGATGGATGCATAATATGACCTAAAAATGAAGGAGCGTAGCGTAAATGACAAAGTAGGTCTATGTCATGCCAATAACGCAGGTGAACATATTTACCATGATTGTCAAGACGCTCTGGGGCAAAGAAGAACATATTTCCTTGCCAGTATTTTAGTAGTTTAAATCCATTATTGGATAAGGTATATGTTTCTTCAAAGATTTCCATATCAAAAATTTCTACTTGCCATTTTTCGATAAATTGATAGTAAAGTAATCCTTGAAGTGCATTGTTAATTTTCTTTCGCGAAAATTTATTCTTGAATAGATATAATAAATGATTAAACCGAACGGATGTATGAACACCAATAAAATTGAGTATAGCATATTGTTCCTCTGTTAAAAGCTGCTTAAACTTAACTAATTCGTCATAAGAGTGGAATATATAGGTTTTATCCAAATCATGTATCCGATATATTTGAAGTCCTTGTATATCCTCACTTGATAAATGAGGAATAGAAGGAATATAAGTAGACATTTGTTTCTCTATTGTACGCATAATCATCCATTAAAATTGGTAAATTGACGAATTAGATTTTTTACTTTGGCCTTGCGGATAATTTAGGATACGTACAGTTCCTCTTCTATTTTTAGCATCAATATTAAGCAGCTCACATGTAACAATTGTTTGGTTTACTGCGTCATCCACAGTTGGATTTGCCAGATTACGACCCTTTAGCCCTTTAAACTGAATACCTGGTGCAACTTCTACGAAAATCCCAGCAATAGCATCTACACCTACAATTTTACCTACAAAGCGGTCACGTCGTTTGTTTAATTCTAATAGTTTTTCCATTGGATCCGTTTCAAGTTTCTTTTTATTTCCTCTAAACTCATAGCGCCCATCCTTTTCCACTACTTTATCGATGATAAGCTCTACAACATCGCCAATAATAATATCCGCCGAACGAACGAATGAATGAGACCATTGCGAGTATCTTACTCCTACTGTTACACCATGAACTTCAACCAGAATAGTTTGTGCAGATGGAATATGTCCAGAAACTGTTCCTGTGTATACTTTATTCCCCTCTTGCTCTACTATTTCTTCATATAATTTTCTTTGCAGTGCAAGTTCTCCTGCAGTGATAGATACAACAGCAAAGTTCCCTTCCTCAGTTCTTTGGAAATGCTCAATAATAACGGGTTTTGTTTTACCTATCAGCCATTGAGGATTTTTAGGAATATTTATACCTGCCTCTGTAAGTGGACAATATGCTGTCGTATGAGTACCAATTTGCATTGTGAGCACTTGTATCCGCTCAGATGTCCCGTTTTTAGTTGGGAATAATTTTTCAGATACTATGGTAATTAAGCCTTTCCCTACAGTACGTTCACGTTTCATACGAGCTAATTCTTCTAATTCATGTTCACGTATTCTTTCAAATTGATTGAAAGTTGATTCTATAAAGATGTCCTCTAGCGTGTTATCCGGTTCAAATGCCATCCCTAGTTCTTTTGTAATATGAGTATTTACCTTATCTTCAACCATTATATTTTCCTCCTAGAACGTAAAAAAGGACACACCTGTACCGTTGGAATGGTACGTAAGGTGTGTCCTTCACGTAAGTCATGTTTTATTTATATAATTATTAATTAAAATATAACGTTTTTATGTAATTTGTGCAAGTATTATTTTTTGAAAAGGGAAAAGTTAAAATACTATATCTAACCTTTCCTCCTAATTTAAGTTAGATTTTCCCTAAAAATATAATCTTGAATAAAAAGTTATTTTAGGTTTCTATAGGTATTAATCAAAAAAATCATCTAATTCCTTACTCATTACATTAGATGTATTTTTCTTTTGTTGCTGGTTTTTATTAAGTAGTGAATTTGTATTGTTATACGTATTCTTTTGTTTGGCTTTTAAGTTTTTTTTGCGTTCTTTATAGTCGATATGTTTATCTTCATGCTGCTCTTCATTATTTCTAGTGTTCTCTACCATATTCTTTTCTAAGTTTTGATGAACAGTAATGCTAATAGATTCGTAAACTTTTGCAACCTCTTCATCAAGTTTATTTTCTTTAGTGGGATTAACTGTTTTTGTAGCTGGTTTCAAATTAGTTTTCATATCTGTTTTTGTTTCCTCTAATACTGTGGTTATAAGTCCCTCTGTTAGAAGCTTTTTTTGCAATGGATCAGTTTCTACAGGAATTCCTAAATGAATTGGGTAATCTATATCCCTTTTTGGTTCCAGCATAGTATTAGATACCTCTTTCTTCCGTTCTGCTAGCTCCATATTTTTTTTAGGACCTACTATTTCCCTATGTGTCTCTTTTGTTATATTCGGCAGCTCGCCATTCCGTTGTAGGGCATCTTGTAATCTTGAAGCACGTGTATAATCAATTTTAAATGCGTTCTGTAGTGCATGTATAGAAGAATTCCCTGATGCCTTAACAAAGGCTACTACATCATCATATAGGATGTCTTTAAAGAAGCCTGTTTCCTCTTGCTTTGCTTCTGATTTTTCGTTTGGAATGCTATTTTCTCGTGAAGTCGTATTATCTAAATCTGTATTAGATGAAGGAGTAGTATTGATTTGAGAATCCTTTGATAATATCAACGTATTATTATTGTTTGAAATTAAAACTTTACGAGGGCTATTCCCGGTGTAAGTGCTCACAATGTGATTGTGTTCTAACTTCTCAATAAATTTTACAGCCTTTATATGGCTGATTCTGAATTTTCTTTGCAAAAGAGATGGTGAGATTTGTTGTGATTCAATAACGAATGCCTTAATTTCTTCATACAACTTATTTTCAGTTTCTTCAATAACATTTCCCTGTTGACTGACATCCTTAAAATAATCAGGAAAAGTTACATTTTCTACAGTGTTTGTTTCTATGGAATTATTTTGTTCTATTTTATCACCATGCATAGGTGGAAATGATTCTATCTGTTTTTTATTATTTGCATCTACATGTTTCATAGGATTTGATTTTGCGATAGATTCTTCAATGAGTCGAAGACGTTCAGTTTCCCAATATTGTCCAGACTTGATCTCTACTTGAATGATTGCTTGAGTAAATTCCTCTTTGGGTACAAAGTTACTAGTAATTTGTTGTACAGGTTGCACATGATTGTCTTGTACAATACGCGCAGCACAAATGAAGGCACCTTGTGCCATAATATCTCCTGGTGACATAACGACTTCTTTTAATTTTTGATATGTCGAACCTAAGCGACTAACGGGATTCTCTTGCATAGGAGAAATCCCTTGTTCGGATTCGGATTCTTTAAATTCCTCTGTTTCACCAAACATGTCAGAGAAAATTTTCGCATCATATGGTGTTACATCACCAAATATCATCTTGTTACGGAACGAACCTAGTAAAGTAAACATATACTGCTCTGTGAAATCCAAAGCTAATTGAGATAGTGTTTGACTTGCAATTGTCAGAATGACTTTATATTTACGAGATTGTGCAGGGAACTCTTTGAACGGGCGCACAACATAATCAGGGAATTCATCCACAATAATATGATGGTATGGTGAAATATTTGGTTCTCTTCGGAATACAGCATTTTGCATACTTAGTAATACGAATTTTCCTAGTACATTAGAAAGATCTGCAAGTTCTCCTTTGGCTGTATTTACTAGTAAAATACCACCTTGCTCTAGATGAACATCAAAATCAAAATCTGATTTTCCAAATAAAACACGTCGTATTAAAACATTTGAGGCTAAATCTTTTAAGATGTTACGCAAACCTTTTACATATTCTTCTTCCCGGTCATAATGCATTGGTTTTCCACGATATTTTCCAGATTTATAAACGGCCGGTTCCCCTTGGAAACCCGTTTTTTCACGAATGGTATTATCGAACCATTCATCGATACCTTTTATAATCTTATATTCGTTTTTTTGATCACGTGAAGCAACACCACTTTGAACAAAATCATATAATTTTTCTACCTGTACTTTTAATAGTTTGTGCATACGGTGTACACGTTCTACATCGTCGTACATATCTATTAAGTCATCAAAGGTCACATCTTTTTGTGGGTTATGTAGTTTTAATAAATAAATATGTTGCTTAAGGTGGTTCCGTTGTGCTTGTTCAAAGAATGCATTATTAGATTCCGACAGACCCTGGATAACCATTGCAAAAACCTCGGCTACTTTATCAACTGGTCCACGTAAAATATTAATGTTTTTGGTATCAGGGTTTGTGGGATCAATATAATAAATTGAACTTTCAGGAATCTTGTGTGCTTGTACTAACTTAAATACCTTTTGACATAAATCATTACTCGGTTCAATAACAGTTATCCCATTTAAAAATGTTCCTTTTACTTCTTCTGTATCATAATTATTCTTTTTATACGTATTTTCAAACTTATTTATAAAACGTACCATCCAGTGTAAATCTTGATTAATCATTGGAATAATTAAACTAGATGTCTTACCAGAACCAATAGGACCAATAATAATTCCATTTAGGGTTCTATCTTTCCCCTTGATTCGAATCATTTCTTTGTGCTTAATATGAGGACCTATATCAACATCAGGATATATTTGTTCCTCTTGGCTATTAAACCACTTTTGCAACTTATGATTTTTATATTCGTATTTTTGTACCCACTTTAAGATTTCTTCTCTGTAACGTATAATATGGCCACTATACCAAAGAGTAAACAAAATCATAAATACGGTCGGTAAGAATACAAATATCATGGTGAGTGTATGGAAATTTCCTGTTAATACATCCCCTATTGCTTGATATTCACCAAAATTAACATGTTTTGCTTTATTCATAAGATAAGGAATAACTTTCGCATGGATAGGAGTAGTTGCAAACCATAAAAACTGAATATCTACTGCAATATGAGAAGCAATTAAAATTAATAACTTGCCATTTTGAAATTGTAAAGCTGGGATACGGCTGTAGAACCTAAAACTAAATTCTCCTAATAGCAAAGAGAAGAACATTAAAAATAGTGGTACATATGTAATTTCTATAGGATAAGACGGTGGTTCAAATGCATAGTAGAGTAACTGGATATAGTTTAATACACCAAATCCAAATGAAAGGATAAATCCGCTAATTAAGGCGATTGTAGTGTATAATGGTAATCTTTGCTTAGATGTCTCCATAAGGGTTCACCTACTTTTTAAAGACATAGTTGAGCTTTATGGTGTAATGTAAAACGATTATGAAGTTCTGGCTTGAATTGTTCCTTTGATTTTTTTAGAAAGAACTTCGCTGCATCTTCAGTTTGTTTTAAATATAAGTCAATACTATCTCCTTCACACAATTGGTTATATTCTTCTTGAGAAAGTACTGCAATATTTATCTCTAGTTTGTTATTCGCCGCAGTTTCAATTATTACATCGTACCAATAATAATTAGGTTTCCCTGGAATTTTGATATCTTGTAGGGAAACGCAAAATTTAGCTCCCCCTTCTGTAATATGTTTAAGGACTAGTTCTGGAGTTTTAAATGCTTCTCTTGCTGAGAGCACTCCCCCAGTAGTTGTTGCAAATTGTAAGTTCATTGTCATTTTCCACTTCCACCTTTCTCCATACAAAAAAAGGCAAGCGACACCCACTGTAAAAACAGCGTGTGTCGCTTGCCTTAATTTCATATGTTCTGATTTGATTGTAGTTTTGAGTGTTTAGTTCAAACGTTATTCTATCACCTTAAATAATAAAAATCAATAAAGTTATATAAAAGTATATAAAAAATAAACGATTAATATAATTCTACAAGTTTACGTCTTTTCGGATTAATGTTATTTGCAGCATGTACCATGATCTGTTCATCGGTTGCTATATTTGTATTTTGAATGGATAGAAGTAGTACATTATCATAAGTGTCCATCAGTAGAATATCTCTAGGATTTTCACGTTTAGGATAGATAACTACAAGCGGAACGCCTTCATCTCCATCCCTTCTTGAAAACACGACATCATCTAATCTTGCAATCATTCGGTAATCATTTTCATTTCCAAAAATAAAAAAGAAATCTTGAATAGAAGCTTTATCTCTCTTGTATGTGCGTCGAAGGCCACCATCTATTGATTCTTTAAACGTTTGAATTTTTTCGACAAAAGTGTAACGCCAATTGACATCTCCTACTGTACGTTGAGATAAAGGAAAAAGAATATCTTGTTCCAAGTTTTGATTATCATTTGTTCCTAGAATGATATCTGAAATAACATCCCCAGCATCTTTCAATGAGCAAATGTGTACATTTAGATTTGGTATATTCATTAATAATTCATGATGCTTCCGCATAGAAAATAATAGATTTTTCATACGTATGTATGGCGGTTCTGCATCTTCAGCAAGGAACATTGATTTGTCGTACATAACAAAGACAACCGTTACATCCTCATTTGTTTTTTTTGCATATTCTATGTACTTCTCTACTTTTTCAACTAAGATAGAATTTGTCTCTTTGCACATGTCCATCTCAATATGGATATTTTTATTTTGGTATGAAATATGTTCATCAGGAATCAAGGCCAATTGGTTGTCCTCAATTTTTATATTTTTTTTCTGGTAAAAAGAACGAATATCCAATTCATATAATACTTCATTGGTTTGTGTCTTCTTTGTAGTCGCTAAAAGAGTACGGATCATGACTTCACGTGAACACATAGTGTGAAGAGAAGTTGTTCTTGAGTACCGTCTTTTTGAACTTTTTTTGGGAATTCTTCCTATTTCCAATAAGAATTCAATTGTCTTTTCTTTTAAGGAAAATAAAGCGCGTTTCGTAATACTGTCAGCCCTTTTATCTATTCTTTTAGTTAACATAGCTCCATATTGTGAGTACCGGTCAAGCTTTGTAAATATGCTAGCTTCAGAACATTCTCTTCCCTCAAATGCACTATATAACTGCGTGATTTGCCTTGTTGTAAGTGCCCTTTTGTAATATAAAACTGTAAAGACAAATATGTCAGCTTCTTTTAAGTGAAAATGTTTTTGGGTACCTGATCTTCTATATTTATACACTTTTTCGGACAATGCATACACCTCTTATATTGAATTAAACTAAATTAAATACTTATTATTTTTAATATACTATTACATTGATGTGGTGGTTGTAAAACCTGAAAAAATAAATAAGACATTTTAATTTTTAGAGGTACTTCATTTTGTACGTTGAAGTTGAGATGAAAACTACTCTTATAAATCTCTTATAAATTATTGATTTATAAGGCTCTATTAAATCGTTTGTTTTGTTAGGACGAGCTACTACTAGATACCTAACAATAGTTATAATGAAATTCTATTTATAAAATAATGTTATGACGTCCTAACATTTATTAGATAGCCAAACTACTATTTTAATTGATTAAAATTATTCAAGATTTATAAAAAGGTTTATTGATAATAAAGAATAATTTTTTCTATCCTTAATTCGAAATTCAACTTTTTATTAGTGATGAAACGCTCTTTTCAACTTCTACTATTTGCTCAATGTAAAATTCCAACTTTTTCTTTTATGTTTTTTTCTTGTATAGAATCATAAATTCACTTAGACAAATAATATTAATTGTTTATACCAAATCATAAATAAGTTAACAATATGTCTATAGATACTTAACATATTGGTTTTAGTCAATTGAATTACCTTCACTTTTTCTTCGTTAAACAAGGAGTTATCTTAACTGAAATAATAAAATTGAACAGTTGTTAATTTTATGTGAGGTTGTAATTGCTATCATCATTCCTCCTGCATTACAAAAAATTTTATTATAATGTAAGTATCACTTTGATGTTAATAAGATGAGATTTCACTTTTAATAATCTAGTTTGAACAAATGTTTCTTTTTTATAATAGAGATGTGATTGTTAGCCTACTACTTTTAGAATGTCAAAGTTGATTTATCCTAGTACTCCCTTTTTAATATGTTGAATATTGAGGGTATTGATGCTGTTCATATGAAATTAACAACCTTTTCTACTGGCTTTTGAGGAATGAATGAAATTGACAAGGAATTGAATTCAAATGAGGAAAAGAGGATAATTTTTCTTATAACATATATAATAATGTGAACTAACAAGTACTAAGTGAAGAACAGTACATTAACATAACATTAACAATGAGCGGTCTTATAAGTGATAAATCCCGTTAAAACAGCTAGGTAACAAAGAAAAACTTAGTGTGAATTGCTATAAGAATGTCTTGAAATCTCCCTAGTAATATAAATACACTCGAACAATATTTATTGTTGGAATATTAAAAAAGTTTAGTTGAATTATATAAGCTTTACAAATACAGTTTACATACAAGTTTTATATAAGAGACTTATATAAAACTTGTATGTAAACTAGATAATTTGTTTTTTGATTTAACTAAGATATAAAAGCATTATTTTATACGTTTTATATATAAAGCTTATATATAAAACGTATAATTATTTCTGGAATTTTTATGCTAAAAAAATTGGTGGTTTTTAATCTGTTTTTTAGAATTTTGATTTGG
This sequence comes from Bacillus sp. FSL R9-9497, assembly GCF_038005805.1. Classification (NCBI taxonomy): domain Bacteria; kingdom Bacillati; phylum Bacillota; class Bacilli; order Caryophanales; family Bacillaceae; genus Bacillus; species Bacillus sp. FSL R9-9497. The sequence goes on along the minus strand of NZ_JBBOTY010000002.1, from coordinate 366,572 downwards.
TTTTTTTAATAATCTTTTTTGAAATGTCAATCACATGAAATTTAAGATTGATATAACATGTATACGCATTATATATAAGGCGTATACATAAACCCTTATAAAATATATATTAATTCTATTTTTAATTTTATAAGTCTTATATACAAGTCCTGTATATAAGTTTTATTTATAATGACTTGATATACGACGTGTAATGATGTACTATGTTTCTAGGAATAATTAACCAGTGTTTTAAGGGGGGGGACGACTTGAACGAAGTTTTAAGTGAAAAATATCAAACAATCAAGTTTGCAGATGAAGTAGTAAACATGTTTGCTGATATACTTGAACAAGATGAGATACTCTATAGTGTATTTCTATACATAGGAAACATAGTAAATAAACAATTTCAAGAGACGAAGTACATGAGGGGCATATCTATTAATGAAATAGTGGAAAATGTAGTTATTGATAGGAGAGTAAAGAAAAAAAAGGGAAAATCCTATTCTTTAGAGGTTGAACGTACGAATATATCTAGACGTTCAGCTGAAATAAGTGTGAGTACACTATCATCAATGTCTTTAATCTATGAAAAAACCATGCACCCATATAAATTTTTGATCTCAACTTATAGAGGGCAACAAGTACTGATTGAGTTAGGGAAAAGAAAAAAGATAAATAAGGAGAGATAAAATAATGGCAAAAAACTTCTTGAAGAATGAAGTGGCAGTTAAAATGACGATGGTCGGTTTTGGTCAAGCTGGTACTAGAATGGTAGATAAATTTGCGGAATATACACATACAGATGGTACAGCAGTATATAATTGCTTAGCACTAAATAGTAATGATGGAGATCTAGCTGAATTAAAAAATGTACCCAAAAGTAATCAAGTTTCACTGAAATTAGGTGGTTTAGGTAAGAATCCTGAGCGTGCAGTAAAAGTCCTTGATTCAAATGAGGAAGCAAAAGAAAAGCTAAAAGAATTTATTACTGAACGAGTAAGACCTTCGGATGAACTTGTTTTATTTTTTGCAGGTTTAGGTGGAGGAACTGGAACTTCTACAATCATTAAGGCTATTGAAGAATTTTCGGCTTTTCATAACAAGCCAGTAATCAGACAAGAATTACAAAAAGTTGCGCAGCTATATCCAATGTCTGAAATCAAGGCGAATCAAGCGAAGTTTGCGAGAATAGCCTTTGAAAATGCTATTGAGCGCAAAGACTTTATTAAAATGGGGATTGTTGTAACTCTTCCCGTCCGAGCAGATGGGCCTGATGTATTACGACAAGTAAATAAATTTTCACAGGAAATTTGGAAATTAGCAAATGATAAATCAAAAGGTGTAGCATTTGTTGTGTTTGCTGATAACCAGCATTTTTACGATGAATTTAAGGAATTGAATGAAAATGAGAAAAAAGGTATTGCTAATTCACGAGATTATGCAAATCAACGTATTAGTGAAATTATTCATGAGTTAAATACCGCTGCTAATGGATCTGGTACATCTGTAATACTGGATTCTCAAGATTTTAAACGTATTTTACTGGAGAAAACGGGCTGTTTAGTAATTAATAAGGTTTCACGTAATATGAATCAAATAGAAAATAGCCATGCAATTATAGAAATGTTCCAAGAATCATTAAGAGGAAGCTCTTTCCATCCCCCGATTGATTTGATGAAGAAGAACGATGATGGTTCTGTTGAAGCATCAAAAGTACATCATTTTGGTATGCTTGCTATCCTAGATGAGCAAAAGAATATTAATGATTCCTTTATGGATGACGCTAAGGTAGAAGTTTCAAATAATTTACCTATAAATGGTACAGTTTTTAATGGATATTTGGTAAGTAAGAATGATTTCTTAGGAACTGTATATACCTTCTATAAAACCGATGCATTACCATCGAGATTATCTAAAGGTTTAGTTGAAGAATTTAATGAATTTAAAGAAAGACAAAGCCAAATTCAGTATAAAAAGTCTCAAATTAGTACGATTGAAAGTATAGATGAGGATGAGGATTTAGGTTTTGCATTTGGAGATTTTATTGATATGGGGAGTGACGAAGAAAATAATAATGCTGGAGCAAATGAAGATGAAGATCTAGCAGATTTTCTAGATCCGGATAAGATGTTTGGTACTACAAAATAATAAAAAAGTCTGGACTAAGTTCCAGACTTTTTTATTATTCCACTGAATCCATAAGAGATTTTATATACTCAATAATATTATCTTGTATGTACTGCTCTATGAAGAGTTGTTTTTTACTCAAGTCTTCCTCTTTTTTAAACCAGCCTGCTTTTCTAGTGCGCTCTTCCTCAGGTTTATTATTCCATAAGCTCTCTGCTTGTTTTCTTAATTCCTGACGTGCCCTATGCTCAATAATAAAATTATCAAGCCTATCTTGGCGTTGGCGTAATTTTAGCGTTTCTACATCTTCTGGTTGTGGTAACTGCTTTAATATACTTTCTACCCTCTCTTCATAATGAGATTCAATATGTTTTATTTTTTCTTCTAACTGTTTAGTTACCATTTTTTCAATAATTTCAGCAGTAGCTTGAAGGTTTAATTCAGTGGATACCTCATTTGTTTGATGTTCTGGTGAAACTGGTCTTAAATCAAATTGGTGTGGTAAAAGGTCAATAATTGCATCTAGAGACCATTTCTCATCCCTTTTCTGCTTTATAAATAGAGCAATTTCAAGATCTAAAGCATTATAGAGTTTTTCATTTGTATTTTGAGTTCTTAAAGTTTCATGAAGTCCCTTTTCTTCTAGGATATTGAACCAATTATAAACTGTATTATGATGACGTCCTACTAGTTTTGAGAATTCTGTTATCCGCCATGCTTTTTCGAAAACATTATCATCTAATATATCATCATCGTTAATTTGATGGTCTTGTTTTTCATTTTTTTGCTCAATCATTGTAACTACCTCCTCAAAAATCAACTCATAAATAACTAATTATAATTAATATGTTAGCTGAGATTAACATGTTAGCTAGTATTTCGATAATATTTGTAAAAATCCCTACCAATCCAGTGGATTACATGAAATATAGAATTAACATGTAAACATATACTTGTTAACAAAACATTAACGTTTAGTATAGAATTCGGTGAATCAGTAACTTTATTACCAATTATATATTTCGAATTGGTAATGTTTTGTTAATGGGAATATATATATATTGTAGTAGCGCTACTGATAGTTGCTATGAGATTAACAAATTAGGCTACTTAATATTAATGATAAGGAAATAAAGCTATTTTGTAAATAAGTTATAAGGATATAATCCGGGTATATAACGGAAAATACACAAAGTAACGCCCAAAATCTAATTATCACGTATAAAAACTAGTAAAAAGTAAATAATATTAATGTAGAGTTAGTATTGTTCAATAAACAAAACGGTATTTAAGGATATAGGAGCACAATCATAATACTTCGAAGAGGTTCGTCCTACTCCCTATTTACTTGCTACATACAAGTTAGGATCTACTTATGTATATTAATTTAGTATAGAATGTACAATTTAAGTTGTATATTGCATGTCATGATAGAAATTTATGTAGTCAGTATCAACAAAATGATCTTTATCAGCATTAAAGAACAGATTGAGCCTGTGAGTTGACATTAACATGAAACGTGACATTGACATGAAATTAACACTACAACCACCTACTAACAACATACGAACACCTATTGTTAATGTTTTGTTAACTATAATAGATATAGATCGACCCTTTATATACATGTTGATCTAAAAAGATTACCTTTTAACATGAAATGTGAACCATAAACGAAGGATTTTATAGATAATTTTGAGGAAGTTTTTAAGATACTAAGGTTCGACTTAGAATACTAGAATAATCCAAGTGATGTATTTTGTAGATATCCGATTTCTAGTATATGTTTGCATATATTAATAAGTTCATAAATAAGACAATGAGATTGATATGTTAACGAAAATTAGATAAGCATACTTCGAATATCCATAAAGATAACATTGACATGAAATAAGGTATTGCTATGAGATTGATACGACATTAACAAAAAAACATCCAAACAAAGGATAAATCATCCTAATTGTTAATGTTATGTTGATCAGAAATAGAAACTGCCATTTACATTTAGAAATATTAGTTATTCTAATGGGTGTTTATGACTTAGATACCCATTAAAAAGTTAATAAAAGTAATTAGTAATAAAATATAGCGTGCGCTGGTTTGTTAGTTATTACATTCCAGTAACTAATGATAATAAATGTAGATCTACTAATTGGTTTTACGTTAATTTATATCTGAGTATCATCGGATTGATATAACATGTAAAATATCAATATGAAATCAACATCTACACATTTTTGTTTCGTTTCATATCAATGTCGGTTGATGTGTTAATTTCATTCAAGGGTATTGGTGTTAGTTAATTGTTTATATGACATTAACAAATTTGGGTTGTGTGCTTCAAATTGTGTTAAAAATTAAATGGAGATAGACTTTCTTTGAAACCTTCTTGATCAAGGAGGTTTATAAAAAGAACGGTGTAGCATATTGGGAGTTTTAGTTATAAATAGCAGTTGTAATACTTAGGTATACGACTTATTTATTTGGGCATACTATAAGTATGAGTTCTTTTCTATGATAAAAAAAGTGCAGCTAATATCTTTACAATCTATAATTATAGATTGTAGTTTTTATAGTATTTGAGTAGAAGAAATGATTTTGTGTATCATTCCAATATAAGTATATACTAACTAAAAGTCATTTTAATTGTTACAAGAAAAATATGTTATGGATGTATATTCATTATTAGCGTGCTTTTTGTTTAATAACTAAAATAGGAACTTAAAAGCTATTTTATAATTTTTGTTTGCGAAATATGTAATTAATAAATTGGCTTAGGTATGAACTGGATGGTTAGTTTAACTTGTATTCATCTCTCAATATGAAATTTCATGTCAATGTCAGTTGATATGTTGATATCAACCGAACGAGTTTGTGTCGCTTTATTGTTTACATAACATTAATATGCTTTAGTCGTTTACTGTTAGTTATGCTATGAGTAATATAAAGATTGTTTTATATTTAAAGTTCTCTAAGGTAAGGAATATATTAAATGAATGTTTTTTACTTTTGAAATTTAGTTGTAAATAAAAAATCGAAATTTTGTTATGAAAATCCTATACTTAGATATACTAATAGTATTACCTGAATTAGGTTATTAAATGACATATGCAAAAAAGAAAAGGTTAATCAATTAGAAGCATTATTTTTGTGAGTTTATTTAATAATTGCGAAGTAGTATTGACATTTAGATATTATATAGATAATCTTATACATAAGTTTTATTGTTTAAAATTAATATACAAATCGAGAGATATTTAATTCTTGCTAAACGGACACACCGAGGGCATATACCTGCCATTGGTGTGTCTTTTTTTATTTAATAACTAGAAAATGATAAGGAGAGTATTAAAGAATGAATGAAATTATTAGTGAAAGTAAAAGAAGATTTGATAAATATTGTAAAGATAATCAAGTTTTTGAGGAGAGAATTAATTCTCTTATTAACTACTATTTTTTACTGCTTGCTGATCGTGTAAACATTTTACAAGATAGAGAATTTAATAACGAGGTCGAAGAGAAGCAATTTAAAAGCAATCTCAAAAGATTTGAAACATTATTCCCAGCTGCTGCTAAGAATGCATTTCTAAAAGGATATCAGCTTGGTTTAGAGTTTTTCAAACATCCAGAGACAGTGATTCCGGATTCTCTATTTATAAATCCTAATTTTGTACAAGATATTCCTTTTGCAATTGTAAATGCAGCAGAATTTAGCATTTATGAATTAGTTCGAACGGATGAAACACAAGAATTTAGTGTATATGCTGTTCGAACGTATGAAGGCATTAAACCCATAATGGAACAAGTATTTTGTGAAATTGCATTGTTTGGTGCGGAAATTTCGCTTGAGCATGAACGTGAGGAAAGAGGACTGAAAGTAGTTGAAGGAAAAACAACTACTTTTACAAATGTTCCAGTAGATCGTTTATTTACAATTACTCCATCTGTAGCTGCTAATGTTGTGCATGCGGACGGCCGCTGTGAAATCTGGAGTCTAAACTGGAATACAAAATTAACTTTAGATAATCCTTTTATTGAATTAGTACAAGTAACCATTGTTTACAAAGACAAGACAGAAATACAAAAAAATCTTCGGGATGGATTTATATATGAACAAAGTTTATTTAGTGCGATACCGTTAGAAGAAATAGAGGATCGTTTAGAGGTTAGAGTCAAATATAACCTTATTGATAATATGCCATGTAATTTGGAGGGATTTGAAATAGAATCACTTCTCACCGAACTATTAACAAAAATACAATACGCAACAAAAGTGCCTTTTGAAAACATGCTATTACTTTAAAGTGATTTTCTATCAAAGAGGAGTTTTTCATAATGAAAAAGATTGTATTAGCTATTAGTGATACTGTGTATACGGCATATTTACGTGAGGATTTTGTTGGTGCAGGATTTGAAGTAGCTGATAGTGATGTCATGCACATAAAGTATTTAGATGAAATTCTAGATACGGAGCAACCTGATATTCTATGTATTAATGACAAACGATTAAATATTGATGCGGGACACGAAGATAAGCGAGAATTAATTATTTTACAGAAGTTAAGAGACATTCGCTTTCAGCGGGATATTCGCATTGTAGTATTTACAGAGCGTGAAAATAATGATGAATTTTTAGCGAAACTGATTTATCTAGGTATCTATGACATTTTTAACTCTCGTAAAATTGATATTGATAATAAAGTCATCCCGCAGCTGCTACAGGAATCGGATATTAAAAATGTGGTGGAAATTGTAGGAGCAAGTCAAGCACCGCAACATACGAAATTGCCTGTAGTTCCTTTTGATGAGGAAGAAGAGAAAGTATCAAGTGAATTAGAGGAAGGTAACAACAGTGAATCACATTCTAATTTAAAATTATTTAAAAACAAACAAAAGCGTAAGTCTATTCAGGAAGAAACGCCAAAAGCGCCAATTATAAAAAAAAAGTATAAATTGGCTTTTGAGCCAGTATATGAGAAACAAATTGGTATCGCTATTCCAAGAAGAACAATTATTGTGGCCAACATGAATAGGAGAAGTGGTGCCACTTTTGTTTCACATCTTTTAGCCGCTTACTTAAATGAGCTACAGATTGATGTGAATTATATAGAGAATCTATATGATGATGGTTATACGTATCCGTTATTAAAGGGATATACAGAAGCGCCAGAAAACTATCGTAGTGAATTTATGTTGCAGCGATATAAAGAGATGCTACAGAAGGAATCTGATATATTATTAATTCCAAAATGGAAGCAAGGAAGAATAAATTATATTGTAAAGAATCCTATAGTTGACCAAGAGCTTCAAAACGAAACAGAGCAGGACTTCGACCATTTTATTAAGGTTTTATTGGCCAACCAAGAAGCACCTATATCTATTATTGATGCAGGGAGCGATTGGGATAAAGATTTATACCATGAGATATGTGAAATGGCGGATTACATATTCTTTGTAGCGGAACCAGATCTGCATCAATTGCTAAAGATAGCGCATCCTCTTACACAAAAAGAGAGAAAGCTCGTTTCTTACTTAGCTTTAGAGAAAGTGAGGATCATTGGAAATAAGTTTTCTCCTGCACTTTTAAAGCATGAAATAGTAGAAGAATGCTTTGGAGATAAGGTATTAACTGCTTTACCACCATATGAAATAGAAGATGTGTTTGAGTCACAATTGAATAGTAGTACGTTACTATCAAGTCGCAACTATTATAAAGAGTTAGAAGGAATAATGAAGGAAATAGCAAAGTTATTGCTACCAAATCAATTGTTGAATCCCCAAAAAAGTTCCATTTTAAGTGGATTTCGATTTCGAAAGTCTGAAAGTTAAGGAGGCTGAAGAGGGATGCAAAAGTTTATTGTTGCAGCAAGTATGTTGCTGTTATTTGTAGGTTGTCTATTCTTTGTAACTGATATGGTGATTGGAGATACAACACATACTGATAATAAATCGTCTTTAGAAAGGGGAGGCGAGATAGCTGTGGCTAAGTCTGTAAAAGTAGGTACTCTGCGTGCAGAAGAAGAAATAGCTATTGATCCAGAAAAAGCGAAACAAGAGTTTGAAAAGGCGTATAACGGTAATGCGGATTTTAAAGATCCCGCTTCAAAACGTAACTTCACTGTACATGATGTACAGGAAAAACCAGCAATGATTGCTGTCGAAGGTGATGCAGAAGCTGCTAGTTATTTTAAGCAATTTGATGAAAAAAAAGAAACGATAAAGAGTAAAGCGAGAAGTATTATTATTTATGATGCGAATGGAAAAGAAAAACAATTAGGTGGAAACGTAAAATAAAGAAAAAGAGTAGGTGCATTAAAAATGCAAAATACAGTAACTACGGCTCTATTCCTTACCTTTTCTTTATTATTAATTAGCCTTTTACCCGAAGGCGTTTTGTATGGAATACAGTTAGTGAAAGCACATAACTTTGCTGCTGATATGGTAGAAAACGCAGAAAATAAGGGTGGATTTCAATATGATTACAATGGAAAAAGGGTGGATTTAGTCCCTGGGATAGAGAAAAGAATGAAAGAAGAAAAGATGGATGGATGGAAGTATGAGTATACAAAGGGACGCATCGATCATAATCAATCCCTTTCTTTTAAGGTGAAAGCAGAACACCATTTCTTCATATTTAAGCTGATTGGTGTAGATGGCATAAAAGCTCCGATATGGGCGAGTAAAGAGGGATTGGGACAAGTATATTTTAAGTAATGAAAATTCTAAGATTTGTACTATAAAAGACTATGCTGAAAAGTATAGTTTTTTTGTCAGAAAAATATACCTATATAGAACAGAAGTTATAAAAAATGTTAATTAATTAATTTATATGTTAAATTATCTGGATTTTATGTTTAAATTAGGTACAATAAGAGAATCTATGAAAAACTAATATATTTGGAGGAACAAACAATGGCTAACAAATTTTTAAAAACAGCAACAGCACTAACAATAATGGGTACATCATTACTAGGAGCAGGAGCATTTACTGCTAAGGCTGATAACACAGACTCATTAAAATTCAATGATGTTCCAGCAAATCACTGGTCTACAAAAGCAATTTATGATTTAACAAATCGTAAAGTAGTGCAAGGGTACGGAAATAATATCTTTGGCTTTGGTGATAATGTAACTCGTGGGCAAGTTGCTCGTATGATTTATATGTACGTAAAACCAGCAGATGCAGATGCTAGCTTCAAAAATCCTTTTACTGATATTAAAGGACATTTGTTTGAAAAAGAAATCTTAGCACTTGCTAAAGCAGGACTTGTGAATGGATTTGGTGATGGGAAATATGGTCCAGATGATATTTTAACTCGTGAACAAATGGCACAAGTACTTACTAATGCTTTTAAATTTAAGTCAACGAAAACAACAACATTTACAGATGTTGATAAAAACTCATGGGCACTAAAAGCAATCAGCGCATTAGAAGAAAATGGCGTTACTATTGGTACAGGAGGTAATATGTATTCTCCAAAAATGTTTGTAACACGTGAAGCGTATAGTCAGTTCCTATATAACTCTATTAATGCAGTTGAAAAAGAAACAAAACCAGAAGTGAAGCCAGATTCAAAGCCTGAAACAAAACCAGAAGAAAAACCAGAAGTGAAGCCAGATCCAAAGCCTGAAACAAAACCAGAAGAAAAACCAGAAGTGAAGCCAGATCCAAAGCCTGAAACAAAACCAGAAGAAAAACCAGAAGTGAAACCAGATCCAAAGCCTGAAACAAAACCAGAAGAAAAACCAGAAGTGAAGCCAGACCCGAAACCTGAAGTACCAGCAGGTTTAGATGAAAGCCTAGTACAACCGGATTTTGATTTTCATCCATCTGCGTTAGAGAATCCTACTGTGAAAAAACAATTAGCTCCAGAAGCGCAAAATATCTTAAAAGAGATTAATAGAAAATATAACACAAATTTAAAATACTCTAATTTAAATGGGGCTGTAACTATTCTAGATAAAGGCATGTATTACCCAGAAGGTTCATATGCCGGTGGTCAATTTGTAGTAGAAGGTGGAGGAGATACCTTTAAAATTGGGTTTTTAGATAATAATCCGGCAACTGTAGAATTAACAAAAAAATGGGTGACATATTTAACAGGGTTAGACTTAAATCAGGAGATTCAAAATGCTGTTGATTCAAAAACAATTACTAACTATCAAAAAGGTGATTTTAAAATTCGTATTGGAAAAACTATGATTCGTGATACAATGTCTATTTTAATTGAACCTAAATAACGTTATAATGCAATTAAAAGATTAAAAATTGGATATAATATTTAATAAGATACGGAAAGGACACACCTAACGTACCAGCCAATGGTATAGGTGTGTCCTTTTTTGTTTTAGGAGGGAAACTTATGAAATTGAAAAGAAGTTTGTTATTACTGTGTACCTCGACAGCATTAATGATTCCAAGTATAGCAAGTGCGAAAAATGCTGACGTTCCTTTTTATAACGGAACAGATGATACCTCTCTTACTTCTAGATATTTGCAAATGAAAGGTAAGTTTTATCGTTTTGGGAGTCGTTATGCGCCACCGGGTGTAGATTTAGCGTATAAAGGAGATCTTCATTACCCTGCTGTTTACAATGGCTCTTTTAGTTTTGAAAACCCACAAGCAAACTTAGTACAAAGAGAAGACCTAAGTGAGCCTTATGTGCGGATTTCGAATGAAGGTTATTGGAATAGTGCTATCGCTGTTGGGGATCGTATGATAACGGAAAAAGAGAGGATTACTGAATCTATCATTTCTGATAAATATTGGGGTAATTCTCAATTTGTCCTAAATAATATAGATTCGCACACAGTATCTAATGGTAATTCACCAAAATCATATGGTCTGTTTTATTGGATTCGTGATATAGCCTATCTTTCTGGTGGATATGCAGGTGCTGGTGGCGTAAATGGAATAAATAAATATAGTCTATGGTATGTACGAACTAGTAAACCTGAAATAAAAGATTTTAAAGTCTCTAGTGGTAAGAAGGATACACCTGTTAAGTTTACATTTAACGGTTTCGAGTATGTAAGTAAAGAGAAAGGATATACAGAACGTGGTCCCAAACTCGATATAGGTAACCCTTATTCATCGATAGCAGGTGAACGAAATCGTGTGCAATGGCTACTAGATATTACTAAAAGTGGTGAAACAGTGCATCATCAAGAAAATTACTTACGTTCAACGCCACAAAAAGATAATCAAAAACCAAATGAAGGTGATGCAGGACGATTTACGAAAGAAGATATAAGTTGGCAGCCTCAGATGTGTGGTCGTTATACTGCAAAATTAAAAATTATTGATGGGGTTCAAAGGGGGTCAAACGAGAAAACAGTTGATTTTATTGTAGATGGAAACTGTGGTACAGAAGTAACACCTAATCCAGATCCAGGTGATGAAGATGATTTTAAATATAAAATTGATTTCTCTGCTGACCGAATTGAAGGAGAAACAGCAAGAGAAGGAAAGAATATCAAAACAAGAGTAGATGTATCACGTGATAATTTTAAACTAGAGCGTGACCAATATAGAGCAAAAGTAAACAACAATATTAATAAGTCTCAACAAGAAATAAACAGCACTGAATCTGATAGAGATAGTGCACAATCCAGCTTAAGTTATTGTCGTCGTAATCCAATTCATGAAGTAGATGCCGAGGGAAAGGACCACTATTATGATAGAGACTGCTCTTGGGAAGAAAATAAACTAGATAGTGCGGCAAGTAGGCTAGATAATGCAAGGCAGAAACTAGAAAAAGAGAAGAATAAAATTAAAAAGTTAGATGTATTAGAAGAAAAATATATGAATCCTGAAACAGTAGTTGTGTTAAAACATAACGGACAACAAGTAGCTTTACAAAAGGTAAGATTAACTGAGGGAGAAAAGAAAACCCTGAACCTTGACTGGCAACATAAAGGTAAAGGAACAATTCAAGCGGAAATTAACCCTGCTGGTAATCGTATAGACATCGAGGAAACTACGTACAAAAATAATCCTATTAAAACAGCAATCTATGAGCCTTCAAAAGAAAAGGCAATGTGTGGTGTAACGAGTGTAAAAGGTGTAGTAGAAACAGTAAGTGAACGTGTATCAAAAGAAGATATAACTGGGGAAATGTATTATGAAACTTTGACAGGGAGTATTGGTAATTTAGCTCCTTCTAAGCTACATTCTGGTTATGGATTTTCGTATGAAGTAAACGGTAAGTACAAAAATGATTGGAATGCGAATTACCCTGGTGTATTTACTGCTGCTAAGGCACAATATCCATTTGCAGACGAAGGATTAAAGTCTACTCAAGATTTAGAGAAGAAAGAACTTAAAGATACTACAGCAAAATTCCTACCTAAAAATATGTATTTATCTGAAGCAACAGGACATGTTTTTGATAGTAAAAGACCAACTAAGTCTTTATATTGGGATGGACAAGAGAAAATCATTGATGGTGGCCAAAAATGGTATTCACCACTGAAGACAAAAGATGGTGTATACACTTTTAATGTAGAAACAGCTTCAGCAGGTATCAATGAAATGAGTTTATGTTTAACTGAGCAAGTAGAGATTAAGGGTGTTGCGTATGATGATTTCATAAAAAGAAGAGTATTTCCTGACGATCCATTCCCTGGAGGAAGTGGAGTTGGTTGGAATTGGGTTGGTAAGGAAGACGTACTTTATAAATTAACAGATTGGTATTACATGAGAAATAGGAAATGAGAATAAAATATAGTATAATTAGATGAATCAACACAATAAGATATCCTTCTTAAACTAGTAGCTGAATGGATAAACCAAAGGCACATCCCTTAATGGGATGTGTCTTTTTTTTGTAGAAAGGGGAATATTGAATGGATAAAAAGAAAAAACAACGTATGAAACGTGTAATTTTCATTGGAATTATCGTAATGATTGCATCGTTATATATTGGAAGTGAATTTCAGGATCGGAATGGGAAAAGTTATGCTCCTGCAAAGTATTTTGAAACAGGAACAAAATTGATTTCGTTTTAATAATAATTTTGCCTCTTGCATCAACTATTGTGAAAAGTATTTCCAAATGATCTCTTCTTTTCTCCATAAAATGAAAGAGAAAGGATAGCAACCGACACCTTGGAATATTCAGTTGTGTTAGATTAATTACAACATATTTTTGGGATGCTTAATAGGTTAGAAACCTTGTTATAACAGGGTTTTGGGAGCGAGGTTAATTATCGATTACGTGGTTTTTAAATAGAAAAAACAGATATTTTTTAGAAATGATTGACATGAAACTATATATATCATAATATTGAGATTGTAATATTAAAGAAAATAAATCCAACATTTTCATATAGACTTTAGATTAGCTAAAAGGACACACCTAAGGCGTTTTACGCCATAGGTGTGTCCTTTTTTGCGTTTAAAGGCTACATAAGGAGGAATATAAACATTGAAGCCGTCTAAGTTTCAAAAGAAGCAGATTACAGCGGTAGGTTTAGCTGCTATAACAGTAGCGGGTATCTATGGATACAATCATTTTGCAGTAGAAAATGCAGTAAAACCAACAAAAGTTGTTGTAGCTGCAAAGGATATACCTGCGCATACAGAGATTAAAGAAGAAATGCTAGTGGAACGAACATTACCTGGTGATGGGATTCCTCCAAATGCATTACGTGTAAGTAAAAAAGAGGTTATAGGTAAGTGGACAAATGATGGGCAGCCAATCACCGAAAATAGCTATCTTTTTAAAAATAAAGTAGTAAAGAAAGAGGAGTTACCTGACTCTGCCATTTTAAATTTGAAAGATGGAGAAGTTGCATTCCCGTTACTCGTTGATTTGGAAACAAGTTCAGGTAATAGTATCATTCCTAACACTTATGTGGACTTATATTTTAAGCAGGTTGTAAAGGACGGGGACAATGAGAAGGTAGTATTCGGTGGTCTTTTCCAACGTGTACGTGTTACGGCTGCAAAGGATAGCAATACAGAAGATGCATTTGTACTAGAAAAGAAAGAATCAAAAGAGGAACAAGAAGGAAAACAAAAGCCAAAAGTAACGCGATTATATACATTGGCTGTTTCACCAGAACAACTTCAATATCTAAATCGTGCGAAAACACTTGGAGATGTAATTCCTGTTGCAGTTGGACAAAAGGTAGAACAAACAGGGAAAGAATTAGAACCAGCAGAAGGATTCTCGCAAATATCTGATCAGAAAAATATTTTAGACTATGTAGAGAAGCATTCAACCAACCCCATATCTAAAAGTGTAAAAGAATATGTTGCACAGTATCTGAACGAATCCAAATAAGGAAGGGGCTTTTAAGATGGACCGGCAAGTAAGAATGGTTGCCTTTTATGCGACAAACGAAAACGTAGGAAAAAGTACGTTAAGTATTGCGATGGCAAATGAGTTAGCTCATTTAGGGAAAAAGGTGCTTTATGTAGAAGCGGACCAAGTAAGACCAAACTTCGCGGTTGGAACAGGTCTTAGCCATGAGAGTAAAAATATGCTAGGGCTTGTAAGAAAAGAAAATGAATACAATCTCTTGCAGTATATTTGTACCAAGCAAGATTTACTAGAAAAAAAAGTGAATCCAAGGTTGACGCAAAAATTACACGATAAGATGGATTTTCTGGTGTTTCCATCAGGTTATAGTTTAACTCAATTTCCAGAGATTCAAAACAAAGAATTGTTTGTAACGACATTTATCGAATCACTTGTAGATACAGAATATGACTACATCATCCTATCGGTACCAACTGAATTATCCGAGGTGCTTAGTTACCCAATCCTATACCAATCAGACCTTGTTGTTCATGTGCTAAATGGCAACCCTCGTGGTGCGTTAGCAATTAAAAGAGAATTACAACTAATAGAAGAAGCAAAGCTAACATTACCTCGTATGATTCATGTTTTGAATATGGGAGACGAGGACTATGTAGAAGATATTGAAAAGCTTTCTTCCCAAAACATTGCAGTGACAATTCCGTATGACAGAGATCGTACGAGTTATGAATGGGGGATGCAATTTGGTTCCCCGCAAATTAATGCAAAGGTCCATCATATTATGGAAGCAGCTGGTCTTGATATTCCATCCCAGCACTCCTCTATGAAAAAGGGTCTCTTTGGTTTACGAAATTAAAAAGGTGGCAAGTAGTATGTGGGGCTATTTACAGGAAAAACAAGTATTCTTAAAGCGAAATCGAGTGGATTTATATCACTTTGGTTATAGGATTCGTTCTAAATCGGTGCGAAAGTTAGGAACAACTACAGCTCAACAAATTAAAGATATTACAGATGAAATTCGTGCATTTTTAGTAAAAGAACATCGTGATATCTTAAGCGAATCCTTTATGAATAAAGAGAAGAGAACAGCTGTGGAGCAAATTATTAAAGGCTTTTTACTAAGCAATCAAGTCGTCGTTTTAGATGTACCTTCAGAACAGTTACTAAATATGGTGTGTGATGAAATTGTTGGATTTGGGATTATAGAACCTTTAAAAGAAGATAAGGATGTAACTGATATTTATATCAATGGTACAAAAGAAATCATTTACGAAAAAATCGGAGAGGGAGAATGTACATTTCCTTACCGATTTGAGACAGAAGAAGAAGTGAAAGCCCTAGCTTATAAGATGGTAAACAGTACATCAGATTCATTAAATACAGCAAAGCCATATGTTGACTGCGTATTTCCGTATATACGTATCAATATTGCGTTAGATGAACTTGGGGGACTCGGAACAACGATAACGATTCGTAAGAATGCGGATCACCTTCGTGCTTCTGAAGAGCGGATGTTATCTACCAATCAAGCATCGAAAGAAATGTTGAACTTTTTGGCTGCAGCTGTGAAAGCCAAAATGAATATTTTAGTTGCTGGAGCTACGGGTACAGGGAAATCAGAGTTTATGAAATATCTTGCTTCTCACATTCCGAAAGGAAAGAAAAAAGAACGTACTCTTGTAGTAGAAGATAACCCTGAATTATATTTGCATCGCATTTTTCCAGAACATCATTTTGTTCCGATGCAGTGTAGGGCATCGGAAGTAGAAGAAAATGCAATCGACTTTGATAGATTGTTAACAAATGCTTTACGTCAAGGGCCCAAGCGATTAATTGTAGGGGAATCGAGGGGGAAAGAAGCGTTAAAAATGATTAACTTTTTCCAAACAGGACATCCTGGTTTCACTTCTGTCCATGCAAGAAGTGCAAAAGAAGCAGTTAGGCGTTTAATGCTTATGTGTCTGCAAAGTGGTGCGAATATTGATGCCCAGTATTTATATGAATTGATTTCACAGACATTTGATGTAATTGTCTTTTTGGAAAAGAAAGATGATGGAAATCGTTATATTACAGAGATGATTGAACTATTGGATTATCAGGAAGATATACAGTTTAATCCATTGTCTCAGTTTATGCCAACATATGAGAAACAAGATGAAATGAATGAAAGAATAGGGAAAATTCATGGCCAACATATTATTACAGCAAAAATGTCAGCTGAAATGGAGAAGAAATTCCGTTCTTCTACTGTAAATCCAGCTCTTTATGCGCCATTCCTTTCACAAAAGGAGGTGCAGTATGCATAGTTTGTTAGCCTATGGATGTATATTTTTAATCTTTATTAGTGTAGGATTGCTCGTTTTACTTTTTGCGAAATCTAAAGGTTCTGCTCTTTCTCAATTTGTTCAAGAAAATGAGAAAGAAGAAAGGCGCTTGGAATTAAGAAATATCAAAGGGATACGAATGTATTTGCCACAATCCGTTATCCAAGAAGCCCAAAAGTACGAGTGGAAATTAACAAAAAGTATGTACTGGGTATATACGATTCTTTCCGGAATGAGTATTGCAGCAGTATTCTATTTTTCTTTTGGTAGAGATCCTTTTACACTGATTACCGTTTCATCTGGATTTTTAGTTCCAAGGTTTCTTCTTTATCGAAGAAAAAAACGTTACTACTTGGTTGTCATTGACCGTCTTTCTATCTATATGAAAGCTGTAGCAAATGCACTTCAAATTAGTAACAATGCAAAACGGGTATTAGTTCAGGTGAAGCCAATGATGCATGAAAGCATTCAAGAAGAAATAGAGAAAGTTTCTCTTTTATTAGAAGGTGGAACCACAATGCATCGTGCATTTAGAGGATTCAATGAAACGTTTAACTTTAGAGAATTGGTTTTCTTCCATGAAATGTTGGAAGTGTGCAGCCGAGAAGGTGGAACAAATTCAGTTCAAGTCTTACTAGATATTGCAGAAGATTTCGAAAAACAAAAGCTATACCTGGCAAGATTGCGTTCTAGTTTGTCGCAAGCGCAACGTGCCTTTGTACAGAACTGCTTAATTGTCATTGCTATGCCGATTGTTATTATGTTGATGTCAAAAGAAGCATATGGATTTTTAGCAGGTTCTATGATGGGAAAAATCGCGTTAGCGGTAAATATGTTCATTGTCTTTTTCTTAGCAACCCGTGTAGAAAAGATTGCAAATTATAACCCAACAGAAAGAGGGGAATAAGGTGGCTACGATTTTAGCTGTAGTGGTATTCGTTGTCATGTACTGGGTATTCTCTACCTTTCTACAAAGTAAAAAAGATAGCGGTAGCTTACTTACGAACTATGTAGAAAATGCAAAACGAATTGAAAAGAAGAATTTAAATCAGATGATGCTCGCGCCCTTCCAGTCGTTATCACATAAGTACCTGACAGAAGAAAAGAAAGAGCAGATTCAGAAAAAATTAGAAGAAGCTGGCCTGGATACGAAACCAGAAGAATATTTAAAGATGAAGGTAGCATATCCCATCATTTTCACCTCTGTTTTCTTGATATGTACGGTGTTCCATGATTACTACTTATTTAAAGTGGGAGTTTTGATTTCACCACTGCTTTACTTCTATCCTGATTATCTATTAAAGAGAAGAATCAAGCAGGCGATAGAAGCTAGGAAGTTCGAATTACCAGAGTATTTAATTCCTATGCTGCAGCTGTTAAAAACACATACAACATTAGAAGCAGTAAAAAAGGCAGAGATATATGCTGGAAGACATCTTCGTCCGTATGTATCTACACTTACTGCGGAATTAGAAATGTATGCTGGCTCGGATCAACCATTTCGAAACTTTGCTGCTGCTTTAAATAGTCCAGAAGTAAATACCTTTACGATTGCATTGCAACAAGCGCAAAAAACGGACAAGGTACAGAGTCTTCGTATTATGGATGCACAGATTAAAATGATGCGTGAGTTAAAACATGAGAACTATAACCGTCTCATTCAAAATAAGCCGATGGAAATGAATAAATTTAACGTCGCAGTTATTGGATGTATTGTGATTTATCCAATGGTGATTGTTATTCAATCCTTAATGCAAGGATTTGCAAGTTTATAGAAGACGTTATCAAAAATGGAATAGGTAAAGGAGCATTACAAATGTTAACAAAAATGAAGAATTGGTTAAAAAACGAAGACTCACAATTATCATCAGAAAACGGTATGTTAATCGCGTTAGCGGTCATTATCGTATTAGTGATTGGCCCGTTTGTATGGAAAGCAATTCAAGGCGGGTATGATACAATTCTAGCTCGATTTACAAAAGCATCAAACAATGCAGATGTGAATTCTTGGAACAAGTAATAGAAGTTTTAGATGAATGATGTTTATTACGTATAGCTCAAATAAATGGAGAAGGGAGATTCAATCATGTTAGCAAAAATGAAAAATTGGTTAAAAAATGAGGATTCGCAACTATCATCAGAAAACGGTATGTTAATCGCTCTGGCGGTAATTATCGTATTAGTAATTGGCCCATTTGTATGGAAGGCGATCCAAGGTGGTTATGATACGATCCTGGCAAGATTCACAAAAGCATCAAGCAATGCAGACGTAAATTCTTGGAATAAGTAATTAAAGATTTAAATAGATAAGTTCTAATTTTAGTAGATACTTAAAATTGATATATAAAGGAGACGAAATGAAATGTTAGCAAAAATGAAAAGTTGGTTAAAAAACGAAGACTCACAATTATCATCAGAAAACGGTATGTTAATCGCGTTAGCGGTGATTATTGTATTAGTAATTGGCCCGTTCGTATGGAAAGCAATCCAAGGTGGTTATGATACAATTCTAGCTCGATTCACAAAAGCATCAAGCAATGCAGATGTTGATTCTTGGAACAAAAAATAAATATAAAAATAAACGAGGGGGCTACTCTAAAAGTGGTTCCCTTTTTTACACAGTATTTTGGTATGAAATTAAGAGGGGAGTAAAGAAAATGAGCCTGTATATCATGGGATTATTTCTAAGTTATATGGTACTTAATGTATTTACCGACTTAAAGTATAGAAAAACAAAAAATATATGGCATTTCATTTTTTTAGTAGTAGGTTTAGGTATCACGTATTTTGCTGGAATACGAACGGGAAAAGAGATTGTAATTGTACTAACTATGGCCTTAGTATGTGGCTTATTGTTAGAGACATTTAAATTTTCTTCACCCGGTGATACGAAAATGCTTGTGGTGGCAGCTCTATATGTTAGCGATGTAGCAGAGGAATCGGCTATGCTTACCGCTATTACATTAACAGCTTTCCATTTACTATTCTTTTGGATTGCTAGCGTGTATCGTTTAATTAAAATTCTAGGGTTTGTAGGAGCGATTAAAGACCAATTGGAGCATGCTGCTTCTATATTTGGGGCAAAACTACCAAAGAAAGAAATACAGCTGATACAGAGCTTTCCAGGGGCTTGTTCTATTTTATTAGGAGCAATTGTGTATATTGCTTTGACTATTTATCAAAATGGAGGTATCTTGGCTTGAACAGTAGAATCATTCATCAAAGAGAAACCTATATTTACTTTACAATTTTTGCTCTAATAGGCGTTATTATTTTAAACATGTTTATTAATATATTGTTTGTATTAGCATATCCTTTACTAATAGGATTAATTGTGCAGGTTATCTTGTTGCAGAAGATAAAGAAGCCATTTTATCGGAGCGGAAAAGAATTAACAGAACAGTTAAAACTAAAAAATATGTTTCTAGTAGAATCAAATATTTTAGGAGATGAAGAAGGAACAGTTTATGAGGTGCATCAAATGCCTTTTACAATCTCTAATGGATTAATTAAAAAAGATAAGACTTATAAAGTGATAAAACAAGAGTATGAGAGAAAAGTCAAAGAGGATTTAACGAAAATTTCTAAATGGCAAGTTACAACAAAAGCTAGACTTGTTACGACAACTCATTTTCGTTTATATACAATTTGGCAGAAAAATAGTACCGGTTATCAATTGAAAAAAATTGAGGAGTGTGTTGATCCATACGCCAAGATGAACCTTATACAATGGATGATTGCTTCATTTTGTACGACTGGTCGTATTAAGTACGATAAGAAACCAAAAGAGTGGGCAAGCTATGAATGGATTACTTTAAGGTAAATAAAAAAGATAGAAAATAATAAAATGTACCCTATAGAATTGACACTAGAAAAAAGTCTATTCTATAGGGTACATTTTACATTGTATGTGTTTTTTCTCTTTGTGTAGTTTTTCAACAAAAAGAGCGATTTTAAGGCGCTTTATGGCCAATAACTATATTGATAAAGATGCTCAGGATTCCATTGTATGTATGTCTTTTAGATATGTGTAGGTTTAGACAAAACCGTTATCTCGTAGTAAGCAAAAAGAGCATACATGTAAGTATGCTCTTCGATAAGAAAGGTAGATCTCTATGAGCGGAGAGACTACATACAAAAGCGTATGTTTGTTTCCTTTAAATGTGAAGAAAAAATCAACAAAAGGTCAACGTGAACTCAATAAAAATGCAACAAAAACGCTATTGTATAAAAAAATCAAGTCAGAAATAAATATCTGATTTGATTTGAAATTAAAAATATAAACCTTTGCCTACTGGCTGAACAGTTTCTAGCACAGTATCAACCATTTCGTCATTAATTAATGTTCTTATAATCCAAGCTGAGAGGTCTTGTGCAGCAAAGCAACCTGCAGCAGTCGAAATATTGCCTTCGTTTACGAAACTTTTTTCAATAACGTCTACATCAAACTCTTTAAGTTGTTCAACTACGGATGGATATGTAGTTGCTTTTTTGCCAGTTAACAATTTTTTAGCTCCTAGTAGTAGTGAACCAGAACACATAGAGCCTATTAATTGTCTTTGAGGATCTACATGGATTTTATTAAGATATTGTTGATTTTTATATAAATCTTGTACACCCTTACCACTTGCAAATATTACAGCGTCAGCAGAAGGGATATTGGATATGCTTCCTGTCATGGGTATACGTAAACCAGACATGGATACATGAGTCTTTTCTGTTCCTAATAGTTGGACCTCCCAATCAGAAATACCACCAACTAGACGTACACGATTTAATAAATCCCATGGTAAAAAAACATCTATATCAGTAAAGTTATCGAAACAGACTATTGAAATTTTCATTCTCTAATCCTCCGTAATCGAAATGTTGGAAATGTTTAAATTATAACACTTTCAAATATAGTTAGTAAGGTTTAAGTTTTTCACTAAGGATAGTAGATAGGAAAAAGTGTATTGGATTGTAGAGAAACATCACAAAAATTTCAATTTGTATTAAGTTGGAATATAAAAAGAGTACTTAGTAATGTGCTCTCGTGACGAGCCTCATTTTATAACGACTATTTTATAAAGAAATGAACTCAGAATATTATATGTGCGCAGTCAATTGAGTAACTTGTACAAATAAAGAGCAGCTAGCAAAAGCTAACTGCTCAGGTAATGGAATATGGTTCGAAATGGGTTGTCTACAGTATTGACGGAATATTGGTTTTTATTCGTGAAGAATTACGTTTAACTTAATGCATAGCCAACGGTCAAAGTTAGTGTTAAAAACACTGATAATAAAAGTATTAGTAGAACGGTTGCTATGTTTCTAAGCATCGCAACCCAATTATTTATTTTAGAAAATCCTTTCATACCAGCAAAAAAAGTTCCTACTGTTAAAACTAGTAAAAAAATAAAGGGTAGATAGGTAGTGAATTCATAATAAAGGTTTTAACGATTAGGCATATTTAAGAATCTCGAACATAAGATGGTAATGACACCGAGAAGAATTCATTGTGTTCGCTACTCGCTTTAATACGTTTCGAAAAGGCACCTATTTAGGTGCTTTTTGTTTGCATCTTTCGAGATGGACGAGCATATATTGGAATGTGTGGATGGAAACCAATTTATATATCAGAGCACCTATCAATTATGGGTGTTCTTTTATTATGTAAACATTTTAACATTTTAGCCAAGAAGACTTCTTCCTCAAGGAGCGTGAAGGACCAAAGCTTAGTGAGTAGGTGGGAGATGGATTGGCTTCGAACATGGGATGGCAGGAAACCATCTTAATTGTTCGGCATACAGAAAGTGTTACTCCACTATCTATAGAACGTACGTTTTGTGTATAATAGTCATATACCGAAATGGAGGTGAATCAAATGATGATTAATAAAGCCTATAAGTTTCGTGTCTATCCAAATCAAGCACAAGCAATTCTAATTAACAAAACGATTGGTTGTTCTCGCTTTGTATTCAATCATTTCCTATCCTTATGGGATCACGCATACAAAGAGACAGGAAAAGGCTTGACCTATGGTACATGCTCTGCCAAACTCCCTGCCATGAAGAAAGAGTTTGTTTGGCTAAAAGAAGTGGATAGTATTGCGATTCAGTCGTCTGTTCGCAACCTTGCCGATGCTTATACGCGCTTTTAAAAAAAACAAAACAGCGCACCGCGCTTTAAATCTAAGAAGAACAACGTACAATCTTATACCACAAAACAAACAAATGAAAACATTGTCGTTGTAGGGAACAAAATAAAGTTGCCGAAATTAGGCCTTGTTCGATTTGCCAAAAGTCGTGAAGTAGAGGGACGTATTGTAAATGCTACAGTTAGACGGAACCCTTCTGGCAGATATTTTGTGTCACTATTAGTTGAAACAGAAGTACAAGAACTTCCGAAAACACATTCTTACATTGGAATAGATGTAGGACTAAAAGATTTCGCCATTTTGTCAGATGGAACACCTTATAAAAATCTGAAGTTTTTCCGAGCATTAGAAGATAAGTTAGCGAAAGCACAGCATGTTCTTTCTAGAAGAATGAAAGGATCTTCTCGCTGGAATAAACAACGAGTCAAGGTAGCTAGAATTCATGAATACATCTCAAATGCTAGAAAAGATTACTTGGACAAAATCTCAACTGAAATCATCAAAAACCATGATGTTATCGGTATAGAGGATTTGCAAGTATCGAATATGTTAAAGAATTATAAGTTAGCAAAAGCAATTAGTGAGGTATCTTGGTCACAGTTTCGAACAATGTTGGAATATAAAGCAAAATGGTATGGCAAACAAGTCATTGTCGTATCGAAAACATTTGCTTCCAGCCAATTATGTTCTTGTTGTGGATATCAAAATAAAGACGTTAAAAATCTAAGCCTACGTGAATGGGACTGTCCTTCTTGTCGTACACACCATGATAGGGATATTAACGCAAGTATCAATATAAAGAATGAAGCGATAAGGCTTCTAACCGCAAGGACTGCGGGGTTAGCCTAATCAATTAGAGTTCAGTAGAACTCTTTACTTAGGAATCCCTCACTTCTAAACGAAGTGAAAGTGGGGGTAGTTCAAAAGTTGTGTGAGAGTTGATAAATAGTATATTATCTTTCTCAATGTACATATTAAGAAAAGTTTTTAATATCATACATAAAAGGCGGGATAATATGAGTGAAAATAAGAAAAAGGAAGAATTGAATAAGATAAAGAAGTATTATTTTAATAAGGACAATCAACCAGTAGCTGGTATAGAGTTAATTTTGCCGCCGGATATAGGAATCATGTTAGACCCGAAATCAGTTAATGATGAAAGTAGAGATATTGATAATGAATAAGTTTAATTTAAGCATCCATGCGGGTGCTTTTTTCTTTGTTATATAGAAATTACACATTAGCCCCTTTAATACATGACTTAGGCATAGTTGGGAATGAGATCATATAATGATACTGAACGGTGTCCAACATGTTCCCCTATATTTTTTTAAGCGAGAGCACTTATTGGGGGAGTGCTCTCTTTCGCTTGCACATAAGGAGGCTTTCATCATACAATATTGAGTCAATGCCAACCAACTTATTCCGTTTCCGAGAGCTATATATATTCCGCTATAAAGCTCTTTTAGGTTGCGCCATTAGAACGGGCAAGGCATTGTCGTATATTTTATACTCAGAAGCTTAGGGCACTTTATAGTGTTCTCTTTTTATTGAACAAAATGGACATTTGAATAGAAAACATATCCTTAAAATAACCTTAATTTAACTATGGATTTAATAATACCTGAAAACTAAATGGTATAATTTTCTAAAGAAACTCAAATAAAGTTTATTTTAGAAAAGGGGTAGAGGAAAAATGTTTCAGAAACTTAAATTTTATTTAATGAGCATATTAATTAGTGCATTTTTAGGTGGGATTATCATAGGTGCTAATTTCTTGGTACATAACATATATAATTTAGTTGCAGGTAAAGAATATCAATTTAATATGTGGTCTTCTATTATTATATTTAGTGTTGTATTTATTTCGGGTTTCTCGTACATGTTGAAGAAGGGACCAGATATACTTGTTAATGATTAAACCAATAGCAATTATCGTAGGCGCTGCCGTGATCTGGGTAGCGTCTTGTTTGTTGTTAAGGAAAGATAAAGGATGAAATAGACTTGCAAATTGAAATATTATTAGTCTAAAACATAAAATATAGACTAATAAACAAGCTGTTTTCACCTTTTAATCATAGAATATGATGAATTCTATTTTTAGAGGAGGGAATCATATCTATGGGATGGAATAATAATTTTGGACATTCTCGAGATTGTAATAGATTTTGGGATGATTTAGTATTTTGCGGATGCGGTCGTAGACGTAGAAGAAACGATTTTAACGACTGTCATTGTAGACGCGATTGCGATTGTGATGAGTGTCGTCGTAGACGTGATCATGACCGCAATCGTGATCATGATCATGGTGAACATCGAGATTGGTAAAGTCTTTTGAAGGAGTGCATATCTTAATAGCACTCTTTTTTATTTTATAAAGAATTCACTTTAAACATTTCTTATAACTAAGAATACTTATGTAAATATGGGAAACATATTTAATTCTTGGAATGAGGGGATCGATGTGGATATAACGCAAAGTATTGCAAGAATAGTTGTTAATGGGATAGATCTTCCGTTTACTTCAGTTAGAACAACTGCATGGATTAATGGACCTGCAAATGATTTAATTGTTACGACTAGGCAAAGAGTGAATGAGCTTTATCGTGTTATGTGGTCGCGGGTGCCAGTCATGCTAACAATGTATTTCATTCATGGGGCGGACATAGTGAGATTTGCTAGAGTTGCAGGAGTTGATGAAAGTATAACGGGAGAATATATATATCATTTTATTTGGTGATAAGACAAACTTTAAGTAGCCTAACAGCTGCTTTTTTATTTTATAAAAAAAAACCTGCAAACCTGCAGATTCTCCTGATAATGATTTATGGAGCAAGACCCGAAAATATAATATAATAATTCGAAAATGAGTTCAAGTAAATAAAAAGAACAAGCTGGAGTTCGGGCCCTTTCAGAAGTGATGATGTATTCTCGGCTTGGGAACTGAGAAAAACACAAAAATATAATACATCGAGTTTTAGAAAATTTCAATATTAAATTAAATATTATCGTGGAGGGAGTTATATCATTTGATGAAGAAAACAAGGTAGTGATAAAGCATATGAATTTTAAAAAAATGAGCGGGATATCTTAAGAAAACATAAAATTATTGAAATTTTTGTATGAATTCATTAATATGGAATTATATTTATTGTTTAATTGATTCCGTTTATTCCCACACCTTATTGTTTTGTGGTTGAGTTGTAGAAGCAAGTTGCGTCTTGTTTCATTTATGAAAGGGCTTTTTTGAGTCGATTAGTGTATATATAGCTTATTTTGCTATGCACATTTTTAATCGACTTGAAGAAGCCCTTTTTGTATTGTCTTCAAGTTAGGAATCATTTGTAAAAAGGTCTTTAGATTTAGGTATACAAATAAAAAAGGGGGAATCTATTTGTATCATGTCTATTTCAATGGATGTATACGAGATTTCCTTTTTTATTGGAGAGATGCTTTAGAGGGAAAAGTTATCGCTTTACTGCAATCCGTGATTTTCTAGAAATGGATGCTCATTCTACACAGCTATCATGTAAAAACTGCAGATGTAGATTGTCTTTTTAATGTTACTTGTTACTCGTTATAGGGAAAGTTATCATGCAATGAAGAGTGAGAAATCAAGAATTATAAAAAATATAGTATGTTGGAAATAATATATTTAGATGTTATAATTAAAATCTCTAAAACTACCCAAAAAAGACTACCAATATGAAATTGTACCCCAATTGTTAATTATGTGTCTAACAATTGGGGTGCACTTCACAAATGGTGGTCTTTTTTATATAGGTGAGATTGTACTAGTATGATAAAGTAGAATTAACTGTATATTGTGAGGGTGATTATTTATTCCTTCTTTCTATTTAAAAGAAAAGGGGGAGAGAATATATCTATAGATTTTTTGTTTGAGCTTCTAAAAGAATTTGTGAAAGCAATTGTAAGTGAAGTTTCTGCGTATGTTTTTAGGAAACAAACTTTAGAAAAAAGATAACAAAAAACAATCCCCGTTGCCATCGGAAGCAAAAGGGTAGGTTTCGTAAAAATAAATGATATAACTACCATCCTGACGGTAGCAATTACTAGAAGTGATGTTAGCGCATCTCTTCTTTTTTATGTACATTTGACATAAAAAATTAATGAGCACGTAATAGATATAATGTACAAAAGAAAAGACACTCAAAAGTGTCTTCTTACGATTTGAACCGTCGTAATATGGAATTGGATACCAATCCGAGCATTATTTTCCCACGTTAAATAATTTTGGTTATTGAGAAAGAATAAAAGCACTCTTTCGAGTGCCTTCAACTATTCAACTTTTAAATTAATTTCTTTACCTGTCATACCGCCACTTGCTTTTAAGAAAAGACCTTCAGCATCTTTTGGTATATCAAATACAATTTTACCTGTCTGTGTTAGACCAGGATTCAATTGTTTTAAGAAGAAGTCAGTTTTCCCACCATTAGCTAAGTCAAAAGATGTTTGACCTTGTGTTGAATATGTGAATTCACGACCTTTGCTATCTACTAATTTAAAACTATTAGCATCAACAGTGATAGCGTCTTTTTGATTATTAGTAAGTGTAACTTCTAAAATTTTAAAGACACCTTGTGCTTGTTCTTTTGTATATTCATTACCCACAGAATCTACTGTTTCCATAGATCCTACAGCGATTTTTACATCAGAAGATACACCTTCTTTTGATACTGCTTTAGTGTCTGTTGAAGTTTTTTCAGTTGTGTCTCCACCACCAGCGACCATAGCAATTATTCCGATTACAAATAAAGCTATAATGCCTAGGCATCCAAATTTGAATATTTTTCCCACGTTTGTTCCTCCAATTATGTAAAATATAAGATTGCCAAGCTAATAATAACAAACTATATATAAAGATATTGTCATATTATGTCGAAAGGAAATAAAAAAGATAGTTTAGAATTTTCAGGCTAAAATTCCGTCTTATAACCTATTTTTCCTCGCATCTTGGCTGTACTTCTTATTCATAAAAAAAGACACCTAAAGGTGCCTTCTTCCTACTTAAACCACTTTAATTTTTGGGCTCTCATTCTTACCGAATGGAAAGTAGAGATGATTCAATTATGTACCGATCTGGAGCGTCTCCTATATAGTCAAAAGGATAACAAGTTGTTAATGTTGGCTCACTTTTTTCTACAATAACTGTTCGATCTTCTGAATCTGTTATCCAATGCTTGTTAATTTTATATGTATATGTTTTATTTTCATATTCCACGATAAGTTGGTCATTTTCCTTTAGTTGACCAAGATCGGTAAAAACAGTATCTCTATGTCCACTTAAAACTGTATGACCATTTCCAGATGGTGTAGTAGTTAAGCCACTAACAAACATACCTACACCCTTTTTTAGTACTTTATCATCAGCTCCCCAATATACAGAGTATTTCTTTATTTGAATAAAAAATGGTCCTTACATTACGTAAGAACCTCAAAATCGAAGAAAAAAGTCGTATGTGAAACCATGTAGGAATCACAATCATATTTCAACACCTATATATAGTTGTCTATATATGATTGAACAAAATAGTTATTTAAACGAAGGAGCTCTAGATTTAGGGATCTAGAGCTTCTTGTGTTGGTATAACCCACACGGTTTATGAAAAGAAAAGAACTTACTGAAGATAACACATGAATGTTTCATAAATGTATCAAAAAAGTGAACAAAATAGTTATTTTATCAAAGAAAAAACATGCACAAAAATTGCGCATGTATAATAAAAATCTATGTCTTGTCTATGTAAATATATGATTGGCTTATAAAAATCGTGAGGGTGTTTGAAGAAAACGGTTATTTATTAACAAATCAAAAGAGCGCTTTTTAAGGCGCTCCATGACCAAAACTAATATTGACAAAGAATACCACATGATATTTTATGTATGTTCTTAATAAATGTGCAGTTTTTAACCAAATTCTTATTTTGCACAACAAAGCAGCTAGTTCATAAAACTAACTGCCTGTTGTACAAAGGAAAAGCCGCACTTACAGAAATAGTTTGTAACTTTAAGTTACAGAAATAGTATGAGCAGATTTGAAAATGTTATTCGGAAATAAAAGAAAATAAAAAAGACCAGCTAGCAAAAGCTAACTGCTCTCCAGAAAAGCATTAAGAAGGAAGTTCAGAACTCAAGTGCATTTATAGTATGGACCAAAATATCAAGTTTATGTAACAAAAATAAAAATCGAGCAGTTAATGGGAGAAACTACTCGATTCGATACAACATGGGTAAGAAGCAGATTGTATTGTGATTAACATTAACGGAATATTGAATTTTATTCAACTTTTAACAAAATCGTTATTTGAAAATAAATAACCACAATAACGTCAGGCAATCAAGTTGCCTGCTATGTTCTTGCATGGTAAATGATAGATTTCCCTACAAAAGAGAAAAATAATAAAAAAGGTTTTTAAATGAAATTCATAAAAGTTTGATAGGCCATGCCGAGGGAAAATACCGTTGCTACCGCATGGGCAGTCCATTTAGGCATATTTAACTTTAATATAGTGTTGTATAAGATTCCATATACGATACAAATGGCTAATACAAATGCAATTAATTGAAGTGCTAACAGAAATAGTGGTTGTTCTAAAGCACTAAATTCAAGTTGTTCCATTAATTTATCACACCCTTTATTTAATATATTAATATAATTAATTAAAAAATAAAGGATTTATTTCTATAAAGTTCCAAATGTATGAGGTTATAGAGTAAGAAAGTGAATTTGAACCAAAACGCTATTTTAATAAGAGTTGGTTCTCACTCGAAAGCAAGGATTGTATAGGAAGTCCCAAAATGTTCTTTTTAGATGTATTAATAGTTAGGGAAACATAAATCTGGAAATAAAACTTGATATTCTGGGATTAATCGAAGGTCAACAGTTGTACTTGCAAAGGATTTATATTTTGTTTCTAATTCAGCTAGTGTAACTAGGTGATGCGTACCTAAGCCCTTCTGTATGCTATGTTTAGAAAGGGTTGGACCAATTTGTAATTTTCGATTTTTCATAGCTATGTTCCATGGACTGTAAAAGAATTTTAAAACGAAAGCAGGGTACATGTAAACGATAAAGGAATGATTTGACCAATGCCTTCCGGCTATATAGTTACCATGCGAATAATTGTGGATTAGTCTACCTCCGTAGTATGGGGCAGGTGGAGTAGGATGGATTATTCTCCCGTGATAACGCTGTTTGACAAGGGGAATTCCGTATCTCGGATTGGAATAACCATGAGTCGGGTCATCTACCATCAGAATAGTCCTAATAGCATACATGTTTTGCCCTAAAGTGACAAGAGATGAGAAAAAGGCTTCCTTATCAAAACAGCAAAGAAATTCAGTGGTATTTAATACCATTTTCCACCCTGTAAGTTCTTTTTCTATGTTCATTACTTCTTGATCAACTAATATGGCATCAAACTCTACTACTTTTGAATGGCGGATTTCCCAATGAGGTGCAAATAATCTACATATTTCTACTGAGCGATCAGTAGATCCTCGATTAATAAGAATACCGTGATCAAATAGTCTTGTGTGGTGCATTAGCCACCATGGGAGTAGATACTCTTCATTGTAAAAATGGGAAATTAAAGTTGTATTAATGAAAAAACCCTCCTTATAAATATGGATAAAATATTTCTTGCACTAGTATAATGTTTATCCTAGTAAATATGCATGTCGTGAGTATATTTGAGCAAAATGTTTATTGACAAATATAAAGAGCGCTTTTTAAGGCGCTCTAAAACAAGATATATTTTGAAAGAGGAATCAAAGCATTATATGCATACTGTTTTAGAATGTTGTAGTTTGAAAGTTTAATTGTAATAAAAAATAAAGCCAACATATAAGTGTGCCTTTATGAACGCTTTGAATGTGTATAGTGACTAGCTAGTCACTATACACCATTATTAGGATTTTAATTCCAATAATGGTTGTTGAGAAATAAAAATCTTATTTTGCACAACAAAGCAGCCATCTCTAATTAGCTAACTATTTGTTGTACAAAAGAAATTAGGCCCTACAAGTTCGGATATGTAACTTTAAGTTACAGTTATAGTATGCACAAGACTCCACATGTTATGTGGGTGCAACTTAATAAAAATTTCATTTTGTATTAAGTTGGAATATAAAAAGAGCACTTAATAAAGTGCTCTCGTGACGAGACTCATTTTATAACGACTATTTTATAAAGAAAGGAACTCAAGATATTATATGTGAACCAGTTAATTGAGTACCTTGTACATATAAAGAGCAGCTAACAAAAGTTAACTGCTCAGGCAATGGAATATAGTTCGAAATGGGGTATCTACAGTATTAACGGAATATTGAGTTTTATTCAGGGAAGGTGCTGTTAGTTGAGGAAATGGATCCAACTGAAAAAATTGAATGGAAATGTATTGGATTTCCGAGCTATAAAACCTTAGAAGAGATTTATAAGGAGAAAGAAATAAACAATTTGGTCTGAAGATACGCTGTGTGTGGTTGTAAGTTTAGAAAACTGAACAAAATCATCCTTTTAAAATAAAGTGAGGTTAGGAAAATGAGAGTGAGCTTAGAAGGTGTGAAATTTTTTATAGAAATACTCGATGGAGAAAGTGTGGAAATATAGTAGACATAGTAAAAGATGCTGGTAGTAATGGAATGTTCGAACTCGCCATTAATGAAGAAGTAAAAGATGGATATACACTGCATTCAGTTGTTCCGTAATTAGGTCCAAGTGGTGAAACTGAGAAATACATTATGATCTTTTTCTATGTTCACGATGATGAAGAAGATGAAGAATAGATAATAAAGAAAAATGAATCCATAACGAGTGCTTTTTTCTTTGTTATATAGAAATTACACATTAACCAGTTTTAATAGATGTATTAGTTATAGTTGGTGAATCCATA
Organism: Bacillus sp. FSL R9-9497; assembly: GCF_038005805.1. Classification (NCBI taxonomy): domain Bacteria; kingdom Bacillati; phylum Bacillota; class Bacilli; order Caryophanales; family Bacillaceae; genus Bacillus; species Bacillus sp. FSL R9-9497. Next base: position 334,816 of record NZ_JBBOTY010000002.1, on the reverse strand, counting down.
TAATAAATATAATAATACTGAACGGTTTCCTACATTTACCCTTATATTTTTCAAGAGAGAGCACTTATTGGGGAGTGCTTTCTCTTGTTTTCACCTTTTGATGAGGACAAGCATATATTGAAGTGTAGGGCAGGCTTACTGGCTTGTATCTATCCTTATTTTAATGCTCATTGAAAACCCTTATCACATTAAGAGGATCTACTGGCGCAGGTCCTCATTTTTTATTGAACAAAATGGACATTTGAATGGATAATGCCTTCCTTAAAATAACTGTAATTAAAAAACAGTTTTTATAAAAAGTATAAAATTAATGTTATAATGACCTAAATAACCCCAAATAAAGTTTATTTTAGAAAAGGGGGTAGATGGAAAATGTTTCAGAGGCTCAAATTTTATGTAATGTGCATATTAATTAGTTCATTTTTAGGTGGAATTATCATAGGTGCTAATTTCTTGGTACATAACATATATAATTTAGTTGCAGGTAAAGAATATCATTTTAATATGTGGTCTTCTATTATTATATTTAGTGTCGTATTCATTTCGGGTTTCTTGTACATGTTGAAGAAAGGGCCAAATATACTTGTTAATAATTAAAACAATATCAATTATCATAGGCGCTGCCGTGATCTAGGTAGCGTTTTGTTGTTGTTAAGAAAAGATAAGGTATAAATCAAAAAAAGAGAGCTAATGCCCTCTTTTTAAACAAAACCTAAGGTTTATGCACAAATTGGAATCCCTAATGCTATTAAAGTCAATGCTACTTGAAGAGAAAGCTCTAATCTAGCAATTTCGATTCCGGCAACTGAGACCACTAAAAAAGGTTGTCCATTAACGAATAAAACACAACTGTCCATGCTTACGCCTCCTTTCTAGTAATCTACTACAGTATATGAATAAAATCTTTATATGTAATAGTTGAATTAATCGATTTAATAGAATTGATAGATTTGTCCTGTTTTACAAAACAAACCAACACGAAGAACGAACATAAATGTCCTGTGTACCAGTCTAAAAGTTGATGCTTTTAGATAATGCGGAAAAATTATTGAAATCACACCTTAAATCCATCTAAGGGTTAGTCTGAAATAAAATATGCAAAACAATGATAACTCTTAAATAGTATCAGGGGATGATGATGGGATATCCAAGAGCTAGTATAAGAGAGGAAGATCTAGAATTACAATTTAACATGGTAGAAACATATGGTTGTACAAAAATATTCATTCAAAAGGAGAATAGGGCGAAAAATCTTAAGGAAATATAAAGTTGTTGAAATTTTTGTGTGAATTCATTAATATGTAATTGTATTTATTGTTTATTTGATTCTGTTTACTCTCACACTTTATAAGTTGTGGTTGAGCTGTAGAAGCAAGTTTCGTCTTGTTTCAATTCTGAAAGGGCTTCTTTGAGCCGATTAGTGTATATATAGTTTATTTTGCTATACACATTTTTAATCGACTTGAAGAAGCCCTTTTTGTGTTGTTTCCAAGTCTATTTAATTGGGAGAACCAATTATCAAATTGGGTAAAAATTTTCATTTAGGGGGATTTAATTATGATAATCAGTTATGAAGTATCATTATTTTATTCTGCACATCCTGATGATCCTATTCAGAGTTTACGTGCATTACAAGCACTTAATCTGATAAAAGAGGATGTATTCTCTTTAATAGGTGTCAGTGTATCGTAATGAATAATTTACAGAATTAAATGGTAGTATGCAGACAGAGGGAATGACAGAAATTCGTAGTGAAGAATTACTATGAATTTCTGTCTTTTATTTTATAAGGAGCAACAAAGACACGTATGGAACGTAAGATTGACAAAGAATTTGAGAGAGCTACACAAATGTTGGATGCTTATCATTATAAAAAACAGGTGGAAAATCTGATAGAATACCTTATCAAGGGAAAGGGTCTGTGTACTTTGATACAGTAATTAAGTTAGATAAGAGGAGAACACAAAAGTATTCGAATCATACGTAGAACAGAATTTACTAAATCAAGAACATAAAAATGATCATTTAGTTTGTAATACGTATTCTTATGTATATCCATTAGGTAAAACATACTTAATATCCTAATGTAAATATAGATAGTTTAATAGAATTAAAAGTCCCATATATAATAAACAGTATACGAGGAGTGGGGGAAAATGAATTTTAACATTCAAAAAGGTCAATTTCGTTTAACAAGTGCTTATCCAAGAGGTAGCTGGTGGGAATTTTATCGTGTTACGTGTCCAATTTGTCATAATACAGGTAATTGCATGCTGCATATTTCGCAAGAGAAGGTAGCATGTACACGTGTAGAAAGTAAATGGATTTATGGGAAAAACACGGGGAATCCAAGCTACATTCATTACATAAATGGTAAAGATAAGTATCAATTGCCTGAGGCGGATGAAGTTCAGATTCATGATAAGAAAAGCAATGAAGAATTAGATGTTTTTAATCGGAAGTTAATGGATTTCATACCATTACAGAAGCATCATCATGCACATTTATTAAGAGATAGAAAAATGAGCGAGGAACAAATACAAGTACGTCAATATCGTTCATTCTTAAAACAACAAATTGTGTTAGAGGAGGATAATACGTATACGACTGTTTGGGAGCAGCTATTTAAACAGATTGGGAATAAAAATTGCTGGCAGGGAATCCCGGGTTTCTATGAGATGAAGAAAGGTCGACTTTCTCTTCGTTTGATGTCAGGATCTCCTGGTATATTGATTCCTTTTCGAAACCAGTACAATCAAATTGTTGGATGGCAAGTTCGTGTGGATGAAGTGAAAAACTCCGTTCATGTGAAATCAGCACCTCCTGGAGTTCAAGCAGAATTAATTGAACAGCCTAATGTTATAAAGATAACTAAAAATGGTGATTGTATCTTTGAATGCGAACTAGAAGTGAGCAAAAAGGTAGAGATTCCATTTCAAGAGGGACAAATAGTTGTAAAGATTCATAAAGGGCAAAAATATCTGTGGGTCTCATCAGCAAACAAAAATCAAGGAACTGGTGCAGGAGGTAGTGAAAATCCACTTCCTGTACATGTAGCTGTACCAAGTTCTCATTTGAAACATTGGAATTCTGGTACCTTACATCAAACCAACTCAGTAATGATTACAGAGGGAGCTATGAAAGCAGATCTGGTTGCTGATTTGATTGCAGTGAGATTTAATAAAATGGAATTTTCTGAAGTAGGGAAGACGGTTCTTGCAATTCCTGGTGTGAATGCTTGGCGAATTGTTATGCCTGTATTAAAAGATATGAGTGTAGAAAATGTCTATTTAGCGTTTGACGCTGATTTAGTAGAGAATCAAAAAGTAAGAAAAGCTCTTATAGACTTTGCGACAAAGTTAAAGACAGAGGGCTATAACGTAATTATTGCTGCATGGAACCCAGCACAAGGTAAGGGGCTAGATGATGCAATGCAAGCGGGATTTAAACCTGTATTTCAGAGATTGTGAAATTCATAAAGTAGGTTGGTATTTTCATAAATAGGTAGATTGAAAAAGATAGAGTTTGTAATTCTATCTTTTTCTTATATCCAATTACCACAGAGGATTTAAATTAACTAAAAGAAAGGTAGAAGAGAATATGAATACATCTATGAAAAAAAGTCTAGTAAATTTACGAGTTGATTTTGCTTTCAAGCGCTTGTTTGGAGTAGAAGGAAACGAGGATATACTCATTGGTTTTCTTAATGCGGTATTACAATCCTCTTTAGATGAGAAAATCATTTCTTTGCATTTGGATGATCCGCATCTTCACAGGGAGCAAAAGGATGATAAATTGTCTATTTTAGATTTGCGAGCTACTCTGAATAATGGTATAAAATTAAATATAGAGATACAGGTTCGCGACAAAAAAGACATGATCGAGCGATCTTTGTTCTATTGGGCTGGCATGTATTATTCTCAAATGACTCAGGGGATGAAGTATACAGAATTAAGACCAACTATTTGTATTAATATAGTAGATTTCATTCTGTTTCCAGGAGAAGAGGACTTTCATAATGTCGGTGTAGTCATGAACAAAAAATCGGAGCACATAATTTCAGAGAATATGCAATTGCACTTTCTTGAGATTCCAAAAGTAATTCGAGAATGGCAAGAAGATCGAATGGATCCATGGGAGGATATATTAGCACGTTGGCTATTATTATTTCCTGCATATGAAGATGAGAAATTAACTACAATCCTGGAGGGAATCGCGATGGAAAAAGATCCAGTTTTGAAAAAGGCAATAGAGGATTGGGAGCGTTTAAGTAGTGATAAAGACTTTTTACGCTTATATGAGGCGAGAGAGAAGGCAATAAAAGATAGAATATCAGAAATAGAGACAGCAGAAGAAAAAGCAGCAAAAGAAGCTAGAATAGAAATGATTCATAATTTAATTAAAGTAGGTGTACCTATAGAGAAGATAGCGGAAGCCACTGAATTAAGTGTCGAAAAAGTTAATGAAATTTTAAGAAACAAAGAGTAGATAGAAGTAGTGAAAAACAGGTACTTGTGAAAAATGCACAATTACCTGTTTTTTGTTTCTAATGAATAGTTTGATAAACACAAGGCTTAGACACTCCTTAATAGGTAGTATACTCTTATTAAGGAGCATAATAAGTTGTTGGAGGGATTAAAATGAATAAGAAAAAAGAAGCGCATACCCTTAGAGATAAAATAGAATCATGTTGCTTACTGAAAGAAGATATGAATGCTTTAGGTCTTAAGGACGGTAATATGGTACGATCCTAACAAAGAGGGTATAAATAAAGGTGTAAACAAGGACTTGTTTTTATAAAAACGTATTGATATAATATAAAAGTAATAAGATTTTACAATAAAAAATATAAAATTAATCAGTTCGCATATAAGAGAAGACCTCAATATGCGCCATGTCCTTAGGGGACGTGTGCGTGTATTGAGGTCTTTTTGCGTTTTGCGAGCAAAAACACCTGGAGGTGCAGGAATTATGTTGAATTGGTTGTCTGCAAAACTTATGACAACATCAGTAGGAGATTTCTTACTGGCAAAAAGTAGCTTTACGAAGGGGCTTGGTGGTAGTGGCAGTGGTGCCAATGCTGAAACCGTCCAAAAAAGCATGAACACTTTGGTGAAAACCTTAATTGGTTTTGGGGGAATATGGGTGGCAGCTTGCGTTGTATTTGCAGCTATTAAACTATCTGGTGCACAAGGGAAGAATCCTGAAAACCGTACACAAGCTATGATTGGTTTAGCCTGCGCAGCAATTGGAGGCTTTGTCATGATTAAAGCTTACGATATCGCTGCTTGGGTTACGACAATCTAACATAAGAGTTTGTACAAGCTCTCCTCGATTTGGGGAGAGCTTCTCTTATACAAGGGAGGAAAAAGAATGAGAAAAGTAACTGTTCCTGTTGATATGACTTCGGAGCAAAAAACACTATTAGGAGTGCTGAGCAAACGCCAATTGATTTATCTATTGGGTGGCGGAGCATCCCTTTATTTATATGTACCATTCTTATGGCGGTTATTTGCACCTATTGATGCGGTAGTAGCATTTTTTATTTGCTTAATTTTAGCACTACCAACGGTAGTAAGTGTAATAGCGTTTGCGTTTATATATAAAGAAAAACAACACATGTATCTAGATAAGTATTTAATTATTAAAATGCGTAGCCGCTCCGAAAAAGGTAAGTGGAGAAAAGGGTACGAGCCAACTACATGGGCAAAGGAGAATCTGTAAATGTTAGAAATGATATATTTTGCGGCGATAGCCATTGTAGGATTTTTCTTTTATCGGAAAATGAATGGAAAACCGCTGTTTGGTTCTAAGAAAAAAGGGAAAAAGCAAGGTGGAGTAGAGAAACACACTACTGAAAAAGCTGGAAAGAAAAATAAAAAAAATATGTCTGCTGAATCGGAAATTGATGAGGATAATGTTGACTTCTTTCGTACTTTTGTAGAAGACATTAAGGAAATTGATAATCATATGATTCGGTATCATGATGACACATTTGTCCTGATTGCGGAAGCACATCCAGTTAACTATTATTTACTTTCCAATATGGAACAAGAAGCGATTGATATCAAAATTGAATCATGGTTAACCACATTAGAGTTTAATACGAAAGTATATATTCAAAGTAAGTTTGTAGATTTAACAGATCCTGTACGAAAAATGACAGAAACGATGAAAGGTGCGAAGGACCTTACACCAGAGACGGTTCTATATGGTCAAGAAGTTATTGATAATTTAGAGTACTGGCAACGTTCGCAACCTCGATATGAACAAAAACGTTATTTAATTTATCCATACAAGGTTGATATTAGTACGATTACGGCTGATACAGAGGACGAGTTAGAAGAAAAGATTGTGGATAAGGCGTTTAACGAATTATATCGCCGTTATAATGCTTCTCGAAATCTACTATCGAAAGCAAAAATTAATGTAGAAATGTTAACGAAAGATAAATTAATAGAACTTTTATATGTAGCATTTAACCGTCGTAAAGCTGTAAAAGCTCGTTTCCAGGACTTAATTGAAAATGAGAATTTCTCCCTCTATTCAACAGGGGAAACAAATGAAAGAAAACTAGAGTTAATGAAGAAAGTGCTAGCGGAAGAAAAAGCAGAAAAATCAAATAACGGGGTGGCGTAAACATGAGGTTATTCGGAAAAAGGAAAAAGGAAAAGAAAAAAATAGAAGCAGAAGAGAAGGATGAATTGCAGCTAGAGGAGGAAGAGTCGGAAGAAGAGGAAGTACCGACGCAATTAGATAATCAAACAACAGTGTTTGATGTTATTGCTCCAGAAGGAATGAAAATTGATGCAGAAGATTATGGGGTCATTAAACAATCTTTAGGAAGTAATACGTTCTTTCGTCCGTTTTATATTCCACGTGATGGGTACCCGCGTATGATGCAAACCAATTGGCTCAACATGTTAACTTCGGCTGGGGAAGTGGATGTCATGATTGATATTCATAAAGAACCAAAAGCTAAAGCAATGCGATCATTAGATATGCAGCTGACGATGTTACGTTCCAATCTTTCTTTCCAACGTACACGAGGAAACATTGACCAAGAAAAAGACTTAGATGCAAAAATTCAAGATACAAACAATTTAATGGATGAAATCCAGTTCAATGAAAACGACTCTTATATGGTGAGTACAATGGGTGTTGCTTACGCAGAATCAAAGAAAGAATTGGACGTTTTATGTGAGTATATTGAAGATGAAATGCAAGCATCTCACTTTAAGATAGCAAGTACTTGGAACCGTGTGAAGAGTGGTTTGAAAGCTGTTATGCCGCTAGGAGCACTAAATACGTTACAAGATACCTATCGAAATATCGATAGACGTGCGTTATGTACATTTGCACCTTTTGTGTCAGGTTCCGGAAGGTTTAATGGTGGGATACCAATAGGAAAGAACAAAATTACTGGGCAAGTAGAATTTTTAAATTCATTCGGGAATGCAGATTATCGTCCTCCAAACTATAACATTGGTGTAACAGGGATCTCAGGTTCCGGAAAAAGTTTACTTTTAAAAATGAAGTTAGCTCGTGAAACGTCACTTGCAGATACGCATGCAATGATTATCGATCCAGAAGGAGAATTCGTAAAAATTACAAAACGTCTAGGTGGTATTAATTTAAATATTTCACCTGAAAGTAATATCATTATCAATCCTTGTGCAATCGCTGTAACAGAACTTCAGATTACGGATAAAGATGAAGAGCTAGAAGCACTTGAACAATATGATAAGAAAGAACTTGTAGAGCGTGATGGCATGAAGTATGTGAGATTTGTACCAATTTTAGAGAAAATCAATGAAATACTAGGTTTCTTTGACATTATTATTCGCGGGCAAGACTTTGATCAACCAGGATTAAATGTATTCCAACGTACTATGCTAGAAGATGCAATCCGTGAAGTGTTTGATAAACATGGTATTACTTCACATCCTTCCTCTTTATATACAGATGAAGTGAAGAAAGTGGATGGACAGTTAATTCAGTCTCAAGTGAGAAAGCCAGAGCCAGAGTTAAAAGAAATCTATGATGTCATAGTAGAACATCATGGAGACGATGTAAAAGCAGAAGAGTTAATTGCTGCGATTCGACCATTCTTACGCGATGGTTCAAAACCATTATTTGATGGACAAAGTCATTTTGGTCGTGGTGTAGAAACACAGTTAAATGAATCTCGTGTTGTTAATTTTAATATTAGTCATTTAGAAGAAGGATTCTTAAAACCAATCGCTTTCCACGTTATCTTGAACTATATTTGGGAGCATTGGATTAAGAGTCCAGAACACGCTATCAAGCGAAAAGTATTATATGTCGATGAGATGTGGCAGTTTATCGACTATGAACAAACGGTTAACTTCCTGGAAAAAGTAGCACGTCGTTCACGTAAAAGAAATGCTGGTATGTGTTGGGCGAGTCAGGACTTCGTTCGTATTTTAGAAAATGTAAAAGCTCGTGGTATCTTGCAATCTACTTTCTCTTATTTCTTCTTAGAACAAAATAAGATTGATAAGAAAAAGATCCAGGAGAACTTTAACCTAACTGCTGGGGAGCTTGATATTATTCTCAACAACCCTGGAAAAGGAGAAGGGATTTTCCGAGTAGGAGATAGTTCGGTTTGGATTCAAACTGATCCATCTGACAAAGAAATGATGTTCATTGAATCGAATGAAGCGGTACTACAAGAGCTTTTAAACAATATGAAGAAAGTACAAGGGTACGCAGGATAATAGTGTACTCTTAAAAAGGAAGGTGAAATTATGCTTGAGAAAATAGTAGAGTGGGTCGGAGGCTTAATTATTGCTATAGTAAAGGCTTTTCTTAGTCCGGTGTATGCAACTTTGGATCCGCTGCCAGTTTTAGTGTTTGGAGGAGAGGGAACAGAAGGAAAGGGGACAAACTTAGATTTCTTATTTTCAGGTAATTCTCTAACCAAAGTATTAGACACAGGCATGCCTGTCATGTTCAAGCTTGTTGCTTTTTGTGTCCTTGTCAGTGTAGTTATTACGGCGGCAAAATATTCGGCAACAGCTATTAATCCAAATAATAGAACAGCATTAATAGAGTATGCGAAGGATTTGATGATCATTTCAATTTTTCTTTGGCACCTCGATTACTTCTATACACTTATATTTGAAATCAATTCTTGGATAATAATAGAGTTTAGAGACGCTGTTAATGTAGCAAGTGGGGGGGATTTTGATCCAGATAAGGGTACTAAATTTCTACAACCTGGATTTGGTGGGGCTGGACTTACCATTACCGAGCTGGGTTTGAAAGGTCATGAAAATGACTATATGTTTATTATATTTGGTTTGTTTATAGAAGCTGGTCTCATCGTCTGGGCAAACTTTTACTACTTAATGCGAGCGGTGTCACTATACGTTTTAATGTTAATTGGTCCGTTAATGGTAGGCATGTGGCTATTTCCACAAAAGAAACAACAGACATTATATTGGATACGTGAATTTATAGGAGCGGTGTTCATACAAGCAATTCATGCGATTACCTTATGGCTCATTATTTCTTTAATTGGAGCAGCAAATAGTCCGTTAATCAAATTAATTTTACTTGCTATGTTTATTCCAATAGGTGAGATTGTAAAAAGTTTTATTGGCCTTAGTACCAATGCATCAGGTGGCATTCATAGAGCAGGTACGATGATGGGTATGGGTGCTTTAGCAAGTGTGGCTGGACTCGTTAAAGGTGTTCGTGATGACTACCGTAATTCAAAAGCAAAACCTGATGATAAAGGGGATAAAGAAAAGACAAAAGAAGATGCTGATAACCCGAAAGATGCATTAGGAGCGAATTTAGGGACAGATGTTGGTACAACATCTCGTGCAGCTCGTATGTTAAAAGCTGGTCAAATTGGAAGTTCAATTGGTAAAGCGGCTGGTGGACTTGCAGGTATGACAGCAGGAGCTGGTCTTGGACCAGAAGGAATGGCAATAGGGACGTTTGCTGGCAGTAAAGCGGGCGGATTTACTGGTGCAGTTACTGGAAGATCTGCTGCTGCAGTTGGCGAAGGGGCTGTAGCCTTAGGAAAACATATTGGTTCGAGTGTAAAGAAGGGTGCGGATACGTATTCAAATTTAAATGACAAATCTTATCCAGAACTAACCGATGAAGATATTGCACAGGATTTAGCTACAAAAGATTTTGAAAATTGGAAAGCGGATAATCCCGATTCTGCAGTTGCAAGTCGCTTAAAACAAGCATTCCCTAGTGCTTCCGATGCAGAGATTGCTAAAAAAGTAGCGAAAACAAATAATGATCAGATGTCTCGTTTCTCAAATCAGCGGAAACAAGATTTACAAAATATGAAGAAAACCGCTACACCATATGGAAATGCTAGAGAGTTAGTTAACGCTGCAACGAATGCATTCCAAAAGGGGTATGAGGCAGACCATAAAGATACGTTTATGAGTCAGTTACCAGAAAATATGTCAGCAGAAGAGAAAGAGAAACACTGGAGCGACCATCTGAGCACAAAAGTACAAGGATTTAGAAACCACGCAGAACAGGCGGCAACAAAAGCGGGAGCTATGCCAGTTGATGCGAAGGATAAGCAAGGAAATAATCTGTTTGATAAATCCTATGTGAATAAAGATGCGTTTGCTTCTCGACTTGCATTAGGAAAAATCGGAAAAGCAGTCGAGGATGTAAAAGGAGAAACGTTAGAAAGTGGCCATCAAAATATGGGACAAGTAGGTGCCCTTGTCGGTGCTTCTACTGCTGCATTTAAGAAAGCGTATAGTGCAGACCATAAGGCTGGATTTATGAAACAATTCCCGGCAGATATGCCGCAACAAGAAAAAGAAGCAGCATGGAATAAGCATTTAGATCAAAAAGTACAAGGATTTCAAAATCATGCGCAACAAGCGGCGGAATCAGCTGGTATTGTACAGCAAAAAGACGGTACAAACTATGCGAATAAAGAAGCTTTCGCTTCTCATTTATCACAACAGTTACAAAAAGATCCTGGTTTAAATGCTATGGGTGTATCTAGCGCAGCAGACATTCAGAAGGCAGTCAACGGTGTGAAAACGCACGGTTTGACAAGTGGAGCAGGAAGCCAGAAAGCGAAACAAGTAAGTAATGTTGAGAACCTGGTACAAGCCTCTACAGAATCTTTTAAACAAGGCTATGCAGCAGAACAACAGGCAAGCTTTATGAAAAAGTTGTCTCCAACTATGTCTCAACCACAAAAAGAGCAAGCTTGGCGGTCGCACCTGAATGAAAAAGGAAATGAATTTAAAGCAGTCGCACAACAAGCGGCAGTACAAGCGGGAGCGATGCCCGTACAGGCGAAAGATACGAGTGGTAAGAGTCTACATAATCAATCTTATATTAATAAAGATGCCTTTGCTTCGCAATTAACGAAAGGATTACAAAGCCATCCAAGTCTTGGAACGGTGAGTCAACAAGTAGGTTCTGGAATTACTAGTGCGATTCAAGGTGTTCGTTCACATGGTGTTGCAACAGGTGGCGCAATCAATAAAGCTGTATATGCGGCGACACAAACGCAAGCGAGTATAGCACGTGCAGGAGATCTTTCCGTTGCGGAAATTGAACGCTCTTATGCAGATGCATCAACAAGTGTAGCAAATATTGCACAAAGTGCTGGTAAAATGTCTATCCCAACATCTGCAGTGGGACGTATGACACAGCAGAGTACAAAACTTGGCATGAGTGTAATGGAAGGTGCGAAACACCTTATGCTTGCGGATAGCATTGATACGGTATCAAAAGCATACTATAGTGCTGCGAGTGCTGTACAACAATCTGGAGGGAATGCAGTACAAAGAGTGATAAGTGGGACTAATGCTGCTGTTAATACATCATTAGGAGGGAATGCAGCAGAGCGTCACTATAATGTGACAAAAGGCTTAAGTTACGCCGCAGGTGTGATTGGTGGTGCAGGTGCTTATCAAGCGACTGCACGTATGGTAAGTAAACATAATCCTTATAACAATGCTGTTCAAACAGAGGCAAAAGAAATTCAAGAGATTCAGAGAATGGTACCAACAACAACGGATGCTACTGGAAAACAATCGGTTGTTCAAGGTGCAGTACGTCTTGTTACGACAAATAATAAATCCTGGATTGAAGCAAAAGATTCTAGTGGTGTGACGCAAGTTGTATCTCGTTACGCTAGTGGTGATAGTAGTATTCGTTCGGGACAAGTCGTATATCAAGATTTAAATATTTCGGACGGACAATTAACGCAGTACCGTAATGGTATGAAAGCTACACCAACGTATGTTCAAGATTCTAGTGGTGGGAAAATTAGTATCAATCGTTCTATCAACGTTAACCCAAATCAATTAGTAGGAAACCAAAATCAAAGGTCGTTACACCAGAAATCAGTATTTAATGAACCGCCACTTACGGTAAATCACAAGGTGGACAATGGTCACTTCTATATGTCTGATTTAGACCAAGGTGGTTATGAGAATGTAAAAATGGTCGTAGAAAGAGATCGTAGTTATATGGTTGCGACAACAACAGACGGTACACTGTCACGTATTTCGCCATTCGGAAAAGGAGATACGCGCTTACAAGCAAACCAAAGGATTGAAAGAGCTTGTGAAGTGAAGGACAGTAGTATTAAGCCAAGAGAAGAAATCCTAGTAACACATACACAGGACAAAGTTGTTCGTACAGAGACGCACCTGAATTTATCAGAACATGACCCACAAAATCTGATTCCATTTGCTCCAAACCCTCGCTTAGCACAGCGAAGAGGAAGAAATTCTCAAAATGGAAAATATGGTGTGATAAGTCTATGAGTCAAAATCCTAACGATCCAAATGAACAGAAAAAAAGTAACCCTTTAAAAGATGTAGCTTCCCACTTTATTAAGAAAAAAGGGATGCAAGCGCGCGGGAAGATGGCAAAATTGGCAGGGAAAGCAGGAAAGGCAGCAGCGAAAGCTGCTGCCAAAATGCTAAAAGCAGGTATACTAAAAATTGTGGGTGCCGTTATAGCAGCGGTTGGAGTACCTGCCGCTTTGGTTATGGGAGTAATTATTGCTGTGTGTGTGATTTTAGTCTCTTTTGTACCTTTTACCGATGATGAAGGTAAGACAGAGGAACAAGTAAAAAAATATATGGAAGTCTCAATGGCTCTGAATGTGGATTGGAAAGAGATTATCGCCTTTGACATGGCACGATATGATAATGATTTAACTGGTAAAGATCCGCATGATGCTATATCATATTTCTTGGATATCCAATATGAAGAATATACGGAAAAAGAGGTATGTGAGGCAGGACCGAATGGTCCTTGTGAAAAAAAGAAAAAAGAGATGCAAAAAACAAAATCTGAAAGTTACTCCGGACCAGATGTAAAAAAGATATTAGGAGATACAGATTTTAAGAAAAAAATAGATGAGATTAATGCAAGTGGAAGCAAAAAAGTGACAACATCTTCTCATGGGCTAGAGAAAGCTATGGAACTCGCAAAGTTTAGTAAAAGTCAAAAAGAGCGTGCGCGTGAGATATTAGAGGCCGGGATGTTAGAAGGTATGTATGGACATCTAGCACCTTCTAGTAATTTTGTTGGTGGTATGTGTGTAGGTAATGTGAGTCCTGACGGGGAGCCTGTCAATCTTAATGCAAAAGTTACAGGATATCTTCCAAAGATTAAAGAAATGGCAGAAAAACATGGTGTTGCTCAATATGTTGGTATTTTGGCAGCCCAAATGATGCAGGAATCAGGTGGAGCAGGAAATGACCCGATGCAGGCTTCAGAGGGGCAATATGGAGACATGAGCTCATCTTGTATTGGTGTAAAGGGAAATGCTCGTGTAGGGTGTATTAAAGATCCCAATATTTCTATAGAAGCAGGTGTACGGGAATTTAAAGATGTACTAGGAAAGGCCAATGGTGACATTGCACTCGCTTTGCAGTCATATAACTTTGGCGAAGGTTTTATTAGTTACGCTTTAGCAAAGGGTGGCTATTCAGAAGAAACAGCTATTGAGTTCTCAAGAAGTAAGAATCATTTAAATCCAGATGGTTGCTCCGATCCGAATAACTTCCGAACCAAGGTAAATGCGTGTTATGGGGATTTTACATATGTTTCCAAAGTTTTAAAATATTACAAAGATTTAGGTTGTGTAGCAAATGGAGATGGAGAATGGATTTCTGATAAAGGTTGGAAATGGCCAACGAAATCAGGGCGTATTACAGGTACATTTGATGAAATTCATAATAACAAACCGCATAATGCTGTAGATATTGGAGCCATGACCGCTGGAAAACCAGGAGACCCTGTATGGTCGATGGAAGCAGGAATAGTTACAGCTCAAACAGGATATGTAAACTACGGTGGTCTAGGTGTCTATATTGACCATGGAAATGGCATTGTATCCCGTTATTTACACTTGAGTAAGATTTCAGTTACACCAGGAACTATGGTAACCAAAGGACAAATTATAGGGGAAATGGGTGGTTCTAACTATGTTGGTGGTGTTCTGAACATGCTTGGATACGCTGTCCATTTAGATTTCCAAATTCGTATAAACGATCAACCGACAGATCCAATGAAGTTCTTTAAGAAAAATGATGATCCAGGGTTATCATCTGGTGGTTCTCCTACCATGACAAATGCTAAACGACAAAAGGTACTGGAAGAAGCGAAAAAATGGCTAGGGCAAGGAAAAGTCAGATATGTATTAGGAGACCGTAATCCACCAGGTGGCTCTTCAGATTGCTCAGGATTTACGCAGTATGTCTTTAGAACAAGCATAGGTGTACAACTTGGAGATTGGACAGGTGCTCAAGTCGGACAAGGTAAACAAGTACCAGATATCAATCATGCACAGCCAGGGGATCTTATTTTCTATGAAAACCCAGGGCACGTTGCAATTTATATGGGGAATCAAAGAATGATTCATATTGGTGATAATAAAGGTGTACAAATTACAGGTCTAAACTATACGGCAAGAGGTCAACATATGACGCAAATTCGTAATGTTATAGACTGATTTGGGATGTGAAGAAATGAAGAAAGTCATGAATGTGTTAGCGAATCTGCCTCGTAAGTACTTAGTTATATTGGGGATTATTGTGTTAGTAGTAGGCGTTGCTACTTATAATACTATTCATCGTTACATGATGAAATCTCAAGTACAAGAGGAAGAGCAGGTAAATCAAGATGAAATCGAGATGCTTGGTGATAAGCCAAAGGGATTTGATACAAAAGAGGAAGAATATATCGCAAAGACAAAAACAGTAGAGGATTTACTACGAAAAATTTCTAATAGTAGTTATGATGTCCCGTATTTGTTTACAAAGGCTGGATTTGGTATTGAACCAATGAAAATGACAAGCAATGAGCGTATGCTTGCTACAGAAGCTGTACAACGATATTTCCTAAATGGGGATAAGTTTTACAATGCGCGAATTACCAAAATTGACCGTGGGAAAAAAGTAGATACGTTTCATATTGAAGTTTTAATTCAACAGGTAAACTTCTTAGAACCACGACAATTTAAAGTGCAGGTAAACAAATATGCACAAATTGTAACACCAATTGCACAAATTCCACATGGACAAGAAGAGGAACCTGTGGATTAAGAAGGAAATGAGGGTTGTGGAAGAAAAACACAACCCCTTTATAAAAAATAAAGAGTACCTAAAATTATTTATTGAATATTCATAATTTTCCGATATAATAAACCTATGGTTAAAAGAAATTTGTATATAACGCTAAAATGAAATGGATATGGAGGAATACGAATGAGAATGTTAATTGGAACAGCTGCGAATTTTGTTTCGGGATATTATATAGGGCGAAATTCCGGATTATTAGGAACGTTGCTTGGATGGGCTTTTTTGTTGGGTGGTGGCTATCTGTTAATAGAAAATTGGGATAGCATCACAACATGGATGCATAGTTTGAATATTGTACGAGGGTTAGATGGTTACGAAGATATGAGCAATGGCTTCATTTTCATCTGTTTGGTAGTAAGTGGCTTTATTTTTATCTTGTTGTCCCCGATTTTTATTATTTTAATAATAGTTTGTTTCGTTTTAATGAATATTGTTGCTTGTACACTTGTGTTATTAACATCACCAAGTACGTATATAAAGAAGAAAGATAAGGAGAATGAGTGGGAATGAGTACAATTCTAGTTTTAGGTGGATCAAATGGAAGAACGTTAGAGAAGTTGGCCAGAAAAAGAGACTCCCAGGTTATTTTCCATGATGGGAAAAATCACGGAGGCGTAAAGAAAACGTTTCGTAGTGTTATAAAAAAATGCGATGTTATTGTCATTCAAAAAGGTGCATGTGGCCATGTATCTATTGATGTAGCAAAAGAGTACGCAAAGAAGTATGATGTCCCACTATTATTTAATCCGGGATTTGGTGGAACTGGTGCGCTTGAAATGGGATTAAAGCATCTGCAAGCGGCTTGATTTTAGTAGGTAGTCTGAGATAACTGTATGGGTACATAATTATATAATTAATATATATAATTTTTAGTCTTTATTTGTAATTTCTTAATGTAATAAAATATGAATTTTGTAGAGAAGTAGGTGGGTTTATGAAAGAAAAGATTGATTCAATTAAAAATAAACTCTCTAATGGAAAATCTCGTTTTGAGAATGGTAAGACCGTGGTAGAGGTTAGTTTATCTGAATTAAATGAATTACTGAGCATGGCTTATGACATTAATAATTATCGTTTAAATGCTTTGTGGAATTTAGAGCAAACATCAAAGGCATATAAAGAGTACAAAATGCGTAACGAAAAATACCAAGAATCGTTAAAACTAATAAAAGGAATAACAAATGGAGTAGATAATGCAATTGTTAAAGATGTGAATCGAATAGCAAAAGAATCATTATCATAATTAACCAAAGCGTTGTTTGAAAATAAAGGAGCTGGGGAAATGGACGATAAGAAATTGGAATTGAATGAAGATCAAAAATCTGTATTACTGAAGGTGTTAAAGGATATGCACTTTGCTAATGCTCAATTACGTGAATGGGTGAGTAAAGATTTACTTTCAATCGAAATGTCAAAAACACTTCCATCATTGATAGAAAGCTATTTTAGTGAAGCAGCAAAAGTACTAAATTACGAATCATATCTATTGGAAGAAAAAGAAAAACGTTATGCGGAGATTAAAAAGGCGAATCAAAAGATACATGAATTACAGGGTAAATTAGGTTCCGATAAACCAGTTGACGGTTTAAAAGAACAGTTGAAACATCTTTCTGAAGTTGTTAGTGAATGGTGGAATACAGAAGGTTTTAATCATGTGCATGATACGAACTATTATCCCTATGGTGGAATGAGAGTGAAACTTAGCTTTATGTTAGAACATTGTCGTTCTTTCAGTAAAACTCCTGTAACAGATAAAAGGAGCCGAGAGGAACACATTCAATATTTACGTGAAATGGGATTTGAATTTGCCGACTTTGAAAAAGGACGGAGTGAAAAATTGGATTTAATCGACAATCATCAAAATCGTTCATTACTTATAAAGATGCTTACAGAGCGTTTTCCTTCTCTTGAGGTTCATAGCTTTAGCAACCATAGTAGTTACTCTAAAAAAGAAATTTTTATTATTAAGCATATAGATGCTTCAATTTATAATTTATCTGATATTTAAAATCGATGAAATAAAACAAAATAATTATTTAAGAGAAAAGGGGAATATATATGGATGATACTCTAGATCTTTTACAGGATTCAATTGATTTACTAATAAATCTTAGAGATTGGATGTACGTCGTACCAAAAGCCAATTTAAGAGGATTCAGTATTGATAAAGAATATTGGTTTAACTATGAAGATTTCAAGATGTTTAGAACACCAGAGGATGTAGGTATAGCTGTTAAAAGTGACACGGGAGAATTTGAACTTTTTAGCTACAGCGAATTTTTATCTTTCTTCGATCGTAAATAAAAAGGAAGTTAGCAAAAAGCTGACTGCAAGAACTAAACAAAATTTTTATTTGAGAGGGGAATGAAATCGTGAAATATGATAAACAAAAATGCCCAAAATGCAGCAAGCAAGTTAAAACTTTATATAGACCATCAATGAATCATAAAGGTCCCAATCTTTGCTACTGGTGTAATAGAAAACGTGTTAAAAAAGAAAATGAAATGGTCTTACAAAAATAACATGAAAATTTTATAAAAAAGACGAATGAAAAACATCACTGGATCCAATGAAAGTTCGTTATTAAAAACAAAATCGTAAATTAAATAAAAAAGTGAAAGGCGAATACATTAACATGAATAATAGTAATATACATAAATCAGGTTATATCATACTCATTTATTTTGTAATGACTCAATTTGTTGGGATTATAGGTGTACAATTGCTAGCGAAGACGGGCTGGTATGATATTCAGGGAAACCAACAGCAAGCAATCCAACAACTTCTTGTGCATTGGGAACTAATTGGATTTTCACTTACATTAATAATCTTTTTTCTTATATATAGTAAAGAGCTAATGAATGATCCCAAGTTATCGATTAAATTATCAAGAAATTCAGTTGTATGGATTTTAGTTGGGATCATAGTAGTATTTCTTGCGCAGATGGTTGGTAGTGTTTTAGATAAGAGTGTATTTCAGCTAACTACGCAATCAGCAAAAACGTCTAGTACAGTCGCTGCAGCAGCAATATCTCCTGTGGCACTAGTTTCAATTGTTCTTCTTGCACCTTTAGTAGAAGAGTTTGTTTTTCGTTATGCGGCCATAAATATTTTAACTGGAAAGTTTAAACAAACCTGGAGTATACTAATAAGCTCATTGTTCTTTTCTATTATGCATTTTGACTTTCCTTTTATATTTGGATATTTTTTAATTGGGCTTGTACTTGCTGTAGTATATGTGCGTACTAATAGGTTACTAGTATCATTTGTTGTTCATGCTAGTATGAACTTAATTGTTGTTATACTCCAGATTTCTTGATGAAAAAGCAGCAGATTCGCGCATCTTACTAGTGATTTAGTTTTTTTATGTTTATGAATTCTAAAATTATGGTAAAATTAATAAGACTACATTTGAAAATGTGGGTTCAAGTTGCTGTATTGACTGAATTGCACCAAAAAAAACAATTCCATTACACGGGAATTGTTTTTTTGGTGTGTGTTGTTAGCATAATTATTGACGGCCTAAAGGAGATTTGTTTCT
This sequence comes from Bacillus sp. FSL R9-9497, assembly GCF_038005805.1. Taxonomy (NCBI): domain Bacteria; kingdom Bacillati; phylum Bacillota; class Bacilli; order Caryophanales; family Bacillaceae; genus Bacillus; species Bacillus sp. FSL R9-9497. Next base: position 315,640 of record NZ_JBBOTY010000002.1, on the reverse strand, counting down.
TTGTAGTTTAGTATAACTTAAATAAAAAGAAAATTCAAAAACAAAATGATGAATCTTTACATATTTTTAAATTACAACACAAAAATGTAAAGATATGGTTTATAATAGGTAGTGAAACACTCTCCTATGTTTCTAGTGATTGTATCTTTTATCTGTTTTTGGTGCGAAATCTGTTGATAGATTTTGCACTTTTTTATTTAATGTTTAATAAGATCAGTGTGATTTTTTTAAGGGGGAAATTAGTATGTTTGGGAATAAAGAAAATGAGATTAAAGAATACCTTATAAAAGAAGGTTATGAGATTAAAGAATATTTAAGAAAAAATGGAGATTGGTACTATTTTAAAGTACATACTTTTTGGTCAGGAACGCACTTAGTAAAAGTAAAAGATGGAGTATTTAGTTTTAGAATAGAAAAAGCGTAAATCTCATAATAAAAAAATGTAACTAGCAAAATTAAAGTTTACTTTCATTTTTTTCATCTTTAACACAATTATCGCTATAAAGCATTGATATTATTAATTTATATACTCATTTTATAAATAAATGGTTTTCTGGACAAATGATTCTAAACATACATTTTTCTTAGAATCATATAGTAACCTCTATTTCTTGTAAATTCCTTTTCTCCATATCCATTCAATTGGACCATAGCGGAAATGTTTACTCCAAATCTCACTAAATATAATTTGTACGAAGCTAATAAAAAGCCCGAAGATACATAATTTCCAGTAATATACGTGTGAGACATCTTTAAAGTACAACGAAAGAAGGACAAGAGTTAGTATACTTTGGCTAATGTAATTCGTTAAAGCGTACTTGCCTACATTCTTAAAGGGATGCAGACATTCTATATATTTTTTATTCTCACAAACTCTAAGTAGAGTACAAATATAGAATATAGCTAGCGTTTTCCCCAAAAATAGAATCCATAGTTGTACATCCTGAGAGTAATAGACATCTGTTTTTATAAAGTAGTAGATAATAGGACAAGAGAGAAGACATGAGATACATAACGAACTCCACTGTAAAAATCTAATTTTCTTTATTAATTCCGGTACCCTTTTAAAAATATTTTTCTTACCAGCCCATAACCCTATTAAAAATAAGCCTATATATTCCGGAATTCCTATTAGTAGTTGCTGGAATTCCTGGGTCATTAGAAAGAAAAGACGTGCTTTTACTTGATGTGAATAATGTGTAAATAGATTTACGGTGTGATTGGTAGTGTTGCCTGTAAACATATATTGATAGTAATTTGGTACTTCAGTAATAGAAGAACTTGCTCGCAAAAATACAATAATATGTAATACATAACTAACCAGTAAGAAACTACAACCAGCTATAAAAATAAGCTTAGTAGATCGCTTATAAAAGAATAATAGAATAAATCCAGCTATAGCATACGCATGTAGAATATCTCCATACCATAGAAAGGTAAAGTGGAGTAAACCGAAGACTAGTAAAATACAAATTCTCCGGGTAAATAGTCTATACATGGGATATCCTTTTGCTTCTGTATTTTTCATAAAGATGTAAAATCCTACTCCAAATAAGAATGCGAAAATAGTATAGAACTTTGATTGAATAAATAAATCTACTAAAAAGCGAATTATTTTATCTATACCAATATAACCGGCTTGATTAAAGGGATCTAGTCCCGTCATAGTGGGTAGATTCGCAAACAGGATACATAGTATGGCGATACCTCTTATTATGTCTAAAGAATGAATACGGGCGTTTTGTTGCATGTTAATTCTCCTTTCTTACAAAGAAAAACGAGTACTATACTAGCTAGCGCTCGAAGTACGTCTTGTAAAGAATCCATCATATGTAGCAGCTGAAACGGCTCCTTCTAGTCGTTCAACTTCTTCACCTCTGTTATAAGCTACAACTACTGGAGTACCTGGAATGTCGAACTCTTGAAAGGCACTTTGATTTTCTGGTGTAGAGATATCAATACGATAAATGGTTCTATCATGCTTTTTTGACATACGATTGATATCTGGTGCAGCCTTTTTACAATAATGACAGGTAGGTTGATAGTAATACGCAATGAACTCTTCATGGGATTGTATTTTTTGCTTTAATTCTTCTTTTGAAATATCTTTTATATTTTCAGGTGCTTCTTTTACATTTGCAGCAGATACAATTGTTTTTTCAGGTGCTATAGTTTCTGTTTTAACTGATTCATTCTTAGTTAAAGTAAAGATCGCGATACAAGCAACGCATAAAGTTGTGATAACTGCTCCAATTTTGTAGACCTTTTTCATAGTAAATTCCTCCTTAAAATAAAAAAAAGGACAAACCTCGCCCGAGTTAACAGGGCGTAAGGTTTGTCCTTCACGCTACGTACAATAGAGTATAAACAATGGTAACAAATTTTCTATCTATATAATACCATAAGATTTATATAGAATGCTATAAGAATTTTAAAAGAAAAACAAAGGAATAAATTAATTGTAAAATTTCATGTACCAAATTAAATATTAAAAACAATAAACAGCACAACAAGGGGATTCTCTGTGGTGTATCCAACTGATAGGGACACTATCCTCCTCCAATAAGCATAAAATCATTCAACAAACACATCTCAAAAAGTGTGTGTACTTATGAAGTATGTCTTAAGTACATTTTGATACCTTTTGAAGTAGTTTACGCTGCAAAGAATATACTATATCTAAAGCTGTACCTTTTAGTACACATAAAAAGAAGAATCTTCAATTCGATTCTTCTTTTATAATTATTATAAAATGTGTTACTTATATTGTTCAAAAGACTTTTAAACAATATTTATCTCATAATAAATTATGAAAAATTTAAATATAGGTAAATAGAGAATAGCGTTGTTACCTAAGTATCTATATTTAACTGTAATGAAATGAAATTCATGTTATCACTAATTATAATTTTCGAATCGTTTTTAACTTTCCTATTTTCAGGAACGTATATAATTAATATTGATAATTAAATTTTTATTAATATGACTACAAATAAAATTTGTAGTCATATTTTTTGTAGATTCTTTTGTTTTAGTATGATATTTGGATTAAAATTAATAAATATACAAAACTTGGAGGATAAAAAATGAATGAAGTAGTAGAATTCTTTAAGAGTTATGGCCCAATTATTACTTTTATTATAGGTATAACAGGGCTTGGTACAAGTTTGTTTTACTTTTTAAAAAATAGAAAACAAAAAAAATTAGAATATGTCATTTCTAATAAAACGGCATTATTTAATCAATTACATAGCAAAATAAAGATATTTTTTAATGAACAGGAAATTAAAGAAGATGCCTGTTTATCTATTTTAATTATTGAAAACATTGGAAATGAGCCGATCAAAGAAGAAGAATTTGAGAAGAATAAGCCTTTGAAAATCAATTTCTTAAGAGCAGACGGTACACCGGTTAGGATATTTGACGTAGAAATATATAAGGCTAATCCTGTAGATTTTAATATTGAAGTTGATTACAATGATCTGGAAGGTATATTATGCATAAAACCAACATTATTTAATCCGAAGGATTATGTTACTTTGAAACTTATATCTACTGAATTTGAACAAGTTAGCATATCAGGTAGAATTATAGGTGGAAGTGTTGTAAATGGTGAGAAGAGAAAAAAACGGAAGGGATTTCAACGTTCCATTATGCCATTAGTTTTTTCAATTATGTTTTCTACTATCGGCATATCTTTAGGTAAATTTTTCAATAATACAATATTTTTGCTTCTTATAATTGGTGTTGTTATAACTTTCTTAGGAATTATAAGTGCTATCAGTGTAGTACTAAAGAAGCAAGAGAAAAAAGGAAATCTTGAAAGCTAATATGTAATAAATTGTATAATCGGTTAGCAACACAATTCCGCCAATCTTAAGTAAATACATCTACCTAAAAACGATAAAAGGAGCAAATGAATTTGCTCCTTTTTACATAAATTCTACATAAAATTTAGTGTCGATGATTCCGAAGGCAACTTTACATGGAAACGGATTTTTTTCTACTGAAGCAGCACGCATACAAGAAAGTACCCAATGTTCTAGTTCTAAAGGTAAACGATATGCTTGAATACTACCATCATTGTTTTTTACTGTTATAATGGGTGCATTTACCCTGGTTGTAGTAAAATCATCCGTTGTTATCATTGCTACTGCATCATTAGTGTAAAAACCAGCGTTTAACACCTCATAAACCATTCCGTCTTCCTCATTAATAACCATAGGTATATTTAGAAAGGGGTATTTTTTAATATCATTATGAATAACTACTCCTGCTGTGTTCTTCTTTAATTGATTCCCTTGCATTTTTACACTCCCTTAAATGAACCTAACTTGATAACGTTAATTTGTTCTATTTTACACCTATTATATTAGAAAATTGCAGTTTTATCTTGTTATAAAAAGCATCGGTACATATAACAGCACTATTTGATGGATCTATATCAACAACAGTCATATAGCTAGAGAGTAAATAACCGTCTTCGTAGTATGTAATTAGTATTTCTTCTTCAGATAATAAGGAACATAATAACATGTTCTCAATCAATTCTTTTTCGTCATCTGTTAAGATCGGCCGAGTTACTTTGTTTTTCTCCTTGATGATTTCACGAATACCAGCAAACTGTTCAGGCATTGCTGCGAATGGAGACCATTTTACCATACCTCTTCCTTTTGGCATATTAGCGTTATTCATGATCTGTGTCCTACTATTAGTGTGTTTCTATGTCTAGCTGTAGCGCTATGCGTGTAGGAAATCCCTCGTAAAATACTGTTCTTCCCAAACTTTGTTCGTATTTCATCCATTACTTTTGTTAACTTAACTTCTTGTTCTCGTTTCGTGACATTATCAAAAAGAGAAATTTGTTCTTCTCCTTCTTGAATTAGGTTTGTTAAGGATATGTTTATGCTGCGAATGGGTTCGCCAGTATATTGTTGATGTAAAAAGTATGTACAGATATGATATATATCCATTGTTAAATTTGTTGGGCGGTTTAAAGTATGTGTTTTTCTAATGCCACCGGTATAACTCTTGCTATAACCAACAGAAAATTGAACGGTTTGAGCAAGTTTGTTTTGTCTTCTAAGGCGATAACAAACTTCTTCAATATGTTCCAGTAGAACAATTGGGAATTCTTCTATTGTATAGTCACGCATTAGAATTTGGCTTTTTCCAATAGAAGTTGTAGCAGGAACGTATTTCTCCGAAATACGGCTAAAGTCAATGCCATTGCTATGTAAGTGCAATTCCTCCCCAATCTTGCCGAAACTCTGTTTTAAATATTTAAGAGGATAATTGGCTAAATCTCCGATACAATGTATTCCTTTTCGATTCAACCTTTCTTCTGTTTTGTACGAAATGCCCCAAAACTTATTAAGTGGTCGTATGCTCCATAATTTCGTAGGGACATCTTCATACTTCCAAAGAGCAATTCCATCCTTGTTCTTCTTAGCTTCAATGTCTAAAGCAACCTTACTCATGAGTGGGTTTTGAGCAATTCCAATGGTACATTCAATTCGTGTATGTTCATATATTTCACGTTTGAATTTCAGGGCAAATTCGTATGGATCATTAGCAAATAAATGAATGCTATCGGTAATATCCATGAAAAATTCATCAATGGAATATTGGTGAAAATCCTCAATAGGAACGTATTGTAAAGCTAGTTTTGTTATGTAGTTGGAGCATTTAATATAAGTTCCCATAATTGGATTTACAACTAGAATATCTTTACGACGAGGAATCTCGTATAGCCTTGCCATCTTCTTTACGCCCAACGCTTTTAATGGGGGTGTTGCAGCAAGAACAATTGAACCATTTCTATTTACATCGCCGACTACAGCCAACTTTGTATGCATGGGATCAAGTCCCATTTTGATGCAACTTACTGAAGCGTAAAAGCTGCGTAAATCAACACATAAGATGATTCTATTCGGTAGGATTGAATAGTCATACATTGTGATTCCTCCTAAAGTTAAAGAACGTTCGTTCTTATTATACACGAACTTACGTTCTTTTATAAAGACGTTTTTAAATATAGGGGTCCCGCCAACATAACGCGAATTTCGTACGCTAAGCAAAATTTTATAAAGAAAAAAGCCGATTTCCCATATATTAAGGACGTCGGCTTTTGTTCATATTCTTTTACTTAATCAATTTCTGACATGAAACTTATAATAATACATTTTTAAAAAAGTAATAAAAATACCTATACTAACTAAAAAAGGGTTCATACTGTGCATTTTAAATATCAATTAAGCACTAATATTTTTGTTATACGCTGTTTCACCTTTATGGGAAACATAACTATGTGCTATCATTCCTAACATTATTACAAACATACCACACCAAGATAAAATAGAGGGGAATGAAGAATGTAATAAAATTATTTCTCCGATAACAGCAAAAAGCACCTCCATGGATTGTGTTGCTTCAACAGTTGCAAGTTTCTGCATATCTCCTTTAACCATATCAGTCGCTTTAAAAAATAAGATAGTTGCAATTACACCCGAAAAAATAGCAACTAAAATAGATTGCATAGTTTGTTCTTTACTAGGAACTCCTGCTGTAAAAAGACCGTACAAGGATAATAAAAACCAAAATGGTAAGCTAGCTAAGGTCATTCCAAGGACACGTTGATAAGCATCTAGACGATCTCCACAAACCTCCATCATCTTACGATTCCCGAGCGGGTAAGCAAAAGAAGCCACAATAACAGGGATAATACCTAATAAAATATCTTTTATAGCAAGCGATTTTGCTTGTTCCATTTGCATAAGGAAAATACCAAGAAGAATAATTAATGACATACCCATACCCTTCATTGGGATTTCCCCTCTTTTCTTAAGAATTCCATCTGGCGTTTGAACGATTTGAATAAAAAGAGGAGCTAGCAAAGATCCTGATATAATAGTAATTTGCCATGTCCCAGCAATTATCCATCCTGGTGCATGTGCAGCGGCAAAGCATAATGGAGCGTAAAATAAACCAAATCCTACAAAGCTCCATAAAAACCATGTTCTTAAATCCTCTCTCATAACTTGTAATAATACTTTTAATTTTTTCCTACTCATAACAAGAAGTAAAAGGAATGGAAGCATGAAAATAAATCTTAGTGAGGCACTCCATATCCAGTTACCACCTGATAATTCCATTGCTCGATTCAGTATAAATGTGAAAGCAAAAAAGAAAGCAGCACATATACCTAAAAAAATAGGGCGCAAATTCCTCACCTCAATCTGTCTCATAAGTCATTAATTTCTCAAGACTTAACCAGTTTTGTTCTACAAGATGCGCTGTTGTTTCTTTATCTTTATTTTTGCACGCCTCTATAATTTTCTGATGTTGTTCTACTGACTTTAGACCATTTATAGAAGTGAACTGAGAAATCTCGAGACGTTGAATCTTAGATATACTTCGTTCTAACGCACGAATGATTTCAGGATTTCCTGCCACATCTAAAAAAACATTGTGGAATAATTCGTCAGCTTCAATTGCTTTTATAATATCTTTTTTCTCAATAGCTAATAGTAAAGCTTTATTACTGAACTCTAATTCTTGAATATCCGACTCTTTTAATAATGGTACTGCTAAACGAGCAGCTAAAGAGTGTAAAACTGCTACCACAGTAAATGCGTGTTTCGCCTCCTCAAGATTTAATGGTGCAACGCGAGTAACTGAACCAGGAATAGATTCAACAAGTCCTTCATCCTCAAGACGCTTCAAAGCCTCTCTAACTGGAGTACGACTAATTCCGAATTCTTCTGCTAACTCTTTGTCATTTAAGCGTTGCTCAGGTTGCAGCTCTAATGTAACAATTGCTTTTTTCAAAGTTAGATATACTTCATCTCTAAATGACATACGTTTAATGGGTTTAATAATATCCTTTTTCATAAAACCAATATATCGGATATTGGTTTTATGGTCAACTATAATTTTTCAATACAATATACTCGATTAACAAGTTCTAAAAAAGACCGTTTATGGAACTTTATTGAATTCCAATCAAACTAAGAGAAATATGGCCAAAAAACAGTTCCAAAACTCATTACCAAAAACAAAGTATCATACCAAATATCAAATACCGTTTATGGAACCTTCTTAAAGTACGGAAAAACCAAGTTTTTTAAATGAAAAATTCCTTAGCGTACGAAATTCGCGTTATGTTGGCGGTACCCCATACCCATCAAGCTAAGCTTATATAAGTTTAATTTCACGTGAGGTTTTTTCTTTTTTCTAAAGATCCAGTGCAAGTTCTTTAAAGATTTGCATACCAAATAAACCCTATCGGGTTTCATTTTTTTCGATTACGCTACATGATTGTGAGACATAGAAAAGTTGTATACGACGCCTAAGATATCAAAGACTGTTTTCTTCTCATACCGATGGGATTTTCGTCCGTTTTTCTGTAAGAGATTGAACAGACGAAACAATATCTTTGTTAATTCTTGGGTGTCTTTTTGTAAAGATTGATAAATAAGTGAAAAATAATCTTTTATGATATAAATCGATTTATATTCGCTTAATTCTCGTTTCTTCTTGATGAGGAGTAATTGACGCATTTGAAACATGGTGGAGGAACAAAGAAGGATGCTAATTAATTGTCCGTATAAGTGACATTCTAGTCGTTCTAATTTTACAGAATTACAGTGATGAATACGAAAGAATGATTTCCATGTTTTAAAGATAAGTTCAATTTGCCATCGTAAGGAGTAAAAATCGTAAACTTGTTCCTTTGGTAGATATTCCAAAGGAACATTTGTAATGTAAAAGTTAATTGCACTTAGCCGCTTACTGCGTTCTTTATAGGTAATTTGCTTTTTGTGTTCTTTAAATGCTAAATCCTTTTGTCTACGTTCCATTTGCGTTTCAGTTAATTTATACAGAATTAGTCTTGCGGGAAGTTTTTGATACATTCCAATATAAATTTCAGAAATTTCATATGTTTCACCTGATTGTAATTGGTCAACGAATTGTTCCATATCTAATTGGATGTACTCAGAGTGCTTTTTTATTATTCCATTTTTAAAATATTCAGGTTCATTATTTTTTTGATATATACGTGTATTAAGCTTTAACCTTGAAATAAAATAAGCATTACACTCTTCTATCGTATATAAGTCTTTTAAGTCGAAGTATCCTAAATCACGTATACATACATCGTTCGGTTGAAGAGACGTTAAACAAGTAGAACCATACGTTTTATCATTGTGCTTTCCTGATCCTACATGAACATGTAGAAACTGACCACTTAGTAAATCATATTCTAGTTGAATTTTTACGCCAGCACCTTGACCACTACCACCGGAACCTTGATATGTAGAAACGAATTTATCCGGAATCTGAAAATGTGTAGAATCCAATACACGAATACGCCGAAAATAGTTTGTATACAAAGTTGGAATCTTGCTAGAAGAACAAAATTGTTGGTGAAGTAAATGTGCTAATAGTTGTTGTAAAAACTGAACAGCTTGAGGATTAAAACGCTGATTGAGTCCTTCTGGACTCATAGAAATACCTGTGTTAGCCTCTAATCGACTACATAGTTGTGTCAATGAAGTATGAGATATATTTTGACTTAACCAAATACATAGAGCCACTAAATCTTGTGCGCGGTATTTACTTTTTCGTTTCACAAACCCTACATTTCTTGCTAATTGCTCCAAAGCATGTGATGACATATAACGTTGCAACTCTTTAGAAAACAATTCGAGTTCATCAGAAATTGATAAATTCATAGCAAAAATATCATCCTTTCTATTTGTTTTTACAAAAAGAATAACGTTATTTCCGTTTTATGGATACAATTTTTCTTGAGCTTGATGGTGATATAGTGCACCCCTTTCTTTATTTGATATCAATAATGATAAAAAGCTAGCATAGAGATAACTTTTTTACTTCGATTAAGTGATGTTATATTAAATATAATTATATAGAAAAAACGTATTGTACATTATACATAGATGTACTTTTTTATTTTCTTTTACAAAGTTTGTATACATTTTCCGTTTTCAAACGTTAATTATATAGAAGGGAGTGTCAGATGAAACATGATACATTTGAATCACTATTAGTAGAAAAATCCCAAGTTATTTATAAGTATTTATTAAAGCTTGGTGTAGAGGTAAAAGATGCTGAAGATATTGTACAAGATACATTATACAAAGCAATGTTTTTAATGGATGATATTTCGTTAGAAAAACTGACTCCGTGGTTATTACGGGTAGCAATTAATCAATATCGGGACTTATATAGAAAATCAAAACGTTTTAATCCGGTACCTATTGAGTCAGTTATACTTATTGGTCAAAAATCGTTAGATGAAATTATTCTAACGAAAGAGTTCCAAGTGGAAATACAAGAAGTGCTGGAAACAATGAATCCAGATTATAAGAATATTTTATTACTGAAATATGATTATGAATTATCTTATAAGGAAATTTCTTCTTTATTAGACATGAAAGAAGAAACCATTAAAACAAATTTATACAGGGCACGTAATCAATTTAAAGCATTGTATAGGGGGAAGAAGCACTATGAGTCGGAAAGCGTTTGAACTAGATATGGATGATAAACATATGAAGGGGTTATTAAAGAAAGCAAAGAGGAAGCATCTTTTGAGAAATTGGATTATCTCTATGTGTGCATCGATTGTCGTGATTATAGGAATTTATATTTCATCTATTTATTTTTCTCAAAAGACTTTTATTAAAATGGAAAGACAAAGGAATGTATTGCATACTGTAAAAGGCCCTAATATTTTATTTAAAGGACATACCAAATTAAGTATGGGTTTAACTGGCGGTACAATTATATATAGTTCTTATAAAAATATTGCTGGACAACCAGTTAAATGGATTGATGAAATATATGAGTATTCATCAATTTGGGGGTATAGTCAATTGAATTTTAGTGGAAATACAATATTAGACGAAGAATCCGGTAATAAGAAGAATGAATTTGAGAATTTACCAGATTATAATAGTCAAACGATGCAGAGAGAAATGCGATTTTATTTACCGTTTGTTACATATAAAAATTATGTAAATGACCTTAAAAATATTGGAGAGCTTCAAAATAAAGTTGGAGAAATAGCTATATCTTTTGATAAAGCATATACAGTTGAGCAAATTGAAAAAATGTTACCAAAAGATGTACAACCAGTTTGGTATTGGGTAGACACATACAATGAAAATAACCCAGATACTTATGTAGGTTTAAAAGAGCCTAAAACTGGTGCTGTTTTGAATGCTGTGATGTCTACGCATGTATATGGATTTCAAGGAAGTTATACAAAAAAAGAAGAATATTCAAAAGAGAATTTAAAGAGAAATTCAAAAGATTTTATGGATGCAATGAAAAAATTAAATGAGAATAATCAACTTAATAATGATGATGTTCAAAATCATTATAAAAATATAAAAGGTATTTCTCCAAAAGATTTACCTATATATGGTGTAGTAATCACAGGAACAACAGAATCTTTGCAACAGTTACAAGACGCTCCTTATATAAAGGCAGCGGTCAGAGGAGTAATTGTTGATAAGCAGTAATAATTAGTTATTCAATTCATGATAAGTATAGGGTCAGTAATACTTATGAATAAAAATTCCCTTTAAAAAATTTAAAGGGAATTTTTATTTACATAATCAGTATTATCCGTAGTCAACCATGTGTGAAACTTTTGTTTTGGATTTAATCTGATTTTTTAAATTAATGAACATAGGTTAGTACCCATGCTCATCAAGTGAATATTTTGAAGTATCCCTAAACGAAAATTTCACCTTTTCATGGTTGTCCATAAGAATTTAATTTATTTTTTTTGTTATGGGGGAAATATATTTTTTAGCTTGATGGTGATGGGGTCCCACCCCACATCCATCAACTTAAGGATTTAGACTATTTTTGAAGTTAAAAGCACGTTACTATTTTCTTATGTTAATGAGAAAGGGTGACGTGTTTTTTATGAATATGAATCAAAAACACGAATTATCTTTATTCGCTGAAGAGTTATATCGATATATGTCTCCCGCTACACTTAATCAATTAGCCATAGAAGCAGGCGGAATGAAACGAAAACGTAAGTGCCACGGGCACCATTTCTTATCTTTGTGTGTATGGCTAAATCAACAAGTCGCTACTACCTCTCTTACTCAACTATGTAGTCAATTAGAAACTTCAACAGGACTTAATCGGCGATTTAACTCTACTTCTGTAGCCTTCTTTCGAACTGTATTTACTACACTTCTACAAGCTAAAATTGGAGGCGTATCTAAGATTTCTCATTCTCTTTCTTCCTACTTTGAGCGCATTCGCATCCTTGATTCTACAACCTTTCAGGTTCCAGATCGATTCGCATCTACCTATCCTGGTGCCGGAGGATGTAGTCATAAAGCTGGTGTGAAAATTCAACTAGAGTATGACTTGTTGAGTGGGGAATTTTCTGATGTGAAAATTGAGCCAGGAAAACGAAGTGATCAGGCGTATGGTGCGACTCGAACAGGCATGATACAAAAGAATGAGCTGTATATTCGTGACTTAGGATATTTTCGTCTACAAGACTTTAAGTCTATTCAAGACAAGCAGGGGTATTATTTATCTCGTCTTAAGTTACCAACTAAAATATATAGAAAAGAGTTCGAAACAGTGGTATTTAAAACAAAACCCTCTCAATTGAAACCAGTATATATACAAATTCATTTGGAAGACATTATGAAACAACTACAACCTGGCCAAGTGTATGAATTACACGATGTATATGTAGGGAGTAAGGACAAATTGCCTACTCGTATTGTAGTTTATAGGTGTACCGAGGAGCAAAAACAGAAACGCCTACGTGACCGAGCTATTCGTGAAAAGAAAAAAGGAATTACATATACAGAGCGTACAAAGCTTTTACAAGGTATTACGGTATATATGACAAACATTCCTACGGAATGGGTACCAAAAGAGAAAATCTATGATTTATATTCATTACGTTGGCAAATTGAGCTGTTATTTAAAATATGGAAATCTTGGTTTCAAATTCATCGTTGTAAATCTATTAAACAAGAGCGATTAGAATGTCATCTTTATGGGCAACTCATTAGTATTCTATTATGTTCTTCTACTATGTTTAAAATGCGAGAACTCCTATTACGTAAGAAACAGAAAGAGCTAAGTGAATATAAAGCGATGTACATAATTAAGGATTATTTTTCACTTTTTTACCAAGCATTACACAAAAACACCCAAGAATTATCAAAGGTTCTCCTTCGTCTGTTTAACCTCCTACAGCACAACGGACGAAAATCTCATCGATATGAGAAAAAGACAGTCTTTGATATTTTGGGTGTTGTCTATGAGTATACCACTTCTACTCATCAGGTAGCATAGTAAAAAATTGAAACCCGTCAGGGTTTATTTGATATGCCCGCTTTTATAAAATCTACAAAAGATAATAAAAAACTATATGGAAAGACCGCATTTTGTTTGAAAATATACCTTAAGTTGATGGATGTGTGGCGCTACCCCTATATAAGAACAACTGATAATACAATTATTGATTTGTGTCTCTCGGATTTTCCAGAAATTTTCGCTATCCATAAAGGGTTTAGTGATAAAGAAATTAAAAAATCTACAAATGGAACTTATAAGTCTAAATAAATAACAAAGTAATGGAGGAATGAAGAATGAAGATTGCTGTATCGGAATGGAAAGCATTGAAAAAAGAAACAAAGATAAAGCTATTGCGTTATGCGATGTTAGAAAGCAAATATAAGTATGCAAAATAAAAGCTCTTCATTTGCAAAAGCAAACAAAGAGCAAAAGTCATGAGTGACCGTCGAGGAAAGAAATTGGCAGGTTTCTTTCCTTTATATTTTAATATATTAAAAGTTGTAGAGAAAAGGGGGCGTGTAGAATGGAAGAAGGTCGTATTTCCTTTCAGCAAGGGTTTAAAGAATTTCTTATAATGATGCTCTGTTTTTGATTCATTATGTTTCTCGTGTATGGTGAAAGCCTGTTACAATAGTAAAGAATAACTTGGTTACAAATTGATAATGAAATGGGGAAATATGCTGGATGAAAGCAACCGGAGTAACTAGAAAAGTGGATGAATTAGGGCGTATAGTAATTCCAAAGGAACTTAGAAATACGCTTGGGATTAAAGAAAAATCACCATTAGAGATTTTTGTAGAAGGGGAAGACATCATTTTACAGAAGTATCAGCCTGGTGCTGTTTGTGTATTAACAGGAGAAGTGTCAAATCGTAACATAGCATTAGCAAATGGTAAGATCACATTAAGCCCAGAAGGTGCAGAACTATTAATAAAAGAAATAGAACAGTATCTTGTAAAATAAGTGCTCCTTTCAAGGGGCTTTTTTAGTAAAGATATTTAAAATTTCACGTACCGTGATATTTAATAAAAAACAAGATACATAATCAATAGTCTACATTGAATCTTATGTTGAACTCATCTGCTAAATGGAGTCCCTTCTCTTTTGTCCAGAATCCTGTAGACGTTTTTTTTAATTCCCACTCTTTAAAACGATTTGGATATAATTCATTCAACATATGATAAGGACGACTACCCAAAAATTATAGCGCATTTAACATAGCAAATGGACTTGATTTGCATAACTTTATACAAGGAGTTTGGAGTCGATGTTTTAACAACCATTTTTGTGAATATACATCATTAACTCTTCACGAGACAAGTAAACGGACCTTTATTTAATACTTAAATTATCATTCCGATTTTTACCACAAATTCTTTTTAATTGTATAGCAGGTGAGAATTTTCTGTACTTATTTCGTTTTAGCTTCCATACTTTATGTATGTAGTGCATTCTTATCAATTTTCCCCATTACTTTAACTCGTAGGGGCATTAACTTTAGAACTCTACTAATGGATAAGCAAGTTAATAATTATACTTGAAAATGGAGTGATACGATGAATAAGACGTATGATGTCATCATTACCGGTGCTAGATGTGCCGGCTCTACCCTTGCAATTTATCTTGCTAAGGCAGGTTTCCATGTGTTGTTAGTGGACCGAGCGAATTTTCCAAGGGACACATTATCAACCCATACCTTTTTCAATAATACTGTCGCTCTTCTTCGAGAAACCGGTGTCCTGGACAAGTTATTGGAAACAAAAGCACCGCCGGTACGGGATATTAAATTTCAATTTGAGGATACCGTGATAGAAGGTCTCATCCCTGAGGTTTACGGAGAGGAAAGTTGTTATTGTATTAGAAGAACTTATCTCGATCATATTCTACTTGAACAAGCCAAATCCCAAATGAATGTAACTGTTTTAGAAGGATTTCGTGTGACGGATGTCATCCGTGATGACGAAACAGTGATAGGCGTGAAAGGTTTAGACGGCGACAACGAGAAACAAGAATTTTTAGCTCGCCTGGTAGTCGGGGCAGACGGCCGATCCTCTATTATTCGCAAGCTGGTAAAAAGTGAACTCAAAATAAGTATTCCGGCAACAGTCGGCATCTATTTCGGGTATTTCTCTGGATTTCGCCACGATAATGTCCCTAAATTTGAAGTATACAAGATAAAAGATAACACAGCCATTCTCTTTCCGACGAATGATGATTTATATGTAATTGTCGGCATTTTCCCATTAGAAAATAAGGAATTGATAGAACGGTTGAAATTAAATCCGGAAAGCTGTCTACGCAATTTCTTTACAGATAACTTTCCGAATACAACAATTGGGGCGCGCTTGAAAAATGCAGAACTAGTAGAACCGGTCAAAGGCATTCTCGGATATGATAATTACTGGTATAAAGGAATGGGAAAAGGATGGGCGTTGGTTGGAGATGCAGTTTGTTTTAAAGATCCTGGCATGGCGCAGGGTATCCATGATGCTATATGTGGAGCACGTATATTATCCAATATTCTATCAAAATATAAGGGACAATCCGATCAATCAAATCAAATGTCTGAAGAATATCAAAAGGCAATAGAAGATGAGTTTATGGTTCGGTTTCACATGGGATGCCAAATTTCGAAGAATGAACGCATATCTGAACAACAGGATGCTGTCAACAAGCTAATCAGTTCCCATCCAGAGGCTATAGAGAAGTTTTTAGGGATTTACAATTATGCAAACGAGCCCGCTGCTTTAGAAAAAGAACTCGCACGAATTATGCAATCGATCTAGCAATGATTTTAGAGATTAAGTAATTTAAGTACAAAAATAATTCACTATGAACCTCCCCCACTTACTCGCTTCCGCTTGAAGTGGGGATTTCTTAGCATCAACAAAGACAAGGTCCCATGAGAAGCGGATTTTCCATCTCCTCTCTGCACCTATGCAGGGACTCCTTTTCTTCATTTGACTAAGCAACTTCTGCACATGCAGAAGGGTGGGACCACACCGTCTACTACTTTTTGCTTACGCAATCCACAAATACTTTCTCTTCGTTTCTTCCGGGATATGACACATCTTTCCGTACAGTTCTTTTACCAAAATGTTGCGGGCACCGTGAATGTCCCAGTGTTCTTCGTAGCCGCACACACAAACGTAGTTACGTGTCCACACTTTCTTCTTTGGCAACAAGGGCATGTTTGAGAAGTGTATGCTTCGTCTACGAGAAACAATAGAGGTACCTTTAGCAATCTAACCTATTTCGATGCTGGAGCCAGAGTGACTTCGGGTGATGCTACAAAAGCCCTCAATAACCACCGTTTGGTAAATATTGTATCGCTGTGACCCATTTTTACACGTATCTCGGCTGAACCCCTATAGGGGTAGCTTCAGGAAAATGCAGATGCTTTGTGGGACTGTTTAACTGGATTTATAGGTCTTCCTATAACAATAGAATGGGAATTTTTCGAGAGTACTCAAAAAATGTTAGGACCTTATGCGGATTTAATTTTAAAAATATTTCAAGATGCACAAAATGAAATGCCAGGTAAGTTCTATATTGTTGTAAAATAATTAAAAGGATCTTAGGTAAAAATAAAAACCGTGGAAATATTTAATTTCTACGGTTTTTATTGTATCAATTAGGTTTTCTTTCATAGTGGCCCCTCATACCTCGAATCGTTTCCGTACCCCTACAATGTAAAACCAGAATCAATAACAAAAAAGCCATGCAAATGCATGACTTTGATTAATCAATATGTATCTCTGTTAAATCAAGACATTACGATTCTACGGGCACCGTATATACCTTCCCTAAGTTTCGTTAATAACATCGAATACAAACAAAAAGGTATATAGCTATAATTGATGAGAGGTCTGCTGAATAAACAGACCTTTTCATTTGAATTCCGCAAAAAATTTTGTGTCTATAATTCCAAAAGCGACTTTACAGGGGAATGGATTTTTTCCTTCTGAAGCAGCATGCATACAAGAAATCACCCAATATTCAAGTTCTAACGGTAAGCGGTATATTTGAAGGCTACCATCATTGTTTTTTGCTGTTACGATCGGTGCATTTACCCTGGTTGTAGCAAAACCATCCGTTGTTATCATTGCTACAGCATCATTAGCTTGAAAACCAGCGTTTAACACCTCATAAATGATCCCATCTTTCTTGTTAATAATCATAGGTATATTTAGAATGGGATAGCTATTAATATTATTATGAATAATTGCTCCTGCGGCGTTCTTTCTTAACTGATTTCCTTGCATTTTTACACTCCTTTTTAATAATCCAAACGTGATTACATCAATTCACTTCATTTAACATCTATTATATTAGAAAATTGCAGTTTCATCTTATTATAAAAAGCATCCGTACATATAACAGCGCTATTTGAAGGATCAATATCAACAACGGTCATATAATTAGTGAGTAAATAACCATCCTCATAATATGTAATCATTATTTCTTCTTCAGATACTAAGGAACATAATAACATGTTTTCAATTCGTTCTTTTTCCTCAGTTGTTAAGATCGGACGGGGTAATTTGTTTTGTTCCTTAATCATTTCACGTATCCCATCAAATTGAGATGTTAATGCAGCGAATGGAGTCCACTTGACCATTTTTCTTCCTTTTGGCATATTAGCGTTATTCATGATTTGTGTCCCCCTATTAGTGTATTTCTGTATCTAGCTGTGGCGCTATGCGTGTAGGAAATTCCCCGCAATATACTGTTCTTCCCATACCTTGTGCGTATTTCATCCATTACTTTTGTTAGTTTTACTTCTTGTTCTCGTTGCAGGACATTATCGAAAAGAGAAATTTGTTCCTCCCCTTCTCGAATTAGATTCGTTAGAGAAATGTTTATGCTGCGAATGGGTTCTCCAGTATATTGCTGATGTAAAAAGTATGTACAGATCCTATAAATATCCATTGTTAGGTTAGTTGGACGACTTAAAGTATGTGTTTTTCTAATACCACCGTTATAAGTCTTGCTATAACCGACTGAAAAATGAACGGTTTGAGCAAGCTTATTTTGTCTTCTAAGCCGATAACAAACTTCTTCAATATGTTCCAGTAGAATAATCGGAAATTCCTCTATTGTGTAATCGCGCATGAGTATTTGGCTTTTCCCAACAGAAGTTGTGGCAGGAACATATTTTTCTGAAATGCGACTAAAGTCAATTCCGTAGCTATGTAAGTGTAATTCTTCTCCAATCTTACCGAAGCTCTGTTTTAAGTATTTAAGAGGGTAATTGGCTAAATCTCCTATAGAATGTATTCCTTTTCGATTCAACTTTTCTTCCGTTTTGTACGAAGTGCCCCAAAATGTATTAAGCGGTCGTATGCTCCATAATTTTGTTGGGACATCTTCATATTTCCAATAAGCGATGCCGTTTTGATTCTTCTTTGCTTCAATATCTAAAGCTACTTTGCTCATTAAAGGGTTAGGGCCAATTCCTATTGTGCATTCGATCCGTGTTTTCGCATATATTTCATTTTTAAATTTCAATGCGAATTCATAGGGATCGTTAGCAAATAAATGAATACTATCCGTAATATCCATGAAGAACTCGTCGATGGAATATTGGTGAAAATCCTCAATAGGAACGTACTGTAAAGCTAGCTTTGTTATGTAATTCGAGCAATTTATGTAAGTACCCATAATTGGATTTACAACAAGAATGTCTTTTCTGCGAGGAATCTCGTATAATCTGGCCATCCTTTTTACACCTAATGCTTTTAATGGTGAAGTGGCAGCTAGAACAATTGAACCGTTTCTATTTACATCACCGACTACTGCCAATTTTATATACATAGGATCTAACCCCATTTTGATGCAACTTACTGAAGCGTAAAAGCTTCGTAAATCCACACATAAGATGATTCTATTCGGTAAGATAGAATAGTCATACACTGTTATTCCTCCTTAAATCAAATAAGAACGTTTGTTCTTATTATATACGAACTTGTGTTCTTTTATAAAGGGTTTTTTGTTTGAAAATATTTTTTT
Source organism: Bacillus sp. FSL R9-9497 (assembly GCF_038005805.1). Classification (NCBI taxonomy): domain Bacteria; kingdom Bacillati; phylum Bacillota; class Bacilli; order Caryophanales; family Bacillaceae; genus Bacillus; species Bacillus sp. FSL R9-9497. Next base: position 296,251 of record NZ_JBBOTY010000002.1, on the reverse strand, counting down.
GCATAAAGAAAAGACACTCGTATACGAGTGTCTTTCAGATATTCTGTAAATCATGTAATTCAAAATAGCCTAAATCTCTAATATAAAGTCTTTTGGTCGAATGGTTTGTAGGCTTGTTGAACCAAAGGTTTTATCATTTTCTCTTCCTTCTCCTACATAAACGTGCAGGAAATTCCCACTCAATAAGTCATACTCTAACTGAATTTTAACTCCTGCCGTATGGATACTTCCCCCCGCGCCTTGATAATGTAAAGAAAACTTATCTGGAAACTGAAATGTTGTAGACTCTAGAATCCGAATGTGTTTAAAGGGCGTGGTGTATTGATGAATTATTTCTTGTGTTGAATGAATTCTTTGAGTTAGAAGGTTAGCTAGAACTTGTTCAAGAAACTTGTACTGCGGAAGCATTAAATCGTTGGTTAAGCCCTTCATGGCTGATAAGAACAACTGTAGATACTTCAAGACAGCTACATAATTGTGTGAGTGATGTACTTACAACCTGTAGGCTAAGCCTTACATATAAAGCAACTAATTCCTTTGCTTGATATTTACTCTTTCGATGAACAAATCCCATTTCTTTAGCTAAGTGCTCTAGAACATAGGAACACATATGCCGTTGTAATTCTTCAGCAATTAGTTGAAGTTCTTCAAGAATCGGAAAATCCATAATAAAACTCCATCCTTTCCTATAATTCTACAGAAAGATTAGCATATTTTTTCATTTTAGGAAGGGACCTTGTTTTGTTAGGTTGATATGGATAGGACGGGACCTCCTTCTAGTTTTGGATACTCATTTGCTTTATCTATTGTAAATAATTTTGAGTCTGATGGATCTCTTATTCTTGGCGTAAAATTAAATCCTAATAAATGAGTAAATCCGAAAATCTATTTTGTGTAACCGACTGTGTCTATATACAGCAATATGACTTTACTTGGTGTAATAGGTATGATAGGCTCGTTATTCAGAAAAGATTCCAATTGAAAAAAAGCACATCCATAGAGGAGGATTGGTAACCATGAGTGATAAAGTACTTATTGTGGAAGATGAACGCGAAATTGCGGATTTGGTTGAGCTATATTTGAAAAACGAGAATTATACGGTTTTCAAATACTATACCGCCAAAGAAGCATTGGAATGTATAGATAAGAATGTGCTTGACCTTGCAATATTGGATATCATGCTTCCCGACGTAAGTGGTCTCACTATCTGTCAAAAAATAAGGGACAAGCACACCTATCCAATTATCATGTTGACGGCGAAAGATACGGAAGTAGATAAAATTACAGGGCTAACAATTGGTGCGGACGATTATATTACAAAACCCTTTCGCCCACTAGAGTTAATTGCGCGAGTCAAGGCGCAGTTACGCCGATATAAAAAATACAATGGAGTAACGGCACAGAACGAGAATGTTATCGTTCACTCTGGTCTTGTCATTAATATAAGCACGCATGAGTGTTCTCTGAACGAGAAGCCGTTATCTCTCACTCCCACCGAGTTTTCAATCCTGCGTATCCTCTGTGAAAACAAGGGGAATGTGGTTAGCTCTGAGCAGCTGTTTCATGAGATATGGGGTGACGAATATTTCAGCAAGAGCAATAACACTATCACCGTGCATATCCGACATCTGCGAGAAAAGATGAACGACACGGTTGATAATCCGAAGTATATAAAAACGGTATGGGGGATCGGCTATAAAATTGAAAAATAAAAATAAGAATAAAAAAATCGATTATTCAAAATTAAAACGAAAACTCTACCAATATATCCTTACGATTGTCATGGCAGCAGTTGTATTTGTGCTGTTTGTGCGTCTATTTATCCAAGGGACACTGGGGGAGTGGATCGTACGTTTTTTGGAAAACAGTTATCATTTAGAGCGTTGGGACGCAATGATAATATATCAGTATACTATACGGAACAATATAGAAATTTTTATTTATGTGGCGGTTGCCATTAGTATTCTTATTCTATGCCGAGTTATGCTTTTAAAATTTGTAAAATACTTTGAAGAGATAAATACCGGTATTGATATACTTATTCAGAACGAAGATAAACAAATTGAGCTTTCTGCGGAAATGGAGTTCATGGAACAGAAGCTCAACACATTAAAGCGAACCCTTGAAAAGCGAGAGCATGATGCAAAGGTGGCCGAACAAAGGAAAAATGAAGTTGTTATGTACTTGGCACACGATATTAAAACGCCCCTTACATCAGTTATCGGTTATCTGATCCTGCTTGACGAGGCACCAGACATGCCAAGAGAGCAAAAGGCAAAGTACGTGCATATCACGTTAGACAAAGCGTATCGCCTGGAACAGCTAATCGACGAGTTTTTTGAGATTACGCGATATAACCTTCAAACGATTACGCTCACGAAAAAGCACATAGACCTATACTATATGCTGGTGCAAATGACTGATGAATTTTATCCCCAGCTTGCTGCGAAGGGGAAACAGGTGGTACTCCATGCTTCTGAAGATTTGACCGTATTTGGTGACCCTGATAAGCTAGCGAGGGTCTTTAACAATATTTTGAAAAACGCCGCTGCATACAGCGAGAACGACAGTGTAATTGACATTACGGCGGAACTCTCCGATGATGTGGTATCCATCGTTTTTGAGAACGCCGGAAACATCCCGAAAGATAAACTCGCTACCATATTTGAAAAGTTTTACAGATTGGATGATGCCCGTTCTTCTGATACGGGCGGCGTGGGACTTGGATTGGCGATTGCAAAAGAAATCATTGTTCAGCATGGCGGACAGATTTACGCGGAAAGTAATGATAACTCTACGACTTTCACGGTAGAACTTCCAGTCTTCCAAGACTCGGTTGATAAAGGGGATTCTTAGAAAATAATCATTATTTCTTAAGAAATTCTTAAAGTTATCTCTACTTTTTCTTAGGAAATTAACAATTTAATATTAAAAAATGGTTCGTTCTTATGCGGTAGATTTAAACCATAAGAACGAGCTTTTTTTATTTCGTCAAAGAAAGATATGATAACTTATGCGTGGATTAAAATAGCTCAAATGTTTAGAAAAAGAGTGACACAAATATTTCTTTTCTTTTTAGCGAATTGTGCCAAATGAGCAATCTACTGTTTTGGATGTTCCTGCACACCACTGAACAGAGTATACACATCTAGATATAGCATCGCTTTGCAGAAAGTAATCGTTAAGAGTTTCATATCCGAAATCTTCAGCGTTTGAATCAGCGTGACATTATCATCAAGTCATTTACCTAAGGAGGAAGCTGAAAATGAAGAAGTGGTGTTTTTTTATTGTTATTTTTCTTAGGTTTTGCTTTCATGAATAAAGCACTGTTTTTTCAGAATAAAGTAGAGGTTCAAAAATATGATCAAAATCACAAAGATAACATAGATAATACAGGGACTACCTCAATTATTCAAAAGAAAGAGATTGTAAAAGAACACATCTATCAAGGGAATCTGCTCTTAATTAACAGTAAATATCCTATGCGCCAAGTGGACTTTACCATGAGATGGAGGCTGATTATGCCTTACCAGCAGGTTATAGTGAACATAATTCAGGTTTATCACTTGATGTAGGATCAGGCTTAACGCAAATGGACCGAGCACCTGAAGGGAAGTAGATAGAAAAAAATGCTTGGAAATACGGCTTTATCTTACGCTATCCCTCGGATAAAACGGATGTTACAGGTATTGAATATGAACCTTGGCATATTCGCTATGTCGGTTTGCCTCACAGTACGATTATGCAAAAAATGAATTTAGCCTTGGAAGAATACCTGGATTATTTAAAAGAAGAAGAGAGCATTTCAGCAAGTATTGAGGGGGAAAAATATACGATGTCATATTATCCCTTTTTTCAAAGCAAGACAATTGATGTTGAAATACCTGTAAAAGATATGGGTGGGGTGATTATGACCACCCGTTCTTGAATTATATTCTAAAATGACAAAGTTATAGATTACAATATAAAGTTAGGAGATTTTAAATGCATTCAGGAGTTTTGATTAATTATTTATATACTTATTTTTTTACTATTATTTTTTGTATAATGTTTCAAATTGGATTTTATTTTAAAACGAAAAAAAATATATCTATTCAGCATTTTCTATGGGTGTATGTTTTTCTATTCTACCTTTCACTAGTGTATAAGGTGACGCAGATAGGGACTATATGGGACATAGGTAGATACGAAACATTAATTCGTGCAAATCAAATTAACTTGATTCCATTTGCTTCTGAAGGTATGACTACTTATGTCTTAAACATTTTACTGTTTATGCCATTAGGTTTTTTATTGCCGGCTATTTGGCCGCAGTTTAGAAGAGTGAAAAGTACTGCCTATGCTGGATTCGGTTTTTCATTGGCTATTGAGTTAGGTCAATTGCTAGATAATAGAATTACAGATATTGATGATTTATCTATGAACACCCTGGGAGCAATTATTGGGTATTTATTATATAGAGTATTATTCAAAATGTTATATAAAAGAGATGAAAAAAAGATTGATAATAATATTTCTCTAGTAATAAAATACGAGGCTATTTTTTATTTGGTTTGCTCATTTGTAGGTATGATGTTAATTTATTATCCAGTTTTATTTAGACGGCCTCTAATCCTTCAATAAGGTGATTAAGATGCTGTCAGATAATTATATACATATAGTAAATTGATTCTTAAATAATAGGATATTACAAATACCCATTTATATTAAATTCTCATAGAAATCTTTCAAAACTACTCTTATTGAAGGTTGAGTGGTTATTGAATTGATTTCTATTGCCCCCGTTTTATATCATAGTACCAGCCTTTAATTAACAATTATATCCATTGCGAAAAAATAAGATAGGCTTTAATATTTACCAGTATTTAAATGCCAAAAATTGTTTAAGGCATTTCAACCAAAATTTAAGAGGAGCATACAATGAACAAACTAAAAAGGTTATTGAAACGTAAAACGACTTGGATAATTCTTATCCTATTCGTATTTGTTTATGTAAATAACAGTTCTTTTTTTGCTAAGAGGGATGATGGAACTCCTCTTCTTCTTGCTCACCGAGGACTTTCGCAAACATTTAGCATGGAAGAGATTGAGAGCGATACATGTACAGCAGAACGTATAAATAAACCTGAACATTCTTATTTAGAAAATACAATTCCATCTATGGAAGCGGCATTTAAAGCTGGAGCTGATCTAGTAGAGTTTGATGTTCAACCAACTAAAGATAATAATTTTGTTATTTTTCATGACTGGACTCTTGATTGCCGTACTAATGGTAAAGGTGTTACAAGAGATTTTACAACAAAAGAACTACAAGCACTTGATATTGGTTACGGTTATACAGCTGATGGAGGTAAAACATTCCCGTTTCGTGGTAAAGGGATTAATCTTATGCCAACACTTGATGAAGTACTTAACCATTTTCCAGATCGTTCTTTTCTTATTCATATTAAAAGTGATGATGAAAATGAAGGAATCCAATTGGCTGCTCACCTTAAGAAATTACCAGCGAAACGCCTTGATCAACTAACTATATATGGTGGCGATAAACCAATTGCTGCGATAAAAGAGCGCATCCCTAGTTTACGAACAATGTCAAAAGCGACCATGAAAAAAGATCTTATTACTTATATGGCATTAGGGTGGACTGGCTACATACCTTCAAGCCTGAAGCATGGAGAGTTACATATACCAGACAAAGTAGCTCCTTGGCTTTGGGGATGGCCAAATCGTTTTCTTAATCGAATGGATAAAGCAGATACTCGAGTTATCGTTGTAGGAGGAAATGGGTTTGGATTTTCAAGTGGATTTGACTCATCTGAAGATATAAAACGCCTTCCTGACGATTATACAGGTGGAATTTGGACAAATCAAATTGATAAAATAGCACCTTTATTTAAGAAATAAGGGACAATATAATAATCGAAGTTTTTCATCTGTTTAACCATCTATATTTTAAAAGAAGACTTATTAATAATGTTGAAGTTTTATATACTGAAAAACACCCCTAATTTCCTATACATAATGGAAATCAGGGGTGTTTTTGGATAAATGGGACTTACTTTATTTATATTCAAACAGAAGTACAACAACTATCAAAGAATAAACCGCTAGATGTATAAAATGAGCTGATGTAGATAAGTAAATTTTTCGTTTGGGGGTACCTTCAAGATCTTAAGCTTGATGGGCATGGGGTAGCACCACATCGCTATCAAGCTAACAAAATATAACTACCCCCAGAACGAAATTTTATGCTAATTTGTAATAAAAAGCTCATTTTTTCGTTAGGAGGTGGATTTGTTTGCTTAAGTTGGTGGGCATGTTGCAGACCCCTCGATAAATTTAATAGCGTATAATTTTCACGTTTTTTCGGCGAAACATATAATGTGTTATTCGGTTTGATGTAATATATTCTTTACTTTTTGTAAAAAACATATTACTATTACGTTAATATAACTGTATAATAGAAGAGAGGAATGACATGCTTGAAAATAATATAGTAGTAGGAAGAGCTGAAAAAAGATGGACTCAACAACAATTAGCAGATGCAGTTGGTGTCAGTCGACAAACTATAGTAGCTTTAGAAAAAAATAAATATAACCCTTCTTTGATTTTAGCTTTCAAAATTGCTAATTCACTTGAGAAAGAGATAACTGATGTATTTAAATATGAGGAGGATGAATAATGGTTAATATTGCTACGATTGTAATTTGTGTGTTAGTAGTATTAGTGTTTATTGCAGAAATTTACAAAATTACATTTGAACGTCGGATGGAGTCACAAGATGAGAGAGGGCAAATGTTCATCTTTAAAATTAAATCATTATCTTATACTGTTCTAACGGTTGGTATATTAATTGGAGTAGCATTAGTAGCAATATTTAAGTTAATAGATAAGGAATATTTTATTTATTATGTAATGCTTGTGTTTTTTATTCAAAGTATAGTATCATCCATTTATTTGGCTATTGTTCGGAAAGTATAAAACTGTTCACTAGATAGCGGAGTATTTTTACATATTCTATTAATACTATTAATTCCTTCTTCAAAAATCCCCCTAAAATGAAAAAATACGCTATTCTTTCTGTAGAATCATAGGAAAGGATGGCGTTTTTGTATGTCTGTTTCTGTGTCTGACGAATTACAACTATTTGCTCAAGAGATTCAAAGTTTTTTATCTCCAAATACCTTACGGGACCTTGCTAGAAATGTTGGTTTTGTACAAAGATCCAGTAAGTACCAAGCAAAAGATTTAGTAGCTTTATGTGTATGGGTAAGCCAAAATGTCGCTACGACGTCTTTAACTCAATTGTCTAGCTGTTTAGAAGCATCAACAGAAGTACTCATCAGTCCTGAAGGACTGAATCAACGATTTAATCAAGCAGCCGTCCAATTTTTACAACACATACTAGCTGAACTACTAAATCAAAAATTGGCCTTATCTATGCCAATTTCTTCTCCATATACTTCTATTTTCAAGCGTATCCGTATTTTAGATTCAACTGCATTTCAGCTCCCAGATCCCTTTTCATCCGTTTATCCGGGTGCAGGAGGATGCAGCCATACAGCGGGGGTGAAGATTCAGCTTGAGTATGATCTATTAAGTGGTCAATTCCTTCATATTCATACAGGTCCAGGTAAACAACATGATCGAACCTACGGTTCCCTGTGTGTCCCAACTGTTACAGCAAATGATTTATGTATCCGAGATTTAGGCTATTTCCATTTGAAAGATCTTCAACATATACAAGAGAAAAAGGCTTACTATATCTCACGTATCAAATCGAATACTCGTATTTATCAAAAAAATCCTAACCCTGATTATTTTCAAGATGGCAGAATCAAGAAAGGTACAGAGTATATCCAGATAGATATGGAGGTTTTAATGAACTCTCTTCAGCCAAGACAAACATGCGAAATATCCAACGCTTATGTAGGAATGACTGATAAAGTCCCAACTCGTGTGATTATTCATCGACTAACAAAAGAACAACAACAAAAACGATTACAAGATCAAACGGTAAGAGAAAAAAAGAAAGGGATGAAGTATTCTCCTCGTAGTAAACGACTTAGCGGTATCAATGTATATATGACAAATACTCCTACAGATATTGTCCCAATGGGACAAGTACATGATTGGTATTCTTTACGTTGGCAAATTGAGATTTTATTTAAAACGTGGAAATCATTCTTTCATATTCATCGTTGTAAAAAGATAAAACGAGAACGATTGGAATGCCATTTGTACGGGCAACTGATTGCCATTCTACTCTGTTCTTCTACCATGTTTCAAATGCGGCAATTACTTCTTAGAAAAAAGAAGCGAGAAATGAGTGAATATAAGGCCATATATATGATTAAAGATTACTTTCTTCTTCTTTTTCAAGCTATACAAAAAGACACCCAAGAGCTATCAAAGATTCTAATTCGCTTGTTCAATCTCCTACAGCAAAACGGGCGAAAATCTCATAGATATGAGAAGAAAACAGTCTTTGATATATTAGGTGTCGTTTACAATTGTACCATGTCTGATAATCAAGCGGCTTAAATCAAAAAAATGAAACCCATTAGGGTTTATTTCGTATGCAAATCTTTAAATTCCCTATACGTAGCCTTTAGAAAAAAGAAATAATCTCTACTATAATTGACGTTGTATGAGCTTAGCATGATAGCGATGGGGTAGCACCAACAAAACGCGAATTATGTACGCTAAGCAAAAATATAATAAGCTGTCCATATGGACAGCTTATTTACATAATTCTCGTTATTGGAAGTTACTTTTCAATTATTAATAGACGGTCAAGTTGAGTTTCGTGATAACTCTACAGGCTTAAAGTGTTCAACTGTTGGAAATGGATCATAAAAGTGATGCAATAATGCTTTCCACTCTTGATATTGTTCAGATTGACGAAATCCTATCGTGTGGTCTTCTAAAGTTTCCCATTGCACAAGGAGCAAATATTTTCCTTTCTGCTCCATACAGCGTTGTAATTCATGATTTATGTATCCTGGCATGGAAGAGATGATTGAGGATGCTTGCTTAAATACTGATTCATACTCCGTCTCCATACCGTCTTTTATTTGCAACATGACTGCTTCTAAAATCATTTTGAAGTTCTCCTCCTTTTCTTAATTGTACCATGTGAGGGGAACGCTGGATGAGGAGTTTTGATGTATAACATATACACGTGAAGTTAACATAACGTCCTATTATTAACAATCGTATATTCGTTAAAAGCTTTTTGGGATAGTTACGATCCTATTGGGAACATTAAATTTTATGGAGGTGATTGTAATGAATAATAACAAACAACCAAACAAAACTTCTGTAGGAACAAATGCTGCATCTAACAAATTTGGAACGGAATTTGCTAGTGAAACAGATGTACAAGCAGTAAAACAACAAAACGCTCAAGCAGAAGCTAAAAAGAACCAACAATCTAGCCAACAATAAAGAGTTAAGAAACAAAGGATATTTTCTATAATTGTGGGAAATACCCTTTGAGTAAACTATTCAAGATGCGATAAAGCATCATTTATGGAACCAAATTACGTAATAGAAAAAGACTACTTCTTTTAACTGGGAAAAGGTAGTCTTTTTCTGTTTTTAAGATGTATATTCTATTCATGTGAGGTTAACATAACGTCCTATTATCAGTAGCAATAGTAAAGGAGGAACCCTACTCTCACAAGGGAACCCCCTTTTTTGTGCTATGGGTCTATGCATTTTTCTATACATTACTATCCTGACAAGGTTTTAGGGTCCTCTTTTGTTCGTGAATTAGTAGAAAAACTGTATAATATCTTGCATACTCTTAGCGTGGTTATTTTCCAAAATGCTGGTGATACCCCTCATTGTATTTAGAGTAAAAATTTTTAAATATAGCAGAAATGATAATGAAGTATCTATCTCTAATTTGCTAACTAAAAATTTTCAATACAATTAATGTAGAAGCAATGGAGAAATAGGTTATTAAATATTCTACATTTTATAGACTTGCTAAGCAGTATAAAGAAGTAAAAAAAGGGAAACCTAACGAATAATTAAGGATGATTCAGGGGGTACCAAATGGAGCATAAAACAGAAGTAACAATTGGGGATTATGTTCAATTTTTATATCGTAAAAACCCTAATTTAGAATTAACCGGATATGTAGTCAGTGTTCTACAGAATACAATTGTTGTAGATATTACAGAGATAATGGGATTTGAAGTAGATGATGTTAGGCAAGTAGTAAAACACGGTTACTATAATAAAGTGAATCAAAGGCAAATAAAAAATAATGTTTCAAAAAAATGCTCCTAGATCAATCTAGGAGCATTTTTTTGATGAAGTTACTGGATTTCTTACGATGATAAATACCAGCCGTTAAAGAGTAACATATTCATTTAGAAAAAGCACTATCATGGATTCTTTTATATGACAACCGACGTTCATCTCCACCTAAAATTGGTGTTTCACACCTTCACATTTTTGAGGAAGGAGTCTTCTGTCTGAAAATGATAAAAAAGTCCTTAACAATTTGTTAAGGACTGCGGAATAGAACCGCAATTTGGGCTGACACCCAATCAGTTTGTAGAAAATAAATTGCGATTATAATAGCAATTGCATTCCCAAAAGCAATATTTCAAATGGATTGTAGCATACCTGTAACTAGATTGGTATCAATAAAATATGGATTGGATTACAAATAGTGGTTTTGAATATTAGAAAGAGTTTAAAAGTTAATTACTTCTCATGAAGAAAAAACCTTAAGAAAACTTGTAACGATAAATTTTTTAGAGGAAGGGTGGATTTTTAATTATAAATTCACATAATTTTCAAATATTAAAACTCTGGATGTTAATATTTGTTATATAATGAAATCAAGCCGTAATCAATATGGTTTCCCCGTTATGAATAATGAGATAATTTATGTGTCCCGTGTATTCGCTTTAAAACAAAAAGAACTTGTAGTGATTTCTACAAGTTCTTTTTGTTTTTCTTATTGTATTAGAAAAAAGCCCTTGAAATATAGCAGAAATAATAATGAAGTTTTTATTTCTCGTTTGCTAACTAAAATTTTGTATTTTAACAGGTTTCATTAATAAAAATATTTTAGACTATAGAATGAATCATTAGAGAGATAAAAAATAAGGAAAAAGGGAAGAACCACCAATATTCTTTCCTTTTTCCTACAATTAGGGTCTCTATATTAATGAATATAGAAGATTATAAAATGTTGGATGCAACAGTTTACATTCAAAATTATAGCAGGAGCGACAGGTATTTTTTATGCAATATTGCATAAAAAATTATGATTTATCAAATATACATGTCTAATGAGAAACACAAAAACTCTATATAGGATGAATTTAATCTTTACAGTTTCTTTATAGTGAATTAAAAACGGCAAAAAATAAAAAGGTTAATTTTATCAATACGAGTTTTTTCTTTTACATATTAAAATGGAAGTACCCTTTCAATGTATACTGACCCCTTCACAAATCGTGAAGGGATTTTTTTATTTAATAAATGAGTTTTACAAAACATATAGAATGTTAAACTGATAAAACCCATTAATCTCAGTATGTGTGCATGAGATCAATGGGTTTTTATTAATATGTGTTCGAAGATGTGGGAAGTATTTTGTGTGTCTATAAACGTTAGTTTTAAAATTTACGGATGTCTGTATATTCTATGAACATTTACAGATATTTTTGTTATAATTATTGATGAGGTGTATGAAATGAAACATAAAACATTTGGATATGTACGAGTTTCCGGTAAAGATCAAAATGAAGAACGACAAATTCGAAATATGAAAGATTTAGGGATAGAAGATCGAGATATTTTTATCGATAAACAATCTGATAGAAATATTCAACGCGAAAATTATCAAATGTTAAAACGTCTTGCTCGTACAGGTGATACCATTGTATTTGATTCTTTAACTAGACTAGGAAGGAGCATGAATGATGTCCTAGAGGAATTCAGATACTATGAAAAGCATGAGATTAATTTACAATTTATAAAAGAACCATTCATTAATGTAAATTACACAGGTAAGAGTACAAATGATGTTATTCAAAGTGCTATTCAGAAAGCAACTCTTACCATTTTATCTGCTTTTGCAGAAAAAGAACGGCATGATATTAAACAGCGACAAGTGGAGGGTATTGCTCTAGCTAAAAGGAAAGGTAAGCGGTTAGGACGTCCTCCAGTAGAAATTACAGCCGAATTTATTGAAGCCTATAAAGAATGGAAGTCTGGTGGCATTACAGCAGTAGGAGTCATGAAGAAATATGGTATCAAACGTTCTTCGTTTTACAAACTTGCTAAGCAGTATGAAGAAACAAAACATAAAAATCTACTGAATGATTAATTATAATTTAGGAGGTTATTATATGAAACATACAGCAAAAGTAAAAATTGGTGATTGCGTTCAATTTTCTTATCGTAAGAATCCTTCCTTGCAATTAACTGGATATGTGGTAAGAGTTTTAACGAATACCATTGTTGTAGAGGTTTCAGATATGATGGAAGAGGAGTTAATTGATGCTAGACAGGTAGTAAAGCATGGGCGTTATCATAAGATAGCCCGTAAACAAGTAAAAAGTAAAGTTTCATGACAAACGCTCTTAAAGAAATCTAGAAGCAACTTTTCAAATGTCATATACTGTCTTGAATACATTTGTGTATTGGTATTTTTGTTCGTATTTTGTATACTAAATGTGAGTTTCCTTACAGTAGGCAATCTTTCAATTTCTATGACAGCCAACTAATCTGTTAATTATGTATGGTAGCAAATAAGCTCTTATGTCCACAGATATAAGAGCTTATTTGTATATGAATCACTCTTTTATGTACAATGAAAGAAAAACATCATATGAGATGGGAAGAGGAAAACCCATGTCCAACCAACAATTAGTGAATTTACGCATTGATTTTGCTTTTTAACAATTATTTGGTACAAGTGGAAATGAGGATATTCTCATTGCTTTTTTAAATGCTATATTACAGGATTCTTTAGAATCGCCCATTGTTTCGTTACAATTAGAAGATCCACACTTGCACCGAGAACACGAAGAGGATAAATTATCGATTTTAGATATTTCCGCTACATTAGATACAGGAACAAAGGTAAATGTAGAAATACAGTTGAATAACAATCATGACATGATTAAGAGAAGTTTATAGTACTGGGGAAGGCTATATACATCCAAATTACAAAAGGGAATGCCATATAGTTCTCTTCACAAAACCATTACGATTAATTTATTAAACTTTGTGATGTTTCCAGAATATGAAGCATTTCATACAATAGGAATCCTATGGAATCAACAGCAACAAAAGAAGTTAAGTGATGATATTGAAATTCATATAGTGGAAATTCCAAAATTAATGCAACAGTGGCGTAATGAACAAGTAAATCCTTGGGAAGATTCGTTTGTTCGCTGGTTGTTACTACTTCCAGCGAATGAAGATGAACGATTAACCCAGACATTGGGGGATATTGCGATGAACCAAGACCCGATTTTACAAAAATCTATGAACAAATGGGAACGTATGAGTCAAGATTCTTCTTTCCGACAAGCGTATGAAGTAAGGGAGAAAGCGTTGATGGATGAAGCTGCAAAGTTTGCTCATGCTCGTAATGAAGGAAAAAAAGAAGGGATTCAGCAAGGGAAAATACAAATAATTAACGGTATGCATGAACTAGGTGTACCAATTGAAACAATTGCTAAAGCAAGCAAGTTAAGTGTTGATGAGGTTGAACGTATTCTAGAAAAAAAGAATTAGTAAAAAAAGAAACGAAGTCAAATTGACTTCGTTTCTTTTTTATATGACTTTTTATTAGAGCAAAGTAACGATTATTACTTTTAGGGGGCTCGTCACATACCCACCAAGCTAAAATTTTGAAGTGCCCCCAAAACAAAAAAATTATTGTTTTACCGTGATTTATGAGAAGTCAACTCATTTTCTTCGTTTTGGGGAGCTACCAATTTCTTAAGTTGATGGCAATGGGGGTACTATCCTTTATTAAGGTTAATTTAAGTCTTTTGGAAATTAATTCTTTAAATTAGTTTAAGTACTTGCTATTATTTAGGGGAAATAAAGGGGGAGAAAATATACGATGAACATACGTAGAGCGACAGTAGAAGATGCAAGAGAAATAGTTGTGATAAAACAAAAGATTGTTGAAACTACAAACTTTTTTCTTCGATCACCTGAAGAGCCGCAAGAAAAGGCAGAAGATTATCAAAAAAAGATACAAACAGGACAAGAAAATGGAGGATTAACATTAGTAGTAGAATTTAATGATCAAGTCATCGGTTTTTTATCTTTTTCTAGATCTTCCTATATACGTTTACACCATGCCGGTTCATTTGGAATGGGGATCAAACCAGAATTTGGTAATGCGGGTATTGGAACAAAATTACTATCCCATTTTATTGAATGGGCAAAAGAACAAGAAGGATTAGAAAAGATATGTCTGGATGTATTTTCAAACAATGAACGGGCTATAAATTTATACAAGAGACTAGGATTTAGAGAAGAAGGTAGGCAAATAAACCAAATTAGGTTCAAAGATGGTTCTTATGCTGACATTATTTTAATGGCACTTTATATAAAAATACCGAGTAAATTCGCATACTAAGGGTGAGAATTTACTTGCAGTTTCCGTAATTTATGTTATACCCCAAAACCATGTATCCACAAGGTTATGTAATATCCATCCGATATGTATCCGAAATCATACTTGTTCACCAAATTGAGTTTTATCATAGGAGTCAAGTCACATGTCTGTCAACTTGGATTAGTACTAACGTTGCTATAATAAGGGAGAATGTAAATATTTTAAATAGTAGAGTTTTGACTTCCAGAACTTTTTTATGGAGTTACTTCAAAATCTTTGCTTGTTAACGATATGTTGATTCCTAATACCTGCATAATATTTAGTCATATTTCCTTATCTATATTAATTTCTTGAGAAACATTGCAACAGAATCGTTCTATGAATTAGATATATCATTTTTGTAACATGAGCGGTCATAGAATAGTACGGTAAAGATTAGGGTTAATGTTAAAGCATTCAATAGTTATACTGATAAGGAGGAAACTAATGAAAAAACTAACTTTTAACGATTTGAACTCGCCGGAAACTATGCGTAATCCCATTATGTTCTATAAAAACCTCATGGAGCAACAAGAGCGTTTCTTTCGCATTGATGACTTTTATGGCATGGGAGGGGCATGGGTTGCATTTCACTATGATGATGTGGTTGCAATTTTGAAAGATTCCCGTTTTATCAAAGATTTACGAAAATTCACACCGCCTCGTGATAAGCAGAATCCTATTGAGGAGAATACAGCAGTGAGTAAACTATTTGAATGGCTTATGAATATGCCGAATATGCTTACGGTAGATCCCCCTGATCATACTCGCCTACGTCGGCTAGTCTCTAAATCCTTCACACCACGTATGATTGAGGACCTTCGTCCTCGTATTCAGCAAATTGCCGACGAATTGTTGGATGTTGTACAGGAACAAGGAAAGATGGAAATTATTGCAGACTTTGCTTACCCACTACCCATTATAGTCATTTCAGAGATGCTTGGGATTCCCACCAATGATCGAAATCAGTTTCGCGCATGGACACAAGAACTGATGAACGCCTCAGTGGATCCTGGTCAAGGGACTGCAGTGACAGCAACACTTGAAAAGTTTATTAATTATATTGAAGTATTGTTTAACGAAAAACGCCTAAATCCTAGTGATGATTTAATAAGCGCGCTAGTTCAAGCAAAAGAACAAGAAGACAAGTTGAGTAAGAACGAGCTTCTTTCGACAATTTGGCTGCTCATTATCGCTGGACATGAAACGACAGTTAATCTAATTAGTAATGGCGTACTAGCGTTACTTCAACATCCTGAACAAATGAATTTACTAGGGCAAAATCCTTCTCTGCTGCCTTCCGCTGTCGACGAACTATTACGCTATGCTGGCCCAATTATGTTTAGTAGCCGTTTTGCTAGTGAAGATGTGACAATACATGGAAATAGGATTCGTAAAGGTGAATTAGTTCTACTCTCCCTGACTGCTGCAAATATTGATCCAAACATATTTCCTTATCCAGAGGAATTGAATATTTCACGGGAGGAGAATAACCATTTAGCCTTTGGGGCTGGTATACATCACTGTTTAGGAGCTCCGTTGGCGCGTTTAGAAGGACAAATTGCATTAGGCACTTTGTTAAAGCGGCTACCTAATCTTCGCCTAGCAATCGAAGCGGATCAATTGATTTATAACCATAGTAAAATTCGTTCCCTTGCAAAACTACCAGTTATTTTCTAACCTAAGGTCCGACATTAGTATCCATGGTGATTAAATTATTTATAGTTTTGGAATAAAGGTTGATTAAAAGTGCCTTATAAAACTTGATTTTAGTTAAAGATATCGCCACATTGTTATAAAACTAAAACTTTATAGTACCCCAAAACGATAAAATTAGCATCTCCAGGTGAAAATGTATAATTTTTTGTTTTGGGTATATTTAAATTTGTTAACTTGATGGGCATGGGGGCTCGCCACACATCCATCAACTTAAGAAAACAAATCAGCCCTAAAACGAAAAAATGAGCTTTTTTATTACAAATTAGCAAAAAATCTTGTTCTGGGGTAGTTGTATTTTTTTAGCTTGATAGCGGTGTGGTGCTACCCCTACGAGTGTTTTTCAGATATTCTGCTTGTGGGAGCAGCAATTCTAACACCAATCAGCAATAAGAGGGCATAGATATATATCCTCTAACTATTGATTAAAGGCGATGGATAACTTGCAATTTGTTAAGACAACCTATGGAAATGCTGCGAGCCAAACAGATTTAGCGAAATTAGGAAAATGTTTAAAAGCGTTAAGAATTGCTAGGGATACAATAGGCGAGGCGCGTAGTGAATTATCCACTTACGAATAATTATCATAAAAACCAATTAGTATTACATAACATCCTCAGAAGTATATATGAAGTTTAGCGTTTTCTTTGTAGTTAAGGAAACAGTAATCTCAAAGATTTCAATTCTAATGTTTGGTACATGCAAGAGGATAGCAAGGAATGGAAGGTAGGAAAGATCAACGCTGTTGAATACATGGACAAGGCTGGCATGAAGAAAGCGACATTTTACAAGAGAATGAGGGAATACGAGGAAATAAAATCCTTAAAATGATATAAAAAGATGTTTTGATTTTAGTGTTTGATATTGCAACCACAGTCATTAGATAGGATATAGTTGTCTGTGTAGCAACGGAACCAAAACTTACATTAAGTATTAGCGAATATTCATTTCATATATTAGTGGATATAAAAGACCGATTTTGAGTGTTATGATGTCCGCTAATGATACTTATAGGACATTCTGAAATCAAAAAACGAGAAGCGTGCGGTCAAAAATCATTTGTGTACCCAAAAATCTATATAATTTTAGTCATTTTCGCCGTTTTTAATGTCCGCTAATGCTTTATAGCGTGATTTGGTTCCATGTGTTACACAAAGGCTTAATTGTAGTATTGCATGCAGATGATACCGGAAAAACATCATTTAATCCGCTTGTTCATATGTGAGTAGTAACTAAAAATATTAACATGAAGTCAACAGGTGTTAAACGAAGAATAGATGAATTAGGGTGGATTGTTCTTCCGAAAGAGTTAAGAACAACGTTAGGAATTGTAGAAAAAAATCCTATGGAAATATTTGTAGAAGATGAAAAAATCATTTTACAAAAATACAAATCTTATGATGCTTGTGCAATAACTGGTGATATTTCAGAAAAAAATATATCATTAGCAAATGCTCAAATCGTTCTTAGTCCTGAAGGTGCTAAACTGTTAATTAAGGAAATCCAACAGCAATTAGTTAAGTAGATTCATTATTCTTAGTAAATTACATTAAAGCAAAAGACACCTTAATAGATGTCTTTTGCTTTAACTTGAACCAACATAATTCCATCAATACTACTTTTACAATAGCAAATATATTAGCAATCTTTCATATCATATTCATTTTAGTATAGATCAGACTGTTTTTTAAATCATTCGAATATTTTAAAATGTAAATTTAAAATTCCTACCTTAAAAGTGGTCCCGCCACATCGCTATCAAGCTAAGGTTTTGAAGTACCCCCTAAACGAAAATTTCTTTTCTCTACAGGCAGTTACTTTGAGAAGTCAGCTCATTTTTTTCGTTTTAGGGCGTTTATTTTTCTTAAGCTGATGGGCATGTATGGTGATCCACATAATACAAATAGAAATCAAGAAAATGCCAAAAAAGTTGGCATTTTCTTGATTTCTATTTATCTTTTCACAAAACATTTACCATATTCAACAAAATCACAATCTACATAAAAATAATTATTTCCAGACCAAATTTGAACTCGTTGCTTTGCGCTATCAAAAACATAATTATCATATCCTGGATATGCATCTCTAACCCATACATATTCAGTAGCTGCGCTGACAGGTAATGCGGATGTAACTAAAGCAGTTGCTAAAGCAATCCCTCCTATAGCTTTCTTGATTTTAGATTTCATCATAATTTATATCCCCCTTTATTTTTTGCTATTAAACTTTTAATGTTTAATAGATTACTATCAATATAACACTCTTCTGATAATTGTAAATATTTAGGTAGTTTATAAAAAATATGCAGAATATTACAAATGTATATATAATTACCATAAGGTAGTGCCCCTTAATATATAGAGGAGGGCGTTTATGAAATCTACGGGAGCCTATCTACATTAGGAAACTACTATTGATTAAAGGAACAAAGCATATAAAAAGACACTGTATAGTGTCTTTTTATATGTGGATATAGCTCTAAAGAAAATGTAGTGATTAATCAAAGAAACTTGGATGCTTATTAGTTAAACTTAGTATAATTTTAATATACATAAATTTTATTTTCCATTCGTTTCACCTGCATATCAAACTGAATTAAAACAATTTAATCATAATAACATGAAGTGTTCATATAATGGATGTTTTTTATTTTACAAAGAGAACCTGCAAACCTGCAGATTCTCCTGATAATGATTTATGGAGCAAGACCCGAAAATATAATACAATAATTCGAAAATGAGTTCAAGTAAATAAAAAGAACCCGCTGGAGTTCGGGTCCTTTCAGAAGTGATGATGTATTCTCGGCTTGGGAACTGAGAAAAACACAAAAATATAATACATCGAGTTTTAGAGAATTTCAATACTAAATTAGAGTAATTTCGGAGGAGGCTGAAGAATGGAGAATCAATGTGCGGTATTAGTGTAAAGAATTGATAAGCTAATTAAAACAGTTGCGGAACAACAAGACCAGATCAATAATTTATCGCGTGAAGTAGGAAATTTAAAGACTCATGTGAATTTTCTAGAAGTGCAGGTGAAATAAAGATGAAACTAAATAAACAAGAACAAACAGTTGTTGTCGGTCATTTAATCAACAAAGTTATTGGGGGTGGAATTAGTTAAACAACACATTGAGCCACAGAAATTAGAGAAGGCTATAGTTTTACATACAATGCTGTAACACATGGTTTCTTCCATAAATATTTTCCAGAAGATGTAGCTGATTTAGCTGCTGAGATCATAGATAAGAATCCGATTGATATATTATGGGAAAACATAACGATTCAATATACGGCTATTATCAGGGCACAGCAATTAATGTTCGTTAAATATCAAGAAGATACGACGAAAGAACTACGTAAGAATAAAGTTACTGAGAGTGGATTCGAAGAAGAATGGAAAATTCAATTCGGTTGGGACAAACATGCTACTTTTTTAAAGCCCAATCAAGGGCGATGAGCACATTATCTTCTCTTATTAGGGGTACCACCCCATCGCTATCAAGCTAAGAAAATACAACTACCCCCAGAACAAGATTTTGTGCTAATTTGTAATAAAAAAGCTCATTTTTTCGTTTTGGGGATACCTTAAAATTTTAAGTTGATGGGCATGGGATCCCGCCCACATTTTAACGAAAATATACGCTAAGCAAATTCCAACATAAAGCGAGCCGAATTTTCTACTCTTAAGAAAAATTTCGGTTCGTTTTATGGTTTCATGACAAGTTGTTTACTGAACAATAAAGTTCTTTATTGGAACAGGCTACTTTCTTCAACAATCGGGCCAGATTGTTGAAGAAGAAATATAATAAAAATGCTTATGATTGTTTTATTAAACGAATTAAACCGCAAAAAACAAGAAGAATTCCCCCCCCCCTTTACTAGTACACTAAATCCTATAAAGGGGGGAGATCATGAACAATAAAGCCATTGGATTATTTCAAGGAATTGCGTTATACATTTCAGCTATTCTAGGATCAGGTGTCCTTTTTTTATCGGGGGTAACGGCCTCAATAGCGGGCCCTGCATCTATTGTATCCTGGTTTATCGTTATTATAATTAGTTTTCCGCTTGCTTATTCCTTTGCTAGTTTGGCACGGATATATCCTGATTCCGGTGGAGCAGCAACCTTTGTTAGAAATTCTTTTGGATATCATCTTGGCAATATCGTTGGGTGGTTTTACTTTGTAACAGCAGCAGTTGGTCAAACGATTGTATCTTTAACTGGTGCTTTTTACGTCAGTCAGGCATTTGGATTTTCGCATTTTGAAACAATTTTAATTGCCGTCTTTATTTTGGTAATTGCAGGTGTTTCCAATTATTACGGCGTAAATGTTAGTGGTAAAGTTGCATTGATTTTAAGTTCCTTATTACTGATTCTTTTAGCGTCAGCTGTATTTGTGGCGTTTCCAAGAATACAATGGGGAAATTTTACTCCCTTTGTTCCAAATGGATGGTTTTCTGTCGGGAACGCTATAACGGTTATCTTTTGGTCATTTTTCGGTTGGGAGGCGATTTGTAATCTGGCTGAGCACTTTAAAAGGCCAGAAAAAGATATTGTCAAAGGAGCAGTTATTAGTGCAGTTGTCATTGGATTATTATTTTTAGCGCTAAGCCTTGTCACTATTGGAACGGCCACGTATGGCAGTCAAGAAAGCAACCTGTCTCCTATTGGTGTTATAATGGGAGATACAGTAGGCGGAGGTGCCAAAGTCGTTACAGCTGTTTTAGCTTTAATTATTTGTACAGGGACAGCGAATGCTTTTGTAGCCAGCCTAACGCAATTAGGATATTCATTAAGCAGAGATGGTGATTTCCCAAAATTTTTCTCAAGGCTGCATGCAACTACTCAAATTCCAAGACAGATGGTATTGTTTGTTATCTGTTTTTCGGTAGCAGGTGTGTTAGTGACAAAAGCTTTGTCACTAACGTTTGATGATATTTTGTTTATACCGACTTCTCTTGGGATTCTAGTTTATGTTCTTTCAATGGCAGCAGGCGTTAAATTATTTAGGAAGAACACACGGGCATGGTGGGCATCGTTAATCTCTTTCATTTTATGTTTGCTGGTGATTCCATTTTTTCAATTGTATATATTTGTTCCGTTAATTGTCGTGGCTATATATGCGATTTATATGATTTTGAGTAATAAGATTTTCGCCTACAAGGGAGGGTTAAATTCTAATGAAGGATCAAAATAACCTTTCCAGAGATACCATGTGGAAAGCAACAGTATCATGTGATTCAGCGTATGACGGGATATTCTTTTACGCAGTCAAGACAACTGGAATTTTCTGCCGGCCTTCTTGCAAGTCTAAGGTTCCTAATTATGAAAATGTATCCTTTTTTTCAAATGCGCACGAAGCTCAAAGGGCAGGCTATCGTCCATGCAAAAGATGCCGATCAGATCTAAATATAAAAATATACGACCCGTTCGAATGCGTTTTGGAAGATACTATGCGATTGATAAAAAATAATTATGTTCAAAACATGTCTTTAAATGAAATTGCATCAAGGGTAGGAGTTAGTCGTTTTCATTTAAATCGGATTTTCAAAGAAAGAACAGGGTATACTCCTCGAATATATTTAGAAAGGATCAGAGTTAAGAAAGCAAAGGAACTTCTCTTGACAACGGTCTTTAATAGTACAGAGATTGGTTATCAAACAGGCTATCAAAGTGTATCTAGCTTTTATAATGCATTTAAAAGAAATACAGGATTTTCACCGAGTCAATTCCGTGCTTTCCATAGTGGAAATACCGTAAACCAAGAACTTGACTGAATTCACGTTCTTTAACAAAAGATAACATGAATTAACAAGAGTGCTTTGTACTCATCGTATTTTTTGATAAATCATTACTGATTGATTAAAAGTAAGCAACTTTGTATTGAACAATAATAAGCCATTTTTTCTCTGTTATAGAATTGTAAGCTTTTTAATTCAATCCTCAACAAACGGGCAGGATTATTGAACAAGTTTTATGAACTTTAGTGGTAGCATCATTAGTGAAATGCTTTATAACAACTAATTAAGGAGGGATAGAATATGAGAAATAACTTTCAAATCGTTGCGTTACAAGAGAAGGAGTTTAATAACCTATTTCTAATGAACGAAGAAGTATTAAAAAGTATCGGGGCAGTCAAAATAATAGCAAATAAAAATCCTGGATATCCTTGCAGGATAAGTTTGAAGGATGCAGAGGTAGGAGAAGAGGTAATTTTACTGAATTATCAATATCATAGTGTTAATTCGCCTTATAAAGCAAGTGGTCCTATATTTATACGAAAGGGAGCAACTACTGCTAAGCTAGATGTAAATGAAATTCCGCATATGTTACATCATAGGTATCTATCTGTACGCGGCTACAATGCTGACTCAATGATTGTAGAAGCAAGGGTTACAGAAGGTGTAAATTTAAGAGAAAATATAGATGAAATTTTTGATAATAAAGAAGTAGAATATATTCACATTCTTAACGCTAAACCAGGATGCTATAACTGCCTTGTTAATAGAGTGTGAAAAAATTGAAAATGCAAACTTCTATTATCCTATAAGGGGTACCACCAATCGCTATCAAGCTAATTCAACAAAATCCCCCCTAAAATGAAAAAATACGCTATTCTTTTTGTAGAATCATAGGAAAGGATGGCGTTTTTGTATGTCTATTTCTGTATCTGATGAATTACAACTATTTGCTCAAGAGATTCAAAGTTTTTTATCTCCAAATACCTTACGGGATCTTGCTAGAGATGTTGGTTTCGTACAACGAACCAGTAAATACCAAGCAAAAGATTTAGTCGCTTTATGTATATGGATGAGTCAAAATATCGCTACAACCTCTTTAGCCCAGTTATCTAGCTGTTTAGAAGCATCCACAGAAGTACTCATCAGTCCGGAAGGACTGAATCAAAGGTTTAATAAATCAGCCGTTCAATTTTTACAACATATATTAGCTGAACTACTAAACCAAAAATTAGCCTCATCTATGCCGATTTCTTCTCCATATACTTCTAATTTCAAATGTATTCGTATTTTAGATTCAACTTGAGTATGATTTATTAAGTGGACAATTCCTTCATATTCATACAGGACCAGGTAAACAACATGATCGAACCTACGGTTCCCTGTGTGTCCCAACTGTAATAGCGAATGATTTATCTATCTGAGATTTAGGCTATTTTCATTTGAAAGATTTTCAACATTTACAAGATCAAAAGGCTTATTATATCTCACGTATCAAATCGAATACACGTATTTATCAAAAAATCCTATCCTAATTATTTTTAAGATGGAAGACTTAGGGGTAGCATCACATCGCTATCAAGCTAAGAAAATACAACTTCTCCCGGAATGTAAATTTTATCCATTGTTGAATACTGATAAGATGGTTATGTTAACTGAAGGCAATAGATTTATATAAAAAGGATATTGTAATCGACTTAGCTCGTGAAGAGAAAAAATAAAGTATATGATAAAAAACGCAAACCCCTAATCAAAAGAGGCTTGCGTTTTATTAACTAACGTTTTTCCACTTTTCCTCATTAACCAATAGAAAGCAGACAATTTTTTCGTTTTGGGGTGTTATAAAATCCTTAAGTTGATGGGCATGTATGATGACCACTAACAGGGGTCACTAACAGACCATTTGAAATGAAAAATTACTAAGTAAAAAAACTAGCGGTTTCTAATTGCGTTTCCTCTTTTTTATTTCAAATCAAGATTCTTAACAGTTTTTAAAGTGAATTACATGCATTCAAAGTTAATTGTATGGTTAAAAAGATTGATTAACAGGTTGATATATAGTAGCTAAAGTTTGCACTTCTGATTCTGGAGCTGTAGATAATGGATAATACCCTTTTTTGACCATATATTGCCATACATCGTATGCATGTCTACCACTATTTAAGAATGCATTTTCTAAGAATGTTCTTAAGTTAGGGTTTGCGCATTCTAATACAGAACCAGCATAATTTAAAGCTGCTGACTTTTGATTTAATAAGTATCCAGTTGCAATTGCTCGGTCATTAGGTGGTGCTCCGCTTACATCCGGAGTAACAGGCGGCAATTCTTCAACAGGTGTTCTTAAGTAAGAAGATAGTACAGGTGTTAACTTAGATGGCTGAAATTTTTCAATATTTGGTTCACTTAGACTCTGTACGAATTCAACTTTTAAATTATAATCCTGCACATGTAATGGAAAATGTTGTTGCAATAATTGTTTTAATTCGGGATCTTGTGCCTGCTGAATGTATGTACTCATCGTATTAATTGTATTGTAACAACCAGCAATTAATTCACTTAAATCACGTAATTCATGTGTAGCTAATTGCATATTTTATTCCTCCTTTTTCATATCAATTCT
Organism: Bacillus sp. FSL R9-9497; assembly: GCF_038005805.1. Taxonomy (NCBI): domain Bacteria; kingdom Bacillati; phylum Bacillota; class Bacilli; order Caryophanales; family Bacillaceae; genus Bacillus; species Bacillus sp. FSL R9-9497. Next base: position 271,518 of record NZ_JBBOTY010000002.1, on the reverse strand, counting down.
ATGTTTTACTAAAACAATAGAAATTATGATTAAAACAAAAATAAATTTTTATGAATACATATTTTTCATAAATTTAAATTGATAGTAAAAAATCTTAGATTGATAATGATGTGCTCCTAAGGAAACTTGTAGTCTAAATAATAGCCATTCTCATGCGTTATTGAAGTGATTTATAAATGGGGTCGCACCACACATCCATCAACCTAACAGCACAGGTTGCCCCCAAAACGATAAAAATGAACTTCATTGCTATAAAAGACTCTAATTTTTCGTTTTGGGGGCATTATAAAATTTTAACTTGATGGTGATGGGGTACCGCCAGCATTTCGGAAAAAACCATGCTAAGAGCATGCAAGATTTTATACATTTTTTCGGCTCATTTAGTAACAAAGGAGAACCTGAAAACCGCACCATGATAGAAATGTATAAAAATATGAATAGGGTATAGAAAAAGGTGAATTCCTCTTGAAAGTAGGGGTTCGCCTTTTTCTTTGCTACCGATAATAGGACGTTATGTTAACTTAACTTGTATACAATATACAAATCAAATTATAAAACATATTAGTTCTTCTAAATGGTACAATAAGGAAAAAAGGGGGTTCTAAATAATGCCTTTAGAAACGACTATTTCTTGCATCATTATTGCAATAATCATTGGTGCACTATTTGGAGGAATTATACGTATAATTCAGCGTAACAGTAATCAAAAGAAACAAAATCAAGTTGAGCAAAAATTAGATAGAGTTATTCAACTGTTAGAAAAACAAAACAAAGATTGACCTTACCTCCAAACAGAAGTGGTTTGCTATAAAAATCATTAATAGGAGCTAAAACATGAATTTTACAGAGAAAGAAATTAAGAAAACCAAACAAAAAGTGTTAATTATATTATTTTGTATAGCTGGTTTGTTCGTATACGGAGTTTATTGGGCATTCTTCAGTATGGATCGACTACCTACAGGTGAAAAGATTGCTGAAAAACAATCTCCTGACGGAACATATACATTTAAAGCTTATGTAACAAATGGCGGAGCAACAACAAGTTTTGCTGTTAGGGGAGAGTTAGTATTTAATCATCGTGAATATTTCAAGACAAAGAATGTGTATTGGAATTACCGAGAAGATACGGCAAAGATTGTATGGAAAGACAATAATACAGTAATCATTAACGGACATACGTTAAATGTTCCTGAGGATACATACGATTTCAGAAACGAATAACTATAGACTTACAGATACATTGACTACCATTAACGAATTTTATGTAAATTAGCCTCTCTTGTAAGAGCTAGTTTTTTCTTAGTGTGGATTTTTTCCAAAATGCTGGCGATATCCCCACAAGGCTATTAAAAAAGGGCTGATATGAATATCAAACCCTTTTGATTATGTATGATTATTTCACTGCTTCTTTTAATTCTTTTCCAGCTTTAAAAGCAGATGCCTTTGAAGCGGCGATTTGCATTTCTTCACCAGTTTGTGGGTTACGTCCTGTACGTGCAGATCGTTCACGTACTTCAAATGTACCAAAACCAAGAATTTGTACTTTTTCTCCATTTGCTAGCGCACTTGTTATTGTATCTAAAACAGTTTGTGTTGCTGCAACTGGATCCTTTTGTATAAGTTCCGTTTTTTCTTCTACTACTTTTGTTAATTCTGTCTTATTTATTTTTTGCACCTCTTCATATGTAATTAGGTGACTATTATAATGTGTGTATAATATTATGCATAGAAAAAGTACTAGCAAGAGATAAGGGACAATTTCTGTATGGTAGTAAGAAGAAAAATCTGTTAATGAAACTTCAGGGTTTTAGCTTGATGGGCATAGGTTAGTGTCAAGAAAATGCGGATTTACAGCGTTAAAGAAATTTCAATATTAAAAAGCCTAACTTCTCAATTTAATATGAAGAAATTAGGCTTTTTTCATTTAGTGGTGAAACCCATTATCACATTTCGTTTCATGTGGCATAGGTCCGTCAAGGGAATCCAGAAAGGAAACGGTCTGTTTGAGGTTCCTCAAAAATAAATGTGCAAGATCCATGGAAAATCCATTTCGAACCACAACGCGCATAATCGTCACCGCTTCCATATCTGGAGGCAATGGGTAGGCAGGTACTTGCCAGCCGAACACACGCAATTGTCGAGATAAATCATAAAGATTCCAATTTGATGTGTAACCTTCTTTTAGTCGCCAAGCGAAAACCGGAATATCCGAACCATCGGACAAAAGTTCGAACGGTTCCATCTTCTGAATGGCTTTGCTAAGAAAAAGAGCGACTTTCTGGGAAGCCCTTTGTACATCATAGTACCCACTTTTTCCTAAACGCAGGTAATTGTAATATTGTAGGAGCACTTGTGCACCAGGACGAGAGAAATTCAGGGCAAAGGTCGGCATGTTCCCGCCTAAATAGGAGACACGGAAGATTAGATCCTCAGGGAGATCTTCAGCTTCCCGCCAAATTATCCAACCCAATCCAGGATAGACTAATCCATATTTATGTCCGGATACATTGATGGACTTCACCCTCGGTAATTGAAAATCCCAGACTAAATCTGGTTGAAGAAACGGTGCTATAAATCCTCCCGAAGCTGCATCCACATGCATGGGAATGTCAAGACCCGTCCTCGCCTGTAAATCATCCAACGCTTTCGCAATTGCGGCAACCGGTTCGTAAAGACCGGTATAAGTTTCACCGAGAATCGGTACCACACCAATCGTATTTTCATCCACGGCTGCGAGGACTCCCTGAGGATCCAATTGGGGATGTTCTGGGCTAATCTTCACATAGCGTGGTTCAACCTCCCAATAATTCGCGAATTTTTCCCAAACGACCTGAACAGCGGAACTAAACACAATATTGGGACGATCCACTGGCTTCCCTTCGTTTTTACGTGCATTTTGCCAGCGTCGCTTTAAAGCAAGTCCACCGAGCATACATGCTTCCGACGATCCAGTTGTTGAAACGCCCATAGTCGTAAGGGGGCTGGGCGAATGCCAGAGGTTGGCTAAGATGCGGACACACCGCTCCTCAATTTCAGCTGTCTGTGGATATTCGTCCTTGTCAATCATGTTCTTGTTGAATGATTTTGCATATAATTGCTCTGCGGCAGGATCCATCCATGTGCTAACGAATGTTGCAAGATTCAGGCGGGCGTTTCCATCAAGAGCAATTTCATCATGGACGATTTGATATGCTGTTTCTGGTAACATACCTTTATCAGGAATATGAAAGCGCGGAACGACGGATTCTCCTTCGCGGGCAAACAGAGGATTTACAGAAAATTCGTGAGGCAGCTCTTTTTGCATGTGACGCGGTAGAGATTTTGAATTATCTGGCATAATCTCTTTGTTTTTATATGCATCCTTTTGAACTTCTGCTTTTCGATCCTGTGGCATACAAGTCCCCCTTAATTAATTTTTTAACAAACATATTATTTACAAAAACTCATTTGTTAAACCAAGGGACAATTCTATTAAATGATTCACCATACTACCTACTTTAGCTTGGTTTTCGCAACTTCGGTAAGTGTGGGGCGATAGAACGTTGAAGATTTTACGGTTGCAACGTTTTTCTGCAACCAACCTCATATCCTCAGTTTTCGAAGAGCAATCTGTACAAGTAAATGATAGCAAACATGTTGGCCTATGCCAACTGACATGAATCTCCCACGTACTCACTTCGCGTTCCTTAAGGAAGGAGTCTTCTTGGCTAAAATGATAAATTATAAAAATATAGGTATAGGTAAATAGAGAAGAATATATCATTCTTTAAGAATGATATATATTTAAAGTTAATTAACTATAAGAAAAAGAATTTCATATTACAACTAATATAATTAATTTACTTTACCTATGTGATGAAAAGAACAGTTGTAGAAAAATTAAACAATCATTTGTTAAAACATTTTTAGTTATGAATTAATGTGTGGGGATTATAGAGTTTTTTAGTTTTCTATTTAATAAATCTCTCATTTAATATATAAATTTTATACAACAATGAAAAAAGCATCTGCTATGGATACTTCCTCTAAAAATTTATCTCTACAAGTTCCTCTTAAGGATTTTTCTTCCTGAAAAGTAATTAACTTTTAAACTTTTTCTAATATTCGAAACCACTATTTGTAATCCAATCCATATTTTATTGATACCAATGTAGTTACAGGTATGTTAAAATTCACTTGAAACATTGCTTTTGGGAATACAATTGCTATCATAAACGCAATTTATTTTCTACAAACTGATTGGGTTTTAACCCAAATCGCGGTTTTATTCCGCAGTCCTTAATAAATTGTTAAGGACCTTTTTTATTTGTCTTTTAGCTGCGAAAAAATAAAATTTGCAAAGATATAAACTTTTCATAATGGGGGTATTTCATAACTTTATTTTGATAGCGATCTGCTGAGACTCCTTTTTATATGGATATAACAATGATATGGTTAATTTTTATTCATAAAAAAACAAAAAAAGAAGAGGGATATCTCCCTCTCCACCAACAAAATCAAACATATTTACAATTAAGGAAGGGCATACATTCATCAAGTGATGAAAGGAACAATAATAGTTCACCTAGTGAATTATAACATAAAACAACTCCTATTAATAGGTAATATTACCATTAATGTAATTTATGTGACAAATTCGTTAAATATCTTAATATTAAAAGGCTTTATATGTATGTAAATGGAATGTGGATAGTGTAGGGATAAAATATAAGGGGGATATATATGATGTTTAACAAAAAACAAAAATTAGTAACAACGGTAACAGCTTTAACATTAGGATGTGGATTTACTTTTGGATTAACACCAGCCTTTGCAGATTCTACTAAGATTTCCGCAAACAATACTCCTGTTCATTCTATTCAAAACCAAGAACAAGAACCTTTTACTGGATATGTCATTTCAATAGATAACAATTATTTAGTGGTTGCTGCTACTTCTACAAAAGATGAAGCACTTACTTATCAATATGATTGGTGGGATCTAGTTTCCCAGAACAAAATTTTAAGAGTTCCTGTTTCAGATAGTGAAAACTACACATTAGGTGAAAAATTAAACGTATATGCAGTTGGGTGGACTGCATCATTACCACCAATTGCTGTTATGCCTACAATCGAAAAATTAACCCAATAGGTAATAGTGCTTACAATAATAAAGGGCATCGTTCTAATTAGAATGGTGCCCTTTATTTAATAACAATTCAAACGTGATCACTCAAATCTATTATATTTGAAAATTACAGTGTCAACTTATATAAAAAGCATTGGTACATATGACAGCACTATTTGACGGGGTACTTTGTGTTATTTCTTAATCATTTCACGTTTGAATTTCAACGCAAACTTATAGGGATTCTTAGCAAATAAATGAATACTATCCGTAATATCCATGAAGAATTCGTTGATAAAATATTGGTGAAAATTCTCAATAGGAACGTACTGCAAAGCTAGCTTTGTTATGTAATTAGAGTATTTCGAATAATTTTATTTCGAGTGATTTTACTATGATATTCAATACTTCCTAACCGTATATTAATTTATTTTGATATAATAAAATTATAAGATTGATCTTTGAAATACATATCATAAATCTATTAGTTAGTAAAAAAGACTAAATCTTTCTACCTCATTTTTATTATATAAAAGACAGTAAATATCTGCTTTTAAAAATGGTCTAAGCATAAAGAACTACCATAATAGGACAAAAGGTGATAATTTCGGAAAAGTGGTAAATAGCCTGAAGAAAGTAAAGGAGAAGTTGAAGGACAACAAGAAAGATTTTAACACAAGGAGTGGAGCAAACAGAGAAGAATCAAACAGATAAGGACAACCCTTATTTGAACGATAAGAAGCGCCAACAAATTAACGAATTGTACAATTCTAGGGATGAGATTGAAAGTAGAATGAAATAGTATAATTCGGTTAGAAGGCTCTCACATCAATTGTAAGAGCTTTTTCTATTATAGGTATAAACATACATTAGTAGAATTATAGAAATGCTTATACTTATCAGGTATTTGCAATTTGGAGTATTGCCACATCACTATTTCGCTAAAATTTTACAGAATTTAAAATAGAAAAATTGTAGATTTTCAACTTTAGATGTTAATTTTCTTGTTTTGGAGTATTTGCTTTTATTAGCTTGATAGCGATGTGGCTCTACCTCTTTGTACACAATGAAAGTATTTCTTCCACAAGAATCTAAGGCACTAAAACAAACAAAAGTTTTTTCATTTATTTACAAAAAATTCAGTTAATGGTTTTTTATTCCTTTTAATGTATATATCTATTAAATTCAGTTGTTTATATGCATTTATAATAGTTTTATTTGCATATTTATTAATTTTTAGACTGTTAGAACTTTATTTTTTTTCAATTAAATCATTTGCCTCTTCTGTATAAGGAATATATACTTTGAGGTGTAAGGATTAATACCTTATAAAAAATTTAAAGGAGGTTTTTTTATGAAAAAAATGAAAAAGTTAGTGAACATTGCTTTAGCCGGAACTATCGGTTTAGGAGGTTTGGGAGCGTTTGCGCCAACAGATGCAAGTGCAGCTGAGGTCTCTCCTGCTAAAACTAATATTCCTACTAATCTATCTACTGAATTACCTACTAATTTTGTAGAGTCTAAGTTACCAAATGCAGCAAAAGCTAGTGCCAATTTAGATGTAAGTATAGATGTATTAGGTATCGCTAATTTGATTAGGAATGCTATTAATAGTCAAACTAATCGTTCAGGATTTGTAAAAGGTGTAATGGAATCAACATTTTATTCTGCAGGTCAACGTTATAATGTTATGGTTTTTAACTTAAACCAAAACTATGAGGATCGTTTTAACGGTGTTAAATTCTTTGGAACAACAGTATATGATGGAATCACTTTTGGAATTTGGGTATTTGAGGATGGGGAATTCACGAATAAAGGTGATGGTGGATGGATTAACTGGGCATTTAGAGGTTGGTTCGATCGTGATGGTGGCCATGTTAAATTTTATCGCCCATAAAAATAAACCACAAAATCAGCCAATTTTGCGGTTTATTAAATAAAAAGTATTATCTAAGCCTAGGAGATCATATTCTAAAATCAACTCCTAGTAAAAACAGTATAGTTGATATTTGTTAAAAAGAAAAGCACTCTCGGGAGTGTTTTTCTTTTTTTATTTAAAAATTAAGATTTTTAGGAATGGAAACAACAAACCCTTTATCTTCTTTATTGACGTAATAAGCTGTAAATAAACAATAAGATTGTTAGTATTTTTTATCATTTTAGTTAAGGAGGCTCCTTCCTCAAGGAGCGTGAAGCGTTCAATTGTATATAAACCCATTTATGGTCAATTAATATTAGAGCATATAAAAAGACACTATGTATAATATAGTGTCTTTTTATAAGTTGACTTATTCTGAAAGAAAATGTAGTGATTAATAATAATTTGTTGGATACTTCTTGGTTAATTATATGATAACACTATCATATAAAAATGTAAATGTATTTATGTATATATATAATTTTATCATATATTAGATGCGTTTGAATTTCATTTCATTTCCAAAAATTCCAGTTTCTTTGTTTTTATGAAAGTTATTTTGAACGTAAGGAATTTGTAAGGAAGAGGTAAGAAAAAAGAGATTTTCATTGTGTATGATTAAAATGTATAGAAGAGTGAGAGGAGGAACAAATACTGTAAATTTATATGAAAAAACAAATCAATTAATAAGACTTGTATGGAAGAAAAGAGACATTACAAAGATTAACATACATGTAAAAAAGGATAGGCCATTTTCAGGTCAGAAATTTGTTTGTGAAATAATGGGCATAAGAATGATTACAAATTCAATAGCGCTCTTTTGTCTTTGGGTAAGATGTAAGCTGTGTGATTAGTTGAAAAACAGCAAAAAACATCTATACGATATAAATAGGGGAGAGGAATATTTTGATGAAAAAGCACCGTCAAATTACATTTACAGGTTTAGCCCTTTTAATAACTGGAGGTTCCCTGCTATATACAACTCCAACCTCAATTGTAAAAGCAGAGTCCATTCAAAATGTATCTAATTCGTTACAAAAAAACAGTCAAAGGAATCGTAATTCTGTCAAAGAGGCAATGCGGGATACATTGCAACTTGGATATCCAGGGATACTTGTTAAAACTTTTGAGGGTGGAAAAACATGGAGTCATGCAGCTGGGGTAGCAGATCTAAATACTAAGAAACCAATGAAAACAGATTTTCGTTTTCGAATTGGCAGCGTGACAAAAACGTTCACTGCAACAGTTGTACTTCAATTAGCAGGAGAAAGCCGCTTGAATTTAGACGATTCTATTGAAAAATGGTTACCTGGTGTCATTCAAGGAAATGGATATGATGATAAACAGATTACTATCCGGCAATTATTGAATCACACAAGTGGTATCGCTAATTACACAAGGTCAAAGGATTTTAATATGATGGATACAAAAAGATCCTATACTCCTGAAGAATTAGTAAAGATGGGAATATCCATGCCTCCAGATTTTGCTCCAGAAAAGAGCTGGTCGTATTCAAATACAGGATACGTATTACTAGGGATCCTAATTGAAAAAATAACTGGGAGCAGTTATGCGGAAGAGATTGAAAAACGTATTATTGAACCACTTGAATTATCGAATACATTCTTACCTGGGAATTCAAGTGTGATTCCAGGAACCAAGCATGCCCGTGGATATATCCAATTAGACAGAGCAAGTGAGCCAAAAGATGTTACTTATTATAACCCAAGTATGGGGAGCTCTGCCGGTGATATGATTTCAACAGCTGATGATTTAAACAAATTCTTTTCTTACTTACTTGGGGGGAAATTACTAAAAGAACAGCAACTAAAGCAAATGCTTACAACAGTCCCTACAGGAGTAGATGAACTTGGCGATTCCGGGCTTGGAATTTTTGAAATGAAGCTTTCAAACGGTGAAGCGATATGGGGGCATGGAGGAACCATTCCTGGCTTTTTAACTTTTGCTGGGGGCACACTTGGAGGCAAGCATACATTGGCCGTCAATTTGAACAACCTTAAAGCGGATACCCCTGATCCTTTTAAAAATATTTTACTCGCTGAATTTAGCAAGTAGGACAAAAGGGAAAACGGATAAGTTTTATCATATTTTCATAGTGAAACAAATAAATGATGAAAACGATTACTAATTTAAGGAGGTAATTACATGGTGAAAAATAAGCTAACTGGTGTGTTAGCCACTGCATTAGCGGTAACTATGATTCTACCAACAGGAGCAAAAGCATTTTCTGAAAGTAAGACTACAATTGTAGCTGGTGAAGAATTAGCTAGTCAGGAACTGAAGAAGATTGCAGCAGAAAAGGCGGAGCTACTTACAAAGTCCCATGGAGCGAATAGCGTGCAGTATGCGCTAATTGATAATGGAAAAGTTATTTTGTCGGGTCAGACTGGCAAGAACGATATGGAAGGGAGACAGCAGCTAACCAAAGATACTCTATATGGGATTGGTTCAGTCAGTAAAATGTATGCAACAGCGGCTGTAATGAAATTGGTCGACGAAGGAAAAGTTGATTTGGATGCTCCCGTTGCCCGTTATATTCCTGATTTTAAGATGAAAGACAGTCGGTACAAGTGCATTACACCGCGAATGTTATTGAATCATTCCTCTGGCTTGCAAGGTTCTACGTTAGGTAATGCATTTTTATTTAACGATAATGATACCTATGCCCATGATGCCTTGTTGCAGCAATTATCCAATCAGAACTTGAAGGCGGACCCTGGTGCTTTCTCGGTATACTGTAACGATGGCTTTACGTTAGCCGAAATTTTGGTGGAAAGAGTTAGTGGTATGGGCTTTACCGAATTTCTACATCAAAGCTTTACAGGACCTTTAAAGATGAATCATACGAAAACGCCGCAGGACAAATGGAGAGACGAAAATCGGGCCGGACTATATTTCCCGGCGTATCAAGGACAACTTCCAATTGAATCAGTGAATGTAATTGGTACGGGAGGCATATCTTCTACGGCAGAAGATATGGTACGATTCTCACAATTATTTATGGGACAGGGAAAAGGTATCCTTTCTGATAAGGTAGTAAAGGCGATGGAGCAAGAGGAATATAAAAAAGGAATGTGGCCGGGGACTGGAGATAATATTTTTAACTATGGTCTTGGCTGGGATAGTGTGAACCTATACCCATTCAGTGAATATGGGATTAAAGCTTTGGCAAAGGGCGGTGATACGGCATTGCAACATGCTATACTCGTCGTGCTTCCGGAACAGAAAATAGCAGCGGCTGTATTGTCATCTGGTGGCCGCAGCTCTACAAATCAATTAATGGCAACTGAATTGCTGCTCGCCACGCTTAAAGAAAAAGGTACTATTAAGGACATCAAGCCAAATAAATCCTTTGGCAAGCCGGTCAAAGTCAAAATGCCTCAAGGTGTAGCAAAGAAAGCAGGATTTTATGGCAATAGCGAAACTCATTTTAAAATTGAAATTACGAAGAACGGAGAACTATCCTTACCATCTAGTAGAGAAGAAAAATATGTATATACTGCTGATGGAAGCTTTATTAATGAGAAGGGTACTTCTAAGCTCAATTTCGTAACCGAGAGGAATGGAAGAACTTATTTGAAGGAGAGCGCATATAAATCGTATCCAGGTTTAGGGCAAAATGTGATGACCCACTATTTAGCTGAGAAACTAGAAGACAACGTGCTATCGAAGAAAACCGCTGCTGCATGGGCAAAGAGGGAAGGCGTTAAATTCTATCTTGTAAACGAGAAATTTAGCTCTATTCAATATCTTGTCCAACCGAAACTTCTTACTACACAAATTAATCGTAAGGAAGGCCCAGCAGGCTATTGGGATGGTAGAAAAATTACAGGTCCGAATACCGCAACGCACCAACTCCAAATTCCCGTGATGAATGGCCGTGATACGACGGAAACGAACTTTTATACAGAAGGTGGAAATGAATATATGGAGATGGCTGGGTTGTTATACGTAAGTGAATCTAATGTAAAACCGATTGATATAGGCCAATCATCCAAAGTTACGTTGGGAGAAAATGGGCATGCGAAATGGTTTACAATCTCGCAAGCGGCAACAGAGAAAATGATTACCGTGACGTTGCCGTCAAAAGGTTCATTTGCGGTGTATGATGAGAAGGGAGTTTGCGTCAACTTTACCATCGTGAGTGGCAATAACAAGGTGAAACTGCCGAAGAACGGAACGATTGTATTCGCTGGGGCACCGAAATCAGAATTTGCAATCTCGGTGAAATAGCTATATTGAACTACTCACCACTTAACGTCCTTACGGACTTTTGGAAGTAGGAGATTCTTGCGAACACCGATGTATCCACCGGTTATCTTAGCAGGCTCTACCCGTAGTCCCTACGGTGAGAACATAAGTATCTTGTTACGTTGACGCACCACACTCCCTACTTTAGCTTGGCTTTCGCAACTTCGGCAAGCATGGGGCGATAGAACATTGAAGATTTTACGGTTGCAACGTTTTTCTGCAACCAGCCTCATATCTTCAGTTCTCGAAGAGCAATCTGTACAAGTAGATGATAGCAAACATGTTGGCTTATGCCAACCGACATTCATCTCCCACTTAAAATTGGTGTTTCACACCTTCACATTTTTGAGGAAAGAGTCTTCTGTCGAAAAACGATAAATTTGTGAAAAAAGAGGCATTCTATAGCAGGTATCATACTTGTGTAGAATGCCTCTTTTTTCTCTTGTACAGAAGAATCTATATACAATGATGAGGAAAGAGCAGGTAGGAATAATAAGATGGAATAGGAAGTGAAGTTAATGACAAATGAACCTAAATTCGAATCATGTGAGACGTACGGCACTGGTATAATGTATGGTTTCAGTATACATAATGACTGTTAAGATAAGAAGGAACCTGAATTTGAATAATGGGAGATGTGAGGAGTCGATGTTGTTTAACAAATTATCCGGTAATTGAATAAAAGAATATGAATAGAAAAGAGCCCCCATTAATTTATCGGAGGCTCTTATTTTTTACTTCAGTACAGAAGGAGTCGTCTTTTCTAACCATAGAATGCCATCATATTGTTCTGTCGGAATCATGATTTCTTCTTTTAATTTATTTCCCCAATAACTTGCTGCAGTAGGAGTAAACATCCATGAAGTTTCTGGTCGGTTACTTTCTCCTTTTAAGTTAACGAAAACATGGGGACTTCCTACAGTGCTGATGATTTTTTCAACACTTTGTTCTTCATGTTCATTATGTACAGGAATAACATTTTCATTAACATCATCCCAACTGCTTCCACTATACGCAAATACACCGATTGTGTACATTTGGTCTTTGATACGCTGTGGAAGATAATCCATCATATTTGGGCCAATATAATTGTATTGCTGCACCTTCGTAAAGTCTAATATCATTTTTGAATTTTGTTTTCGAATATGATAATTATGCCCCCACACAATAATTTTTTTATTTTTATATTGCATTTCAGTGAGCCATGCGAAATTTTGTGCCATTTTTTGATCTCGGATATAAAAAGAATAGTCTGTCAGGTTAGGTGAGGAGATGCCACCTCTGACTTTCATATCAGCATCTAGATGCGTTTTAATCGCATCAATCCGTATACTGATTGATTTCTCAAACAAATTCACATCATACGTAGGATGTGGTGCAACTTGAATCAATTCAGATTTATGATTCTGAATAAACATTCTAACCTTTTCAAACTTGTTAATTACGGGCTGTATTTCCATTTTAAATCGATCATAGGGATATGTTTTATTTTTATTGTAATACCTATCCAGTTCAATCAACTCTGACACTGCTGTATCAAATTCACTCGCCACTTCAGGATTTACTTTTTGCAACCATTCTTTTGCATAAGAGCGGAATGAAGATTTATAAAACAAATTCATATCAAAACCAGCTAATGTGAGTGGCTTCCCTTTTTCTTTTTGTTCTTTCATATAGGTAAATAATTGTTCAAGTTCCTCAGTTTTCCATACAGGGTATAAAGATTGTTTCATCGCTTCCGTAGCGGTTAAGTTATCAAAATTTTGCTGAACAGCTGCTGCTTCTCCAAGCCCTGTTTCAAATGCAATCACATCATATCCCATTTCCTCATGTAAGTACTTAATCATACGTATTTTGGATTGATTGATTTCCTTTGCACCATGCGTACTTTCACCAAGTACAACAATACGCTTGTCCTGTACGGCCTCTTTAAGAAATGATAAATCCTCACTTGTTTGGGAAGTTGGTTCATTTAATATTTTTGCATGTCCGTTTAACCATTCCTCCCATTTGGATTGATCGACTGGTTTTTCTGCTGCGAATGCAACAGATGTAAAGGTGGTACAGGTAAGAAGGGTACTCATTAGTCCAAGTTTCCATTTATTACGCACAACAACGCCTCCAAGTATCATAGTTTACAAGCTGGAAAAAATAATACCAAAATTTACTAATATAACATTATTTATAATAATATATATGATAATCTCTAACAATACTAATATTGCGAAAATTTAAAAGTCTCCTTCAGTGTAGTGAAGAAACCCTTCTTTCTATGTCACGTCTTGTAATCAAATATACACATTGCATGTACGTTTTCTGCATTCCTCTTGTGTGGAATCTGGAATGAGTACATGAATTTCAAAGTTCATTTTTATCCAAAAGGATCAAAAATCTCTAATTTACATAATATATTTATCGTAAACTTATTAGTTTGAACAAATGTATTAATCTATATATTAAATATATAGATATATTATGTTATAATGTGAAGTAGAAACTCGCGTGTTTCAAATACAACATTTTTATCTTCTTGATGGCCTCTTATCTTTCCGTAAGAGGTCCTTTTTTTATCCCTCCATATTGCATAGTCGTTAAAATACTATGAAAAGATACTAAAGACTACTACATTACTATATTCTCTAGTATTTTTTCTTTACCTAGATTATCTACTGTTGGGCAAACGATAATTTAAGGGTTTTTTGTATAATTTTCACAAAATTACTTTGATTCATTATTTATTTCACTATAAAATAATAAAAGGATATATATAGCCAAAGATTATAAGAATAGGTATGTCCTTTTTTGCAATGCTAATCCAAATTGAAGCCTAATACTGAAACGGTAAATGAGTAGAATTAGGGCTGAAACAGATAGTGAGGAAAGTAAAACAATAATAGCAAACAATACTTATAATGAAAACTTTCATAATGGACTGTCTATGGATGGAGAAAGAATACGAAAATATAAAGGGGTAAATGAATATGAATAGATCCTTCAAAGGTATTGCATTAGCAGGGTTAAGTGTTAGTTTCATGCTAGTAGGTTGTACATTAAATACATATGGACTTACACAGTCAGAGTATAGAAAAGTAGATAAGTATTATGATGCAGATAAAATGGTATCTGACCTAAAGAAATTGCACTATAGTGATGAACACATTGAAAACCAACTAAGAAACGTATTGTCTAGAATTGAGTATGAACAGGGAAGTAAGGAAGACGAATCAAGTAGTAAAGAAAGTAAATCAAATGTATCAGACACGGAAGGTGAAAAGAAGGTAAAGGTATCTGAAAAAGATTACCCTTATCGTTTGACTGAACTACACTTAGAATTCCAGTATCATTTAAAAAAACTAGAAAAGAAAACTGATAAATTATTTACAGAAGAGGGTGTCTACATAGGTGAGATAGATTCCTTAATTAGTCACATTAGTTTGGATATAAACCGTTTTGAAAAAATCAAGCCACCTAAAAAGTATGAAGATTACCAATTCTTAATACAAGAAGGGGTAGAAGAGATTAGAAAACACCTAATAAAAGTAGAAGATGCAGTTAGACAGTATGATGACCGTAAGTATGATGGTGAATATGATAAGGATAAAGCAAAAGAAATCATACAAAACGGTATGTTTGGGATAGATGATGGTGTTTCTAAATGGGAGACAGTATTTAATGGGATAAACGAAAAATACCCTGATGTAGAGCAAGAGGTAAAGGAAGAGAACCAGAAACATGCGAAAGAGGGTCATCGTGAGGATGATTTAAATGAAAAAGTTAGTGGTTCAGAAGTTGATAAATACAAAGCAGCCATCGTAGGAAATACAAATAAGATGGATGAAGTTATCAGACTGATACAAGATATAGGGCATTCAGATGTAAAGGATTATGAGTCAAAGAAAAGTGAAATCCAACTGAGTTTGGATATAGCAAAAACACACGTAAGAGACATGAAATACCTTGAGGCACCTAAAGAGTTAGAAGTTGAACAGGAAAAGATAAAACAGGCAATGGATAATTACTGGGATGCTCTGCGACTACTTTCAGAAGCATTAGAAGAACAAAATAATAGCAAGTTTGAACAAGCAAATAACAAAGCAGAACAGGCAATGAAACTTTTTAAAAAAGCAACTGACAGTATTGAAAGTAAAACGAACTAATCATGAAAATGGTCATGTGGTGGTATCCCTATTATAAATCAATAAATAAAAAAGATAAGATCGGATAGTAGGATCTTATCTTTTCACAAAGAGAAATATATTGCAAGATATCTTATTGTTCATAGTAGTATATGTAACTTTCGATTTCCATATACATTTCACAATTAACAATAATATCTATATTGAGAAATCGACCATAAAAATTCTAAAAGGGGGATCTTCATTATTCTGGAAAACCCCCACGCTAAGAAAAAAACTAGCCCCCACATGAGAGACTAATTGATGTGAAATTCGTTATTGGAATTTAATTATATTTCTCTACGTACTAAATAAAAAGCTAAGGAACCTATAAATAATAGGCGTAATCAAACTAGACGAATATGACCTAGTAATAGTAAAAAGAGAGAGTATAACTACATAGATAACAACTATTCCTATAAATACAGGAATTTCAAATTGAAACTTCCTACATTGTTTTATGTTCCTTTATAATAATCCTCCAATTAGGCAAACTACAAGATCTAGTATACTACCAAATATGATGAGAATTATAATGAATCCAAATAAGTTAGGCAAATCATTCTGGTAAAAATAAATAGGATCAAAAATATATGACATCAAGAGCAATATGATAATAAAAGTAAGCAGATTTGCAGCATAACTAATTGAAAATCTTCCCAACGTAAGTATCCTGACAAATATATACCCTTGATTAACTAATAACTGCCCTATACGTTATATAGGCTAAAATAACTGAAAGGTTTATTCTGATAAAATCCAAATGACTACAACAATTCCTGTAACTGCTGCACCTCCAAAAAAACCTACCAACATTTTTCCATCAGAACCAGTAACAATTTCTTTTAAATCTGCTTTTGCTTTTTTCTTGTCTTCTCCTGTTGAAAAGAGATAACTAATAAAATGTACGACTAGTGAAACTAGTGCCGCGATTATTTCTATCATTACTTATGTCCCCCTAATAATGTGTACTATTAATCAATAATTGCCTTATACATTATATCAGTTAAGGTACATGGAAAATATAATTAATTATTTATATAATCCATTTTATTAATTGATATCGCATTACTATAAGATGGCCCATATCAAAAAAGACATCTAATAATTCCTTAGCGTACGAAATTCGCGTTTTGTTGGCAGGCCCACATGCCCATCAAGCTAAGATTTTAAAATATTCTCTAAATGGAAAGTTTGTGTTTTTATCGTTTTGGAGGTAAAAGTTGTTGTAAGTCATTATAAATCGAAAAAACGAAGTTTGGTTGTTGCAAACTTCGTTTTCGCTTATATCTTTTTATTGTTTTAAAACTTCTCCCATTATTTCCATTACGTCCTCTGAATCGTTTACTTTATCTTTTGAAAAACGCCATTGTTCTTTTCCATATCGCTCCATCTCAACCTTTATTACTTTTTCTTTATCTGAAACTTTTGCTTCTGGCAAAATAGATATAAAGTAACCAAACGATTGGCTAAATAATTTAGGCTGTTCAATTCCTGGATTTTCTTTTAGCAATCTTTCATTTTCCTTATGTAATTTTGGTTGCAATTCGCTTAATAATAATGGTTTTACTTTTAATTCCACTTCAACTTTATCTTCCTCAGGAGAAGAACCTACTGATTTTACTTTAAATGTAACTTTTTCCTGCAATACAGATTTCAACTTTTTATAATAGTTTTCAAATTCCTGGTCACTAATTCCATTATGCGTACTGGACAGTGCATCTTTTTTAAATTCTTGTTGTATATTTTGAGTAAATTGTTTTCCATCTTCACCGGATAATTTATTAATTTTGTTTATATCCTTATCATAATAAATAGCATTTATATAGGATTTTAGAGCTTCAGCTGGCTTGTTTAAGTCTTTTGTATTCTTTTCTATTTCTTGCGTATCAATTTTGAAAGAAACTTTTTCTGTTTCATCGTCTCTTTTTTTTGTTTCTTCATTGGAATAAACGAGCTCATATGATGAGGCCTTATTCACTTCATAGTAGAGAATCCCCGATGTTTTTTTACCAGGTTCTAATTCTATTAAACGTAATTTATCTGAATCAGCCTTATCATATTTCTTCATTTTTTCATCACCTTGATATAGTGTAAAGAGATAAGGTGATATCTCTAACATTTCATCCCCTTTATTTTTCAAACTCACTTTGAATTTCAATACTGTATCTTTATTTATTCCTCCCATGGCCCCACTTAATGGTAATACGTACTCAGCATTTTCAACTTCAACTTCCACATTTTTTGAAGACGAAGATGCCTTTCCGTTTTTTACAGTTGTAGAACTTTGTGAAGAACTACAACCAGTCACAATAGTTAATGTGAATATAAACAAAAAACAAATCATAAAAATCTTTCTAAGTTTCACTTAAAACCCCTCCATCCCCTTGTTTGAAAACATTTACTATTTTACCATAAAATTCTATTCATATGTCTATTGAGCGACAAGATAGCCAAACTTAGAGATAGAAGGACTAGAGATCCTCCAAGCCATACTGGTGACATTGTGCACTTGTTACCTTGTGACTACAGAAACGATTGAAATTCCTATTTGTAGAACGAAATTATTAAAAATTTACATTTGATGTATTCGGATTAGCTTCAATTAAATAATTTTGTTGAGGTAGTGCAAGTCACCAACTCAATGCATCTCAAATTATCATAAAAGGAATGCAAAGATAAAAAGGACAATCCTATATATAGAAGAAGTTAGTTGATAAATCGAATTTGAAAATAAATGAAGCGGTATTAAAAGACATGTATAAAAAGAAAGAAGTGATTGAAAAAAGCTCACCAAAATAAGAAAGTCTTAAGCAGTATCAATCTATAGTTCATTATAAAAAATACCAAACAAGATGATATTGTTTTCCAATGAGATAAAATGTATAATGAGAGTGTAGAGATAAACCTTTTATTAAAGGTTTTAACTTACTAACTATGTGCATAATAATAAAAGACGAGATGCTGGTAACATCCCGTCTAACTTGTAACTGCTGCCGTTAGGTGGTAGATTGCAAAGTTTAATTATTTTTTCTTCGAACCACCTTTCTTACGTTTGGCAGACGTCTGGGTGGTTCTTTTACTTTTATTATTACGTTTTGCTACTAACTTGTTAGCACAAGCAGTTGCAAAAGTTGTTATGAACACTGTTACGAATAGTTTCGTAGCGTCCTGTAATAATTGTTGTAAAAATTCCATATCGGTTACACCTCCTTTCCCTCTAAATTAAGAGAAAGAAAGGTTGCAACCTCCCACCACACGCCTTCAGTTACTAGCAATATTATACCATAATTAGAATTAGTTATAGTTTATAATTTATTCCGTTTGAAAAACATATTAGGATTATATAATGAGATTAAGATTATATAAAACGCCACTATATATAACAAATTTGGAATGTTTAGGGCGTTAAGCTATCTTATAAATAGACTTCAATATAATAACTTTGACACCCAAATTTCTATGATTTTCTGATTGTTATTAAAACGCGTTTTTCGTGTGCCACAAATGAATCTAATCATTCAGCCGACATAGCTGAAAAGTCATAAAAAGTGAGCATGAAAAAATCAAATAGGTAACAGAAAAGAGATGCGAAAGAAGATGTGCCAGTAAAAGAAATACATACCACTATTAATGCAGGATCCTTTAAATATAGCATTAATTTAGATATAAAGTCGTACTGTTTATTAAAAAGTTGTACCGTTTTAAAGTTATTTAAACTGTTTACAAAAAAATTTACGGTCTTATTTCTTTAATAATAAATTAGAAAAAGTATGAATCCACATTAAGTAACTAAAAATAATTTAAATGTTATAATGAAAAGTTATAATTTTTGAAATGCACTCCCAATTGTTAGATACAGTCTAACAATTGGGAGTGCATTTTTTTTGACTAAATTTACTTCAGAAGACAAATTGAATGTAGTCATACGTTAATAAAATGGACGTGAAAATATAAAAGATATCGTTAAATTATGGGGAGTGAATCATGAAGTGGTTCGTATGTAGATAAAACAATTTAAATATTATGAAATCCAAGCATTTGAAAAAGTTTATACAACGTATTCTGCGCAGTATAAACTAGACGTATTAAATTATATGATCGAGAATAGGACGTCTCAAACGAAACATCATTTATTTTTAATATCCCATTTAAAAAAAAGATAACAAAGTGGATATTTTATAAAAATATCCACTACTAATTAAATTTTTTATGTTGATGGACATAGGAAAGGATTCTATAAATATAAAAATAAGATTGACAACGAAAGATTACAAGTGTAATATTCAGTTACAGATTACAAGTGTAATCCGAGGAGGGGTGTAATTTAAACTAATGAAAGAATTACCTAAAATTTCGGAAGCTGAATTAGAAGTAATGAAAGAATTGTGGTCAAAATCTCCACAAACGGCAAATGAAGTAATTGAAGTGTTGGAGGTGAAAATGGATTGGAAACCCAAAACGATTCGAACGTTGATTAATCGATTAGTTCACAAAGAAGCAGTTGCTTATCACCAAGATAAAGGGCGTTTGTACTCTTATTATCCTTTGGTTTCGCAAGATAGTTATTTACAAGTAGAAACAAAATCTTTACTTAAACGTTTCTATGGTGCAGCATTTAAACCTTTACTTGTAAATTTTTTAAAAGAAGAAAAACTGTCTTCAGAAGATATTAACGAACTTAAACGTATTCTAGATGAGAAAACTGAGGAAAATCAGAGGAAGGATAGATTATAGTTGTGGAAAAATTTGTTGATATTTATCTACCTGCATTTTTTGATTGGGTGATTGAGACCTCGGTTATGGCTAGTATATTAGTGGGCCTAATCTTGTGTATCAAGGTCTTGTTTAGAAATAAATTAACTCCACGCTGGCAATATATGCTATGGATCATATTAATTATAAGACTTGTATTACCTTGGTCGCCAGATAGTTCCTATAGTATCTATTCTGTTCTTACTTACAAGAGTGATGATGCATTCATTTCTAGCCAAAACCCTGTAGCTAGCTTTCTTACAAAAGAACGTATGCAAGAATTAAAAGATATAGACAATAAAAAGTTACTCACAAAAGAAGATACTTATACCACAAGTTCAACAAAAATTGGTCAGGTAAACAAGACACAAACACACAGTAATGAAGATGATGAGACGATTTTATTTTATACAATCTTTATATACATTTGGCTTACTGGCGTTATCCTTCTAAGTGTTGCTACTTTTGTAATGAACAGGCGTTTATTACTTTACATAAAAAAACAGCCTGTTATTACAGATGAGAAGATTGTTCAAATTTTTGAAAAGTGTAAGCAATCTATGTCTGTTCAAAGGAATATCCCATTGCTTGTATCTGGAAAGGTTTCCAGTCCGACAGTGTTGGGGTTTATTAAGCCAAAGTTGTTATTATCAACTGTACATATGAAAATATTAGATGAACAACAGTTACGATATATTTTTCATCATGAATTAGCTCACATCAAGCGAAGAGATGTTGGTGTAAATTGGCTTATGCATGGCTTACTAATTTTAAATTGGTTTAATCCCATTCTATGGTATGCCTACTCATGTATGCGAGAAGATCAAGAACTAGCATGCGATGCATTAGCCCTTACATATATAGATTCAGAGGAACAAATTGCGTATGGACATACTATTATTAGTCTTTTGGAACATTACTCAAGTTACTATAAAGTACCGAGTATGGCAAATTTCAGTAAAAACAAAAGGATGTTAAAAAGGAGAATTTTAATGATTAAAAAATTCCAAAAAAAATCGTATCGTTGGTCTGCACTAGGAGCTGTAGCAGTTATTGCTGTATCATCTGTATCCTTATTAAATGCCCGGGCTGATATGCCGACTAATTCTGAGAAACAACAAATAGAAGTGAAAAATAATATGAAAGAATCAAAAACGCAAACCGATATTCCTATACAACAAATTGTAGAAAAAATGATTGGTACAAAAAAACAGGCAGAAGCAGAATTTTTTGTTTCCGAAGGAGACTATAATACTTTACTTACAGAGATTGGAGTGGCGAGGAATCTGTTTACGAAAGAAGAATTTGATCGATTCATTACATTGGAAACAGAAGCACATATTTTAGATAAAAAAGTAAGGCAAGTAGGAAGTCCTGAAAAGTTAGACCCAGAAGAGGAAAAAAAATATGAGAAAAACAGTGAAGAAATTGGACCATTTAGAGAGAAAATTCATTCGCATTTTAGATTAACTAAAAAGGAAGCACAGAAATATGTTGATTTTCCAATTAACACCCCAAGTTATGTGGTAAAAGGGTTTAAATTAACTGGAGAAGGTGTTAATACACCGATGACTACTGGAAAAATGAATCCCGATTTTATTTATGAATATCAAAATGAAAGTAAAGATAATGTATATATTGTGCACCAATCTGCAGTTACTGCTGAGGGAATAGAATTCTCGAATAAAAAAGCGGATTATAATGAAAAGGTAACAAATTATGAATTAGAAGGTACAAAAATAACCTTAGTTGAAAGTCTTGATACAGAGGAAACCTATAAAGTAATGCAAATGATTGTTCCTGCAAAAGGAAAGAATAGCGCTTTTCAAGTCATAATTCTTGCAGGTGATTTAAGTAAAGAAGAAACAGAGAAAGTTATGCTGTCCTTTCTAAAATAAAAATAGAGTCTCAGGATCCCGTTCTTGAGGCTATATTTTTTAGCTTAAACGAAACCTATAAGTGGGAAGAGAAATTAGTATAGTCTATATAATAAAAAAGTAAAATGATATTTAGTTTTGCTAGCTTGATTGAGGTGGATAAAAAATAACAATTTAAAACATAAATTGAATCTAGGTAGGTATATTGTATGGAGAACAGGAGGGAGTATAATTCAAAAAGAAGTAATGGAAGAATACTAGCAAATGGTGATGTATTTTACCGCTATCACCTGGATCTCAAGTAAAACCTCATCATTTAGATATAGTTTTACGTGCCCTTTTATAATAAATGCTATTTCTTCACCTTTATGTGCCACAGGCTCCATAGATGAAGCGGTTTGAGGTAGCTGATTGATTAAAGCCAATTCCAGTGATCCATCTAAATTAGGAGATAATAACTCATACGAAACATTACCGCTTTCAGGGAAAGTTATTTTTATCTTTGGTTAGCTCTTACAACTAATTCTTCTGTATTGGTATCTTCCAAGAAAAAATTTAATAAAAGAATATTTAATGCTACAGAAATTAACTTTAGTGTTTGTAAGGGTGGATTCGTGATCCATTGCTCAATCTTACTTAACATGGAAGGCGTTGTATCAGCTATTTCAGCTAAATGTTTACTAGTTAATCCTGCACCTTTTCGAAATGCCATAATTTTTTGAACAACATTAATATTGTTCATATAAATAATCTCCATTAAATAAGTGGAGTATATTAAATTTAAATTAATTTTATTTACTTATACTTAATGTAATGTTAATATATTTAATTAAAATAAATTAATATTAATTTTCAAACTGTCAACTGATGCGAAACCGTGGAAAAAAATCTACTTAGAAGTAAAGGGATTACTGTTATTGAATATACAACAGACTATAGTAAAGCGATAGAAAAAGAAGAATACAAGCTAATAATGTATTCTTGAGTTTTTAAAGGACGTGAAATGAACATGAAACCAGTTTTAAAATATATAATTATTTCCCTTGTTTTTTCAATAGTAGGGGTGTGTTGGGCGCTGTTTGACATCTTTATGTTAGATGCAGACTGGCTATTGATTTGGATAGGTGTATTAATGGCATATCTATCGTTGTATATTGTGATAGGTCTATATAGTAGAAAAACGTACGATTCAAAATTGGCTAAAGTGCTTCTAAAAACAATAATTACAACCTTTAGTTTTGGAGCATTAGGAATATCATTCGGAGTTGTACACGAGATATTAGGACCATTGAGTCTTACTTTAATGACATGGTATTGGTTTATAATGATATTTTTATATTTAATACCCATAATATTATTATCGATTTTAGTATTGGTAAATAGTAAAAATCATAATTTCCCTGGGGTATATAGTATACTTATAATTCTAAATATACTTCTTACGTTATGGCCGTTATTATGGCCATTATTTATTAATTTTATGGGATCTGGTATGAATGCAAGTGCAGGATGGTAGCAGCTCACAGATTATAAAAAGATTAAATGAAAAAGGTTATGAATTTGAAGCTTATAACCGAATAAAAAAAAGGATGAATAAGTTAAATGAATGGAATAAGAAATTAATATAGGGTTTAAATATTGGTAAGAGTGTGTTTAGCTAAATATATAACAACACGCTCTTTTAACTGGCTATTTTTTATTATTTAAATTTTTAAAAATAATATTGATTAAATGAAAAGAGAGTTTTGCTCTCTTTTTTTTGCATTTCAGCAAAACCTTATTAAATGTGAAGTGAAAATTCATTTGGAATTTATATTAGTAACGAAAGATATTCAAGAAGTATCTACTTTCGTGTCTAAAAAGTATCCATTTTCATGTCTCAATAACGGGACATGAAAGTCTAAACTTTTTGAACATAGGACAAGAAACTCTAAACTACTTAGCCAATAATAATACAATAAAAAGAAAGTAAACTTTTACCCAAAAGTTTACTTTCTTTCAATCACTGTGTTTATAACATTTCTTCATATTTCGAATAAATATCCAAAAAGGATACATTCAAAACACTGTTATTTTGGTTGTTATGAACAATTGCTACTTTTACATAAAAAACAGTCGAACAGCTTAAGAATTATATTTACGTGTCCGATTAACTAAAATGATTTATCAAATCAAAAAAGAGAGTGAGGCAGATGAAAATAAAATTCAGAGTTGGTAAGTTGAAAGTGTATTTCGAGATTAACAGAGCTACATTTAAATTAATAGACGAGTTAATAATGAGGTCGCGCCAACTAAACGCGAACTTCGTATGCTAAGGAATTTCTAAGTTAAAAACCTGGGTTTTACCGTACGTTAACAAATTTCCATAAACGACATTTAATGTTTGTTATGGGATTTTGTTTTTAGTAATGAGTTTAAGAACTGGTTTTTGGCCGTATTTCTTTCAGATATCATCCTTTATTTATTATATATAGTTTGGAAAAATTACCATTTACACACAATCAGTATTAGTGTATTATTCATCTAGTACACTAATACTGAGGAGGGAATAAATGGGAATTGATTTTTCTCCTAATATCCCGATTTATATTCAGGTAATGGAATACATAAAAAAGGAAATTGTAACAGGTCGTTTAGCACCGGGTGATAAAATCCCAGCTGTACGTGAACTAGCCAGTGAATTACAAGTGAATCCCAATACGATTCAACGCACATTTCAAGAGCTAGAACGAGAAGGTATTGCTGTGACACGAAGAGGAACAGGGAGATTTGTAACGAGTGAAGGAGAAAAGATTACTGAACTACGCAAAGAAATGGCAACAGAGTTGCTTGATAATTTTATAAATGGAATGGACAATTTAGGATTTACGAAAGAAGAAATTCTTCCAATCCTCCATTCTTCATTAGAAAAGAAAAGGAAGGAAAACGAATGACAGAGTTATTAAAAATTGAAAATCTGTGGAAAAGATATAACTTAAAAACAGTGCTTCAAGATTTAAGTGCAACAATTTCTGAAGGGAAAATTATTGGTCTTGTTGGTGATAATGGTAGCGGAAAAACGACATTATTAAAAATGATTGCTGGTTTGCGTTATCCTTCTAAAGGAACTATCACAATTGAAGGTCAGAAGGTAGGAATAGAAACAAAGAAAACTGTTTCATTTATGCCTGATAGTCCTGTTTTTGACGAGTGGATGACGATAAAAGATGCTGTAGTTTTCTATCGGGATTTTTATAGTGACTTTGATTTTCATCAGGCAATGGACTTAATAGCTGAGTTTAAAATGCCATTAGAAGAGCATATAGTTGCTTTATCAAAAGGTGGAGTGGAAAAATTACAACTTATCTTAACTTTCTCCAGGAAAGCAAAGTTATATATATTAGATGAGCCATTGGGTGGAATTGATCTTGTTTCTAGAAAACATGTACTAGATTTAATTCTTAAATTTTACCGAGAAGATTGTACCATTCTCATTTCAACTCATTTAATAGAAGAAATCGAAAATATATTTGATGAAGTAATCTTTTTAAAAGACGGAACTATTATATTACATGAAAACGTAGAGGAAATTCGTTTTCATCACGGGAAAGCAGTACATGAGTTGTTTAGGGAGGTGTTTGAGCAATGAACCCACTTTTTCTCTATTTATATAAGTGCAATAGAAAAAAAATAGCAGTCTTTTATTCTGGTTTTATTATTATTTCTTTACTTCTTTTATTTAGTACGATAGGACTCTCAAGGGTACTACCTCCGTTTATAAAGGATTTAGTATTACTCATATACCTAATAATAATTGGTATAGCTGCATTTTTACTTCTTCTAATAGCGCTGCCTTCTTTCAATAAAATATTAAAAAATTCTATGATTCGTTATACAGCCATCCCAACCCAAAAATATATATATACGAATTTATTATTTTTTACATTAATGTTTATTATTTTATTAGGTATAGGCTTAATTTTTTCATATTATTTTTCACAAAGTCTTTATGATGGAAAAGTAATTGGTTATAATCCGAGTCTTTATGGTGGGGAAGTAACCGGAGAATTTCGACAAGAATATCACAAGTTGTATAGTTACGGAATCTTCCAACACATATTTGCTTTTCTTTTATGGGGAATCGATTTCATAAGTATCCTTATTTCTTGTTATTTTATCATAGCCATTATAAGGCTGTTTCCAGTGAAGTCATGGATGAGTAAAATAATTTTATTCATCATTTTCGTTGCTATCTTTTCAACAATACAAACAATAGTAATGAATGTGTTAAGTAAATTAGAGAAATATGCAGTTACTATTAAAAGTTCTGGGTTCATGGATAAGAATGATTTTTTTGATACATCATTTTACCCTATTGAAGATTTCACTATTTTGGGGCTATGTTTTACTTGCTTGTTAATAATTGTACTCGTAGCGATTACAGGTCGCATTATCAATAAGAAATTAGAGATATAAAAAATCACTTTATAAGTAAAAGATATTTTGGGAGGAAAGCATGAGAACATCTAATCCAATGTTAAAAAAAGACAAATTTCATGAAGAGAAGACAAGCGCTTCTACGATGACAATAGGTGGAACGATAGGAAAAACATTCATTTTGCTTATCTTACTTCTTGCAGCATCTGTCTATTCCTACGTACAGATGACACAAGAGACAATGAAAATACCCGTGTTAATTGGAATTATAATAGTTACTCTAATTGTCGCTTTTGTGGTTATATTCGTTCCGCGCATATCCCCAATTTGCGCACCGATTTACGCAATATTACAAGGGGTTTTATTAGGAAGTATTTCAGCATATTATACAATGCGCTTTGGTGATTCTATCGCTTTAACTGCCGTATTACTAACAATTTCGATTTTATTTTCCATGTTAGTGTTATACGCAACTCGAATAGTAAAAGTAACTAAAAAGTTTCGTGCGGTTGTAACGGTTGCAACACTTGGAATTTTTATTATGTATTTTATTGTTTTCTTATTGAGCATCTTAGGGGTGACTGTTCCATATATTCATCAAGGTGGGACAATTAGTATTATCATAAGTGCAATTGTAATTGTTGTTGCTGCATTAGATTTATTACTAGATTTTGATTCAATTGAACATGGTACTCATAGTGGAGCACCAAAGTATATGGAATGGTACAGCGCAGTAGGACTTATGATGACATTAGTATGGTTATACCTAGAGATCCTTCGTCTGGTTTCTTACATTATGAAAAACAAAGACTAGAAAACATCCTGCATGGTTCAAACATGCAGGATGTTTTTGTATTTCGTAGTATCAATTAGGTCACGTTATGTAGAGAAAGAAAAATTTCATTTAGAGGGTACTTCAAAACTTTAGCTTGATGGATGTGTGGTGCTACCCCTATAAGCTCAATAGGTCATAGTTGGAAAAAAAGTAAGGCTATGGCCTATTTTTACACGTATCTCGGTTGTACCTCTTTAACCGATGAATATTGCAAGTAAGAACGGCCCATTCAATATTTTCTATTCAAATATGATAGAATGAAGATATATCTAAAATGGAGGGAAAACAAATGAACTCAAACACAAAACAGTTTATTTATGATATCCAGCAAAGAAAGAACAATTATATAGAAAATGTATTAATAGCAATACAACACCCTCAAAAAGAGCAATCTGAACAAGTCATTCAAAATATAGTAGAGAAGATGGATATGATGATTAGTTTAGTTACTACTTACATGGCTATTGAATCCGAATCTACAAAAGAATTAAAAGAGCTTCAGGAAGAACTTATTCATGCTCAAGCATATATTCAAAAACGGAAATTTGAAGAAACACAGAGATAAAACCCTGTGTTTTTACTTGGTGGACTATGACATTAATTTTTTATAAATTTGATTATTGCTTTGGCATAATCCATACAATTTGTTGAATGCGTACAATATATGGCGCCGTATCTTCAATGAGCAAATGATCTGGTTTCACATCCTTTAATTTACCTCTTATATTGCCTCTTACAGTTTCAATAACCACATGTTTACCAATTACTGATTGTAATGTCTGATATACATAGGGATTAGGCACACTTACCATATTTTGTTTACTAAAGTCATTTCCCTCCAAATAACTCATTCTATAAGACTCCTTTCTAACTTGCATTCTTTCTACTAATATATGATATAAATCTTATAAATATGCTAGAAGGATAATTCATTATATGGACGGAAATAACATTTTAATAGGGTACGGTTTCTATTTCTACATTGCTAAAAAAATGATTTATATAAAGTTACTTTTACTAGTTAATAGGAGATGATAAAGGGATATTTTGAATATACATCTAGGTTGTTCGTTTCTGGATATGTATCATTTTAAATACGGCCTTTATTAGAATAGTGCTCATACTTTTTTTGAGATTCTTTCGTAATACGTGCGTTAAGTAAAATTGCTAACAATAAAAACACTCCATATTTTCCTCCTGTAGCTCCTATGATAATCACACTACTACAAACAAGTATAATTAATAGGATAAACGAAACTGAATAAATACGGTCATAATTCTTTGACATCTTTTCGTATTTTATGCGTTCTTTCCTTGCATTCATCTAAATTCCTCCTTTAAATTATCCATTTCACTATCAAATAAATCTCACCCTTAAAAAGGAAATAATATAACGTTATGTAAATTAGTTTGTTTTTTTATCAACTAATTTATATAACGTAAAAAGAAACCCTACCAATATTAAGCTTTCCATTATGATAATTCCGACCCTCTCCTTCCTTTTAATCCCAACACATCAAATAAAAGTTGCAGCAAACAAAAAGGATCATCCCTTTTCGTAAAGGATCATCCTTTTCTTCATTCAACAATTTTCAGGTATTCTTGATTGATTAAAATAACAGCCGGTCCATCTACAACAATTCCACCAACTTCAATTTTTTCATAAGGCTCAATCTTTATAGAAGTAATCCCTTTCCGCTTTTTTAACTCGTTACTTAATTCTTGCGTTGGCATGCGTTTCATATCTTCACTCCTTCTTATTGTTTCATTTAATCTTATTATGTTAAATAAATTGTAAAAATGGTTTCTAGTTCTAGAAATCCCATCAATTTGTATCGTTGACCATATATTTAGATGTTACCAACTCGCGTATCTCTCTTATGAAAAGAAGATAAACAATTACTATTCACTGTCTCAGTGAATGTAAAAATTCTTAAAGATAGAGATGAGATTGATTGTTTTTTCTTTTAGAAATAATGACTTAGATATATACCTAAAACAATGAAAGCCCTACCTCTCTTTCATCCTTACGGCTCCTTGTCCGTGCCAGTGTGAATCAGGATTGCAAAAATTCAAGTGACTATTTGATCGAGTTATTTAATGAAACTTCGAACGTTCGTAAAAGAAATTTAAAAATAAAAATGGATTAGATTGAAGTAATAACAAAAGAGGTTCCTACTCTAAAAGTGAGTTGAAGAAATTGAATGTCTTTGAAATGAGTTGCTTTTAATACTCATCATATTCCCGAAAGATTTAGAATGTTTTTAGAGGATATAACGCATTATTTATAATGAACCCTAACAGAAACTTTTTATTTGATTTTCAGTGATTCCTTTAATTAATTCTAGTTCACTGACCAAAAATCTATATGCATCATCCAACAATTTTTTTTCGCTTGTATTCAATGCTTTTTCTTTCTTCATACGCATTAAATCCCGTACAACTTCAGCACCTTTTTGTATTTCACCCGTTTTTATTTTGTCCGTGTTCACTTTATGCCTTTGTTTCCACGGCAGTAATTTACAGGATTCTTCATGCTGAAAAATGTGTATAATGTGCTTTAATGCAAGTATATCAGTAACTGGGCGTATATTCGAATTCAATATTTTACCCGTAGGAATCATGACTTGCATATTACTGATCGACATTTTTATGACAAAATACTGTTGTTTTTTTCCTGAGAATTCTTTTTCTACTATGGCTTCAATTATACCTGCTCCGTGCATTGGATAAACAATGTTATCGCCAATTTGAAACATATAATCCACCTCCATATGTGGTAACCTTCTCAAGCTTAACATATATGTTGTTTTTTATCAAATATTTTATAATATCATAAAATTATTTTTCGTGTCAATTTATTTTTCTTTAAAAATCAAATTAAGTAAAACTAGCACAAAAACCATAAGGATTGTGTAAGATTTCTAATAAAGGGAAGGGGAATTTCCCCTCGCATATTCTGAAACCTCTACTCATTAACGTAGATCCGTTTTCCCTTGAAAACGACCAAATCGACCCCTTATTTTTTTCAATCTTGTGTGGTACTCCAAAATCTCAATTCTTGCTTTTTCTGCAAGAGGGGCAATTGGTCGTAAGTCTTTTAACCCCCAATACTCAACCACTACATCAAGTACTTGATCAAAATATTGTAGTGGTCCATAGTTTGCTTCTTTTGCAATCACAGCCATTCTATTTTCAAAATCAGGCATGACGGCACCTGGCATTTTAAAATTCCTAATCACATTGGCAATATGGTAGCAATAATTTGGTTCCAATTCTAAATGAATTCGAATAACGTCTCGATAAAACGCATAATGAAGTGTTTCATCTTTTGCAAGACGGCGTAATAATGTAGCAAGATCTGAATCATGCTTACTTGCAACTTTAGCAACATTATTGTAAAACACCATTGTTGCAAGTTCTTGTAGCGTCGTATACGTCATAGCTTCGATTGGTGTATGAAAATCAGGTTCAAATCCCCCCTCAACGACTGACTTTCTTAATTCATGTATTCGTTTAGGATTCACACTTCGAGTGAGTAGTAAATATGTCTCCAATAGATTCGAATGTTGATCCTCTTCTGATGTCCAAGTATGAATAAAGTCTGTAATAACAGAGAGGGAGCCTTTAAAAGTCGCAGATAAATACGTGGTAAAC
The DNA here is from genome assembly GCF_038005805.1 of Bacillus sp. FSL R9-9497. Classification (NCBI taxonomy): domain Bacteria; kingdom Bacillati; phylum Bacillota; class Bacilli; order Caryophanales; family Bacillaceae; genus Bacillus; species Bacillus sp. FSL R9-9497. The sequence goes on along the minus strand of NZ_JBBOTY010000002.1, from coordinate 240,507 downwards.
CAAGGTAAATTCACTTCTGTTAATAAAGCTGTTTCAATGGCTGTAATTACACCAGTAGGAAGAGTAACTTGACTTTCATCCCAAGGAACTCTTTTAAAGTCCATTCCCTTATCCCATGGTAAAAACTCATGATAACCCCAGTCTATCTTCTGCGCTCTAATTTTATGTTGTTCATACAGTTCTTTTAAACGTGGTTCTAATCGGAAATCTAAATCATTTGTTAGCATAAAAGTCCCCCCATTTCTTATCACAGATAGTCATTCTATTTTTACTCTTAAAATTTTCTACAAATAAATATTACGTTCCTTTTTTTAAGTCAAATATAATAAATTTGTAACAAAACCTTTTAAGAGCGCTATATTTTTATAGGATTTTTTTATTAAAAGAGGGACCGTTATATATTTTCCTTTTTATAAAATAGATACTGAGGCATACAATATGTTAGTTAGCCTAAATAGAGAAACTAACCTCAGTAAATTCAGAATAACATTCATGGATGAAGATACTCGTCATGTTATAAATCTTCGTGAGTGTAAAAAGGTGCATGCTTATAAAGAATCATTTTATAATAAAGATAGATAGTGTTTTATACACATTAACAACTTATTTAGATGTAAATCCAATATATTAGATTAAGCACTTGAAAACCAAATAAAGTGGATGAGATAGCCTTAAACGACAAATCCCAACTAGAACAATGTACATTGGCTATGTATGGTGAGTTAGACCAAATTTTGTTATACAACAAAAAAGGGAAGAGGCGATAAACATGCAGTCAACAGAAGCGCATATGAAGGAAAAACAACGTAGAGAAAAAATAGAAATTATATTTAGTCACAGGGTAAAAGGGGAGAGTTATTTTCACGGCTCTTCCTATCAATGGAAAAACATTGTATATCAAAATTATGATAGAATACAACAAAAAGAGATGGAAGTTGAACAACTCATTTCGAAAATGGAAAAAGCAGGGGTTCGTTTTACGCAGCACCGTTCACTCATATACTATCCCGTCATTGATTTTGTAAAATATATAGCTAAGATTTATAAGGAACCCCTCGAAATACAATAATCATATTTAAAGGAAACATTTATAAAAGGTTTATTTTCGAGGCTTTTTTAACTAAAACCTTAAAAAATCATTACTACATTCTTTTTATTTTCAATACTCATCGGTTTTGTTATAATATCAACCATAGCGTATTATATTCGTTTGTATATTTTCATATTTTGGGGATTTTATTACACAAAAAGACAACTCTTAATTGGAGTTGTCTTTTATTTTTTTCGATATACACAATACTATTCTGATACAAAAACATCAAGATTCTTACAACCAAAGAAAAAGTAGGATTTCTAATAAGAAAGATCCTACTTTATTTCCTCATATTCCGTCATTATTTTATGAAACGTGTTTTTCTTTAGCTCTAACATTTACATAAACATAGTAGCCGTCTTTTCTTCACCTTTACATTTATTACAAAAAATGTTATTATTAAAATGAATTATTTTTGTTCGGTGTAAAGGATTTGTAACTTTTCACCTTTATGATCACTGAGAGCAAGGATAGTATTACATTGTGTGTGTTTACACACTAGGAGGCAATACAAATGGAAAAAGGTAATGTAAAATGGTTTAATGGCGAAAAAGGCTTCGGATTCATCGAACGTGAAGGTGGAGACGATGTATTCGTTCATTTCTCAGCGATTCAAGGCGAAGGTTACAAAACTTTAGAAGAAGGTCAAGCAGTGACTTTTGATTTGGAGCAAGGTCAACGTGGACCTCAAGCTTCAAACGTACGTAAAGCTTCTTAATTTTACAAACTAGGGAAGGCAGGCTCTTTTATAAGAGTCTGCTTTTTTTCCGTGAAACAAAGACCCCCCGACTCGTAAAGGACATGAAAACAGTAAATCAAATGGTAAACCAAGTCTAGCATATACTTACGGAGTATCCTAATTTAATTTTTGAGCTACCAACTTTATAAGCCTTTTTTTAGCATAAAAGTACCCCCTAAATGAAAATTCTCTTTCTCTACAGTTGGTTATTTTGAGAAGTCAGCTCATTTTTTGTTTTGGGGGTGTTTACACTCCTTAAGTTGATGGATGTGGGGTATGGCCACATCGCTATCAAGCTAACAAAATATAACTACCCCCAGAACGAAATTTTATGCTAATTTGTAATAAAAAGCTCATTTTTTCGTTAGGAGGTGGATTTGTTTGCTTAAGTTGGTGGGCATGTTGCAGACCCCTCGATAAATTTAATAGCGTATAATTTTCACGTTTTTTCGGCGAAACATATAATGTGTTATTCGGTTTGATGTAATATATTCTTTACTTTTTGTAAAAAACATATTACTATTACGTTAATATAACTGTATAATAGAAGAGAGGAATGACATGCTTGAAAATAATATAGTAGTAGGAAGAGCTGAAAAAAGATGGACTCAACAACAATTAGCAGATGCAGTTGGTGTCAGTCGACAAACTATAGTAGCTTTAGAAAAAAATAAATATAACCCTTCTTTGATTTTAGCTTTCAAAATTGCTAATTCACTTGAGAAAGAGATAACTGATGTATTTAAATATGAGGAGGATGAATAATGGTTAATATTGCTACGATTGTAATTTGTGTGTTAGTAGTATTAGTGTTTATTGCAGAAATTTACAAAATTACATTTGAACGTCGGATGGAGTCACAAGATGAGAGAGGGCAAATGTTCATCTTTAAAATTAAATCATTATCTTATACTGTTCTAACGGTTGGTATATTAATTGGAGTAGCATTAGTAGCAATATTTAAGTTAATAGATAAGGAATATTTTATTTATTATGTAATGCTTGTGTTTTTTATTCAAAGTATAGTATCATCCATTTATTTGGCTATTGTTCGGAAAGTATAAAACTGTTCACTAGATAGCGGAGTATTTTTACATATTCTATTAATACTATTAATTCCTTCTTCAAAAATCCCCCTAAAATGAAAAAATACGCTATTCTTTCTGTAGAATCATAGGAAAGGATGGCGTTTTTGTATGTCTGTTTCTGTGTCTGACGAATTACAACTATTTGCTCAAGAGATTCAAAGTTTTTTATCTCCAAATACCTTACGGGACCTTGCTAGAAATGTTGGTTTTGTACAAAGATCCAGTAAGTACCAAGCAAAAGATTTAGTAGCTTTATGTGTATGGGTAAGCCAAAATGTCGCTACGACGTCTTTAACTCAATTGTCTAGCTGTTTAGAAGCATCAACAGAAGTACTCATCAGTCCTGAAGGACTGAATCAACGATTTAATCAAGCAGCCGTCCAATTTTTACAACACATACTAGCTGAACTACTAAATCAAAAATTGGCCTTATCTATGCCAATTTCTTCTCCATATACTTCTATTTTCAAGCGTATCCGTATTTTAGATTCAACTGCATTTCAGCTCCCAGATCCCTTTTCATCCGTTTATCCGGGTGCAGGAGGATGCAGCCATACAGCGGGGGTGAAGATTCAGCTTGAGTATGATCTATTAAGTGGTCAATTCCTTCATATTCATACAGGTCCAGGTAAACAACATGATCGAACCTACGGTTCCCTGTGTGTCCCAACTGTTACAGCAAATGATTTATGTATCCGAGATTTAGGCTATTTCCATTTGAAAGATCTTCAACATATACAAGAGAAAAAGGCTTACTATATCTCACGTATCAAATCGAATACTCGTATTTATCAAAAAAATCCTAACCCTGATTATTTTCAAGATGGCAGAATCAAGAAAGGTACAGAGTATATCCAGATAGATATGGAGGTTTTAATGAACTCTCTTCAGCCAAGACAAACATGCGAAATATCCAACGCTTATGTAGGAATGACTGATAAAGTCCCAACTCGTGTGATTATTCATCGACTAACAAAAGAACAACAACAAAAACGATTACAAGATCAAACGGTAAGAGAAAAAAAGAAAGGGATGAAGTATTCTCCTCGTAGTAAACGACTTAGCGGTATCAATGTATATATGACAAATACTCCTACAGATATTGTCCCAATGGGACAAGTACATGATTGGTATTCTTTACGTTGGCAAATTGAGATTTTATTTAAAACGTGGAAATCATTCTTTCATATTCATCGTTGTAAAAAGATAAAACGAGAACGATTGGAATGCCATTTGTACGGGCAACTGATTGCCATTCTACTCTGTTCTTCTACCATGTTTCAAATGCGGCAATTACTTCTTAGAAAAAAGAAGCGAGAAATGAGTGAATATAAGGCCATATATATGATTAAAGATTACTTTCTTCTTCTTTTTCAAGCTATACAAAAAGACACCCAAGAGCTATCAAAGATTCTAATTCGCTTGTTCAATCTCCTACAGCAAAACGGGCGAAAATCTCATAGATATGAGAAGAAAACAGTCTTTGATATATTAGGTGTCGTTTACAATTGTACCATGTCTGATAATCAAGCGGCTTAAATCAAAAAAATGAAACCCATTAGGGTTTATTTCGTATGCAAATCTTTAAATTCCCTATACGTAGCCTTTAGAAAAAAGAAATAATCTCTACTATAATTGACGTTGTATGAGCTTAGCTTGATAGCGATGGGGTATGGCCACATATCCATCAAGTTATCTAAATAAAACACCCTCTAAAAATTAAGAATATCCAAAAATAAAATAGACATTAATTAACTTTGTTTGTTATAATTCAAACAAAATAAAAAAACGTTTACCTTTTATATTTAACGATATCAAATTTACTGGAGGGGATAAAGATGAAAAAAGCACTTTACATCAATATAGGTGGAGAAGGACACTTAAATCCAACGTTAGGATTAGTACAGGATTTAGTACAACGTGGAGACAACATCGTCTATTATTCATCAAATGATTTTGAAGAAAAAATCAAAAAAGCAGGCGCACAATTCCGTCCCATCAATCAAGAGACACAAAGAGAGCTTTCGGAAAATATGAATCTTATGACTTCCCATCCTCAAGAGTACTTATTACACTTCCTTCATGCTATGGAAAGAATTACTGATTCCATTTTCGAAGAAATTTCCAAAGAAACATACGATTACATCCTCTATGATGCACAGTCTTTACCTGGAAAATGGGTCGCTCACCATAGAGGTTTAGCATCTATTGCAACTTGGACCACATTTGCTTTTTCACAAGAACTAAAAGAAAATATGAACCTGACAGGAACAAGAAACATAGAACAAAAACAGGAGCGTTTAGCTATGCTACAAGCATTTTTGCAATTAGAAGAAATAGCAAAAATGAAACAATATTTAGAAGGAAAATATGAAGTACCCCTATCTGATAATTTTTTACTTTGTCCGGGTTCAGGCGATTTAAATATTGTCTTTACTTCTCGCTATTTCCAAAGAAACAGCAAGGATTTTAAGGATGGCTATATTTTTATCGGTCCTTCCATTACTGAAAATGGAACTCTAAGTGATTTTTCGGTTGATGAATTAAAAGGAGAACGTGTGATTTATATTTCTATGGGAACTATAATTAATAATCAACCTGAATTCTATCAAAAATGTTTCGTCGGTTTAAAAGATCTCAATGCGAAAGTAGTACTTAGTATAGGCAAACAATTAGCAGTGGAGCAACTAGGAGATATACCTGATAATTTTATTGTTGGTAACTATCTTCCACAATTAGATATACTGCGTCAAGCGGATGTATTTATTAGTCATTGTGGAATGAATAGCACAAGTGAATCACTTTATTTTGAAGTACCTCTAGTTATGCTCCCATTTATAAATGATCAGCATACGATTGCTGAGCGAGTATACGAACTTGGCGCAGGACTTATGTTAAATATCCAGCAATTATCGGCCGAGGATTTAAAACATGCCGTTAATGAAGTGTTGCAGCATTCGCTTTACAAAGAGAATGCCAAAAAAATTAGTCAATCATTCCGTGAGGCAGGTGGTTATATCAAAGCTGTTGATGAGATTATTACATTTACTCGTTAATTCTGCTATGTATGCCACTCAAGGCCTATTAACTTAAGAATTTTATAACACCCTACAACAAAAATATAGAAGATAGAAGAAATGCTGGCAGTATCCCATACTCATCAAGCTAAGAAATTAAATACCTCACATCCACCAACTTAAAAAATCAAGTCATCCCCAAACGACAAAGCTAGCTTCTTATTTTAAAAAGATAAGAAGTGAGCCTTTTTGTCTACTATGATAATGATTGATATGTAAGTTACATTTTTATAGCATTAAGTTTTTTATCATTTCTATATACTCTTTTTTAATGAAACGCTGCCATTTAAGGAAATAAAAAAGCTATTTCAAAGAAATAGCTTTTTTATAGACTCAATTTTTTAGTAATTAAATTATAGAATAGGTTTCGGATATTTAATTAATATAGGACTCTGTTTTTTTATTTTGAAATTCAGATTTTAATTTATCATATGAAACGGACACAATAGAATCATGTACTTTTTCTGGGAAGGTATTTGAGTTGTCACATATAATATTGGTGTCTCCGTTTTCTGACATACGTAATTGAAATGCATTTGGAATATCTAATTTAATCTTTTTATAACTATCTTTATTAAATTGGTATACCCAAATTTTTTGATTGTCAGTTCTAAATGCCCAATAATTCATAGTTGCACTCATAGATCCAATCCCATCTCCTTGTTGGGTATTTACCCCTTCAATAGAGAGTGGTGTTACCTGCTTAGAGTCCATATCCAAAATGAAATAACTTTCAATTGAATTTTCACTTGTTTTTTCATCGTTAGATAAGCTTACATAGACTATTTTGTTACCTACAATTTTAGGAGCTAAAACATTATTTTGTGGAACTACATATTTGTTTATATTTTTATTTTTCAAGCTATATGTGCTTATGGTAGTTTGTTTTTCAGTAGAGTTAGTATAGACTAATTTATCTTCATTCATATGAAGTGCAGTACTAGCTGTATCATAAGATTGTACAGTGTCTATTTTCGTTTTTGTATTGGTTTCTAGGTCATAGAGAATAATATCTGCATTTTTTTGACCTTCATTAATTTCCATCCATGATACATAATGTTTATAAAGATAAGGTTCTATAATTTCATTTGTTTTATGGATTTGATTTTCCTTATCATTACTTAAATTTTTTGCGTATAGAATGGTTTTTGATCCAATAGCATTGGTATCCATCCATAATAACCATTTTTCATTGGCATGTACCCCTTGTATATTTGCCTCGCTACCCATTTTCGAATGAAATATAGTCTCTTCTGTTTGATTAGAGAAATTATATGCAAGAAGTTTATTAGGTAGACGTTCTTTAGTATTATCAGAAACAGGTAAGTACATTTTGTTATTGGATGTAGATGCCATGTAATAGTTTTCATAATCCAATTTTAATTCTGTATAGGTACTATTAAGCTCTTTTTCTTTTATATTTGATTTGTTTTGACTGCAAGATACAAGTATACCTAGACATAGAATAAACAATAATATTTTAAAATTTCTCAATATACTAATGTTGGATTGCCACCTGTTGCACTTAGAACGGCTTTTCCTACTCCTTTTCCATTCTCGTCTACTTTCTCCTCATATACACCACCTAAGGATTTTCCATCTTTATCTAATTTGTGATTAGGATCGACAATTTGCATTGTTCTATCTGCACCATGATAGCCATTAATTACTATAAAATGCCTATAGTTCTTTTCTGCTCTTTTATAACGTTCCATGTGTTGTGTATTTGTCAGCACAATCGGTACATTCGTTCCATCTGATAATTTGTTTTTTACTAATACTTCTAGTTCCCTAATGCTACTAGGGCTCATAGCTCCATAGGTACTATCAGCAAAATCATAATTGTCTTTGTATGCATTTAATCCCCAAGCCAAATTAAGAGAATTTGTTCCTTGGTTAGTTGTTAACATTAAAGAAGCAAGAAGTTCTTCAGTTGGTATTGGAAATGATGATCCACTATCTGATTTGTGGAAAGTCAGAACACTGCGTGCTGATGCTGGTCCGCAATAAAACCAATCACTTTGTTTAAAATGTGTAACAGGTCGAAAATAGCTTTCAGATGGTGGTCGCATTCTGTTTATCTTATTTTTTTGATTTTCTTGTTCCCAAGCTTTCCTAGCTTTTTCCTTTCCGATTTCAAGGATTTTTTTTCCTTCTTCAGGATCTAATGATGGTGGTTTTGATGTGACAACAGTTTTTTTGTCTTGACTAGAATCAATGTTTTCATCCGCAAAACTGACAGTAGAAGGAAGTAAAAGACTCATTGCTAAAACACTCATGCTTACCCCTTTAATAATAGGTTTCATATCGCATCTCCTTAATTCATAATCTTATAACATTTTAGAATAAATGGTATATTATAGCAATTGTATTCCTTAAATATGCATAATTGCATATTTAAGGAATATAAAAAACTGACCCCTATTTATGAGGTCAGTTTACATTATCAAAATCTTATATAATTACTTTGATAATTCTTTAGAGATACGTTGTATATCTGCTTTAATTTTAGTTTTTTCTTGAACAGTTAAAGCATTAAATTTTTGTTTCTCTGCACTAGGATCAAAAGGCTTCACCGGTGGAGGTGGTGGATCTTGGGGATTCGGAAGCAATTTGTTATCCCATAAAATAACCCCATATGCTCTGCCTGCTTCATCATTTTCTTGATCAAAATAATTATCAGCCCATCCTTTTAATTCCTCGCTATACCAGATTTGGTAAGCTCCTTCAATATCAGCTAATAGTTCAATTGGTATTGTTCCAGCTCTTGCTACATAACCAAAGTGAATATTTCCTAAGTCTTCACCTTTCATCAAGTAGCCATTGTAAATGAACTGTTTTTTTCTTCCGAATTTTGTTTTATAATCCCATTCACCACCAGGCTTTACTTTTTCGGCAAATGCCAATCCAACACTCCAAGGATAAGTGCCTTCTTCTTTAGCCTCTTCAGCAGCATAAGCCATAATTAAGGCATTTCTCTTTAAAATGTAAGAGAAACTTGAAGTCATTTCATTTGATGGGATTGTTTGAGCAGATGCAAAGCCACCTTCGGATAAACAAATAGAAAATAATAAACAAAAAATAAGTAATGTTTTCTTCCACATATTTATGGACCTCCCTTTTTAGTAGTCTATATATTTATAATTCAATTTTAAAAATATGTAAATTTTTATATAGGAAAATAATTTACTTTTTTCTAAATATTGTTATATCATATGTGAGAATTCAAAATTTTATAGAAAAGGAGTTTTTGTATGTTTAAAGTATTTCGAACTAGTTATACCGTTTTAACCTTTTTATTTTTATTTTTCGTCACTACAACCAGTGTCAATGCCGAAGAAAAGGGAGATTTAAGGATTGTCCCTATTGAGAAAGCGACACAACAAGCAATGAATTATTTTAATATTATTCAGAATAATTCTAATACTGATTGGAAAGACAGTAAGCTGGTATTTGATAGAAAATTATATGACGAAAATAAAAAAATAACTGCATATCTTTTTGTTGTACAAAAAGCAGACCAGGAAAATGGATTTATTATTGTGAGCGGTAACGAAAAGATTCCGGGTGTAATAGAATCTACAAGGAAAGGTGCTAATCCATTCAAAACAATTAATAAAGAGAATAGCATTTATGTGTCACCTATTTCATATTTGCAAAAATCAGATACAGAAGGTTCCTTCATTGATTTGAACACTAAAAAATCAGTATCTAAGGAAAAATTAGAAGAAATAAATATATTTACGAATGCACAGAACACTACCTCAAATATAGAAAATATAAAAAAAATTAATGGGTTAACTCGCTCAGCGAATGCTCCATATTATAATCATAAGTTTATACCGAATGTGCCAGACTACGACTGGACTCATGGGTGTTTACCTACAGCATATGCAAATGTTTCTGTATATTGGGCAAATAATGGATTCCCACGTCTAAAAAATAATCAGGCAGATTATGCAACTTATATTATTGATACGCTACCGAAATTAATGAAAACAGATGCCCAAGGTAATACATTTGGTAATGATGGTATTGCAGGCACGAAAGAGTATTGGGAAAAAACAGGGAAATATTCTGTGACTATTAAAGAATATAAGAACAAGCCTGTGAACCCTGCTGTTTTTGAGGAATATAAGAAAGAAATAGATAAAAATAGACCGGCTATTATCACAACTCAAACACATCCAATTTATAAAAATCATGCTGTGACAGGTGTAGGATATGAGGAAATCTTTGATCCTGCTGAAAGAGTTTGGCACCGTTCAGCAATTGTACATGATGAATGGATGTCTACTCCTCAAGATCATTATCTTGTTTGGACTCCGGATATTGATAATTTTTATGCTGTTATTCCAGGTGCTGATATTTCATCTAGTAATAATGTTTACAAAGAAAAAACAAGCCAAGTTCATTATAATTGGGGATTAGGTGCACCAGAAGGACAAAAAAATGATGAGTTTTCGGCTAAATTTGATCAATCGCAACATTTAGAAGCAGGGGATTATTTTATGCAAACTCTTGCCGATGATTATGTTAAAGTAAATTTTGACGGTAAGAATATTATTGATGGATGGAATAATGATTCAATTGGACAAATTAAACGTGCACTACTACCAAAGTTAACAGCGGGAGAGCATAAAATAGATACAGATTTTCATGAATTGACAGGGAATGCGGGTATCTTCTCTGATGTAGTTCCATTTGATCATTGGTTGGCGTATTATTATCCAAATAAGAATTTACAAGGACTTCCTGTAGATGCAAGAGTAATTAAGCCATTTGGTCAACAGCAAAAACTTGCAGAAGATAATGGCGAAGGCGCTCCAACTTTGAAGGTACCAAAGGATAATTTTTCTGCGCGCTATACCACCGTAAAACGTTTACCTAAAGGTGAATATATTATTCGTGGAAAAGCTGATGATGGCTTACGAGTTTATATTGATGGCAAACTTGTTATAGATCGTTGGCATGGAAGTGGTGGTTTTGTAGAAGATGCTCGAAAGATAGTTATTGACGACAATACAGGCGCAACAATTCTTGGCAAGTCTACAGAAAAAGATGTTCACCTTATTGAAGTGCAATACTTAGAAGAAAGTGGCGGAAGTAAGGTGGAATTTGGTATCGAGCCATATGCTACTGCAGTGCCATTTCCACATTGGACAGCTGAGTATTATGCCAATAAAGATTTAAAGGGTGATGCAATTGTAAAAGGGGGGAAATGGTCAATAGATAGATTTATTAATATTGATTTTAACTGGGGAAGCACTTCTCCGTATCCAAGTATCCCTAATGATAATTTCTCTGCTAGATTTACAAAATTAGGTTTATTTGAGAATGGAAATTATGAATTTGAAGCTAAGGCAGATGATGGAGTAAGAATATATGTTGACGATAAGCGGGTAATTGATTCTTGGATTGCGAATGGAGGAGATATCCGTAAAGTAAAAATACCGATGACTGCTGGTGTACACAAAATTACAGTAGAATACCTAGAATTATCAGGAAACGCTAACTTAAAGATGGACTATAGAAAAGTAAATTAGATGATTTAAATTGAAAGTAAATGTACAAAAAGCTAGTTCTTCATTTTAGAACTAGTTTTTTTTATTGTTTTTGGGATTAAATTTAATTTAAGGTAAAAATATGCAATTTTGCATATTTCGATTAACTTATTGTTATAATATACCATTTGGATTAAGATGAATTGGAAAGATGCGCACCTTTCATAATTTTTAAATTAGAATGTATTTTCTTAGTATTATAAAAAACAAGATTTTTAAGGTGGGAATAAAATTGAAAAAGAAGGCAATTACTTTAGCACTTTCAGCTATGTTGGGAATTGGAGCACTAGTACCTATTGCAGCCTCTGCAGCAGAAAGTTTTGATACTGGTTTTGATAAAAATAAAATGGAGCATTACGCTATATATTATCATTCTTCTAGAGTACATGCCTCTGGAATCACAAAAAATGGCACTCCTTATAAGAGTATAGCTGTAGGGCCTGGTTATAAAGCTGCTTTACATTTAGCTTTTACTGGACCATATGCTGTAACTTACCAAAAATATGTTTTTTAATTAAATATATTGATATTGTGGGGATTTATAGAAATCATATAAATCCCCTTAAAATGTTTTTAAGGTGGGATTTATATGATTTCTATAAATAATATGAATAAGAGTTTTAACAATAAAATTCTTTTTGAAAATTTTAATTTGGAAGTAAAAGCAGGAGAGTTTATTGGGATATATGGAAAAAGTGGGAAGGGGAAGACAACACTTTTAAATATTATTGGCATGTTAGAAAATCCAGATTCTGGTGAAATCAAATTGTTAGGAAAGGAAACAAATTCTAATAAGAAAAAACGAGACTTATTAAGAAATGATATTGGATTCATATTTCAAAACTATGCATTAATAGATAACGAATCTGTAAATAGTAATCTAGAAATTGCTATTAAACATAGAAAGTTAAATAAAAAACAGAAAAAAGATGCGATATGCTCAGTATTAAAGGAAGTGGATCTTACAAACTATGGTGAAGAGAAAGTCCATACTTTAAGTGGAGGAGAACAGCAGCGTGTTGCTATCGCTAGACTACTACTTAAAAACCCAACTCTCATTTTAGCTGATGAACCAACTGGTTCATTAGATAGTGAAAATCGTGATATTATTACCTCTCTTTTTCAAAAGTTACACCAGCAAGGAAAAACAATTATTGTAGTAACGCATGATACAGCTTTGTCTCATCTGTTTTCAAGAATCATTCAATTATAAGAGAAAGGTTATATTATGAAAAAATTAATATTTATTCTTAGTTTTATTACTTTTACAATTGTGAGTTTTTTATCAATTAAACAATTTGAATACTTGCAGTTTCAAGCTTTTAATTATGATGTTAACTATTCAGAGGAAAATTTTGATTTAGAAATAAAAGAAGGGAATCCTCAAAAAAATAAAGTTGAAAACTTTAAAATTTTATCAGAAATTGCAATGCAGGCTAAAGTAAATCTGCAAAGGACGTCACACGAAATTACAAAAAATAAACAAGAAAAAATCGTGTATTATGTAGCATTATATGATTATGATCAATATTTTAAGCAGCTAAAATTAAAAACAGGGGAATTCCTGAATTCAAATAGTAATTCTGAAGCATTCCTTTCTACTATAAAAACTAATAATAAAAATCAAATTGGTCAGATTGAGATTTTTCATAATTTTAACCCAATAGAAATTCGGCCGATGATTGCAGCAGCATCAATTAAAGATATTAGAGGTACATATTCTTTAAACAATTCTAAAAATATCAAGTTATTTAAACAAATGGCCGAGAAAAATGGACTTTCAATAAAAATAACAAAAAATGAATCAATATCTGTTTTTACAGAGTATCCGTATCAAACCATGATCTATACAACAAGTTTTGTATTATGTTTATTATTATTACTAGCTATGTCTTATGATGTTATGAACAATTACAAAGCTATTGCTATTCAATATATGCACGGAGATAGTTTTTGGCAAATCGGGTTATATTTACTTAAAAGGTATGTAAATATCATTTTAGGTTCATTTCTTCTGGCTAGCATGAGTCTATTAATATTTCTTTATTACTACAATCAATATCAGCAAATAGTACCTTTTATAGGCTTTTGGATAGAAAACATTTCTCTTTTATTCTTAGTCATACTTTTAATTATAATCGTTACTTGGCTTGGTAGTAAAAATATACATATATCTCAAATGATTAAAAATAAAAAACCCATAAAACTATTCTTTTATTCTAATCTCGGGATTCGATTTATATTAGCTGTGTTCTTAATTCTTGCACTGCAACAAGGGATTAGCACTTTTATTGAACTCAAAAAAACAATTACACAACAAGAAAAATGGGAATTGATGAAAGATTATGCATCACTAGGTATGGAAGTAGGGGCTGGAGACAGATTTGATATCAAAAATGAAGATAGTTTGAATCGATTCAAGAATTTATATAAGGAATTAGAGGATCAGGGAGCCATATACATTGCTCCGTCTTATTATTATTTCAATCAAAAGAATAATGAGTTAAATCCTAACCCTTGGGGAATGGAAGGAAAACAAATCGTTATTAATAGAAATTATTTATCAATCAATCCTGTATACGGAATTGATGGTGAAAAGTTACAGTTACCAATACCTAATAAATCTGAAATAACGGTTTTAGTGCCTAAAAGATATGAAGCAAATCAAGAAGATATCAAAACAACAATAAAAAAAGATTATTCCATGATGCTAAATCATGAGAATCCTGACTCAGTACAAATAAAGATACTATATGTAAAAAATGAACAATCTTATTTTACATTTACTACTCAAATGGCTGTAGATACGAATTATCAAATTATTGATCCAATAGTGGTGGTTTTGACGCATGAGTTTGAGCCGATGTATACATCCAGTTCAATTGCCATGGGTTATGGCTATTATACCAAAAATGGAGATAATGAGTTTCCTTTTAAGAAAACAAAAAGAACAATTGAAAAGTATAATTTTGATAATATTTGGAGTCCTGTATCTATTGCATACTCACTTGTTGAGCAAAAGATATCAAATGATACAGAAAAACTTCAATTAACTATAATTAGTTGTACACTATTTTTAGTGCTTTCTGCTGTGTTACTTTTCTTTTCTGCTATATATTATTTAGAGATGTTTAAACAAATACTTGCATTACAATGGGTTTTTGGATACAGTTTTTTTGAAAAACATAACGTGGTTTATCTCGCTTTATTGGTATTTTGGCAATTTTCCTTTATGGTTTGTTTTTTCATTTCTAATGATAGATGGTTATTATTTAAAATTAGTTTAGGATTAGCAATTTGTGATATTTTATTAATTAGTATTTTATTGATTGCAAAAGAACGTAAAATTACTAAGTTAATGATACTAGGGAAGTAAGTTAAATATAGTAAAGGGTGGATATATTTGTTGCAGAAAAAACAAATAGTTTTATTAAGTTGTTTTGTATTTTTAAGTATTCTATTTTTCGGTGGATATCTTCTTCTGAAGGATGGAGGAAAGAATGTGTTTGAAGAACAAAGCTTATCTGGTACAAATGAGGTTAAGAGTGAAGTTAAGAGTGTAGTTGAAAGTCAAAATAAATATTACTTTGTGTATTTAAAACAAGATAATGGAGTTCCGGATACTACTTTCATCCCTGAAAAATTAAATCCTGGATTTGATAAAACGGCTAGCTTTAATACGCATATTGAATTCGATGATTATGGGAATATTATAGAAGACGAAAAAATGATTGTTATATATAATAATAAACTATCAGAGAACAATAGAAAAAAGATAAAAAATATAGCGGGTAAACAAAATTATGCTGAAGCTTTAAAGGAAATCCAACAAAAAATTGATGAAACAAAGACTACAGATTTTAATTCAGAAGAAGTAGTTTCTCAATAAGTGTATTTTAACTAAAAGGAGAAAAAGTACAAAATTATTTATACGAAATAACTAAATGGATTTCTTAGAAAGAAAAATAATATAACTATTAATTCTTATAATTAAAAAGAACTTGTATTGATTTCTGCAAGTTCTTTTTAATTTTAGAATAACGTCACATATTTTTACAAGATAAGAAAATACTAATGTTTGTTTTAGTACTTTAATTCCAAGCTATTAAAGCTGGATTATTAACTGCGATACTAGGAAGACATTACTATGTACTATGAATATTCGGCTCATATGATTTATTTAGGGTTTAATTTGTTCTCTTCATATTCTTTTAGTATCTTATAAAAAGTATTCTTCTTAAGTCCTAATATTTCCATAAATCTAACGCTAGTCATTTCTCTTTTTTTCCATTTTTCATAAGTTTCTTCTATTATAATTAGTTGCTTGTGACTTAATGCTGAAAGGTTAAATGGAGGGCGCCCTAAATGCTTACCTTGAGATTTAGCAACTGCAATCCCTTCTGCTTGTCGCTGATGGATTTTTTTCCGCTCTTGATCTGCAACATAAGAAAGTAAAGATAAAAATTGATCCTCCATTAATCTGCCCATATCCCCCACTTCACGAAACTGCCGGCTATCAAACAGGGTTTCATTTTCTAAAACTACGATGTCAGCTTGTAATTCTCTTGTTATATACTTCCATTCTGAAATTACCTCATCATAATTGCGGCCCATACGATCTAAGGCATCTATGATCTTATTTCTACGCTTCTTTTAATAAGTAGTAGATTTAGTGTTTTTTTAAATTTGTTATATAAGATTTTACAGCTTGCAATAAGAATTCTTCCTGTCTCATACCAGCTTCCGCTGCCATTTGAACTACTTTTTGCTTAAATTCATGATCTGCATGAAAAGTTAATGGCTCTACATTACTTTTAAAGTAAATACCTTCTACATGTGGAAGAATCGTGCCAGATTTCATATGAGAATGTAAGTACTTAATCTCTTCTTGAAACTGCAATGGATCTACTTGTAATACGAAAGGTTTAATTTCTAATTTGATAGTATCTGCTGAAATACTCAATCTCATATTTGTGATACCTAGCTCCTTATAAAATAAGTTTATTAGATTATAAGTAATGGAATTAAATAATTGAGGTTTTTTAAAGGAAAAAGATAAATACCCTCGTTTTGTAATTACCGCTTTTTTAATGAATGGTTCAAAGGTGTAATCATGTTGTTTATAAGTGGATAGAGGGAAAATATCCTCGTCTTCTGTAAGAATCTTACCGTCTGCTCCATTGATCTCTATTACCCTAGCTGTTTTTCCGTTATGTTGATGTGTTAATAATTGATATAAGTATATATCTTCATTTTGAATTTTCGTAATGAATGTTTTTCGCTCTTTTGTTTTGGTTTTTTCATAATCAAGCATAAAAATCTCTAGTTCTTCCTCATCGATAAGATATACTTGTTTTCCTCTTTTTTCTACCATTGTGGCGGGTAATTTTCCAGATTTGATGTATGTAAAGATAGTAGATGGTGCAACATTAAGAATTTCAGCTACTTCTTTTGTGCTAAGGCCTTTAACCTTATTTTCATTTTGTAAACGTTCAATATCCTCTAAATAGAAAATCTTACTACCGAATTGCTTCCAGTTATCTTTATATACACATTCTATTAATCCATCTTTTTCTTTTTTTAAAATTGTTTGTACCGTTACTCCTAATAAGTCAGCTGCCTCTTTGGTCGTTACAGTAGGTTTTGTAATGAACAATAAATCTTGTGTCATAAAAGGACACCTCCATAACTATCGTTTGTTAATATTTTAGGTATGTATATATCATATCAGAATCTGATTTATATTTAAAATAAGAAATAGAATTTATTAAATATAGTATTCATTGTTATCGTTTAGAAATATTTTTCATTCAATCTATATGTTAATGAATTATTATAGTTGTTTTTATTATAAAATCACTATGGATTTTAATTATTTAATTGTTAAAATATATCTATTTAATAATAAATTATAAAAAAATATAATTATAAGTAAATAGAGAAGAATGTAGCGTTCTTACAGAAAGAAAATGAATTATCATTTGTATAATTAATAGAAGTAAAATAAAATAATAATTATAGGTAATAAAGAGAATTATTATTATAATCTTCAATAGGAGAGGTAAATTTGAAATATGGATAATAAAAATGAAAAAGAAAATTTATCTATTATAAATAAACAAAGTGAATATATAGATACATATGTAGAGAATTTAAGATATGTCGTTCCATTTCTGTATAACGATAGTTATGTGGATAAATTGGAAGAGAAGATGGAGGTTGCAGAAAAAGAGGGAAAGAGTAAATATACGTATTTAAGTGACCTGGAAGTTATTTATCATTTCGTACATTTACAAAAAGATATGGATGAGAAGAAGAATAGAAAAGAGGATACGAAAAAGAGTTATGTGTCTGAAATCTTGTCATTTTGTCAGTGCATGGTGCAGCATGCAGAAGAATTTGAATTGAATGGGGAAGAGGTACAGAAAAATGACTCTTTATTGAAAACATTGCAACCTTGGCATATTCGTAAATACAATTCTTGGCTGAAACGGGTAGAGAACGGTAGGAATGGTGACACATATGCAGTCGCAACACTTGCAAAGAAAACAGTACTCATTCGTTCTTTTCTAAAACATCTTCATGTATTTTCTTATATTGAAAAGCCTCTCCATGAAGAACTGCAGCGGGCAAATGTAAATGAGCAGGATCGGCCAAATCGGGACTTATCCTATGATGAGGTTATGAAAATTTTAGGGTTTTATAAAGAAAGAGGACATTTAGTAAACTATACAATTTTACTTGCTCTGGCAAGTACTGGTGCAAGAATTCAAGAATTGTGCACCGCGAGAGTGAAAGATTTACATTATGACGGAAAGTACTGGTTAAAAGTCACTGGAAAAGGAGATAAAGTGCGTGAACTTTTCATTTCGGAACACTTATACCAGTGTATTTGTGAAATGAGGCGGAGAAGGGGATGTCAAACGGTATTGGGAAAAGGGGATGAGAGTCCGTTATTTATAAATCAAAGAGGAAATACTTATAACTCTAAAACACTATCGAATCAAGTAACAGATATGATAAAAAAGACAAACTTAGAGTTTCTACAGTATCGTGAAAATCCTGTAACGGCACATACATTCCGTCATGCATTCGCAATCATGGCAGTTGAACAAGGAAATGCAGATTTATATCATTTAATGCAAACATTGGGGCATGAAAACATTCAAACGACAAAGATTTATTTAGAAAAGCATATGAAACGACAAAATAATGTAGGTACCTCATTTGCAGATCTGTTAGTGTGAATTTGAATCACTCCAAACCTTATTTAATTATGTATTTTTTACATAATTAAATAAGGTTTTATTCGTGCGGAAATATAAATGGATAATTATTGGTAAGTAAATAAAATTATAATTTCACCTGTTAGTTGGTAGATAAGTATAGAGACAGCTAGTGAATTAGGAGACATTTGGGTTAGAGGTATTCTCACATGTAAATAGTTCTGTAGGTGGAAAAATTACGAGATATTTATTTTGAATTAGATAGGAATAATTATCAGATGAAATGACCTGAAACTGTCTTCCGTATAGCTATAATAAAGGTGTTTAATTTCTAATAAGAGTAGCACTACATGGCTATCAACTTAAGAATTTAGAATTAATCAAGAAAAATAAATTTTCGTGCAATTCAATTAATTTTATTGTTTTAGTGTAGTTTATTTTTGTTAGGTTACAAGTGATGTGGCAGTATTCCTATAAAAATACATAAAAAAATCATTATACATATACAAAAGAGGATTATGTCAATACTAAAGTTAAATATTTTAATATATAACACTTTTAAGAATTTTACATGTTTTTATATTTTAAAAATTAATATCGTATATTTTAGATTCTTAGTATACAATATATTACCTGAACTATATATAAGAATGGAGAGTTTTAATTGGAATTTTTAGCAAACAGTAAGGTTGGTACAAAACTAAACATATTAATACTTATATCTTGTATCGCCTGCATAGTATTATCCCTAATAGGCGGATGGGGTCTAGAAAGAGGAAAGAGTGCATCTTCTAATATGTATGAAGATGATTTAAAATCAATCGAGTGGATAGGAACCATAGAATCTAACTTTTACCATGTTAATATGAACTTTATGGAAATAATGCTATCCAAAGATGAGAAAAGAATGAACGATTTGATAAAAGAAATGGATGGGATGCGTAAGGAAAACGATCAGTTATTAAAGCAGTATGAAGCTAAAATTATCTCTAATAAAGAAAAAGAACTATATAACAAATTTCATGAAGCATTTAATGAATTAAGAACTCAAATAAAAAAAGCACAAGAATTAGGGAAATCTAATAATGAGGAAGCTTATGCCTATTATCTAAAAGAAATTGAACCTAATATGCAAAAAACAATTCAGTCAATTCGGGAACTAATTATATATAATAGTAATAATGCAGACCAGTTACAAAAAGTTAACAATAGCAGTGCTCAAAATACAATGATAATGTTTGTGGTTATTTCAATTTTAGCAATTGTCATAGTTATATTTATTGGATATATTATTAAACTTACTATACGAAAACCACTTATTTTATTACAAAATGATATTGAAAAAGTAGCTGCAGGTGATTTAACACTACGTACTTCTTATAAAGCAAATAATGAGTTAGGAATCATTGTACAGTCTTTTAATAGTATGTTAGATAACCTCCAACAATTAATTGCGAATGTTAAGACGACAACACAAGAGGTGATTTCTTCTACGGAGGGGGTTTTACAAGATACAAAGCGAGCATCTAATATTTCAAATGAGGTTGTTCAGACTATTACTGAAGTAAAAGAAAAAATAGCAGGACAGGTAACTAGTATTCAAGAGAGTTCATCGTCAATGGAGGAAATAACAATTGGTGTCCAAACAGTAGCTGAATCTTCAGCAGTAGTTGCTGAGGTAGCAGTAACAACCACGGAACAAATACATAAAGGTAGTGAAGTGATAAAACATTCTATTCTTCAAATGAATAGTGTTCATGATGTTGTCGAGGAAACATCAAAAGTAATAGATAGACTTGTTACACGTACACAACAGATTGATACAGCTTTGGATGCAATTACTAATATTGCGGAGCAAACTAATCTTCTTGCTCTAAATGCTGCAATTGAAGCGGCACGTGCTGGAGAGAATGGGAAAGGGTTTGCAGTGGTTGCAGCAGAAGTGAGGGATTTGGCCGAAAAGTCTAAAGAGTCCGCGAATGAAATTAATCATTTAATCAAATCTATTCAACAAGATACTCAAGATACAGTTTATGTCATGCAAAAAGGAGAACAAAAAGCAGCAGAAGGCAAAGAAGCGGCCCACAAAGCGGATCAAACATTCTCATCTATTATGAGAGATATTGATAAAATTACAAGTCAAATTCAAGAAGTCTCTGCAGCAACAGAAGAGATGTCTGCCGGCACAGAAGAAGTAAATGCGTCTCTTTCACTAGTATCTGATACTGCAACACAAGTAGAAAAAGAAACAATTCAAACAGTACAATCAATTCAATTACAAGCAGTTTCAATCAAAGAAATTTCAATTCAATCCAACAAGATGAAAGAGAAGGTAGAAGCATTAACAGAATTGATTTCAAGATTTATTACTACGGAACAAAAAAAGAATTAATAAATATGGATACGGTAATAATAATATATCCTTATTTTTATCAAATTGAAATTTTTTAGAATAGATAGGATGGAAGGGAAGTAAATGAATAACGAACTAAAGTATAATATTTACGAATTACAACAATTCATTCAAAAAACTTATTCTGATATTAAAACAGCATGTGATATTGCTATTTATCAAGAAAACATTTCTAAATATCTAATTTCATTAGGATTTTTAAATAAATCATATAACCTATATAGAAGCCAAAAGGTTTTATCGTGAAAATGAAGAACTTGCAAGTGTAGAATTTGATAATTTCTTTGATGCGTATGATAAATTAGAACATGAATTAAAACAAGTTATTTCAAGAGAAGATAAAAATCCTTCATTACTACATAGTAGACTTAATCAGTTTCAGCAGAAAGTTGAAAATATAAATGATTTAATAAAAGTATTGCAAAATGCTCGTTAATGAATGTTTTTTTCTTTGTTATATAGAAAGTAAACATTAAAAACATTTTAGAAATAATTCGTTTTAAAAACGGTTTGCAAATTGGCTATAAATACAATTACCGATACTTTTTATGAGAGAGCACTTACTTGAAGTGACCCCTAAAAGTTAGACACGGTTATTTCATTAGGCAGCTTGATAAAAGTGAGTCCGGTATTGTACCGGGCTCATTTTTAATTTTGCCTTAATCCGTTTCGTATTATAATAATCTATATATTTTTCTAATTCTATTTTAAAGTGCTCTACATTTTCAAATTCTTTTATGTAGAGGAACTCCGACTTCATAATCCCAAAGAAATTTTCTATTACTGCGTTGTCGTAACAGTTGCCTTTTCGAGACATACTCTGGACGATAGCTCTTGATTCAAGTGTCCGGACGTACTGTCCCATTTGATAATGCCATCCTTGATCCGAATGCATCAGTAGCTGGTGGGTTTCAGGTAAACGTTCCAATGCTTTCTCTAACATGTCTGAAACAAGCGAATACGTCGGTCTAGAACCAATTGTATAGGTAATAATTTCACCATTATACAAATCTAATACAGGTGATACATACAGTTTTTCTCCAAACAATTTAAACTCTGTGATGTCTGTTACCCACTTTTGATTCGGTGCATCTGTATGAAAATTACGCTCTAAAATATTAGGTGCGATTCTACCGACTTTTCCTTTATAGGATTTATATTTCTTCATACGCACGACACACTTTAACCCAAGCTCTTTCATAATGCGCTGAACCTTCTTGTGGTTCACTTTCTGGCCACGATTCGTTAATTCATCACGAATGCGACGGTAACCATAACGACCTTCATTTTCCTCATAAATCGCTTTAATCTCAGCTTTCAAATCGGCATCTACATCTGGACGATTCATTTTCTTTACTAAATCATAATACGTGCTTCGAGGAATAGTAGCTAGCTCCACAAGTGCCTTCACCGAATATTTATGCCTTAATTCATAGACTACTTGCGCTTTGTCTTGTTTTGTGATTTTTCCTTGTTTTGAACTAAGGCATTTAACTTTTTTAAGTACTCATTTTCCATCTCAAGCTGTTTAATGCGTGCTTCAAGTGCTTCGACTGACCCTTCAGCTAAAGGTTGTTTTAATTGTTTATTTGAATCTTTTTTCATGGATGGACGCCCCTTTTTCTTAGATTGAAGGGCATCAATTCCTTGTGTTTCAAGCTGTTTTTTCCAAACAGAAATCGTTGAAGGGGCAGGAATATTAAAAATAGCTGCCGTCTCAAATAAGGACATACCGTTTTCAATCATAAAGTTTAGTACGTCTAGTTTAAATTGTTGTGTGTAATTTGTACATCGTTTTAGAAAAGCTTCCAGACCATTCTGTTTATATTGGTTTACCCAATTCAAAATGATTGTGTCACTTATACCGAGCGATCTACCCATTTCTCGATAACTTTCATTCCCGTTCAAATAACGTAGAACGATTTGTATTTTTTCATCAGCTGTAAATTTAGCCATAGAAAAACTGCACCTCCAATTGTTAGACTGTGTCTAACAATTGGGGTGCAGTTCAACTGGGAGTGCTCTCTTTTTATTGGTTATGGTGGACAGTAAAAAATACTTAAACCAATAGTAATTATCATAAATTCATATTATTAAAGTTAAAGTGGTTATCAAATTGGAGGAAGGCTCCCTAAGGTGCCTTAAATTAGTAAAGCGCAGTATCCCCTTTTTTCATTTCACTCTTTGAATTTTAATATATTAATAATAAGATTAAAAATGTTATAATTAGTAAAGATTTCTAATAATTAGATTGAGAGGATACAATATTATGGGTTATAAGTTTCGTAGAATTATCCAAGTTTCTCCGGGTGTGAAAATTAGCTTTACATACACTGATTTGGGAGGAAGAACGGCTCCGCCTGAATCAAGAGTAACAACTTATGTACCTGGCACCGGAATCTCGTATACACCACGAATAGCAGATTCAAATAACTATTATAGACAACGAGGATTTCAAAGACAAAACACTTCCTATCCCACTATGAATGAACAAGATTACAATACGATAAAAGCATTTGAGCCGGTAAGAGAAACCCAAACGTACCTTGTTACTACTTTTCGTAAGAAGGATAATCAAATAAACTCCGTGGGTAGAAAACTAATGAAACCACTTTCCATAATTACAGGCGTTTTTGCAGGCCTATTCTTACTTATGATGCTTGTTATACCTGCTCTATTCCTAGCAGTTATGTCTTTCCTATGCTATAAAAATATAAAAACACCATTTGCAGTTGTCTGCCCAGAATGTGATGCTGAGAATCTATTCATTTTTGAAGAAGAGAAAATTGCTTGTCGTAAATGTGAGAGCACTCTTATTATACAAAAATAAAAGACGTTCATTTGATCGTCTTTTATTTTCAAAATCATAAAATTGGATTCATTTACAAATAGATTAGAGCGCCGCTTCTTGTAGAAGGGTCTTACTTATTAGTTTTTCAAGTAATAATTACTTTAATCCAATGTTATCAATTTTTAAAATATGTTACGATTTGAACTGGGAGGGAAATATATGAAAATGATACAGGAAGATATGTATAAAGAACTAATAGATAAGAAAAGAACGGTTACTATATTTTTAAAAAGTGGTGTTCCGATACGAGGACAAATACTTTCAATAGATACATACTCTGTTCTTGTAATGGCTCAAAATAAACAAAAATTAATTTACAAACAAGCTATTTCAACTATTACCAAGTAATTTTTGATAGTTAAAAAATTGTTAATTTCAAGGAAGTAAACCTTACAAAAAACGAAAATGATGTTGGCTCAATATATTTTATTATAAAAAAAGAAAAAGCATAACCCTTCTTTCTTGCAATATAAAGAAGGGTTACACTTTTTCTTTTAATCCAGATGTTCATATAATCCTGAATGATAAAATTTTGCTAAACGTACGAATTGGGATAAGAAAACGTAGCATATGAGTAAAATTTAGTTTTTTAAAGATTTTAGGGTTAATTTCATATAAGTATCCATTCGCTGCTCTAGTGAGTATTCTCCACCTAAAAGACACCAGTCTAATATAATCCCTCTAGCAACTGTAAAAAGATACGTTGTTATGTCTTCTACACTTATATCATTTGTTAATTCTTTTTCAAATCTTCCTTTATTAACAAGATCATTTAGAGTTTTGTAAATTAATGAAGGTTCATATGCGAATATTTTTTTGTTGAAATCGTTAAGGAGATTTATATGTAACTCTAATTTAGTAGTATATTTAGCTATGCATTGGAAGAAAGTCAAAATAGTTTTTTGTATTGTCGTATGTTGAGTTATACTTTTCAATTCTACATTTAGGTTTTCTTCAATTTGTTGAAATAACTTTTGATAAATATCTTCTTTGGAAGAAAAATGATGATAAAAAGTGCCAACAGATATATTTGCCTTTTTACAAATATCTTCAATAGTTATATTTTCAATTTCTTTTTTTTTCGTTAATTTTAAAAATACAAGAAATATATTGTTCTGTGTTTGTAGAGCTTGTTGTTTTCTTTTGGTTAAATTTTTGTTATGCAATCCTTATTCCCTCTTAACTATATATTAACTGATATCTTGAAAGTGAAAAAGTATTTCGAAAATTTTGGTTATTGTTGTATAATTTTCATTACATCGAATAATATTCTGTGAATGTAATTCGGTATAATGAAATTTTTTTTTTTGAGGGGAGATTGTTATATATGAAAACACCTTATCAATCAATCTTTATGATTCCTACAAATAAGCTGTTAGGAAAACAGGCTTTAGGAGAACCATATGAACCATTTGAATGGTATAAAGAGATGCGAGAAAAAGAACCCATTTATTTTAATTCTCAGGCTGACATGTGGAATGTTTTTTTGTACGAAGATGTAAAAAGAGTCTTAGAAGATAAAGAGTTTTTTTCTAACATTATGCCGGAGAAGAAAAAATCTCCTTTTCCACAAAGTATCCTTGGGATGGATCCGCCAAAACATACACAAATCCGGTCTATTGTAAATCGTTCGTTCACTCCTAAAGCATTAAAGGTATGGGAGTCGAGAATTCAGCAAATCACAAATGATATTCTTATTCAATTATCTAATCGTGATAATTTTGATATTGTCCAAGAGTTATTTTATCCTTTACCGGTTATAGTAATTGCTGAAATGTTAGGTGTTTCTGTTAATGATATGGACAGATTCAAAAAGTGGTCGGATATTATAGTAAGTTCACCCAACCATGATGATCCGGATTATTTGAAAGAATTTTTTCATATACGTTTACAAGCAGAAAATGAATTAGAGGAATTTTTTGAAGAAATCATACAACTCAATCGAAGAAAATCCAAAAAGGATTTAAATGACATTATTTCTTTATTAGTTCAAAGTGAAGCAGACAAAAACATTTCGGGCAAGGAAGTAGTATCATTTTGTAAATTACTATTGGTAGCAGGAAATGAAACGACAACTAACTTACTTGGGAACTCATTATATTGTTTGATAGAACATCCAGATGTTTATAAACAAATACAACAGGATATATCTCTTGTTCCAAAAGCAATTGAAGAAGTATTGCGGTATCGTTCACCAGCTCAAAGAATTGTGCGCAAAGTAAAAAAAGAGATTCAAATAAGAGGTCAAACTCTACAAGTAGATCAAATTATCTCAGGTTGGATTGGATCAGCTAATCGAGACTCTCTTCATTTTAAAGATGC
Organism: Bacillus sp. FSL R9-9497; assembly: GCF_038005805.1. NCBI lineage: Bacteria > Bacillati > Bacillota > Bacilli > Caryophanales > Bacillaceae > Bacillus > Bacillus sp. FSL R9-9497. The sequence goes on along the minus strand of NZ_JBBOTY010000002.1, from coordinate 214,134 downwards.
CGATAGTTTTAACATACATCGTAGTCGAAATCCTCATCTTGCATTCGGTCATGGAATCCACTTTTGCTTAGGTGCTCCCCTAGCTAGATTAGAAGCTAAAATTGTATTGACGGAATTAATGAAAAAATATAAATCATTTTCGTTTATTGACCATAATCTTCCCGTTCCTATCTCAAGTGTTAGTTCTGTATATGGATTGAAATCTCTCCCTGTGAAAAGTGAAGTTATTCATATAAAGTAAATGGTTTAGTTCTGATACAGGTTGTATCAGAACTAACTTTATTTATCAATTAGAACTATTGACATCAGACTATCAAAAAAATATTGCAAAGATAGTGATAATTATAATTTCGTTTTTGATTTTCATAGAAAGAAGCCAGAAGAACAAGTAGAATTATAGGTAAATAAGTTGCAGAGTGAAATTATGAAAAGAATGCTGTTTACTCAAGGGGGATATTTTAGCTTAGGATTATTTTCTAGATTGTATTGTAAATTCTATTCCCGAGCATAGATTGAAAATTATACTTTTAAAAAGTAAATAAGTTTTGAATTTACAGATTTATAGAAAATTTATTATAAAATCATAAAATGGGGTGTTCTTTATGTGTACTAGTTTGACATTACAGACAAAAAGCGGTCAGCACCTTTTTGCAAGAACAATGGATTTTGCATTAGATTTCAATCAAGAAGTAATAATAGTTCCTCGACGTTATCAATGGAACAATATAACTGGTGAAACTATCAAGGCGAAACAAGCTGTTGTAGGAATGGGGATTAACCATCAAGGAAGGATCATTCTGGCAGATGGAGTAAATGAATCTGGTATGACATGTGCAACACTTTATTTTCCAGGGTTCGCCACTTATAGTAACAGCATAGATGACAATAAAACAAATCTGGCTCCATTTGATTTTGTGGCATGGAGTCTCACACAATTCAATTCTGTCGAAGAGTTAAAGAAATCTGTAGATAGTATTTCCTTTTTAGATGTACCACTATCTGTTTTAGGAGTTACCCCACCTCTACATTGGATTTTAGCGGATAAATGGGGAGAATGCATTGTATTAGAGCCGACAATTGAGGGGCTAAAAATGTATGATAATCCACTAGGGGTAATGACTAATAGTCCTGAATTTAACTGGCATTTACAAAATTTAAGACAATATATAGGTCTTAAATCGCAGCCATATGCGCCAATGAAATGGGGAGACTTACCATTAAGTGCTTTTGGACAAGGTACAGGTTCAATGGGACTCCCTGGGGATTTCACGCCACCATCAAGGTTTGTAAGGGCAGCGTATAGTAAACAAAATATTCAAGGGGTAGATAACGAAGAGGAAGGGATATCGGCCGTTTTTCATATCTTATCAAATTGTGAGCTTCCAAAAGGTGGAGTGATAACGGAAGAAGGTACAATAGATAATACCATTTATACAAGTGCAATGTGTATGGAGTCTGGTATATATTATTATCATACCTATGATTGTAGACAAATTATAGCCATACATCTATTTAATGAAAATTTAGATACAGATGAAATTAAAACTTATCCATTTCAGCGTAAACAAAAGATATATTATCAAAACTAATTAGATTTGGAATAACATCAAAAAGGCAAACTTAATTAAGTTTGCTTTTTATAATAGGCCATACCTTCAAAAAGTTAAAAGAAGTATAATTGATGTATACTAATTACATTCATATTCTATTATATACTTTTAATTTATTAGTATTTAATACAATTATATAAAATGGACAACCTGTAAAAGTAATTGTTGTAATCAGATGAGTAAAATTAATACGCAGAATAAAGTAGTGGTCATACCTGAAAATAATTTGATAAATAATGAAGAACATGTCGGTTTATATGCAAGCCCTAATATAATTAAAAATGAAGCATATTACAAAAGAAAAGGGAGTTAAAAAGGACTTAGAAGAAATCAAGGTGAAAAATGGAAAGGTTAGCTTATAGTATATAGAAATTTCTTAGCAAAACCGTTTGGAAACAGTCGATTTCTTTTTAAACACCTTTACAACTTAAAATAGACATTTAAGTTGTTGTGTATGTTTTAATATTGTCGTGGTGTTTAAAAGCTGATACAAACGAATCTGAAAGCCTGTTTTTTCGGGATAACTAGATAAAATAAAGAATTTAATATAAAAAGCGGTGTTTATTTATAAATATGGTGGGATTAAAATATTATTTCAGATGAATATCAAATAATAGAGGAATGATAGAAATATAAATTGTTTAATCAAATTATCTAATAAAAGAAAACATTAAATAACTAGCTATATGATAGATGGTAGATGGTATTACTATTTTAAGAAGACGGTTCTTTTGAAACCGTCTTCTTTTTGTTTCTCTATAAAAAGATACAGACTAATTAATGCCCATTTTTATGTTTTATAAATGTAATGGATCTATTTTAAACAGCCTTTTTAGTAGTAGCTATTTTAAAGGTATTACTTCTCATACTATAAAATTGTAGGCCTAATGAAATAATCATAGAGAGTATCGCGAAGTAGATTAGAGCCATAGTCCCCATTCCAAGAGAAATTACTACTCCACCTAATGTGGCACCTACAGAACTTCCTAGATAATTTATCGAACTATTGAGGGCCACAGCTGCACTTCCGTGCTTAGGTTGATAGGATAATAAAATATGTTGCTGTGGTGCTCCTGATGCCCATCCCATTGCTCCCCATATGAAAAATGGTAAGTATTTTATAATTGTTAGATTAATCATTATTGGAATACATACAACTGAGACAGTTAAAATAATTAAAATAAGAGCCATTAAAGTTTTTGGTTTTTTGAAGTAATCAATTAAATATCCAATTGTTATACTTCCAAATAATCCACCCAATCCCCAAGCCCATAAATAAATTGTTAAATCACTTGTGTTATCAAGATCGTGTAATAATGGAGAGAGATAGGTATATAAACCTAAACTTGAAATACTTGCAAAGAATGTTATTAAAACAGTGATAGTAACTCTTTTATCTAAAAACATTGCAAGTCTTTCTTTCATAGCAGGTGGTGCAGTGACTGGAACATGTGGTAGAAACTTAAGAATACTAATAGCAGCAATTAAACTAAGTAGTACCACAAACCACATTGCAGATTGCCAATCAAACTTGTCTGCGATATAAAGACCTATGGGAACACCTAATACAGTTCCCATACTCATGCCACCGATTGTTAAGCCAAGTGCGCGTCCTTTCTTTTCTACAGGTACTAACATAGTTGAGCCTGCAACAGCTAAAGGAGAAAACAATCCAGCACCAACACCAGCAATTGCCCTTGATATTAAGAATATCGAAAAGTTTGGAGATACTGCGGTTAATGCATTTGCAAGTCCAAATACAATTATTGAAGTCAATAGAACTTTTTTTATAGGTTTCCCTGCTAAGAGAGAAGCAAACAGTGGAGCGGATATTGCATAGCATAATGTAAATATACTTACCGCTTGCCCAACTTGGGATGCACTTTTTTGATAGGTATCACTAATTCCAGGAACCAGTCCAGCAATAATATAAGCATCGAATCCCAAGGCAAACATACCAATAGCTAAAAAAATAACTTTTTTCATAGTTCTGCCACCTTTACATTGTCAAGATTAAAATAAATTATCAATCTTATACACTCTAGTTGCTAGTTTTATACAGATAGAGAATGATTATTAAATCAATATATAACTCTATAATGATGTTATTTTCAATTATAATAATTGAGCTATATGTAATTATTGAATAATGCCATAGTAATTAAAAAATCTGCAGATTAAATTAAGATAAAATAACATTTGATAATCATTACTCGTCTAGCTTAAGTAGGTTAATATTAGTATACTTAATGAATGGGATTAAATAAAATGAATAATATTAATGCAAGGGATGAAAAAAACTCATGAGTATTATTAAGTATGAAATTTTTGAATCAGTTATTACAACGGGGAGTTTTACAAAGGCTGCCGAAAAATTAAACATGACGCAATCTGCAGTAAGCCATGCAATTTCTAGCTTAGAAAAAGAATTAGGAACGTCTTTATTCCTAAGAACTGGTCGGACGATTACTTTAACTCCTCAAGGCACTAAAGCTTATGAGTATATTGGTCAGATATTAAATATAAACCGTAAATTAATAGAGACTAATTTTAATGATCAATTATTACCTAAAACACTGAAGATTGGAGCCTTTACAAGTGTAAAAAAACATATATTACCTCCAATTATGAAAGAATTTAATAAATTGTATCCGTTTATTGAAATTATAATATTTGAGGGGACTTATGATGAAATTCAAGAATGGGTTATTAATAGAGTAATTGACCTGGGATTTACAATTAACGGGGAATTCGGCTGTGAATCCGTCCCATTTTGGGAAGACGAGTTAGTTATAGCAACACCAAATAACTTAAAGTTAATTCCTGAAGATTGCTCTTTAAAGGATTTCTTTGATCAAAATAATATTATTATGCCAGCAGCGCCATACAGAAATCAAGTTGAGAAATTTTTTAATCAGCACAGTATAGAGCCTAAGGTTCATTCGTATATAAGTGACTGCAATACAATTGTGAAAATGATTGATCTAGGAATAGGTATTTCTATAGGACCAAAGCTTTTCTTAAAATCATTTGATAATATAAAGATATATGAATTACCGGATAGACATTATAGAAATATATACATATCTTATAAACATTCTACAGAATTAACACAAGCAGAAGGACATTATGTTCAGGAATTTATAAAAATAGCAAGGAACTTATTTTAAGTTCCTTGCTATTTTTTATCCTAATCGTCCAAATCCACTATTTTCGTTGAGCAAGACTCTTTTCTCAGAACTGTTATATTTAACTCTATAAAAGCTCGGTTTCTTAGAATCAATTTCATTAAGTAATTCCTGTAAGCGAACTGCATCTTTTAGATTTGGAAAACCAAAAGAAGGTTCTTTTTCCAGCATAACAAAATCAGTAACATCTTTGACTACATTTATAATTCGCTCTATTTTTCTATCCCCATTATATTCATGTTCAAGGGAATTAAAGTATAATAGTTCTTCAGATTGTGTGCTAGTTTCTGTCCAAATTCTTACTGAATCTTCATACCAGTTTGGTGTGTCATAAGAGAGTTGTGCAAAAATTAATTGATTTTTAGCATCTTGAAAAACAAAATCTAATTCTCTTCTTCTAAATAAGTTTACAAAACTACTATATCCTGTCACTACAGCACCATTTATTTCACCCATAACAGAAACGCTATCTGAAATTTCATCTCCAGAGATTGAATAATCAGACTTTACTCCTTGAATATGTCTTAATTGTAATGGTGAATTACCATTGATCCATTGAACAAGATCTAAAGAGTGTATAATTTCACTGATAACTCCTGTTGTAGGTCGATAGTCATTAATTCTATTTTTTTCCCATAAGAAGTTGGCACGTACTAATTTTAAATTATTTTCATTCACATATGCTTTTAATAATCGAGCGGCTTGTGAATATCTTGCAACCATATTTAAACAAAAGCCCGATGTGTATTTTAATAGTTTTTCTGCATATTCTAACTTGAAATTTGGATCAACAAAAGGCTTTTCACATATTACAAATCCATTGAAATTTTGAATTGAAAATAATACTTCTCCATGATTTTCGTCGTTAACGGATATTACTAAAATATCTGGCCTAAATACTTCCAAGGCAGATTCGATAGTCGGATAATACACTAAATCAATATCTTTTTGAGATCTTGAAGTATAAGCAATATCAATATCATTTTTGTAGAGAGGTGAAATGTTCTGGAAAGCTTCTAAAAACATTTGCCCTGAAAAACCCATTCCAATAATTAAAACTTTCATTTTGGTACGCTCCTATTCTATTGTTTTAAATAATAACTGTTCTCCAGTTTGGAGATAGCCTCTTTTTCTATTGAACTCTTCAGCCATTTTACTAGATTGGACAACAATTTTTTGAACATTATTTTCTTTAAACCAATTATGAAAAGCATCCATCATTGCTTCTGCAATTCCTAGACCACGTCTATCTTTGCTTACTACAAGAGATTGTCCCCAGCCAACTCGTCCGTTAAGTGCACCTACCATAGGAGCGCGTGAATCAATTATTCCAATAACACATGAACATATTTTTGCATCTTCATCATATTGACCAACCTGAATCAGTACATTCTCATTTGAAATATTTTCTTTAATCCAAACGCGATAAGCATTTTGCCAGGCCAAATTATCTTCTTCACTTTTTGCTGCATAATGTGTATCACCACTAGATAATAAAATCTTTCTTAATTCTACTAATTCTTCAGTGTCTTGAATGGTAGCTTTACGAATCAATAATTTTTCTTGCATAATCGAAATTCCTCCTAAAGTTCATTGTGTGATGGATCTGTATTTTTAGGGGGTAAAATAACCAGACTAAAGACATCCTATTATCTTTTAATTAAAATATAATGATAAATTATTTTAATATTTATAAACTTAATTTGAGAATGTATAGTTGATCTTTAACTATTAATTTTAATAACCTAAAAATACCTTTTTTGTAAAATTAGTTTTCACGAGCCAAATATTATCACGACTTAAATGTTATATCAATATTAATTTTCTAACTCTTTAGAAATAAATTAAAAAAATAAAAAATCTATTTTCTTGTTAAATTAGTGGCTGTAAACACTCTATTTATAAGCTTTTCACTATTTCTAATCAAACTAAAGCTTAAAATTTAATGTAAATATATATATATAGGAAGAGTAAAAATATAATTTACCGAAAAAATTTTATTTTTTAAATTTTTGTTTGTTTTTTGTTTGTATTATGCCTATAATGAGAGAGCACCACAACTTTATTAACATTTTTTTACATTCCCCCCTTTAAATTGATAGTTAGAGAACTTATAATTGGAGTCACTATATGTATACAAAAATATTAAATGAAAAACTAGTAGAACTGAAAAAAAGTGGGCAATATCGTGAGTTTGTTACATTAAATCGAATTCGTGGGCAATATCCTTTAGCTAAATTAAATGGATCAGAAGATAGTCAGCCTGTAGTTGTTTGGTGCAGTAATGATTACTTAGGAATGTCACAACATCCAGTTGTTGTTGAAGCCATGCATAACGCAATCAATTTATATGGTGCGGGATCAGGTGGTTCTAGAAATATTGGTGGTACACATTACCAATATGAGGAATTGGAGTCATCATTAGCTGAATGGCATGGTAAAGAATCTGCACTTGTATTCCCGACAGGATATGGATCAAATGATGCAACACTTCAGTGTTTACTACGTTTATTTGAAGATTGTATTGTTTTTTCCGATGAACTTAATCATGCATCTATAATTAATGGGATACGTAGTACGAAGGTAGAGCGTACAATATTTAAGCATAATGATACAGAACATTTAGAGCAATTACTTGCATCACAACCATATAGCCGACCAAAAGTAATTGTTTTTGAGTCAGTTTATTCTATGGATGGTGACATTGCACCAATTGAAGAAATTGTTAAACTTGCTAAGAAGTATAACGCTTTAACATTCCTTGATGAAGTTCATGCAATTGGTATGTATGGACCTAGAGGAGCAGGGATAGCTGCTGATCTAGGTATTGCAGATTCAGTTGATATTATTCAAGGAACTATGGCTAAGGGAATTGGTGTTATCGGAGGCTATATTACGGGTTCGGGACCAATGATTGATGCAATCCGATCTTTTGCCTCAGGTTTTATATTTACGACTTCACTACCACCATCTATAGTAGCGGCATGTTATACAAGTGTTGAGCACTTAAAGGTTTCTAACGTAGAAAGAGATGGTTTACATAAAAAAACAGAAATGTTAAGAAAATCTTTTGAAAGAGCGGGAATTCCAATTATGAATTCAAGTGAGACACATATATTACCAGTTTTAATTGGTGATGCAACAAAGTGTAAAGCTGCTGCACGTCAGTTACTTGAGAAACATAATGTTTATTTACAACCAATTAATTCACCAACTGTACCAATTGGGACTGAGAGATTTAGGGTAAACATTACTCCAAATCACACTGAAGAACAAATAATACAATTAACAAATGCATTGACTGAGGTATTTATTGCATTCGATATACCTTTCTTGAAGGAAGAACAAGTAATAGTATAATATCTATATATAAAATTATTTTGATTATAAATCAAATGATATTTTAGGATATTAAAATTACATGTAGTTTACTACTTAAAATACCCCATATTTATATGGGGTATTTTAAGTGAGGGGGGAGTTAATTATGGAGAGTTGTCCTATGTTCGATCTTGTAAAAACTAATAATTTATCACCTGAAATTTTAGGAACTGAAATGGGTAAGTTAGTTAGAGAGTTATTTATTTTAAGACCAGAACAAGTGAATATTTCAGTCTATGAAAGCTTTAAACACGTTACAAATAAATATGAATTGCAAATAGCGTTTTTGAAAGGGATATTTAATCTTACAGAAAAAAGTATGTTAGAACAAGATCCTTTTAGGATTGGTAATAGCACTGGAATTAAATTTGTAGAAGAATTTGCAAAAACACCTTATTCTTATACTGCAAAAATTTCTTTGTTTAATGAAAAAGAAAGTATAGAAGTTGTTACATATAAAAATGATATAGGAAAATTACTTATTTCAGAAATTAATGGGTTTAATTTTAACATATCAGAAATTTACAACTATTTTAGTGAGGAATAAAAATAGTTGTAAATTTCTCGCTTTTATAACATCCTTATGCAGTGATTATGAAATTAATATTATAAAAATTCAAAGTTCTCCTCAAAAGATAAATAATATTATGGTCATTGAATTAGATAAGTTACCATCGCTTAAAGTAATTGAGAGGATTAATAATAATCCTTATGTATATAAGACTATAATTATAAATTGAACTTACTTACAAAATATATCTTAAATAACTAATAAGTTATCCTTCCTATGATTCTAATGAAGAAATTCAATTCCATAGTGATGGTACAGAAAGTGAAAAAGGAAAAATTATTTTTTATCTATGGAATTTTAGAGAGGGTAGAACAAGTACAGAAGCCAATCCTAGCTATGGATATGGAGAAAAAAGAACATATAATGTAGAACTAACAGTTAAAGATAGTAGAAGAAAAGAAAGTAAAGAACAAATAAAAGTTACTGTAAAAAAGACTCGCAAACAGGTGGATTGCTTGAAGAAGAGAAGATACTCAGGTTTAATAAGCTTGTAAAAGGAAATGTGATTAATCCTGATCAAACAGATGTTTATACGTTTGATGTTACAGTTCCAAAAGAAGTAGATATCTCCGTGGTAAATAAATTATTGGAATGACATGGATGTTTTATCATGAATAAGACATGCAAAATTACTTAGCTTGTGGTGAATATGAAGGAAATACTATAAAGGAAAATATCATTTGAATGTGTATAAATTTGATGGTAAAAATGGTGGATATTCATTATTAGTAAAATGAATTTATTTTTAACATGTATACTACAGTTTTTTGTAGGAGGGGCCTGTCACTATAGGCTCCTCTTACTTTGTTATTTATACATTAGAACCATCTTATTGAACTACTTACCACTTAACGTCCTAACGGACTGTTTGAAGTGGGAGATTCCTGCGAACACCGATGTATCCACCAGTTATCTTAGCAGGCTCTACCCGCAGTCCCTACGGTGAGAACATAAGTATCTTGTACGCTGACTCACCATACTACCTACTTTAGCTTGGTTTTCGCAATTTTGAGAAGCGTGGGGCGATAGAACGTTGAAGATTTTACGGTTGCAACGTTTTTCTGCAATCAACCTCATATCTTCAGTTTTCGAAGAGCAATCTGTACAAGTAAATGATAGCAAATATGTTGGCTTATGCCAACCGACATTCATCTCCCACCTAAAATTGGGGTTTCACACCTTCACATTTTTGAAGAAGGAGTCTTCTGTCGGAAAACGATAAAAAACAAATATCCGCTTTAATAAATCTAATATTCAACGTGGAGAATCCAAGTGCTTATAAAGAATACTTAGCTAACTGTTCACCCCAAGAAGATAATTTTGTTTCAATAAATCCTGCCTTTTTATATACAAATTTAGCTGAAAGATTTTCAGGAGCATATCCAATCATAATTAAAGGGATACTTGTATAGTTATCTTGTCTAATCTCATCAATAACCAGATATATAGCTTGTTTACCTATACCTTTCCCTTGAAATTTACCATCAATCATAAGTCTATAAATCCAATAATTATTATCATCAGGATCTATTCCAAACATAGTAAATCCTATCATTTTTTCATCAAGATAAATACCTTTTGCGTAGAAATGATCTAGAAATTGAACTTCTGCGATAGAATAGAGGTTGGATGCAATAAATGTTTGCTGTTCTTCTTTAACAGACAGTCTAATTGCTTCTTCCCAATTACTTTTGTCAATAGGCTTTAAATAAATTTTCTTCAATTTGATACTCTCCTTCTAATATTGAAGAGGAACCACGTAGTTTATGGGCTAGTAAAACGTTATCCTCTTGTTTTTTTGCCCAATCAAATAAAAATATTTTCTCATCGACATCGCCTCCTTAAAGTTAAAATCACGTCATTATATTCAATATAGTTATATTCTTTATCTATAAATTCTTTTCCTACTGAACAAATCCTATTTCTTTAGCTAATTAATTCAAGGTATATGCTAACAAATATCGGTAGAATTTCTTTACTTACAATTCTATTTCACTTTCAATAAAGTGTGACGTTTTTTCGTTTTGAGGAAGAATATAATTCTTAATTTGATAGCATTGCCATCAACCTATTATTATAGGGATCTCTTTTCTATTTACTTATATTTTCATTGTTACTGAACTTTAATCCATTAGAAGTTTGTTTATATCCCAGGTTGCCTCGTGTGAAAATAAGAATAAGCAAAGCAATAAACCCCAGCCCTATCACTACAAATGTATCTGTATTCTTTAAAACAGCGTTGGTGGAATGAGTTTGTACCAAGCTAAACGTATTTACACTTGCATGAACTAGCATGACAATAAATAAGTTACCGTGATTACAGTTATAAATCCAAGTGAGAATGATTGAGATCGGCAAACACAATAAAATAAAAATTGGCAAGTGAATATATAGGAGAGAAAGGTCAGAACCCGGTCCACCCCTTTGTGCAGCCGTTAAGAAATGTGGAAGATGCCAAAAAGTCCACAAAACACTAAGTAGTAATGTAGCTTTTAACGGTCCAAATTTTGATTGTAATCTAGGCAGAGCGAAACCACGCCATCCAATTTCCTCCGGTAAAGGTCCACCGAGAAAGAAAATTGCTACAAAAGAGATGAGATAGGTTATAAAAAATTCAAAATTAAGGTCACGGAAAGTAGGTATCTCTCCATTTAATATCACCATACCTAGAAACATTGCAGCGGGGATAACGATAAGGGTAAACAAGTACCACTTCAAACCGACTTTAGTAGATAGGATGCTTTTTCTAACTTTTTTCCATGACTCTTTGCCTTCAAGGGTTCGAAACATGATATACGCTGCTAACATAGGGCCTACAAATGCATTAGCAAAAAAGAAAATATCAAATGCCTTTGTTTTAGGAAAAGTACCCCATTGCGATAAGATAAATGGAATTAATACAACCCACGAGAATAAATATGCCATTACAAAAAATGAAGTTAACGGATAGGATTCCAAATACCCTCTCAGACCTGTTGATGAGTTTTTTGATTTTGTTAAATGCTTCAACACAATCACCTCTCTATTTATAAAATACCGTATATGTGCTAATTCTACATATTTTCATAAAGAACCTTTTTGAAATAGTAGAGTTGAGTTTTTTGTAAGAAAGGAGCGATACATTACCAAAGAAATGGAGAAATTTCTATAACAGTTTCCTTCATTTTCGTGTCTATCTTGAATGCATTTGGGGGAGCATCTCATGCCTATCAAATTAAGAACATAGACAAGATGAACTTCGTCTTTTAAAACTAAAATATTCTTAGTGCAAAGGTACACTCAAACAAATGTGATTATTAGTGCTTCACTAACATGATTCGTTGAACCCTCAATATAGAGGCATACTAGGTTATGATGTTTTTCCGTAACAAATATCGTTAAAAGTTTTTAGGTTTAGAGAGAGTTATAGAGGGTATACATACATTATAAAGAGTTGGTTAGAGATAAACTTTATAGTGAATTGGTCTATAAAACTTACATTCTTATTTTAAATAAAAAGGGGGGAGTATATATGAGTAAAAGGTTAATAAATAAGAGGATTCTATTTATTTTGTGAACGAGGAGCGTGTGAAAAATGAAAAATATGAAACGTAAGCTTGGAACCTTTGCACTTACAATGACTGGGATTGGTTCGATTTTAGGGTCTGGCTGGTTATTTGGTGCATGGAAGGCCGCCAAAATATCAGGAGGGGCCGCTATCTTTTCTTGGGTCTTAGGAATGATTGTAATATTATTTATTGCCTTACCATATAGCGAGTTAGGAGCCATGATTCCAGAGGCTGGCGGAATGGTAAAATATACACAATACTCACATGGAGATTTCGTAGGATTTATTGCTGCATGGGCTAATTGGATAGCCATCGTCTCAGTTATCCCGGTTGAAGCGATAGCGTCAATACAATATATGAGTTCATGGCCTTGGGAGTGGGCAAGTTTGGCCAAGGATTTAGTAGACAATGGGATGTTGACTTCCAAAGGTCTTGCAGCTGCTTCTTTACTTATTTTAATCTATTTCCTTTTAAATTATTGGACTGTTAGTCTATTTGCGAAAGTAAACTCGTTAATTACTATATTTAAAATTGTAATACCTGGTCTTACAATTGGTGCATTGCTATTTGTTGGATTTCATGGAGAAAACTTTACTAGTCATCAGGACTTTCATGTATCTAATTGGTCAAATGTATTAACTGCTATGGCCACATCTGGTGTTATTTTTGCATTCAATGGTTTTCAAAGCCCAATTAATATGGCTGGTGAAGCAAAGAACCCAGGGAAATCTATTCCTCGGGCAGTTGTAGGATCCATTTTAATTGCAACTGTAATATATGTATTATTACAAATTGCTTTTATCGGTGCTGTAAATCCCAATATGATAATTAACGGATGGTCGAATTTAAATTTCAATTCACCATTTGCTGATTTAGCGATAGCACTAAATATTAATTGGTTAGTTATTGTATTATATTTAGATGCTTTTGTATCTCCTTCTGGTACAGGTACTACTTATATGGCAACCACATCACGCATGCTATACGGAATGGAGAAGAATGGATATTTCCCTAAAGTTTTTGGGAAATTACATCCTATATATGGTGTGCCTAGATTTGCCATGATGTTTAATTTAATGATTTGTTTTGTTTTTTTATTTTTATTTAAAGGATGGGGTGTTTTAGCTGAAGTTATTTCAGTAGCTACATTAATTTCATATGTTACTGGACCTATAACAGTAATGACTCTGAGAAAAACTGCACCTAGTTTTCATCGTCCTTTCTATATAAGGGGATTAAACATTTTCGCACCTTTAGGGTTCATTTTTGCATCATTAACATTATATTGGGCAAGGTGGCCATTAACAGGAGAAGTAATGTTTATTATACTTATGGGCTTACCTATATATTTTTATTATCAATTAAAAACAAAATGGGTTGGATTTAAGAAGAATTTTTTAGCTGGATTATGGATTGTGGGGTATTTATTATTTATGATTTGTATATCGTACATTGGAAGTGAAAGATTTGGTGGGTTAAATATTATAACTTATGGATGGGATATGGTACTGATTTCAATTGTTACATTTCTATTTTATAGATGGGCTATAAATAGCGGATTTAAAACAAAAGATCTAAAAGTAGCAAAGAAGATTAATCAGAAAACTAGTTAAATAATATACATAAATTAGAAAAATGGATTTATTTTAGACTTTTTTGTGATTAACGTGTCTTATACTGTACTTGTATAACAAAAATATATTGAAAAACACTAAAAAAGAAGAGAAGAAGTTTTAGCTAAAAATAAGAAAAATAATAATCTGTTAAAACCAAGATTAAATGAGCAGCCACGCAGGACCTTATGGACAACATATGTATGGTGTGGAGTAGGATTAATTTTTGCAGGAATTTACTTTTTGGGGCAAAGTGCGGAATAATTGGCCTTTACAGCTAAAAGTTAAGGGCAAGAAATTGGTAATTTATGTTGGGAAAGAATATATTTCTTAAATGAATAGGAATAGGACAGAGTATTTTTCGGTTTGAGATTACGAATAATAAGAAGTTGAAAAAGCAAAAACAACTACATACTATGTAGCTGTTTTTGCTTACATAAATTTAGTTAGTAACCAGAGTCCTCTGAAGTAAGGTTATCTATCATTTTATAATCGTATTTTTGTAATGGTTTTTCAGCAGGCCCTTCAAGTACTTCTCCTGTATATGAGAATCGCGAACCGTGGCACGGACAATCCCAAGAACGTTCTCCATTGTTCCATTCAACTTCACATCCAATATGGGTACAAGTTGTATCTACAATATGAAGTTTACCTTCTGCATCTTTATAAGCTCCTTTTCTATGTCCATCAATATCAACGACAGCTCCTTCATCGGTAGATAAATCACGGATACATTTTTGTGGAATCTCTAACTTTCCTTTAATTAAGTGACCAACAACATTGGCATTTTCGACTAAGAAGTTCTTTAAACTTGGATTCATATGGAAACGGGAGGGAGTATATAATTCCCGATATTTGTTTTTTTCTTTTAATATGATATCTCGGAATAAAAGGGCAGCTGCAGTCCCATTTGTCATACCCCATTTTCTAAATCCAGTAGCAATTAATATGTTTTTTTGATCAGAGGTGATTTCACCGATATAAGGAATTTTGTCTAGTGTAATTAAATCTTGGGCTGACCAACGATATGAAATGTTTTCAAGTCCAAAAACTTGTTGACCGAATATTTCCAAGGCTTCATAATGCTTTAGTGTTTCTCCGCCCTGTCCCGTTTTATGACTTTCTCCAGAGATAAGAATGAATTCTTCTCCATTAATTGTTGTGGAACGGAGAGAACGTGTCGGTTCATCTACACTAATATACATACCACCTGGATAATTTGTTCTTGTCTTAGCAGCAATTATATAGGATCGATCTGCATGCATTCTCGTAGAGTAAAGTCCTGCGCCTTCATAAAAAGGGAAATGGGAACAAGAGAGAATATACTTTCCTGTAATTTGAGCTCCTTCACGGGTAAGAACCACAGGTTTTTCTCCTGTTTTTATATTTACTGCTGTGGTATTTTCAAAGATGTATCCACCTTTTTCTGTAATTATATTTGAAAGATGGGCTAAATATTTAAGGGGGTGGAATTGCGCTTGATTTCTCATAACAAGTGCATTATGTATTTTTAAGTTAATAGGAAGTTTTTTTACAAGTTCGCCTTCAATACGAAGCTCTTTATAAGCTACTGCTTCTTTTACTAACTTAAATGCATATTCTTCTGTTGTGGCATACAGGTAAGCATCTTGTTGAGTGAAATCGCAATCAATGTGATGTTTATTAATTGTGGTTTGAATGAATTTTAAAGCATCAATGTTTGCTTCGTAATACAATCTTGCGGTAGTTCTACCGGTATATCTGATAAGCTCGTCATAAATCATATCATGTTGAGCAGTAATTTTAGCTGTCGTGTGTCCAGTCGTTCCATTTAATAATTTGTCTGCCTCTATAACAGCGACTTTTAGACCTTCATTTACTAGAAGATAGGCAGAAGTAATGCCAGTAATTCCTCCTCCTACAATAATAACATCGACCTGCATGTCATTTTCTAAGGAAGGGTATTCTGGTAAATGAATACTGCTCGTCCAATAAGATTCGGCATTATGGGGTAATATTCCACTGTAATTCTCATTATTTGTCACTGTAAATCCTCCATCCAAAGTTTTATAGTTCTATTATTTCCACTTATTAGAGAGGTAAACTTTGAGATTAGAAAACAACAAAAGAACCTAGATGGTTCTTTAACGAAATAGCTTAGTGTCATTTAACGGTATTCGATAGATTTTGTCATACTTAAAATCATTAAAATTTCTTCAAAACAGTATTCTTTTTTAACTTTTAAATCTTATCTCAAACCTACAATTATGTTGGATTATAAAACATGTACCTTTAGTAGCGACATGTTTTTACATTAATTGATTGCGTTTGATATACTGCTTTGCCTTAATGCAACGGATAATGGGTTCAATTAAAGGGTATTATCAAAAGGAAAACTATAAAACAAAACAGTTTAAGAAATAGGTAAGGGGTGAACAAGTATTGGAAAACATGATAAATGAGGATAACTTTGGTTTACAAAGGCAACCTTCTCAAAAAACGGTTGGTCAATATTTATTCGATTGTTTAAAATTGGAGGGCATTACCGAAATTTTTGGTATTGCAGGGGACTATAATTTTACACTTCTTGATACTTTAGAGTGTTATAAAGGTATCCGCTTTATAGAAGGTCGGAACGAGCTAAACGCGGGCTATTCTGCAGATGGATATGCAAGAATTAAAGGGGTGTCCGCTCTTATTACAACTTTTGGAGTTGGAGAACTCAGCGCTTGTAATGCTATAGCTGGAGCTAATAGTGAGCATATACCAATCATTCATATAGTGGGTGCGCCTCCCGAAAATAATCAAAAAGAACATAAGCTGATGCATCACACTTTAATGGATGGGAATTTTGATGTTTTTCGCAACATGTATGAGCAAATTACTGCATACACAGCGGTAATTACACCCGAAAACGCTAAGGTTGAAATTCCAGCAGCAATTCAAATTGCTAAAGAAAAGAAAAAGCCTGTATACTTGGTTGTGGCCGATGATTTAGTGGCCAAGCCGATTAAAAAACATGTAGAGTCAATACAACCCCGCCCAACATCCAATTTGAAGACCCTTCATGCTGCGGTGAATCATGTCCATAAGCTACTAGATCGTGCACATCGACCAGTTATACTGGTGGATGTAAAAACCATGCGTTTTGGTCTTCAAGCGTCAGTTCAGCAACTGGCAGACACCATGAATGTCCCTGTTGCAACGATGATGTATGGAAAGGGAGGGTTTGACGAGACCCATCCAAATTATGTGGGAATGTACTTAGGATCTTTTGGAGATTCTGAAGTTCAAAATACGGTGGAAAATGCCGATTGTATCATCGCAATTGGTATGGTATTAGCAGATACAAATACCGCGAGTTTTACTGCAAAACTGAACCAGCTGATAACCGTCAATATCCAACCAGATATGGTTAAAATTGCTGAGGCAGAGTATCCGAATGTTCTTGCAGCTGACATGTTACTTGCAATACAGAATATGGGTTATAAAGGACAAGGCTTGGTAGAAAAAATGTCATTCCCTTACGACCAATTAAATGCTAACGCCGATGCCCCTCTATTAGCGGCCAACTATTATCCACGTTTTCAGCATATGCTGAAAGAGGAAGACATTGTAATTGTCGAGACTGGGACATTCTATAACGGGATGGCAGAGATGAGACTGCCGAGGGATGTAATATATATTGGGCAAAGTGGTTGGCAGTCCATCGGTTACGCAACCCCTTCGTCGTTCGGTGCTTGTATGGCTATGCCTGAACGACGAGTGTTGCTGTTTACAGGAGATGGAGCCTTGCAGCTTACAGCTCAAGAAATCAGTACCATGCTTTATTATGGGTGCAAGCCTATAATCTTTGTCTTAAACAATGATGGTTATACGATTGAAAAATATTTGAATGTAAAAACAAAAAATCAAAAGTACAACAAAATTCCTCAATGGTCTTATACTAAGTTAGCGGAAGTTTTTGGAGGCGATGCGTTTACCGCTACAGTCCGTACCTACGGAGAGCTTAATCAGGCAATAAACCAAGCTGAAATAGAAAATACTAAAAAGCTCTGCATTATTGAAATGATTGTAGAAGATTCAATGGACGCCCCTAGATATTTGAAAAAGATGCGCAATTATATGGAGAAGCAGGAAATGCAACGTAATCAGAAATAGTCTTGAATAGACCAGAAAGATAAGTTTAATTTTTTAAAAGGAATTCTAAAAAATTCACAGGAAAATTGTTAGTTGTATTTTAATGTATAAAGTTAATGAATTTGCGATATATCCGGGAAAAGCGTGTTTTGATGCAGGTAATCATAACACGCTTTTTTATATTCAATTCCATACCCTATTTGATACTAATAGCGCAGTCCAAATCATATTCTTATAATAGAAAGGGGTGTAAAGTTAATTGATAAACGTAAAAGTTCGTTTACAACCCATTGTAAGGAAGATAAACCTACCCACCGTTTTAAAAACAACTATACTTCCAGGTGAATCAATTGAAAGATTGTTTATTGCAACTCAAATAGGAGAAATCTTTTACATAGGCGACGGAGAAATAAGAACTTTTTTAGATATTCGTTCTCGAATCATAAAGTTAGGGAAGTCTGAACAAGGTGGAGCTGGTAGTGGATATGATGAAAGAGGATTGCTAGGGCTTGCGTTTCATCCACAATTTCATTATAACGGTTTATTTTATCTTCATTATTCATTAGCAGAAACACAAGGACCAGGCGCTCTTTCTGAACCCTTTAAGCCTAATCCATGTGAACCAAAAACATTAAACTTAAAATGGATACATAGAGAAACTCAATATGATCATATTGATACCGTAGAAGAATGGATTTTACAACCGAATGGTCAACCTCAAAAAAGACGCACATTACTTAATATAAGAAGGCCATTTCTTAATCATAATGGGTTTAATAGCCTAAGTTTTTCACCTGAAACTGGAGCACTTGTTTTAACAACTGGAGATGGTGGATCAGGCTATGATCCATTTAATTTAAGTCAGGATGATATGGAGATAGCCGGTAAAATAATTGAAATTGATGTAGCTAAGCACACACTTATTAATAATCCACCTGTAGTCACACGTTTTGATGAACTTCCCTCACCTATTCAAGAGACCCTTACGGTAATTGCTAAAGGCATTCGTAATATAACAGGTATTTCATTTCAAAGGTTTTATAATCAGTATATTAAATATGTGGGAAATGTTGGGCAGGATTTAGTGGAATCAATTTTTTCATTTGTTCATTATAGACCAATACCAGTCCCTCAACTTGTTCAAGCTTCTTTAATGATGAGATCTATTTCTGACCAAGAGGGATTGATTAACCTTGGTTGGCGTGGATGGGAAGGGAATTTTCCTACTTCTTTTATAAGACACTGTTCTTCAACTCCTACTTTAGATGAAAAAATAATAGCTTATTATGATGAAACAGTTAAAACGTCAGTGAAGCGGCTTCAACCATTTATTAGTTATTTTCATAAAGGCTCCAGGCCTGATAAGTTTGATGGAACTGCACTTACAGGTGTCCAACCATATATGGGGAATGGAATCCCAAATTTAACGGGAAGTATTGTGTTTATCGATCTTGCTCAGAAGAAAGGATCTAACTCCCCAGTTAGAGGGGGGTTAGCCTATACTCGCCCAAGTATAGATGGTAAATTAAATGATTTTAGTGTTATTGAAACCGATTACAATTTTGGATCTCAATCAGCTTATTATGTTAATTTGGGAACAAATCTGAATCAAACTAGATTATATTTAGGGGTTTATGAATCTACAAATGTAACTGATTTGAACCAAGGTACTATTTTTGAAATTGTACTATAAGGCAATGTCGCATAAAATACGCGAGAATGAATAGTATAGAAAGTGACTGTTTGGATATTTTTGGGTGGTGATTTTAATCGAATGGTTTGTTCGTTACTGGTATCAATCAATGAGAGAGATTGATGGGGACCATATTCACTTGAAAAAGAGCTCCTTTGCAGCCAACTTGGTCATGACAGCCTTGCTGAGTACAGTTGCCGCCATGCTTCAATCAGCAGGAGGCTTTATGCCAGGTATAGGTTACTTAATTAGTTTTCTAGCAACATTGCCAATTTTTTTAGTTACCTCCCTTTCTATTCGTCAAGGAATCCTTTCTTATATCCTTACAATTCTCCTTTTATTTATCATTCAGCCGAGTGAATTAATTATTTTTCCATTTACAACAGGTTTATTAGGTATTGCTATAGGTGTGGCTTTTTTTCAATTGAATAAGAGAATCTTGGTTGTCTCTTTTTCATCAATATGTCTACTGGCGGGAATCATAGTGATACTGTATGTATTCCGTTTCCCAGTACTAGGCCCTACTGTTAATACAATTATAGATGCAAAGGTTATTGCAATAATATTTATATTAAGTTTTTTTTACTCCTGGCTATTCGTTGAACTTTGTAGAATATTTTTGAATAGATTGTATCGTTTTTTATAAATGTTGACTAAATTCGATTGAACGAATAAGTGTTGTAATATTAGATGTTTTAAAGGAGGAGCAAGATGAAGCTAGCTTTTAGTACAAATGCATTTACAACATACACATTACCCGAAGCTATTTCAGAAATTGGAAAGTTGGGGTATAAAGGGGTTGAAATTTTAGCGGATGTTCCTCATGCTTTCCCACCTGTACATACTGCTGCTTGGGTAACTGATGTACGACAAAAAATAGAAAAATATGGCCTCGAGGTCTCAAATATAAACGGAAATACAGCAGCTGGATTTTTTCCATATTCTACAGGAGAACCTACATTTGAGCCTTCATTATGTAATGCAAGAGAAGAGGTGAGGAATCAGAGAATTAAATATACAAAACAATTAATAGATTTAGCTGCAATAGTAAATGCCAAAAACATCAGTATTACAAGTGGAAAGTGTCTTTCAGGGAACCCACCAGATCAAGCAATTAATCATCTTATAAATTCACTAATAGAGATTATGGACTATGCTGAACGACGTGAAATCAACGTAGGGATTGAGTATGAACCTGGTCTTTTAATAGAAAGTGGCAAAGAATTGAATGAATTAATTCAAATAGTGGGATCAAATAGGCTGGGCGCAAATCTTGATCTCGGGCATGCAGATGTAATAAGAGAGGATATTCCCACTTTATTATCAAGTTTAAAGTCTAGGATATGGAACATCCACCTAGAGGATATAGCAGATCACAAACACTATCATCTTATACCTGGTCATGGGAATATTGATTTTAATCAATTATTTCATTATGTAAAGCAAATTAAATATAAAGGATTTATTACTGTAGAATTATATACCTATTGCAATAATCCAGTATTGGCAGCAAAGGAATCTATAGAATTCCTAACACCTTATTTTAAGAATAGCCTTTTATGAGGGGAGAAAATTTATGAAATATTTTGATCCGCATATCCATTGTTATTCTCGTACAACCGATGATTATGAAAATATGAGTCTGGCCGGTGTACGCGCTGTTGTAGAACCCGCATTTTGGCTTGGAAGCCAACGCCGTTATCCTGAAACCTATTTTGATTACTTCCAACATTTGCTTACCTTTGAACCTGAGCGTGCTAAGCAATATGGAATCACCCATTATTGTTGTTTAGCTATGAATCCAAAAGAAGCAAATAACATTGATATTGCCTATCAAGTAATTGATGGATTGTCCGAGTATTTGCAACATGAGCGGTGTCTTGCAATTGGGGAGATCGGATTTGATAGGATTACTCCTGAGGAAGAAGATGTGATGCGGAGACAACTGAAATTAGCTAAGGACCTCGATATGTTAGTTATGGTGCATACTCCCCATCAAAATAAGCGGGAGGGAACAAGAAGAACAATAGAAATCCTAAGGGAAGAAGGGCTTGAACCTAATAGGGTATTAATAGATCATAATAATTCAGATACTATTGATCTTTCCGTTGAATATGGAGGCTGGAGCGGAATGACAATCTATCCGACGAAAGTTTCAACTGATGAAGCAATTGAAATAATCGAACATTACAGCATAAATAAGATTATGGTTAACACTGCAGCAGATTGGGGACCATCTAATCCTCTTAATGTTGTAAAAACTGCGCTTGAAATGCGAAAGAAAGGGCATGCGGAAAATATCATTCAAGAACTAGTTTGGAATAATCCAGTTCGTTTTTATGAGCAATCTGGAAAATTGAAACTAGATTCATAAGGAGTGGAAAGAATATGAGACTCGCATATAGCAGTAATGGATTTAAAAGATATGACCTATTGAAAACAATAGATTTATTATCCGAAATTGGATATGAAGGTATAGAAATCTTACTAGATATCCCGCATGCTTTTCCACCTGAGGTAACGAATGAAAAAATACTCATGATAAAAGACAAGTTGAAGCAAAGGAACATGACTATATCAAATTTGAATGCATTCATGCTGTATGGAATAAAAGATAATTGGCACCCGTCTTTTGTAGAGGTAGATGAAACAGAAAGAAGACAACGTATAGAACATACTCATAACTGTATTGACTTGGCTCAAAAACTTGGTGCAAAGACACTATCTACCGAACCAGGGGGACCCCTCATCAATGTAGGGAGGGAATGGGCAAATAAAGTTTTTATTTCTGCAATGGAAGAATTGGCTGATCATGCCGAAAAGTCTGGCGTAAAAATCCTTGTTGAACCTGAGCCTGATTTATTAATTGAAACATCAGAGCAATTTATAGAATTTAAGAAGGCTGTTCCTTCGCAGGCAATTGCATTAAATTTTGATATAGGACATTTCTTTTGTGTTGGAGAAGACCCAGCTGCATTGGTTTATAAATTGCTACCATATACACAACATTATCATCTGGAGGATATTGCAGCGAATCGCGTACATGAGCATCTGATTCCTGGTCATGGTGCTATTCCTATTCTAAAAGTTTTACAATCTATAAAGAAAACGGGTTATGACGGTTTTATTACCATTGAATTATACCCTTATGAAAATCATGCAATATCGGCTGCCAAAGAATCTTATGACTATGTGCAAAGTATCCTTAACAGCCTATGAGAAGAATTCGTACTTATTTTGAACTGGTAAGGTTTCCGAATACCTTTACAGCGATGGCAGATATATTGGCAGGCACCTGGATTGCAGGAATAGTTTTCAATCAAATTTATTTCAGTCAGATTATTCTTCTTATATTAGCGAGCGCATGCATATATGCATCAGGGATTATTTTAAATGATTTTTTTGATTTTGAAATAGATAAAAGAGAGCGTCCTGAGAGACCTTTACCATCTAGTCGTATATCAATTCGTTCTGCTTTATGTTTTAGTTTTGTGCTTCTTACTGTAAGTATCATATCTGTATGTTTTGTTTCAGGTATCAGCTTTTTAATTGCTTGTATTCTCATTATGTTGGTATTTATTTATAATCGTTATTCAAAGCATTATGACGTTTTAGGACCATTAACGATGGGGCTTTGTAGAGGAGTTAACTTGTTACTAGGATTGAGTATTGTACCAGATAAATTAGTAGAATTTTGGTGGTTAGCGGGATTAGGATTTATATATATATTCACTGTTACTGTAATGTCTAAAGGTGAGGTTGGATCCGGCCTCTATCCTATACGAGTAAGAATTATGACAGGAGCGGTCTTAACATGTGCTATCGCTATTCTGCTTTTACATTTCTATGGTGTATGGGGAACAACAGTTATTACGGTAATCGTTTTTTTATTATGGACTTTTTCAGGGATTTTACCAGCATTAGCAAATCCAATATCATCTAATATTAAAAAAGCAGTAGGAACATGTATAATTGGTCTTCCGTTATTGGATGGAGCAATTGCTGCTTCATTTGGAGGGTGGCCGGCTTTCTTTTCTGTATCTTCTTTCCTAATTATAAGTTATATCATGTCCCGTATTTTTCCCGTTACATAGATGAAAGGATGATACCTTTGGAGAAAAAGAACGTGGTTGTATTAGATATTATTAGTTTGACGGAAGAGCATCTAAATGACGCTGAATTAACCCCAAATATTCGGAAGTTGCTAGAGAATGGCCAGCACGCAAAAATTAAACCTGTATTTCCGGCTGTAACTGGTTCAATGCAAGCTACGTATATTACTGGAACCTCACCAGCTGAACATGGCATTATTTGTAATGGTCTTCCAAACTGGGATACTAAAGAAATAACAATGTGGAATCAAACGATGCTACCAATTCAAGGTAAAAAAATATGGGAAAAGTTGAAGGAAGAAGATTTGACAGCTGAAACAGCAGTGCTGTTTTGGCAGTTCAGCAAGTTGAGCACAGCAGACTATGTAGTTACACCTGCCCCAATTCATCTCGATAAAAAAACAATTATGTGGTGTGATTCAAAGCCGAGGGGTTTATATGAAAAATTGAGGAGGAAATATGGGGAATTTGATTTAAAGAGTTTTTGGGGTCCACTCTCTTCAGTTAAATCCAGTGAATGGATACTAGATGCAGCAATAGATGTTTTAGAAGAATATAAACCAAGGTTATCACTTGTATATTTACCCAATATAGATTATAACGCACAAAGGTTTGGCCCTGAAAGTGAAGCTGCGAAGAAATCTATTAAAGAAATCGACAGTTTAGTTGGAAACTTTATTGAGCAATTGGAAGAGCGTAACTTGAAGGAACAAACACGTCTAGTTATCTTATCAGAATACAATTTTAAGTCAGTTAATAGACCTATATTTATCAATCAAACGTTAAATAGAGAGGGATATGTGGCTATCAAGCATATTGAAAATATGGATTTTCTCGATTTAGAGATGTCAAAAGCTTTTGCTTTAGCAGACCATCAAGTGGCCCATGTGTATATTCAAGATTCACGTGATATTAGAGTAGTGAAAGCAATTCTCGAAAGTATACCAGGCATAGCCGAGGTATGGGGAGAAGAGGAGAAGCGGGCTCATAATATTAATCATGAACTTTCAGGGCAGTTAATTGCAATTGCGGAACCAGAAAGTTGGTTTGTGTATTATTGGTGGTTAAACGATGAAAAGGCACCAGAATTTGCATACAATGTAGATATTCATAGGAAGCCTGGTTATGATCCAGTTGAGCTGTTTGTAAATCCAAAAACATTCCAAATACCACTAGAACCGGAGCGAATCAAAGGATCACACGGTGTACCAGCAAAGGATAAAGGAGATTATGTATCACTTGTAGTAACAGGGAGAGATTTTGAACTTCCAGATATCTTAGAAGCGACTGAAGTCCATGACTTGTTGCTAAAACTTGTGGGAAATGAGAAGAGGTGAAAAAATGACATATCAGGTGGGTGTGTTATTTGTTGGAGTGCTAGGTGCAGTTGCAACAACAACGATTTCTGGGCTTTTTGCAGTCAATCAAAATCTTGCTCCACTAAGGGGAGTTATCTCTTCAGAGAAGGAATTTGAGACGCTACAGTTAACTCCGCTCAATCAGATTGCCTTTGGTGGATGGGATATACAAAAGGATTCATTGATAGAAGTAGTACAAAAATATGGTATCATTCAGGAATCTATTTTGAAGAAAATTGAAATGCAACTCAATGATGTTCCTATTTGGCAAGCACCACTGGCTAATGTAAATAATTTTGTTAAAGGGGTCTATAGTCTGACAGGAGAGCCTGAGAACTTAATGAGCGCAGTGAATCAAATTCAGGCAGACATTGAAGAATTTAGAAAAAAATATAATCTTGAGAGAATTGTTGTAATAAATACTGCTTCAACAGAAGAAAAGACAAAAAATCATTCGTTATATCAGTCATTAAAAGCATTTGAGAATGGGTTAAAGGAAAATTCACCAGATATTCGACCGGGCATGCTTTATGCTTATGCGGCAATGA
Organism: Bacillus sp. FSL R9-9497; assembly: GCF_038005805.1. Lineage (NCBI taxonomy): Bacteria > Bacillati > Bacillota > Bacilli > Caryophanales > Bacillaceae > Bacillus > Bacillus sp. FSL R9-9497. The sequence goes on along the minus strand of NZ_JBBOTY010000002.1, from coordinate 188,393 downwards.
AATCAAAATGTGCCTATGTAAATTTTACGCCAAGTGTGATGACTGAGATACCAGCACTACAGGAATTAGCAGAATTACAGGCTGTTCCGACGGCAGGAAAAGATGCAAGAACAGGTCAGACTTTATATAAACATGTTTTAGGAAAAATGTTCAAACAGCGTGGATTGAATATTGTCGGGTGGTATAGTACGAATATCTTAGGGAATCAAGATGGTGCAATTTTGGAACACCCAACGCATTCCTCAACAAAAATTGATTCAAAATCCATTGGGCTAGAAAAAATATTGGGGTACAGTAATTTTGATCATAAAGTAAGAATTGATTACTTTCCTGTTCGAGGAGATAGGAAAGAGGCATGGGATACCATTGATTTTGAAGGTTGGTTAGGCGAACGGATGACAATGAAAATTAATTGGTTAGGTATTGATTCGATCTTAGCCGCTCCTCTAGTAATTGATCTGTCCCGTTTTATGGATCATGCACTTAGAGAGGGGGAAGTAGGAATAATGAAACATCTTTCACTCTTTTTTAAATCACCAGTTGGAACAGAGGAGTATGCCCTTGATCAACAATATCAAACATTATTAGAATATGTGATGAATTTCGAAGATAATGTTTAGTATTTTCAGTGAGCTAAGAGCTGAAAAAATATGAATGTATTATTTGGGATAGATATCGGTTATATTATCTGAAATAGGGAATTAATTAGGAGGGCTTAGTTAGAAGGTGTTTTTAATGCCATTCATTTAATATAAAATGCCCCCCACAACTATCAGTGGGGGGCATATGAAATTCTATTGTTTTAATGTTTATACTAGAAAGTTCTTAATTCATGCCATAAATAGTAGCTTTTAAAAATTATTCAATTTTATTTTCAAATCTGTACAGTCTTCTCTTTCATTATACTCAATGTAAGCTATGTGACCATCGGGGCGAATTAAAATGACATCAATATTTTTTAATTGATAATCCTGTATTTCTCCTACAACCACCTTTGTGTGCGAATCAATGTTCATTTTATCTAGTTCTTCTTTATAAGAAGGATGTATTAATAAAATATATTTACCATCTTGCGTCAATTCAAAGAGTTTATAAGTTTTCTTATTTTGAGAAGAAATAGTAAGATTTGTACATCTTTTCCCTATCAATGGATGCTTTTCTTTCGTATGCATAGGGGAATATATAACCCCTAAGCCACTTACTCTTTCAGCTAAATCTTTATTCACCTCTGGGTATGTGAGTAAATGCGAGAATAACTCTCTTAATTCTATACCTGCATTTGAAAAGTTTATCATTAATTGTTCTTGTGCTTGTACTTCCTTGAAAAAATGTTTTCCCACAGTATGTCGTTCAATATGATAACTTTCTAATAGGCTTTCATATTTTTTTTGTTTTACAGCGAGTCCCAATTTCCATCCTAAATTAAAAGCGTCTTGTAAACCTACATTCAAACCTTGTCCTCCTGCAGGGAAATGAATATGCGCTGCATCACCTGCCAAGAAAACACGCTTATGTTGATAAGTATTTGCTAGTTTGGTTGCATTTCCAAAACGAGAAAGCCATATTGAGCTTTTAATTTGAATATGTTTACCTGTAATACTATAAATACTATCGATAAGCTCTTTTTCTGTGACAGCAACATGAACAGGTATTGTCTGATTCTTAGGATCTACAATTGCAAAACGAAATAAATTAGGTGCAAGAGGTACCATTATTATTAACCCATTTATATTAGATGTAGAAAAAAATGGGTTATCCGGTACATCTTCTAAAATGACATCACCTAATATAGCAGTAGTTGTTGTATCTGTTCCATTAAAAGGTATATGTGATAACTCACGAACTACGCTTCTTGCGCCATCAGCGCCTACTACATATGGAACTTCTATTTTATATATTGTTTCTACTTGTTCTATTTCTAGTTGTACGAATGTTTCATACTGTTTTATATCTTTTAATGTATGACCGCGTTTAATATCTACACCTAATTCTAACGCACGCTCTTCTAATATTTCTTCTGTAATAGATTGGGGAATAAAAAGCGTATATGGAAAATCAGTATTTAAATTTTTAAAGTTTAATCTTGTATCTAGGGCAGCAAAATGGCTTGTATCTGATTTCTTCCCTCTAGATAAAAATCGATTTTCAATACCTCTCATAGCCATTAATTCTAAGGAGCGAGGGTGAAGTGTGAGTGCTCTAGAATTTCTTATCCGATTTAATCTTCTCTCTACAACGACAACTTTTACACCTTGAATAGCTAATTCACATGCTGTCATAAGTCCAACCGGACCACCGCCAACTACCGCTACATCATAATAATTTTCCATGTCATGCCCTCCATTTTTTTATTTAATTAAGAGCTAATACAAGAATTTGCACAATGGATTTGTAAACGATATCTATTGTACAAATATAATTATACTCTATTTTAGTTTCCTTGGAAACTAAAATGAGATGACTTGAGATTTTCCCCATATCAAACATTCGATATGAAGGTTAATTGAATTCAATATGAGAAAGATAATAGGGTAATCTATTTTGAATTATTTAATGGAAGGGGTACGAGATTGAGATGAATAATTCATATAATGAAAAGACACATACATTGATTAAACAATTATTTAACAAGTTTTCACCAAAAGCTCCTGGCTTTGCATATATTGCTAGTTTTGATAGCGGGATAACTTATAAAGGTACGGTTGGCTTAGCTTCTATAGAGAAAAATTTACCTATAACCACAAAAAACATTTTTAATATTGCCTCAGTCTCTAAACAATTCACTGCATTTTCTATATTACTCTTAGAACAAGAGGGAAGATTGAGTTTAGATGATTCAATTGTAAGGTTCGTCCCTTTTATAGGAACATATGCTGAACCTGTAACATTGAAACATCTAATTCATCATACTGGTGGACTAGTTGATTATATGGAATTGGCTCAAGCAGAAAATATTAAATTTACTGATATATTAACTGTGGAAGAATCGTTAAAACACCTTAATGGTCATCAAATTGCAAGGTTCCCTGTTGGCACAAAATTTGAGTATAGCAATACAGGATATTTTTTATTGTCACTAGTGGTAGAGAAGGTAAGCGGGAAGTCTTTACGTCAGTTTGCAAAGGAACGTATTTTTGATCCTTTAAATATGAAAGACACAACAATTGTGGATTGCTACCCAACTACTATATCAATTGCTAGAGGGTATTCAAAGAATGAACAAGGAGCATATATGGTCTATGAAAGCCCTTGGGAACATACAGGGGATGGAGCAGTTCATACAAATGTTGAAGATCTTGTAAGATGGGGAGAAAATTTAACTACAGGCACCGTTGGTGGAAAAGAACTTGTTAAAAGAATGAGCGAAATAGGTCCGAAAATTTCCCCAACTGGGAAGACGATTATTGACAATGAAGATTATGCTTTTGGACTAAGGCTTGCTGAAGGTTTTAACTGTCGGTACTTGGAACATTCAGGAAGTTGGGCGGGTTATCGTTCACACTTCATGCGGTTTCCACAAGAATATTTGTCTGTTGTAGTTCTAAGTAACTATGATGGATTTGATTCTAAAAAATATGCTAATGAAATAGCAGAAATTGTTTTAGGAAAGTAAAAAAATAGAGGGTAGAAGTCAGTATTTAGATTTGCTTTATCCCACGTTGTTTTAGGTGTAATTAATTTTGAGAACGGAAGGCAAGCATAAATTTATGCCTGCCTTTTTAGGTATTAAAATGAATAACGTTATTAAATTTATAAATATACACTGAAAAATTAATCGGACAATATCCCCAGCAGGAATTCCAACAGGAACTACAAAAAGAACTCGAAACACAACAAGAACTCGAGACACAACAAGAGATAAGAGTAGATAGCGATAAGGATAGGGATATTGTAATACCTGAATTTATTACCGTTCACGATGGTCATCCAAATACACCTGCACGAAATTACAAGATGAGATTTAAAGATTATATAAAAAATGTGCCCGCTTCTGAGGTTTATCCGAATTGGAAAAAACAAGCTATAATGTTTTCTGTATATTAAAATTTTAATACTTTGTTATTCTTACACAGAGATACCATATAAAAATAAAAGCCCTCACAATGAAGTGAAGACCTTTGTTTATTCATCATCCACCAGTATGGCCGTGAGCATATTGTACGATTTTATCCTCGCTAAGAGCTTGTTGTGTATCAGTTACATTGTTAGCGTTAAACATAAACGTGAAAACGGCTGTTAATCCAATTAAGCTAAACATTAATTTTTTCATTTTAAAGCCTCCTTTTCAAAGTTTTGTTCTTCTGCTTGATGGCTAAGATAAAAATAATCGCTTGCTTTTGAACGGTTATTTTCTTGATGGAATAAAACCGCTAACTTTTTAGCGTATTCTTGTACATATTCATGTAGGTCTTCTTTATTAAAATAAGAAATTCCTGTTTTAATTGTTTTCTCTAATTCGTCAGCAGCGACCTTTTGATTTAATTTTTCTAAAATTAAAAAGTGATGTTCGTATTCCTCATTCTTCAGCTCTTTACAAATCTCTAAGCCTTTCACTATAAGATTAGACGTTTCTTTGGACTCACCGATTTTCATATGCTCCCTAGCTTTAATAAAGATTGCTTTATAATCTTTAGGGAGTTCTTGTATTACTTCAGAGAGGTATCGTATTGCTAGTTCAGATAAATTTTGACCTGAATACATTAAACCTATGTTATGGCGTACAAACGTGATATTCTTTTCTTCACCAGATTTTTTGAATGTATTAATAGCTGTAATGAAATGTTCTTCAGCTTCCTCAAATTGTTTTAAATGAGTACAAGCTAATCCGATTAAATTATCACATAACCCAATATTAGTTTCATATCCTGCATGCTTTTTAAAGATATCCTTTGCTTTGGTAGCTTCTTTGATTGCAGCAAGCGGTTTATAAATATGATAATGGAAAGTTGATAATTTAAAATGGAATTCAGCATGTTCCATTTCATCAGGAATTTGTTTTAAGAGTAATTCAGCTTGATTATAATGTTCTTTTGCACATGTAAAATCACCTGTTATATTTGAATGAATAGCTTTAAAGAAGTGGTAGTAGTATTGTAAAAGCTGATCTGCAGGTACACCCAATGAATCTACTTTATCAAAACTATCTTTTCCAATACTTAAACTATCAAGCATATATTGATGACGAAAGTCTAAAAGAGCATAGTATAAAAGTAGGTTTTGATCTTCATCAATGTTATGTATTTTTTGATCAATCTCAAGTTTTAAATTATGTGCCTTTCCTACATGTCTGGCACGTATCTCTATATACCAGTCATTTAACATTTTGGTAACTTGCTCGTTCCCCTTTACTGAAGCGATCATTATATATTCCCCCATCCTATAGAAGTATGATAATGTTATATATTACCATTGTAACAAAATTCCCTTTGTATTTAACTGTTTTATATCTATTTTTCTAAAAAATTCAGAAGAATAAGTAAATTGATGCATCTTACTTATATTTGAATCATAACTCCTGCTATAATAATTCACGCAAACGTGATGCAATTGAAGTAAGTCGGATTATATCACGTTTGCGGTAAAAGGAGACGAAAGAGACATGCTGCAGCAGCTAGAGATGGATGGATTTAATTTTGAAGATGTTGATTGGGGGAGACCTTAACCTATTGGATAACGAAATTATGAGTAGTACGGATGCAATAGAAGAGTGGGGAATTTAATCATCAACATTACGTAAAAGAATAAATGATTTTCCAAAAGGCTCATTCCGTAAAATTGGCACCACATATGCTGTGACTCGATTTGGAATGCGCTGTGTTTTCGGTTCAAATAAGAAATAAGTAAAAATAAAGTAGGGGAGGTAGCGTTCGATGAAGAATCACACAAGGAATTCTAAGGGGCAATTACTACAAACTAATGAGAAATGGTCGCACCTAAAGCAAAAACAGCGTGAAACCATATCAATTTGGCTAAGAGAAGCTTATATAGAGAAGCTTAAGGTTCATAACCGAAGATTAAAACCGAGAGAACATGAGGATGTTCTAGAAAGTGTAATGAGTAAAATCTATGATCGTGGAATTTGAATTCCGGATTACGAAGTCGAAAAGGATTACGAAGTCGAAAAGTATTACAAAGGAAAAATAAATAAATGGTATAACAAACATATTTTATCGGAAGAAAAAAGTGAAAAGGAGGAGAATATATGAAACATAGTATCGGAAATGTTAGTACTTCATATATAATCCGTCTAATTTTAAATGATTTAGACACATTTATCACAGGAGAAAAAAGGCAGTTTAATTTCTGCTCAGAATCTGGAGTATCCCCTGTGGAGAAGTTAATTGCGGATTGGTTGGAGTGGTTTAATGATTACCCGCAAGGTATATCGCCAGATGAATTAAAAGGAATTGAAAGGGAGATAGGTGAATTGATGGGAAGTATGTCAATATGGTCTTATCATTCAGAAGAAAGAGAAGAATTTATAAAGCAATTTAGCAATTATTTCGGGGAATATATGGGTTTCTTTAAAGTAGTTAGGGATGTATACCTGGAAGAATTGAAAGATGAGTTGTCATATTAGGATCGTATATTCCTAATGTTTTTATAAAAAAATTCTGATTAATGTTCTTTAGATAATGAAAAAGTTAAAGGAGAAAAGAAAATGAAATTAGAGATTGAAAAGTTTATTAGTGAAATCGAATTCCCGGAATCTTCTAATAGTTTTATCATTTTTGTCAAGAAGACTCCTTCCCTAAGGAGCGTGAACGGTCACAGCCCAGTAAGTAGGTGGGAGATGAATTGGCTTCGAACAAGTGATGGTAGGAAGCCATCTTAATTGTTCGACATACAGAAAGTGTTATTTCACTATTTGTCGAATATACGTTTGGTGTATGATAGTCATATACAGAAATGGAGGTGAATCAAATGATGATTAATAAAGCCTTTAAGTTTTGTATCTATCCAAATCAAGCACAAGCAATTCTAATAAACAAAACGATTGGTTGTTCTCTCTTTGTATTCAATCATTTCCCACGCATACAAAGAGACAGGAACAGGTTTGACCTATGGTACATGCTCTGCCAAACTTCCTGCCTCTCATAGAAGTATCCTAATCCTATTTATTACCATCATAGAAAACTAGCAACATTATTTGATTGATTTTAATTTATTTTAAAAAAAATCAATCAATAGTGAATTTCTTTATGAGGCCACACATCCATTAAGGAAAGTCTATATAATTCTATTAACTATATTTAATTTTAATTACAGAATATTAAAATATTATTTTATCAAATTTAAATAACTAACATTATTTGTAAAATGTGTTAAGTTTGTTTTGTGAACAGAAAAAATTATTAAGGGGGATTTTTATTATGTAGAAAATGTTAGTTATTCCAGCAATCAATTTAGCTTTAACAGGTATGGGAGGAAGCATATCATTTGCAAGTAGTATGAATGTAAGCGCTAAGAATTAGAAGTAGTATTTTTAATAAAAATAGGTAGAGAAAGGAATTTTAGTATGAAAGTATTTAAAAAGCTAGTCCCAACAGTATTATCCCTATTCATAATTTCTAGTTCTTATAGTGTTGCTCAGGCAGAAACTGATTCTTTCGAGGATAATAAAGGTAAAAATACCAATTTTAGTGTTTTAAATGAAGTTCAAAACAACCGATCTAGTAAATCTCTTCTAAGATCATCTTATGATTTAGACGATGTTATTTCCTACCCAAAAGATTACACTAATGTATCAAGATCTTTAGAGTTTGAGGATAATACGAAATGGCCCCTATTTGTTAGTAATAGTCCTGAAATGTTTAATCGTCAGGGTATTTTAGCTTATAGTACGGAAGTAAATCGGACTGGTAAGTTTCGTATTTATTGGGCACACCAAAACTATAATGATTCAGAAAATTACGTCGGTTTCTATATTAAGAATACGTCTGGGAAAAAGATAAATGTCAACTTCAAAAAACGTGCTCACGTAGAAAGTCGTGATGGTGCCAAATTAGGACAAGAAGTCCTCCAAAAATATTTAGAGTCTAGCCACAAGACTTATAAGTATGCGACATTATCAAAAAATCAATCAACGTATGTTGGGTTTCCGGTAGCAAAAAGATATTATGGCTCGGGTATGTATGATATTACGATTACTGACGAAAATGATGATTATGTAACAGGTGGAATTGAACTAAAGACCTATGCGACCTATGATGGCAAAGGAGATCCAAGTCGTGTGATTAAAGAGAATACAGTGCTGAAAGACGATGGACATCAAATAAGAGGGTTATTTCCTACTGCTATAAAGTCATTCAAATGGAGAGCATATGCAGGTGAGCAAATTAGCTTTAGCCCTAGTTATACACACGTTAAAAACAATAACTTAAATTCACCTTGGAAGATTCCTGACAATGATATCTCTAAAGGTATAGATGAAGCATCTAATAATAAAACGGTATATAACTACGGAAATTATGGTATGACTTATGAAATTGGAATAAAACCAAGAGAAGATGTCCAAATTGTATTTGCCCCTAATCTTTCTGAGGATCAACGTACAACGCGAAAAGAACATTATTTGGCTTTAGACGCTGACGATAGAGGTGTTTTAATAAATACAGTTAGAGAAGATGATGGCTGGGTTGTATTAAATGCTAAAAGTGATAAAAGTTATTATCTAACTACTTCTCTACCGGGATACCATTGGGCACCTTTACGTATAGCAGCTATTCCTAAATAAAATAAAAAAGGAATTTAGGCGATATTTAGTAATTTTGGTTCTGCTGCAAAGTTTTCTACATGAAGCTACACTCTAGAAAACAGGATTTAGGAGCATCAGACATGAGATATTTTAAAGGAAGAAATATAATATAAATAAAGGCGTTTACTTAACGTCCTTATTTCGTGTTAATTTTATATAAAGTAATAACGTTATTAGAAAGGAGATTTGGGGACTAAACGAAAAAATCTGAAGTTATTGGAGCTTGTAGCACTATGACACCACTTATTCTAAGTGTGATAAAGATAATTATAAAACCTGAAGATGAATCCTTTTAAAAAGGATTCATCTTCAGGTTTTTTTCATCTTTCTAGCTTGAGTAAAAGGGGGATCATGAGTTTTTTAGTGTTTCCATGGCTGAATATACTATAGATTGATTTACCCTATGTGCATTTAAACCTATTTCCATTCTATACAAATAACTTCTTTATATATTTATATACAAATCTTATTAACTGAAAGGTGCTTTGTAAATACAAATTTACGGAAATACTAATATCAAAACCTTTGAAATATAAACCCTTAATAGACATTTTTATAAGTATTTTAGTAATTGAATAATTTCATTTTTAAACTCTGGACTGGCTAATTTCAATAATTTAGGGACCTCTCTAAAATGTTTTACAAGGGCTCTATTGATTTTATTAGAGTAATTTTTTTGGTCACCTGTGAGCAGGTCTACAATGTCGTTTTTTAATGAAGTACTCACTTTTCCCCATAAAAATTCTGATTCTGCCTTGTGTTTATCAATAAATATTTTCACCTGATTAATAAAAGGATCATTTTTATGCTGAATAGCATCTTGTAACTGTGTAATTGTCATCACTTCTGCTTGAAGAGATTGGTTCATAGGAGCTGGATTAGCATTCTCGGCAGCACTTACACTTGTTGCGAAAACTCCAATACCATTACATCCAATCATACTGGCCAACGCGATTCCTGTACATTGTTTTACAAATGATTTTGGTTTTCTTGCTTTCATAATAAATCTGCCTCCTATTTTAATAATTCGCCTTACAGGTAAATGTTACCATATAAATTAATAGCTTGCGCATCTCGAATGTTACAATACAGTTAAATATGAGAATTTTATAATAAATTATTATAACTTCAATTGGAAACGTTGGTTTTTGTAAAAAGACACGAGAGTGGGTACTTTATAAATAGAAATAAAAATATAAATATACTAAGCATCAGTTCGAAAAACGACTAACCATTAACATTTAGGATGATGTTCTGTCTGAAAAAGTTATTAATAAAATAAAAGTAACACTTTCTTGTCTAAAAATTATCTATTTTCATGTCTTTGTACAACAATAACGTTATTGTAAAAAAGGGAGGAAATACCTCAAACTATCAATTTTACATTAAATTCGAGTTTAACGTAACCAACAATTGTAGGAATCTAAAATTTTCATTTATATTCATCAAGAGAGAGTATTTATATACCAATTATAGAAGGATTCAAATTATGTATTTTTTATATAATAAAATCAAATTTAAAGCGAATAATAAATAGCGTTTAAATCAACAGTATGTAAAAGTTCAACAATGTAAAATTGCTGAACTTTTATTCCTTATTCTTTCCTATTCTGCCTAAACTATCTTTAATAGTTGTTTCCCCAAGTTGTGTATATAGCAAAGCTGTATCTTGACTCGTATGTCCAAGTTGCTGCATGACTTGTAATGAGTCTTTCTCTTCCATATATAATTTATTTGCCAATGTATGTCTTAATTTATGAGGAGACATTCTTTTTCCATAAGCCTTAGTATATTTTTCTACTATATCTTGGATAGCCCTAACTGAAAGAGGCTGTGCAGTATGTTTATATTTTGATAAAAACACATTTTTTAATTCTTTTCCTGGTGCATATTTGCTATCTCTAATTTCCATATACTTTTTAAGATCATTTAACGCAATTGGAGTAATCCATACTGAATCTTCTTTATTTCCTTTTCGTATTACATCAATTAGCCTTTCTTTTATATTTATATCTTCCATACGGAGATCGGCCAATTCACTTACACGAATACCACTACCAAGAAAAAGGGAAAGAATAGCTACATCACGATCTTTGTCTCTTAGAAAATAGAACAATTGATGTTTTGTTAAAGATTTTTCATGTTCGTACTTAACGTAATTCAAAAATTCTTGATCGTCATCATTATGAAATATCTTAGATCTCATACGTTTTGCACGGGCATTTAATGTTTCTTTATCTTTATGTATTTCAATTTTGGCCATTACATTTCTATAAAAATAACATTCTCCTTCATCATTCTCTGATAGGGAAGTAAGGTACTTGAATAAAGACTTTAAGGCTGAAATTTTTCTGTTAACAGAGGAATTCTGCATGTTTTGTTGTAGTTTTAGAAACCTCATGAAGTTCTCAACATCTTTTTTCTTTAAATTCTCCAAATCAGAGAAGGATATGTCTTTAATAGGCTTAAATTCAATAATTTGTTCAGATAATAGCCAGTTAAAGAAGACCCTAAAATCATATACATAATTCAGTAGGGTGGAGGGAGAGGCATCATGCAATTCTTTGTACTCCACAAATTCTTCTATGTAAAAGGGCATTTCATTTAGATTCTCGTATAATTTTTTACGATGTACGGATTTTTGACGTTGCTTGCTGTAATCCATAAAAATCACCTCATATATACTATAACAGAAAAATAACACGAACACAAGTTCGCATTAAATTCAATTTTTACACAAACTTATTTACATAATTAAATTATGAAATACTAAAACACACTCAATAGTGAATGGAATAATGTGTTTACTCAAATAAAAATTATAGATAATCAAGTGAGAAATTTGTATTTAACTATAAAAATTAGTGCAAAAACTATATATAAATGTATGTTAAATAAAACAAATTTGATATCTAAATTCATACAAAAGATCAATACATGAATATAGTTTAAAATTCTTTATAAAAATATAAATCGGCTTATTTAATCATAATTATAGGGAGTTAATTAAATCAACGTGAGAAAAAATCTTATAAAGTAATATGTAATTTACTATAGAAATTATTAATGAGTAACTCAAAATTTAATAATTTCTATATAAAATATGAACTATATAGGCACACTCAAACATACGAAGATTTACGCAACTAAGCTCGAAATTCCTAGACGCTATTATTTGATTTTATATAAATACTTTATTGTTCGTAAAATTGGTATTTCGTGCGAAGTTGTTAATGATTATTTTTTCACGCTTTTATAAAGGCATCATATACCCTACCTTTCATCAGTATAAATATCTTTTAGTTTCTGGTACGTTCAGCTATACATATTAATATTATAAACGATTGCTTATAGAACATATCTAATATATAACATTTTAATGCGAAACAGTTTACTTTAACTCCTTAAGACTAAATAGATGGTGTATTTTACAAAATTTAATTGTTGTGATGTCGAAATAGAGCATTTCCTTTAATTCTTTTCATTATAGCCGGTTTAGCTAAGCATTCTGCTAAATATTATTTAAATGCAAATTTCAAAATGTAACTACTAAATTTCTCTTTCCGTCTCAATGATATAAGTATTTTTTTCGTTTTGAGATTTATTCACTTGTTTTTTATAAATCCCTATTAGATATGTTATGTAAACAGCTATATAAAGTGATTTATTGTAAATCCCTTTATATAGCTGTTTTTCAAGTCACATTCCCCCCTACTTTACCAATCGGTGTAACCACATTCTGTGTACTTTCTGCTTAATGTAAGTGCAAACCCGTACATCAGCATTCGCACTCATCATGATAATACGATGAAGATTTAATTCCTCAAATCCAAATGTAATCAGCAACCTTGCTACTCCCGTTGCAACTCCCTTTCCCCAATAATCTGGATTTATGTTATACCCTATTTCTCCCTCCCTATTAGTAAAATCTCGAATCATAATCGCACCTGCCCCTACCACTCTTTCGTACTCCAATTCAACCAATGCAAAAGAAAATCGACTTCTCAGGACCTTACTTGCATCTTGAAGAACTTGGTTTACAAATTCTTTTGTTTCCGTTTCCGAATTATGGCCCCATGCTTGGTATCGGTAGACAATGGACTGTGATGTGTATATATGTATATCCTTCCAATCATTTTCTTCGATTTCTCGTAGTTTGAATCTATTATGTATTATGTTATGAACCATCCAATTCCCTCCATTCACTTATGCCCTTTATCACACTAAATTTCATCATAGTATTCCATTAACTTAGCTTAATTACAACATGAAAAAATCTTAAATCCACTGATACTATTTATCTAGTAAAAGAGAATCAGTACATATAACCTTTGTACTTTTCTTCAAACATCTTACTCGAAATTGATCCTACATATTCGAATGTTCCATACCAGAAAATAAGTTCTTGTAGAGATTTGTCAAACACTGTACACTGAATATGTGCCGTCTTTGCCCTTCTCTTTTTAGAGGAGGTGACAATAGAACGTGGAGAATACTAGAACCACCCGTAAACGTTCAGAGAGAGAAAAGAAACGTAAGCGTCTTTTTTCTTTTGGCACAATCGTTACAGCATTCAGTTTCCTTAGAAATATACATTACTTTTTCACCAAAAGTGAAATAGGTAAGGGTATAACTGAATATGTAAGACATCTTCTTAAATAAAAAAGTGCCGCTATAAATAGCGACACTAAGACCAGTTTGTAGTTATGATTGGGTTCCAAGGTGAAGTACTGACCATACTTTCATTGCACACGACCAATGCAGTATCATTTTGAAGTGCAAAGACGTTGAAACCCAGATTACTACTCTATATAGTATTGCGACATGCAGTGCTTTTATTCCTGTCTGCGTACGAAAAAAGCCTTGGTGACCAAACCAAGATTTTTCAAGAAGCTTACGACCTATCAATAGAACGAGAATCAGAACCACCCGACTTCTTGTTCGTTATAATCTAGCTTACACCCTTATTGTACTATACGTTTTTTATATTTTCAACAGTCTGCATTCCTTTCACGCAATATTCATACTTCTAATACTGAAAGTTACCTTACACGACCTCTATCCATTGAAGATTCACGTCACACTTTACATACTTCATAGAAAAGATACAATAACATTACTATTTTTCAGTCTGTAGCTTGGTATACAATAAGAATATCCAAATACTAGGAGTGATCAGGATGACAAGTACTTTACTACTATTAGCTCTTACTTTGTGTGGAATAAGTGGACTATTCTCCCTAATTAGGAAGCTAACTACGCCAAAACAAGATGAGGCTAAACGTTTAATTATTATCGAATCATTGTCTATATTAGGAGTTGCATGGATAGGTATTGGACTATTCTTGTAACATACTTACACATTACTTTCGTTACGATTGAATAAAACTTATTATTCCGTCAATATTAGGGATAGGCATTAGCCAAAACTCATTTAAAGTCCTTAGTCTTTCTCCTTTCCCCTTTCCCCTTGGAGATTCCTTGATCTGGAGCAGTTAGCTTTACTAACAGCTCCTTTTTTTGTATCTGTAAAAGCATGATATCATAGTATTACACAGAAAACATAATTACATCACTATAGTCGCTCTAGCCTGTTCGAGTACACCACAATATAAAAAACGCTTCCTATTTTTAATAGGAAACGTTACTTTTTCAGTTGTTACCCTTTTGATGTAGCATAATCCTCCACACTCCATATGCCACGTTTTTCTTTTTGTGTTTAATTTTGCGTCTTCTCCAAATAATCTACATACTTCGTATTGGGCTGATAAATATAAGCAATATGCGCTAATCCCCTTTCCACAGCATTTGATTTAAGAGTTGTCCATCGACCCACACGTAGGCTACTAATCTTTTAAACTTATCACGTTCCCCTACATCCATTTCTAACTCTACTTCTTTTCCCACTGGCGCATACTTTGCGGTAAATGCCGCTCCTTCTAATCCGAATGGTTGGAGCCCTAGTCTTGGATGATGTACTTCAGTCGTATCTTAATACATAGAAATCTCACATCCTCTACCTTACCGTTTGCTAACTTCACTCGAAACGTATCACCATCGATATGATCCAGTATCGTAGCTTTGATGATTCTATTAGCATTTTGTTTCTTACTCTCCCCAGGTACTGGGTTTATTGCTTGCTCGACCAATTCTGGATACTGCAGTTTACCCGTAAACTCTTCTTTTTTACAGGTACGGACGCTGCTGCCTCATAACTATTCTCTTCTTTCTAATTTTGCTTTGTTTCTCTTTGTTTCGCTTCCTTTCTGCTGGTCTTTCTCCGCTACATTTCTTGTAACGTGAATTTCAGTGTCATCTTTGCTACTACACCCTGTTACCAATCCTAAAATCATGCACAATGTAGAAATGAACCATAAAAATCTCTTCATCGTATGCCTCCTTCTCTTCTTGTTTTCTTCCCTGACATCATAACGAGATTGGAATCATTGTTGGAAAAACGATGGATTTCTATGATGTAGCAAAGGTTTATGTATACATCCATTGCTGAACTATTCTACTCTTTCATACGGACTTTTTATGATATGTATGCAGGATTCACCCATACATATACCGAAACCCCAATAGGGAATCATTCCATTAATCACCATACCCATTTCATACCATTACATTTTGGAGGTTAAACAGGATGAAAAAAAAGAAGTTACAAAAATCAGCACTTTCTTTTACCCTACTCTTTTCTTTAGGTATTTCTTCTTTTCCGCTTACAACAACCATTCATGCGGATACACAAGGGGCACAAACTGCAGAAAAGAAACAAGTCTCTTTAACGGAGCGTACGTCATTATTTTTTGACTATCTCCAGCAAGATAAATATGCAGAAGCACTTCAGTTAACGTCTGCTGCTTTTCAATCCAAGTTTACGGCAAACATATTACAAAACTGGTGGACACAAAGTGGCGGGAGCAGGATTACAAGCATGGGAACACCTGTTATTAAAGAACGAAACTTAGTCCATCAAACGGTTGAAATTCCAGGAGCTATCGAAGGAACTACTATTCCACTACTCCTTAAATTCACGCCTGGCGGCAAAGTTGATGAAGTTGGCGTAAGGACGATGCCACAGAAATCTTATACCATCCCGCATCCTAGTTATGACCAACCTGATTCCTACCAAGAACGTGAAATCGTAATTGGAAATACTACATACCCGTTACCAGCCACATTAACGGTTCCAAAACATAAACCTGGCGAACAAGTACCTGTTGTGGTTCTTGTTCACGGTTCTGGTCCACAAGATCGTGACAGTACAATTATGGGAGCTAAAATCTTTAGAGACCTTGCAGCCGGTCTTTCATCAAGCGGTATCGCAGTGTTACGTTACGAGAAACGTTCCTTAGAACACGGTTTTAAAATGAGTGCAGAACCTGCTACATTAGACCAAGATACTACAGATGATGCCATATATGCAGCGAAATCAGCAGCGCAGCAGGAAGGTATTGACCCAGGTAACATTTTCATTCTCGGACATAGCCAAGGAGCTGGCGCCATGCCGCGTATACTAAGCAAAGCACCTTCATCTCTTGTAAGAGGAAGTATTTTAATGGCACCTCCTGCACGTCCTTTTACTGACATGCTCCTTGATCAGTATCAGTACCTCGGGGCACCTAAGGATTTTATTAATGAACTAAAAAAACAATTCGCTTATATTAAGGATCCTACTTTTGATCCAAATCACCCACCAGCTGGTTATAATTATCCTTCTCCACATTTCATGTATGATGTGACTCGTTGGCGTCCAGTTGAGGAAGTGAAATCACGAAAAGAGCCATTACTGATTCTGCAAGGCGCACGTGATTATCAAGTAACTGTAAAAGACGATTTTACGAGATGGCAAGAAGGGCTTTCAAGCCGCAGTAATGTTCAGTTCAAAGAATATCCGAAATTGAATCACATCTTCACGGAGGGCGACGAGGAATTCAGTCACCCTAGTGAATACGAAGTCCCTTCCAATGTTCCTGCGTATGTCATCCAGGACATCGTTACATGGGTCAATGAGACAAAGAAATAAGAAAACAACAAAAGCCATCATGCAATCATCATTTCGTGATGGCTTTTGTGATATTAAAACATGTCATATCAGAAATTAATCGCTTCTATGAATTGATATTTTCACAGCGCTTATATGCTTCATATCTTGCTATTCCTGGCCCGTCAGTGCAAGAATACAAAATTTATTTCGATATGTAAGAATGCATATTATTTCTCTTGGATGTTATGATATACTCTCTTTGTGAGCTGATACGATATTTCTTTAGATTGGAAAACTAAAACCTCATTAACCCAAGTTGGGGGCGCCATTTGGCGTCTTTTTTTAGTTTTGCTCCATAGGCATTTAGCTTAGATATTGAACTAACCCCAAAACAAAAAATAAGCTGCCCATTTGGAAAACTTATGTACATCATTTTCGAATGCGGGAGTTCCATCTTTCAAAACTAACCTATTAAATAGGGTTAGATGTATAAATTATATTAGTATCGGAATACTCTCGACTTGGGGTTACCGTAAATGCTTTCTCCTAATCATCCATATCGATAAATGACTTACTTCTGATCAATTTACCTTTGTAGTTCTTCGTTTAAAAGGAGCTAGTTTTACATACGATAAAGCACTAAAAAAACTGTGCACAAAAACCTGCATGGTAACAAGTTTTTGGCACAGTTCTATTATTTAATCCCTTTCATAAGTACCTGAATCTTTGGAGCCATGAAATATAAAATAACACTTAAAACAATGGATACTCCGCCAATTACACCGAAATAAATAATCTCTGTTTCAGGATTATATAATCGAACAAGCTGCGCATTGATAGCTTGTGCAGATGCACTGGTTAAGAACCATAGACTCATTGTTTGAGCAGAGAACGCTGCTGGAGCTAGTTTTGTAGTAATAGATAAACCTACAGGTGATAAACAAAGTTCCCCGATTACGACTAGAAGGAAACTAATGACTAACCAAATTGGGCTAACAAGAGATTCGGTACCATGGATATATGCAGGAATAATCATCACTAAGAATGATAAACCAGCAAATAATAAACCGATAGCAAATTTATTTGCTGTACTTGGTTGGCGTGAATTCAGCTTTACCCAAAGCCAAGCAAATACTGGTGCTAGTAAAACAATATAAATAGGGTTTAAAGATTGGAACCATGAAGATTGAACCTCCAATCCTGCAAAGTTTAACTGCGTACGTTGATCAGCATAACTAGCTAAGATGATTGCTCCCTGCTCTTGAATCGCCCAAAACATTGTAGCAGCGATAAATAGTGGTATGTAAGCAATTAAGCGAGATTTTTCAACTTTTGTCGTCTTTGGACTACGGTACATAAAGACAAAGTAGCCTGTTGGAATTAGAATACCTAAGATACTTACAAGTAAAGTAAATCGATCAATCGTTAAAATACCTGTTGGAATTGTTAACACACAAACTAGTGCAATTGCGATAATACCAATGCTAAACTGTATAAGGACCTTTTTTCTTTCCTTGTCTGTTAAAGGATTTGGTACTTGCGTTCCTGCTAATCCTAGATTTTTCTTTTTCGTAAGGACATACATAATTAATCCAAATAGCATACCAATTGCTGCCACACCAAAACCTAAGTGGAAGTTATACTTTTGACCGAGTGTTCCAATCACAAACGGAGATAATAGTGCTCCTAAATTAATACCCATATAGAAAATACTGAAACCTGAATCACGACGAGTATCTGTTTCACTATATAAATCACCAACAATACTAGATACATTCGGTTTTAATAACCCTGTTCCAAGTACTAAAAATACCATTGAGATAAATAATGTACTAACCGTTCCTGGTAGAGCTAAGATGAGATGACCAATCATTATTAAAACACCACCCCAAAATATTGTTCTACTTGAACCTAATAGGCGGTCAGCAATCCACCCACCAATAATGCCAGACATGTAAACTAACGAACCATAGATAGCCATAATGGATGCAGCTGTGGCGTGATCCATCCCTAAGCCACCTTTAGAAATGGAATAGTACATATAGTAAAGTAATATTGCTCTCATTCCATAGTAAGAAAATCGCTCCCAAAATTCTGTAAAGAATAGGGTAAATAGCCCTTTTGGATGTCCAAAGAAACCATTTTGTGGAACGGTGCGAATGATATCGCTTTTGTTAAGCTTCTCCATACAAATACACTCCTAATATACAAATATAATAATTCATTTTTAAGTATATACCAAAAAATAGAAAATTTAAATAAATTTTTATTTGTGTAATAATTAGATTTTTAAGAAAAAACTAATTTATGTGTTGTTTTCGATGATAATTTTATGTAAATTATATAATATATATATAATAATTCTGATAGTGATATTGTACAAATATAAATACAAATATAAATACAAATATAGGAGGATTTATATATTGGCAATGAAAGCAGTTACGATAGAAGAAATTTATCAAGAAATATTGGATGGCAAAAGGAAACGATTCCCTCCAAATACTTGGAAAGAAGATTTGGATAATAAACTCGCCCGCAGAGTAATCACATATTTATTACACAGTATCTTAAAATGGGATAAGGAAGACATCAGAAAAAAATGGAACACTCAATTACTTGTAAAGTATAAATTACGAGGATTACTCAAACATAGATACGAAAATAGCCCTTTTAAAGCAATAAATGATTTATACCCAAGTGAGTTTAAAGAATGGGAGTTTGGTATGACTCCTTTAAATTTTTGGACGAAAGAAAAGGCATTAACGATTTTGAGATGGATGATTGAAGAAAAAAAAGGTTTATCGAACGAAAAGCTCTTACGCGTATACGGCAAAAAATGGTTGGAGAAAAACAAACTTAGTGCCCCTCTGGCTATGTACTGGAATAGTAGTCCGTTTGCAATGATTAACGATTTGTACCCTAGTCGTTTTAAAGAATGGGAATTTCTCATGACGCCCAATAACTTCTGGACAAAAGAAAAAGCATTAGAAGCATTGAAATGGACCATTGAAGAAAAAGAAAAATTAACGCCAGAACAAATACTGGATGTTTACAGTATAAAGTGGCTAAAGACTCACAGATTAGCGTCTCCATGTCAATTAATGTGGGGAAATAGTCCATTTAAAATGATAAACGACTTATATCCAGGTCGCTTTAAAGAATGGGAATTTAAAGTTACACCAGTTGGCTTTTGGTCCAAATGTAAAGCACTAGAAGCATTAAGATGGACCATTGAAGAGAAAGAAAAACTGGATGAAAAACAGCTATTAAACGTATTTAATCAACGATGGCTCATAAAACAAAAATTACGGACACCCTTACAACGCTATTGGAAAGGAAGCCCCTACGGGATGCTTATTGCTTTATATCCAAATCGTTTTTCTAAAGGTATGTTAAAAGGGTATTGTAATAATTAAAGTGGAAATGTAAGTATGCAGAGACGCCCTTTGGTGTCTCTTTTTGAAATCCTATGTAAGTACATTCTTATGTGCCTATCGCTTTATTTATCGAAGAAAGTGAACCTGTTATATTATTTCCCAATCCATCTCGTCAAAGCCATACCAAGAAACCCAGCGCCCATCCCTATCATCCACCCAGTTTTGGCGCCCCCAAACATAGATCCCACTCCCGCGCCAAGAAACGTACAGCCCACGAATACTATCCCCCGATGCCCCAGTTCGGTCGTTCCATACTTCATCCCCACCCTTTCTTTACAACATATACTATATGCAAGCTAAAATTTCTAGCTTATGAACTGTTCATTTTCTTGACTATAACTATATGTTTCATATCCATTACTTACAGGTCCAAATGTCATTTTTACATCAATTCGTTACTTAACTTCATTGGTTACTTTTTTTCATCTTATAGAAGATTATTTCTCAACACATAACACATGGAATTATATTACCAGTAATGGTAATATAAAGGTACCTTCAATTGTTAACTGTTGTTCCCTTTTTGAAAGTCCTGTCAAAAGACAGGACTTTTTAAATTTACTTCCTACTAATTTGGCTTTTTCGTTAATATCCTTTTACCTTGTATTTATTTGTTTTGTTATCTTTCCTTAACAACAAATAAGACGTCGCCAAAATCAAGGCAGCGCCTACTATAATTCCTATACATTTAATCAAAATCATTTATCCTCACATTATTTATTTCTTTGCTTCCATACCCCATTCTCTTTACGAAAAGTATTCTTTCCATTCATGAAGTCAGCTGTATTACCAGGAATGCTATATTTCTTATTCTTTTTCTTAGACTTCTTCTTCAGCCTTTTCTCTTCTTGGATAGCTTGCAAATCCGCCTTCCATTGTTTCAACAAATCCTTTTCACGTCGCATCGAATTTGTACCCCTTGGTTTAAAATGTGAACCAGATAATTAGATTCTACCTATTCATATAGATATCCTCTAATCCAATGTACTAAGTTATGTTTTTCTTTTTAAATAGACCAACAATATATTAAAATATTCTATATATCCAAGGAGGTTTGTCATGCTCAACTTTCATAAAGAATTACCCCTATTAGGATTCTTTTTATTTTTATACAGTTTTATTGGTATCATCTTTTTATTACTATTCCTGAGCGTGTAGTAACAATGCAATGCGTATACATATATGTTTAATGTGTAAATTCTATAAAAGAAGTAAAAAGCACCTCTGCTGGATGATTAATATATACTATATATTAATTAGGAGAAAACATTTGGTATAATATAAGTGCTTTATTATATGTGTTTTCTTCAAACCGTCTTAGGAGGAAAGCAGTTTTTTATTTTTTCAATAGTACTTACTAACTATTTCTGTTAATATTTAGTTACCGATATGTGTATCAACCGGCCTGTGCTTCTGTACGAGCTTTTTTGATGCTTTCATGCTTCGTAATACCCAGGAACCTGTCTTAGTATTCGGGAATTCTACTAGATTCCCGAATACTAAGACAAACAAAAGCCTGTCCTATTAACTCTATAAAGACACCATTGCAAATATAATCCCTTATAGCTTCTATAGATTCTCAACTTTTTCATAATATTTATGAGAGTTTTTTTATATTCATATTTCTGTAACATCTTTATATAACGTTTCAATATATTACGTGTTAAACTTAAAACATTCCAAGAAGTCCTTTACTTTTAGAATCGACAATTCTTCAATACCCTTAGTCTTGCCCTGCATCCCCTGCAGGGCTTTTATCATTTAGCTAGAATTGATAAAGCCTTTTGTAGATTTCTTCAACCTTATCTGTACTGTTATTTATATCTCTAGCTCTTAAATTCTTTGTGAGCCACAAGATTTTCTTCCGTTCATATTCATCTCTCTGCTATTTATCCGTTATTTTCCATCCTTAATAATCCGTTTATTGATGCGTTCCATAACTTTATCCTTAGTTAGATTTTCAATAACATTGGAAATTGAAAAAGTGAAACTATCTGTTAAAGGCAATTCGAAAAATATTAAAGTTATGATAGATTCAATGAAATTAGATCCACCTCAATCCCTTTAAAACAAATATAGCCCAAAATTCCTATTTAATTTCTTTAAATTTAAACTATATAGAAATTTATTTAACTTTTAATAATTAAGTCTAGCTATGAGACTATACAAAAAATCGTCAGCGCTTTTAAAAAGCAACTGACGATTTTTTTATTCTCTTACATTTTTATTTAAATTGGCATCAACAATAATTCCATTGACATCTATAATAATTATGTATGTTATATATTTCTTAATCTCTTGTTTTAATTAAATAACAGATTCGCTATGCGAACCGAACAAACAATCTCTTATTTCTCCATGATTCTACAAATGCGCTTTAAATTTTATACAACTTGAAACTGATCCACCAATGTCATCTTTATTTGATGAGGCCTTTTCTATTTTTAAATCGTAGTGCTTTTAATATAGTTTCTTTCATGATTTCGTTTCGATTTCTCTTTTGTTTCCGTTGTTCTTGAAATGAAATTGGAAATTAATTATAGTATCCCAAATGGTATACACAAGCTATTTCACACAAATGATTGACCATATTCTTTAAATTGTATTTAATCATTAATTTTTGAATTACCAATAATATTTTTCTGGGTTATTACATTAAAGTTAATATTGCGATATATTTATATTCGGAATAATTATATCTTACATTTAAAGGGAGAATTTTAATGGATAACCTACTATTGAAAAAGGACTTAACAACGGATCAAATGGTTCTTGTTACTTCAGAGTTTGAGAAAAAGAAAAAATCAAAAGGACTTGCTTACCTAATTTGGTTTTTTCTAGGCGGACTTGGTGGTCACCGCTACTACGCACGTGACTTTGGTATGGCAATTGCCATGACACTGACTCTTGGAGGGCTTGGTTTCTGGGCTTTAATCGATGTTTTCTTTATTGGAAGCCGAATTGGTAAGAAAAATGAAATGTTAGAACGTGAAATTATTATGAAAGTTAAAAAGATGACTGCTTCAAAACGTTTATCTTCATAAAAAGCCTCCTTTGGGAGGTTTTTTATACAAACACTTCAATTTATGTTTTCACTAAATACTTTTTCCAATAACAAGTATCCTCCCCCCATAACATGTAGCCATCAATACATCATACACATTTCTAATTCTTGTTTCTCACTGCGTGTAATCATATACAACTTTACGTAACTCGTCCTTACTTCTCTTTTTATGTATTTTTATGTTTTAAGAAAATGACTCCACCAACTAGTAACAACAATGCTCCCACTGTAATAGACTTGAGACTATTATGGAATTGGTACTGCAGATATTTCGATGCAAAATTGCATTTTTAATTCAGATATATTGATGTATACTGAAAATGAACTACTCAACTTTTTTATTTTAAGTTAGTATATCAAACCCTAACTACCTAAAAAACTCAAGTAAACGTATCTTATGTCATTTTAAAAAATACAAAAGTACCTTATATAATATAAGGTACTTTTGTATTTTATGTTTTAGACTTCCTCGATTTGAACTGTAAAGTTGAAATATAATACAGATTACGAACCGTTTTATACGTATCTCAGTTAAACTTCAGAATCACATATTGTTTTAACTACTGCTATTCTTCTCTAATTACATCTATAACGTTATCCTTTTTAATTTTCCGAAGCGGAATTAGTACCGATACATAACTAATCAAAAGTGCAGTTATAAATGTGATAAAGCTAGATTGATAAGGTATAATCCATTCAAACGACACCGTATTTGACAGTGCTACATAAAGAATATACGACAGCATACAGCCGAAAAAGATCCCTTGTATGCTTCCAAAGAAACCGTACAGAAGTCCTTCATATATAACCATCTTTTTCAAATCCTTCTGCGACATACCAATCGATTTTAAAGCAGCCAATTCTTTTCTTCTCATAATGATGCTGACTGTAATCGTATTTAAAATATTTACACAACCAATTAGTGTAATAACAGCTATAAATCCGTACCCTAATATTTTTATATAAAGTATATTGTCTGTATGGAAATTACTTTGAACAATATTATTTTGTACATCTATAGATGCATCTCCACCCAGTTTCTTTTGTATATCTAAAATTGTAGCATCAGCCCGAGATTGATTCTCTAAATCAATTTCAAAACCTGTTAATTTTTGTGGAGATGGTGTAATATATTCGGCTATTTGTTCACTAGTAATAAAAGTTATGGTATCCATCACTCTGCTCATATTAAAAATGTCCAATTCTACAATAGCAGCTATTTTTAAAGTTTCTAGTTTTTCTTCATTGTAGGAGATTTCCTCTGTAGATTTTCTTTCCTGCTGACTTGTTATTTGGATTTCATCCCCTACCTGAAAAGTACTTAGAGAACCTATATATTTTTTACTTGTATTCATATCATTTGATGCAGCTTGTTTTACTAAAATAACCTCTTTTTCACGATTTAATTTTGAAATATCAATTCTTCCACTAGTTACATTTTCAGCTAGTTTCTTTAAACTATTCTCATCGTATGCTTTTATTTGTGTTTTCATAATTTCTACAGTTTGATCATTATATTTTACTTTTTGATACAGCGATTCATTTCCTTGTAATTCTTTAATTTGTTTATTTTTTGGTATTTTCGTATAAAAATCATTTGCCTGATATTGCTTGTACAGCTTCTCTACGTTATTAACTTTATAAATATTTCGACTCATATGATCTATGCTAGGCTTGTCTAAATTTGAATTAACCCTAACTGATATGTCCGATTTTAGAGCTTGAATTTCCGGTTGTTTACGCTGAATGACAGTATCTATGAGAAACGTAAACGTGATATACAGTACACTACTTATAATAATAGACAAGATTGTAACTGTATATCTATTCGGATTCCTTTTGATATTTTTTAATGCCATACTTAACGGAAAAGATAGTGGTTTCTTTAATTTTGTTCTCTTTTTTTTCTTTATTTTTTCTTTTTTTATAGCTAATCGGCTACTTACGGCCAATAACGGTGAAATTCTACCTGCAAAAAAAGCAGGAAAATAGCTTGAAATATAAACAGTTATCAATGTAATTAAAGAACATACACATATAATTAACCAATCTAATTTAATTGTATATCCCATAGAGTTTTTAAGTATGTTTATCAGTACTTGATTAAGTAAAAAGACTACTAATATGCTGCACAAAATCCCAAAAAAGATAGCAATAATAGAAAGAAATGTTGCTTCTCTTATCACAATTTTCCTGATTTGTTTTTTTGTAGCTCCTATACTCCTCAATAGGCCAAACTGTTTCATTCGCTCTACTATACTAATTTGAAATGCATTATAAATAATAACAATTGTAGAAATCACAACAATCCCAATACTAATAGCGGCTGCCGCCATTATCTCCACACTAGGCTTTAAGGCTTTCTTTAATTGGTCATTCACTCTTATATTTTCTTTATTCGTCAATAATTTAAATTGATTTTCAACTTCATCAAAGTTTGCGTACTTATGTAATTCAATCAATACGCTACCTTCTCCAACTTTAAACTTATTTTTATATGTCAATAATTGACCGGGTTTATTTTCCTGATTACTACTAGACTTATTTAACAAACCAACAAGTTTATATTTTTTTTCATGAATAGTAAACATACCGCCTAATTTAAGATTAGGCCCGAAGTAAGGCAGCATCCATTTTTCTAAAACAGCCTCGTTTTCATTTGAAGGTAGCTTACCTTCTACAGGAATACTAGACTTTAACAGCTTCAACGCTTGATGATCTGCATACATATAAGAGACAGCTATCTCATCAAATTGGATCACCTCTCCTGGAGTTATGATGCCATAAGAAGATATATTCGGATTACTTTTTATCATATTGAAAAGCTTTTGATTATAATTTTCAACTGAAATATTTGCAGAACCCATAGAACCTTTTTTAGCATTTTCAATTCCCGAAGTGTATCCACTATTTAAAAAAAGTCCAATCGTTGTTATTAGCGCCAACGCTAGAATAATACCTGTTAATGTTAGCAAAGTACGTTTTATATTACTTCTGAGATATTTTTGACTTAACTGTTTGTAACTATGAATCAATACTCCTCCCCTCCACATTTTTCTTGATTTTGCACTAATTGTTTATCTGAAATAATCATGCCATCTGTAATGGTTATAATTCGATCAGAGTTTGATGCGATAGCAGGATCATGAGTAATTAAAATCACCGTCTGATTATATTTTTTAGCCGTTACTTTTAATAAATTCAGAACTTCTTTTGTATTTTTTGTATCTAGATTTCCGGTTGGTTCATCCGCTAAGATAATATCGGGTTTATTTATAAGAGATCTACCAATAGATACCCTTTGTTGTTGACCACCCGATAATTCAGAAGGCAAATGATCTCGTCTTTCATTTAACCCTAGAGTTCTTATAATTTCATCCAGGTAATGAACATCTACCTGTTCTTCATCCAATAGAGCTGGCAAAGCAATATTTTCTTGTACATTCAAGACAGGAATTAAATTAAAAAACTGAAATATAAAGCCAACTTTTCTTCGGCGAAAAATAGAGAGTTCATTATCTTTATAATTGTAGATATTTTCATCACCTATAAACACATTTCCCGAACTCGGACGATCCAGCCCTCCTAAAATATGCAATAAGGTACTTTTACCAGAACCTGATGCTCCAACTATGGTTACGAATTCTCCTCTATGAATGGAAAGATTAATTCCTTTTAACGCCTGTACTTGTGTTTCTCCCTCTCCATATGTTTTTACTACATTTTCTAATCTAACAACCTCCATACAACTCATCCTTTTCACAGATTAATTTTGAATCTCTACAAAATAGATTTTATCCTTATCGTACTCACCATTCTCGTCTTTCACTGCATACACTTTCGAAACGTATTCGACCACCTTTTTTACCTTGTTTTTATTTTTATAATCAAAATTTTCTTTTGCAAACTGAATTAACGAAAGGCTTACTTCTTTTTCTTTTAATTGTTTATATGCTTCCTCATTAACAATTACTATCGGTGATGAAAAATAGCCAATCCAATTATTTTGTTCAATATGTTGAACAGGTATCATTTGTCCATTTAAATTTAAATTTCCATCCTTAACTTCCCCATCTTCCGCATTTTTTCTATAAAAGATGTTTTTTTCCCTCGCTAATTCTTTTATTTCTTTTACCGAGGCTGAAGTCATTGAACTATCTTCTTTAGATAAGGGTGTTCTTATAATTCCTTTTTTTAAGAATTTTTCAGCTGTAGATTTTGTAATAACCGCATATTGTTTCTTTGTAACAGATGGTTTATTAAGTTCCTTGTCTATCTCTTCTTCAGTCATATTTCCTCCTTTTTCTTTCCATTCTTTCTTAATTTCTTCTTTCTGTTCGGTAGTAAATTCTTGTTTTATTATTTCTGTGACCAATTTATAACTATAATCTGTTGTTCGTACGTTTTGATCTTTATACAGATTTTTGACAGCTGATATATTTTCTTTCGTTCCAGATACCATGATACCGTTTACTGGTTGTGAGGGACCATTTATATACCGATTTACAGCAAACCCTATACCTATAAAAATTGCTGTTACTACTAGAAAGCCTATTATTTTTTTCATTTTCTTCCTCCTCATATACTATGTTTAATCTGGGATTAGAACAGTAGGTTTTTTCTTTATATAAACAGTGGCTACAATGCTACAAGTCTTAATAAAGAATGATTACTTTCAGTATAGACGTCTTTAATTGTTAATTGAATAACTCTTGTCTTACTATATATACTTTAATCTTACAGTTTAGTAAGATTACTAAATCTAACTTTTTATATACTCGTAACTCTGATTAAGATATACTTTAAAATTAAACGGCTTTTATACACTTATTTAAGTACACACATACTTTTCAAATTCTCAAAAATCCGCTCCCATTCGGCTCTTATTCTCAATGATCTGTTTTTTAAAATTCATTTACATAATTAATGTGAATTCAAATTTCATTTAACATTTTTGTATAAGATAACTTAAACAAAACTTTACTGATTGTATAAAAACGTACAAATTCAACAAGACACTATTACAAGGTTTTTCAAAATTTAAGCAAGTACATGTATGAATTACATAAATATTCTGCTTTAAGTAATTGTTGTATCTCATTATGTACTGAAAAGCTTTAAGTCGATTTGGGTATTATGCTTATACTCAGAAAAGCCTCTAAAAATCCATTTCCATACTAAACTATTTTAAATTAGCCAATCAACGTGTAAAATAACTGTCATAATCTAAAATACTGCCATAATCAAAGACAAATGAGGAGAGATACTGTGGATAAAGTATTATTCGTTGAAGACGATAACGATCTAGGAATGGCTATTGAGTTTACTCTAAAAGGAGAAGGACTTGAGGTCATAAGAGTTTCTACTGTACAAGATGCAAAAGACCAATACGAAAATAATAAATTTGACTTAGCTATATTGGATGTTGGACTCCCAGATGGAAATGGGTATGATTTATGTACCTATCTTAAAAGAAAAGGTGATATACCTATTATTTTTCTCACAGCACTGGATGAGGAGGCAAATGTAGTAATGGGCCTTGATATTGGTGGAGATGATTATATAACAAAACCCTTCAGGGTAAAAGAGCTATTATCTAGAGTAAAAGTACAATTAAGAAAAAAAATTAAAACAGCTTCTAATACTATATTGAAGTCTGAAAATATACAGCTTGAAGTTGAAGCAGCCAGAGCCTTTAAGCATGAGAAAAGTATAAATTTAACACATTTAGAATACAAACTCTTATTAACGTTAATGCTAAATCCTCATAAAGTGTTACAAAGAAATGAGATATTGAAAAAAATAGCAGATGAAGGTGAAGTGTTTTTCGATGAAAATACTCTTTCTGTTTATGTAAAAAGATTGAGAAGTAAAATTGAGGATAATCCACAAAATCCTGACTGTATAATCACACAAAGAGGTGTCGGATATTTCTGGAATAAAGACGTCAGTAAGGAGTAATTTAATGATAAATAGAGAAATAAAAATTAATATACTTACATTAGCATTAATCTCTTTTTTATTTATTATATATCAAGTTATCACAGTTCATATTCTATATGACCATTTAAAAAATGATTATATTACTATTTGGAGTGAAATCACTGGAAAACTAATTGAACAAAACCCAGAAAATGAATACGAAATAATACAAGCACTTACAAATGATACAGCCAATAAAAATGATTATTCCAGTGATGGAGAAATGCTATTAAAACAATACGGTCTATCTGCTGAATTGGATTCAAGACTTTTTCCTTATTTAAATAAACATATATCCCAAAACAATATATACATGTTCCTTGGAGCAATAGGGTTCAGCTTAATCCTAATTTTTCTAAATTACTTACAATATAAATCTTTTTTCTTAAAAATTAGAAATGTAACAGCTGCAGCGAATAAAATTATTGAAGGTGATTACACCATTGATATCAAGGAAAATAGAGAAGGTGATCTAGCTAAACTTGCTAATTCTTTTCATAAACTGAAAAATGTTATTAGAAAAAGTATGCATAATTTAATGGAAGAAAAACAATTTTTAATTCAAACTTTACAAGATATTTCTCATCAACTAAAAACACCCCTCTCAACACTAACAGTGAACAATGATATCTTATTACAAGGTAAATTAAATGAACAACAATATCATTTTTTACACAATAATGATGTTCAAATTTCAAGAATCAACTTTTTAATACATAATTTATTAAAAGTTTCAAAAATAGATGCTAGAGCAATACTATTTGAAAAAGAAAACTCTGATATTATTGATACAATTTATGAGGTCATTGCTAGTTTGAACAGTAAATTAAATAAAAAAAATATGAACATACATTTAAAAACCAATGAAAAAATATCACTTTTCCATGACAGTATTTGGATGCAAGAAGCTTTATTAAATATTTTAAAGAATTCCATTGAACATTCAAATGATAATAGTTCTATTTATATTGAAGTCACAAACTCTCCTATTCATACTGAAATAATAATTCAAGATTTTGGTGAAGGTATTGCATCAGAAGATTTGCCATATATATTCGATAGATTTTACAAAACAAAAAATTCTAATAAAGAAGGCTCCATTGGAATTGGCTTAGCACTAGCGAAATCAATTATCGAAGCTCACCATGGATTTATTAAAGTAGAAAGTCAAAAACACTCATTCACAAAATTCACAATAACTTTTATGAAGTATTAATAGTTCATAAAAGTTATTGTGAAACCCTAACCCTTGAGTATAATTTTTAAAAATTAATCATCTGTAAAAAAAGAAATTCGATTAATTTTTCATAAATGACTGTAGAGAAATAACTTTTTCGTTTTAGGGGTAATTAAAAATCTTAGCTTGATGGGCATAGAGTCACAATATCAAAAAAGAAAACTGTGCGTTTGAACAGAATTTAGACATAAAATAGCCGATTCCTTGCACGCTAAGGGATCGGCTATTTATTTTACTGTTTTATATAGTGTACAATTTCTCGCTTACGAGGTCTGTGTAGCAATCAAACCAAATCTTACGTTAAGTATTAGTGGGCATCAAAAATAGTAATGACTAATCCAGATTAACATTGGTCTGATTCACAATTAAATATATCAATATATTAAATGACTAAATAATACAAACGGTATGAAGAGAATTTCTAGTCTTTTCATACCGTTTTACGTTTGTTCTTAAGTTTCATACGAAATTCGTGGAAGGATAGCAGCATCTATTTTATAAATAAGGCTCAAAAGTTACCATACCTGACAACGGAAATATTAATGTAACCCTAGTTCCCTTATTAACTTCAGAATCAATGGTAATTTTCATACCTAATTTTGAACACAGTTTATCGCATAGATACAAGCCCATTCCTGTACTTTTGCTAAATTTCCTTCCATTCTCTCCAGTAAATCCTTTCTCAAAAACTCTATTTATATCTTTAGTTGCTATCCCTACTCCATTATCCTCTATAGTTAGTATTACTGAGTTAGTTTTCTTAATTGAGCATATACGTATCATTTGTTCTTTGTTATTTGAGTACTTTATAGAATTTCCTATTATTTGATTAATAATAAATTCAACCCATTTCCCATCACTATATACGATTTCATCAATATCCTGTATATCTAATTTTATTCTCTTATGAATAAAATCCCTATAGTTTCTTTTAATTACATTCCTTACTACATTATCAAGGTTGATTGGCTTGATAATAAAGTCTTTATTAACGTTATTGCTTCGAGAATAATACAGAACCTGTTCTACAAACCCCTCTATTCGATCCATTTGAGAGTCAATTTTATTCGTTACTTCATTTTGATTATTTTCAATTATAAGCTTCGTAGAAGCTATTGGTGTCTTAATTTCATGCACCCATGTCTCTATATAGTCTCTGTAATCCAACTGCATATCTCTATAATACTTTACATTTTCATGCATATCTCTACTTACTTCTTTCAGTATAGCGTTAAGCTTTTCTCCATGTATAAAGTTTGCTTCCTTTACTACCTCTGGAAGCAAGTATTTTTTCTCCAAGTTTTCTAATATGCCATTAATCTCATTATAATAATTTTTACATCTTATAAATTCTATAGCCATATATGAAATCAATGGAAAAAACCAAATACAAAAGACAAAGAATATGATAATGAACGGAACATGCGCAATCAGCAATATACCTGCTAGTATGATATATACCAGTACATTAGATAGTATTACTACTATTTTATCTTTAATAAATTCACCTATATTCATGGCATTATATACCCTAAGCTTCTTCTTGTTGCAATCGGATTTTCTATACCTATCTCTTCAAGCTTTTTTCTTAATCTATTTATATTAACAGTTAAGGTGCTATCATCCACAAAATAATCAGATTTCCATAAAGTTTCTATGAGTGAATCTCTTTTTACAATATTCCCACGATTATTTATTAAGCATGAGAGTATTTTAACTTCATTTTTAGTTAATTCTACAGACTTGTCTTGATAAGTAACTGTTGCATTTGAAAGATTTAAAGTAAAATCCCTATACATTAAGATATGATTCATCTTGAAATCTCCAGATGTTCTTCTTAAAATGTTTGTTACTCTTGCTAATAGTATTTCTGTATTATAAGGCTTTGTTATAAAATCATCTGCTCCTAAATTCATGCTTATTAGTTCATCTACATCACTATCTCTACTTGTAACCATGAAGATTGGAACATCTGAAGTTTTACGTATTTCTCTGCATATATAATAGCCATCAAAAACAGGAAGATTTATGTCTAGTAATATAAGGTCTGCATTCTCATTTTCTATATATTTGATAATATGATTAAAATCTGTGGGAGCCTTTACTTCATATCCATACTTTATAAAAAAATGTTGTAATTCTTCTCTGATGATTTCGTCATCTTCAATCAGAATGATTTTTTTCATGACTTTTCCCTCCCTATACAGAATATAAGGCTATTACATCTTAAAAAACAAGGTGTAATAGCCCTAATAAGCATTATAAAATCAAGTATTACTTTTTACAATATTTTTATACCCGACATATGTCGTGTAGAAGTATCCTACATAAACTACAAGAAATACTAAGCCAGTCATCAATGCTGGTAATGTAATGTCTGTTGGTTGAATTGTGTTAATAAAATTATTGATTACATAAATTCCAACTATAGAATGAATTAGGGCAAGAATAACTGGTAGACTAAAGTATACGAAAGTTTGAATAAAAATCGTTTTGTCAATCATGGTTCCGTTTGAACCAATTCTCTTCAAAGATTTATATCGATCTATGCTATCACTGGCTTCTGATAATTGTTGAAGAGCTAATACAGCCATACTCGTTATTAGAAATACAATTCCTATATATATCCCAATAAACATTATGATCGTTTTCAATCCCTTACTTTCTGCACGAACTTCATCCTTTGATTTGCCTGATATATATACAATATTTAATTTCGGGCCATTTTCGTCATAAAAGCCCTTTGCAACGTTATCATATTTTTTATTATATTCTTCTCTATTTCCATCTACATAATTTACATTAAGTACGGATGTACTAATTTTGTGGTCTGATACAAACTCATCATTTATAACGATTGCGAAGAAATTAAGTTGCGCATCAGAAGTGTAAAGATTCTCTTGTATAACTTTAGCGTTTTTTACCAGATATTCTTTTTCTTTAATATTCACCTTATTACTATTTTTTAATCTTTTATTTATCGGATTAACCAACCGGTTAATATTTGATAAAAGTACAACTTCATTGTTATTTAAAGTAATTTTCTTTTCACCTTTGAGATTTAAAATTTTATTATAATCAGATACTTTAATGATATTCGCACCGCTATCCCTATAATCTTTAAATGCTTCTGGTATTAAGTCCCCCACTTTCATCTCTGTTGAATATACATTATAAGATACATATTTTTCGTTATTACTTAGTTTAAAATTTGATTTATTTAATACGTCTTCTATAGCGTAACTTTCATCCTTATTCACCAACACAATACTGGCATCAAATGGTGTTGTTTCTTTTATTGTTGCGCCCATCATTCTGTTAAAGCTGATTCCTGTAGATAAAGTCACCATTGTAAGGAATAACATTAAACAGATTACAGACATGGATATAAAATTTGTATTAACCTTACTATTTATTTGTTTGATGATAAATATATTTAAACCCTTAAAATAGACTTTTTTATTCTTCTTTACAACATATAATATAAATCCAGATAAACTAAAGAAAAACAGAAATGTACCTAATATGCCAAGAAGGATTGATACCACGAGCATAGGATTTTGATAATTCAATCCAATTCTTAGTACAGTCACATATGCATATCCAAGTGATGCTACACACATAATAAATGTGATTACATAGATAAGAGGATTTCTAAATTTTACATCTTCATTTTTTCTACCTGCTGTTAACAAATCAATTATTTTGTATTTAGAAACAACATATACATTAAATAACATAACAAGAAAAAACATGATTCCAAAGTATAATACGCTTTTACCTATAGCACTTGTTGAAATTACAAATTTATATTTATTGATGGGTAATTCAAATAACTTTAATGCAAATGTAGATAACCCCTGCGATACTCCAATACCTATCATAAGTCCACTCACTAAAGATATAACACCAATTAGAAACGTCTCTGTTACTAAAATTCTGGATATGTTTCTTCTTCCCATACCTAAAGTCATGTATATTCCTAATTCTTTTTTACGTTTTTTAATTAAAAAATTATTTGCATACAATATTAAACCACCTAATATTACGGATACAAATACTGACACATCTGAGATAGCGTTCATTACTGTAGGCACATACTTTCTATCTGCAGTGTTAATTTCCACAAGTGCCTTTTGTGATTCAATGGAGTTAAAGCTATAAAATATACAAACAGCCAGTGTTAGTGTTAAGAAATATATTGTATAATCTTTAAAACTTTTCTTTATATTCCCAATAGCAATCTTAGAGTACATTATTATCGTCACCTCCAAGAAGGGTTATAACTTCGATAATTTTAGTAAAGAATTCTTTTCTGGAATCATTTCCTCTTACCAACTCGATAAATATTTTGCCATCATTAATAAATAGAATTCTACGAGCATAGCTTGCTGTAAATGCATCATGAGTAACCATAAGTATGGTAGCTTTTAAATCCTTATTAAGACTTTCAAATCTTTCGAGTAATAATCTAGCTGATTTAGAATCTAACGATCCTGTTGGTTCATCTGCAAGTACTAAAGATGGATCTGTTACGATAGCTCTTGCCGAAGCAACCCTTTGTTTTTGTCCACCTGATATTTGATACGGGTATTTGCTTAATACTTGTTCAATGTCTAAATATTTTGCAACCGCTTGTATTTTGCCATCAATTTTTGAACTTGCCTCACCTTTTATAGTTAACGCTAGGGCAATATTTTCATAAGCAGTAAGGG
Source organism: Bacillus sp. FSL R9-9497 (assembly GCF_038005805.1). NCBI lineage: Bacteria > Bacillati > Bacillota > Bacilli > Caryophanales > Bacillaceae > Bacillus > Bacillus sp. FSL R9-9497. The sequence goes on along the minus strand of NZ_JBBOTY010000002.1, from coordinate 153,207 downwards.
TATCTAATAAATTAAAGTCCTGAAATACAAACCCTAATTCATTCTTTCTAAACTTGTCTAGTGACTTTGATTTTAACCGTGTAATGTCACTATTATTGATTATTATTTTTCCCGTCGTAACATGATCAATCGTTGATATACAGTTAAGTAATGTAGTTTTGCCACTTCCTGAAGGCCCCATTATCCCAACAAATTCTCCCTCATCTACCTTAAAACTAATATTATCTATAGCCTTTGTTACATTATCTTTATTACCATAATATTTTTCAATTTTTTCTACACTTAATATATTTCGCATTAATACTTCTCCTTTTTCATTATAAAAATTCTTTAACTCCCCTTCATTTTATATAATTTCATTAATAGTATCGGTGGAATTACATTTCATTAACATTACATTTTTGTTATATTGAGTGATACCTCTCTACATGTAAGTTATCAGAAATCGCGATGGTATAAGTAAGAATTATTCGATGCCTTACCAAGGAGGCAGATAAATGTAGGGCTATCGATTCTGGTGCAAAAACGATAAAACTTATGTAATTTGCGGAAATAAACAAAGTGGTTACAGCGTAACAACAGCTCTATTTAAAAGACATGAATTCATAGTCATTTCGGCAGTTTTCTGATTTAGATTGGATACAGTACAATTGTAAACGACACCTAATATATCAAAGACTGTCTTTTTCTCATATCGATGCGATTCCCGTCCATTTTTCTGTAAGAGGTCAAACAGACGAAGGCAAATTTTTAATCCTTCTTGGGTGTCTTTTTGTATAGCTTCATATAGGGGGAGCACCAAACATCCATCAACTCAAGGTGTAATTTTGTATAAAATAGAAAACTTGTAATATTATGGTCGTGGCATCAAGATCTCCAAGATTGGAGAAGTCCAACAGCTAGCAAGATTTCGAGGCATATAACAAAAGGTGTTAAACCTGGAAATATCATTCTACTTCATGATTGGAATGGTAGCGAATTTTCCCAGACATCTCAAACTGTTGAAGCATCAGAAAGCATCATGAAGTATTTAAACAACAATGGATATACATGTGTCACAGTATCTGAAATGCTCTATCGTTCCAAAAAAAGAATTCCTCCTTTTTTGATCCTTGTTATCAGTAAATTTGGATTTATTTCCTACGTGTTTAAAACTTTACAGTACTGGGGACAAAATATTAAAGAAATTCAATTTAAAAAATAGTGGTACATTAGATATTAAAGATATCATGATGAAAATAGACTATACTGTAAACGATTTAAAACAAAATAACACTACAGAAGATTTTGGTAAACATATTAAAGTACAATTTCTTTTGGATTGGGATTCTGCGAAAAGCCCTGTATACGAGACAACTCTTGCAGAACTAAAATCACAAAGCCCAGAGATTGCCTCCAAAAAAGTATTTCATTCTAAGTGGACTGAAACAGGGGGATTAAAACCTGGGAAAATGGATTGGTTTTGGATAAAGTTTGTATTTGAAGACAACGGCACAGATCAGAACGTGTTCCAAGGGGATAGTATTGCGCTAAACATGGAGTTCCAAGCCAATCAAACAGATGGACAAGAAAGATAAATTTAACAGCATATTACTGGTAAAAAGTAAAACTGAGCTTATACCTTTTAAGTATTTAAAATGAAAAACAAAAAGGACTTGTAGGAATCTCTACAAGTTCTTTTTCAGATAATGTATAAAAGATGAGTCAACATAGATTAATCTTAGTATATTTTTTAACATATTGAAGATGCAGACTCAATCATATATAGTGATTGAGTCTGCACCTTCAATTTTTTGTTTCTCTTTTTTATGAATATATTTTTGTACATATGCGTTTTATATAGTAATTTCTAATGATAAGGAAGTAAATAAATTGAATACAAAAAAAACTTACTAATACAACAATTGAGCTTTGAATAACGGACATTTCCCTACTTATGGTTTGTCCTAATTGATGCAAAGTTAGAAATGCAAAACTGCTGTGAATCATAGCTACTACAATGGGTAAGAAAAATAATATCATCATTTGTGTTGTTATAATTTTCTTTAACTCTTTTTGACTTAAACCTAATTTTGAAATCATTTGATACTGCTCTTGATCACGTTTTAAATCAGTAAATAGACGGAAATATAAAAAACTTATTGCAAATGCAAAGAATACAACTCCCACCAATATACTTGTAATAGAAAGTAATCCATTTTGTTGTTTTAGTTCAAGCCATTTCAAACTCAAAGATGAAAAAGTATAAGAATCGCCTAATTTCGTACCAACTGATTTCATAAGATTTTTTGATACTGCAGTTGTTTCAGGCCAATTTTTTATAATAAAACCGTATATAGTGTAATTTTGCAAGATACCAACATCTACAGTTTTAATATTTAGGACTTCATTGTAAACAGCATCAGAGATAATAACAGTTTTAGCAAGCATCTCTTTTAACTCTGGGACAGTTAATGTTTTTTGAACAGTAACTGGTACTTCTAGTTCACCATGCCTTAACACAAAAGGTTTTAGGTCCTCTACACTTTTGTGTTTTTTCATTGGTAGTATAACGATACTTTCATTTTCATTTGTTAATTTTTCTATTTCATATCCTAGTGTTTTAGCATATTCATTATACGTAGAAAGACTAATTAATCTAATGTCATTCTGTGTTATTTTAAATTTTGCTGTTGCAAGTTTATAAGAAAATCCAGATTCTTTTAATTGTTTTTTTATCTCTTCAATATGAGATTTTTCTAGTGGATTTCCCCAATCTGATCTATAGGTAAATGCAAATGGGGTCTCATTTTTTGCTAATTCAGGATTTCCGATAGCTGTACAAGCTCCAATTGCTGTAAAAGATACCGCAGATATAATTGTAACCATAAAGAACGTTCTCGCATTATCTTTCATTCGGAATGCTAATTCTGAAATAACAAGGAGGTTGGTTCTTTTAAAGAATGTAGTTTCTCTATTTTTTAAATTGTATATCACATATATACAAAATTGATGAAAGAAAATATAAGTTCCAAATATAATAAGCGTGACCCCTAATCCAACGATCAGTAATACTTCATTCCCACTCATATAATTAATTGCGATTGCATCGATACTGTGGTGGACAGAAGTGTAGCCTGCTCCAATTAAGATTATAGCCAACAAAGATAGCCAAGCAGACACTTCAGGTTCAGGTTTTGGCTTTTCTTCTGATTTTATGAGTTCTACAAGCTCATTCATTTTCACCATTTTTGATGTAAACAAAGAAATAAGTAGAAATAAGATAAAAAAGGACAGAGCTGTTACTCCAATAGCCTTTAATGGAAAATAAAATGGTAACCTATGCTCTACTGCCAATAAAGACCCACTAACTAGTAAAAATAATTTAGAAAAAATCATTCCAAGTCCAATACCCACTAGTATAGAAGGGATTCCAATCAACATGTTTTCGAAAAAAATTAATCGATGAAACTGTTTATGAGACATTCCATGTAACATTAATAATCCAAACTCATTTGTTCTATTTTTTAAAAATGCGCTAGCAGAATAGAAAATAAATAAGAAAGAGAAAACAAAAATTAAGGAATACGATAGTTGAAATCCTATTTTCCCAAATGTGCTCATTATAGTACTTACATGAGTCAGTTCACCTTTTAGATTTGGATGAAAGAAAAGTAGACCATAAGTAAAGAAAATCATTACCGCAAATATGCTACTAAAAAAATACCCAAGATATATTCGTTTATTCCGTATAACATTATTCAATGCTAGCTGTCGAAAAGTCATTTTTATTCCCTCCTAACATAGAAAGACTGTCCATAATATTTTTATAAAGTAATGGACAATTGTCATTGTGGCAAATTTCATTATATAACTGTCCATCATTGTTTCCTTTTCTTCTATATTTAATTGTGTTAATATCTCCATTACATTTTGAGAGAGTTTAGTATCCAAATTCCCTGTTAGCTCATCGGTAGAATTAATTTAGGGGAATGAATGGGTGCACAGACAATCGCTGTTCGCTGTGCTTGTCCTCCTGATATTTCATATCCTCGTTTATTTATTCTTTTCATATTCAGGTCATCTAATACGAGCGGAAGAACCATCTTCCCTTTTACTGTTAATGTATGCATGAGATTGGCTTATAAATGCAGTTTCGTCTATTATGGGTACACCCTAAGCATCCATCTATTAGCTACTGAAAACACTTTGTTCCAACTGTATGATTAGGATGTATGATAATCAGTTGAAAAGTGGTAAAGAAATCCGTAATCACAAGTACGTTTAGAAAAGAATGTATGAATTATATTCAAAATTACATATATCTCGGCCGTACCCGTGTCTGCGAAATAAAGCTAAATTATTGGTAGAAAGTTAATACGGATTTTTACTATTAATATACTCCCTGATGTTGGCAAATCAATAGTAGAAATCATATTCAATAACGTTGTTCTTCCACTACAAGAAAGGTCCATAATCCCAACAAATTCTCTTCTATGATTGTTAAATTTACATTTAAAAGTGCTATATGCGAAGCTTTACCTGTATATTCTTTACTAAGATCTTTTACTTTTACTATATTTATAGGATAAATCCCCCAAAAATTTACAAACTAAAAATGAGAGTTGATAGATGATGTCCCCTTCTCTTTAAATCGTTTCCGTACCCTTGCATGCACTATACAAACAAAGGCGAAGTCTTCCAAAACAGACTCCGCCTTTCCCATGTATCATGGGTTACAACCAGTACTAGTAGCTTCATAATATTTCCTCAACCTATTTCCTTGCGGAAATAGGTTGAGACCAAATATCTTCTTCATTATCATTTACATGTACCTCAAAGACATATATAGGTTGAGAGAAACCTTTTGTATCAGTGTAGTAATCTATATTATATTTTGTAATTAATAATGTATCACCTGCATTGAAAGATCCTATAGGTTCAAATTCTCCTTGTTTCAGTTTTTGAAATGCTTCCTTTGGAGAAAGAATTTCAACATCTCGAACAGGTGATTTTTTAGTAACGGAATCTTTGTAAACAGGTTTTTTTCCCCCTTCTTCTTTTAACTCTATTGATGTTTTTATCGTAACGTGAGACATATCTATTTTTGTATTGGGATCAATAGGCATATTTCCAAATTCCTTCATATGGTACGAAATAATTATTCCAAATGCAATGAGAATTACTGTAATGGGAAGGAATAAATATTTCATCATCTGTGCATGCGTTTCTTTTTTCTTCAAAAATATAAGAACTATGTTTAACACAGAATACCCTAGCATCATTCCTAAAATATTATGAAGTAAATCAACAAGTTCCATACTTCCACGTTGCATTGTAAATTCAAGTATTTCAATTAATAAACTTGCTATAATTGAGATCATTAACATCCATTTTGTTTTTTGAAAAACCTTACTAAATAAAGGGAATAAAATTCCTAAAGGAAAAAGCATACCTATATTCACAATGATATGGAAAAAGGAAGTAAATGAAAATGTATTCCATGCTTTTTTATAAACACTAAGTACATCAAAATCAATGGTTCTTGCATAAGCTATATCATCTGAACGACCAAATGAAGTAGCTGATAATGCAAGAGAATAATATCCTATTATTAATATCAATAATATAATTTGTTGTACGGTAAACTTTTTTTCACCTTTACATACCTTTTTGTATACTACAAAATAGCTAAAAATAAGTATGAGAAGGAATAAAAATGTGAGTTGTATCGTAGGAATTGCAAAACTAACGAATAGTTCGGAAATAATGTTCATTTTACACCTCTGTGTTTTTTATTTTTTTCCGACCGAAGACTCTTTCCCCAAAAATGTGAGGGTGTGCAACACTAATTTTAGGTTGAAGATGAATGTCGGTTGGCCTAAGTCAATCTGTTCGCCACTATATACTGGTACAAATCATTCTTCAACGTTCTATGGCTCCACGCTTGTCAAAGTTGTGACAAGCAAGCTAAAGTAGAAATTGGGGTAAATCAACGTACAAAATACTTATGTTCTCACCGCAGGGACTATAGATAGAGCCTGCTAAGATAACTGGTGGATACATCGGTGTTCTCAGGAATCGCCTATTTCCAACAGTCCATTAGGTTCCGTGTTGGGTAGTTTAAATAATATTCTAGATAAAAATAACGAAGTATCGTTACCTCTAGTAATTATTAATCCAGAATTATACCGTATCCATGTGGTTCTCTCTAATTGATGTATACTTAACGGAATCATCTTTTCTAAAGGTGATAACTTCATCAAATTTTTCAATTGAATTTTAATGCAGTACTGCTCCTGCGACAAAACCTTAATGGAAAGACATAAAAATCAACTAGATTCGCAACACATTTTTTCATGAGTGTTTCTGTTATTCATTATAGTAGTAAGATTTTTTTCTCATATTGAATTTCCTTTCATTTTACTTACACGCTTGTAATGTTTCTGAAAATACAGTCTATAAGATTATAGCAGTGGTTCTTTTTTGGGGAGATAGCAAAGAGGGAATTTTCATTTGCACTTTACTATACCGAACTAGATTTCGTTATAGTTTTTATTAGTAATTCATTGTATCTTCTTTACCAGACACGTATAAAAATCAATATTATGAAAGTAAACTACTGGATAAAAGTTTCCTTTCATTTTTGGAAACACTTAAAACTAAATTAGCAATAAATTTCTCAATATAGATATGAATATTACACATGATTTTTCTGTTAAAAATTAACAAGAGGTATTGTAATAAAAATATGATGGTTATCCTTTAGTTTACTCCTTGGCCAAAGATAAGTGTATGCTCGCCGATCCTATCTTTTTTTATTTTTTATGTAAAAAAAGAATCCTTATCATAAGGAAATCCGTCAACAAAACGCGATTTTCGTATATTATTAAGACCTAAATTAATAGATGCTTAAAATTAAAAGGCCTACACATATTATATAATACTAATATGTGTAGGCCAGCATTGTTTTGTTTATGTTCTCTTTATAGTAACTTGCCCCTCTTGATTTTTTTCTTGATCCCATTCCCTTTATTTTTTCTTCCTTCTTTAAAGAACAAAGGGAATATTCTACGAATGGATTTCTGCATAGAAAGATTATAAACTTCATTGATATTCAACCAAACAGCTTTTCCTTCTGGCGAATTTTTTAGTAAATCCCCCTTAAAGTCTTTTGTAAAATAGTTAAATATCATATCTTGGTCTTTGACGATTGAATTAACATATTCATAAAGTCCTTTATAAACAGGATTGCTAACTTCAAGACCAGTTTCTTCTTTAACTTCTCTAATGGCACTATCAACAATACTTTCCGGAAATTCTAAAACTCATTACTAAAAACAAAGTATCGTACGGAACATTAAACACCGTTTATGGGTTATAGTACTACTCCATTTATTATTTCCAAATCCATTTAGAATGTTTAATAAATGGGGCAGATTATGGTGATATTCCGTATAAATAATACCATTACATTAATGTTCTTTCGGAAGTACAATTCCTTTATACAATTGAACTGTAATCAAGTAGTAAATCGAGTAAATCACTACGAAAATAATAATTGGTAGCCAAATACGAAAGTAAGGATCAGCCAAAAGAACGCTGAACATGTTCATACCAACCAATACGTGAACAATACCCAAAATTGCTGGGACTAAAAATATAAAGAATAACTCCTTAAAAATCGATTTTATTAATAACTCACGACGAACACCGATTTTACGAAGCATTTGATAACGTGCTACATCTTTTGATGCTCCCGACAGAACTTTAAACATTAAGCAGCTTGCCATCATTGCTAAAAATGCAATTCCAACGAAGAAACCCATAAACATTAGTCCGCTGGCAAAATCATGACTCATAATATATTTTTGATACTTACTATCCAATTCTTCCGCTTTCACATTTTTATATTTTGCTATCTGTAATTCATCAAGTTTTTTCCATTCTTTTATGTATGATCCAAAATCATCTGTTTTCCCTATAAACACAGTACTTTCTTTACCCTTCAACCCATCGTATATGTTTTGTTCTACAATTTTGATTTCATAATGAGGATACATATAATTTGGCTGGATCGTTCTGAAAGCCTGAATCCATTGTTTTGTGTCGATTTCTCCTTTAACCCATTTTATTGAAAATGCACCAATTGGTATTTCCTCTGAAACTTTCTCTATTTTCATACCTTGCAAGAAAGGGCGATTTTTTTCTACATCTTCTTTAAGATAATAAACATACCTATCATCAACTTTGTAATGGTATTCAAATTTTTCTTGAAATAAGATACCACCCAAAATTGTCTTTTCTTCTGCAGTTGGATTATGAATGACTGAATCGTAAATTCGCATTTGATCTGTCATGTTTATAATGTTGTTTTTAAATGCCATACCACAAGCAATTCCACCAGCACCAAGAGCCACTAAAATTGCTACTGTTGCAAGCACATTTGTTAGACTATTAATGCGGAAATTTAATTGTGCAAAAGTAAAAGCATTGAGGCCTTTTTCACTACGTTTTTTATTACTCTTTAGCTTGTTAATCATAACTGGGAGAAGGGATCCAAATATAAGGTAAGTACCAGCGGTTGCTGAGATTAATCCAACGGCCATTAATCCCAAAGCAATTAGCGAATTTGCATATGACATATAGATCAGTGATGCATAACCAATACCTAATAAAAGAATACCAAGGAATGCACTTACAACTGTCATTTTTCCTTTTATGGCAACACGTTCTGTTTGTGCATCTGCATGTACAAGTTGCAGTACAGAAATACGCGATAATTTAATACTATTCATAATTGCAGATAATACAAATAGTGCAAAGAAGAAGACGCAAGTAATAGCTATTGATGGCAGATAAAATGCTTTATAACCTTCACCAGCAAACTCATGTTGTTTCATTAATAGCTGACCGATACCTCCTGCAAGTCCTACACCAACTGCAATACCGATCGCAAGAGACGCAGCGCCTAATACGATTGTTTCGATAAACATAAGTAAGGTAACTTTATACTTTTTTGCTCCTAACATCATATACATACCAAATTCTTTTTGACGAAGAGCTGATAAGAAAGAGTTTGCATATAAAATATAGAAAAATGTGGTGACCGCTAATAAAAAGGAACCAATTTTAAATACAGACACAATATCCCTAATAGAAGAATTAGATTCAAGGAACGTTTTATTGGATGCTAGCGTTTGAAACATATAAAAAGTTGAAATAGAGACAATCAGACCAACAAGTAATACAATATAATCTTGCAACTTACTTTTTAGGCCTGACATAGAAAGCTTAAATAACATGATTGAACTTCCTTCCTTACGCTTTTTGTGTGCCTAAGTTTGCAAGCACGTCTAAAATTTCTTTATAGAATTTTCCACGGGTACCACCACGATGAATTTCTTTATATAACTCACCATCTTGAATGAATAAAATACGCTGACAGTAGCTTGCACTGTAAGGATCATGCGTAACCATCATAATGGATACACCTTGCTCTTTATTTAAGCTTGTCATGGCATCAAGTAAACTCGTTGCATTTTTAGAATCTAGAGCTCCAGTCGGCTCGTCCCCTAAAATAATTGCTGGCTCATGTACTAAAGCGCGAGCTGCCGCTGAACGCTGTTTCTGTCCACCAGATACTTCAGATGGATACTTTTGAAGGATTGCTGAAATGCTTAACATATCAGCTACTTTTTCTACTTTCTGTCCAATATTTCGTGATGAAACACCTTGAAGGGAAAGTGGAAGAGCGATGTTTTCGTAAATAGTTAAGTTCTCCAATAAGTTAAAGTCTTGGAAAATGAATCCTAACTTTTGTGAACGGAAATCAGAAAGCTCACCTTGTTTCATTTTCGTAATATCTGTTCCTGCAATTTCAACAATTCCGCCCGTTGCTTTATCTAACGTTGAAATTACATTTAATAATGTCGTTTTTCCAGAACCAGATGGTCCCATAATTCCGACAAACTCACCCTCTTGAATTGAGAATGAAACACCTTTTAACGCATTTGATTGGTTCTCACCTTTTTTACCGTACACTTTTTGGACGTTTTTCACATCTACAACTGGTTTTGTCATATATATCCTCCTATGTTTGTTTTTTCATTTCTTTAAAATAAGTCGCTATTCATATTTGCTACTAACAAAATAGTCATGTTGCATCTACCTTTTCTATAAGGCTGTTACGATGTATCCAATCGAAAGCCGTAAAGAAAATTTTTTTAATTTCTCCACTCCCCTCTTTGCTCTGAGTACATACATGATAAACTATGAAAATTAGGAAACACCCTGAAAAATCCTTAAAAATTCTTAAGTTTTATAAAAAAAAGCTTATGGAACCTGTAATTCCATAAGCCAATCTATTTGATTGGATGTTCAACAATAAAGGATATCCAACCTTCTTTATATTCTGCATGTATATTACCATGATGAAGTTCAACAATTCTTTTTGAGATAGCAAGTCCCAGTCCATTTCCTTGATCATTTTTTCTTGCCTTATCACCCCTGAAAAATCTTTCAAATAATTTATTAGGGTCGCTAACAGGCGGCTTCTCGACTTTATTTGATACTTTCAAAATTGCTTTGTTACCTATTAATTCAAGACATACGGATAATTCGGAAGGTTTCATGCTGAACTTTATCGCATTCATAAACAGATTTTCATATACACGTACCATTTTTTCTACATCCATGAAAATAGGTATTGTTTCTTCCGTTATTGATTTTTGAACAATTAAACTTTCCTTTTCAAATATAGGAATGTATTCTCCAACTATTTGCTCCAACAAACCTGATAAATCAACTTCATTAAAGTTTAACTTAGCATCGATGCCTGATAAACGAGTATATTCAAACAGTTCATCAATTAAATATTTCAATCTCTTTGATTTTAAATACGTGGTTTCAAGGTATTCCTGTAATTGTGTTTCACTGTTGTATTGCCCTCTTTTTAATAAATCTATATAACCAATAATAGATGTCAACGGTGTGCGTAAGTCATGAGATACGTTCGTTATGAGTTCATTTTTTGTACGTTCTAATCGTCTTTCCTGTTCAAATGTATGCTCCAATTCCTTGGACATATAGTTGATATTTTGGGCAAGTTGGGTCAATTCGTCCTTCCCCTTAATCCCTATTGTCAGACCTAGTTTTCCATTTGCAATATCATTTACATTATCTGAAATGAACTTCAAATATACTATTTTCTTTCGAACCAATATCAAAAAAAGTATGATAAAGGTAAAGATTGCGAACGCGAATAAAAACAACAATGCCAATTTGAATTCAAACATACCAAACTCTTCGTATTTTACAAATAACGGATCTATAACGTATGCCAAAATGAGAATTGTTAAACCAATTGAAATAAAAAAACTAACTGCAACAGCACCAAGAAGTTTTATAATGATCTTATTTTTAAAACTAACATTCTTCATATTTTATATCCAATTCCCCACACAGTTTTAATATAAATGGGATTTTTAGAATCCTCTTCTATTTTGTCTCTTATTTTTGTGATATGCACCATGACAGTATTGTCTGATTTATAAAAAACCTCTTCCCAAACTGCTTCATATATTTTTGCTACACTCATGACAATCCCTTTGTTGCGGGCAAGTAGTTCTAAAATAGCAAACTCTTTTGGAGTTAATCTTGTTTCTTTTCCTCTTACCCATACTTGACGTGTATCTGTATTCACGGTTAAGTCACCAATTTCTAGAATGCTTTTATTATGTCCTATTGATGAATTGTATTTTTTAAACCTTCTTAATTGGGATTTTACCCTAGCGATTAATTCCAATGGGTTAAACGGTTTTGATAAATAATCGTCTGCACCAGAGGCTAGCCCCTGAATTTTGTCTATATCCTCAGATTTTGCAGATAGCATGATGATAGGTATATTGCGGTCTTCCCTAATCTTCATACACGCTTCAATACCATCCATATTAGGCATCATAATATCTAAAATAATCAAATCAAACTCCTTTTCTTCTAACAGTTGTAAAGCTTCCATAGCATCTTCTGCCTTTTGAGTTTTCAGTCCTTCATTTTCCAAATAAGCAGAGATAAGATTTCTAATTTCTTTATCATCATCGACAATAAGAATTTTTGATTCCATATGATTCCTCCATATTTTTTCTCGTATAAAACAGCTAAAGACATAAGCAGATGAGACATTTGTATCTTCTTTTTTTCTTAAGCTTGCAAATGAAAGACAAGAAATAACATACTGTACATACGTAATATCGTTCTCCCTAATATATTGTTCAATATTTGCTACTGATCCATATACAATTAATAAGTTCCCTTTTTCTTTTAATTTTGCTTTTAGTAAAATTAAAAATTTCTTATTATTTTCTACTAATAAAATAATTGTCTTGAGATTTCTTCTTTTAATTAATTTTTCTGTGAATACACCTGTACTCAGTCCATATTTGACAATATAATTTACTTTCTTCCAATCAATTCCTTCAATTATTTTGTCTCCATGAAACCTTGAACTTGGAATATCTGCATCAACTGATTTTTGGTACATTATATATAAAAATAAGAAAGCGAATTGTTTTCATACCTAGTCATCCTACAGGTTTGAACTCATAACCATACTCTAGAGTCCAAAACTTAAGAAAAAGGGGTAAAAGTTCTTAAGAATTCTTAAGCTTTCTACAACATTTTATCATAAGAATATATGACAACTCTTAAAATGTTAGCGGTATCTCCAATAACACTTACTATTCGTCAATCCGAAGAACAAAAAGAACTTGTAGGAATTCCTACAAGTTCTTTTTCAGATAATGTAAAAAAGTTAAAGTAAACTATCTCATAATTTGAATCGGAGCAAACACTATAACTACGGGTTGATTATATTATATACAAAATCTTAACGTATGCACTTTTAATATTTGAAAATTTCGCTAATTTAAAATAGGAGAATAAATAACGGTCTTAACCCCTGAAAATCCTAATTTATCTTTTTGAACAAAACGTTTTAAATCTATATTTATATCGTAATAATTTATAAAAATATAAGTATAGGTAAATAAAGAAGAATGGCGCATTCTTACTGTAAAACAATATATATATATTGTTTTTTATTCATCTACTTTTCAATCCCTCTATTTACAATGATTTGAATGTATATATAGTAAATTCAATGTTTAAGGGGAAATGAAAGTAAACTAATGAATAATAATTTACATTAGATATCTTTACAAAGTGTTAAAAAAACGACCTTTAATCAATCCTTTTTTCTAAAACCACAGAAAAGATAAGTACTATAGTTAACACCATTATAACCCCTATTTCACTTCCATCACTTACAAAAAATGAATACAAAGTATAAATTAAAATTAATATTCCATAAATAATTTTGTACAATGAACTTCCTCCTTTTCCTATATATATTTTAGTATAAAAGTTTAATTCAAGTCCTAGACCAAAATAAAAATAAACAGCACCTGTGATATACACAAAGTGCTTTTCTCTTGTCAATTTATCTATTTTCTTCTTATAACTCAAACTTCTTAAAACCGTACTTTTAGCTTGTTGCAATTCATTTTATTTATATGAAATATGTTTTATCTGTCTGTACATCTTCAACATTTTCTCCATCTACTAATAATCTCCTGTACTTAAAAGATTGCCCTATTAATACTGTTATAACCCCCTTCTTTTGTTTAATTACTTGTATCATAAAACAAGTATCTGAAGTTTATATGTAGTCTATCTAGAGTCTATGTAGATTTAAAAAATCTCTAACAAAATGTTTGTATTGTAACGTTACTACCAAAACTATTGCTCTAAACACCATAATTTGAAGAAACAGTACCCTATGTTCTAATCCTCAATTCCTCCTACAGCTCTATGTTGAGTAAAACTAGTTAATCCCTATAATATAAAAAGAGCACCCCTTTTTGGATGCTCTTCGTTATAACTATATATTATTTAATTTTCTTCATTTGTTGGTACCATTTTTCCTTCTTGAGAATCCGTACCTGTACCTTCTGATTTTTCAACAGTTTTTGCATGTTTTCCAGGTTGTGATTCTGTACCTCCATTTGTTTCTACCATTTTTCCTTCTTGAGAATCTGTACCTGTACCTTCCGATTTTTCAACAGTTTTTACATCTCCTTTAGATGCTGGCACTGCATCTTTAGGTAAATCAAAGTTTTGTGAGGAAGACGTTGTTCCATCTACACTTTGTGTAATTACTTGATTTGAATTTTCATTTGACTTTAAATTGTCCGTTTTCGCATCTTCTGCACCAATTGCACCACTCGCTAATAATCCTGTACTTAAAAATGCTCCTGCTAATAATGTTTTAATCATTCTTCATTACCTCCTGTGTATTTGTAATATTCATCAAAAAAGTATCTAGAGTTAATGTTTTAGTCATTATCTTTATCTACTTGCTTTTTGATTACATTTAGCATAAGGCAAGAATCTATAGTTGGTATGGACTGTATCTGGAGATTATGTAAAGAAAAATAGATGTTCAATTGTATATCCTAATGAGTGCTTAGACAAGATTAAGATTTTATATGAGTTTGATAGATGAATTACCCTTTGTTTTTGATCGTAAGGTTTATGGCTGGGGTAAAGCCAATTAAGGACCTAATCTTTTCTAATTTGGAAGTAAACTTTTGGCTAAAAGTTTACTTTGGAGATTTGAATCATTTATAACTAATTTTGTAATAAATTTCTCAATATAGATATACTTGTTAAGCACGGTTATAATATTCAAAATTAACAAAAAATAAATTATAATAAAAATATGATGGTTATCCTTTTGTTTACTCCTTGTGCTAAAGATAAGATCGTCTTCGCCGATTTTATCTTTTTTTATTTGTGATTTTTGATATAAAAAAAGAACCCTTATCATAAGGATTCTGCAACAGGAAATAACAAAATATATACAATTATAGATTTGAATTAAAATTTAATAAAAAAGTGTGCCTCCAGCATTTCGGAAAAAACCCACGCTAAGCAAAAAATACAATAAGCTGCCCATATGGACAGCTTATTTACATAATTTTCGTTATCGGTAGCAAAGAAAAGAGAGGTAACCCTACTCTCACAAGGGAACATTCTTTTTTTGTTTTATGGATCTATGCATTTTTTTATACATTCCTATCCTAGCGCGGTTTTAGGGTTCTTGTTTGTTACTGGATTATCCAAAAAGTTGTATAAAATCTTGCATGTTCTTAGCATGCGGGGGCCGAAATGCTGGCGATACCCCATTGCCAGCAACCTAAGCTTTTGAGATACCCCCCATAACGAAATTTTCACCTTTTTACAGTTATTTATGAGAATTCAGCTCATTTTTTCGTTTTGGGGAACAATTAATTTCTTAAGTTGATGGGTATGTGATAATGCTTCCATTTGAACAAATTTTCCTTTTCCATACCGATCACACACCTTTTGTAGAGTAATAGTATCAGCATATCCCAGTTTAAGGGGTTACTTACAAAACATTTAGAATTTTTTTGCGATAATCCTCCGAAATGTAATACGGACTTTAAATATTTTCATTTATAATTCTCTATTTGTCTATACTTTTCATACCGCTGTTGTATAAGCTCTTCCGAGGATAATAGTATCAATTTTTTTAGAGATGATTCGATTACAGATTCAATCACTTTTGCCTGTAATTTTATATCATTTTGTGCTCCACCTTTAATTTCAGGAATGATTTCATCAATAATTCCTAAATGTTTTAAATCTTTTGCTGAAATTTTCATATGTTCAGCAGCTTCTGGAGCATACTTAGCGTCCTTCCATAGGATAGATGCTGCTCCTTCTGGCGAAATTACCGAGTACCATGAATACTCTAACATATGGATATGGTTACCGACACTAATGCCAAGAGCTCCACCACTTGATGCCTCTCCAATTACAATACAAACAATTGGCACTTTAAGTGTAGTCATTTCAAATAGATTTCGAGCTATCGCTTCAGAAATTCCACGTTCTTCAGACCCTATCCCTGGATAGGCGCCTATTGTATCAATAAATGTAATAATAGGGCGATTAAATTTATCAGCTTGTTTCATAAGTCTTAGCGCTTTTCTATAACCTTCTGGATGTGCCATTCCAAAATTTCTTTCTATACTTTCCTTTGTATTTCTACCTCTTTGATGACCAATAACCGTAACGGGCATTCCTTTAAATTTTGCAATACCACCTATCATTGCTTTATCATCACCATATAATCGATCACCATGAAGTTCGAGAAAGTTTGTAAACAATAAAGGTATATAGTCCAATGTCGTGGGTCGGTTACGTAGCCTTGCAATTTGAACTCGTTGAAAAGGTGTAATATTAGAATAAATTTTATCTTGCATTTTATTTAAACGTTTTTCTAATTCATGAATTTCTGACGATAAATCTACATTATTTTCTTTCATAATTTTCTTTAATTCATCAAATTTCTCTTTTAATTCAATAATAGGACGTTCAAAATGCAAACTCATTTTATCCTCCAAATGTTTTGACTTACCTCACTCTAATCAAAAGGCTTAGAAATAGAATCAATAAATAATTCAAAACCATCCACAACTATTTTTTGTTCTGATTCTGATAAATTATTGAGAATACTTTGATAAAATGTAATGGATTGCTCTCTTAAGCAATTAACAGTTATGTGACCTTTTTCTGTGAGGTGCAGAAAAAGTTCTCTTCTATTTTTTTCATTTACTTCACGATAAATAAGCCCCTTTTTTACTAACTTATCTACCAATCTACTTACAGTTGAAGTCTCTAATCTAAGTTTATTGGATAGTTGCCAAACAGTTAATTTTTCCACCTCTAGTTCCTCTAACGCCATCATTTGAGAAGTTGGTAAAGGTTTTTCAAATGGTCCTTTGGGCAAATTTTGAGATTCAAAAACCCCAGTTATTATAATCATTTTCTTAATATCTGTTCTTAGTTTTAAGGCATCTTCTCTTTTCAAAAAGGTCACCCTCCTACAACTCATGTATCATACATTAATTGTATTATACATGAATATGATTTTTTCACAAGCTTAA
This sequence comes from Bacillus sp. FSL R9-9497, assembly GCF_038005805.1. Lineage (NCBI taxonomy): Bacteria > Bacillati > Bacillota > Bacilli > Caryophanales > Bacillaceae > Bacillus > Bacillus sp. FSL R9-9497. The sequence continues at coordinate 136,195 of NZ_JBBOTY010000002.1, read as the reverse complement.
CGTAAGCCAATATTACAACACGGACGAGATATTTCTTCTTGTTAAAATGGTATAAGTGGATTGTTTTCTACAAATGGCATAACATCAATTATGTATCAGGGACCTTTATGGGGTACCGCCAAACATCCATCAACCCAAGATTTTTAAAGTACCTCCAAACGAAAAATTTTCTTTTCTACAGTTAGTTATTCATGAGAATTCAGCTCATTTTTTACATCTTGCGAGTAATTATTTAATCGTTTTCGTACTTCTGTTTGAATATAAATAAAATAAGTTCCATTCATCCAAAAAACACCCCTGATTTCCATTATTCATAGGAAATCAGGGGTGTTTATCGGTATATAAACCTTTAAAATTATTAATAAGTCTTCTTTTAAAATATAAATGGTTAAACAGATGAAAGAACTTCGACTGTTATATTATCCCTTATTTCTTAAATACAGGTGCTATTTTATCAATGCGATTTGTCCAAACTCCACCTGTATAATCATCAGGAAGGCGTTTTATATCTTCAGATGAGTCAAATCCACTTGAAAATCCAAACCCATTTCCTCCTACAATGATAACTCGAGTATCTGCTTTATCCATTCGATTAAGAAAACGATTTGGCCATCCCCAAAGCCAAGGAGCTACTTTGTCTGGTATATGTAATTCTCCATGCTTCAGGCTCGAAGGTATGTAGCCAGTCCACCCTAATGCCATATAAGTAATAAGATCTTTTTTCATGGTCGCTTTTGACATTATTCGTAAACTAGGGATGCGCTCTTTTATCGCAGCAATTGGTTTATCGCCACCATATACAGTTAGTTGATCAAGGCGCTTCGCTGGTAATTTCTTGAGGTAAGTAGCCAATTGGATTCCTTCATTTTCATCATCACTTTTAATATGAATAAGAAAAGAACGGTCTGGAAAATGGGTAAGTACTTCATCAAGTGTTGGCATAAGATTAGTCCCTTTGCCACGAAACGGGAATGTTTTACCCCCATCAGCTGTATAACCGTAACCAATATCAAGTGCTTGTAGTTCTTTTGTTGTAAAATCTCTTGTAACACCTTTACCATTAGTACGGCAATCAAGAGTCCAGTCATGAAAAATAACAAAATTATTATCTTTAGTTGGTTGAACATCAAACTCTACTAGATCAGCTCCAGCTTTAAATGCTGCTTCCATAGATGGAATTGTATTTTCTAAATAAGAATGTTCAGGTTTATTTATACGTTCTGCTGTACATGTATCGCTCTCAATCTCTTCCATGCTAAATGTTTGCGAAAGTCCTCGGTGAGCAAGAAGAAGAGGAGTTCCATCGTCCCTCTTAGCAAGAAAAGAACTGTTATTTACATAAACAAATGCGAATAGGATAAGAATTATCCAAGTCGTTTTACGTTTCAATAACCTTTTTAGTTTGTTCATTGTATGCTCCTCTTAAATTTTGGTTGAAATGCCGTAAACAATTTTCGGCATTTAAATACTGGTAAATATTAAAGCCTATCTTATTTTTTCGCAATGGATATAATTGTTAATTAAATGCTGGTACTATGATATAAAACGGGAGCAATAGAAATCAATTCAATAACCACTCAACCTTCAATAAGAATAGTTTTGAAAGATTTCTATGAGAATTTAATATAAATGGGTATTTGTAATATCCTATTATTTAAGAATCAATTTACTATATGTATATAATTATCTGACAGCATCTTAATCACCTTATTGAATGATTAGAGGCCACCTAAATACAACTGGATAATAAATTAACATCATACCTACAAATGAGCAAACTAAATAAAAAATAGCCTCGTATCTTATTACTAGAGAAATATTATTATCAATCTTTTTTTCATCTCTTTTATATAACATTTTGAATAACACTCTATATAATAAATACCCAATAATTGCTCCCAGGGTGTTCATAGATAAATCATCAATATCTGTAATTCTATTATCTAGCAATTGACCTAACTCAATAGCCAATGAAAAACCGAATCCAGCATAGGCAGTTCTTTTCATTCTTCTAAACTGCGGCCAAATAGTCGGTAATAAAAAACCTAATGGAATAAACAGTAAAATATTTAAGACATAAGTAGTCATACCTTCAGAAGCAAATGGAATCAAGTTAATTTGATTTGCACGAATTAATGTTTCGTATCTACCTATGTCCCATATAGTCCCTATCTGCGTCACCTTATACACTAGTGAAAGGTAGAATAGAAAAACATACACCCATAGAAAATGCTGAATAGATATATTTTTTTTCGTTTTAAAATAAAATCCAATTTGAAACATTATACAAAAAATAATAGTAAAAAAATAAGTATATAAATAATTAATCAAAACTCCTGAATGCATTTAAAATCTCCTAACTTTACATTGTAATCTATAACTTTGTCATTTTAGAATATAATTCAAGAACGGGTGGTCATAATCACCCCATCATATTTTTTACATATATTTCACAAAATTCGTTCAATGGTATTTCAACGTCAATCGTCTTGTTTTGAAAAAAGGGATAATATGACATTGTATATTTTTCCCCCTCAATACTTGCTGAAATGCTCTCTTCTTCTTTTAAATAATTCAGGTATTCTTCCAAGGCTAAATTCATTTTTTGCATAATCGTACTGTGAGGCAAACCGACATAGCGAATATGCCAAGGTTCATATTGAATACCTGTAACATCCGTTTTATCCGAGGGATAGCGTAAGATAAAGCCGTATTTCCAAGCATTTTTTCTATCCACTTTCCTTCAGGTGCCCGGTCCATTTTCGTTAAGCCTGATCCTACATCAAGTAATAAACCTGAATTATGTTCACTATAACCTGGTGGTAAAGCATAATCAGCCCCCATCACATGGTAAAGTCCACTTTGCTCATCCATGTCACGATAACCACTATTAATAAAGAATTGATTAACACCTTCCTTTACAGCATTATTAATCATCTATGAAAATTTTTTTGCTATTTCTTTTGATAAATAAATATTCGTATTAAGCAACACGTATCCATTTATCAATTCATTATGTTTAGATAAATTTACGATATCTGATTTCACACTCTCTTGGCGAATAGGATATTTACTGTTAATTAAGAGCAGATTCCCTTGATAGATCTGTTCTTTTACAATCTCTTTCTTTTGAATAATTGAGGTAGTCCCTGTATTATCTATGTTATCTTTGTGATTTTGATCATATTTTTGAACCTCTACTTTATTCTGAAAAAACAGTGCTTTATTCATGAAAGCAAAACCTAAGAAAAATAACAATAACAATAAAAAACACCACTTCTTCATATTCAGCTTCCTCCTTAAGTAAATGACTTGATGATAATGTCACGCTGATTCAAACGCTGAAGATTTCGGATATGAAACTCTTAACGATTACTTTCTACAAAGGGATGCTATATCTATATGTGGATACTCTGTTCAGTGGTGTGCAGGAACATCCAAAACAGTAGATTGCTCATTTGGCACAGTTCGCTAAAAGGAATAGAAATATTTATGTCACTCTTTTTCTAAACATTTGAGCTATTTTAATCCACGCATAAGTTATCATATCTTTCTTTAACGAAATAAAAAAAGCTCGTTCTTATGGTTTAAGTCTACCGCATAAGAACGAACCATTTTTTAATATTAAATTGTTAATTTCCTAAGAAAAAGTAGAGATAACCTTAAGAATTTCTTAAGAAATAATGATTATTTTCTAAGAATCCCCTTTATCAACCGTGTCTTGGACGACTGGAAGTTCTACCGTGAAAGTCGTAGAGTTATCATTACTTTCCGCGTAAATCTGTCCGCCATGCTGAACAATGATTTCTTTTGCAATCGCCAATCCAAGTCCCGCGCCGCCCGTATCAGAAGAACGGGCATCATCCAATCTGTAAAACTTTTCAAATATGGTAGCGAGTTTATCTTTCGGGATGTTTCCGGCGTTCTCGAAAACGATGGATACCACATCTTCGGATAGGCTCGCCGTAATGTCAATAACGCTTTCGTCCTTGCTGTATGCAGTGGCGTTTTTCAAAATATTGTTAAAGACCCTCGCTAGCTTATCAGGGTCACCAAATACGGTCAAATCTTCAGAAGCATGGAGTAACACCTGTTTTCCCTTCGCAGCAAGCTGGGGATAAAATTCATCAGTCATTTGCACCAGCATATAGTATAGGTCTATGTGCTTTTTCGTGAGCGTAATCGTTTGAAGGTTATATCGCGTAATCTCAAAAAACTCGTCGATTAGCTGTTCCAGACGATACGCTTTGTCTAACGTGATATGCACATATTTTGCCTTTTGCTCTCTTGGCATGTCTGGTGCCTCGTCAAGCAGGATTAGATAACCGATAACTGATGTAAGAGGCGTTTTAATATCGTGTGCCAAGTACATAACAACTTCATTTTTTCTTTGTTCGGACAGCTTTGCATCATGCTCTCGCTTTTCAAGGGTTCGCTTTAATGTGTTGAGCTTCTGTTCCATGAACTCCATTTCCGCAGAAAGTTCAATTTGTTTATCTTCGTTCTGAATAAGTATATCAATACCGGTATTTATCTCTTCAAAGTATTTTACAAATTTTAAAAGCATAACTCGGCATAGAATAAGAATACTAATGGCAACCGCCACATAAATAAAAATTTCTATATTGTTCCGTATAGTATACTGATATATTATCATTGCGTCCCAACGCTCTAAATGATAACTGTTTTCCAAAAAACGTACAATCCACTCCCCAAGTGTTCCTTGGATAAATAGACGTAAAAACAGCACAAATACAACTGCTGCCATGACAATCGTAAGGATATATTGGTAGAGTTTTCGTTTTAATTTTGAATAATCGATTTTTTTACTCTTATTTTTATTTTTCAATTTTATAGCCAATCCCCCATACCGTTTTTATATACTTCGGATTATCAACCGTGTCGTTCATCTTTTCTCGCAGATGTCGGATATGCACGGTGATAGTGTTATTGCTCTTGCTGAAATATTCGTCACCCCATATCTCATGAAACAGCTTCTCAGAGCTAACCACATTCCCCTTGTTTTCACAGAGGATACGCAGGATTGAAAACTCGGTGGGAGTGAGAGATAACGGCTTCTCGTTCAGAGAACACTCATGCGTGCTTATATTAATGACAAGACCAGAGTGAACGATAACATTCTCGTTCTGTTCCGTTACTCCATTGTATTTTTTATATCGGCGTAACTGCGCCTTGACTCGCGCAATTAACTCTAGTGGGCGAAAGGGTTTTGTAATATAATCATCCGCACCAATTGTTAGCCCTGTAATTTTATCTACTTCCGTATCTTTCGCCGTCAACATGATAATTGGATAGGTGTGCTTGTCCCTTATTTTTTGACAGATAGTGAGACCACTTACGTCGGGAAGCATGATATCCAATATTGCAAGGTCAAGCACATTCTTATCTATACATTCCAATGCTTCTTTGGCGGTATAGTATTTAAAAACCGTATAATTCTCGTTTTTTAAATACAGCTCAACCAAATCGGCAATTTCGCGTTCATCTTCCACAATAAGTACTTTATCACTCATGGTTACCAATCCTCCTCTATGGATGTGCTTTTTTCAATTGGAATTTTTTCCGAATAACGAGCCTATCATACCTATCACTCCAAGTAAAGTCCTATTGTTGTATACAGACAGGGTCGGTTTCACAAAATAGATTTTTGGATTTACCCATCTATTAAGACTTAATTTTATACCAAGAATAAAAGATCTATCGGATTCAAAATCATTTACAATAGATAGAGCAATATACTCTCCCTTTAGAAAAATGAAACAATTCCGCCTTAAATTGACTTTGTATAATCTTAACTTGATAGCAATGTCGCGCTAGCCAAAATACAAATATCTTCTTCAAAAAAAGAAAAGCGGTAACTAATGTATGACTGTGACCTAGTTTTACCTAACTTGGATTGAACCCCCTTGTTGTAGATTTTTATGTTATTATTAATAATTTCGGTACATGAAATTATTAATAATAACATAAAAAAAGCTCCCCTGAAAGGAGCTCCTTACATTACAAAACACTTAAGAAACCCTTCTGATAACAGCTCTACTTAAGATTTAGAGTATGATTATAACTCATCCCTCCCTGTTTGTTACGATAAATCATTGGTCAAAGACTAATCTTTTTCTTTGTATTATTTCAAGCTCTTTAGATTTTTTCTTTTTTGTGAAATTTACCTCTATACAAATTAACTAGATAACAAAACGTAAAATAACAATGCAGCTGCCTCTTGTCGTTTCATACTTTGTTTTGATAGATAATCTGCTGATCCATCTTCATTATATATAACCTCAGGCCCTACTAAGCGATGACCTACAATGTTTTTCACGGATTCTATTGCCCAATCGTCAGTTTCTCCCTTTAAAGTTGCATCTGCAGATGGCGCTCCTAACATTTTTAAATACTGCCAGGTAATCCATGCTGCTTCTTGTCTAGTAATTGCACGGTCTGGATGGAATTGTTCCCCTTCTTTTTCATATAAAATACCAATTTCATATAACTTTTGAATATGTGGTGCATAAGGATGATTTTTCACATCAGAAAACACTGGTTCTTTTTTTGAAGGTGGCGTAAAGTAAGCAATTTGAGATAACCAATATGCAAATTCTGCTCGTGTAAGAGAAGATTCTGGAGTGAAATTCCCCTCCTTATTTGCTTGTAATACCTCGTATTGATGTAAAGGATTTATAAACTTAGCATATGGATGATTTTCATCTACGTCTTTAAATCTCTCAGGCTCACTTAACTTCACTGCTGAGCTGCCAGAGTTCCAATGTATCATTTCTTTTACGGTACCATCTTTGTGAAGTTTAAATGCCATATAATTCCCTTTTTCATCTTCAAATAGTAAAGGGTCTATTTGTTTTAGCTCCTGTTTACCATATACTTTATCACTTACATATAACTTCCCTTCACTTATGTTTACATGTGACATTAGGGTTTTTAATCTCAAATCTCGGTAAACCCCTTCAAATTTCTTTAATTCTTCTTCATTAGGGTTTAAATATTCAGGCTTTGTTTTATCTGGGAAATATTGATTCATAAAATCATCAAATACTTCAACAGGTAGTGCTGAACTATCTTTATTTGTAACAACAAAAACTCCAATTTTATGCTCTGGAATTAACCACATTAAAGATGAAAAACCTGGTATATTTCCACCTTTACCAAACACATATTGTCCATTATGACTTTGCGGTGAAAAGAACTCAAATCCGTATGTCATATTAGGGTATTTGGGATGTAAAGCAAATTTTGTTTTTTGCATATCTTCTACAGTTTCTTTTTGTAGTATTTGGTTATTTTTAAATTTACCATCATTCAATTGAGCAATCATGAAATTGGCTACATCACTCCCTGTAGAAAACATACTCCCTTGTGGCATGTCTGTTGGTCTTGTTTGATAAAATGGGATGGCATTACCTTTAGCATCATATCCTGTTGCCAACTTTTCTTTAATAAAATTAGTCATAACAAAACTACTATTATGCATTTCTAGAGGGTAAAAAATATTTTTTGCCATATATTTGTAAAAAGGTGTGTTTGTCAGATTTTGAACAATATACCCTTGAAGCATAGAGGCAAAATTATCATATGTATATGTATCTCCGGGCTTTCTCACTACAGTGGGCATATTATCTTCTACATAATCTTTAAGCATTGTATAATCATTTTCTTGATAATGGATGTCCTCGGGTCTAGGATCTACGTAATCAAACCCTGTTGTATGGCTAAGTAAATGTTCCATTGTAACTGGTTCACCCATGTTATTTTGGTACTTTAATCCCCCCATATAATTTACTATATCTTTATTTAAATCAATTTTTCCTTGTTCAACTAACTGCATGACAGCACTTGCAGTAAAAGCTTTTGATATTGATGCTAATCGAAAAACTGTTTTTTTAGGATCGATGGGAGTATTCTTTTCTTTATCAGAAAATCCGAATCCCTTTTGAAATAGAATTTGATTATCCTTTACAACGACAAGAGCTACACCAGCTGCATTTTCTTTTTTCATTTTCTCTGGAATCACTTTATTGGTGAATGCTTCTACATCTTTAGGATTTAATGTTATAGATGCAACAGTTTCGGCTTTTGAATAATTGCTCCCCAGAAAAAATAACAAAAAACAAACACTTACAGCTATTAACCTTTGAAAATAAGTTTTCATTCTTTTATTCCTATTACCCAAATTAATTCCCCCTTTAATACTAGATTTATTGATTAATAAACCATATTCTACCATTACATGGTTATTTTTTCTAATTTTTCTTCTATTCCGTTATTTGTTAACTGTTCGTCTGAGGAATTAGTCTATATATAATTAGTTCTTAGTTATAGAAAATGATTTAGCATACAAAAATGCTAGAAAGTCTTTAATATAGACTTTTGTCGGCAAGTTTTTTCCTAACATCCTATATACTGAAAACACCCATCCAATTTTATCATTGATAAAATTGGATGGGTGTTTTGTAACGCTTTAATTCTTACTGGGTATTAAGATATCTAAATGGACCAATTATTACAGTTAAAACATCGTTCAAAAGCTTACTCTCCTTGAACTCCATCCACTTTCACTTCATTTAGAAATGAGGGATTCCTAAGTAAAGATTCTTTCAACCTCTAATTGATTAGGCTATCCCCGCATCCCTTGCGGTTTGAAGCCTTATCGTTTCATTCTTTAAAATAAAAAAATGTGAAACTTTATATCATTATGTAAGACATTTAATATCAAATATATTACATTCACTATGAAATTAGTTTATTTATAGGATTTCTATAGATAAACAAGGTACTAAATTGACTCTTAAGAAGTCATAACATTATATTTGTCTAAAAATTGAAAAAATATGTGTAGATATATATCATCTTAAGTACATATATAATTAATTTTAATGCTCTGACATAATTCCACATCATTCTTAAACTAGTTTTTTGTTCATTATGAAATAAAATATTACACAATGTCAGTCTTTAAAAGATTATATATCAAAACTTTTAGAGAGGAAGAAAAACTATGAAGATGAAAAGGAAAATCATGATGACAACAGCACTTGCAGCAACATTAGCTACAGGTGCACTACCTACCACATCAGTGTTTGCTGCAAAAAAAGAGGCTCCTATCCAACAAAACAAGGCACAAATGAGTATTCAACCATTAGCACAAAATAATTTAGAAACAGCTGTTAATGCTGCCTTAAATGGTCCAGAAGTCAAAAAAATAAAAGTATTTGAACATGAATTTAACGTAAAGGAAATAGAAGTAGTAAATCTAGGTGCAGGAAAAAAATATGTTAAGGGACAAATTTCTCATCATTTAAGTTTCCGTCCAGATGATCAATTTTATTATGAGTTTACTGTGCAAGATGGAAAAGTAGTAGATAAGCCTGTATTTAGTATTGATAGAGGTGGTTGGACACCATTTGCTGCTCCACTTTTATCAATTCTTGCTGCTTATAATGGAATTCCAGTTAATCCAAATGATTTAAATACACTTGGTCAGCAGATTGGTAAAGTTATAGATGGAAGCTGGGAACATGCAGCCCAATCAATCGCAACTGTAGTTAGTCTAAGTTTTAATGAGTAGAATTTTTCAATTTTTATTAGCATTGTAGGGATTCACTTTTTGTAATCAGCCTTGTTATAAGAGATTCTAAAACAGCTATTAATAAACTTTTACTACTCATTCACATTATCTTGATTTGTTTACCACCTTATCATTCATTATATGTCACAAAATAGAAGTCTTTTTTAAGGCTTCTGTTTTGTTTGTATACAATACGAGTAACGGTTGGTTTTTGGAGGCTATATTTCGATTTTTCAAGAATACGTTTGGCTATTAGGTACAATTCATAAAAACAAATTATTAAAGTCTCAAATAATTTACTCCCCCTGTTTTTAATTATTTTCAAATCCAAAAATTTATTACCTCAAGAATGAAAAACAATAAATATAGTAAAAACATCATCTAGCAATTGTTTAAAGATCAGGAGAGATAAAATGAAGAAAATAAAAATGAGAAATTTCATTAAAATTAGCATCCTCACTTGTATTACACTAGCAAGTTTAAGTACACCATCTACTCTTTTAGCTGATAGTCATCCAGGTTACTCCTATGAATCCAATATAGGATATCAAAATCCATCGTGGATGTCCAAAATAGAAGATTCAACAAAATTAAGTGAAATATCTATTCCAGGGACTCACGGTACAATGGCTTTACATGGAGCAAGCTTTCTTGATGAAAATTTGACAAGAAATCAAACTATGAGTCTATCCCAACAATTAAATTCTGGAATCCGATATGTAGATATGCGTGTTAAACGTGTAAAAGATTCTTTTGCAATGTATCATGGCATTGTAAATCAAAAAACTGTGTTTGAAGATGTATTAAAAGAGACAATTCAATTTTTAAAAGAGCATCCAACAGAAACAATATTAATGCGCCTAAAAGAAGAAACTACTCCTGAAAGCGGCTCTCTATCATTTGAGGAGATATTTTTAAAATATAAAAACGTTAATGCTTCATATTTTTGGAATCCTAATTCCGTACCAGCCTCAGATAGAAATAACCCTACTTTAGGAGATACCCGCGGGAAAATTCTAATCTTACAAAACTTTACATCTACTCAATTGTACGGTATTGATTACGAAGGTTTGAATATACAAGATAAATTTGAAATTGGAAGCGGACCAGACGAAATATATGCAAAATGGATTGCGATAAAAACCCATCTACAAAATGCAAATACTAATTTTAATAATGGAAAAATTCATCTCAACCATTTTAGTGGTACGGGGGGCGTAGCGGCATTTTTAAATAATGTATATCCTTGGTTTATTGCAAGCGGAAAAGAGAGCAGAAATACTGATAGTAGTCCTAAATTGATTCAAACGAATTCCACAAATGCATGGAGTGATTTCCCTCGCGATAGAAACGGACAAGTATACTATGGGGGAATGAATACACTTGGGACCAAACTCTTACAACAAGGCATAATTAAACATTCTGGTATCATCGCAGCTGATTTTCCTGGTCCAGGTTTAATTGATAGTATCATTAAATTAAATGGTATACATTCTAATGAAAAAGAAATATTAATTTCGCAAATTTCATCTGAATCTAGTCCTTTATCCGGGCAACAAAATCGATCCAGTCAAAACTTTAAAATTGATATTTTACCTGTAGGTACCAAAGAATTAAAATGGGTTATTGAGCCTTCAGATAAAGATTATTCTTCTACTATCTCTTTCAATGTAATGATTGATGTTTCCCTAGGAATAGATTCTACTCGTTGGAAAAACATTTCACATGGATCTAGGACTGAAGCTTACACAAATACTAAATATTATATTGCAAGTCCAATGGGTGCCACTAACAAATTCACAGTGAAAATATACGCTATTACAAATTAGAAAATAAAGAATCCCAATGAAATTCCATTGGGATTCTTTTTTAATTTCATTTCGTAAACATTAGGATGGGGTTTAAATCTTATTGATTTATCGTTTTCCGACAGAAGACTCCTTCCTCAAAAATGTGTAGGTGTGAAACACCAATTTTAGGTGGGAGATGAATGTCGTTTGGCATAAGCCAACATATTTGCTATCATTTACTTGTACAGATTGCTCTTCGAAAACTGAAGATATGAGGTTGGTTGCAGAAAAACGTTGCAACCGTAAAATCTTCAACGTTCTATCGCCCCACGCTTCTCAAAATCGCGAAAACCAAGCTAAAAGTAGGGAGTGTGGTGATTCAGCGTACAAGATACTTATGTTCTCACCGTAGGGACTGCGGGTAGAGCCTGCTAAGATAACTGATGGATACATCGGTGTTCGCAGGAATCTCCCACTTCAAACAGTCCGTTAGGACGTTAAGTAGTGAGTAGTTCAACATTTAAATCATAAGATAATTCATATTTGGAACAGCCCTTAATTTTTAAAAGAAAACCCAAAAATGTTAACTACCTTTTCCCACCTGTCACTTATTCAAAACGGGCTTCCAAAGCGATAAGGCAAAAATCCAATTTGAGTCGCCATTTCCTTGATGATTTTGAACTGCTTCATACACTTTTCCCTCATGTACTACTCTATCGCCTTTAGTATATGCTTTTCTTGCATCCCATTTTTCATATGTGGAATCCTCTGACTTTGTTGTTACAGTCAAAACATCACTTCTACTAGATTCATTTCCAGCTAAATCAACCGCCGTCACTACATATTTATACGATGTATTAGCCTTCAAATCTTTATCCATAAAGGATGTATTAGCCGCTGTCCCAATTTTATTCATAACCCCAGCGCTTTCTCTATATACAATATAATGGTCAACACCTACATTATCTTCAGACGGACTCCACATCAAATCAACAGTTGTCGCTGTTGTACCCATACTATGTAATCCTTTTGGTTGAGTTGGAGCCTCTATATCTGGGATTGCATGTGTTGTCTTAACCTTTAGTTTTTCACTTTCTTTTGATATGTTTCCAGCAGAGTCTAATGCCTTTATTGTATAGGTATATTCCGTATCTGCTTTTAGTTTTTTATCAATAAAAGTTGTACCTGGTACCGTATCAATTACTTCGCCATTACGTAACACTTGATATTCTTTTACACCTATATTATCAGTAGAGGCCTTCCATGTTATTTCAACACTATTGGCAGAAACTTTAGAGGCATTTAATTCAGTTGGTTGACTTGGAGCTACTGTATCGGGAGTTTCATTATTTACTAGATTTACATCAATTACATTATAAAACGCATTTGACGTATCTGCTACATCCCATACAGCTAAAATAACATGATAACCATTGCGATCAGTTGGTACATTAATTGTATGTGTTAAATTATTTGATGCGGCAGAACCATCATGTTTCACAGTTCCAATTGGTTCTAATTCAGCACGTGTTAATGGTTTATTAGGATCCCATCCCTTTTTTGTAATGTAATAATGCCATTTACTTGTAGGATGTGCAGCTGTATATTTCCATGTAAAGGTATTTGCTCCACCCTTAATCGTGTTTTTGAACCAGCGATTTGATGTTTGTTGGTCAAGAATTCCTCCAAACAGTCCTCCTGCCGAAGCGATTTTTCCATCAATCGGTCCCCCATCTGGGAATCCTTTAGGTGCTTCTAGACTTTGAGGTTCGTACATTATATTTCCACAATTTAAATTCAATGCTCCATAATTCTGACTACATAAAGCAGCACGGCTACTTGGCTTTTCAACAAATCCATGTGCATAAGCACTTTGAGGAATCATAGTAATAGCCGTTACCCCTGCAGCTAAAACACAAGCACCAATTCCTTTTTTACTTTTTCTTAATCTTTCCAATTTAGATGTAAATTTCAAATTCATTCTTGTCCCCCCAATATATTATTGTTATCGCTAATATAATAGCAATATAGAGATAAACGAACAAATTACTAATAAATATACTAATACCTCTCATACATTGGTACGTTTATTATTATTTTTAATCTCATATAAAAATAAAATAAATACAATAAGTCTATTTTGTAACATTATGTTTTTAAAAAAGAATAAAAACTTCGTTTAATTTCACAAAAAATTCAAATATTAAAACAGATAATTAAATCATGTAGGAAAAATAATTTTTTTATATTACAAAAAAGCAAAAAAAGTCTGGAAGAAACCGATTATATCCGTTTCTTCCAGACTTTCACTCCTTTTATAACACTCACAAATCCCTTAACCTTAAACATATACACTTGAGGTTAAAACCCACATAATCAATATAACCTATATGTTGACTAGCTTCTAAATGTTAAAATTCATAAATTAATAGTAACAGAACAATTAAAACAAGCCATTTAGCAATCACATATAATATTCTTACTAATTCAATCTAACGCTTAATTACTTATAAAATGACTTAAGGTATCTAGCTTAACTGTATTTTCTTTATTAATAACCATTGTCTATCCTGCATTTTCTTACTTTAAGCAGATTATCAAGAGATTGTTAATATTTAAGGAGAAAAGATTTGAAAACCCATTTTTCATTATCATATTCTAAAAATTTATTATATTATTTTTATCTAATAAGGCACAGAAACAACGGGTAAACTTCAGTGTGCTTGAGAAACGTTCTTAGGGTGAAACGTTTAAAGGGTACTTTAGTACTGAGTTTTTATTAAATGTTCCTGTACCTAATATTTAAATTAACGTATGTCAAAATATTTTACAATACGAGTGTTAAACGTTACATATTTCTATATAAAATGATACATTTCATCAGCACGCCTCCCTAATATTTATGCTAAATATAGAAAATTCAGCTCGTTAGGATTTAATTTTAAAATTCTCATAAAAGCATATGATAGATTAGGCACGTAATTGTCACAAATTAATAGTCTATCTACTTTTTAATTACCTATGAAAACTCTATTACCGCTTTATTATTTACTCCTAAACCAAAGCACATCTATACCTACAATTTCTTAAAACTCTTTTAGATAATATTTCAAAAGAGTCGATAGTTTTATTTTTTTTATTTTTTTATTGTACATTTGTGCATTTGATGTTAGGATTATGCCTATTAAAATTGAATCCTAACGATTCTTCTTTATAATTTCCATATTTTAATTGTTAAATAAAAATATAGATTCTGATATATATTCAAAATCAGACCGAAAATATCTTTATTTTACAATGATGTCGTAGCATACCTTTAGAATGGAAAGATATATGCAACAACGTGTTAAGGGGTTACAGGAGGAACAAAAATGAGAGACTTTTTTGATGATAAGTACAAAAATATTGAATTAAAAAGGAGGTTAATCAATTTAATAAGTGAAATTAGCGAATTCAAAGGAAAATTAGCTGCTTATCAGGAACAAAACCCTGACATATTTAATAGTTTAGAAAAAACTATACCACTACATTACATAAAAAATTTCACAACTATTTATGAGGATATAAAAGTTCCTAATAAAAGATTAAAAGAACTTATTTTAGATGATATAGTACCTCAAAATATTTCTGAAGATGCTATTTTTTGTTATTATCAAACACTTTCTTTTGTACATAAAAACTCCTGTACTTTATCAATTAATCCAGCAACTATACAGGAATTACATTTTCAACTAATACATTACCTTACCTCTGACAGTGCCAAATGGCGTGAAAAACCTTTTATTATTCCAGGTATTCCTGAGCATGGAATGCACTTGAATAGTTACCGCATTCTTCCGCATGAACTCATTCCACAGTTTATGGAGCAATTATGTGATCAATACAACTCATTAAATACTAGTAAGGGGCTACATTCACTTTTATTAATAGCTCGTTTTATATTAAATTTTTATTGCATAGTCCCTTTCAATCAAGGTAATAACAGGCTGGCATTTATGTTAATGCAATTGCTGTTAATTAAGAGTGGACATACATTTGTAAAATATGTATGTTTGGATAAATATATTAAGAAAAATGAATCTGATTATTACAATTCGATTTATAAATCTTCGGTCAATTGGTACTGCGAGGAACATAATAATAGCTTTTGGTTAAAAACGTTTTTAACAATTATATTAGAGGCTTACAAAGATCTTCATAACACAGTTCTAGATTCTATATGTAAACATACTAAAGTTGAGAGAATTCAAGATTTTATACTTAAACAAAAACAACCTTTTACTAAGGAGAGTATTCGTAACACTTATCCAGACATTGCAGAAAGTACAATCAGTAAGGCTTTAAATTCCTTGCAAGTGTTTGGCCATATTAAGCTAGTTACAAAGGGAAGAAACGCAAAGTGGATTAAAATTTGACCATACTTTCAATACACCTGAGGTTTAAAAATTCAATTATAATCTTATCATTGAATTTCATTTTAATTTTAAGCTAATATTACTTTTTTAGTTATTTCTAATTCCAACAAAACATTTTATAGGAAAAGGTCCGCTTCCCCCGCCTTTTCCTATAATAAAATGAAATATAAACATAAAATAATTGTCGAAAAAAGTCTTATTTTAATATTTTTTCTTTATTTTCTGGTTGTAAACGCTTCTATTTCGTGTTACCATCTTAATCAAACAATAGATGGTCATAAAAATGAAAGTATTTCTTTCCCTTAGAAACATATAAGCGTACGGTAATATCATGAAAATAAGGCCAAAGGAATATTTGATACCTACCAAAATAATTAATAAGAATTTTGCTGCGTTATTTTTCTGATTATTAAGAAAATACATTTTGTCCCTAAACAAAATTTGTTAGTGCGCAAGATTCAAATACACTAGAACACCCAAATAAATGAAATATCCTTTTTCATTGAGCATTAAGGTATGGAAAAAGAATTCTTCCTACAAAATTCAGATGATTAACTTAAAGGCATCTAAATTACTACCTTAATCGCCATCTATTGTTGATAACATATTTACCAACTATGAAAAAGAGCCTATCAATGGTTCTTTTTTGTTATAATCATTGAAATTTTAATTCTATCTTGAAACTTAGATTTTCACACAAATTACCTCTACTTTTTTCCTCTCAATTATTGAATTAATAATATAGCACATCAAATTTATCAATTCTTACATCCAATTCGATTAAATTAATGAATAAAATTCAATTATATAAAAATAATAACTACAACTAATCGGTATATATTAAAGAGGTGTCAATTTTGTCCTTAAATGAAGAGACCTTAGAAACTAAGACATATAAAACCATTGAAAAGATCGAAACAAATAACCTAAAACAACTTAAAAATACACTAGATAATATCTTTGATATTAGTGCAGATTTGATTGAACATCCTTTGCAATTAAAAACAAACACGAATATTTTACTTTATTATTTTGAAGGCCTTACAGATGGTGTTGCATTAAAAGCCAATGTTGTTACACCATTATTACAAGAAGTAAATGAAGACAGTCAAATTTTTAATTCTAATATTATTGCTACTCATACAAAAATCGTATATACATGGAATGAAATTAAAGAAGGATTACTTGAGGGTCAATGTGTACTGTTTATGGAAGGAGAAAATCGGTCACTTCTAATAAATACAAAAGGCTGGGCAGAGAGAGCCATTCAAGAACCAATTTCAGAAGTTACTATTAAAGGCTCACATGATGGTTTTATTGAGAATGTCACAAAAAATATAGGCCTAATTCGTCGATATATTCCTTCTACAGAGTTAAAAATCAAAAAGCTGACGATTGGAGAACGAGCCACTTCTTTAGTCTATTTAATTTACTTAGGTGATGTAGCAAACGCAGATGTAGTCCAAGAAATAGAAACTAGAATCTGCAAAATCAAAACAGATGCGGTATTAAGTATTGGAGAGCTATCTAATTATACAAAAGATCAAAATTGGACTCCTTTTCCACAGGCTTATTTAAGCGAACGTCCAGACGCCATTTCAAACCATATACTTGATGGGAAAGTAGCAGTGTTAATGGATAGATCCCCTGGTGCTATGGTTGTTCCTATGAATTTGATTGGATTTTTTCAAACCCCAGATGACTATAATATTCATTGGCTCATTGCATCTTTTTTTCGCTTATTACGATTTGCAGGATTTATTATAGCTATTTTTTTACCCGCATTTTATATTGCTATAGTATCCTTTCACTTTGAGATCATTCCTATAGATTTATACACTTCTATTGCAACGTCAAGAGTTAAGGTCCCCTTCTCTCCCTTATTGGAAGCTTTTATAATGGAAATTACACTGGAAATGCTGCGTGAAGCTGGTATTCGCTTACCACAACCTATTGGACAAACTATTGGTATTGTTGGAGGGATTGTAATTGGACAGGCGGCTGTTCAAGCTGGACTTGTGAGTAACGTTATGGTTATTATCGTATCTATTACAGCCATTGCATCATTTATTGTTTCTAATTATGATTTATCAAGTTCTATACGCCTTATTCGTTTTCCAATGATGTTATTGGCATACTTTTATGGGGTTGTAGGTATTGTTAGTGGATTAATGCTCTTATTTGCTCATTTTGTTTCACTGACTTCCTATGGTTCACCATACGGATTACCAATCGCGCCATTTCGGCTTCAAGAGTTAAAAGATTCTTTTGTAAGGTTTCCTATTTCGATGATTACCACCCGCTCGAGTACTGGACAGCCGAAACAAGAAAAGAAAAAAGAAGGTGGTCCGCATGGGGAATCTTAAATTCAAAAATATAACTTTATTCGAATTTATTATTTTCATCCATTCGCTGCAACTTGCATCTGGTATGTTAATTATGCCAAGCCCACTTGCTACTACTGCTGGTACAGATGGCTGGATTTCGATCATTCTCGGATGGATAGTTACTTCTATAATCGGTGTAATTATTATATTAATGTTACAAAAAAATCCAAAAAAAAATTTCTCACAAATCTTAAAAACATACTTTGGTAAATGGATAGGAACAATTCTTTTTCTTGCATATGCCTCTTATCTATTTTTTGCTGGATTTAATACTTTATTAAAGGCAACTGATATTGTAAAAGTGTGGATATTCCCTTCCACTCCTGCTTATCAAATCACCATATTATTACTATTACCTTTTATTATTTTAGCTCTGAGTGGGTTAAGGGCTCTTACTAGTTATTCTATGCTTGTTTTCTTCTTCACTACTTGGATGCCACTATTTCTTCTTTTTTCACTAAAGACTAACTACAACCCTTTACACCTACTACCTATTTTTAAAGATGGATTATACCCTATTATAAAGGCAACAAAAGAAACCATTACACCTTATGCTGGCTTAGAAATTGCATATTATATATACCCGTTCTTACAAAAAAAACAAAAAGCCATAAAAGGGCTACTAATAGCGAATACTGGAACTATGCTTTTCTATCTATATGTGACTATTCTTTCTTATATATACTTTAGTCCAGAGGGGATAAAAGACGTAATCTGGCCAGTATTTCATCTGTTAAAAGGGGTTCGTTTTTCTTTCATGGAAAGATTAGAAATTATATATATCGCTTACTACTTGATTGTATTTTCCACTACAATATATCCGTATTTATTTTTCAGTTTTGAATCTGTGACCATTTCACTTCAAAAAAACGTTCGTAATTGGGCGCTACTTGCTTTTATGTTATTTATAGTTGGTCTATTTATTTTCCTAAATCCCGATGTGGATCAATATTTGTTTATATATTCTCTTATGGATATCTTAAATGTCGTTTTCTTTATTCTATTACCAATTATTTTTTTCGTTTACAGTATTCTTTTTACTTGGGTTACTAGGAGGAAACAACTTTGATTCGAAAATGGATATGGGTTTTAATTTGTTGTGTATATATAATTGGTTGTAGTCAAAGAATTCCTCTTGAGAAGGTTTCATTAATCCTGTTAATTGGCTTGGATAGAACCGCTAATGGAGACATAAAAGTTGGAACAAGTATACCACTCTTTCATCATAAGCAACAAAAAAGTACTATAGAACATTGGACAAAAGCATCAACTGTATATACTGGATTCAGTAAGATAGATACAAAGTTAACGGGCTTTATGACAGCTTCCAAAGCTGAAATCATTTTAATTGGGAAAAAATTAGCGCAAGAAGCAAATTGGTTACAGGAGCTTGATTCTTCTTACCGTGATCCTTACGCTACCATTAATGCTAAAGTAGTACTTGTAGATGGGCCTGCAGAAGAAATTTTTAAAATTTATAAGCCTAGTAAACCATCACTATCATCTTATATAAATGGTGTAATCGAATCCTCAATTCAAAATAACCAATCCGTCTCTTCTACAATTCAGCAATTAATGAGAGAACAAAATGAAGATGGAATGACGCAAACTGTTCCAATTATCAAAAAAACAAAGAATGAAATCGACACAGTAGGAATTGCATTTTTAAATCGAAAAGGGAAATATTTAACTTATATCCCTAAAAAAGATGTTAAATTTTTCAATCTTTTAAATAAGTCAAAAAGTAACGGGCGAATGATACTACACCTTGCACTGCCTCCTAAAAATTCCAACAAAAAAACAAATACTTCTATCTTCGTACAGAACGCGACAAGGAAGGTAGATGTTACTTTTCAAAACGGAAAGTTTGTATTTAATCTCGATATATATGCTAATGTAGCTTTAATAGAAAAAACCAATCCGAATTTAATTAAGGGGTACTATGATAATAAAAAAAATATATATCATTTAAAAAGTGCTATTCAAAAAGAAATTAATAATAATTTACAAAATATATTAAATGAAATACAACAGAATAAAATTGATCCAATCGGATTATCCCTATATGCTAGAGCTTTTCAATATAAAGAATGGAAAAAAGTAAAAGGAGATTGGTTGCAAGCGTTAGCAGAGGCTAAAATAAATGTAAAGACGCACGTCAAAATAAAAGATACTGGGACCATTAGAAATTAAAATAGACTAGTCTATATTTCTAAGTAGAAATTCCCTCTTTAATAATTATTATGCAAAAGATGCTAACTCGAAAAACTCTTTCCGTTCTCTTAAAAAGGCAATAATTTAACGAATTTCCCGAAAGAATTCTCCTTCCTCAAGCGTGTGAAGGGCGTAGCCCAACGGTAGGTGGGAGATGAATTTCGGTTTGGCGTAACCAAAAGGTTTTCCTTTTTATTTTGCCTCTGATATAAGCAGTCTTATCAATTATAAAGACTGGTATATAAATGAAATTAGATAGTAATAACCATTCAGTATTCTTGTTATATTATCACCTTGTGTTGGTCGTGAAATACAGAAGAAATGTGTTTGATGATGATATGTCAGACTATGCAAAAGATATGTTTGTTCGACTATCTGAAAACTATAACATCTCATTAGTTGAATGGAATCATGATGTAGACCATGTTCATATTTTGTTCAAAGCACACCCTAATACAGAAATGACAAAATTCATCAATGCTTATAAAAGTGCAAGTTCTCGACTTATTAAAAGAGACTTTCCACAAGTGAAAAAGAAACTTTGGAAAGAGATGTTTTGGTCAAGAAGCTTTTGCTTGCTAACTACTGGTGGTTCGCCAATAGACGTAGTAAAAACATATATTGAAAATCAAAGTGAAAAGTGAGGTGAAATGATATGACAAAGCAGAATAAAGCATATAAATTCCGTTTGTATCCAACAGGAGACCAAGCACATCTTATACGTAAAACCTTCGGTTGTGTACGTTTCGTGTATAACAGAATGTTAGCTGAACGGAAAGAAGCGTATGAAAAACATAAAGATGATAAGGATCAACTAAAGAAACAAAATCTTCCCACGCCTGCAAAATACAAAGCAGAATTTGAGTGGTTAAAAGAAGTTGATTCATTAGCTTTGGCAAATGCTCAACTAAACTTGCAAATTGCCTATAAAAATTTCTTTCGTGGTCAAAATGACTTCCCAACATTCAAAAGCAAAAAAGACAGAAAGTCTTATACAACGAATGTAGTGAACGGAAATATTATGTTGCTTAACGGTCATATCAAATTGCCAAAACTGAAAATGGTACGTATCAAACAGCATAGAGAAATACCACAAGGCCATATAATCAAGTCATGTACGATTTCTATGACACCTACTGGTAAATACTATGTGTCCATTTTGACTGAATACGAAAAAGAGATCGTACAAAAAGAAGTAGAAACAGTTGTTGGATTAGACTTTGCGATGGATCAATTATACGTCAGTTCTGAGGATGAGAGAGCCAATTATCCTAAGTTCTATCGTGAAATGTTAGACCGATTAGCAAAGGCGCAACGAGTATTATCAAGACGTACAAAAGGTTCAGGGCGTTGGAATAAACAACGTATCCGTGTAGCTAAGCTGCATGAAAAAGTAGCAAACCAACGTAAGAACTTTCTTCATCATAAGTCTAAAGAGTTAGCTACTCATTTTGATGTTGTCGCTATTGAAGATCTAAATATGAAGGGAATGTCGCAAGCACTTCATTTTGGAAAAAGCGTCGCTGATAATGCTTGGGGTATGTTCACCACTTTCTTAGCTTATAAACTACATGAACAAGGCAAACAACTTGTGAAAATAGACAAATGGTTTCCTTCCACAAAAACATGTAGCAGTTGTGGAAATGTGAAAAATATGTCATTGTCTGAGCGAATATATACTTGTATATGCGGTGTAAATCTCGATAGAGATTATAACGCAGCTATCAATATCAAAAATGAAGCAATACGCCTATTGGTGTTAGCATAGATAGCAATAAAATAACCCTTGGAACAAGGGATTTAGCTCGGCTGTCTTAGGACGAATTCGTTAGCTACCAAAAGTAACGACTAACCGAGAAGCCCCTACTTCAAACAGTCCGTTAGGACGTTAAGTGGCGGGTAGTTCACGAGGAACCATTTATATGCATAATAACTCAAATAAAATCGATACTATACTTAGGTTAGATCTTAAAATCTAAAAACCTTATTCCAAACTTAGACCTAATTGATTTCTCCTCTCCCTTCCCTGGGGCTAAGTAGCTAGCTTTTGCTAGCTGCTTTTTTTATTAAACGGATAAAATTCGATATTCTAACAATACTACTCATAATACAACTTGAGCAGTTAACTTTTGGTAGCTGCTCTTTATTTGTACAAGGTACTCAATTGACTGGCGCACATATAATATCCTGAGTTCCTTTCTTTATAAAATAGTCGTTATAAAATGAGACTCGTCACGAGGGCACTTTACTAAGTGCTCTTTTTATACTCCAACTTAATACAAAATGAAAGTTTGATTAAGCTTATTTTTACTACCGCATAACATGTTTAATTCTGCTTATAATATAGTTGTAACTTAAAGTTACATATCTTTTACTTGTAGGGCCTAATTTTCTTTTGTACAACAAGCAGTTAGCTAATTAAGCTGGCTGCTTTGTTTTGCAAAAAGAAGTTTTTATACGATTTTAAACACATTTAAAAATAAATTCATATGATATTACGTATTCCTCTCTTTTACAAAATGGATTTTAGTCAAAAGAGCACTTTTACGAAGTGCTCTTTTCTCATGGAATTAAAGCTCTACAAAATAGCATTTTTGTTTAGTTTCACTCTAAAAGTAAAATTTTCATTTTTTCATTCCACCAAGTTCATAACATATTCTTTTCCCCCGATAAAATAATGATTAGGTGTCCCATGCGCATTTTATCCACTGGAAATAATACCTTTCACGTACTTACGTATTAGAAACTTCATTTCTGCTTCTTCTGCAATAGCAATTTTGTTCACTTTTTTGATACATTTATGAAACATTCACATGTTATCTTCAATATGTTCTATTCTTTTTGAAAAACCATGTGAGAATACCAAAACAAGAAGCCCTAGAGCCCTAACTCTAAGGCTTCTTGTTTTCAAATAAGGATTTTGTATTAAATCTGCACCAAGATTAAGAAGCATACATACCATATCTTGTGCACCTTTTTTACATAAATCTTGATCATTGGGCGCCTTTAAAAGCGCTCTTTTTTGTTGATAAACTACACAAAGAGAAAAAAAAACGCATACAATGTCACGTATTCTTTTTCATTGTAAGTTTGGGTGGAAGAGCGTCTTCCAGGACGCTCTTTATATTTGTTTATAAACAAATAATTTACTTAAAAATACTCACAGTTTGTATAAACCAAACATATATTTACATAGACAAGACATAGCTTTTTATTTAACAAAATAACTATTTTGTTAAATTCTTTATTAGTTCATTGCTTTCATAACTACTTTCTCTAGCTTTTTTAACAAATCAAATCTAATATTAAATTTCTAAATGTATACTGTACTAAACACCAGTTAACACTATATACATAGTGTTAACTATCTTAATTGAATATTAGTAATAGTAAGTATAAACATTATCAATTTACTATATCTTACATTTATGTAAAAATAGATGTATGTTAAGCTTATTCAAAATCTTTCCCCTAATAAAGATTTGAAGTAGCATTTCATGATTCTCCTTACTGTTAATATGCCTTGAAAAAGAACCCTATAGGGTTCTTTTTCTTTTCATTATAACCTCAGTAAGTCCTTATTTAGCATGTAAAAAGGACTGCTAATTACCTGCAGCCCTTTACACTTCAAAGTTTAGAAGTATACAATAACAAATCTTTCCCAGCTTCCAGCTACATAACTAGTAGCCGTTAATTCTCTACCACCATTTGCTGATATATACCTACCATTACTGAGTGCTTGTAATACATATATCCTATTGTCTCCACCATTATATAAGATAAACTTTTCCCATGTCCCAATTGATGTACGATCTGCTACTACTCTACCATTTGGCTCAAACGAAACATACTTCCCATTACTTTTGGCTTTTAAAGCGTACGTATATAATTCTCCAGTCGGAATTAATTCAAATTTCTCCCATTCATTAACTACATTACGATTTGCTGTTACATTTCCCAAAGGCTCAGCAGAAACATATTGTAAATTTGCTGCCTGTATAGCAACTGTCCAACTTCCATTAAATAAATTCACGCCTTTTAATGTAGCTGCTTTTGATAGGTTGGCTGCAGATACATCATTGGATGGTGTAATCATAAATATCATTAAAACCATCGACAACACCATTAAAACTAAATTTTTTGAGACTGTATTACCTCTTGCACGTGTTATAAACCTTTTCATTCCCATTCCTCCCTTAATATACATAGAACTCATTTACATCATATCAAATATGTAAAACATTGTAATATTTGAGAGGATTTATCAACAAATACCCTACTATTCTGTTTCTTTTTTCTCAAATCTATTGCACTTAAACATTTATTAATTCAAAAACATATTTATAAAAAAATGTAGCATTTGATGGCAACGAGAGTATATAAAAAAGAGAGCGTATTGTTAAATAAAAGCCAAATAGCCGTTCATAATGAACGACTATTTGCATCTAACTAATAATTAGAATGTTCTTCATATTAATCTATTTTGTTTAATCCCGTTGAAGTAACTTGATAGATTCTTTTTTTGCCTATATATTCTTGTTTATTATTCTCAAAGTTAATAAGTGTAGCGCGTGTCTTTTCCTTTACTGCTTCCCCTTCTATATGGGTCAACTCAATGTAATCTCCCACTTTTACCGGCACGGTTTGACTTTCAGCAGTTTGTTGACTATTTCCCACTATATCCTTATTGTATACAACACTACCGGTTGAATTCTTTACTGTAATACTTGCATACGTATTATTAAAGTAAGAATGTGGTACGCCTGCTTCTAAATTCACCTGCATTTTCTCTGTTGCCCTATTATAATCAACTTTTGCGATTTCTCTATCACTATATCCTTTTAAAGACCACCCAAAATGATTTCCATCTAAAACTGTTGTTTCTGGCATTTTTTCTACTTTCTTCAAGCCTTCTTTTGTAACTTGGTACATGACTTTTTTTCCAAAGCTTTCTTGTTTACTGCTGTCTACATTTATTAAAGTAGCTCTATGCACACCTTCTAGGTGTGTCAACTCAATATAATCTCCTACTTTAACTGGAACCTTTTGCGATTCAGCATTTTGTTGTTTGTTTCCATAAATGTCTTTATTGTATACTACTTTCCCTGATGCATTTTGGACTTTAATACTCGCATACGTTTCATTAAAATAATGATGCGGTACGCCTGCTTTTAAGTCGATTTGCATTTCTTCTGTCGACTTATTAAAATTAACTTTTGCAAACTCGAAATCACTAATTCCTTTTAGGGACCATGCAAATTGATTTCCATCTAAAACTGTTGTTTCTGGCATTTTTTCTACTTTCTTCAAGCCTTCTTTTGTAACTTCGTATATGACTTTTTTTCCAAAGCTCTCTTGTTTACTATTATCTACATTTGTGAGAGTAGCTCTATGCACACCTTCTAGATGTGTTAACTCAATATAATCTCCTACTTTGACTGAAACTTTTTGCGATTCAGCATTTTGTTGTTTATTTCCATAAATGTCTTTATTGTATACTACTTTTCCTGATGCATTTTGGACTTTAATACTCGCATATGTTTCATTAAAATAATGATGCGGTACGCCTGCTTTTAAGTCCACTTGCATTTCTTCTGTCGATTTATTGAAATTAATTTTAGCAAACTCAAAATCACTAATTCCTTTTAGGGACCATGCAAACTGCTTTCCTTCTAAAATACTAGAAGAGTTCGGTATATCTGAATTAAAACCTAAGTTATCTAATATAGTTTTTAAATCAGGTAAAACACCTATTCTATCATTCCACGGATCTTGAGATTTTGTTCCTGTATTCGGATTACTTAAGATATTTCTTAATTCTACTGGTGTATAAGGAGAGCCTCGATGTTCTTTAGCAATACCTTGTATCGAAGTTGCTGCTCCAGCAATAATTGGTGAAGCACTTGATGTTCCACTAAATGTTGATGTATATAAATTTGTAGTATTTTGACTTGGATTTGCTGATGTTGTATCAACATTTTCTCCCCATCCATATACATCTAATCGACTTCCATAATTTGAAAACCATAAACGTTTATGTGGAACAGTTGATGATCCCGCCCCAACCATAATAGCACCTGAATCCTTGAAGTCTGGACTATTTCGATTTAAGATCTTTTTTCCATTACGATCTTTAAAATTATCTAAGTCGTTTGAACCATTTGCGCCAGCTTCTATAATAATAATCCCTTTATCTGCACCAACACGAATTGCATCAAAAATATCTGGATGTACTTCTACAGGTAAATATTTATCCCCATACCCATCATACGAAGCTTGTGCCTCTAATAAAAGAATATCTCCCGCTTGTAAATTATGTACAGCACTTAAAATAGCATCCGCCGTATTATAAATTCCATTATCCCTGATCTGGGATATTACTTTTACATTTGCTTTTGGTGCAATTCCAATATTTCCAATTTGATTATCTTCAGATGAAACAATTCCTAATACAGAAGTACCATGAGCTCTATGCTGGCTTATATTTTGTCCCGACATAAGCTTAATATTTTTATTGACTAAATCCTCATGGTTCAATAACCATCCATATTCCATATCCACAAAAGTTGTACCCTTCCCATCACCACCTTTAATGCTCCAAGCATGCGAGGCATTAATTCCCTTTGGTGCCGCTTCAAGATATCCTTGATTTTTAAATCTAGGATCATCGTACGGATTAACAGATAAATTTGGTAACTGTATTTCAGGGGGTGTCAAAATTTGTTTTTCTTGTATATAAGCCTCCTCTACGAGAGAAGATGTTTCAAATTTTTTCAGTAATAATTCTATTTCTATGTTATTAGGAGCTTGTACAATATAATAATTTAATAAATTATTAGCTGATTCATTAGCAACTGATTTAGATTGTACTGATAACTTTTCAATCTCTATCGGATTTACAGATGAGAACAGACGATTCAAAGTAAGTTCTGTATTTTCGGAAAATAACTGCTTTAAATTGTTATCATAATCCCCATTTTTTATTCGTTTCTCAATACCATCTTCATAAGGTAAGTCAATTTGATTTTTAAACTTTACAATTAATCTTTCTTCCTGTGAATCTCTTTCTTTGTATGTGACATTATTAGATTCAGCGTAAACTTTATTATGAATACTATCATTTTGTAGGATTAGATCTGTTCCTACAAATGTGGTCATTGCAATTGATGAAATTAGAAACCCTTTAAATATGTTCATACTATACCCGCCAATCTATATTCTCTTAAGCATTTTTTAATGCGTATAATGGTTAAGATTTTTATATAATATATAAATCTATAATTTAACTTTTGTATTGAAATCTATGGCTTTATTAATAATCCCATAGAGGTAACCTGATATATTCTTTTCTTTCCCATATACTCCTGTTTACTATTCTCAAGATTAGTAAGTGTGGCGCGTGTCTTTTCCTTTTGTGCTTCTCCCTCTATATGAGTAAACTCAATACAATCTCCTACTTTGACTGAAACAGTTTGGCTCTCAGCAGATTGTTGTCTATTTCCTATAATTTCTTTATTGTACAAAATATTACCGGATGAATTCTGGACTTTAATGCTTGCATACGTATTAGTAAAATAAGAATGGGGGATACCCGCTTCTAATTTAATCTGCATTTTTTCTGTTGCTTTGTTATATTCTATTTTCGCGATTTCTCGATCATTATATCCCTTTAATGACCAAGCGAATTGATTTCCATCTAAAACCGTTGTTTCTGGCATTTTCTCTACTTTCTTCAAGCCTTCTTTTGTCACTTGATACCTCGCTGTCTTTCCAATGGTTTCATTTTTGTTATTTTCAAGGTTAGTTAAAGTTGCTCGCGTTTTTTCCTTTGTTGCTTCTCCTTCTATATGGGTAAATTCAATGTAATCCCCTACCTTGACGGGCACAGTTTGGCTTTCAGCATTTTGTTGTTTATTTCCCACGATTTCCTTATTGTACAGAACGTTGCCAGAAGAATTTTGAACCTTAATACTCGCATATGTACTAGCAAAATAGGAATGTGGTACACCTGATTCTAGTTTTACCTTCATCTCTTCTACCGTTTTATCATAATCTACTTTTGCAATTTCTCTATCACTATATCCTTTTAATGACCACGCAAACTTGTTTCCTTCTAAAATTGTTGCTTCTGGCATTTTTTCTACTTTCTTCAGGCCTTCCTTTGTAACTTCGTATATAGCTTTTTTTCCAAAGCTCTCTTGCTTACTATTATCTACATTTGTAAGAGTAGCTCTATGTACACCTTCTAGATGTCTTAACTCTATATAATCGCCTACTTTGACTGGAACTTTTTGCGATTCAGCATTTTGCTGTTTGTTTCCATAAATCTCTTTGTTATAGACCACTTTACCTGATGTGTTTTGCACTTTAATACTTGCATATGTACTATCAAAGTAGTTATGTGGTACACCTGCTTTTAGATCTATTTGCATTTCTTCTGTTGATTTATTTAAATTTACTTTCGCAAATTCAAAATCTCCAATCCCTTTCAACGACCATGCAAATTCATTACCTTCAAAAATGTTTGGAGATTCATTTTTGATTTGTACCTTTTTCTCAACAGTTTGATCAAATATATCCGTTAATACAATTTTTGCATAAGCACTTGTTGGTAATGATATAGATTGACTGATTCCATTTTGATAAGATTTAATATCATCAATTACGCTAATAGGTTGGCCCGTCATATTTTCATTGTTATAAATTTCAATTTTCCCCTTAAATTGCGGTGTACTATTTTCTTTTAGTTTCCAAGATACATTTAATTTTTCATCTTCATAATATATAGATTGGATATCATAATCTAGTTTTCCTATTTCAGGTTGAGTAGGTTGATTTAGCGTGAATATTTTTCCTGCCCCAATAGTAGACTGCGTATTACCTCCTGCTTTGACCCATACATATTCTGAAGTAGCTCCTCCATCATATTGATAAGTATTATCATGCGTTCCAGAAATACTTTGATTATTCCAAGAACTCCATTGTTTATCAACTAATTTTCGGCTATAACCATTTTTCAGGCGCGCTTCTCGAACATTCTGTCCACTATCAGCCCAGTCTTCTTGAAACATTCCTAACCCATGATTAAATGCAACATTAGCAACCGGAAAGTCCATAATTGCAATTTGATGCCATTTATTCTTTGTTACATCTTTCATCCATTGTCCAAATTTAGTATGACCATTTTCTTGCCATGAACGCATTGTCATTGTGTACCAATTGTAGTCTTTCCAACCATAAGTTGTTTGAACCTTCATTCCTGTTCCTTCTCCTCCAAAGGGCCCAGCTTGCGAATTCGGAGATAAGTATTCGGCCTTTATTGCTTCTTTAGAGGAAATTGGATCCCATAAGGCAAAATGTAAAGTACGTTTTCCATTTTCATCGAACCCACTTTGTTGTTGAAAACCAGCATATCCTCCAGCTTCACCACCTGCATTCCAGTTGTGTACAGCCCAGTACGTATAAGGTGGTGTCTGAACTGGTGACCAGTCTATACTAATAATATCTGAGGCAGGTATATTTTTGGGACTCACATAAACTGCTGGAGCAGCTGAATGTGTTGCAGCTTTAGTGTGCAAAATAGACGTTCCAAACATAGAAAACATGCTACATGCTGCGGTCATTATAATAACTTTATTAAATCTTTTCTTCGTTTTCTGACTAATCACTAATCTACATCCTTTTCTAATTTTTATTATTGAATACTAACGTAGTAGAGAAATCTATCAAAATTCAAACAACATCCAGTAATTCTTTAAAATACTGGATGTTGTTCTATCTTTACATCTGATTCTTACATATTAATTGATTGTAATTGCTTTCCATAACGATAGTGCAAATATCCAATTCGGGTCACCATTTCCTTGATGATTTTGAACAGCTTCATACACTGTCCCTTGATGTTCTACTTTATCGCCCTTTGTATATGCCTTCTTTGGATCCCATTTTTCATAAGATACATTTTGATCTTTGGTTTTTACAAGAAGAATTTCACTTTGGATTGATGTATTTCCAGCTGCATCTACAGCCTTCACTGCATATTTATATTCCTTATTAACTGTTAAGTTTTGATCAGTAAACGTCGTTCCTTGTACCGTTTGAATCAATTGTCCATCGCGTAATACCTGATATTCTTTTACACCTACATTATCTGTAGAAGGATTCCATTTTAGCTCTACACTGTTAGAAGTAAGGTTGCTTGCATATAATCCTTGTGGCTGTGTTGGAGCTTCTGTGTCCGGTTTCGGATTAACAATTTGATTTACTTTCTTCAGACCTTCCTTTGTAACTTCGTACATGGCTTTTTTTCCAAAGCTCTCTTGTTTACTATTATCTACATTTGTGAGAGTAGCTCTATGCACACCTTCTAGATGTGTTAACTCAATATAATCTCCTACTTTGACTGAAACTTTTTGCGATTCAGCATTTTGTTGTTTATTTCCATAAATGTCTTTATTGTATACTACTTTCCCTGATGCATTTTGTACTTTAATACTCGCATATGTTTCATTAAAATAATGATGCGGTACGCCTGATTTTAAGTCTACTTGCATTTCTTCTGTCGATTTATTGAAATTAATTTTAGCAAACTCGAAATCACTAATTCCTTTTAGTGACCATGCAAACTGGTTTCCTTCTAAAATATTATTTACATTAGGCATATCTGGTTTAATTGGATTAGAATCCGTACCCTTCCAAATCTCTGCTGTTAAAATTGGATATCCTAATGCAGCTACTTTTTGAATGGTATCGTTATTTGGACGTAATCCCCACTTCTCAAAGAAAGGAATCAAATTTTGTTTGGCTACTTTTGATGCTGAAATCATAAATAATTGTTTTTTATTTTCATCAGTTTGTGGAAGTTCACTTGAAGGCATGTCTCTATACAATTGATGCAATTTAGGATAGAAATCCTCTCCATACGCTAACTGTAGTTGCCAAAGCATAACAAGCTTTACAAAAACATCGCTAATTTCATCATAATTTTTATTCACTTGTTCTAGATATTGAAATGCTTTTGGATAAATTCCGCTTTTCTCTAAGTTGGATGGTTGATTAAATGCTTTTTCTACAGAAAGGCTGTATATATTATTTTGTACTTCTGTCATATTATAAAACTTCCAGGGCGATTGTTGTCTCAAATGTCCTGCCTCATGCCAAGGGCCCCAGCCATCTGTTATAAATTTATTAATATCTAACACGTATTGGATTGCATCTCCTACATATGCTGTTCGATAAGAAGTTGCATACATATAATAATCAGGAGAATGATTTTCTTCTACGTAATGAACATAATGTTTATCTACTTGTTCTTCAGATAATCCAGCTACTTTGTCTTGAATTCGAGTAGCTTCATCCATCTTTTTTAAGAGTTGTACAGGATCTGTATTAGAACCCAACAAATATTTCTTAACACGTGCAGGGCTGGCCGTAATTAATACACGTTCGCCTTTTAACTCCACTGCATGTGCATTAGGATACTGGTCCAGCATGTTTATTAAATCTTGTTTCGTATGCTTTCCTAGTTCAAAGAAAGGCGTAGTCGTTCCACCTGCTGTGATTGTTGTTCGAATGGTACCACCTTGTTGTTTATTATAAAAATAAATCATCCCCCCATTTGGAGATTGGATTGTGTTTATACCAGGTTTTAATGTGAATGATTTTATCTTAGAATCTTCTCTCCAAGAAGCATCATACGAATACGTTCCAATATATACTTGAATATCTTGATTACCTTCTACATTAATCGTTATTTGTTCATTTGGCTTTGCATATAAACCAGTTGGTTCATATGGACTAAATGCCATATTTTTTCTTTCCTGTTGTTTCAGTACCTCAACATCCCCTTTTCCTGGGACCGTAAATGTTCTATTTTCTGATTTAACTGACTTTTCATTTTGCAGTGATGTCGATAAATTTTTTTGCTGCTCCTTTTGCTCCGCAAAGACATCTGATGAAGAAATCATTCCAGTCGCAAGCATAGTTACTGTAGCAGTGGCCGCAAGTATTTTTCTAGTTTTATGTTTTGAATTATTCCCCATATTATCTCCCTCATTTTTCCTTAGTACTCTTAAGGATTTTTTGTTTTCTTCTTCATGTTTTTACAATCTAAACTATTCATACTATTTAAGTTGTGTCTATTACTCTATATTTTTTTATAAATATCTCCTTTTCTTTATGTAATATTGTATATAAATGTTATTTGATGACACATTAAATAACAACTTTACGATAAACTCATCGATAACAGCCTATTATGTTTTGATTCTGTATTCTAAACTTCCATCCAATTGGAGAAATATATCCAAATGGAGAAATAAGTAAATAAATTTCAACATTTAAGGGTTGGAATCTCACAAAAAATTCATAAAACTTTTTTCACTTTAAAAGTTTAGACAATTACGACCACATTTTTTTGAAATAAAAAGCATCTAATTCTATTTGAATTAGATGCTTACATTTAGTCCTTAACCCTAACAATTTAAACTATTTATGCGTTTGTAAATCTTTTTTTATTACATCCCAGAGTGAATTATCTTGACGCATCGGTTTACCCTCTTCATCCCATTTTAATTTTCCTGTTCCCAATTCATAATTCATCCCTGTCCATGTGTCTTCACGGAATGCATAGAATGATTTATGCCATCCTTTTTGGTTAAAGATAGAAATAAGATCTTGCATGTATTGGGTAGCACCTGGAACAGTACGGTTAATTCCAAACTCCTCTGCGATAATTCGATTAGATGGTACATGATTTATCTTAGACCTAGGAAACTTTTACGTATAATTTACCTATAGTCCTAAAATTTCTACAATCTGACGAGCTTTATTATTATCAATATAATAATGCATCTCTAATCCTTTTCTTTCTGCACGGATTACAATTCCTTTTAACTTTGCTAAATGTTGTGAAACAGTGGATTGTGGAAGTTTTAATATTTCTGTTAACTGTGTAACATTGCACATTTTATAATGCATTAACTCACTTATAATTTTTAATCGAACCGGATGTGCCATTACCCTTATTACATCTACATCTTCTTCGCGTATTTTAGCTAGGTCATTATTAGATATTACAGTTAACATTTCGCATTCTCCTTTATTATTAATTTCTATTTTCCTATTATCCTTATAAGTAATACTTATAGATAATTACAATTTTTCCTGTTGAGAAAATATATTCTGCTCAATACAAAAAAGACACCTATTCCGAAAACAGTTTTTTACCGTTCCAATGAATTGGTGTCTTATAATTTTTTAACTAGACTCTTTTTATTCATATTATAATTTCTACATAACTTTGAATAATGCTTTCTAAGCAAAAACAATACTTCCACTCCTCGTTTCAAGAAAAATTTAATTAAAATATTTACTTTCTCATATTGCTAAACCTATAAGAACCCTCTACTCATCTCACCTTTTACATCATGTATTATTTATTTCTCAACACAAAAACATGGAATAAAAATTCCAATAATGGTAATATAATGGTACCTTCAGTTGTTAACTGTCATCCCTTTTTTTAATCCCTGTCTTTAAAGACAGGGATTTTAAATTTCCTTAACTAAAACTGTCTATTAATTATAAACCTAAAACTTCAATAAGCTGCCACTATAGTAGAGAGAGGCTTTCATATTTATTCATTCCCCTTTCATGCAAACATGATATTTTCCGACTCACTTCAATCACATCACCTTTGCGTGAATTGTTAATGAGAAAACCATGAATAAAATATAATTGGGTCATCAAAATTAATTTATTTTTCTGAATTTTATTGAAAAATAAACATAATACAATTAAACGAACTGGATACTTTGCTATGATGGTAATATATAACATTAGTAGACTTTTATAGGATGGGGGAATATATAATGATGGTTTCAGCTAAGGGGAATAATGAAATTACAAAGCTATTAAGCGATTGGTATGTTGAAATCCGCTCAAGGCGTATAGGTAATGCACATCAATTAAAAAAAATAATTGATTCTAAGATGCATAATATTGAAGAGGATCAAGATTTATTACTCTACTACTCACTACTAGATTTTAGATACCAATTTGTAATTGATAATTTAAGCGTTTCAAAAAGCAGTTTTGACAAAGTTGAGGCTTTTGATATGCCTACAGATAATTTCTTAGCTTATTATTATCACTTTTTCAAAGGGATTCATGCCTCTACTATTGGCGAATATCAAATCGCAAAGGAGAGTTATGAAAAAGCAGAAAAACTTTTAGACTGCATTCCTGATGAATTGGAAAAAGCGGAATTTTATTATAAAGTTGGAGCTTTCCATTATGACATATATCAAGGACTCTTATCTTATAAAAAAGTATCAGAGGCAAGAGAAATCTTTGCTCAACATGCTGGGTATGAGATCAATGTAGCATTCTGTGATAATCTTATAGGCTTAGCTTGTACTCATTTGAGAGAATGGGAGCTCGCTGAAGAATATTTTACAAAAGCAATGGATATGTTTCAAAAAATAGACGAAGAGCAATTTATTTTAATGGTGCGTCAAAATTTAGGATTAATGTATGCAACTCAAAACCTTTCGCCATTAGCTATTAGATATCTTTCAGAAGTAAATCAAAAAATGCCTAACAATTATAAGGCACTTTTTATTGAGGCAAGGGAACACATGAAGGAAGGAAATCACTCCGTTGCTAAAGATCTCATAGCAAAAGGATATTCCGTTTGTCAAGAGATTGAAAATATAGAGTATCTTCACCATTTTAAAATATTAGATGCAATGAATGGAGGTTTTCCTGCCGAAGCACTTGAAAGGACAGTGTTAAAAGGCGTATCATATTTTAAAGAGCAAGAACTTTTTGAATTCATTAAGGAATACGAAGAATATCTTGCTACTGCATTTTATAAAGAGCATAACCATATTAAAGCAAGTCATTATTTCTATTCATGTTCTCAAGCAGGAAAAAAAGTTATTGAGAAGGAGGCATTAAAATGAAAAAGACAATTCTCGGTTTAGTTGGTGTAATTACTATTTTTACTTTAATGTTTGGTGCCCAATCCCCTACAGAAACACATAAAGCTATTGATGTTATTCAATATGCACACGGAAATCATGGTGGTTAAGGTCTTAATTGAACGAGCATAAAATCGCACAATACACTCATAGCCATACTGACGGATATTAAATGAATAAAGGTCTTCACTTCATTGTGAGGGCTTTTTTTTATAAGAACCCCACTTATAACATCTTTAAAATCTACTATATTTAAAAACATTATAATTACACCAAACCTTTTACATTTATAAGAGAAACTTAAAAAGATTAAAATGTTTAAAAAGAGTAAGAGAATATAGATGTATACACAAGAAAACTTTTTATAAAAAATTAATAGAGACACAAAAGTAATAACAAATTTTCTAATCAACGGAGTTAGAATACCTGTAATCATTATTACTGTAGATAAATTTTCAGGGCTGATCCCCAGCAATAGAAATCAACAATTCCCTTATAATCAAGCAATTTCAATAGTTGTTGTATAAACTATCTTAAACTCTAGTGGCTCATTATTAATATATGAGGCACTAAAAAAGGAATCCTTATTAAAAGGATTCACCACAGAAAGATATACATCAATAAAAAGAATTAATTATAATATAAAAATAAAAGAAATATATTGAGAAATATATAATAAAATTGAATATTCATTCTTTTTATCGTAAAATCAATATGAGTCAAGTGACAACATCTCTCTAACTCTCCTAAAAGAATCCTTTATGACATGGGGATTCTTTTGCTTCGGACAAATTATTCTTATTTTAACATTTGCAAAAAACTCTTCTTCACCAACTACTCAACAAATATAAGTAAGGATTTAGTTTTATGAATATTTTTATGATCTAAGCAACAGGTAATAGCCTTCAATATTTGTTAGATGTAAAAATATCCTAAAAAATAAAAAGATGCTCTATCAATACTGTAAGAAGATTTGCTGCTAAACATGCATTTTTTCATTGTACCTTTTATAATCTGAGCTTTTTAACACTAAAGAATTAAGTATAGATTTATAGCCATGAATTCTTCTATTTGTACATATAATATTCTTTATATCTCTCAAAATTTGTTTTTTTTGTTCGTGTTGATGTTATTGGTGATTTTAATGATTTAGATACTGCTACCTGCTTTGGTGTTTGTAATGTGCCCCGTTTCTTAAGTTCTCTATACAAACTACTCACATTGCACCTCAGATTTTTTGCAATATTTGGATATTCCTCTCCTTGATTAAATAATTGTACTGCTTTTTTACATTTTATGTCCCATTTTTCTTCTGACGTTTGAAATTTTTGAGTTCGTTTTTTAACTCTATTTTTTTCTAAATTAATACCCTCTCTTTCTATTTTACATCGCTTTTCTGCGTCTGCCTTACGCCCGGAATGCTCCTCCTGTAAACGTATCATTTGTACTTTTTTCGCAATTTCTCTCAAGTTAAAGTCACCTCATTTCGTTTAATAAATTCTAACAGTACTTGATCACCCTATTGTCTGTATCCCCAATCATCGTTTATAAACAAGCTATAAATACTCAAATTCCCCTTATAATAGTTTTCAATCTAATATTTACGGAAAATTATAATCAATTCTATCTTTACATAATTGGAAACTATAGTAAATTGATAATGTTGACACAGAATATTCTAAACTTTAATTCTAACTATACAAATCAGTAAACTAAAGATTTTCTTTGCTTAAAAAGTCAAAAATATCGTTTTCGCATAGCAAAACAAAATACTTTATCTATTGTAGCTATGGCACAAAGAAAAAGAATGCAGACATGTACTGCACTCTTTTTTAGTAACTCCTATATCAATTTTTCACCACAGTCAGCTCCTCCATTATTAGAAGGACTAAACTTTAAGCTTGTTAATTTATCATTCTGCAGTACATCATCTTTTGCAGCTATATTTAACAACACTCTTTCTATCATCCTATTTCGATTTAGAATTAAATACCTAATACTCCGACAATCTGACATGCCTTGGAATTCACAATATGATAATACATCTCTAATCCTCTTCTTTCTGAGCGAAGAATTTTTCCACGCATTTTAGATAAATGCTGAGATACGGTAGATTGAGGAACATCTAATAGCTCTGTTAACTGTGTTACATTACAAATTTTGTGGTGTTCTAGCTCCTTCACAATTTGTAATCTAACTGGATGGGCCATGATTTTTAATAGTTCTATATCCGCCTCTGGAATTTTGTACATTTCATTACTTACTTGCATTGTTGTCATTTTTTATTTCTCCTTTTTTAATTTCTTTATATTTTTTATCTATTTATAGGTATTTTTTGTTTATTCGAGCATATTGTTCATAATCGCTGTATTGTTTATTCTTTTGTCTCTCTCAGATTTAATATATAGAAGTATTATGATAGCTAAAAATCCAACAAAAGATAGCATAGGTATCGAGATGAAACCGAATAAATTTAAGTAATCTTTTGTGCAAGAAACTCCTACTGAACAAATCTGCATCTCACTATTAGGAAACGCTTGAATTGTAATTTGATATACAGATAACATTAAACCGATACACGCAAATGGAAATGCATACGTGCTTACGTGCGAATCTTTTCTATATATCCCTACCCCCAATATTAATACTAATGGATACATGGCCATTCTTTGGTACCAGCACAAATCACATGGCGGCAGCTTCATCCATTCACTAAAAAACAAACTAATTAACATTGCACTAGTAGCTATCGTCCAAGCAATTACAATGTGATACTTTTGAATGATCAACATCTTATTTTCGCCTCACCTATTTTTTAAAATACAAAACATTTGCTAGTATATGACTAGTTTATTTCCGTGTTTCGAGTACCCTGTTTCAATAGAAAGTATCCAATCATTGATATCTTCTCAGTCGTATCCCCTCTCTTTTAATTCTAGAGGGAAAAGATTTTCAAAATCACCACGCATTTCGTACATGGTTTCTAATGCTTTTTCTAGCGAACCAAATCTATATACCATGTGTGTATGTACTTTTTTGTTTTTCTTTTCTCCTACAACTAAATATACATACCGTCTTTCTTTCGCTAAAACAAACTTTAAAAATCCAAGTACTTGACTCACCTTTCAACTCCTTTTCGGCTTTCCTTACCAAACTTAAAAGGATATGAGTAAGGAAAACTATTTAGCTTTAATTACCAATTTAATAAATGTCCCGTTTTTTTGCTTTGAAAATACAAGAAAACGCTCATCATCACAATATTTATTACACCTGCTGCAGCACCAATTTTGGAGATAACATACACATATTCATTATTACTAAATGGCAATAGACTCGCGAAAATAAATAAAATTGAAATGATAAAGGATAAGAGCATATTTCTTCTGTTTTCATTCATTCAAAAAACCTCCATTTTGCACAAATATTTGTATTGCAATGGGTTAGGGTGTTAAGCTGCATCTTTACGGTTATAATGCTGGTTCTTTTCATCTACAAAGCCTTTAATGCTCCATACGCCAACCTTTGATTCTTTTGCTTCATTTTCTGCTTCTTTCATTTCAGATAGAATTGTAGTATTAGGTCTAGAAATATAGGCTATAATCCCATAACCCGACTTGACCATTAATTCGTTGATGTGTATTCCATCGCAAAATACATAAGCCAATTTTCTACCGTATTTGTCTTCTTTTGGTCCCCGATCATAAACAAATGTTACACTTTTCCCTTCTAGCTGTTTCTTTAAAAAGGAAGATGGTTCTTTTCCCATCTTTTGTGGTGGAATTTTTTGAGATACAGACTCAGGGGTATCTAATAACAGTAACCTTACCATCTGTTTCTGCCCCTTTACGTTTACGTCTATTGTATCTCCGTCTTTTATATGTAATACCTTCCCTTTAACGGTCTCTAAGTCTTTTAATTTCCCCTTATAATCCCCTGGAATATCAACAATACCTTTCCCTTCTACGTGCTGTTGTATTCCGTTTTGTACTGCTTGGGCAGGTCTCGAATCATTTTTTGTTTGCGTCGAATTGCTACATGCTGTCATTTGAAATACAAATGATGTTATACAAATAGCCTTAATTCATATTTTCATATCGGAAATTCTTCCTCCTAATCAAAATACGTAAATAGCTACATCTAATAAACAAACGGACTCTCTATTGTATTTACTTCTCGATAATTACAACATAGGCAATACTGTATCCATTTTGGATAATCATTATAAAGTGCTCTAAATGAGCGTTTCTTGCAATTCGGGCATATTGACACTATGTTTTTTTCATTCTCTTCCTGACTTTTCAATTTTTCAAAAGAAACATTAGTAGATGCTATATTACTGGTACACAATATACATCCCCCTTTTCAGTCTTGAAATCTTAAAAACAAATATAAAAGGACACACCTATCGCATATGTATGCGTAGGTGTGTCCTTTTGCAAGATAGTTTTAGAAGTATTTTGTTACTTTCATCATATCATACTTCTTATTAATTTTATATACGAAATTAAAGATTTTACGATATTATTTCTTTTTCTCATGTATAAACATAATGCGTTGTTTTTGTATAACATAGCTTAATTTTGCATCAAGTTTTTCTCCATTATTCCTATTTTCAAAACTTGAAATTGTATTGGTCATATTCTTTCTAATAACTTTTTTTATTTCGTGCTAGTTATTTTCTTTTTCAACATGATGTTATTTTTCTTTTATTTTGGGTAAACAAATATTACGGGTAGAAAAACGAAAAATTTCTCTTATTCTAAAATAATTCCCTCGACACAAAGATACTATCTCGTACAAGCATTCAACTTAATAAATATGTTTTAGGAAGGTTAGAAAAAATGGATATTTTATTAGCGATTTTACCAGCATTATTTTGGGGAAGTATTGTACTCTTCAACGTTAAACTAGGAGGCGGTCCTTACAGTCAAATACTTGGAACTACCCTTGGCGCTCTAGTTTTTTCTATCGGTGTTTATATTTTTATAAAACCCGTTTTGACGCCCATGATGATAATTGTCGGGATTATATCTGGCCTATTTTGGGCATTAGGACAAGCCAATCAATTGAAAAGTATTGATTTAATTGGGGTTTCTAAAACAATGCCTATTTCAACAGGGATGCAATTAGTTTCGACTACTTTATTTGGGGTCATTGTATTTCATGAATGGTCAACAACAACATCTGTTGTATTAGGTGTTCTGGCACTTCTTTGTATCATAATCGGAATCGTTCTCACATCTCTCCAAAGCAAAGAGGAGAAAAACGATGAACAAAAAGGAAATTTCAAAAAAGGGATTGTGATGTTATTAATTTCAACTCTTGGTTACTTAGTATATGTGGTAATTATCCGCCTATTCGGTATAGACGGATGGTCAGCGTTATTACCACAAGCCATTGGTATGGTGTTAGGTGGAATTCTACTAACCTTTAAGCATCAACCATTTAATAAATATGCGATTCGCAATATTATTCCTGGTTTAATTTGGGCAGCAGGAAATATGTTTTTATTTATTTCCCAGCCGCGTGTAGGGGTGGCAACAAGCTTTTCCCTTTCCCAAATGGGGATCGTGATCTCAACTTTAGGTGGAATTTTTATATTAGGTGAAAAGAAAACAAAACGACAATTTATTGCGATTGTCATTGGAATTATCTTCATTATTGCAGCTGGCATTATGTTAGGAATTGCTAAAGGATAAAAAGGAGGAAAAAATTATGTATACAGATTTAAAAGGGAAAGTTGTTGTTATTACGGGTGCATCCACAGGATTAGGAAGAGCGATGGCAATTCGTTTTGGAGAAGAACAAGCCAAAGTTGTAATTAATTATTATTCAAACGAATCAGAAGCAAATGAGGTAGTACAAGTAGTTAAACAAGCAGGTGGAGAAGCGATTGCGGTAAAAGGAGATGTAACAGTTGAATCAGATGTTATCAATCTCGTTAAATCTGCTGTGAAAGAATTTGGTACACTGGATGTCATGATTAATAATGCGGGTATTGAAAATTCAGTACCTTCATATGAAATGCCATTAAGTGATTGGAATAAGGTAATTGCTACGAATTTAACAGGGGCTTTCTTAGGGAGCCGGGAAGCAATTAAATATTTTGTTGAGCATGATATTAAAGGTAGTGTTATTAATATGTCAAGCGTTCACGAGCAAATTCCATGGCCATTATTTGTACACTATGCAGCAAGTAAAGGTGGCGTTAAGCTAATGACAGAAACATTAGCACTAGAATATGCACCAAAAGGAATCCGTGTAAATAATATTGGGCCTGGTGCTATGAATACGCCGATTAATGCTGAAAAATTTGCAGATCCAGAAAAACGTGCCGATGTTGAAAGTATGGTTCCTATGGGATATATCGGAGAACCGAAAGAAATTGCAGCGGTAGCAGCATGGCTTGCTTCTTCACAAGCGAGCTATGTAACAGGTATTACACTGTTTGCTGATGGTGGTATGTCGCTATATCCATCTTTCCAAGCTGGACGTGGTTGATTGATATATAACTAAATTAGTTACTTTCAATATGTTTAAATGCGGCAGTTAGCTTTTTTATTGAATAACTTTTTAATTATTCGTGACATCACATACATTTTGTAAAAAATACACTTTTCTTTCTGTAGAATTATAGGAAAGGATAAAGTTATTTTATTTTAGGTTTACAATTTCGCTTTAGTTAAATGCCGATGGGTAAAGAAGCCCTATAATAAATTTAATA
Organism: Bacillus sp. FSL R9-9497; assembly: GCF_038005805.1. NCBI lineage: Bacteria > Bacillati > Bacillota > Bacilli > Caryophanales > Bacillaceae > Bacillus > Bacillus sp. FSL R9-9497. Next base: position 94,083 of record NZ_JBBOTY010000002.1, on the reverse strand, counting down.
TTATAATCAAAAAAAAGGAATACCTTATAATAAAGGATTCCTTTTTTTTGATTATATAGCTGCTATTTAAAAACAAATAATGTTATACAAGCGATCTTAATCCAAGACTTCATCGTATTAACTATTAAAAAATTTAGATGTTAGCTATATTTCTGAAGTATACAATGTGACCATTCCATGTGTTCTATTTTCACTTGATATAATTAATTTGGTAATATTCTTAGGCGTAAATCGATATATAGAAATAGTTGGACCAGGATTATTAGATTTAAAGTGAATAACTTCTTCATTATCAATAAAACCTTGAATATAGCTTTCACTTCCTTCAAAAAATTGAAAATGAGCTGACACTGATATAATCTCGCCAGTGTTCTCAAATAAAATTATTGAATTTCTATATGTATCAAAATTAATAAGTTTCATTTTTGACATAATTAGGATGCTCCCTTCTATGAAAGCATGATGATTAAAGCATACTACCATTTAAAGCAATTCTTTTATTACCATGTGTAAGTTCTAATGTTTTATTGAGAAAATACAAGCCATCTTGCTGATGTGAAATCATAATTAATATATTACAAAGATTGTAATTTTGAAGTATCTCATACATAAGATTTCTTGTATCAATATGTAAATTAGATGCTGCTTCATCTAATATTATTATATCCCTTTTTGTGAGGATAGCCCTTAAAAAGGCTATGAATTGTGCTTGACCTCCTGAAACACTGGAACCATCTTGTACAATTATAGTATCTAATCCATTCTCAAATCTGTTGAGATGTGATGTTAAATGATACCTTTTCATTAACTTAACTACATCTTCTTTCGTTTTATTTGTTTGTCCATATAATATATTATCTAATATAGTTCCTTTAAACAAAAATATATTTTGTGAAACTATACCTATTCTATCTCTAACACTTTCTTTATGTATTAAGTTATAGTCAATATTATTTATCAATATCTTTCCACTTTCAGGTTGATATAAACCTGTTAATAATTTTATAAAGGTAGATTTTCCTGATCCATTTATACCATCAATTAATAACTTGTCACCCTTTTCAATTTGCACGTTTAAATGATCAAATATCAAATCACTATTTCCATTATATTTAAAACAAACATCTTTAAATTCTATTGAATTAATTGGTTCTTTCATTATATTTGTACCTAGTGTATTTTCAACATCTAAATTGAAGAACTCCTTAATTCTCTTAATACTAATACACACGGGTTTTAGAGTTATATCTAAGCTGCCTAAAGCTTGGGTAGTCGCAAGGAGTTTAGCCATATAAATTGAAAATGAAGTATACACCCCTATAGTAAGCTGGTTTTGTAAAATTAAAATACCTGATACCAGTAATACTATTACTGTAACAAAGTTATTTGTTACTATTAAATTTTGCATAAAGAAAATAAAATGTAAACTTTGTTTTAGCGCACTTTTAATTACATTATTTAATTTACTCTTAATCTTATTGGTTTGTATATTTTTACCGTTTAATAATTTTATATCCTCTATTCCATTTAAGGTTTCATACATTTCTGCGTTTAATACTGCCGATGACTCGTATACGTTTGTGGTACTTTTTGATATCATTTTAGAAGAATGTTTGGATATTATAAAATATATTGGGATAATAATTACTATGATACCTGTAAGTTTAACACTTAAATTAAACATTATAAATAAAGCAAAGAAAAAATCGAATATACCTGAAAAAACCCTTAATAAATTTGGAGAAAATAATGCACTTACATTACCAGATTCAGCAATTCTGCTAAGAATGTAACCTTTCTCCTTCTGATTAATATAAGAAAGAGGCGCATCTATAATATTACTTATCATAGATAATCGAATTTCATTAACTACATTTTGTTGTACACGAGTAAATAAATACTCATAACCTATCGATATTAAATAGTTAATACAATAAATTAATAAGAGTATAAGAGTTGTTTTTAATAATTGATCGTAGCTTTTGTTTAATAGTATAACTTTATCAATAATGTAGCCAATAATATATGGTATCGGTGCGATAATCAAAGAAGCTATAACCATCCCAATTAAACCAAAAGCTAACAAAGTTTTTGTATTTTTCAAATACGGATATAAAAATAATAACTCTTTATAAGAAATTTGAATTTCATCTTGTTTATTTATCTTCTTATTCACCCTCTTTCTCCTCCTTTGTCTATTTATTATATTAATTTACGAATCAATATAATGAGGTTTATATAATTCCATAGATATCTTGAGACCTTATCCCGACGCATTATCTATGGAATTATATTGGTTTATCCTCAGAAACTTAACAATATTCATCTCATCCAATCATACTAATTTTGCCCTACCATTAATGGCTCCTTAATTATTTCAGGGACATGATTTTTAAACCATTTACATTTATCGCCAATTTCTTGTGCTTTTATAAAGCTTCTTAAGAAGCATGTACTACAAAAACGTTTATTTTCACACTCTTTACATTCCTCAGAGTCCATTTGAGGTGCTTGTAAGTTAAAAAATGCATTAATGTATTTGAATTTTTCATCATAAATATCTTTAATATTCTGTTCAAAAACATTACCTATACTGTTTTTCAAATCATCTAAACTATGCATAGTACACATTTTAATTTCACCATCAGGCGCAATCACAATATGTGATGTTATTGCACCACAATTCCTAATCTCAGCGCGCGCACCTTCATATAATGAAACAAATTTAGGATATTTTTTATTTATTTTCAACAATGCTTCACCATATGTTTTAACATCCTCTTCATTTAAATAAAGATCACTACATCCTAAGGCTCTTCCCATGGGTATTACTGGAGATACCCCAATACTATCAATCCCTAAATTATGTACCCATTCAGCTATATCTTCTACCTCGTGCACATTCAAATGTGTAACTATTGTGGCGATCCGCAAACGAACATCATTTTCGGCTAATTTCATTATGTTATTTTTAATTTTATGAAGTGTATTAGGAACTTTAAAGAACCAAGTCAAATAATTATCATCTAAGCTATGCATATCAATTTGCACAAATGTTTTCGACTTATTTTTTATTATTATGTCCATAACTTTATCAGAAAGAGCTATACCATTGGTCAACAGTGTTATTTGAGAAAAATCCAAGTTAAGTGCATATAACAATATCTCTTTTAGATTTGGATGTACTGTTATATCACCGCCCGTAAGTTCAATTAATTTCACTCCTATATTATTTAAGTCATCTAATAAGGATTTTATTTGATCTAAGCTCATTACTTTTGGCTTTACTGCTCCAAAATCTCCATAGCAATGACGACATCTTACATTACATCTGTTTGTGATTTCAATTGAAGCCACTTTTGGATATATAGTCTGTTCTTCAATTAAATTAACTGGTACATTTATAGGTTCTTCTTGCGTACCAATGTTCATATTGTAAACTTTGGATACATTATTTAAAAATGCATTTAATTTCTTTTCAATACTTATTGGATCTTCACTGTATTTTAAAGACAAGAAAGATACAACTTGTCCATATGTTTTAGTACCATCAATTAACTCAATAATTTCAGTGGCGGTTTTATTTATCGTAAATGTATTTTCGTTTTTGAGTGTGGGAGCGCTTTCGTTTGGGTTTTTATGAACTACCAACATAGATTCATAATTTGATGTGAATTTTCTTATTTCTAGCTTTTCTTTCCAAAATAAATAGCCATTCACTTTAATCATCTCCTATAAAATTTAAATTTGTTTTTAGTTTATGTATTACAAAAATCCCATACTCGTTTTCGATAAATTTATAGGACTTATTCTTAACATAACTGTTTGTCATTAGAATAAGTCCTAATTTAATTTCACCATAAACACTCTCACATTTTTAAATTTTAACTTGCAGTACTAGCTCCGGTTGCCGCAGTAACTAGATTTAATAACTCTACAGAACATGCTGCACATACTAAGCAACTCCAACAAGTCCAATCCCTTGGTTGTACTACTGGTGTTTCCATTTAGAACATCTCCTTTTTGGTTATTTATTTTTCTTCTAGAAAATTCATTTGACCAAAAGTGCTCATTCTCTTAGTGCCTTTAACCAAAAAACTTCTAAAAGGATATTAGCTTGCAGTACTAGCCCCTGTTGCCGCAGTAACTAAATTTAATAATTCCACAGAACATGCTGCACATACTAAGCAACTCCAACAAGTCCAATCCCTTGGTTGTACTACTGGTGTTTCCATTTAGAACATCTCCTTTTTGATTATTTATTTTTCTCCTAGAAAGTCTAATTTGACCAAAAGTGCTCATTCTCTTAGTGCTTTTAACCAAAAAACTTCTGAAAGGATATTAGCTTGCAGTACTAGCCCCTGTTGCCGCAGTAACTAAATTTAATAATTCCACAGAACATGCTGCACATACTAAACAACTCCAACAAGTCCAGTCCCTTGGTTGTACTACTGGTGTTTCCATTTGACCTACCCCCTTTTCTGTATTGTGTGGTGCGACTAAAGTATAACTCCCTATGTTTTATAAAAACAATCAAAAAATTTCAAACATTTTGTGTGTGTTTCTTTAATATTTTGTGACATATATTTACAAAACTTTCTTTTTGGTTTATTTAAAATAACAAATATCTTTATTAACTGATACTAAAAATTTTATTTATGAAAAGTTATTTAATCGCAGTATATCTTGTTAAACTGCTTTTTATAATTTATAATGTTAACTGTGTATGGTGTGTATGGTGTGCATTACATAACATAACACTCATCGATAGAGAGGTTGTTTAATGAAAATAGTCTTAAGTAATGTATCAAGTCTGCCTTTATATCAACAGATAAAGGAGCAAATTAAGGAATCCATATTTAACAATGAATTAAAAGAGGGTGAACAATTACCATCAATCCGCTCACTTGCTAACGACTTACATGTAAGTGTACTTACTACAAAAAGAGTTTATGCAGAATTAGAAACAGAAGGCTTTATTATTACAAAGGTTGGAAAAGGGACCTATGTAGCTCCTACAAATTTAGAGTTGTTAATGGAGTCCAAACGCCGGATGGTAGAAGTTAAACTTACTGAAGTTTGTCAAATGGCTCGTAGTATAGGTATTCATGCAGATGATCTCCATTCAATTTTAGATTTAATTTTAGAGGAGGAGAATGAAAAATGAATGTTGTGTTAGAAGTAAATAATTTAAATAAATCTTACGGAAATTTTTCGTTAAAAGATGTTACCTTTTCACTTAATACAGACTGTATAACAGGATTTATCGGTACAAATGGTTCTGGAAAGACCACTACAATTAAAGCGATTTTGGGTCTTATTTTAAAAGATTCTGGGAAAATTAATTTTCTAGGAAAAGATATGGATAAGCATGAAAGAAAGTCTAAAAACAAAATTGGTATTGTGCTAGACGAGGGCTATTTTTATGATGAATTAACAGTAAAGGAAATGAAAAATGTTATTGCTCCATCCTACACTGAATGGGATGAAACAGTTTTCCAAAATTATATTAAAAAGTTTAACTTAAATCTAGAACAAAAAATCTCTACTCTATCCAAAGGAATGCGAATGAAATTTGCAGTTGCATTAGCCCTATCCCATCATGCAGATCTATTAATAATGGATGAACCAACAAGTGGCTTGGATCCATTAGTACGGAGTGAATTAATGGATATTCTCCTTGATTTCATGAAAGAGCCGGGGAAAAGCGTATTTTTTTCCACTCATATTACATCTGATTTAGATAAAATTGCTGATATGATTATTTTAATTGATGATGGAAAAGTTTTAGTAAATGATGAAAAAGATGTTTTAATAGATACACATGCATTGGTAAAGGGCGACAACCGCTTAATTAATAAACAAACAAGACCTCTTTTTTTAAATTTACATCAAACTCACTATGGATTTGAAGGGATTACTAATAAAAAAGATGATGTACGTCGACTCATGCCTGATGTATTAATAGAAAGACCAACTATTGAGGAGATTATGCTTTCATATATTGGGGGGAACATCCATGTTAATTAACCTAGTGATGAAAGACTTTTTGTTAGTCAAAAAATATTTTCTAATCTTACTCGTTTTTGCTGCTATAGCTCCTATTTATCTTTCTTCACAATTACAATTAAACGATGGCGGTCTTGTTAGCTTTCTTTTAACCGTTATTTTGATGGAATATATTTTGTTCGGAACGGTATCCAAATTTGAGGATCAGTACAAGGGAGCGGCTTTACTTTGTGCTACCCCATACACACGAAGCGCATTTGTAAAAGCGAAGTACCTTTTTCTTTTTGTAATTTTTATTTGTGCAGCTATTATCCGTATAATCATTTCAGTTGTCGCACCATCGGGCATAGAAAGCCTGAGCGCTAGCGCTCTTGGAATAACTTTTTTAACTCTAAGTATTTTATTTGGTGTACTACTTCCTGTTCAGTTTAAATTTGGTTATGACAAAACCAAAATCATATCACTTTTAACTGCTTTTTTAATACCTTTTGTTGCTCCTACTCTTATAAGGGGACTACAATCAAGTGATATTGATTTCAAAAGTATTTTTCCATTCTCACCAACTGTCCTAACATGGATGCCTTGTTTCATCTCAATTATTATTGGTTTTATATCAATGATAATATCTCTGAAAGTATATGCAAAAAAAGATTTATAATTTAAATTTGAAATCATAGGAATGAGTAATTAAATACTTTATATATTTAATTACTCATTCCCTTTTATTTAATTCTCTTCTCTAATGAACTTATTCCTAAAATACATTTTATCGATATCAAAGTGAATAAATTTTTCAAATCACTAATTCCCTTAACATCTCTTTTCATTAACGATTTAGTAAACTAAGGATTATACATAATATATCAAGAGGTGATTTTATGAAAAAAATAATTAAATTCCTTTTGTTAATTAACTTGATTTCCGGAACTTTCATACCTATTACTACAGTTCATGCTGAAAATAAATCACAATATTATACTATAATGTTGAAGAATTATGAAAATAACCAAAAACTAGCTAGTAAGTTTCAAAAATATGATATGCAAGTAGTCTATAGTGTCCCAGAGATTGGTGTTATACAAGTGAAAGCTACCGAAAAAGCAATGAATATTGTTCATTCGGATCCTAATATAGATTCATATAATAAGTCATTACAATCGTTTAATTCAAGAGAAGTAGCAACCAATGTCTCTTCCCCCCTACCCTTAAATGAAATATGGGAGAATCAATGGGATATGCAACAAGTAACCCATAATGGTGATAGCTATAGACTATATCCAGGAACTAAAAATGTAACTGTTGGTATCATTGATTCAGGCATTGATATAAATCATCCTGATTTAAAAGATAACATTTCACCTGGATCTAAAAATTTAGTACCTAAAGGTGGATTTAGAGAGCAAGAATCTCAAGAAACAGGTGAATTAAATCGCCTAATAGATCTAAGAGGACATGGAACTTTTACTGCTGGACAGGTTGCAGCTAATGGTTTTATGAAAGGGGTTGCTCCTGGTATTGGAATTAAAATGTATAGAGTGTTTGGTAATGGAGCAGGTGAGGCTATTTGGGTTATTAAAGCCATAGTTGAAGCTGCGAAAGATAATGTTGATGTTATCAATTTAAGTTTAGGCGAATACCTCATCAATGGTATAGTATCTTCTTCAGACGGTGAATCTAGTGAGGAATTATCCGAAATTAAAGCTTATAGAAAAGCCATTAAATATGCTAAATCAAAGGGAAGTATTATAGTTGCTGCGGCTGGTAATGATGCTCTTGATGTTACTAACAAGCAGGAAATGAATGATTTTTTTAGAAAAAAAAATGAAAATACTGGGATAACATTTACTGGAGAAGTATTAGATGTTCCTGCTGAGTTGCCAAATATAGTAACAGTTTCATCTGTTGGTCCATCTAAATTACTCTCCTTATTTTCAAATTATGGTGAAAGTTTTATAGATATTGCTGCACCTGGAGGAGATAATAGATTATTTCAGCAATATGGTTTAGAACAGTGGGTAAAAAATAAGTTAATGTTAAAAGAACTAATATTAACTACTGCCCCTGGTGGTGGCTATGCTCTCTCTATAGGGGTTTCACTTGCCGCTCCAAAAGTGTCAGGTGCTTTAGCATTAATTATTGATAAAAATAATTTTAAAAAAAATCCAGATAAGGCCGTGAGATATCTTTATAAAAATGGAGTTAGCAATGATACCCCTACTAATAAAAGTTTTTTTGGTAATGGTTTGCTTGATGTCTATAAAGCGATTTCCCAATAAAATATATACACTTCAATTTGGTTTTAAACTAACAATTGATAGTGATTTTTTGATGGAACCTTTATTTAAAGCAAGTCTAATTGCCTTAAATAAAGGTTTTTTATTATATTGAATTAAATTTTTCCATATCCATCTATTAGATTCCCTATTTAGTCATTCTTGGATCCCACTTTTACTAATAACCTTAACAAGTGGTTATTTGCATAATTAGACTATTGTATCCAAAATTAAAAAACACTATTCTTCCTTTATATTTCCACAGAGAGAAAGGCGTTTTCCCCTCAGATATTTCTCTAAACTTTTGAGAGAGATATTAATGGAAGATTGTTATTCCCTATGTTCCTCTACCACCTTATAGTAATCAATTTTTTCTTCAATAAACAATATACTACTCGGAGTATACCGAGTGTATTTTTGTAAATACTAAGATTGTTAAATGTTAAATCGAGGAGGGTTTGTATGCAAGATCGTAAAAAAGCTATAAAAAGTCCTGGTTCTGTTATGAAACCAGATTTTGCTGAAACAGATGCACAAAAAGTGAAACAAGAAATTCAAAATGATGTAAGAGCAGGACAAGGAGCAATGACTTCCCGAGAGGCAGGGGCAATGCGAGATTAAGAAAACACTCCTTATTGGTTTTTTCTTCTCTAGAACTTTAACCAGTAAGGAGTTATTCCCGAACTATTTTAGCTTTTTACGTTTTTCCTTTAGAAACATAATGCGTTTCGTATGTAAATCATAGGTTAATCTTACATCGAATTTCTCTCCATTAAATCTATTTTTTTAAACTAAGATTATTTTCTTTCAGATAATGTATTGCATCTTTGTTCACCGATCTTAAATCTATACCTTGTTTCTCTGCTGCAAATGAACATCCACAATAACACTGACGGAAAACATCATATTCATTACACATTTCAATTGAACGTTGATATCCATTACTTTTTTTGAAATCACTTGGTAAATAACGCGGATCATAATTTTTTTGCACACCGATTCCAAGTTCATTTATTAATTGACTATTTTTATTTTTAGAAAGAGTAATGGCACTCCCAAAGTAATCAAAACCTTTTTCTTGTGCTACCTCAGCTGAACGATCCAATCTCATATCAAAACAAGCTGAACAACGAAGCCCGCCTTCTGGCTCTTCTGCCAAACCTTCTTCTTTTACCATTTTAAAAAATACATTTGAACGGTAGTCATCCTCAAGAAATCCTACTGTGTGCCCAGTACGATCATTGAACTTTTCTACAAAGATCTTTTGTTCATTAGAGCGTCGCATGTACTCACTTTTCGGATGGATATTCGAATTCGAGAAAAAAATCGTAATATCTGCATGTTCTGCAAGAAATTCCAATGAAGCAGTACTACAAGGAGCACAGCATGAATGAAGTAACACCTTTGGTCTTTCGTTCCTTGCTTCCCAATCATTAATCATTTTTCTTAATACTTTATCATAATTTATTTTCTGATTCTTCATTTTCTTTAAATACGTTTCTACATCTAACACTTCTTTCACAACTAAACCTCCTGTTTATTTTTATTTATTTTATCACTTAAATTCATTAATAAAATATAGTAATGTATGTATTTATCGATCGTAAAACGGTTCTTATGACCTTTGATGATGGCTAAAATACTATATGTGTTCTATTACCTCTATTTCTAAAATAAATCCTTAATCCTTCTTTTTCATCACAAAATCTTTTGGGTTACCTTTTAACTGGTAATACTTCACGTTAAGACGAATAACTACTACGATGATTACCAAAAATCCTATTATATATAACATTGTTCCTTTCTCCGTTTCTTATTGTTTAGCGAACTTATTCTGTAAATACTTCACATGTTTATTTTCAGTATCCTTATCAGTAATATTTGCTTGCAAAATAGTCTGGTAAATATGCTCGACCTCGTCTTTTGTTAATTTCACATCAATATAGGATTCGATACATTTTTTTAGATCGTTATAATATAGGACATGTTTATCTTTAGAATGAACATTTACTCTTTTTAGGCTGCATTTTGGATGAAACGCTGCAATAGAAATACACGGCAGCTGTTGTTCCATCACCCATTCAATTGTTTTCATGTGCTTATAATTTTGTCTAAATGGATTCTGAAAAGAGTGGTTCTTTCTAAAAATACCTTGTGTCCATCTTGCTGCCTTCTCACTTCCATAAATCCAACCCTCGTAGTTCTTCGTCTCTATAACAAATATACCTGTTTCTGCAATAACAATATGGTCAATTTGAGTTGTATCACCATACTCTGTATGAACCGCCACATCATGTAACACCCAATACCTTTCGTGATCTAATTTTCTTAATATACGTTTTACCATCTTTTCTCCAGCTCTTCCTTTCCATTTTGGAGCATGTTTTTTTACCATAATGTTTATCGGTATCAGAAGCACAATTAGAATTAATTCAAATATTAATACTTTCATAATTTAAGTCCCCTTTTCACATTCTTGTGTTTCTACGCATTAAACGATATACATGGGTTTCTAATCCTAAAATATAATATGAGATACATAAACCTTTTATCACCATCTCTATGAATCCTAATGCTAATGAAACAATGAGTCCGCCCCGAAATTGAAACGGTCTTGTCACCCTCCGATTCACTGGTTTTTCAATCACTCCAAAATTAGCCCAGGTTGGCAAACGCTTTTCTACATTCTTTATAGTGCCCATTAATCCATATTTCAATGACAAAATGAAACATCCAATTAGTAAATATACAATAGAAGAAAAATAGATAGATAAGCCCATAACAATAATTGTGAGCAGCCAACCTATCAAGATAGAATTACGTAAAGCGGTATATTCTGGATTTCTTTTCAAAACAAGCACTCCTATCAAAATAAATTAAGTTATTATTAAATACGAGGTATGAATTTCTAATTTAAATATTATTTTAGTTTCTATCTTCCTCGTCTGTTTTGTAGGCATACCAGCTCTACTACGAGGAGTGTTCATTCTACAAATGGAAATCCTTTACAACAAAAAACGATTAAAAATCGAACGAATTATCCCCTATATCAGAGGAGATATTTGCAGAATATGAAAGGAAAAATCAGATGGGTAGATAAAAGGTACTGAATGAACATTCAGTACCTTTTGCATCTATATATATTTCTTTACATATTCGCAAATAACCATGGAGCCAGTACGGCTAACATACATAGTAAACAAGATCCCGTTATAACGCGATTAGACCAACGATAATACTCAGGTTGTTTTGTACTCTCATGAATTCTTCGTAAACGAATTCCTGCAATTAACATAAAGGGTGTAAAAATAAGTGCTGTTGCTTTAAACAGGTCTAAAAAATCCGTAAAAATGTTCATAAACGAAAATACATCCGAACTAAATAAGAAATATACACTTAATCTCATTGCCATCATACTAACGAACGAGAAAATCATACTCCCTGTTGCCCATTTCATCCATTGACCATTCTTTGTAATTAACGCCATAACCATGACAATAACACCTAATATGAAAGAGATAGAAAAGATATTTACCCCTACTTTAAAAGCTGGTGCATACATACCCTCAACTTTTTGTATAATTGATGACCCAAATGAATCGTCTTTCTCTGTCGTTTTTGTTCGATTGTTTAATCCTTCGTTAAAAGATGAAGAAACATCATTTCCTTTCAATTCATTAAAATCCACTTTTACAGATGCATGAGCTGTATGTAAAGGTATGAGTACTAGGATCATAAAAACAAATGTACATAAAACTCCAATCATCCCTTTTTCTCGCTTCACAACACATCACCCGCTAATTTTGGCTTAATGCTCTTTAATTTGATTTCATTTCCTTCTGCAATATAACGGAGATCTGCGGAATAATAGATATTGGCTTTTGTATATGCCCCCATAATCGCATTTGCAATTTCTTCTTTTTCTACTGCTACATATGTTTCATTTTCATTATAAAACTCTATTTCAATTCGATTAATATTATTATTTAATACTGTTATATGTAACTCTTTTAAGCTATTCAAACGATTTCCTAAACCACACACTAGCTTAAATACCTTACTCGCAAGTGTAGGTGGCTTAACATACGTCGTATTAAAATGAATCGTTTCATCATCTATAACACCATCTTCCTCAACTGCGCACGTCATAATGAAAGAATGATTTTGTTTTTCAATTTCTTGTTGATTTAACTTGCGATCAATGACATATTTCAGACTTGTTGATAGATTTTCTATATATTCATCCAGTTCAGTATTTGAAATTTTAACCTCTGAGAATTCTGGGAAAATCATGTAAGCGTGCATATTAGAACTACTTTTACTTACACGTAATACCTGTACCTGTTTCTTTTCATAGCGCACCGTTTGTTCCAATTTTTTTACTACATTGTTGCTTATATGATCTATTATCATATTTCATCAGCCTCCAGTAATTTTAATAAAATAATTTTTACAATCTCATGTATATAAAGCATTGCAATATTTTGCTGAGGTCTCGAAACTCATATTTTATGACTAATAATCACTTTAATCTTAAAACATCTTAATATTACAATGACGTACAGTGTTTCATTATAGTCGAATATTCTTATATGGTGAATCGTTCTGTTTCACTCATTTGCATAAAAATAAAAGGCTATTTTATCCTTATACAAATGAGTGAGAACATACTGTATTTCATGCTATTTATCTAAGAAAATTTAACTGGGAAATGGATGTTATACACTCCCTAGTCATATATTATTTGATTCAACTAATGTATAGAAAATAGGTGGATTCACCTCAAATTTTATATACATTCATATATTTTCTGGTATTATCCCTCCTTCTGTATAAATCCGATAGCACTTCTTATTAGATATCTTTATAAATAATGTTAATCCTTGTTCTCTTTCTGTCACTTTTGCAGTCCACTTTAACGCTGGTGCCTCTTCTACTTCTGATTTTCACTATTTACAAAAAGCACAATTGTTCAAGTTCTAGAAATGTCATTCATGTTCTCACTTAGCATTTACTTCTCCATCCAAATTCTTTTAGACCGATGTAACAAATAAATTGTAAACACTGACAGACCCTTTTCTAATGTAATTTCCTTTGTGAGAGTAGTAATACGCTCTTACTCCTTACTAATCATCCTGCATTCCCTTGGTCAGCAAGAAACAAGACGTTTCACCAATACATTTCCCCTCTCAATTATTCAAATGAATCGTACTTAAACTAGCCCTTTACGAATTTGTTTTTTTCTTTTTCTTCTATGTATTGAAATTAAATAAAATTTTTCCGCTAAATCATTTTTATATGCATAATCATCTACCAGATTTCTAATTGCAATAAAAAAGGAAGCTCCAAGTATTCATATCACTTAGTTCTTCCTTTTCCCCTGTATAAACTACCATCACATGATTTATATCGTAGTTCTTCATTTGCACTCCCTAATAACTTATCTATATCAATCAATATATCATCCGGCTCTTTAGATTACTCTTTTAGATCTACTAATACTATTCAAACATTATTTTATTTCATTTTGTTATGAATCATAAATAATCCCACCTGCAACTTGAAAACAACATAAAAAGGACTTCTTCAAGTCGATTAAAAATGTGCATAACAAAATAAGCTATATATGCACTAATCGGCTCAAAGAAGCCCTTTCAAAATTGAAACAAGAACACAACTTGCTTCTGCAACTCAACCACAACACATAAGGCGTGGGAATAAACGGAATTCAACAAATAACAATATACCTATATATTATACAATTTAGATTTTTGTATCAAGAATTTTTTTATTATCTTTAGTCATTTGTCAGATGTTATACAATCAATAGCATTATCTAATAAGTTAATTCCAAGATCAAATATTATAATATTAATAGTAATCACCAGTGAAGTTTTACTAATAATGATAAATAAAAGACGCCAACTAGCGTCTTTTATTTACTCTTCCATATTTTGATTTTTCAATAATTCAAATTCCTATCTATGAAATATACTCCTCGTACCATTTAGCTTTTTTAGTTTACACTTTACACTCTTTTTCTTCATCTCACTCTTGTATTTCTTCGTAAATACGCTGTTGCTCCTTGTAAGCTGCATCCCCCTGATCGTAATCAATTAATTCCTGTTCTTCGCCCCTAATTTGTCTTTTTCGCTCTTCTCTCTTTTGTTGTAGTTGATATCTTCTATATGCCTTCTTATCAGTAATTTTTTCACAGTCGTGCGCTAGCTCCTTCGTTTCGTCATGTCCATGTCCGCAAAAATCGTTTGGAATTATAGCACTAGATTTCTTAACAGATTCAGGATTAGGGTCTTCATGTTCTTTGCTAGCCTTCTCATCTTTAACTGCAGTATTGCTAAGACCATCTTGCTCTTTGTTCGTTACATTTCTATTAGAATCAAACTTTATAGTCATCGAACCGTGTCCACCGTGACCTAAATATATATAGATAGAGAACAATTTAGTTGTTTCGCTGGATCCAGGCTTTCCTGCTATCTCTATGACTTTGTCCGCAGGCATTCCAACCTTGATTTGATTATACTGTTCTAGTGATACTGTTGATGCGTCCTCATGTACATCTTTATAATGCGGATATTTGTCATTAATTTCCTCATCTTTATTCTTAGATTCCTCCACTTGTTGTAGCCTTTTTTTCTTCTTAGGTTCTTCTGTATCCTCTTTGACCTTAGGCAGAGTGGACTTCTTCTCTACAATCTTAGGGGGATTAGACTTCTCCTCTTCAACCTTTGCGACTTCTATAGAGTCTTGTTCCTTATATGGCTTGTAATCCCCATCTTCCTTTGCAGAGCAGGCACTGAAAATTGATACAGACGTTGCACTTAATACAAGTAATTTCTTTAATAATTTCGTATTAAATTTCATAATATTATTCCCCCGTTACATATATTAAATTGCCCCCTCATGCTTCCTCCTATAAACGTTATCCTTTTCCTTCGCACATTGACTCACATATAACTTTTCGTAAGCCTCTTCGATATTCATTACAGATCACTTTTTGGCTGTAGTACTTGTACACCCCTATAACATTTCAAGTTGATCAGTGTAACCCACAAGTCAGCATCTTTCTCATTATTCGCACTCTATTTCTATCAAATGTCTTAATTACGTATCTTATGCTGCGGAAAGAATTGTATATTAAATGTACTTCGTTATTTACCTTACTCCATTAATCAACGGCTAAGCGTTAAATTAGCGATATGTAAATTTTTTATCTTTCTATTATATAAATTGCTGTATATCGCATTATTATAATATTATTTTAGCAAATATTGTTAATCCATTCAACGTTGATTTATAGGTGTTAAAAAACGAATAAGTGGAATTCTTAACGAATAGAGATGAAATTTCGTTTGCTAATTCACGTAATTTTCACACATTAAAACACTGCATGTTAATATTTGTTATATAATGAAACCAAGCCTTAAGTAAGATAGTTTCCCTGTTACGAGTAATGAGATAGTTTGTTTCACCTTTTTATATTATTTAAAAAAGAACTTGTAGTGATGCCTACAAGTTCTTTTTGCATTTTTTATCATTTTAACCAAGGAGACACCTACCAAAATGAAGGTGAATCAAATGATGATTAATAAAGCCTATAAATTTTGAATCTACCCACATCTAGCACGAGCAATTCTAGGCAACAAAGTTAATGTTATCTCTTTTCTATCAAGCGAAGGTTTTATAGTACCCTCAGAACGAAATTTTGTGCTAACTTTTACCCATCCAGCTCATTTTTTCGTTTTAAAATATTTCAAAATATGGGCTGGATGGGTACGTATAGTGACCTCCACTTAATTATCAGAAAAACCTTAGCCTCTAATTGCATACACGCTAATTACGATGATTTCCCAATGCCAGCACCATAATGAATCTATCCTTCTCCTCTTTTTATCAATATGATAGATAATAGAGGTGCCAGGCACAAAAACAGGTTGTGAAGAAAGTCTTCTTCACAACCTGAGAGTAGTTACATATCCAAATATGCCCTGTTCTTTTAACTATTTAGTCTTTTATAATTTGTTATAGTCGATATAACTAGAGTCATAATAAATCCACTGACCTGTTCCAATTTTTAGCCAGCCATTCTTCTCTTCATAAACTGTTACTTTTTCGCCTTTACTTGTCTTTCTAACAATAGAATAGTTTGTACCTGATCCGCTTCGAACATTTACCCCAATACCATTAATTTGAGCCGTTCCAATTACTTTTTGAACACTACCATTTTCAATTACTTGAAGCATGCTTAGAATGAATGTTGCTGTTTCACCACGAGTTGTTGTTCCTTTAGGATCGTATTGATTTTCACCCTTACCTTTGACAATACCTAAGCCATACAATCTTTGTACATCTTCTTTATAGCTAATTTGGTCTTTGTCTGAGAATGGTAGGTTTACAACTGGTCCCCATATACCTTTATACTGTAAAGCCTTGTTTACAATAATTGCTGATTCTTCTCTTGTAATAGGTGTGTTTGGGTCAAAATAACCATCTCCTCTACCTTGAATGATACCTGCACTTGCAGTACGTATAATACCATCTCGTAAAGTTGAATTTGCATCGTTTAGGTCTTTAAATGAAGCATCTCCAGCTGGCAGGTTTAGAGAGTTAGAGATTAATTGAGCAAATTCGGCTCTTGTTATCGCTCTATTAGGTGCGAAAACTCCGTTTCCTTCCCCTATCATAATACCTCTTCTATTTAACTCTCGAATAGCTTCTTCATACCAACCTCCAGTAATGTCATCTTTTGGTTGATAAAGATTATTATAATACCCACCAACGCCATTTACGAATGCATCCCATTGTCCATTATTAATCATATTAGCAGGGCAGATTTTACCGCTCCATTTTTGGTGTTTTACAATGTTATTTAACGGTACACCAGTTTCTTTCATTAAATAAGCTACAAGTTTCTTAGCGTTATCTACTGCTTTACTATAGTTACCGTCACTGTTAACTGCGATTTCAATTGCAATGGATTCTCTATTACCTGGACCATCACCGTCTCCGGCGTGCCATCCGTTCTCGTTTAATGGTAGATGTTGATAAATCTCTTTATCGTCTACTGTAAAATGCCACGATGCAGCTCGGTCCGTGTTACCTACTGCTTGGTTATATAGGTATTGAGCATGGTTTCTAGCACCTGCTCCTACACTTGTATTATCAGTCTCATGAATTGTAATATACTTTGGACTCATGTAGTTTTGAGGACGAATATTATCGTTACCTGCTGGAACAATCCATTCAGTGAATGGAACACCGTTTATTGTACTAGAGGTGCTAGGTGATATGGGAGACAGACTACGTTTTGTTCTGTTTGAATTGTTAGGAACAGTTAATGTACCTGTTTCTTCATGAATACCTCCTGAACGTTGAAGACTATCTACTGTCCTATTGTCGACAGTACCTCCACCACGTCCGTCTACCTCTTCAAAACTAGCTTCAATACTTTTTAAAGCCTGTTCATCTGTTGTTTGAAGTTGGTCTGTGTTACCTTGCACTTGAAGGCTTGTAGATTGCTTATTGTTTACTGATTGTTGTTCCTCTGCAAACGATACCAATGGTGAAGATAATACCGTTAATCCTGCCGTGAATGCTACTACTTTTTTATTAAATTTAATGTTCATTTCTAATTTGGTATATCTCACTATCTTAATAGATATACCTTCCTCCTTGTACTTCTTTTAGTTCGAATAATAGTTTAAATATTGGTAGCCTGAACCTTCAAAATGACGGATTGATTTTACATTTCATATGTCAAACCGACATCTATAAGTCCTACATGAAATGTCAGTACTTTAGAATTATAACACAGCACGGTTGCAATAATTCCAAGACTCTTGCAAGTAATCTCCTGATCTTCGACATGCTGATAGGATGACTCTAAAAAAGGGGCATTATCAGTATAGAAAAGGGAAATTTGTTTAAATGGGGCATTATCACAGCGCTATCAAGCTAAAGTTTTATACCACCCATAAAGTAAAAAAACGTTATCCTTTCTGTAGAATTATAGGAAGGGATAGCATTTCTTTATGAATCTTTAAATGCTTACGTTTACTGAAGAATTACAGCAGCATATGCCTCCCCAGGTTCTACAAAGGACGAAGCACTTGATTATCAACATGATTGATGGCATCTAGCTTCTCAGGATAAGATTTTAAGAGTTCCTATTTCAAATGGTGAAGATTACACTATAGATGATAAATTTACAACTTCACTCTTATTATTCATCTGCATAGTTTATCATAATGGAATAGCATTCAAAAAATTCCCTAACAATATAAATCCCCCTCTCCAATTCCTTGAAGCTGAGCAATCGGTACATCCTTACTGGTCTTTTTGTTTTTATCGTCACCCTTTCAAATCATCTTCATATGTTGTATATAGATATCTCCTTTCGAATTGACAATGATGCCTCTTTCAAGTCCTTAATGTACGCCTTACAAAGAGCACTTTTGAAAAGTGCTCTTTGTACTTTCTAATACACTCACTCTATAATAAAGTAATTTTAATGTATGAATTGTAACTATTTGCACACACTATAATTGGAAGGCTTGAATCATTGTCATTGAAAAATGTTCAGCACTTCCGCTCCTTAAGAGAACAGTCTACGCAACTGTTCTCTTTTCCTTTTTTTACAAAAATAACAGGACAAGCATAGTTAACTATGCTACGATCAATTACATTGCAACATTCTCAACGTTCCCTCAACAATTTCTCAATATTTTTCATGGACAATAGCACACTTCCTCAACGTTATTAATATCTTAATATTAAATACTGAAGGAGGTGCTAGAAAATGACTTGGTTCATTATTTTAGGATTTATGCTTATTTTAAGTATAGGCGGCTTTCATACACATAGTATTCATATCATTTTCAAAATAGATTCAGATACAAAAGCTATGCCAAGTTGGTCTTTCGTTAATAAAATAAACTTTCGAACATTTAAAGAGTTGTTAAAAAGCCCAAACAGGAATAAACTCAACAGCCTTACCATAGGAGAGCTGTTTATCCCTTTAAGTCTATTCAATAAATTATTTAGCAAAACATT
Organism: Bacillus sp. FSL R9-9497; assembly: GCF_038005805.1. NCBI lineage: Bacteria > Bacillati > Bacillota > Bacilli > Caryophanales > Bacillaceae > Bacillus > Bacillus sp. FSL R9-9497. Next base: position 74,731 of record NZ_JBBOTY010000002.1, on the reverse strand, counting down.
AATTTTTCTAATCTTATTCTTCTATTCTCAATACTTAAACTAAATATAATATGAGATGAGTAAAAGAATAGCAGTCGCCGACCATAACAAACAACAGACCGCCTATTATAGACGGTCTGTTTTAAAACAAATTGAATATATCAACAGAATAAGGACGCCTTAATTATTCAGAATATTCTTATTATTAACGAAAAAAATCATAGTTAAATATAAACTATCCATTTCCTGTTATTATCAGATTAAGCCTTTACAGAGAAAAGGGGGATATTATGACTGTTCAAGAAAAAAGTAATAAGCAATTGATGGAATTATTAAATGAATGGTAGACTAGAACTTCCACTTAGTCTTGTTCTGTAATTTCTTCTCTTTTTGAAGTACGGCCTTTAACTTTTTTAAATAATCGATTTCCATACGTAAACATTCATTTTCATCTTTTAATGTCTCTATAATCCCTTCAATGGTTGCATTATTTAACTTTGATCTTGTCTTTTCCATAGCTGGACCCCCTTTCTTCTTTTTATATAGGAATTCCACGCCTTTTAAATCATATATTTCCCTTCACCTACGAACTATTGCAATAAATTTTTTAACACAAACAATTCATTTATTTCATTTGTTTTTATTTTATTTCTCAGAATTTGAGATATATCTTTTGAAAAATCCCTTGTATTCCTTCCATATTTATCTCTCCTAAATAAATCGTAATACATATTATACCCAATAAATTTGTAAGCTTTAATCTTATTTTTAACAAAGCCTTCTTAATTTTGAATAGACATAACACTTCATACTGTCAACTCCCCCTATATTGATAAATACGAATCATCTAATTTATTTGACATTTTAATGACTTATGACAGGAAAATATATACATTAAATTAAACCTAATGTATCTTTGGTTTGTAAGTCGTAGTTAGTTGGCCAACTTTCAATACAATTTAATAATTAAAAATAAGGGGGATTTAAAAATGAATCAAGTATTAAGGAAAAGTAAGAAAAAAATGATGTATCTAGTCGGTTCACTTCTAATTTCTCTATCAATGTTTTCAACTACAAGTTTTGCAGCTACAGAAGGTGCTGTAAAAAGTGTTACAAATAGTAGTTATACTGGAATTGCAGCTGATATAAACCTACCAAAATCAGTTGTTGTTAAGGATGGATATGTGAATTGGTATTTAGGTATTGGAGCATCTAAAGTTGAAGGTGGTATTTCAAAAACACCAAGTGGATATAAAGTATTTCTTAATTCAGGATATAATGAATCAGGTCAAAACAATAAGTATTGGAACACACAATATGATACATCAATTAAAGATGGTGATCGAGTAAACCTTAAAATAATTAATAACGGCAATGGTACGGTTACTATGTATGTAAATGGAATCCCTAGATATACAAATCAGCCTGTATATGGCTCATTTTCTCAATACGAACCAGTAAAAATGGTTCAGGGCGTTGAAGATACTGGACGTAATTCTTTTAGCCAAGCTAGCTTTTCAAACGTACTTCTAAGAGCAGATACATCTGGATCTATCTACAAGAGTTGGAACAGTTCAATTTCTTCCTCATTTTCTAAACATGGTACTTATAGTAACAATTTCACAGTTTATTCTCAAGTACCATTAAGCGCAAGCTTACGCTAAAGTTGTTCTTGTATACGAAATTTTTTAAAAAAGGTAGCTGTACTTTTATACAGCTACCTTTTTTATACTTTAATTGCAAAAAGCGTGTCAAAAATAAAAAGATGAAATTGTAAGTATGTTCACTTCTCAATTCCATCTCTTCTAAAAATTGTATATTACCAATTCTCTTGTTCCTCACTATTCTACCAAATTAATAGCAACACATTATGTAGGGATAGGTTTATACTATTCTACATTTAAATACATGTAATATTACCTATACTTTGTTATTTTCATGTGAAACTAATTCACTATATATCTCTTTCTCTATATTTTTCAAGAGAATTTCCAACCTATTTTTTGTAGATATATTAAAATGTGGATTTAATTCTTTTATTATAAATTCAAGTATCTCAAAGCTTATGTAATCTCCTAATTCAAGTGAATATTGATCACCCAAGAAAGTTTTTAATTTTTTAGAGATCTCCACTTTATCTTTTTTGGTAATATTTACCCCCATTCGATAACAAACCTCTCTTAGATTAGTCTTAAATACTAATTCAAAAGTTTTTATAACATAATAAAAATATTTTGAAATTAATATAAATCATATAATGAAATTTTTACAAATAAATAAAAAATATACATCATAATCACTAAACAATATATTATGCATCATAAACATATATTGGCTCGTCATAAAGGCGTAAACATTTTGACCAATTTCCACATAACATTTCCCATTCACCAGCAGGATATACTTCCGTACGCAATATATGAAGTGGTATACGTAAATTCAATAACCGACCACTAAGCGTCGTACGAGTAACTCCCGCTGGCATTAAAAACTTTGCTTCAATTACCTTTTTCAGTTCCATCAACGAGTATTCTGGATAACTCATCAATATTTCATTTGAATGAGGCCAGACCTCAGTATCATTTGAATGACGGCGTACCGTATACTCATGTTGATATAAGCCGACAATACGATGCCATATCTCTAAATGGGTAAATAAATCTCTATTTAAATCCCTTGCATATAAAAAATGTTCTTGTTTATTTGCTTCTGTAATTTTTGCAAGCAAGCGTTTATTAGCAATAATCTTATCTGACCAAATTATTGTAGGTTCATTCTTTAAATTATTTACCCATTCCCCCATTGGTAATAAATGATTCCAAGCACGAATTTTTATTTTTTCATCGGGTACTACCTGTACAGCAACGCGTTTACAACCTAATGCCATCATAGCCTTCATACGATGGGCACCATCAAGTAACAGATAATTACCATCACTAAGCTCAGATACTAAGGGAGGATTCCGTAAAACACCTTCACTTTCCATTACACGACAAATTTGTTCCAATCGTTTGTGTTCATATGATTCATGAAAGCGAATTTGCTTGGGATGTAAGAGATCTAAGGCCGAAATAATTTCACTCATAAAAACAGCTCCTCAAATAATTACATAAATTCTAAGCTTATCAAATAACTAATTTTCTATAATGATTAGTCTTGTTTACCGATATTTAGCAGCTATTAGACAATTATTTCAAACTGCGTTTTAATAAATTTACTAGTCTTCTAATAAAACACCAATTTCATTTTCCATAGCCCTTTGATAGTAATAAGCAGCAATGGCTACATCAAATATGGCCATACCCATTGGATTAAATAATATTGCTTTATCATAAGGGAAGTTTTGCAGTGCTCCTCGGATTACAACGTCAGCAATTGATACTGTATCTTCTTTTTGTAAACCTCTTTCAAGGTGCATCCTTTCAACATCAGTTTTTTCACGACAGACTTCTTCCCAATTATCAACAACTAGGGATTTTGTATATTCTAAGATATCAGGCTTAAAATCACGAAGAGAAACATTGAGTAGTAGCGCCCCATCTTTAGGTTTCTTATCAATATAACCTTCTGCAGAAACAGTACAAGTAATAAAAATATCAACATCATTATAGGCTTCTTCATATGCATTAACCTTTTGAGTTTTAGAATAAATTTCCTCAGGAATTAATTCGTCTTTAATTCCATTGATATCATATAAGTAAACACTTTCGATTTTATCGCCTAATAGGGCACTTACCATCTTTAAATGCATCTGACCAATAGGTCCAAATCCAATAATTCCAACTTTAACATTATTTAAATCTCTTAACTTGGCAAACTCTCGAATCATTAACCCTGTAACAGAAGCTGTTCGTATTACACTGACCATTGCTGTATTAAGTGTCGCAAATGGTTTTCCAGTCATAGCATCATTTAATATAGTAACTGAATGAGCACGTTGAATACCTTTCTCAATATTCTTCGGAAAACTAGCTATCCATTTGATTCCTGAAACCTTAAATTCTCCTCCAATATAAGCTGGCATAGCAATAATTCTATTAGCCGGATCATCAAAACGTAAGTATGGCTTAATTGGCTGAGAAAAATCTTCTGCATCAAGACTTTGTACTGCCTTTGAAATGACATTTATTGTTTCTTCCCAATTAACACCCATTTCATTGATATGTTTAGTATTTAAATACATCATAATTGCTTCCTCATTTCTATATCATTTTTATAAAGAAACTAATTGGTCTTCTACTGATTTTTGTGTATTAAGCCATTCTACCCATTCTACGTTGTAAATAGTTGATGTGTAAGCTTGTCCATTATCAGGACACAAGAAAACAACATTAGGTGTATTTTGAACATCCTTATTTTCAAAATACTTTTGGATTGCATAATATGAAGTCCCTGATGATCCACCGGCAAATATTGCATGTTTATTAAATAGCTCATAACAACCTGCAACAGTATGAACCTCCGGTACAATCATTACATCATCAATCAATGCTTTTTTAACCATACCAGGTACCATACTGGCACCAATTCCTGGTATATATCGTTTACGAGGCTTATCACCAAAAATAGTGGATCCTTGACTATCTACCGCAATAATTTTAATATTAGGGAATTTTTCTTTTAATCGTGTAGATACCCCAGCGATAGTTCCTCCAGTACTCACTCCAATGAAGGCATAATCTAACTGTTTAAAGTCATTAGATATTTCTCCACCAATTCCTTGATAATGAGCTTCAAAGTTATCGGCATTATTATATTGATTTGTCCAGTATGCATTAGGAATAGTATTTAAAAGTTCTTTCACCTTATTTAAACGCGTTAATAAATAGCCACCTGTTTCATCGCGTTCATCCACTTTAGCTACTTGATAGGAAGTTGCTCTCAAAAAATTCTCATAACTATCATTAATATTTGGATCAATAACTGGTATGAATTTCAGACCAATATACCTACAAAGAGTAGCAAGAGCAACCGCAAAGTTACCAGATGAAGATTCAATAATCGTAGAATTTTCAGTCACTTCACTGCGACTTATTGCTGATTTTAAAATATGGTAAGCAGCACGTACTTTAACACTATTCATTAAATTGTAATATTCTAGTTTCGCATACAAATTAATCTTTTCATGCTCTAATTTAATCATAGGTGTGTTGCCGATTACCCCTTCTAAACTCTCTAATTTCTTGAGCATAATTTGCTTCCTTTCTTGGTAAAAATCTAAAGAAAATAATTAATGATAAACATTTGTAAATGTTTTTTTGAATGTACCTCAAATAGAACTTATATCTTGAAGACAATATCTTTAGTATCGATAAGCTAAGCACCATTCAAGTACTGCCATAGCACTATTTAACTTATTTTCGGCCTGGGTAAATACAATACTTTTCGGTCCATCAATAACTGTTGCTGCTACTTCTTCCCCCCGGTGTGCTGGAAGGTCATGCATAAAAGTAGCTTCCGGATATAAAGTCAAAATTTTCTCTGTCACTGCAAATGGATTAAATGCATCTTTCCATAAAGGATCTATTTTGCTTGTCCCTGTTGTTTGCCACCTTGTTGTATATACAACATCCACTTCACTAGGTAACATTTTTATATCATGACATTCAATAACTTTAGCACCAGAAAATCGTGCATATTCTTTTGATTTTTCAAGCACACTTGGAGACACTCCATAACCAGCAGGTGTAAAAAGATATAACTCCGTACCTGGAAAACGAGATAAAGAAAGAGCTAGAGCTGCTGCACTGTTATTACCTTCTCCCATATATAAAACCCGTAATCCAGCTATTTCACCAAATTTTTGTTTCATTGTTGTTAAGTCTGTTAGTGCTTGTGTTGGATGTTCTTCCGCACTCATTGCATTAATGACTGCCATACGACTTTGAGATGCCAGTTTTTCCATTTCCTTTTGACTATCTGCAGTTCTTGCTACTAGTCCATCCAGCATTCGCGAAAGTACTTGAGTAGTGTCTTCTATAGACTCCCCTGTATTTTCTTGCAAATCATTTGGACCATACGTTACAATTTGTGCACCCATCTTTAATGCTGCAATAGAAAATGCCGATCGAGTTCTAGTCGATGTTTTACGGAAGTAAACCCCAATTATATTTCCCGCTAATATTTGATTAGGTTGCGATTTACCTGTGGCAAACTCTACCCCACGAGTTACAATTTGGTTAATATCACTATCAGTAAGATCCTCAAGAGTAATTAAATGTTTTCGAATAGCCATTATTATATTACCTCCCTTTTGAATAAGTGCATGTAACAAAAATGTATTTACACATATATGTAAATCAAAAATATTAAACAGCTAAGGTAAAAAATAATAGATTGCAAAAATAATTCATGTGGATCCATTACCACAATTTTCTACATTTGTTTTTAAACTAATATATAGCAGTTGATATATAGCCTATATGAACTCGAATTCTCTTTTTACTCATAAATACTTACATATAATTCTATTGTTAGTCTATATTCCTATTTTTTATGATATAGCTCTGCTGAATATATTACACACTATAACACTAAAAATATACTCAAAATACTGAATTTTCAGCTTTCTCAATTCTTTTATCAATTTTCTGTCAATTTATACTATAATTTTCTTTTTTTACACATTCTATACATAAAAATATTTTCTATAAAGATTTCATGCTTTCTATTTTTTTAACATCTTTATTACTATAATTGGAGATTTTCCTCATCTTTAAAATAATGCAACCAAGAATAAAAGCAAAAAATGAAAATATCCCAAAGGTAATATTTATAGTATTTAATGATAAGCTCCAACTAATTAGAAAGGAAACTAGAGCTCCTCCCAAACTTGCCGATGCAATAAATAAACTAGTCACTTCATCAATATTATTTTCCATAATACGGGAAGCTAAAATAAGTGTTATCGGAAAAATGCCAGCTATGACTAAACCAATAATGAAGATTACAGATAAATACATACCTGTACCACGAACAAAGGGGAATAGAAATAAGAGAATTACTAATGTGAAGCAACTAGATGAAATATATATCCAATAATTAAACTTATGAACAAGCTTACCTATAAAAATCCTTCCGATAACTATTGCTAGCCAGAAACAAGATATACTTATTGAACTAATTAATTCATTATTAGTAAGAATCATAATTGTAGATAAAAAATTTGCAAGATTGGTTTCTATACCTGCATATAAGAATGCAAAAAGTGATATAAATAATATAATTTTTACTTTTCCATTTTTAAAGCTAACAGTTAATGGGGATAGTGATACTTCCTTTTCATTCTTTCGAGGAGAAAGATTATTAAATTTAGCACTCCCAAACAAGTACCAAACTAATAGTGTGAAAATAAGAAATAGCAAGATTCCATATAAAATGAAATACCATGTATAAAATTTTATAAAATAATTGACTAATAAAGGAAACCCCAGTGCTCCAATCCCAAACCATACTTCAAGAATGCTGAATTTAGCAGCACTATTCTTTTCTGCTGAAATAACAAAGGAACCCATAGTAGTTTCTAACAAACCCGCTCCATAACCCAATCCAAATGCAATTACTGCTAAATATGCCCATTCTTTAACAAATATAAAACCTCCTAAAACTACTAACATTGCTAATATCCCAAATGTTAGAGTTTTAAAATAATGATACTTTTTTACTAAAACAGGCGAACTAAGAACACCAAATAAAAATCCAGTAAATTGAAAAAATATTAATATCCCTAGTTGATCAGGTGTTCTTTCATAATATTGTAGTAACGAAGGAATTAAACTGCCCATACAAACATGTATTACTCCTACAATAAAATAGAACAAGCACCCAAAATAAAATATTAACCGCACCTTTTATCAGCTCCAATTCAAAAGAAAAAGGGATTTATGTTACAAATTATAAATCCCTCTTTTTACAATAAAACTAAATAGTTGTTACAGATAATTCTTTGTTACGTTTGTTTTTATTGAAGAATAAATCTAATATAATTTGTGAACGTAATCCATCTTCAAATGTTGCAAGCGATTTTTTAGAACCACCTGCTGCTGCATTAACCCAGCTTATAATTTCCTTTCTAAAAGAATCCGCCCATTCAAAAATCTCGTTTTCCGGATCAACTAATAACGGTAAAGGCAAAAAGATTTCTTGTTTTTCCAACCCATCAAAAGTTATATATTTATTAGGTTCTCTAGAAGAATACTTGTATTCTTTCTTAGTACCTATTACCTCAATACTAAAGCCACAATCTTCAGGGAATGAACTTTTAGACGTTGTAATATTAACAAATACTTTATTGGTTAATTGACCATAAACCTCTGCATAATCATCTACAAATACTTTTTGTTTTTCTTTTTCTTTAACATTTGTTTTAATTTTAGTTCGAACAGTATCCTCTCTAAAATCACTTTCAAATAAAAACCAAAGTAAATCTATTAAATGAATGCCTAAATCCCCCAATGCCCCACTAGTTTTATTACTTTGAATGTCATCCCGCCAAGTAAACAAAGTTCTTCGAAAAGCGCTATTCTTTTTAAAATGTAGCCTTATAACTACTACCTCTCCTAATTCCCCATTTTGAATTAAGCTCTTCAAAGCCTTAATATAGGACAAGTAACGATAGTTAAATCCCATTGCAGCAACTACATTAGTATCCTTTGCTATTTTCATCATATATTTTGCTTCTTCACAAGAAATTGCCATCGGTTTTTCAACTAAAACATGTTTGTTTTTTAATAACGCTTGAACCGCTTGAGGCTTATGACAAAAATTAGGGGAAGATATTATTATCCCATCAACAACTTCAAGTAACTCTTCATAACTATTAAAAACTTCCCCATCATAATCTTCTACTAACTCTCGAGCATTCTCGTAATTAACATCATATACTCCAACTAATTTACAATTATCAATTGTTGATAATGCCCTAGAATGAGCTTTTGCAATACTACCTGCACCTATAATTCCAATATTCATTATATGAACATCCCCTTTAATTAATAATGTGCTTTAGAGTATTTAAAATTCCAATTGAGTATTCACCTTGAGCTAGCATTGCGTGTGTGCGTTTAGCCTCTTCCGTTGCATTTTCTACTAAGTAACCATGTCTTACAGCTTGTAACATCCTTAAATCATTTCCACTATCTCCAAAAGCAATTGCATTTGCTTTATCTAGTTTGTACTTATCTAACATAAATTTCACAATTTCATCTTTACCTGTTCCAAGTGGAATAAAATCTACATCATAGCAATTTTCTGGATCACCAGCTAATGGATTACATTTGTTAATATTTACCCCCACTTTGTATAACTTCCCGATTTCTTCTATCTGTTCTAAATTTTTTGAATCAATAGCTTCATTTTGCTCTTCATAATAAAAATTAAATTTGTACTTAGAACTTCCTAATTGTGTCTGAGGTCTTAAAAAAATTTCATATTTTGTTTCAAGCGATTCGATAATTCTTTTAATTTTCGCAGAATCAAAACCTCCCTCTACTATTCTCTCTTCCCAAACTTGATCATCCATAGTAGTCCTATTACTATCAAAGTACGTTATTTCCGTACCTAATCCACTCGCTACAAAATGAGGGAAATATTTAATACCACCTTTTTTCATTTTCTCAACAATTGATTCTAAACTACTTCCAGTTACCCAACCAATGACCAAATCTCCTTTACTTGCGTGTTCATACAAGTATTTTTCTAATAATTTCATATTGATTATTCCAGAATTATCCATATTATGAGGATAATAAGTTTCATCAAAATCACAGAACACTATATATTTAGGGTTTTTAACCTGTGGTAACCTTTCAAAAACTAAAGACTTTAAAACTTCATTACTTATTGACATTAATTAATCCCTCCAAAACAAAATTTTGTTCCTCTAACAACATATTTGGATGTAAAGGTAAATGTAATATTTCCTTATGAACTTGCTCTGTGTTTAATAAAGTATCCTGCATATAATTTTTCTTTACCAGCTTGGTATTATGTTTATGAGATAATACTGGATAATAAATATCTGTTTCAATGTTATACAACTGGTACAATTTATTTTTCACCTCATCTCTTCTTCCATTTATAATTCTAATCGGAAAAAGATGCCAAACATTATCTTCTGTCATCCTAGGTAGCTTTATTAATTCTCTATCCTCTAATTCTTTTAAATTGCGTATATATCGTTGAGCCAAAAATACTCTCTTTAAATTGTTATACGATAGGAACTTAATTCTCTCTAAACCAATAGCTGCTTGAAGGTTATCAATTTTAGAATTAAAGCCAAAATCTAATACTTTTTTATTTTTTTTATCAACTTCAAATCCATGATAACTATATTGATTGCAACGAATTGCAAGATTTTCATTATTAGTAACTATTGCACCCGCCTTACCACATACACCAAAGTTTTTATATGGATTAAAACTCAGAATAATAATATCTCCATATTCTCCAAGGTTTGAGGAACCAATAGCCTGACATGCATCTTCAATAATTCTTAACTGATAAACATCTGCAATTTCACGAATTCTTTTCATATCACATTGTTTACCATACAAATGAACAGGTAAAATGCATTTTGTTTTTTGGGTTATTGCTTCTTCTATTTTAAGTGGATCAATACAATAACTCTTGTGATCAATATCTACAAATACAGGTTTTGCTCCAATTGCTAACACTGCATTTTCAGTAGCAGCAAAACTATTAGCTGGCATAATCACTTCATCGCCTGGCTGAATACCAATAGATAACAAAGACACCATAAGTGCGTCTGTCCCACTACTTGTTGCAATTACAAACTTCTTGTTTAAATAGTCCCCAATTACTTCTTCTAATTTTTTAGAAAATGGTCCACTTGTGAATTGACCTGTCGGTAAAACCTCTTTTAAAGTTCCTATTATTCCGTCAATTTCACTTTGAGAAATTAGCCGATTAACTGGCATAAATTCTATTTTCTGTATATTTTTTCTGCTATAATTGAAAATATCTTTTTCTATATCAATATCTATTTTCAATTTATTTTCTCTAAATAATTTCTCTTTCATTTTGTGATTCGGTAATACATTACTAATTTCAAATTCTTTCTCTTTCGTTTCTCCCTGCAGGCACTTTAATAAAGCTAAATTGTCTTTGCTATGGCCAGAAATTGTAGTAAGAGTTTTCACGTTAAATCACCTCTAAGAAATTATTTTGAAAATCATGAGTAGACTATATTTTATGTTATCGATTACATGTCAACATTTTTTTTTCGGAGGGATTCTTTATGGTAACAATTAATGAAATAGCTAAATTATGCAATGTTTCAAATGCTACAGTTTCAAGAGTTTTAAATAATCATCCTTATGTAAATCCAGAAAAACGCGAGAAAATAATACAAATAATGAAAGAATTAAACTATACTCCTAGTTCTATCGCTAGAAATCTTAGGGTGAATAAGACACAAACCATCGCTCTATCGATTCCAAATATAGATCATCCTTTTTTCGGAAAATTAGCTAGAGAAATTTCTAAAGAACTTCTAAAACACAATTACAAATTACTGATTTATCAGACTTTTTATGAAAAAAAAATAGAGCTTGAATTACTTTCATTACTAAAGAATAGAGCGGTAGATGGTGTAATTCTCGCATCCTTAGAAAATGATTGGGAAAATATAGAGCATTATTTAGCATATGGCCCAATATTACTTTGTAATGAATATGAGGAAAATGCACCTATTCCGATAATTTGCTATGATGAATTTGAAGCCGGATACAAAGCTGTAAAACATTTAATAAGTAAAGGACACAAAAAGATTGGCTTTTGTTTTGATTCCCTTAATAGTCAAGCACAATTAAAACGCAAACAAGGATATCTGCATGCATTAAAAGAACAACAATTATCATACAAAAAAAGTTGGTTATTTGGAGATGCAATTACTATTAAAGATGGAATTCGAATCTTTGAGAGGTTAGATAAATTAAAAAATAGACCCACTGCGCTCTTTACTGGAAATGATCAAGTTGCTGCTGGAGTAATTAAAGGTGCTTCTTTAAAAGGATATACTATCCCTACTGACCTTGCCGTTTGCGGTTATGATAATCAATTAATTTGCACAGTTACAACTCCAACAATTAGTACAATTGATATTCCAATCGTTGAGCTAAGTAAACGAACTGTTAGTGAGATACTACTATATATAAATGAAAAGGAATCTATTAAGCGTAAAATTATCGAATATCCAGCAACCTTAATTATTCGTGAATCGACATAAGCAAATGAAAAGCGTCATTTTAAAATTAAAATGACGCTTTTCTATAATATCCCAAAATTCCCACAAACATTTTATATAATTTTCTGATTTTATTTTCTAAAAAGTTCATTTAACTATGGGAACATGAGCCATTTTAAACTAAGTAGAAGTCTTTATTTTCGATAAAATAATAACATAAATCAACAAAATCAATTTCAATTATTGATTCTGGAAAACTATCTAAAGAAGCACAACAAGAAAGCTTATAATCTTTACCAATAGTAAACTTTTTATAGTAAACCTCATTAGATAGCATGTCACCATACAATATTGTATTTTTATTAATAACAAAAGAGTTTAAAGGTATAGTTAGTCCTTTCCCTATCCATTTAACAAAGCTTTCTTTTATAGTCCATAATTCATAAAACACCTCTAATTGTTGTTCTACATTTAATGAATTTAAATAATTAAATTCTTCCTCAGTAAATATATTTTTAATCATTGTAGTATCTAAGGGCCGGACTTTTTCTACATCTATTCCTATTTCTTCCTCATGAATAGCTCCAACAACCCAACTTTCGGAATGTGATATATTAAAATGAAAATTATTTAACTCATCAACATAAGGCTTTCCGTATTCATTGTATTTATATTTAATATCTTTATTTTTTTTCGAGAAATTTGTAGTAATTAAATATCTTATTATAATGTCTCCAATTAAGGCGCTATATTGGTCGGACTTTCTTTTATATTTCTGTATTTTCATCTGCTTTTCTTTTGAGACCAATCGCATAAGCTTCTGCATAATATTGTGTTCTATATTCCCTGGCACACGTACCTTATATATATTCACTATATCCTTCCCACCTAACCTCTTATATAAAAAACTCTCAATGAATAATCCCTATTAATTTTTGATTAGTAAAAAACATTTTCAGAGGATAATATTCTATTTTACATGCATATTTTCCACTTATTTTCTAATCCCTTTATGTTTATTAGTGAATGGGCTCAAAGAAAAAAGTCTCATAATATGTTACACATGAGTTTATGAGACTTTTACAAAATTAATAGTGTACAATTTTAAAAAACATTTCACTTATTTACATGTGCTAATAAGAGCATTTGTTTAAAACTCATTTTTATACTCTTTACCAATTCATGAATATGCGGTTTCTCTAACATACTCAGATGGGAACCTGGCACTTGCAAAGCGTATACTTCCCCTAATGTATATTCATTCCATCTGTTATAATCTACTAGTGGGTGAATGTCATTAATAGATGCATTAAATAGAAAGATATCTGCTTTTATTTTTTGTTTACAATTATATTTTAGGTATGCATATCTATTAGCTATCATTACTTTTAACTTATTCATCATTGGATCTTCAAAATTTTGCTGACAACTATTTTCATTCAATGTAAATTTTTTCAGTAGAGATTCTATTAATTGTTCTTCACTCATTTGCTCAAAACTAATTTTCTCAATCCCTAACTGATCATTGAATTTTTCCAATTCTTCAAATGCATTCTTAATATTTAAACTAAGAATCTCCTTACCTTGTTCAATAGGATGAACATCAAGTAAACCTAGAAAACTAACTTTATCACCTAGTTTTTCTAATTTTCTAGCCATTTCAAATGCAACTATTCCTCCAAAAGACCATCCTAATAAGGTATATGGCCCTTCTTTTTTTACTTGTTTAATCTCTTCTATATATCTTACCGCCATTTCCTCTACAGATAAGTTTGGAAATCTACTATCATCATATCCTCTAGATTGTAACCCATATACAGTCTTATCCTCTCCTAATTCTCTAGCCAAATCATAATAGTTTAATATACCCCCGCCTTGCCCATGAACAATGAACCATTGACTATCCTTGTTTGTTCCATTTTGAATTGGAATTAAACACTCACTGTCTATTCCTTTATTCCTACTTATTACATCACTTAATTGTTCAATAGTAGCCTTTTGAAATAATAAACTTAATGGCAGTTGCACATTAAACATTCTCTTGATATTTTCGAATAACTTTAGTCCCTTAAGAGAATGACCACCTAATTCAAAGAAATTATCATTTATACCAATATTATTTACGCCTAATATACTACTCCAAATATCAATTAAACTACTATCTATTTCATTTCTTGGTGGTACATAATTACTATTGCCAAGTGTATTTAGCTTCGGTAACTTACTTCTATCTATTTTCCCATTTTGTGTTAATGGTATATTGTGAATTGGTATGAGTTGTTGAGGTATCATATAATGTGGTAACTTTGTTGCCAAATATGCTCTTACCTCTGGAATAGGAATATCTTTTTCGGTAACTACGTATGCACATAAATACTTTTCTCCAGCTTCATCTTCTTGATCTATTACTACGGCCGTTTTGATTGTCTCATATTTTAACAAACTCGCTTCTATCTCACCTAGTTCTATTCGATATCCCCTTATTTTTACTTGATGATCGACTCGGCCCAAGTATTCAATGTTACCATCAGGTAGCCACCTTGCTATATCTCCTGTTTTATATAGTTTCTCACTAAGTTCAAATGGATGATCAATAAATTTATCTGCTGTTAATTCTTTTCGATTGATGTATCCTCTAGCTAACCCTATGCCAGAAATACATATTTCACCTGGAACACCTATAGGTTGTATCCTGTGAAATGAATCCAATATATAAATTTTAGTATTTAACAATGGCGAACCTATCGGTACGTTTTGTGTTGTAATTTCTTTATCACTCTCATATCGATAAGATGTACAACAAACTGTAGCCTCTGTAGGTCCATATCCATTTAATATTTGGAGGTTCCCCCTAAATAGATGATCGTATTTTGCGAGTAATTCTGTTTTAATGGGTTCTACTCCCACAAGTAGCTTATTTAACACTATCTTCTGGTTATCTCTAACAAAATAATCATATATTTCATTTAATAAAGTAGGTGGAATATATGATAATGTAACCTGTTCTTCAAGAATGACTTGTACAAGTTTTGATACATCAAACTTCTCACCTTGATAAATAGTCATTCTTGCGCCATATATCAATGGGACAAATATCTCAAAAATAGTAACATCAAAAGAGATACTACTAGAGAATAGAACGTTATCAGTTATCCCTATATCTTGAGAGAAATCTTCATACATTGCACACAAAAAATTAGTCAAGGATCGATGTTCAATCATTACTCCTTTAGGTTGTCCTGTAGAACCTGATGTATAAATAACATACGCTAAGTTGTGAGGTTCTATCATCATTTGCATGTCTTCTCCTGGTTCTTCTTCAAAAGACATATCCATTAGATCTATTACATTACCTTGAAATTCTATCCCCTTTATAATAGAGTTTTGATGTACTAATACATGTGAGCACCCACTGTCTGTCAGCATATATTCCACTCTTCGTTTTGGTAAGTCGGTATCAATTGGTAAATACGCCCCACCTGCTTTTAAGACACCTAATATACCTATAACCATCTCGATGGAGCGTTCCATCATCACTCCAACAATGGTTTCTCTTTTAACTCCTTGGTCTAATAACCTTCTCGCCAACTGATTAGCTTTTATATTTAATTTATTATATGTAATTCCTTTTTCATTACATACAACGGCTATTTGATTAGGGTTCCGTTTTACTTGTTCTTCAAACATTTTATGCACTAATAAATGATTAGAATTTGAATTCTCTTTTTTGTTAAATTCATTCATTATACAATGTTCTTCTTCTACAGATAACATATTAATATTACGCAATCGTACTCTAGGGTTATTAGTTACTTCCTCAACTATATTTTTAAAATGTACCATTAACCTTTCTATCGTCTCCGCTTTAAATAACTTAGTACTATATTCTACTTTTAAATGAATGTTATTATCTATTTCCGTTGCTATTAATGACAAGTCAAATTTTGAAACTGACTGCTTAAACGGATACGGTGTAAATTCTAATTCACCAATAGATATTGGATTCATATCCATGTTTTGAAAAACAAACATTGTATCAAATAATGGATTTCTACTTGTATCCCTATGCAAGTCTAAATCTTCTAGTACTTCTTCAAAAGGATAGTCTTGATTTTCATAAGCTTCTAATGTATTGAGTTTTAATCTACTCAAAAACTCAATAAACTCATCGTCATTTTCTAGATAATTTCTCATTACCAAAGTATTAATAAACATACCAATCATATGATTAGTATCAGAATGAGACCTTCCAGCAATAGGTGAGCCTACAATAATGTCTTCTTGACCTGTGTATCTAGATAAAAGTATGTTATAAATGGCCAATAAAATCATATATGGCGTTGTACCAGTTTCAGTTGCTAGTTTATTTACTTTAAAAGTTAAATCTGTTCCCAAATTAAAGGAACAAACCTTACCTTTAAAGCTTTGTATAGTGGGTCTTTGAAAATCGGTTGGAAAATTTAAAACCGGAAGTTCTCCTTTTAAAGTTGTTAACCAATAATTCTTTTGTTCACTAATTAGATTCTTGTAGTAAGGTCCATTTTGCCACATTACAAAGTCTTTGTACTGCACTCTCAATTTTGGAAGTTCATTTCCTTTATACAATTCTACAAACTCTTTTATTAATATCCCCATTGATAAACCATCAGATATTATATGATGCATATCTACTAAAAGGATATGCCTTTCTTCTGCTATCCTTAAAAGCAACACCCTTAATAATGGAGCTTTTGATAAGTCAAATGGACTTATAAACTCATGTATTAAATAATCCACATCTTTTTCATTTACATGAACGTATTCAATATTGAATTCTACATTAGGCTCAATTTTTTGCACTAATTCCCCATCTAAAATTTGAAAAGAAGTTCTTAATATTTCATGTCTCTGAATTAAAGATTGAAATATATTTTCAAACTTATCTTTACAAATATCCCCTTCTACTTTAAGTATTGTGGGCATATTATAAGTTGTATTTGTACCATCTTCGAATTGATCTACTATAAACATTCTCTTTTGTGACGTAGAAGCTAAATAATACTCTTGTTGTTTTACAGGTTCTATGGAAATATAATCACTTTTTTCCATTTCTAATATACATTTTGAAAAATCAACCAAAACAGGAAACTTAAATAGGGATTTAATAGATAATTGCACATTAAATTCTTTATTAACGATAGAAATTAACTTAGCAGCCTTTAATGAATGACCACCTATCTCAAAAAAGTTATCCTGTATTCCTACCCTTTGAATTCCTAAAACATCTTTCCAAATTTCAACTAATTTTCTTTCTGTAGAATTTGTCGGCTCTATATGACTAGATTTTAAATTATAAATAGGTTGAGGTAATTTTTTTCTATCTATTTTTCCGTTTTGTGTTAACGGTATGTTTTGAATGGGTATGATCTGTTGAGGTATCATATAATATGGTAACTTTGTTGCTAAATATGCTCTTACCTCTGGAATAGGAATATCTTTTTCGGTAACTACATACGCACATAAATACTTTTCTCCACTTTCATCTTCTCGCTGTATTAATACGGCGGTTTTGATTGTCTCATATTTTAACAAACTTGCTTCTATCTCACCTAGTTCTATTCGATATCCCCTTATTTTCACTTGATGATCAACTCGTCCCAAGTATTCAATGTTACCATCAGGTAGCCATCTCGCTATATCTCCTGTTTTATATAATTTCTCACCAGGTTCAAATGGATGATCAATAAATTTATCTGCTGTTAATTCTTTTCGATTGATGTATCCTCTAGCTAACCCTATGCCAGAAATACATATTTCTCCTGGAACACCTATAGGTTGTAGCCTGTGAAATGAATCCAATATATAAATTTTAGTATTTAACAATGGCGAACCTATTGGTACGTTTTGTGTTGTAATTTCTTTATCCCTCTCATATTGATAAGATGTACAACAGACTGTAGCCTCTGTAGGTCCGTATAAATTTAATATTTGGAGGTTCCCCCTAAATAGATGATCGTATTTTGCGAGTAATTCTGTTTTAATTGGTTCTACTCCCACGAAAAGTTTATTTAACGATATCTTCTGATTCGCCCTTACAAAATAATCATATATTTCATTTAATAAGGTAGGTGGAATATATGCTAACGTGACCTGTTCCTCAAGAATGACTTGTACAAGTTTTGGTACATCAAACTTCTCACCTTGATAAATAGTCATTCTTGCTCCATATACCAATGGGACAAATATTTCAAATATAGTAACATCAAAAGAAATACTACTTGAGAATAGTACATTATCAGTTATCCCTATATCTTGAGAGAAGTCCTCATACATTGCACACAAAAAATTAGTTAAGGAACGATGTTCAATCATTACCCCTTTGGGCTGGCCTGTAGAACCTGATGTATAAATAACATATGCCAAATTTTGAGGTTCCATCGTTATCTGCAAATCTTCTAATTGTTCTTCTTCAAAAGGAATATCCATTAGATTTATTACACTACCTTGAAATGCTACTCCCTTTATAATAGAGTTTTGATATGTTAGTACATGTGAACACCCGCTGTCTGTCAGCATATATTCCACTCTTTGTTTTGGTAAATCGGTATCAATCGGTAAATACGCCCCACCCGCTTTTAAGATACCTAATATGCCTACAATCATCTCAATAGAGCGTTCCATCATCACACCAACAATGGATTCTCTTTTAACTCCCTGGTCTAATAACCTTCTCGCCAACTGATTAGCTTTTATATTTAATTGTTTATATGTAATTTCTTTTCCATTACATACAATCGCTATTTGATTAGGATTCTGTTTTACCTGCTCTTCAAATAATTGAGGAGCTGTTACAGTCTCACAAAGTAATGTTTTATGAACTCTAGTCGTATGATTGAAATCAAATAATATTTGATTCTTTTCTGTTTTAGGCATTACATCTAGATCCATTGCAGATTTATTTGGATCTTTCATTAATATATCTAAAATATTATATAAATGATTAACTATTCTACTAACTAATCCTTCACTATATAAAATAGAATTGTAATCCACTTGAACCTTTAACTGTTC
This sequence comes from Bacillus sp. FSL R9-9497, assembly GCF_038005805.1. Taxonomy (NCBI): domain Bacteria; kingdom Bacillati; phylum Bacillota; class Bacilli; order Caryophanales; family Bacillaceae; genus Bacillus; species Bacillus sp. FSL R9-9497. The sequence goes on along the minus strand of NZ_JBBOTY010000002.1, from coordinate 55,497 downwards.
TTCATTTTTCATAAACCTAATAACCATATCAGAGTTTATTTTATCTGTACTCTCATAACAATGAATATCATCTAACATTACTATTGTATTTAATACGGGAAGATTATTACTCTCTCCATCTAGACTTAATAATTGAGTAAGTTTATTAAAAGGAAAATGACAATGTTCATTTGACTCTAAAATTGTTTCTTTAATTTTATATATTATTTCTTTGAAATTATCTTCTTGATTTATTTGAGTACGTAATAATAAAAAGTTGTTTTGAAAAACCGTCTCTTCTTGACCTTGCTTAAAAACTGGCATTCCAATTACTACATCATCCCTATCGGTATATCTACTTAAGAGATATTTCACGCCTGATAATAAAATAGTGTACAGTAACATATCAGAATTATTGCTAATTGCTACAGCTCTCTTCGCAATATCCGATGGGAATTGACAATAATAACTTTCTTTAGAAGCCTGAAAATTATTTAAAGACAGACAATCACAAGGAAATCTACTTAACTCAACATCACCTGATAACTTGTCTAACCAATATTCTTTTTCTTTTTTTAATTTTTCACTAGATAATAAAACCTGCTGGGTAAATTTATCAAGCATTTTTTCTTCCCACCATTCTCTACGATATTGATACTAAATACTACATACTACATATTTAATGGTTATGTTACCCATAGACCCATCCGTTTTATCATGAGGGAGCACAATCATACTCGTCATTGGGAGTTTTCTTCCTCGGTAATAAAACTCCCAATGACGACCAATTGGATTGCTACTGTAGCGATAGAAGTTTCAACATAAAGCATAGAAATGCACTTTTCTCTTACTCAGATACATCCCTTAATTTTTTTACTTCACAGATTTTACCCTATCTAATATTTTCATAATTAACCCGCCCACGATGTCAGCTTGATGTAGTAAAAACATATGACCACCATTAACTGTTAGAAAATGAACCTCATTGCCCCATTCTACCCACTTCTTAGCCCCTTTTACTGTATAATTGGAGTCTGTTGTTCCACTAATAATGTACAGAGGCGCTTTCAACAATGTTGTGTCATCATTTATATAATTCTCAATGGCACGAAAGTCTGATCGAATAACTGGAAGGATATAGTTTAAAAGCTCCTGATGTTGTAATACTTCATCCGGTAATCCTCCCAAAGACTTTATATAATCTATAAAGTCTTTATCATCTAAATGATTTGTTTTTCTTCTTATTTCCGGTGGATTCATAGCAGAGATAATAACATTTTTAGGATTTATGCCCTTACTTTCTAAAATTTGAGCCATACGGTGAACTATAATTCCTCCCATGCTATGGCCAAATAATGTAACCTCTCCCTCTAAAATTGGTTGCATCTCCATTAAATATAAATTAACAAGATCATCTATGTTATCAACTAGTGGAGAAAGATTAGGACCATGGCCTGGAGGATCAAATGAAATAAGTTTTATATCTTTCGGTAAATAATTCTTTAAAGGTAAAAAAGAATTCGAATAGCCCCCAGCATAAGGAACACAAACCAAATATTTGTTACTATTCAATCCTGGCGATAAATCTTTCATTAATTTTCTCAAGTGACTTCTCCTTTATTAAATAAAATTTTCATCAAATAGTTGTTTAATCAAACAAATTATCAATTTCTTCATCACTAAGGTTTAAGGTTTCAAAATCTGATGAAGTAAATTCTTTTGTTTGCATTTGACAACAGGATTGGATATATGTCTGTAGTCGTTCTAGATAATCTGAAAATAAATTTTCTACAAAATTCTTTTGAAAATGACTTGTACTAAATGTCACATGAATTTCTAAGCTTTTATTCTTAACCATGGCCACAATATCCAATAATGCAGTAATATGATTATCTTTTGATTGTTCACTGCCACTTTGATAATCAACAATAGTAAACCATCCATCCCCGAGAGAATTATCTATCTCTCCTAAATAGTTAAAACGAATTATATTTTGAGTTAAATCTTTGCAAGAAGGAAACTTCTCTTTAAGAATTCCATATCCAATTCCCTTATTAGGTCTTTTACGAACCTCTTCTTTAACACTCTTTATTTGATTAGCAATATTATGCGAAACTTGTAATACAATAGGATACATCGTTGTAAACCACCCTACTGTACGTGAAATATCAAGATGCTCAAATAATTCCTCTCGACCATGACCTTCTAACTCAAATTTAATTTGATCTTGGTTTGTATATTTACCTAAATTTTCTGTCAACACAGCAAGTAACAACTCCATTGGCTGTGTATTGTAAGGCACATTTGCAGTAGTTAATAGTTTTCTTGTATCATCTGCATTCAATGTAAAGGTAAGAGTAGTACAACTTTCAACAGTACTATTTTCTTTTTCTCTATTAATTTGAAAATTATTATCTAGCGTGTTATCTATGGATTCCCAATAATCTAATTCAGCACGTACTAAATTAACTCCTCGACTATTTAAAGCTTCAGACCAATCTTGGAAAGAGTTAGTTTTTAATGGTAGCGATGGAACTTCTCCTAAATACAAGCTATTCAAACATCGGTTTGCATCTTCAATTAAAATACGCCAGGACACAGCATCAACAATAAGGTGGTGTGCAGTTAATAATAACAACTGTTGATCATTTGAAAGCTGGAATAAGGCCCCTTTAAATAATGGTCCTACATTCAAATTTAAACTTCCTTTTAACTCTTCACCTTTTATATGAACCTGATTCAAAGCCATTTCAATTGGAATTTCAGACAAATCAAACATGGTAACCTTAGAATCAACAATGGACATATCTTCGTCATAATAGAAGTAATCCTGCTTATCCTCATACCTTAACCGTAACAAATCATGATGATGCATGATCGTATTTAACATCTTATTAACATATTCTTCTTTAACCGGCTTCTTCAAAGACAGTAATACCGATTGATTCCAATGATGCGGGTTCTTAAACTGTTGATCAAGGAACCAACGCATAATAGGAGTAGGCTCTACCTTTCCTGTTACCAATGTTTGTGAGACTGTAACATCTTTTTGTTTAACTAACATTGCTGCCAATTCACTTACAACTGGATAATTTAGTACATCTTTAACTCTAACTTTCCATCCCAGTTCTTGTAATCTAGCGCTCACTTGGATCGCTTTAATAGAATCTCCACCTAAATGATAAAAATTACTATGCAATTCGATTCTATCAGTCTGTAATATTTCCTTGAGAACTTCACTAACCATTCCAGTAACATCTTCATCTACTTCTTCTAAATGAGTATGATTAGAACCGTTATTTAACATCGGATCTGGCAACGCTTGACGATCTACCTTTCCATTGATAGTAAGCGGTAGCTGATCCATATAGATAAAAAATGAAGGAATCATATAACTTGGTAGCATATGCGAAATAAAACTGCGTATTTCTATATTTTGAACACTGTCTTTCAAAACAATGTAAGCAACTAGATGATTTGAATTATCCTCACCTTGCCAATTCACCACTACTACATCTTTAACAGACTTGTGTTGTAACAGTGCATTCTCAACTTCCCCTATTTCAATACGATATCCTTTAACTTTCACTTGAGAATCCATCCGTCCTTGATACTCAATTAATCCATTTGGCAACATGACAGCTAAATCACCACTTCGATACATCTTCTCACTCGAAATAAATGGATTGGATAAAAAACGTTGCGCTGTTAAATCCGGACGATTTAAATAACCTTTAGCTACCCCATCACCCGATATATAAATTTCTCCTTTTACACCAATAGGAACCGGCTGAAGATTCTTATCCAATAAATATATTTGAACATTATCAGCTGGTGTACCAATTGGTACGGATGCTCTTCGATCTAGATCTGGATCATAACGATGAATCATACATCCAACCACAGTTTCAGTTGGTCCATATTCATTAATTATTTCAACTTTACCGCTAAAAAGATCATATATCTTTTCGGCTACTGAGGTTTTCAAATCCTCTCCACCCACAATCAATCTGCGAAGAGATGAAACTCTTGGGGGTGAATAGTTATTTAACAATGCTAAATGTGAAGGCGTAACTTTCAACACTGTTACTACATTTTCCTTGAGTATTTTTGACAAAATAAACTCATCTTCATTATCATGATATATTACTAACAATAAACCACTTATTAAAGGAGTGAATATTGAAGTTACTGTTAAATCAAAAGAAACGGATGAATATAATGCAAAAACATCATTTTCACTACTAATATAGTTCTTTTTAGCCCAGGAAATATAGTTAACCAATCCACGTTGAGTGATTACAGTTCCTTTAGGATTCCCCGTGGTTCCAGAGGTATAAATTATATATATTGGATCATTTGGTGCAGTTACTAGGGTTAGATTGGCATTATCTCCTTCATAAAGTTTCTGATCACATATATTAATTTTCTCACCTAAATATTCTAAATTACCCTCATTTGTATAGTCAGTTAAAAGTAATGTTGTGCCGCTATCATTCAAAATATAACGAATTCGGTCCTCTGGGTAGGAAGGATCTATAGGCAAATATGTACCTCCAGCCTTAATAACTCCCCAAATTGCAATTACTATCTCAAGTGAATGTTTAGCTAGTATACCCACGACTTGACCATTTTTGACTCCTTTTTCTCGTAACTTTCTTGCTAACTGATTAGATTTCTTATTTAATTCAAGATAAGTCATTGATCTATCAGCATGTTGAATTGCTATTTTTTCTGGTGTCTGTTTTACTTGTTCTTCAAATAATTCTTGAATAGTTTTTTCTTTCGGATACACAACAGCTGTATTGTTAAATTTCTCTAACATAAACTTTTGCTCATCATCCGATAACAAAGATAATTCTTTTATCGATTGATCTTCATTACGTAAAACTTGTTCTATTAAAGCTAAAAACCTTTCATGCATACAATTGATTTGATCTTCTTCAAAATCCGCGACTTTATAATCATATTGAATTTCTAAACCTTCATCTGCCCATTCCTTAATAACTAACTGCAATGAATAGGCTTGGTAACCACTGTAAAACTCCACGTTTTCTAAAGAAAATCCATCAATAGTATTTTTAAGTTTTGTATTATAGTAATTCACACTATATTGAAATAAACCATCGTATCCTTTACTAGTCAATTGCAAGTCTTTTACCAATAAGTTATAAGGATAACGCTGGTGAAATAGACATTGTTTTATTTCATGATTTACTCTTTTAATGAAAGATAGAACACTCTCATCTTCATCCACATTTAACCGTAACGGCATTGTGCTAGTAAACATACCTACTATTTTCTTTTCTAGTACACCGGAACGATTTAGTACAGGAGATCCAATGATAATGTCTGATTGATCATACATTTTATGAATATAAATAAGCATAAAGGTTGAAAATAATGTATTCATAGATATTCTATGTTTTTGTATAAAAGACTGTAGAGCAACCGATTTTTCTTTTTCAATTAAAAATATCTTTCGTTTCCCTTCTAGAGAATGAGATGTTTTTGATAAAAAGAAATCTGGCAGATTCATAAATTTCTCATTCCAATAATTCTTATTTTTTACGTATCGAGGGGATTCCAGATATTTCTCCTCTGCTTGTAAATAAGACAGATAAGTAGATTCAACCGTATCATTTATATGCTCATCATTCTTTAACTTAGAGTAAAAATCGATAATTTGACTCGTCATAAGTTGGATTGTCCAACCATCAGCTATAATATGATGAAACTTAACAAAATAGGAGCTTTCTACATCACTTATTTTCAAGAGCACAAATTCAAACAGAGGGCCTCCTTCAAGTAGAATTTGTTTTTGAAATTCATCCCGGGCCCATTTTCTAGCTTCTAAACTTGGATTATGATGATTAGAAAAATCAATTAAACGTATTGGTGTAGGTTCAAATGGTGATATATATTGGTGGGGTTCTCTATGTTGTTGAAAAATCCGTAGACGTAAACCATCATTTTTCTTAATGAATAATTGAATTGCTTTTTCTAAAATTGTAAAATTAATTTCCCCATTAATAAGAACCATCCCTCCGATGTTATACATAGATGTGTTTGGATAAATTTGTTCATTATACCAAACTCTTTTTTGTGGATGCGTAAGAGAATGCTTTACAATTGTTTGTTGCATATTTCCACTTCCCCTCTATCCACATCCGTTGGTGTTTCCGGAAATTGTATATTAATATAGTGAGGATAAGGATTTATATTCTCAAGATTATGTTCTAAAATTAATATTCCATTTTCGTTGCTAGTTTCCTTAAATCCAGCTAATCGGTACGTAACAAACATCATACGGTTACGGTCAGTCTGTCTAAACTCAGCCAAAAAGCGTTTACCTGCCTGTTTTGTTCTTTCCATTAGATATGTGAGGAGTATAGTACCAACGCCACGGGACATTACACGACAAGACATGAGAAGAAGTTTTAGGCAGTCAGCTTCCTCCGTCCTTTTTACAAGTGTTAAACCAATCTTCCCATAGGAGCCATATTTATCTGATAACTCACAAACTAATAATAAATAATCTGGATGATTACGATAATAGTTTAATTCATCATAATCATAGGTAATACCAGTCGAATTTAATTGATTCGTACGTACTGTTAACTCCTCTGCACGCTGCAAATCTTCCTCACGAGCCTCACTAATCACAAAATTCATCCCAAGTGAAGCTAAAAATTCTTCTTTTGGGCCTTCATATTCTTCTTCATCCTTCGTTCTCTTAAGATTTTCTAAATACATCAGTCTTCGACGACCTGAATCTTCTGTAATTCTTTTTGGTTGTAGTCGTGGCAAGTCTAATAACGACTTATATTCATTTACATGTATACACAGAATATCATTATGAACGCTCTGTACTTCTTCTAATTCAAAAGGTTGGTCATCAATGAACGCAAAAGTATCAATACCTATGTTTAAATTTTTTCTAATTTTCTCAATGGAACTAGATTTAGAGTTCCAATGAATCTCCGGATATAAAAAATACTCTTCTATTCCAAATTCCCGTAATTTAGCTATTGCATCTTCGTAGTTATTTTTACTAGCAACTGATTGCAGTATTCCACGTCGATCTAATTCACATATAATTTCATAAATTCCAGGTTTTAAAGTAACTGTACCACTCTCTAATAAAACACCATCCCAAATTGTACAATCTAAGTCCCAAACAACACATTTAATTTCCTTACTCATAATAATGCCTCCTTTGTTTTATTCATTTTCACAGTTCCCATCTCCATCACTATAAGCTTATCTGCCAAATGAAAATATTGATCGTCGTGAGTAATAGCAATAATACATTTACCCTTCGCTCGCATTTGAGGTAACAATTCTTCATAAAAGAAGCGTCTATAACCAGGATCTTGATCCGCTGCCCATTCATCAAATAAAAGTATAGGTCGATCTTCCAAATACGTAACCAGCAATGCCAACCTTTTCTTTTGTCCAGTTGATAGTTGCGTAGTAGTAAAGCGTCCATTCTCAATGCCAACCTTGTCACTCAGTTGGAGAAGTTCTAAATAATGATCGATTTCTGCTTTCATTCCTTCTGTATTAATTCCATATAGCCTATCAAAAACATGAAAATCACTCAGGATAGCTGAATAGTATTGATTCAATTCCTCTGGAGCTATTTCTTTTCCATTTAATAAAACGTTACCTTCATTAGGTTCATATAACCCAGTAATCAGTTTTGATAAAGTAGATTTTCCACTCCCATTACCACCAGCAATAAAGACTATTTCTCCAGAATTAAAGTCCATGTCTATTGGACCAATACCAAAACCAGTAAAATCTCCATCTTTATTCTTATACTTATAACTTACATTTTGTAGCTGCAAACAAATTGGTACATCTAAGTACTCTTTTGTTGTTGCGATTTGCTCATTTGCCTTTATATGATCTACACTCTTCACCATTTGTTGAATACGTTGCCAAGAAATACGTACATTTACGAGCTGAGGGATACCGCCCAGTATTTCATTAACTGGACCTGTCATATACAGAAAAACAATTACATAGTTACTTATCGTCTCTTTTGGCATATTAACAAAAATTTCTGGAAATACGAAAACTACAATACCAATAACAAAAATGAATAATAGTTCTCCCAGAACAAACACATTTGCAAATTTAATATCTCCTATCGTTCGTTTAACACGATAGTTATTACAGCTTTCATTCATAACTTCTCGAAAATCGTTTCGTTTTCCAGTATGAAGCCTAAGCTCTTTGAAACCATGCCTTAGATCACCAATCAAACGAAAATATACATTCTGAATATCTCTTGTTTCATTCCAAACTTTATCTGCTTGTCGTCCGATCAAAGAATATACCCCTGCAGTAATAAAGATGATACACAAGGATAGTAAAAAGGCATACATATTCATTACACCAAGATAGAGAAAACAAAATAGTAACGTTAATAAACTTGTTCCAGCAGTAACTAATAGATTGAGAGAACGAGAGATAACTTCCGTATCGTTATTTAATGTCGCCTCTATTCGGCCCTTCTCAATCAACTCCAATTTGTAATAAGGAGTCTGTAACAACTTATCTGTTAATTCCATCCTTTTTTCATAAACTAGCTCGTTTGTATACGATACAATGCTAGTTCTAATAATACGTTGTGAAAAGATATACATAACGATTCCAAGTACAAAGTAAAACAACAAGCCATTTTCCAAATTATTTGATCTAACAAACGTTTCATTAATCACAAAAATGAGAAAGGCATTACCAAATCCTGATATTAATCCCAAAACAATTAAAGTCAAAAGCGACTTTCCCTTTTGTCTTGGAAAACAAAGATTTAAGAATGTATGGATAACATAGGCCAAACCCACCCCAGCAATTGCATATATTGCAAGTACAACAGTTAAAGGAGCCCAAACTTTTATAAATGCCCACGGAAGCCCTCCAAACAAGAGATTTGGTAGTTGATAAAGTGCATAAATCATTAGCCCATATATCGCAACAACTAATACCATATGTAACCATGTTTTTCCCGTTGGTAATATAAACTTTCTTTTTCTAAAAATAATCTCCCTGATTAAATGAAATAACATGACCAATAACGTTAGTAAACACAAAGATGAGATCACAAATAAGGCTGTTCCTATTTGATCCGTTTTCTTATATTCATCATAGAGTAACGGTTTAATTTCTTTATCTATCATCATATTTAAAAGACTGCTACCTATATAGTAAGTGTAATTACTATTCAGATTTGCTAATACTACGACCCCTATCTGTTCCTCATCACGGAAACCAATATACGATGAATAATTTGGGTTACTTCCACCATGTGAAATTTCCCCTCCACCACTTTGATAGACCTCCCATCCAGCTGCATATGAAGCTCCATTGCTATCTGGGGCAACCTTTCTATTCGCTTTATGAGAATCGTTAATCAATTCCTCCGGAAACATCCTAGGCTTTTCAACCCCAAGCTGTAATTTTAACCATCTTTCCATATCATTTATATTTGAAATAAAATATCCAGCCGGTGTATTCCCCCTATAATTAGGAGCGTCATAGGGTAATGATTGTAAGAAATTACGCTTGTAACCTTGGGCCATGTTGTCTAATGGGGCCATCTCACGTCCAGCGTATGTACTCAATAAATCCAACTTTGATAGCACATGATCTTGAACATATCTTTCAAATGATTGATTAGTTGCCTTCTCGATTACTAAGCCTAATAGATCGTAGTTAACCGTAGAATATTCAAAACTGCTACCCGGCTCTCGGTTTAGTCCTATTGGCATAACATTTCTAATCGTTTTCTCAATAGAATCTTTGCCATTGGTTATAGTAATATATCCAATGGCCTTTTCCGGTATTCCACTAGTATGGTGTAATAAGTCATAAAGTGTAATTTCATAAGGTTTTCCTTTATACTCCATTTCAAACCATGAAACATATTTAGTTAAAGAATCACTAAGTTTAATTTTCCCTTCTTTTTCTAGCTGCAATACAGCTAATGCCGTAAAAGCTTTTGAAGTAGAACCTAGCTCGAAAAGCGTCTCATTCGTAACTTGACGTTTTTTGTCTGTATTGGCATAGCCATAATTCTTCTTATAAATCGTTTCGTTTCCTTTTACAATTACTACTGAAAGTCCAGGAATACCCGCTTGAGATATTTGTTCTTCTATATGCTTCTGTATTTTCTTCTCATTAAACTGTACCGTTTCCTGTGCTTCCACCTGTCGATAAGGGAGTACTATTAAAGTCATTAAAATGATAAACTTCAACCATATGTTTAACTTCATATTTTTAGCCCTCTTTTAGTTAACTTGGATTAACTTTTCAATTTTCTTTTTAAATGGTTGCACAACATTTTGACCAATACGTTCAATTTCATGCTCACTAATCTGAGAAGTAATAAGAAAATAATTTGCCCCTATTTCCCAAAAATCAGTTAACGTCGAGATGACTTCCTCATAGCTACCAACAATAGAAATTGAATTAGATGGGTTAACTAAACTTAGACCTCCCCAAAGATGATCATCTATCCACATACTATCTTTTGTAATTAAATCTTTGTATCGGCGAAGTCCAACAGAATCTGCATTATCTAAAAATAGCTTAGTCATCCGCTTTAAGGCTGCTGGTGTTCTCTCAAGTAATTCATATGCTTCTTTATATGCTTCTTCCGAAGTCTCACGAGCAATGATGTCTACTAAAATAGCACCTGGAATTTTCTCGCGCCCATATTGCTTAGCGTAATTATTAACTGTTTGATAGTGTTCTCTAAGACTTTTGCGGTCTGTTGCATAAAGTATATAAGCATCACCATACTCTGCAGCTACTCTCATTGCCTCCTCGGAGGACCCCGCTACAAAGTAGCGGGCACTTCGAGAGAGATCTTCCTTTGGATAAATATCACTATTTTCTACTTGATAAAACTCACCTTTATAGCTAGTTACTCCTCGTCTTAATTGTTGTAACAGCTCAATATATTCTTTTGTCCTAGCATATCGAACATGGTGCGGTTCTGGTAATCCATCACGCGCAAGGACAAGCGAGGCACTTCCAGTTACAATGTTAATATCTGCACGATTACCAATTAAACTATTTAAAGTATTCAATGCTTTTGCTGTTACGGTAGGAAGCATCTGGTTTGTATTTTGCGCAACCAAAATCTTTACAAACTCCGTATTCATTCCAATCATAGACGCTGCTATCATTGGATCAACAGATGTTGGTGCAATAGAAACCAATACCGAGTCAAAGTTATTCTTCTCAGCTCTTTTAGCTTGATTAACATATTCCTCTAGAAGTTCTTTTGTTTGTGGTGTTGGAATAACAGGTAATCCCCAGCAAAACTCAACTTTTGACGGAACTACTTCTTTATTAATCATGTTGTTCCCCTCCCTTTACTACTTTCTACTTTTTAAAGCAGATAATGTATTTTTCATAACCGATTTCGCTTTCAATAACTCTTTTTTATTTGTTAAATTGTTATTTACTTCTTGATTACTTAAATATTTAGCAAGAGATTTAATTGACGTATGCTCATAAAGAACAACTATAGGTAAGTCTCGTTTAAAGGCTTCTTTTAATTTCACATTAATACGAACAAGATCTAAAGAACTCATTCCTAGATCGAAGAAATTATCGTAAATTCCTATTTCTTCAATTCCAAACATATCTTTTAATAATTCGTATAATTGTTGTTCAATTTCATTAGTTGGTGGTCTATACGTTGTGGAAACATCTGAACGATTCTGCTTTAATCTATTCTTACTTCCTTTTTCCAATAGTTCATTATAATAGTTGGCACCATTTAAAAGTTTCCAATGTAAATCTATTGGAGAAACCACAACTTGTTGTTGATTTCTATTGATAATACTACGGAATACTTTTAAGCCCTCTTCTACAGTTACACCATCATGTAATACACTTTCCATATCCATATTAAATTGCTTTGCCCATATTTCAGCAGACTTAAGTGACATACCCACCTCTTGCCAATCTGGCCAGTTAATAGCTACAGTGAACACTCCATCATGAGCCCGCTTATAAAATGCAAATGCATCTAAAAATTCATTCGCTGCATTATAACCACTCTGACCAAATTTCATATGATACGCCACATTACCAATTGATGAACATAGTACGAAGAAATCAATTGGTTCATCTTTTAATAAAGCATCGAGCACTAGTGTACCTTTAATTTTCGGAGCTAAAATTTTATTATTAGATTCTTTTTCACGATTCATCATAATACCTAGATAATCAGCGACACCTGCTGCATGAATTACGCCATTAATAGAACCAAAACGAGATTTAGCCTTTTCAATTGCCTGTTTCATATCATCTTGATTGGAAACATCAGCACTTAGGATCATGTATTCTGCACCTTGAGACTCCATTGTCAACAAATCAGAAATAACTCGGCTTACACGCTCGTCTTTATTTTCTAGGTACTGTTCCCATTGATTACGAGGTGGGAACTCTGAGCGGCCAATCAATATAAGTTTGACATTTGGTACTCTATTAGCTAAATCTTTTGCAATTTCAAATCCAATTCCACCAAGTCCACCAGTAATTAGATAGACGCCACTCTCTCGTAATCTATCAATTTCTACATCTTCTTCTTCAAAAGGACTTTGAATAATCGTTTGCGCCCATCTATGACGTCCTCGATAAGCTACAACTATATCAGTAGAATCCACAAAACTCTCCATTAAACCCGCTTCTTCAAACATTTGTTGAGAATCTGTATCCATATCAATGGTACGACATTTTATATTTTGAAACTCAAGATTGCATATTTTTGAAAAGCCTAGAATTGTAGCTTGCTCTGGCTTTAAGTTCAGCTCTGTACCTGTAACTTCAAACATACGGTCAGTAAAAATGTTTAACTGTAATGCTCCCTCATAATTAATTTTCCCAATTGCTTGTGCAATATAAAGTAACGAATAATATCCTTCATCCATTGATCGTTCAATTCTCTCTTGATCGAGAATAACCTCATTAACTGGATTAAAGCTCCAAGCATGTATAATCTTATTTGGTAATAAATCTTTTTGTTCTAATTCTGAAAATAGCATTTCATAATGCATTTTTTGAGATGGACATATTGTATATAAACCGTCGGATTTTTCAGAGAAAATACCACCTGTTTTAACTTCAATTACATCATGACCTTCTCTTTTTAATTTTTCTATCAATCGATTGAATCGATTTAGATGATCATTGAAAATAAGCCATTTATATTTTTGTTCTTTCTTTATTTGTATAGATTTTAATGTTTTGCGTTCCCAAGAAGGCAAATAAAACCAGTCTTTAATATTAGCCTGTTTATTATGGCCTCTTGTTTCCTGAGTTAAACTCTGAGATTGAATATTAAAAAATGGATCAGCTTTAAATCGTTTTTTCATGAAAGGATACGTTGGTAAATCTAATAAACTTTTATTCTCACTGTTATTAAAAGTATTCCAATTTATAGTTCCACCTTGCATCCATAACCGTCCCATTTGCTTGCATAAATGCTCGAAGTCATTTGATTTATCCAGAAGATGACGTAACATGTTTAAAGCCAATTGATCTTTACTTCTATTTAAATGCTTTAATACAAAAGTTGATAATGCATTACCTGGGCCAATCTCAAGGCAAATTACATTTTTCAAATGAAAAATTTCAGATAATCCCTTTGAAAATTGAACAGTACTTCGTAGATGCTGTGCCCAATAAGAAGGTGATGTGGCTTGATTTGCTGTAATCATTTCACCTGTAACATTAGATATATAAGGTATTTTAGGACTTGATAATTTTATATTTCCTACAGCTTGCTCAAATGAATCTAGAACTTCATCCATCATTCGAGAATGGAAAGCATGCGAAGTAAATAGACGCGTTGTCTTTACTCCATGATTTAAAAGTAATTCCTCAATTTTATTGATTGAAAGTACAGTACCAGAAACTACTGAGTGTTGAGAGGAATTTACAGCTGCTATATCTACATCATCTGTTATATAGGTTTGTAATTCTTCAACAGATAAATTTACACTTAGCATAGCGCCTTCTGGTACGCTATTCATTAACTTCCCTCTAATCATTACTAAATGTAATGCATCTTCATAAGACATTACTTCTGCTAAACAAGCTGCTACAAACTCACCAATACTATGGCCAAACATGACCCTTGGATAAACTCCCCAATTCATTAGAAGCTTGGCTAATGCATATTCAATAGTGAATAGTAGAGGTTGCGTCATTGAAGTTCTATTTAACTGTTCAGTTGCTTTATCCTCTGTCTCCTTTGTAGGATACAAAATATTTTTCATGTCTATATCTAGCCAATTTGAGAGTAAGGCTAAACCTTGATTAACGTGTTCACGAAATACAGGTTCATTTTCATATAAATCTCTACCCATATTGATATACTGTGATCCTTGCCCTGAAAAAAGAAAGGCTAAAGGTCTACTCTCCATTGCGTTTGTTTTCTCTAGTCCCGTATCACCAAGTTTTTCTATGGCACCCTCTATTCCATTAGCAACTACTGCAGTTCTATATGGAAATTCACGACGACCTTTTTGTAATGTATAAGCTGTATCAGATAGTGATATCTCTGGATTCTCCTTTAAATGCAATAATAGATCGTTAGTAGCTTTATCTAAAGATTCCTCTGTTTTTGCTGAAACAGTTAATAAGTTCCAAGATTGTTTTTCAAAATTCTTAGCATTGTCAGGAACAGACTCTAACACTATATGTGCATTAGTTCCACCCATCCCAAACGAACTAACACCCGCTCTTCTTACCTCTTCTTTCCATGGGATAAGTTCCGTATTTACACGAAACGGATTTTTTCCAAAATCAATGCTAGGGTTTGGGTTATTATAATGAAGGCTCGGCGGAATTTTCTTGTTTTTCAAAGCTAAGACCGTCTTTATAAATCCTCCAACTCCTGCTGCAGCATCTAAATGTCCAATGTTCGTCTTCACTGATCCAATTAAAACTCTACCTGGTTCTTGCTTACCAAAAGCTAACTTCAATGCTTCTACTTCTATAGGATCACCTAGTTGCGTACCAGTACCATGAGTTTCTATATATGAGATTTCTTCAGGCTTAACGCCAGCTATTTCATGAGCCGATTTTATAACAGCAGCTTGGCCATCAACCCCTGGCGCTGTAAATCCAGCCTTATTGGACCCATCATTGTTTACTGCAGCTCCCTTAATAACTCCATGTATTAAATTCCCATCTCGAAGAGCGTCCTCTAACCTTTTCAGTACTACAATACCAGCACCATTTCCACCCACTGTTCCTTGAGCATCCTTATCAAAAGCTCGACAATGACCATCTGGTGAGAAAATCATACCATCTTCATATAAATATCCTGTTTTTGTTGGATAAGTTATACTTACTCCCCCGGCCAAGGCTATGTCGCATCGTCCATCGATAAGATCTGCCCATGCGTTTTGAATAGCAACTAAGGAGGTAGAACAAGCTGTTTGTACTGTAATCGCTGGTCCTTTTAGATTTAATTTATAAGCCAATCGAGTAGCAAAGAAATCTTTTTCGTTTAACAACATTGCTTGGAAATCTTCTAATGTATTAGAAGATTCACTAGCAATAGAACGAAGCCAGTGGAAATTTGGTGATCCTCCAACATAAACTCCTGTATCCATATGAGAAGAATTAACCTCACCTGCTTGTTCTAGTGCTTCCCATGCGCATTCATGAAGTATTCGCAGTTGTGGATCCATCATTTCAGCTTCTTTTAGACTGTAATCAAAAAATTCATTATCAAATGCATCTACATCTTCTAAATACCCTTTAGATTTTATATAATTAGGTTTTTGAATCACTTCTTTTGGTATGCCCATCTCACTAAGTTCTTCATCTGTAAATGTACGAATGGATTCTATCCCTTGTTCTAAATTTGACCAGAATTGCTTAAGATTAGAAGCGCCTGGCATACGAACCGCCATACCAACCACTGCTACATCATTTTTATTCATAGATAAAAGATTTTCTTTCTTAACTTCTTCAGGTTGGTGTTCCATAGCATTATCACTTCTAAAGTAGGAAGCTTGATCATGAACCGTTGGGTATCGGAATAACATAGGCATTGTAAGTTCTTTTTCAAACTTGCTTCGTAAACGAGAGAACAATCGAACCATTTTTAAGGAGTTCCCTCCAACATCAAAGAAATTATCATATAACCCTACTTTTTCTACCCCCAAAACTTCCTTCCAAACATCAGCTACCGTTGTTTCAAGCTCATCTAGTAAATCATTTGGTTGTACTAACTTAGTAGGCTTAGGTAAAGCACGACGATTAACTTTTCCATTCGTAGTTAATGGCATTTCACTTAAAAGTACAAAATACATAGGTATCATATACGAGGGTATTTTGTCAGTAAGATAATAACGTAATTCGTTTTGAGATATATCTTGATCAGTTAGTATATAAGCACACAGTTCTTGTTCCTCTCCAAAAGCAATAGATAAAACTACCGCTTCCTTCACATCCGCATGCTGTTGTAAATGATGTTCTATTTCTCCTGTTTCAATTCGATAACCACGTATCTTCACTTGATGATCACTACGACCTATATACTCCATTTCGCCATTTTCAAGAATACGGACTAAATCTCCTGATCTATATAATCTTTCACTTGGATTATAAGGATTCTGTATAAAACGTTCACTGTTTAGTTCAGGACGATTTAGATATCCCCGCGCAACTCCATACCCTCCAACATAAAGTTCCCCTTGCATTCCCTTAGGTGTAGGATTCATATGTTTGTCAAATACATAGCACGAATACGTAGGAAGAGGCACGCCTATAGCACTAAGATTACTGTGCATTTCTTTTTCTCCAATTTCCTTATAAGTAACATGTACTGTCGTCTCAGTTATTCCATACATATTTACTATGACCGTATTAGGTGAACGCTTAAACCAACTTTGCAGTAAACCTGGCTTCAGCATTTCCCCTCCAAATGTAATTAACCTAATTTTAAAAGCAAGTTTAGGCATCTCTTCAACTACTTGTTGAAAAACATAGAATGCAGATGGAGTTTGATTCAATACCGTTACTCCCTCATCTGCAATCAACTGGGCAAGTTTATACGTATCACGGATTGTTTCTTTTGTTGCCAGGACAAGACGTCCACCATAAGTAAGTGATCCAAATATCTCCCAAACTGACATATCAAAACAGAAAGAATGAAATAGTAACCACACATCATCACTAGAGAATTTAAAACTATTTGGTTGATGCATGACAAGTTGTATTACATTACTATGTTCAATCATAACCCCTTTAGGACGTCCTGTTGTTCCAGAAGTATAAATGACATATGCTAAATTATTTGGGGCAACATCTACTCTCTCGAAATCTTGCATAGGTGTCTCATTGAGTTCTTCAATAAAAAGCTTTGTGCTATCAAATTTAACTTTATCCTCAAATAAATTTGAGGTTATTATTACATTCGAACCACTATCTTGAAGAATAAAATCAATTCGTTCCTGAGGATAATCAGGATCAATTGGAACATAAGCCCCACCTGCTTTTAAAATACCAAGTAGAGAGATAATCATATTAAATGAGTAATCCAACATTACAGCTACTGGAGAATCTAAAGTTACACCTTCTTTTAGAAGAGCAAATGCCACTTTATCCGCACGCTCATTCAACTCTCCATAAGTCATCTCACTATTCTCAAATGTAAGTGCCACTCTCTCAGGATGCTTTTCAGCTTGCATCTCAATTAATTGATGAAGTGTTGTGTGTGGGAATGTAGCACTTTGATTTTGACCACCTTGAAGCAAAAACTTTTCTTCTGCCTCATCTAACATTTTAAGAGTTTGTATTGGTTGTCCTTCATCTAAAAGCATTGAATCTAATAGCTGTATAAAATGGTTAGTTATACTGGTAATAATGGATTCATCAAATACATCTTCAGGCCACATCATTGCAAGTTTAATAGAATCGAAACACTCTATTGAGACA
The DNA here is from genome assembly GCF_038005805.1 of Bacillus sp. FSL R9-9497. Lineage (NCBI taxonomy): Bacteria > Bacillati > Bacillota > Bacilli > Caryophanales > Bacillaceae > Bacillus > Bacillus sp. FSL R9-9497. The sequence goes on along the minus strand of NZ_JBBOTY010000002.1, from coordinate 37,533 downwards.
GTTAAATCATAGTTGGTCATTTCATTTACTTCATAACCTGAAATTCTTACACTTTCATCAATTTCTTTCAGCTTTTCTATATCAAGAGGGTAATTCTCAACTACCATAATAGTGTCAAATGACACGTTTAAATCAACAATTGGAGTCGTTTCATATTCAGTTCTTCTTTGGACATCACTTTGAATTCTTTGTAAAAGATCTGAAACAGTCATTCTCCCATCAGCACTTACACGCAGTGGTGGTGTATTTATAAATAAACCTACCATTTCACTCAGACCATGCATTGGAATTGAACGCCCGGATACTGTTGTACCGAATATTACGTCCTCTGAATTTTTGTACCTTTGTAATAATAGACCCCAGGCTGTATAAAATAATGTAGCCAATGTTACACCTTGATTACTTGCAAAACTTCGAAATCTATCACTTCGCTCTTTATCTATCTCTTTTACATATGTTTTTGCTTTTTTTAGTTCATTAGAATTTTTATTGGATAAATTTATTTGTTCAGTTAATTCATTTAAATATTGTTCCCAAAAAAGCTTTTGTTTTGGTTTATCTTGTTTTTGTTGCCATAGTATATATTCTTTAAATTTCTTTTTATTTATAGATGATGATACCTCTCCCTTTATTAACTCTCGATATACCTTAATAAACTCTTGTAAAATAATACTATTACTCCAACCATCAAACAAAATATGATGATGACGTAAAACCATTTCATATTCGCCTTCGTTCAAATGGCACAGTTCGATAGAAAAAGGAACTGTTTGTAAATCAAAGCTTTCTGTATCATTAGAGACTTTACCATCACTATATATAATGTTCGGAGTATGCTCTTTTAATATAAGTTGTACAGGTTGTTTAACTTTTTCCCATCGAAAAATTGTACGCAGCATTTCATTTTCCCGTGTTACATAATTCCACGCCTCTTCGAACTTTGGAATATTAATTTTTCCAGTTAAGCAAAGTCGAAGTTCTTCATGATATAGCTTTCCTTCGGGTTCTTTCAAATAATGATAAAGAATACCTTCCTGCACTGGTGTAAGGGCGATTACATCTTCAATATCTTCTTTATGAATCTTTACTGCTTTCCTCATTAACAGAACCTCCTACAAGTGTGGTATGGTGTGAATATTTATCGGAACCTAATAAGGCAAGTGCTTTTCTATCTATCTTTCCGCTATCCGTTAATGGCATTTCATTTACACGTACAAAACGGTTAGGTATCATATAATCTGGTAAAAATAAGCGAAGATATTTTTTTAACTTCTCTAACTCAATATCATTTTCTGACTCATAGAAAGCTATTAACTTAACTACCATCTCAGATTCTTGTCTTACAATTACCGCACATTGTAAAACTCCTTCACAAGACATTAAACACGATTCTATTTCCCCTAACTCAATACGAAGCCCATTAACTTTAACTTGAAAATCAATTCTTCCATGAAACTCAATATTCCCATCCGATCTTATTAAAGCTAAGTCACCGGTTTTATATATACGGGTATCAAGGGAATATTGTACAAACTTTTCTGCCGTTAATTGTGGCCTATTTACATATCCACGTGCTAATCCTATACCTGAGATACATAATTCTCCTATATGACCTTCCGGAAGTTTATTACCATATTTATCAACAACAAACATCTCAATATTCCTAATTGGTCTCCCTATTGGAACGCTCCCTTCTGTAATCTCATGTGTCGGACAATCATAAGCAGTCACATCAATGGTTGCTTCAGTAGGTCCGTACAGATTAGTAAGAAGTGTACCATTAGAGAAATTTAGCAGCTTGTTAAAACGGTTTACATGTTGAGACAGTAGTGCCTCACCACTAACAAATACTTGTTTTAACGATTTTATTCGGATAGTTTCACCTGTCACATCAAGATAGTGTAAAAATGCACTTAACATAGATGGTACAAAATGCATAATTGTCACGTCATTACTTTCAGTTGTCTCAATAATAGCCTGTGGAAACTTCTCCATCCCCGGCGCAAGAATACATACTTTGGCTCCAACTATGGCCCACCAGAACATCTCCCATACGGATACATCAAATGTATAAGGGGTCTTTTGTAATATAGTATCCTTTGAACTAATTGGATAAGCCTCTTGCATCCACTCAATTCGATTTATTAAGGCCGAATGCTCAATCATAACACCCTTAGGTTTCCCGGTTGAACCGGAAGTATATATTACATACACAAGATCAGAGGGTTTGTTAATACACTCTAGATTTTCACTCTTTCCTTCATAGGAAATCGAATCTAAAGCCAACATATCAGCTTTCAAACTATCTTGAAAACGATGTAGGATTTGCTTTTGCGTAAGTATTAATTTAGCACCGCTATCTTCTATAATGAATTGTAATCGTGATGATGGATGATTCGGGGAAAGCGGCAGATATGCTCCGCCCGCTTTCAATATCCCGAAAATTCCGACAACCATTTCGATAGATCGCTCTACCATAATACCTACAACTGTATCTGGACCAACTCCACCTTCACGTAAAAGACGAGCTAATTGGTTACTTTTTTCATTTAATTCCTTATAGGTTAATGTTTCTTTTTTAAAGATAACAGCAACCTCATCTGGCGTACGGACTACTTGTTCTTCAAACAGCTTCTGTATACATGTACTCATCCGGGTTGTATCACTCCTTTTGTTACAGGTATTTTTTCAATGGCACGTTTCGCTTTTTTAGCAAATCCCTTACCAAGTAATAGCTGATGAATCTGATTACTCCCCTCAACGATCTCCATTGTTTTAGAATCTCTAAAGCACCTTGATATTGAATAATTATCATTACAACCAAGTGCTCCCATAATCTGTACAGCATTCGTTGAATGCCTTGTACCTGAGCGCGATGCAAAATATTTTGCAATCATAATCTTTTCAGTAGCATCAGCTCGATGCTCATTTTTGGCCTTACAAGCTTCTAAACTAAGTAGTATAGAAGCTTCTAAATCTACTCCCATATCCGTAATCATATGTGAAATCATGCCATGATCAATTAGAGAGTTACCAAATGCACTTCTATGTAATACATGATTCCCACAGATTTCTAAACAAGTACGTAATACACCAAGAGCAGCAAAGGCAATTGAAATACGCCCAAATTCTAAAGCATACGGTGCAAGGTAAGTAAAAGCAAATCCTGGTCTACCAATGATATTTTCTAAAGGTATTTCTACATTATTGAATTCAATTTCTGCCAAATATGCAGCTTTAAATCCAAGCATGTCTCTTATATGAGTAACATTTACACCTGCACTATCTTTTGGTACTAAACAGGCAACTGGTTGTTCACCATTTAGTTTTCCAAATACCAAAAACACATCAGCAGCTGCACCAAAAGTGATCCACTTCTTCACTCCATTAAGTATTAATTTATCCCCGTGTTGATCGAAGTTCGTTTTAATCATATTTAAATCTGATCCTGCTCCAGGTTCAGTAAGGGCTAATGCAGCTATTTGATTACCAGATGCAAGTAATGGTAACCACTGATTTTTTTGATTTTCTGTTCCCCATTTTAAAATCGTTTCTGTTACCATCGTATGGACATTAAATAATCCCGAAAGAGAGACACTACCTCTTGCTATTGCTTCAGTAAATAACCCATACGTTACATAATCCCATTCTAATCCACCATACTCTGCTGGAAGTGTTCCACCTAAATAACCATTTTTAGCACAAGTCTTTATTATGTCTGATGGAATGCCCTGTTCAATCTCCCAACTATTAGCGTAAGGTTCTATATTTTCACAAACAAAATCCAAAAAATTCTGATACATTTTATATTGAGATGGCTCTAAGTATTGTTTCATGTCCATTACCGAACCATTTGCTTATTTCTTATAAAATTACCAATAGAATTTACAGACTTATAGTTATCCATATCTAAGTCATCCATAGTTACCTTTATGGCAAATTCTTTTTCAAGAAAAGTCATCAATTGGATTGCAAATAAAGAATTAACTAATCCTTCTTCAAAAATCTCAGTATCATCATTAAATTCAATACCTACATGATCTTGAATATACATATGAATAATTTGTTCTAAATTTTTATCTTGCATTTTATACACCCCTATTTGTAATTTTTAATTTTAATAAGCGTAAAAACCTTTACCACTCTTTCTACCACATTCACCTGCATCCACCATCTTTTTAAGTAATGGACAACATCTAAACTTTGGATCTTGATATTCCTCATAAAGTACATTCAAAGAATGTAATACTGTATCTAACCCAATTAAATCTGCTGTTTCTAATGGACCCATTGTATGTCCAAAGCATTTTTTAAATATATCGTCTACCTGTTTAGGCGTTGCTACACCATCCATTACAACCCAAGCCGATTCATTCATGAATAAGTGGGAGATACGGTTAGAAACAAACCCAGTCTGATCATTAACCACAATTGCATCTTTATCTAATTGTTTGAGGAAAGATTGAGCTTTTTCGACCGTTTCATCTGAAGTTAAATACCCTCTAATAACTTCTATAGATGGTTTCATATATACCGGATTCATAAAATGCATTCCTATTATTTTATCTGGACGCTTTGTTACTCCTCCTACTTTTGTTATTGAGATACAAGACGTATTGACTCCAAAAATTGTATCCTTTTTACATATCTCATCTAATCTTCTATAGATCGGCTCTTTAATTTGCCAGTTTTCTGGAACATTTTCTACTATATAATCACATTCAGCCACTTCATCAAGATTAGTAGAGCTACTTATTAACGAAAGTACTTCTTCCTTATGCATTCTAGGAAATGCTTTATTAATTAGAGGAGCAAAGCGAACTGTCTCTAATATTTTCTCTTCCGCTATTTCTAACTGCTCTTCTGTAACATCAATTAATACCGTTTCTAGACCATGCAGCACTAAATCTACTGCCATGCCGATCCCCATTGTTCCAGCACCTACAATACCAATTTTCTTGAACATTTATCCATCATCGCTCCCTTAATATATTTATAATTTATATCTAAAAACTTTTACATTGAAGAACTCTTTGCAGGTAACGTTTTTGTTCTCTCTCTTTAATCTGTTTTTCAGTAAGTGCTGTTTTCATCATTTGGATTGCTTCTTCTACATCACTTTTCTCCACTGAATACCCCGAATTAATTTTTTCTTCCAATTGACTTTGGACCTTTTGAAATGGGAGTACTACCTTTTTCTGATAATCACTTAAATCTGTATTATAATTTTTTGTACTTACAACTACAGTTAAACACCCTGATATAACTTCTTCATAATCAGATTCTTGTAATGTAAAAGAATTTTTTGTATTTAGGATATCTTTCTCCCTTTCATAATTACATGTCGATATAGCAGGGTTAATAGCTTGCAGAAGATACTTCAAGACTTCCTTTGGTCCCATTTCAATAGCTTTCATAGACCCTTGATTCATTAGATAATGAATCATGTCCAACCATTTCACAGGCTTTATTAATTGTAAGTAAAGGTTTTCTCTTATATTTTCTACACCTTTATACATTGAACTATCATGATTCGCTATGACAGGTACTAATGGCTGTTTCATATCTATATTTTCTAGTACACTCTTATATTTTTCAGCAGCAGGTTGCATCATAGGAGAATGAAATGGCCCACTTAATTTAAGGGGGATTGCAATTCCCCCATGCTCTACTACCATTTCACAAGCTAACTGAACCGCAGAGTTTGTACCAGAAATTGATGTTTTATTTGGAGTGTCATAAGCCGATATATATACTTCCTGTCCCTTGGTTAACAATTCTGAACAAATACCTTCAACAATTTCTGGAGCAAGATTGTTAACCCATGCCATAGTTCCATCTATAGTCAATGCATAGCTACTCAAAATCGTACTACGTTCTTGTACTAATTTTAAGGTATCTGAAAATGCAATTGCTCCAGAAGCACATAGAGCTGTATATTCTCCCAAAGAATATCCAATCATTGCCTCTGGTTTATTGCCTATTTCCTGTTCAAAAACTCGAAAAGCTGCCATGCTAGTTGTTACTAAAGCAGTCTGTGAATTTTGTAACTTTTCAAGGTCAGCTTTGTATATCTTCTCCATACAAAGGGAAGCCATGTCTATTTTTAGAGTGTCACTTGCTTCTTCAAATATCTCACGTGCTACAGGGAAGTTTTCATAAAGGTACTTACCCATTCCAGAATAATGGGATCCTACGCCAGGAAACATAAATACAATATTCATCTTTTTATCTCCCTTTTTTTCATCTTAAGCTATCTTCAACTCTATCTAATAAAGCTCGTCCCTCTTCAGTTTTTCTTAAATTCACTAAATCAACTACATAGCGAATATCTGATACATCATTCCATCCTAAATCCAGTGCAAGATTCATATGCTTTAACGAAAGATCGATTCTATCAATTAATGAATAACCACATGAAAGTAAAAAGTGATGCCATGCATTTAAATCTCCTATAGTACGAGCTTTTTGTACAAACTCACTAGCTTTATTAAAATCTGAATAGTATCTTAGTTGATGGTATGCGGTAAAAACGAAATTATCTAATTCGTTATAAGGAAACACATAAGCTGTATAGGTTTGAAGATTTGTGAATCCAACTTTTCCCGCTAGTTTAATAGATGGAATACGAAAATCCTCTGTCTTCCAATGTGGTGTTCTTCCTTGTTTTAAACAGTCATCCAAGAATGCTCTTGCAGCCAACCAAGCATACCCTTTACCTCGCTGGAATAAATCATAAGTATTAATTCCAATTTCCACATCAGTATCTGTTGCAAAAACCGATAAGCAACTAGTTACAACTTGTTCATGTACCATTACTACATAACCAAATCCATTTCGGATGAAATCCTGAGTTGACTCCCAAAAATCAACAATATCATCCCGTACCATTGCGAACTTTTTATCTGATAACATGTCGATTGTAATACGTTCCACCGTTACCTCATCAGGCATATTAGGTTTAGATAACTTATTATAAGACTCCGGATCAAAAGTAAATGTTACTCGAGTGTAAGGTTTAGGAATAAACATTTGCAATTGTTCCTCGACAACCTGTTTCCATTTTGATTCGGGTAATAATTCAACCTGAAAAAAGTCATCCCCTATCTGCTGAGCCTCAGGTGCAATTACTTCTTTAATAAAAGTTGGTAGACTTGAAACAAAATTACTTGTAGGATCACCTAATAAATAAAAAATTTCTTGTTCTGCCCATACAAGTGCACATCTAGGGTTATTAGGATTATCCACATAAATATGTCCCTTATTGTAACCATGAGCTATACCATTAAGTATTGGATGGTTCTTATAATCAACGAGAAGTGGAGATATTTGTTTGAATTCATCCTTTTCTTTTACCAATTCATAAATCATATTCTTAAAAGTCCTCCCTTTTGAGAACAAGTGTGAAGTGCATGCTGCGCAATAATTGGCTGAAGTACCTGCGAGGTACCTTCAATAATTTCTAAAACCTTTGCTTCCCTAAATAAACGCTCAACAGGATATTCTCTTGAAAACCCGTTTCCACCAAACACTTGGACAGCGTCTATGGCTACCTTCATAGCCATCTTTGAGGCAAAATATTTTGCAATGGTTGTTTCAATTACAGCATCAGTATGTCTATCCTGACGCTTTTTCCCAGCCTCTTGGCATAACGAACGAGCTGCTTTTATATTTACACTTGCTTCTGCTAAAATTGTTTGAATTGCTTCATATTCACATATATATTTATTTCCTTGTTTTCTTCTTCTTGAATAAGCTACCATTGCTTCTAGTGCTTCTTGAGCAATGGCTACTCCCGCCCAGGCAATACTATATCTACCATGATCAAGAGCTGTGTTAACTACATAACTCCATCCACCCCCAATTGGTCCTAACAAATTTTCAGCTGGTACCTTTACATCTTGCAAATGAATCTCAGCTATATGCGAGGAATTACTTGCTAACAGTTTACTCATTTTATTTGTAGAAACACCCGTCATTGACCGTTCAACAATAAAAGCGCTAACTTTTCCCTCACTAGACGCAAAAACTAAAAAACAATCCGCAATGTCAGCAAAAGAAATCCATTTTTTGTGCCCATTAAGAATAAAATGATCATTAACTTGTTTATAGGAAGTTCCAACCGCTTTTGCATCAGAACCAACCTCTGGCTCAGTTAGGGCAAATGAAAATAATAGGTTCCCCTTTGCCATCTCAGGTAACCATTTTCTCTTTTGCTCTTCAGTCCCCCACCTTTTAATTGACTCCCCTACTAAAGATACATGAACTGTAAGTAATTCACGAACCGAATTACAAGCTTTACCAATGATTTCAGTAAGACGACCATAATCTAAAGAATCAAGAGAAAGCCCACCATATTCTTTTGGTATCCTTGCACCCAATACACCATAACTTGAGATTTCTTGTATCACATCATAGGGAAGCTCTTCATTACTTTCAAACTCACTTGCTCGAGGCCGAAGCTTCTTTTCCGCAAACTCATCAACTACTCCCAGAATCTCTTCTGCATTACTCATACTGTGAAATTCCCATTCTTCTTTTTGTTAATTAGATCAACCATATTATTAATAGTAGAAAAGTTAATAATATCAAGTTCATCATTATCTACTACTATATCAAACTCCGTTTCTATGAAATTTAACATTTGCATAGCAAAGAGCGAATTTACATAACCTTTTTCAAATATGTTGTCATCATTAGCAACAATAGTTTCCTCTGCATTAAAAATAATAAGATTTTTTTTAATGTATTGACGTATTTTTTCATGATTATCCATGTAATTACTCCTTCTGAGACCTGGGAAATCAATTAACCTATATCCCAATTAAAATCAGTCTCTATTTTTATTTTTTCTTTCTCCTGAGTCGCAGATAAAACAAGTTCTTTTTCCTCACTTGTTAACATTTGAATATCTTTTAGACTAACATTAGGATGAGTTGTTATTTCTTCTAATAGAAGGTTAAATCGCCGTCCAAATTCTACTATTGTTGATTTATCAAATAAAGATGTAGCATATTCAAAAGTGAATTCATATATATCTTTATTTTCTTCAGCAATAAGAGTTAAATCAAACTTACTTGTTAGTGTATCTGTGTTTGTTTCCGTGCTAATTTCTAATCCATCCACAACTGTATGTTTTTCATCAGAATTTTGTAATACAAACATGACATCAAATAAAGCACTTCGGCTTAAGTCTCTAGAAAGATCTAATTTTTCCACTAACTGATCAAATGGATACACCTGATGTTCGAAAGCTTCTAACGTATCGTTTTTCACTTTTTTCAAGTGATTAATAAAAGATTGATCTGGATTTATTTGATAACGTAATGCAATTGTATTTACAAACAGCCCCATAAGAGGTAACAGATCAGCATGCGGCCTACCTGCAACTGGTGATCCTATAATGACATCCTTTTGTTCCCCATGCTTGTACAGAAAAATAGTGAAGGTAGCCATAAGTAACATAAAAGGTGTCGTATCAGTTTCTAGTGCTATTTTTTTTATTTTTCGAGTAATTTCCTTGTTTACTTGGAAATTATATTGTTCACCCTCAAAACTCTTTACAGGTGGTCGACCTCGATCATATGGTAATTCAAGAACTGGTATATCCCCTGAGAATAATTCTTCCCAGTATTTCTCATGGATATCAAATTCTTTAGAAGATAATAATTTTTGTTCCCACGCAGCATAATCTTTATATTGCAAACGATTTTCCGGCAATGTTTCCCCTGCATATAGGGCCTTAAAATCATGCATAAAGATACTTAAAGACACGCCATCTGTTATGATGTGATGAAGGTCAATTACAAGTAAATAACTATGATCTTTTAACTCCTTTAGTCCAGCCCGCATTAACGGAACCTTAGAAAGATTAAATGGTTGTAACCATTCTTTATACTCTCCCTTTATCATTTCTAGCTCAAATGTTACCTGTTCTAATACTCTCTGTACTAACTGATCCCCCTGCCACTCAAACTGTGTTCTGAGTATTTCATGGCGTTTAATAAGCTTTTCAAAGACTAATTCTATCCTTTTCCGGTCCACCGTTCCTTTAAGAATAAAACAACTTGGTACATTGTATGTCATCTGTGCCCCATCCATCTCTTGTAATAACATCATTCTTTTTTGAGTCGATGAAACCGGGTATACCTCAGATTCCGGTACTATTTCTATATCTTGCAACCTATTTTCTTTTGAATTTTTAATAAAATGACTTAAAGTGCTTATTGTTGGATACTCAAAAAGATTTGCCAATGATAATTGCACGTTAAATTCTTTCCATATTATAGCGTTGATTACAGTAGCATGAAGGGAATGACCACCAAGTGCGAAAAAATTATCTTCCACACCAATACAAGGATTCCCTATAACTTCTTTCCATATATCAACTAGCTTTCTCTCCATATCATCGAGTGGTTTTACATAATTAGTAGTCTCCATCGATGGAGAAGAATCTATAATTACATTCTTTGTATTACCTTCTATAACAGAAAAAAGAAATGTCATTATTTGTTCAGCTAAATTTTGCTCGTATTTTGCAGCATGGTGAATTTTATCTGAAATGTTTACTATTCCTTCTTTAGTTACTGATTTTGTTAAGTGCATTTTTATCAATGATCCACGAATTACTCCCCAATTGGCAGCTGCTGTCTTCATAGATTCAGCGATAGTTTGGAAGTCCGAGTGATAACGCTCACCAAGAAACGAAAGCATTTTTGAAAACTTCACTCGGCCATCTACAACTTGACCTAAATGTGAGAATAACGGGACATCATTAAAGTCTAAATATCCATCTGTCTCTTTATTTAAATCAAACCTACTTATTAGTTTCGTAGCAAAAAGGTGCATTTGTGAAAAAATATGTTTTTCATCTTTTATATGTTTTATCCAATTTGACAAATCGGTTGTAATCGATTGTATGTCTGTGATTTCATCTTCAGTAACTTTTAAAGTACTTACTTTTTGATAACCCTTATGAAAAAGTTCTGTTGAAAGTTGTGCATTTTTAACCATAAAATATGGATCGGTAATAATTAAACAGTCTTCTTCGGGCTCATATCCTACAATAACAAATGAATGAACAATATGATTTTTTAGATAATTCTCATCCCAAGGAAGCCAGTATGCATTCATGGTTACCACCACAGGAAATCCCGAGTATAATTGTTCTAATATAATTTCAAATCCTTCATCGGATGAATCTGTATCAAATATAGTACTTTTTATACCATGATATTTTTCTAAATCACTTACAAAATAACCAGACTCTGTATATAAACCATCCCCTAGATTTCCATTATCGACAGGAGAAAAACCAAAATCCCATAATCTAGCGTACATTAAATAATGTTTACGCTTAAACCAATTAGCTAACGTAGCAATTACATCATCAATACAATTCTGTTCAGAACTTTTACAAGGCTCTACATCATATAAGATTGAAGAAGTATAATTTCCCATTTACTCACCTCTATATTTTTACCAACAGGAAAAACTATTGTAATTTGGTTATTTCTCTATACTAAGTTGACAGAGATATGTATATCTTCTTTAAAAAGCTATCAATTATTATTAACGCATTTCATATAAAGAATCTTATTTCTCGAATCACTTTTTTATTTTAATCATTCTATAATAGGGAGGAGAATTCCCTAACTCATAGTCACCAGAATAAACACTAACATTCTAGAAAGCTAAGAGGGAAAGCTCCTTTAATCCCACAGTATAGCAAGTGTAAATTTAAACTCTTAAAAGTCGTGTTTACAATATGAAGTAATACTAATTATTTTTCTTTTCTGCTATATAAGCCGCTAGTTGTTTAATATTGCGTTTTGTATATGCGACTAAGTCGTCCGTATTAAGATTCTCGTTTTCTAAAGCAAGATCAAGCTCAATAGCTAGTAGAGAATTTCCTCCTAAGTCAAAGAAATCATCCTCTACACCGACAGCTTCAATCTTCAATATACTTTTCCATATTTCAACCAAACGAGATTCTAACTCATTACTAGGAGACATCATACTCTCCTCCTCATTCTTAGGTAAAGATCTAGGTGAAGGTAAGGAATGTCGATCAACCTTTCCACTTGGTGTTAATGGTATGTTTTCAACTTCAACAAAGAAAGTAGGTATCATATAACTCGGAACTAATTTCGCAAGATGCAATTTCAAATCAGAAATGGATACAGGTGATTTTGCTACGAAATAAGCTACAAGTTTTTTCTGCCCATCTTCATCTTGAATGTCTACTATCACTGCTTCTTTAATTGCATGATGTGAAGATAAAGCATCTAAAATTTCCCCTGGCTCAATTCGATATCCTCTAATTTTTAATTGTTCATCATTTCTACCGAGGAATTCTATATTCCCATCAGGTAACCAGCGTGAAAGATCTCCTGTCCTGTACATTTTCTTCCCTTTTACAAATGGGTCTGGTAAAAACTTTTCTTCAGTTAATCTCATTTGATTTACATATCCTCTTGCAAGTCCTTCTCCCGCAATATACAGCTCTCCTACCGCGCCAATAGGCTGAAGTCTCTGTTTTTGATTAAGTATATAAAGCCTTACATTCGGAATAGGCTTTCCAATAGGAATAGTATTATAGTTTTCACTTTCTTGAAGTGAAAACGTACTTGCGATAACTGTCGCTTCAGTAGGACCATACATATTTTCTATTTGAGTCGATAGTCGATGCTTTTTAAACTTATTAACCACCTTATGTGTCAAAGCTTCACCCGCAAGTAATATATACTTCACTTTATTTAAAACCTGGCAATTTTCATTATTAAGTGTATTTACGAAAGCTCTAAACATAGACGGTACAAAATTTAATAATTTCACATCATATTTATCTATAGTTCTTAAAATTGCTCTTGGGTTTCGATGTTCCCCATTGTCCATTATTACTAATTTACTACCTACTATGGTCCACCCAAACAACTCTAGAACAGATACATCAAATATATAAGGTGTCTTTAGTAAATACGTATCTGATTCATCCATAGGATATAAATGAGACATTGAAAATAAGAAATTCACAATACTACAATGTTCAATCATGACTCCTTTTGGTCTACCTGTAGAACCGGAGGTGTATAAAATATAAGCTAAGTGATTTGGTTTTCCAGTAACCTCCAGGTTGCTTGTATCACCAACGTACAAATTTTCTTGCTTTAAATCAATAATCTCTCCTACAAATGGAATTTCACCTACGTATTTAGATTCTGTAAGTACAAATTGAGGATTACAATCCTCTAAAATATGTTCCATTCGACGCTTTGGATATTCAGGATCAATTGGTACATATGCAGCTCCAGATTTTAGCGCAGCAAATATAGCTATAATCATTTCTACGGATCTTTCCACAACGATACCAATTTTAGTTTCCTGATCTACACCTTTTTGTCTAAGAATACGAGCCAGCTGATTTGCTCGATTATTGATATACGAATAACTGTACGGTATATCATTTGAAATAACTGCGATTTCTTCTGGTTTATTTTCAACCTGATCCTCAAAAAATTGATGAACTAATTTACCCTGAGTAAAATCTAATTTTGTATTATTAAGTTCATTTAACATCCTTGTGGATTCACTTTTACTTAAAACATTAACGTCTTCAATTTTCGCTTCAGGATTAGCTACCATCCACTCTAGCGTATTTATAAAATGCATCATAAACCGCTCTATAGTTTGTGGATAATATAGTCCTGTCGCGTATTCCAATTCTAATCGCAGACCCTCTTCTTCCGGAAATACTTCTATACTCATATCTACCTTTGAAGCTTGATGCTTAATTTCGTATGATTTAAATGTAATATCTTTTATCTTTTCTGATGTTCTTCCGATATTCTGCATCACTAACATGACATCAAATACAGGATTTCGGTTAGTATGATAAGCCATGTCTAACTTATTTACTAACTCATCAAATGGGTATTCTTGATATTGAAATGCTTCTAGCGCATTTTCTTTTACTTCATTTAAGAATTGAATTATCGTCTTTTCCGCTTTAGGATGATTTCTCATAGGTAGGGTATTTACAAACATACCTATGATAGGCTCAAGATCATGATGAATTCTTCCTGCAATTGGAGAGCCTACTATAATATCTTCCTGTTGCGTATACACATGCAATACTATATTTAGTGACGAAAGAAGTACCATATATAAAGTAGCTTCTCTTTCATCCGCAAAGGATTTTAATTTATTAGAAAGTTCAGGTGTTAGATGGAATACTAATCTATCACCTTCAAAAGTTTGATTTAGCCCACGTGGCTTATCGGTTGGGAACATAAGAATTGGTAACTCACCTTTAAACTTATTTACCCAATACTCTTCAATTTCTTTCAGCCCTTCATCATGTAAACGATTGGTTTGCCAATTGGCATAATCTTTGTATTGTATTTTAATAGGCTCTAAGGCTTTGCCTGAATATAAATCTATAAACTCCTTTTCTAACTTCGCTAAAGATACTCCATCTGCTATTATGTGATGAAGATCAAAAAGTAACAGGTATTGATTGAATTCTAATTTCATTAAACCGACGCGCATAAGTGGAGCCCTATCTAACTGAAAAGGACGAACAAATTCCTGTATTAACTCTTCAATTGTTGATCTATCAGATTTATATAAATGTTCAATTCTAATATCTAAACTATCATGAATAAATTGAACTGGTTCACCTTTAATAAATTGGAATGAAGTTCTTAATGATTCATGACGTTCCACTAATTCTTTGACACATTGTTCTGCCTTTATAAAATCAAACTCACCTTCAATTAACATTGCACCTGGTATATTGTAGGCAGTTCCTATTCCAGCAAAGCGGTTTAATATATATAATCTTTTTTGTGAAGAAGAAGCTTGATAAAATTCTCTATTAGGCACGATCTCAATTTGAGAATAATTTTTCTTCCCTTCATATTTCTCTATATACTCCGCTAATAGCATAATTGTAGGCCTTTGAAACATTTCACGTATAGGTACATCTACACCTAAACGTTTATATATGTGTGAAACAACAGAAGTAATTTGTAATGAATTACCTCCTAATTCGAAAAAGTTATCATTCACACCTATTTTCTCTATTCCAAGTACTACTTTCCATATCTCAGAGAGCATTTGTTCAATTTCGTTTCGTGGTTCAATAAATAAAGCTGTGGATTGCTCCCAAATTGGATCTGGAAGAGCTTTCCGATCTATTTTACCGTTTGATGAGATTGGAAACTGCTCAATCGGGATGATGTAAGCAGGAATCATATAAAACGGTAAATACTCTCTAAGGAATTGGCGTACTTCTTCTACTTTAGCTGGAGAATTCATAACAACATATGCACATAAAACCGGAGCATCTTCTCCCTCTTTTTTACGTGTAATTACAATAGCTTCACTAATTTCAGGATAACGTAATAGTTGCTTTTCTATTTCTCCTAATTCAATTCGTAATCCACGAATTTTGACTTGATCATCCATACGGCCTAAATATTCAAGGTTTCCATCTGGTAACCAGCGAGCCAAGTCTCCAGTACGATATACCTTGTCATCTATAATAGAAGAACCTGCTTTGGTGATTTGTATAGGAACAAATCTGTCCATAGTTAACTTAGGTTGATTTAAATACCCTCTTGCTAGCCCTTCTCCTGAAATACACAACTCTCCAGGAATTCCAACGGGTTGTAATTGTTGATTATCACCCATAATATAAACTTTTTGATTGGCTAGAGGTCGTCCTATTGGTAATTGATTCATAAGTTCTAACTTATCGTGCTGAACATGATAACATGTAGAATCTACAGTAGTCTCTGTAGGTCCATAAGCATTTGTTAAATTAGGTTGGCAATTCTTATTAAATAAACCAAGGAATTTCCGCGCTAATTTCGGTGGTAATTCCTCTCCAGCAATAATAAAATGTTTAAATGAATATTCTATTTTTTCATCTATAAAATTAGTTAATAATCGAAGATGCATCGGCGTTCCATCCGCGATATTTATTTGCTTTTCTTGATAAAAATTAATTAGCTTCTGCCCATCAGTTCTTGCTTCCTCTGGTACTATAAATAAACTATTTCCTAATAAAAGCGCACCAAACATGTTTTGTACTGAAGCGTCAAACTCAAAAGGTGAAACTAACCCGATTCGCATAGAGGAACTATATTTATCATATATTTCATTTTTTAACCCGAATATTAAATTTACAACACTACGATTTTCAATCATAATTCCTTTAGGATTACCTGTTGTTCCAGAGGTAAAAATAACATATGCCAAATCGTAAGGTGTACTTACTGAAGGGAAACTAACCAATTCTGTTTCAAGTAGTTCATTAAAACTTACCATACTACAATCCTGGATTTCCCTTGTAAAATCTTCACTAATAACTTCTGGTTTTACTATACAAAGTGGAGATTTACATTCTTTTAGCATTGCCTCTATCCGTTTATACGGCAAATATATGTTAATAGGTAAATAAGCAGCCCCACTTTTTAAAATACCTAGCAATGCAATTACTGCATCAATTGATCGATCCATCATAAGGCCAACAATGTGTCCTTTTCCAATTCCTTTTTTATGTAGAGAACTGGCAACCAGATCTACCTTTTCTTTTAATTGAGCGTATGTTATTTCTCTTTTGTCATCAGAAACAGCAAGTTTATTTGTATTATGCATGACTTGTTCTTCAAATAACTGTATCACCGTTAAATGATGCGGGTAATCTAACTCAGTTTGATTAAATGTGATTAACTCTCTTATATCATTATCACTAACCCAATCTAAATCTATATGCGGCGTATTCGGTTGTAGTAAAGCTTGCTCTAACAATTCTATAAAATGATGACCAAATCGCGTAACAGTAGATGTTTTGTATAGTTGCTCATTAAAATATATATCACCTTCTATACACCCATTTACTTGACGGAAAGAGAATATAATCTCAGCATTGCTCTCACTTAAATAATTTAAATCTTGAATTTCCTCTAGCAAAATTGCAGTACGGAATGGATAATTACGCCCCTCTGGAAGGTAGTTACTCAAAACCGGTTGTAAACTTTCCAATGGGAAATTTTGATGTTCTAAAGCATTAACCATTACTGTACTAACATGCTGGAGAATTTGTCTAAATGTCATATGTTCCTCAAGACCATGTCTTAAAACTAACAAAGTATTAATAAGGTTTGTATCACTGTCTTGTTTTAAAACAGGTGTACCAATGCATATATCTTGCAATCTAGTATATTTATTTAACAGCAAAGTAAGTCCAGCAGTAAGAATCATGTGCAATTGAAGATCTGATCCATTTGCTAACTTTAAAATCTTCTCAGACAATTCCTCTTTTAGTTTTATGCTAACATTTGATAAATTCACCTGTTTGTTTGATGTCCGGTAATCATAAGGGAAATGGCAGTCAGCCAGTTCCCCTGATAAGTTTTCTAACCAAAATTCTCTTTCCTTTATTCGTTCATTTGCGGCAATTACTTTATCTTTATTCGCTATTCGTTCAACCATAGTTACTCACTCCTGACAATAATCAATTAAAAGTTAAAATCCCCAAAATCTACTGATACCTTAACTGGTTGCAGTTCTTGAATTTCTTGTTTAAATGAAATATCTTTTAATAAAATTTCAGGATGATCTACAATTTGTTCAAAAATCTCAACATAACGCTCACATAACTTTTGAACCGTGTCCCTAGTATATAAAGAGGTTGCATATTCCATAGTCAGTTCAATTGTATCTTCCAATTCAACCACTCTTAGCAATAAATCCATTTGCGCGCGCTTAAAGTCGTGATCATATGTCTTTAGTTCTAAACCATCGATAAACATATGATCTGCATCCATATTTTGCATAACAAATGAAACATCGAAAAGTGGGTTCCTATTATACGTTCCTTGAAGTCCTAATTGATTAACCAGGTCCTCATATTGACATTTTTGATGTTCAAACGCTTGTAAGACCTGTTCTTTTACTTCAAATAGGAATTGAGTAAACCTTTGTTCAGCTCTTGGATAATTCCTTATCCCTAACATGTTTACAAATACTCCTATAATATCTTGTAAATCCGCATGTGGGCGACCAGTAATTGGTGAACCAATAACAACATCCTCTTGGCCAGTATATTTACCTAGCAAAATATTATATACAGAGAGCATTAGCGTATATAATGTAGTTTCTTCTTTTGCTAATAAACGCTTAATTTTCTTGGTAACATTTGAATCAATAGTAAAGGATATTTTACTACCTTTCAGATCTATTATTTCAGGTCTTGTGTAATCAGTAGGCATATTCAAGACAGGTACACCATCTTTAAATTGCTCTAGCCAATACTGTTCATGTTTGAGAGCAATTTCTTTTTCTTTTTCACTCTGCTGCCATTCTGAGTAATCCTTATACTGTATTTTTAAGCTTGGTAATTTCTCTCCAGAGTAAAGCGCAAATAGATCTCTAACGAAAATATCATAAGAAACTCCATCAGTTACTATATGATGTAAATCAATAATTAAAATATGTTTTTGTTCTTTTAATCTAATTAACCCTACACGGAAATATGGAGCATTATTAAAATTAAATGGGCGAATAAACTCATTAATTATTTGTTCCACTTCAGATTCAAAGCCCTCAATTTGAGTAATATGGAAATCAGCATGATCATGAATAATTTGTACCGGTTTATCATTTTTCATTTCAATAGTAGTTCTAAATATCTCATGACGCTTAATTAATTGAGTGAACGCCTTTTCTAAACGTTCAATGTTTAATTTTCCATTCAAAAGAATAACGGAAGTATCATTATAAGCTGTACTTTCTGGATACAATCGGTGTAATACATAAAATCTCTTCTGAGCTGAAGAAAGCTGATAATGAGATTTAGGTTCAGCTGGAACAATAACATCAAATTCACTCTTATCTGCCCTTGAAATATAATTTGCTAGTTTCTCAATATTTGATAGAGTAAAGAGTTCTTTAATAGGAACTTCAACATTAAACTCTTTATGAATTTTTGAAACAATAGTAATAGCCTTAAGTGAATCTCCACCTAGTTCCAGAAGATCATCATGAACACCAACTTCTGAAACTTTAAATATATTTCTCCAAATTTTTGAAAGCTTTTCTTCTACCTCATTACGAGGTGCTACATATTCAGTTAAGAGTTGTGGTCTAGAATGGTATAACGTAGAATCTAATTCTTCTTCCTTCTCATCATTGAAAGAATTTAATAACACCCATTGATCAATACGTGCTTGCAGTTCCCCTGGAGAATGAATCAGTACTTCCCCTTGTTTCCATGACAGTGCTATATTAAAGGCCTGAACTCCTTCTTCAGGTGTCATAGATAATTCATGTACACTTGCACCTATCTGCATATCTTTTTCTTCATCTTCCCAGTATTTCCAATCACTCCAATTGACACTTATCCAAGGCAGGTTGGAATAACGATTTATATATTGTGCAAAAACATCCATGTATATATTTGAAGCAGCATATGATACATAACCTAATCCACCTAAGACCGCTGAAATTGAAGACATTAGAACACAAAAATCTAAATCTTTATTTCGTAAGCACTCTTCTAAATTGAGAAGACCATAAATTTTTGCAGAAAATTGTTCCTCACAGTCCTCTTTTTCAAGTTCCTGAATCAAATTAAAAGTCTTTCCACCAAGAATACCTGCACCATGAATTACACCATTAATCTTTCCAAACTTTTGTTCTGCCTTATGAATTGCTTCGTATAGTTGTGATTGATCTGTAACATCAGCAGCAAGTACATAAACTTTAGATCCCGTTTCTTCTATCTCTAAAACTTTACGAATTCTTTCCGAATACATCGTATTTTCCTTCAAATGCATATCCCACTCATCACGATTTGGCAGACCTGTACGTGTAAGAAGAACTAAGTTGGCTTGTACAGTTTGAGCCAAGTGTTTCGCAAGAATTGTACCAATAGCTCCGAGTCCTCCTGTAATAAGGTAAACTCCATTCTTTCGTAAAGGCAGTTTCTCTTTAGCTGGCTGTTCTAGTTGTAAAGGCTCGTAAGTTTGAACAAATCTTTTATTTCCTCGATAAGCAATCATCTTATCATTCGTATTTGAAAGACATTCTTCTACTAATTGATTTATTAGCCTATTCTTCAATTCTTTGTTTACAGGTAAAACAACATCAATACTTGAACAAGAAAGATAAGAATACTCTTGCGGAACAACTAATGACGTTCCAAGTACAGTTGATTTTTCTGGAATTAATTCTTCATCACCAATCACTTGTTGAACACCATTTGTAATGATTCGAATTGAGATTGAATCAGAGATATTCTTGTCTCCTAGTGCCTGAGTTAAGTAGAACATTGAATAGAATCCTAAGTTTTGTTTACAATTTACATATTCAATTGAGGCTTGTCTTTCCTCATTGGTAATTCCCCACATATGAATTATTCTTGTAGGTAAACCATATATTTCTTGTACTTCATCCAATAACTTAACGTAATCTGTACGTTCTTCAGGATTTATAATGAAGCGATCGTTATTCTCCTTATTAAAAGCAAAGCCAGGTTCTACTGTAACTACTCTCTGCCCTTTATTTAATAAGTCCTTAACTAGTTCATTACCTAATCCTTCTTGATCTACAAAAACAATCCATGTCTCATTCACATCATGATTTGGTTCAAACAATGTAGAACTTTTCCATTGCGGCGTATAGAACCATTCAGAAATGTTGTTTTTCTTACTAATTTTAGATTGCTTACTATTAAGCTTTTGACCTAAATCATACGGATTACCTTGTAATTTATAAGATATTTTATTGAAAGAATACATTGGTAATGGGATACGTCTTCTCTTCTCATCTTTATAAAATTGTTCCCAATCTACAGAAATACCTGTTACCCACATTCGAGTGATGTGACTGAATAAGAAATACATATCTGATACATCTTGTTGAACAGATCGAACCGTATTAAATATTCTTTCATTACCATTTTCATAGTCTAAAAGGCGACTAGTAAGCCTACTAAGGTCATTTCCAGGACCAATCTCTATGAATAGACTTGTATTGTCCCTATTCAACTCTTGAATTCCATCAGAGAATCGAACAGTTCCACGCATATGTTTTACCCAATAAACTGGGTTTGTTGCTTCTTCAGGTCGTATCCAAGTACCGGTCAAGTTTGACAAATAAGGTATTTTAGGTTCTCTAAGTGTCAATGTACTCACATAGGAAGCATACTCGTCCAGAATTGAATCCAGTTCGTGTGAATGTGCTGCTCCTTCTATTGTTACTCGCATACACATTAAACGCTGTTTCTTTAATTCATTCTCAAAATCTACAATCGCTTCTTCTGTCCCAGAAACTATACAAGCTGGACCATTAACTACCGCTAAAGAAATGGTATGTTGATATTCTTTTTCAAAAGAATTAATCAAATGAATTAATTCCTCTTCTGGAAGTGGAACGCTAAGCATTACCCCTGCAGGAAGACTACTCATTAGCTGACCTCTTTTTACAACCAATTTAAGTGCATCTTCCAAAGTAAATACTTCTGCTAAACAAGCAGCCACATATTCGCCAAAAGAATATCCAATCATTGCTTCAGGTTTAATTCCCCAACCCATTAATAGTTTCGCAACTGCGTATTCAAACGCGAAAAGAATTGGTTGACTAAATTCCATTCTTTTTAATTTTTCCGTGGCCTCATTAATACTGAAAGTAGTTGGGTATAACACTTCTTTCATGTTTACATTCGTAACAGATTGAAGGATTGCAAAACATTCATCCATAGCTTCACGGAAAATTGCCTCTTGTTCGTATAATTCTAACCCCATGTTTACATATTGCGATCCGTTCCCAGAAAATAGGAAGTTGATTTTAGGATGTTCCTCTTTTACATTTGCATATTGTACTCTTCTTCCGTCTGGCTGGTTTAATTGTTCAATTCCTTCTTGAGTACTGGAACAAACTAAAGCTCTCCTATGCTTGAATTCCTTACGTCCAATTTGCAATGTATAACTAGCGTCTGCCAAATTCACATGAGGATTCTGTTCAAGGTGATTTCCTAAATTCAAAGTCATACGATCCAAAGCATCTTTCGATTTTGCCGAAATCATTAACATCTGGTATGGTCTACTATTTGATGTTGCTTCAAGCTTTGGTGCCTCCTCCAAAATAATATGTGCATTTGTACCACCAATACCAAATGAACTAACACCTGCACGTAATGGTTTATTATCCTCTTTCCACTCATTTAATTGTTGATTTACATAAAAAGGTGTCTTTTCAAATCCAATTTGCGTGTTTGGTTTTGTAAAATTCACACTTGGCGGAAGAACCTGATCTTTCATCGCAAAGACCGTTTTAATTAGACCAGCAACACCAGACGCTGCATTTAGATGGCCTACATTTGCTTTAACAGATCCAATTGGTACAGATTGTTTTTCATTAGAGTTAAACACTTCACTAAGCGCCTTGATCTCAATGGTATCTCCTAGTTTAGTAGCAGTTCCGTGTGTTTCAATATAGGAAATGGACTCAGGTTCTACATTTGCTTCATGTTGCGCCATTTTAATAACTTCTACTTGGCCCTCTACACTAGGTGCAGTGTAACCAATTTTCCGATTCCCATCATTATTAATCGCCGTTCCTTTTATTACTGCATGTATAGTATCCCCATCATTTATAGCTTCCTGTAAAGGCTTCAGAACAACAATCCCAACACCGTCTCCAAAAAGCATTCCATTTGCATTTTCATCAAAAGGACGACAATGACCATCTGAAGAAAATAGCATTCCTTCTTGGTAGGTATAACCTGCTTTTTCAGGTTGAGTTAATGTAATTCCTCCAGCTATAGCAATATCACAATGCCCCTGTAATAATGCTTGGCATGCATTATGAATAGCCACCAATGATGTTGAACATCCCGTAAAGATATTCATACTTGGTCCTTTTAGGTTAAATTTGTAAGAAATTTGAGTGCTTAGCGAGTCTTTGTCGTTAAGTAATGAAATTAAAAATTGTCCAGCTGGTTCATTTGCCTCTGAAAGAGTAGATAACACTTGCCAATATAAGTTAGGAGATGCCCCACTATATACACCAATTAGGCCCGGGTATGTCTCGATATTATATCCAGCATGTTCAAGGGCAGACCACGCACATTCATGAAATACTCGTAGTTGCGGATCCATTAACGATGCATCTTGAGGTGTATAATCAAAGAATGGAGCATCAAAATTATCAGTTCCCTCTAAATACCCTTTCGCTTTAACATAATTAGGGCTTTTTACTTCCATAGGATTCACACCAGATTCAATTAACTCTTCATCTGTAAAAAATTGAATAGACTCTGTACCAGACTTTATATTATTCCAGAATTCATTTACATTCTGTGCTCCAGGAAAACGTCCATCTATTCCTATAATTGCAATATCGTTATCTTCTTTCGTTTTTCGATTAAATCGTTTTGTATGTTTAACTTGATTCTTTTGTTTATCTCCACTTAAGTATTTCGCTAAAGAACGAATACTTGGATACTCAAACATAACTCCAATTGAAATCTGTTTTTCTAATCTATTAATTAATCTCTCATGAATTTGAATTATATGAAGTGAAGTTGCACCAAGATCAAAGAAATTTTCATTTACATTTACAGTATCAACACTGTAAAACTCTTTCCAAATCCCTATAATTATTTCCTCTACTTCATCTTGATTTCTGAACTTATCTCCCGTTTTCGTTTGAGTTTGAGTTTCCAATTCAGAAATTCGTTTACGAGAATTCAGATTAATCCATTGATCAAAACGTTTATTTAAATCTCCTGAAGAAATAATTACCTGATTTAAACCACTTAAACCAAGCACACATTGGAATGTTTTTTGTCCTTCCTCAGATGTCATTTCAAGCGCTTCTATACTTTGAGCATTGAATATTTTATTAACCTGTTGAGCTCCCGTATACTGCCAATCTCCCCAGTTAATACTGGTCCATCGATTATTAGATGTATTACTCACTTTGTCTGAAAAACTATCTAAGTAAAGGTTTGCTGCTGAATAGGCTACAAAACCTAATCCACCCAATATAGGTGAAAGTGATGAAACAAGATAACAAAAATCAAGATCATAATTACTCAATAACTTATCAAGAACTAGCACACCATGTACTTTAGGAAGAAATTGCTCTTCACATTCAATCCTACTTATCTTTTCCATTGGACACTGAGCTGATTTAACACGTAAGACACCTGCTGCATGAATTACCCCATTTATGTGACCAAAATTAGCCTCAGCCTGATCAATCACGCTTCTCATCTGCTCTTCATCAGCTACATCTGCAACAGCTGTCATTACTTTTGCTCCCAATGACTCCAACTTCTGAATATGGTTAATACGTTGACATAATTGTTCATTTTCAATCTGTGATTGAAGAATTTGATCCCATTCTTCACGATCAGGAAGAGCTGTTCTACTAACTAATATTAGTTTAGCCTTTACTGTACGCGCCAAATATTCTGCTAATTTAAGGCCTACTCCTCCCATTCCACCAGTAATTAAATAAACCCCTTCCGATCGAATATTTCGAATTTTTGAAGCTGATTCATTTTCATTTATTACTAGCATTTCACTTACTTTTTCATCAGGTATAGACTCATAAATTCGAATGTAACGAGTATTATTTCGAATTGCTATTACAGTGTCAATAATGTTCATTTGAATCTCAGAATATAAGTTTGATATTAATGCTTCTTCATTATCAGACAACATAAAATCTACACTACGGCATCTAATATTTGGATACTCTTGCGGAAATACTTTTATAGGAGCTAAAAGAGTAGATTTTTCTGCAATAATAGACTCGTCTCCTACTACCTTTTGCATATTATTCGTCATAACATTTATATTGATAGGATAAAGTAAATTAAATTTACTAATTGTCTTTGCAAGTGATATTAATGAATAGAATCCAGTATCTAAGGTCTTTATACCTAAATCCTTATTATCCACATTCCATAGGTGAACAATCTCTTCTGGTAAACACTCTTGTTTTTGTAGCTCGTTAAATAACTGATAATAATCTTCTTGTTCAGTAGGGCATATTGTAAATTCATTTAAACTAATCTTTTTATATGAAGGACCCACACCGACTGTTATAACACGATGTCCATCTCTTTCAAGCTTTTCTTTAAGAGCTAAGCCTATATGCTCATTGTCTAAAAATAACAACCAACTTTTAGTAGATTCTTTAGTTACATCTACAATTTCTTTTTCCATCCAACCTGGAGTATAGAACCACTCAGCTATATTAGAACGTTTCTTTATCGATGTTTCTTCACTATTAGTTATATTTTGCTGTTCAGCTAGATCTATCCAATATCGTTTTTTCTCAAAAGGATAAGTTGGTAAGGCAATACGTAATCTATATTCCTCTTCATACAGTTTACTCCAATTAATTTCTACCCCTAACTCCCACGCTTGTCCCAATACCTCTAACAAGTCGTTCTGTAAAATAATCTGATTATTATTAATTTCAGAATTTAATAACTCTCCAATATGTACAATCACAAAATTAGGATCTACATCCTTAACTTGTGTTAGAAGTTCTACTTTTTCTCCATGCGTCCATTCTGTCTGTAACTCTATATAGTTCTCAACTAATGGATTCAGGACATCTTCTGGCTTAAGAGATTTATTATAAATATCTGAAACCATTCCAGCTAAGCCTGTACCAATAATGTTAGAAGGACGTACATCACATTCAATTAATACATCAATAATCGATTGCAAGCAGACGAAGAAGGTTAAATCTTCAACCAAGCTATCATCTGTTCCTTTAAAGAATGCTTCTTTCAATGCTTTTCCAGTATACATTTGGGCATCAGTCATATTACGCTCAAATACTTTTAAGAATAATGGTTCCTTTTGGTATAGTTCTTTTACATTCTCAATAATTGATGAGTATTCGCTAGGTAACACAAATACCAAATCTGGATTTTCTTGCGTTTTTACGTGAAAATCTTTAACTGTTTTTAAATTGTCTATGGCGCTATCTATATCCTTACATAAGACCGCTCTTCTATACGGAAATGATCGACGGCCAGTTTGCAATGTGTATGCTACATCTGCTAATTCAACATCTTTATTAGATTCCAGATATTGAACCATATTTACTGTAGCATTATTTAAAGCTTCTTTTGATTTAGCAGAAAGAACCATTAACTTTTTCTCTCTAGTAGAAGCAGAACTTTTAACTTTAGGCGCTTCTTCTAATACAATATGAACGTTAGTTCCACCATATCCGAAAGCACTCACACCTGCTCGAAGAAGATCATTATCTTCACTTTGCCAATTCACCAAATCAGTATTAATATAAAATGGGCTATCTATAAAATCAATTTTCGAGTTAGGGCGCTTCACATTTAAAGTTGGCGGGAGTTGTTTATGTCTCATAGATAAAACTGTCTTTATAAGTCCGGTCACCCCTGCAGCTGTATCTAAATGACCTACATTACTCTTAACAGAACCAATTGCACAAAAAGATTTCTTGTCCACATCTTGAAACGCTCTCTTTAGAGCCTCTACTTCGATAGAATCCCCTAATGGCGTTGCCGTCCCATGCGTTTCTATATAACTAATTGTAGAAGGATCAACTTCAGCAAAACTATGAGCTGCTTGAATTACTTCAGCCTGTCCCTCAACACTCGGAGCAGTATAGCCTACTTTTCGACCACCATCATTATTTGCTGCTGATCCTTTAATTACACCATATATCGTATCTCCATCAGCAATCGCATCTTCTAATCTCTTTAGTATTACCATACCTACACCATCACTAAAAACAGCACCCTGGGCTTCTGCATCAAAAGTACGAACTTTTCCATCTGGTGAACTTGTCATTCCTTCATGGTATTTATAACCATTCTTTTTAGGATACGTTATAGATACCCCACCTGCGGCTGCAATAGAGCATTCTCCAGTTAACAATGATCTACATGCAAGATGAATGCTCAAAAGAGATGTAGAGCAAGCTGTATACAATGTAAAACTCGGTCCCTTAAGTCCCAACTTATAGGATGTAAGCGTTGAAATTGCATCTTTATAGGAAAGAGTACCCGCCTCTGAAAACTCAACCACACTATCACTGTTTAATAATGGCGTGTGCTTCATCCAATTAAAATTAGTAGATGCTCCCACGTATAATCCTATTAATCCTTCATAATCAAATGGATTATAGCCTGCCATCTCTAATGCTTCCCATGTTGTTTCCTGTAACATACGGATCTGAGGATCCATTATTTTCGCTTCTCTAGGTGTATAAGCAAAAAAGGATTCATCAAAATATTCTACTTCCTCCAAATACCCTTTTGCTTTCACAAAATTAGGATGTTGTAAAACATCTACATTAACACCTTCTTTAATTAACTCGTCTTCAGTAAATGTAGAAATCGAATCAACACCATTTTTTAGGTTATCCCAGAATTGGTTTATCTCATTTGCACCTGGAAATTTACCTGCCATTCCAATAATCGCTATTTCCAAACCAGTTTTACTATCATCTTGATGCTTCATTTTCACTTTCCTCCTATTTTGTTTAATTCGGATTTTCTATGCTTTACATACTCTTAGCTACAATATTTAGCGCTAATACTCTTATTTCATAAACTTAAGCAAAAGAAAAAACACATGAAATTACCCATAAAGTAGCTAAAGTGATTTACATACCTGACAGAAAACAAAAAAATTTAATTACAATTTCTATTCCTGGATTTCAATGATATTTTGAGCACTCATTTTTATTCTAAAAACCTAATACTTTGGTAATAATTCTGTTAATATTACACTTTATGTAGTTAGTAAAATATTCACAAGAAGTTTTATTTAAGAAATTAATTTGTAGAGTAATAATTTTGTAGGGGTTTTATGTTATGAAATTAAGCATACTTTTTCCAATATCATATAGAAAAAAACAAAAAAGTGACATACAGTGAATATTGAGAAATAAAATTCATTTATTCCATATCTAACCAAAATAGAACGAATTTTCAATTTTAAATTAGATTTTCTTGTATTTATAATTGCATTCTCTATAAATCATCAATGGTGAGCTTTTAAACTTTAAACATAAATGAAGTTATATGCGAAATTTTTTAGTTTAGATGCGGATCTATAAGTGAATTCATTCATGAGGAATTACATATGCTACAGATTTAATATTCTTCATAAAGTTATATACATAAACTAAATTCCTTCAGCCGTTTTAAGAAAATATTGAGGATGAACATCGCTAGTGGAGCGCTTACTACCGAAAGGCAAACTTATTTCTAGGATTGCTGACTTACAATTTTGCATTGTACGACTCCTAAGACAGACCAAATAAGTTCCATATGCTACAGTACTGTTTATCCTTCCGTTATGTTTCGCTATGCACATACAATATTTTCATCTTATACCCATAACTATTGTCCTGCAGACGCTTTATATTATCTTCAAACCCACTATTTCACTAAACTGTAAAATTAAAACCACTAAATTTCCGAATAAACTGAAAACTAATGAGAAATTGACAAGAAATCTCAATAAGATCTTTTCAATATATCTTAACTTCAAACTCATGGAATCAGGACCCAATAATGATGCTATACAGGGGAATATTCTACTAAATAGAATTACTAAAAGAGATATCTATAGGGAACTCAGACGTTAAAGAGAATGCTTTGGATTTTGTTGAAGAGATAGCACAAAATGTAGAACAAGGTGCAGCTGTAAAACCCTCTCTTCTTAGACGAGCGAAAGCGGCTTTAACTGATATTAACTCAATGGTTGTTCATGGCTCCCAAGTTGCAGCTAAGATTGGCCAATTCATTAGTATAATGAGTGCATTTATTTCATAATTGTCGTTTTTTAAATTCTTTTGTATTGTTAAAAATTTAAAAAACGGTTCTAGTACAAACATATATAAATTAAAAAGCATCCATGGTGGGTGCTTTTGGCTTTGCTATGAAATAAGTATCCAATTTGAAATATCACTTTTTAGGAAAATTCAACTACAAAAGTAAAACTAATTTTACATTTTTTGTATTTTGTGGAATCCGTCATTAAATAACCAAATAAAAATCCTGTGATATCAGTATGTTTGCTTAACATTACTAGGTTCTATGAGTTTAACATTTTGTATGTTTTGTAAAATCCATTTTTCTTTCTAATCTTTAAATATGTTCCAAAAGGTGTACCTTTTGAAGTATATACATATCTCTTCTTATTCAATTCTGAAATTAATTTTTGTAATATCCCTAACCTTTGGATTACAACATAACGTATTGTATATAATTTAGTGTCCCAAAAACTTTACTTTTTGGGACACTAAATTATATGACATGATTGAATTTGTAAAAATTTCACTTTATATTTAAAATAAATATGTAAGAATATTTAAAATATTGAGAGAGGTGGAGGATTACTTAATGTGTTCACAAAAAGCTCGTTTATACAATCTAAAACTTATCCGAGATGAATTAAAGAAAAGAGATTGGGCTGTAGACGCTTTTCTATTTCATTATAAAAAGAGAGAATATATTGTTTTAGTAAAAGTTTATTCAAAAGGGGAAACTAAGGATAGTCCATATGCGATTGTTAAACTGGAATTTATAAAAAAAGGACATGGTTCCGAAAGCTTATGTGCGTATGCAGATTTATATAAATTACATTTTCCAACTTATAAATCGTTTAGAGAGTTTTTCGAAATCGATTTTGATCAAGAAAATCTAGGAGATATCATTCAACAATTCACACAATATTTTTCTACTTTTATTCCAAATCAATTAATTATAAATAAAGAGTCGGCATTAGAAAAATCTATAACAAGGTATTTGAATAAATCTGATTCCGATGGTATCTACTGTTTTGGTGTCAAAAGAAACGGACTTAAAAATGATGGTACACCAGGGCAAAGAAGGCCTGAAAATAATCAAAAAGCAGAACTATTGAGACCAGAATTATTTAAAAAATTAAAGTATGATCTAACAATCAGTTTTTGTTTTTCTGAAGACCCTACTAGAGAGACTTCAGATGAGATTATTCTTCTACGATGGGCGGAAAGAAACCGCTCCTTAGTTTTATAGGACTGAAAGCGGTTTTATCTTGAGACCTTTACTAAGGGTATAGCGAAGATTCGTTATATTTATGTATCCTTTTAAGGGGGCACGGCAACGATTCCTTCTTTTTGGGGCCATTCAAAAAAACAGATAGGATTCAAAGAATCTATTGGATCCCATCTGTTTCTAATCTTTGTTAATATATATATAATTTCGAAAGATTTTCTTCTAACAAGCTTGAATTATAATTAGGAGCTAGTACAATGTTTGTGTATGTTCCTACACCTGAAAGGTACTTGTATTTATGTTTGAAGCCGGATGGAATAAAAACAGATGCGGGGCTCTCAATGATTTGTATGTCTCCTTCGATTTCCACTTCACATATAAGCCCTGTACCATCTATGTTATTACCCCAAAACACAAAAGCACTATCACAATGATGTGCATGATAATCCACATGACCTCCCAAATTTTCGTCCATATGCTGATTACAGAATATACGTTGTATTACATAAAATGAAGCACGCTCATCTGTTCTATAATCCATTTGTACCCATCGTTCTCCAGGCCCATCCCTATGATACAAAAGTTCAGATGCCCCTTTTACAAATGGTTTACTAACACGTAAATTCTTTGAAAGGCGAGGTCCTTTTCGTTCTACCCATTTTTGTTGTATCTTCCTCACTCTTCCTATCATTTCAGGTTGAATTCCTTCATATGCTAAAACATTATGATTCACAGCTTTTACGTGATAAGGTGCTGTATGTGTAAAAACATTTTTTCCAATGATAGGTCTCCAATGATCGACTTTACAGCCTGTAGCCAATTGAAGAGATTGTGTTAATTCTGGAATCATTTTCAATTGAAAGTATTGATTATATTTTTGTGATAACAGAACAGATAAATTTAGTAAATCAACAATCCCAGCCCGTTCACCTATCCCGCATAAAGTTGCATCAATGACAGAAGCCCCAGCATCAATAGCCGCAAGAGCATTTGCTAGTGCTAGTCCTAAATCATTATGTAGGTGTACTTCAATTTCACAGGGGAATGTTTCAACCGCTTTCTTGACTATGGTTGCACACTCATTAGGTTCCCAAATTCCCACCGTATCAGCTAAACTAATTCGATTTGCTCCCGCTTGATATGCAATTTTTCCAAGGTAAGAAATATCTTCCCAAGTAGTTCTGGAAGCATCTTCAATTGTGAATCGGATTTTCATGCCTAAGTAACGAGCTTCTTCAATCGCTTGTTTCACTTGTTTCATCACATAATCTTTTGATCGATTTGTATACTTGGTTTGTAAAGAAATCGGATTAATAGATGCCCAAATCCCTACCCAATCAGCTCCTGCTCGATATGCAGCATGAACTTCTTCTTTTTTCGCTCGAGCATGCATTAAAATATCAGCTTGTTTTGCAGCAGCCGCAACTTCTCGGCAAACCGCTTCTTCTTCACGAGAAATTCCAGGATGTCCAACTTCAATTAACCGGATTCCAAAATCCTCAAGCATATGAACCAACGTAATTTTATCTTTCTTTGAAAAGCGAACATCACATTGTTGTTCCCCTTCTCGCAAAGTAGCATCTAAGATTGTTATATCCCTGTTCATTCCCTTTTTCCTTCTTTCATTTCTATAAAATTCAATACTTCTTTAAATAGAACATCATGATTTTTTTCATATACTGCCCAGTGTGTTGCATTAGGAATCACAACTTCCTTTTTTTGCTTAGTCCCAGTTAATTTCCATAGCATATCTCTATCGGCAAATAAATCTTCTTCTCCATAAATAACCAGCACAGGAGAAGTTATCTGAGATGCATCATATAAAGGACGGTTATTCCAAATAGAATATAAATCTTCTAGAGGCCCCATCGGTCGGCGAATGATGCCATTATTTTTCTCGCTAATTGGATCTGAGTGAAGAAATACGTCTTTTACAGAATCCATAGCTTCATTTGTGACAATTTTTTTCTCACCCATCATCATATGCCAGTGATGCATTCCTTTATCAAAGTCTACAGTTTGATAAGAGGGTGCATGAGGATTAAATTCCCCTTGCTGTAACGGATTGTCAAAGGGCTCCGTCATCATTGGAAGCGTAAATCCATGCATGTACCCATATAAAACAAGTGTATTAACATCATCAGAATGTGATATTGCATAATTTCCAGCTACCACTCCCCCGTATGACCAACCAACAAGATGAATTTTTTTTACATTCCTTTTATGTTTAATCCAATTCACAACCGTT
This sequence comes from Bacillus sp. FSL R9-9497, assembly GCF_038005805.1. Lineage (NCBI taxonomy): Bacteria > Bacillati > Bacillota > Bacilli > Caryophanales > Bacillaceae > Bacillus > Bacillus sp. FSL R9-9497. The sequence continues at coordinate 5,212 of NZ_JBBOTY010000002.1, read as the reverse complement.
TCTAAATCTTTTGTTGCATCGTCCAAATGAATGATTGGTCTATTTTGGTTAGGGGGTTCTGACATTTCTTTCGGTCTTGAAGATTGCCCAAATCCTCTAAAATCCATTGCCCACGTGTCATATCCTTTTTTAGCATACGCATCCATCCATGAGTATTTTGATACATCAAAAGCTTCTGCAGTAGGAACGCTAAACGGTTCTAAAAACAGAATGATTTCGTCAGATGTATACTGTTTTTTGGTATTTATACTTTTATGAAGTAAAAATAATGTTTCGTCTTCTTGTGAGATTTTATATTCTTCTTTTGATACTTTAGATGCTTTGCTCTGCTTTGGAATCTCTTGGTGATTAGAACAACTAGACAGTAAAAGAATAAAAAATACTCCTATTAAACTTATAGATTTCAAATTCTTTTTCATTTTTAAAATCCCTTTCATTTCATAGAAATGATGGCTATTATTCCAGCTGCAATAATTAACCCCGCCGGTAACCCCTTTGTAAACAATACAGCCATCAAAGTACCTATTAAAACACCCAATAATATAGTTGGATTCAACGGTAGTCCCCCTACTCCTTTTCCTCCTATAAACGACACTATAAATCCCGCTAAAATCGATCCCCATCCAATTGGAGAAGTAATTAACCTCATTATGTTATCACTCGAAATCTTCCCTGATGTAATGGGAACTAAAAGAAATAACATGAGAAAGAAAATACCAATTGGAAAAGCATATTGCTGAATAGCATACAAGATAGCTTTTTGTCCCATAGCAAATAACACACCTAATAAACCTGCTGCAATAGCTAGTGCATAATCTTTAACAATCAAAGCAAGTATAAAAATAATTCCTAACAATAGAAAAGAAACCATAAATTTTACCTCTTCTATAAAGTTGTATAATCCCAACTGCCGTTTTCGGGTTCACATACCTGTACCATATTTGGATGTGAAAGGTTAATCTGTATAAGGTTTGGACTGATAATAGGTTGTAAATCTTCTCGATTTACAATAAATTTAAATGCTTCAAAGCTTGCTAGAATCCCTATAGTGTTTGCAACAGGAGATAGTACAGCCCATGGGCGATCTTTTTTCACATAGCTATTCGCCCACTGTTCATCTGCACCATGTTTGATAGAATACAGAGCCCGTCCATCTTTTAAACTATGAATTCTATTTTGCATTTCAGGCGTCAGTTCTTGTTGATAAGAAGGATATCCTAATGCAATTTCATAAGGGACAGATTCAGGGGTTAATGACATTACCCCACCTCTAAAAGGAGGAGTAACAGCAATCCAGATAGAAGGAATTCCTAAAGCTTGAGCCGTACGGTGAATAATAACTCTTGCGACCAAATTATCAGTAGCATCTATAATGATATCTGTATTTGCTAGCAGATTTTTTGCGTTATCTTCTGTGACAAACTCTTGTGTGACCTTTACTTGTAGTAAAGGATTAATGTCTTTTAAGGTTTCTAGAGCCACAAGTGCCTTTGACTCCCCTAATTTACTTATATAGCTAAGCATTTGTCGATTAATATTACTCGCTTCAAAAATATCCTGATCAATCACATGAAGATTTCCTATCCCCATTCGTGCCAACTGGATAAGTGTAATCCCCCCTACGCCTCCAGCACCCACTACAGTAACACGAGCATTCTTTAATTTCTTCTGTTCTTCTATAGAAATTACACCAATATTTCGTGTAAAGCTTTCTTCATATATATTTTGTGTATTTAAATTTTCAGTGAACAAATTTGCTTCCCCCTTATAATGTTGCATAATCCCAACCGTTTTCTGGTGCGTCTTTTACCTGAACAGGAGTGAGACTATCTACATCTATAACTATGCCCTTTGGTGCTCTAGCTAAAGGTTCACGACCTGTTAGCACTTGAATTGCTTCATGAAAACTAAAAAGTGATAAAAGATGAGCACGCATAGGGGTAATAATCCATCCTACTTTTCCGTTGCAAAAATCTTTTGCCCAATCTTCTGGTGCTCCCTTTTCGACCGAATACCATGCTCTTTTTTTCTTAATATCAGCAATTTGCTGCCTTAACTTTGAATCTGTTAATATGGATCCTACAACAGAAACATTCAACGCCTCTTCATATGGAATCCCAGTTGGAAAGAATGTAGAAACGAACCCTCTTGTAGGGGGACTCCCTGACATACCTACACTTGGTATCCCTAATTCTCTAGCTGTTCTATGTATAATCACCCTAGAAGGCATATCATCCACAGCTTCTACCACAATATCATGACCCTTCATTAATTCCACCACGTTGTCTTCATCTACTTTTGTTTGTATAAAGTTTGTCGAGATATAAGGATAAATATCTTTTACAACTTGTTCAGCAACTGTTGCTTTTGGTTTTCCTACTACACTAGAAAGCGCTAACATTTGTCTGTTTATATTAGATATTTCAAATTCATCTGGATCGACCCCTGTAATATGCCCAACCCCCATTCTAGAAAAAAGGATGGCTTCATAACCTCCTACTCCCCCTAATCCAAAGATAATTACTCTTTTATTCCTAAGACATTCTTGTTCTGCTTTTGAATAGACACCAATGTTCTTTTTTACCATTTCCCAATAGTAAGTATCCATATCCATTGAAAAACCTCCTGTCATGTAATAATTAAAAAAACTATCCATATAAAATAATCAACATATATAACAATAAATTTAAAATATGTTAATTTTGTGAGTTATTTGTAAAAAGAATTAAAATTTTTAAGTTATTTATCTTTTGTTAACAGAATTGAAATTCCGTTAACTTTTTATATTGTTTTTGAGAGCATTTGTTTACGGAACTAATTTTTACAAGGTCTCTTTTAAGTTTGTAGTGTTACAATCTCATAAATTAAAGTTTCACCTTAAAAATCTATAATTTTTAATAAGTGGCCTGAAAAAGAAAGAATCGTTTCCGTGGGCCTTTAAGGACGTATTATTTATAAAAAGTAAAACTAAGTTGATAATTTTTTATTGTTTGTAAAACTGTTCGTTAAATATCTATATAAAAAGCCATTGATTTCAGCATTTCTGCTTGAAATCAATGGCTTTTATAAATTTAACATTTTGTATGTTTTGTAAAACTTATTTTTTCTTTGTAATCTTTAAATATGTTCAAAAAGGTGTACCTTTTGAAGTTTGTTTTTTAAGGGAAGTTTTTTGAATAAAGTTATTTCGAAAAAATTGTTAATTTACCACTAAATCAATATCTACAATGTTAGTACTAGTAAATATTATTTCGAATTTTAAACAAACTTAAAATTCGAAATAATATTTATAAATTTCTTAATGTTTACACAATTGATTGAGTACTGTATTGTTTTAGCTAATTGAAAATATTAAAGACATTGAAAGGGGAAAATTCGCATGTTAAGTAAAAAAGTTGCTTTTTTTAGTCTAGCTACTATAGTTCTTATGAGTGGAACAGCTAATGTAGCATCTGCAATGGAGCAAAGTTCAACTCTCGATTATCCTATTTCTTCTATTGAATCTACAAAAAATACTGATACATTTTTAGATAAATTGATAGATTTTAAAGACAAAGAAAAAGAAGCAAAAAATTATGGAAAGAACCTTCCTAATCATAGAGATAAAATTGTAGTAACACCAAAAGCAAAAGAAGCTTTTAATAACTATGAGCAAAATGGAACAAGGATTAATCAAGCTTTAAGAGAAGGGAAAGTAGATGGATATCCTAAAGAGTATGTAAAAGTAGCAAAAGAATACGCTGCAGAAATGGATAAAGTATTTAAACAAAATACTGCTAGTGTACCAGATACAATTATGGTATACAGATATACAGATGAACAACAGTTTGGAATTGCCCCGGGGACATTTTTTCCCAAAGATCCAAAAAATCCAAAAGAAACTATAGTTAATAAAGAATCAATTGAAAAATTCAAGAAAAAGTTTGAAGGGAAAACTGTTAAAGACAAAGGTTTTACAAGTACGTCACTAGCTATTCTTGATAAATATCTAGGAGAAAAGCCAAAAACAATTCGTATGGATATTGAAGTTCCAAAAGGAACACATGCTGTATATATGGGAAATGAATATGCGGAATTAATATTACCAAGAAATGCTCCATTAAAAATTAAAAAAGTTTCAGGAATTGTTGAAAAAGGAAAACTAATTGTAAAAGTTGATGCAAGTGTGGTAAATAAATAGTTTAATAAAGCTTGAGATGAAGAATTATGAAAAAAGATTTACTGGGATGTTTGGGCTTCTTCATTAATTGTTCCAATACTAATTAATGGGTATACCCCTCCTGTTTATATTGAAAGTAATTCCTTATAAAAAAGTATCCCTAGATAATAAAATGTACCCTATAGAATAGACACTTGAAAAAAGTCTATTCTATAGGGTATTTCTTGTATAATAAAAGGAAAATTGGGATCGGAGAATGTTGAAAATGACAAAAAAACTATTTACAGAAAGAGAAATTCAAATTCTATCAAATAACCTATACGTAAAATCTGTAAGTCAGAAAGGTATCACTTATACAGAGGAATTTAAGCATATTTTTATTGAGGAAAATGAGAAAGGAAAGCTACCTCGAAATATTTTTGAAGAATGTGGTTTTGATATAGATATGATTGGAATGAAACGAGTTATGTCATCGGGAAGTAGATGGCGTGCTGCTTATAGAAAAAATGGTGTATTGGGTTTAAGGGATACACGTATCGAAAACGCTGGCAGAACTCTTGAGAGAGAGCTTACGTTAGAAGAAAAGTATGCCCGTTTAGAAGCTGAACGAAACTTACTAAAGGCGGAAAACGAATTGCTAAAAAAATCAAACTTATGGAAGGGAGGATGAGAAGGAAATAACACTACCACCTAGTCAGAAATTCATCTTGATTCGTTCTGTCATCATGAAATACAACTTAAGGAATATGGTCAGTCATTTGTGTAAAGTAGCTGGTGTATCCCGTTCGGGATACTATAATTACTTTTCAGTTTCATCTCAAGAACAACGGAAACAAAAGAGTGATCGAGATGAAATCTTGAAGGAAACCATATTAAAAGCACTTCGATTTAGAAATAGAAACAAGGGGGCTCGTCAGATAAAGATGACATTGGCGGGTCAGTTTCAAGTTGTCTACAATTTAAAGCGTATCCGTAGAATTATGAAGAAATACGAGATTATCTGTCCGGTTCGCAAAGCGAATCCTTATAAAAGAATGCTTAAAGCTACAAAAG
>NZ_JBBOTY010000001.1:4747500-5371166 GCF_038005805.1 Bacillus sp. FSL R9-9497 | reverse complement strand
AGGTGTCCCTCCTTTACTAAGATGGTAAAAGAATAAGGTTGCGCAACAAATGTACAACCCAATAAATATAAAATGTATATTTATACGAAACGTATTTTAAAACCTAAAAACGTCGTTTGTATATGAGATAGGGTTTTCGACAAAAAAAGCAAATGTGGACAACTATTTACCCACATGTGATTAAAACTGTCCACATGTTATACACAAATTGTGGATAAGATAAAGGTGTGGAAAACTTATTCAAAGTGAAAACACAACTATAATATCAAAAAAAAGTGGCTATAGCAATGAATTTAAGAAAGTTATCCACAAAATCAATACCTTGTGGAATAAACTTGTCCACAACACGATATACTGTGTAAAAGTGTGAAAAAAGTTTGTGGATATAAAAAACGTAAAAAAACATTTATCCACAAGGAAATATAGATGCTGTGAAAAAGTATGTGAATAGGTTCAAAATGAATATTTGATGAAAATTTCTAGAACCATTGACATTTTCCTAGTTGATTAACTATAATTTATAGGACTGTCTTTAACAGATATTCCTCAGGGAGGTGTCATATAATGAAAAGAACTTACCAACCAAATAAACGTAAGCGCAGCAAAGTACATGGTTTCCGCAGCCGTATGAGCACAGCGAACGGACGTAAAGTGCTAGCAGCTCGTCGTCGTAAAGGAAGAAAAGTATTATCTGCGTAGACCACTGATCGTTCAGTGGTCTTTTTTTCTAATAATAGTGAATTTCCGCTGATGAAATACAGGAGTGTCAATTGATATGAAGAAAAAACATCGTATAAAGAAGAATGATGAATTCCAGGCGGTTTTTCAAAAAGGAAAATCAAATGCGAATCGTCAGTTTGTTGTATACCAATTAGATAAAGAAGAACAGCCAAACTTTCGCATCGGCCTTTCTGTTAGCAAGAAAATAGGAAATGCAGTAGTTCGTAATCGAATTAAGCGCATGGTCCGTCAGGCTATTACAGAGTTAAAAGATGAGATAGCTTCTGGAAAAGATTTTGTTATAATAGCAAGGAAGCCTTGTGCAGAGATGACATATGAAGAAGTAAAGAAAAGCTTAATTCATGTCTTTAAACGCTCTGGTATGAAAAGAATAAAAAAGTAGCGTAAGGAAATGAATTACACTATATACATACCGATACAAGGAGGAGTAGGCTTTGAAAAAGAAATTAGGTTTACTAGCCATGGTCGTTGCATTAATGGCGATTGCCACCGGTTGTAGTGAAACGGGTCAGCCGATTACATCGAAAAGTACTGGGATTTGGAATGAATATTTCGTATATCCGCTTTCTCAGTTAATCACGTATTTTGCCGACTTATTTAACAGTAATTATGGTTTAGCAATTGTTATTACAACTCTTATCATTCGTTTTGCGTTATTACCACTAATGATTAAACAAACGAAGAGTACGAAAGCGATGCAAGCGTTACAACCGGAAATGGTGAAGTTAAAAGAGAAATATAGCTCTAAAGATCAAGCGACACAGCAAAAACTGCAGCAAGAAATGATGCAGTTATATCAAAAAAATGGTGTAAATCCATTAGCTGGTTGTTTACCAATCTTTATTCAAATGCCAATTCTGTTCGCTTTTTATCATGCAATTATGAGAACAGCTGAAATTAAACAACATAGTTTCTTATGGTTCGATTTAGGACATGCAGACCCGTTCTATATCTTACCGGTCGTTGCAGCAATTACGACATTTATTCAGCAAAAGCTTGCAATGGCAGGAACAGCTGGTCAAAATCCGCAAATGGCAATGATGCTTTGGCTTATGCCGATTATGATTTTAATCTTTGCAATTAACTTCCCAGCCGCATTATCACTTTACTGGGTTGTTGGTAATATCTTTGGTATTGCTCAAATGTACTTTATCAAAGGGCCAGAAATTAAGGCTAGCAAAGCTGGAGGCTCAAGCAAGTGAGTGTAATTACTGCTAAAGGACAAACAGTCGAGCTGGCAGTAGAGGATGCTTTAAGGCAATTAAATACATCAAAAGATCGAGTAGATATAAATATTGTCGATGAGGGTAAAAGAGGATTCTTAGGTTTATTTGGGAATCGTCCTGCAGTAGTAGAAGTTGTATTGAAGAAAGATCCAATTCAAGAATGTGAAGAATATTTAAGAAATGTTATTCACGATATGGGTGTGGAAGTTGAGATTAGTAAAATTGTAAAAGGACGCGAAATTGAATTTACAATTTCTGGTGATAATGTAGGTGTTTTAATTGGGAAAAGAGGTAATACATTGAACTCTTTACAGTATTTAACAAAACTTGTCGCGAATCGTAACACGAAGCAGTATATCGGTATTACACTAGATGCTGAAAATTATCGTAGTAAAAGAAAAAGTACGTTAGAATCACTTTCTTATCGATTAGCGAAACAAGTATTTAATACGAAAAAAAGAGTTATTTTAGAACCGATGCCATCTTTTGAACGAAAAATTATTCATCAGGCATTATCAAATCATCAAGGTATCAATACAACTTCTGAAGGAAATGAACCACATCGGCATGTTGTAATATCTCCTAAATGACCGGTTGCTCAAATGAGTGCCGGTTTTTTTGAGCGAAAAATAGATGTGGATAACTAAAAAACACTAAACTTATCCACTGTGAATAAGTTTAGTGTTTTTTACATGGGGATATAATAAAATGAGTTATTCTTCTTTTGTAGATAGGTTCGTTATGGTATCCTAATAATTTAGTGAAAGAAATAATCATGTTGAAATAGAGATAAATAAGCAAGTGAGGTGAAAGGACATGGAATTTGATACAATTGCTGCGATTTCCACAGCGCTTGGAGAGGGTGCAATTGCCATTGTTCGAGTAAGTGGGGATGATGCGGTTGAGAAAGTTAATCGTATTTTTAAGGGGAAGGATTTAACAGAGGTTCCTTCTCACACTATTCATTATGGTCATATTGTTGATTTAGATACAAATCAAGTTATTGAAGAAGTTATGGTGTCTATTATGCGCGCACCAAGGACTTTTACACGTGAAAATATAGTGGAAATTAACTGTCACGGTGGACTTGTTTCAGTAAATAAAGTATTGCAACTTATTCTAGCACAAGGAGTACGATTGGCAGAACCGGGCGAATTTACAAAACGTGCTTTTTTAAATGGACGTATCGATTTATCACAAGCAGAAGCTGTTATGGATTTGATTCGAGCAAAAACAGATCGTGCGATGAATGTAGCAATTAATCAAATGGAAGGGCGATTATCTAAATTAATTGGTCTTTTGCGTCAAGAAATATTAGAAACATTAGCTCATGTTGAGGTAAATATAGATTATCCAGAATACGATGATGTAGAAGAGATGACACATAATATTTTAATTGAGAAAGCGACGCATGTTCGTTCGGAAATCGAAAAAATATTAGAAACATCAAAACAAGGGAAAATTTTACGTGAGGGTATTGCTACAGCAATTATCGGTAGACCTAACGTTGGGAAATCATCGTTATTAAATAGTCTTGTTCAGGAGAAAAAGGCAATTGTAACTGATATTGCAGGAACAACTCGTGATGTTATTGAAGAGTACGTTAACGTGCGTGGTGTACCTCTTAAACTTATAGATACAGCCGGTATTCGGGAGACAGAAGATGTTGTTGAACGAATTGGTGTGGAACGTTCAAAAGAAATGATGAGCCAAGCGGATTTAGTATTAGTTGTTGTCAACTATAGCGAGGCTTTAACAAATGAGGATGAAGATCTATTCCGTGCGGTACAAGGAAAAGACTTTATTGTTATTGTGAATAAGACTGATTTACCGCAAGCGATTGATATGGAACGTGTTACAGAGTTAGCCGCGGGAAATCGTGTTATTACAACATCCTTAATTGAAGAACAAGGAATAGATGAACTCGAAAAGGCAATAGCTGATTTATTCTTTGAAGGAACAATCGATTCTGCAGATATGACATATGTTTCTAATGCGAGACATATTGGATTATTAACACAAGCAGGAAAAACAATCGGTGATGCAGTTGAGGCGATTGAAAATGGTGTACCAATTGATATGGTACAAATTGATTTAACAAGAACGTGGGAAATACTTGGTGAAATTACTGGGGACACAGTGCATGAAAGCTTAATTGACCAGTTGTTCTCTCAATTTTGTTTAGGAAAATAATATAGTGAAGTTGTAGAAAGATAGAGATTATTAGGAGGAATAAACAATGGGATACAATGCCGGTTCATACGATGTCATAGTAATCGGTGCAGGTCATGCAGGATGTGAAGCTGGTCTTGCGGCAGCACGAATGGGCTCAAAAACATTAATGTTAACAATTAACTTGGATATGGTAGCATTCATGCCATGTAACCCTTCTGTTGGTGGACCAGCAAAAGGGATTGTTGTTCGTGAAATTGATGCATTAGGCGGAGAAATGGGACGTAATATTGATAAAACTCATATTCAAATGCGTATGCTAAATACAGGTAAGGGACCAGCCGTACGTGCACTTCGAGCGCAAGCTGATAAATTCTCTTACCAACATGAATTAAAGAAAACAATTGAAGAAACACCAAACTTAACGTTGTTCCAAGGAATGGTAGAGCGTTTAATTGTTGAAGAAGGTGTATGTAAAGGGGTAGTTACACAAGCTGGTGCAGAATATACAGCAAAAACAGTTGTAATTACAACTGGAACATTTTTACGTGGCGAGATTATCATGGGCGACTTAAAATATTCAAGCGGTCCAAATAACCAGCAACCGTCTATTACATTATCTGAGCATTTAGAGGAGCTTGGATTTGATCTTGTAAGATTTAAAACAGGGACACCTCCTCGTGTAAACAGTAATACAATTGACTACAGTAAAACAGAAATTCAACCAGGTGATGATAAGCCACGTGCGTTCTCTTTTGAAACAACGAAATTTATTATGGATCAAATTCCATGTTGGTTGACATATACAAGTACAGAAACACACCGTTTAATAGATGAAAATTTACATCGTTCAGCTATGTATTCTGGTATGATTAAAGGAACAGGTCCTAGATACTGTCCTTCTATTGAAGACAAAGTAGTAAGATTTAATGATAAACCGCGTCATCAAATTTTCTTAGAGCCAGAAGGGCGTAATACACAAGAAGTATATGTACAAGGTTTATCCACAAGCTTACCAGAAGATGTACAACGTGACATGCTTAGAACAATTCCAGGCCTAGAAAATGTTGAAATGATGCGTACAGGTTATGCAATTGAATATGATGCAATTGTGCCAACACAACTATGGCCAACACTTGAAACGAAAAAGATTAAAAATTTATATACAGCAGGACAAATTAATGGAACTTCTGGTTACGAAGAGGCGGCCGGACAAGGGCTTATGGCTGGAATTAATGCAGCATGCCGCTCTTTAGGTAAAGAAGAAGTTGTTTTAGGTCGCGAGGATGCTTATATTGGTGTCTTAATTGATGATCTTGTAACGAAAGGTACAAATGAACCATATCGTTTATTAACGTCTCGTGCAGAATACCGTCTATTATTACGCCACGATAATGCTGATCTTCGTTTAACTGAAGTTGGTCGTAAAATTGGATTAATTAAAGAAGAGCGCTATGAGCGATTTACAAATAAAAAATTACAAATTGAACAGGAAAAGGAACGTTTAAGCAGCATTATTATTAAACCACGTCCTGAAGTTCAAGAATTAATTCGCAATATTGGCGGAAGTGAATTGAAAGATGGAATACGTGCAAGTGACTTATTACGTCGTCCAGAGATGACATATGAGCATATTCATCTTTTAGTACCAAGTGAAGTAGAATTAAGTGATGAAGTTAAAGAACAAGTTGAAATTCAGATTAAGTATGAAGGATATATTGAAAAATCTTTACAGCAAGTAGAGCGTATGAAGAAAATGGAGAATAAAAAAATCCCTGTAGATATTGATTATGATGCGATTTCTAGCATTGCTTCAGAAGCTAGACAGAAATTGAAAGATGTTCGTCCACTTTCAATGGGGCAGGCTTCACGTATTTCTGGCGTAAATCCAGCGGATATTTCCATTTTACTTGTGTATATAGAACAAGGAAAAATTGCACGCGTATCGAACCAATAAATAGTAAGGAGATATTGCTAGATGAACATAGAACAATTTCAATCTATGCTAGAAGAGAAGGGAATCACCCTCTCTTCTAGACAGTTAGAGCAGTTCAAAATCTACTTTGAAACATTAGTAGAGTGGAATGAAAAAATGAACTTAACGGCTATTACAGAAAAAGAAGAAGTATATTTAAAACACTTTTTTGATTCCATTACAGCTGCTTTTTATTATGATTTTTCAAAACCATTCTCAATTTGCGATGTTGGTGCAGGTGCTGGATTCCCAAGTATTCCTTTAAAAATTTGTTTCCCGCATTTAAAAATAACAATTGTAGATTCGTTGCAAAAACGTATTAATTTCTTAAATCACTTAGCACAAAAGTTAGAATTAAGTGATGTTGCATTTTGTCATGATCGTGCTGAAACATTTGGGAAAAAAGAAGGTGTACGTGAATCATACGATATTGTAATGGCACGTGCAGTTGCGCGTCTTTCTGTATTAAGTGAGCTATGTTTACCGCTTGTAAAAGTTGGAGGAACATTCATTGCAATGAAAGGTGCAGCAGCAAACGAAGAAATTGAAAATGGTAAGTATGCTTTAGAGGTGCTAGGCGGAGAGTTAAAAGAGATGTCTACGTTCCAATTACCGTTTGAAGAGAGTGAACGTAATATTTTATTAATCGAGAAAAAGCGCAAGACACCAAAGAAATATCCACGCAAACCGGGAACACCCAATAAATTACCTATTGAAAAATAAATCTTATTAGACGTAAGATTAAATTATATAAATGAAAACGTAAATGTTTCATAGGAAACATTTTATGGAGAATAGTCAATAGGCCTAAAAGGTGGTGGAATATGTATGAAAAATACGTTTTCTCGTTTATTTGGCTTTGGAGATAAAGAGAGCGAATTCGAATTACAAGACGAAAGCCATGAAGAGATAGATAAAAAGGTATATGAAGAAATACAAGAAATTCCGATAGTAAATATTACCCCTAACCGTTATCAACCAAGAACAGTTTTTGATGATGCGCGTATTGATGAGCTAGCATTAACAATTCGTACACATGGACTTATTCAGCCGATTGTTGTAAGGCAATATGAGGATGATAAGTACGAGATTATTGCTGGAGAAAGACGTTTTCGCGCAGCAACAAAGTTAGGTTGGGAAAAGGTTCCTGCAATTATAAAGAACTTAAATGATACAGAGACAGCTTCTGTAGCTTTAATTGAAAACTTGCAACGTGAGGAACTAACGGCAATCGAGGAAGCTGTGGCATATCAAAAGCTGATTGAGTTACATAATTTAACACAAGAAGCATTGGCACAACGACTTGGAAAAGGACAATCTACAATCGCAAATAAGTTGCGATTGTTAAAGTTGCCTGAAGAAATAAAAAGTGCATTATTAGAAAAAAGCATTACAGAACGTCACGCCCGCGCTCTCATTCCTTTAAAAAATGAGGAATTACAACTGAAGGTTTTACAGGAAATTGTGGAGAAACAACTAAATGTAAAGCAAACAGAAGAACGAATTGCGAAGCTACTAGAGGAAGCGAAACCGAAGCGTAAGGCAAAGCAAAAAGCAGTAAGTCGAGATACGAGGATTGCTATGAATACAATTAGACAATCTTTACAAATGGTTACTGAAAGTGGTTTGAATGTTAATTCTGAGGAAGAAGAATTTGATGAGTACTATCAAATTACAATTAAAATTCCAAAGAAAAAATAATAATGACGTGCTAGAGACCTTATCCTATTGGAGAGGTCTCTTTTACTATATTTTCTTGTTAAATGAAGAAGGAGTTTAGAAATAAATTTTGAAGTTTAATAAAGGACGTAAAAGAAAAAGTTTTATTTCATGTTACAATAAACGTAATTGTTACTAGAATAAGATAGAAAGGTTGAAAGTAGGTGACATCATGGGAAAAATCATTGCTATTGCTAATCAAAAAGGCGGTGTTGGAAAAACAACAACATCTGTTAATTTAGGGGCTGGATTGGCACAAGTAGGTAAAAAAGTCCTTCTTGTAGATATTGATGCTCAAGGAAATGCAACGACTGGTGTGGGAATTGAAAAATCTGAATTAGATCAATGTATTTACAACGTTCTTGTGGAAGATGCAGATGTTCAAGGGGTTATACAGAAAACCGCAACTGAAAACTTAGATGTTCTACCCGCTACAATTCAATTAGCTGGTGCTGAAATTGAATTGGTACCGACTATTTCCCGGGAAGTACGTTTGCAAAGAGCATTACAGCCAGTTCGTGATGAATATGACTATATTATTATCGACTGTCCCCCATCTTTAGGGTTATTAACGATTAATGCATTAACAGCAGCAGATTCTGTTATTATTCCTGTACAGTGTGAATATTACGCACTAGAAGGGTTAAGTCAGCTATTAAATACAGTTCGACTTGTACAAAAACATTTAAATAAAAATTTAGCAATTCAAGGTGTATTGTTAACAATGTTGGATGCCCGTACAAATTTAGGAATCCAAGTTATAGATGAAGTGAAAAAGTATTTTAGGGATAAAGTATATCGCTCGATTATTCCGCGTAATGTACGCTTGAGCGAGGCTCCAAGTCATGGGAAACCTATTATGCAGTATGACGCTAAATCAAGAGGAGCAGAAGTATATATAGATTTAGCAGAGGAAGTGATTGCAGGTGGCTAAAGGATTAGGAAGAGGAATTAATGTGTTTTTTCCTGATTTAGATGTGAAAGAAGAGGAAACAATTCAGGAGATTCTTGTAACTGAATTAAGGCCGAATCCATATCAACCGCGTAAACACTTTAATAAAGAGGCGATTCAGGAATTAGCAATTTCGATTAAGGAACACGGTATTTTACAACCATTAATTGCTAGGAAGAGTATTAAAGGATATGAAATTGTTGCAGGTGAAAGACGATTTCGTGCTGCAAAAGAGGCTGGTTTAGAAAAAGTACCTGCCGTTGTCAGACAATTAACTGAACAGCAAATGATGGAATTTGCTTTGTTAGAAAACTTACAACGAGAAGATTTAAATCCTATGGAAGAGGCAATGGCATACCAGATGTTAATGAATGAGCTAAATGTAACGCAAGAACAATTAGCGAAACGTCTTGGTAAAAGCAGACCTTACATTGCAAATTATACTAGGTTATTAAGCCTACCTTCTTTCGTACAAGATATGATTGCAAATGGTCAACTTTCAATGGCTCATGGGAGAACTTTACTTACGATAAAAGATGAAGAACAATTGAAGTCCTTATTGAAACGCATTGAAAAAGAAGGATTAAATGTTCGTCAATTAGAGAAAATTGTCCAAGAGATTAATCAACACGTTTCACGTGAAACAAAAAAAGTGAAAAAAGAGCGAAATATATTTTTCGTAGAACGTGAAACGTTCTTAAGAGAAAAGTTTGGCACAGATGTGAAAATTAAAGAGACGAAAAAAGAAAAAGGTAAAATTGAAATTGAATTTTTTAATAAAGAAGATTTAAATCGTATTTTAGAACTATTAGCACAGAAAAATTAAAAAGCAAACCATCTTATTATTTATAGATGGTTTGCTTTTTTTAATGCGGATAATTTTTGATCCGTCTCTTTTATACTTTGTGCGATTACATCAGCCATTTTCATGACTAAACTTAATCTTGTATTTTGAAGAACGAAAAACTCCATAAACCCATTTAGATTGACGATACCGTGTATGTGCAAATCACCAACTGCAGGTAATTTCTTATTCATAGCAGCTCCAGGTTTACTAGGCCCCTTTCCAGTAGTGATTGATCCGATATTTTGGGACTTTCCTAAACATGCATCAACAGCAATTATAAATGCAGTAGGATTTTCTTTCTGTATATTATGAATTTTCTCTTCTAAATTTAGCGCATGTACTGGCTCATCTAGTGTACCGAATACTTGGAGGTTTTGGATGTCTATTTGTTCAAGTTTTGTACCAACTAACGGGCCGAGTGCATCACCTGTAGAGCGATCTGTTCCGATACAAACGAGAATGATTGGGATATTAGTTTTAATAGGAATATGGGTAAGTAAGAAATTACTGATTATCTCAGAGGCTTCTAGATCTTGGTGCATAACGTTTTGAGTTTCTTTCTCAAAAAATGGTAAGCGAAAACTTCCAATATTCATGAAGCACCCATCCTTTTAATAAATTTTCAATATATGTTATATGGTGAGGAAAATGGAAAGTTATAATTGCGTAATTTTTGCAAAATGTGAATGAAAACGGAAATAATAGTACTAGTATATATATATTCGTTCCATTTTATACCTGGATATCGGGGATAAAATAGGATTAAAATCATAAAATTTTTTCAGCAATTAGGGGACTTCTGATACAATAATAAGGGTAACTAAAAAGAAATTTTAGCTAGAGAGGTAGAGGTACATGGATTTATTAGCGAAGTGGTTTAATTCTATGAAACAGTATTTATTAGATGCTGATCGTTGGGCTCATATTGGAGTTGCGACATTAAAAATATGCATTATTTTAATAATTGGTGCGGTTGTTGTGCGAATTGCAAGAGCGGTTGTACGAAATGCGTTTCGTATGGGAAGTCGTTCTCCAATTCAAATTTCAGAACGTCGTACAGTTACAGTAGCGAAATTACTTGAAAATATTGTAGCGTACGTTGTTATGTTCATTATGCTAATTGCGATTTTAGGTGTGTTTGATATTAATGCATCAGGTTTATTAGCGGGTGCTGGGGTAATTGGTTTAGCAGTCGGATTTGGTGCTCAAAGTTTAGTGAAAGACGTTATTACAGGTTTATTTATTTTGTTAGAAGATCAGTTTTCAGTTGGCGATTATGTTAAAATCGGTCAATTTGAAGGAGTCGTTTTAGAAATTGGACTTCGTACAACGAAAGTAAAGAGTTGGACAGGTGAAATTCATACTTTACCAAATGGAAGTATTATTCAAGTTACTAACTACTCAGTTAGTAATAGTGTAGCGTTTGTTGATGTATCTATTTCATATGAGGCTGATATTGCGAAAGCAGAGCAGGTTATTGAAGATTTATTAGTAGAATTACCTTCAAAGTACGAAAAAATGGTAACAACGCCTCAATTATTAGGTGTGCAAACATTAGCTGCATCAGAAGTTATATTACGTGTTATTGCTGAAGTAGAACCGATGCAACATGCAGTTATTGCAAGGGCACTTCGTAAAGAGATTAAAAATCGTCTTGATTTACATGGAATTGAAATTCCATATCCGCGTATGGTTTTATATAATCGTGAAGAATTAGTTAGTGGAAAAGCAATTTAGTATGGAGAGGAGTTTGGAGAGTGGAGCAAAAGGAATATAACTTGTATGATGTTGTGGAAATGAAGAAAGCCCATCCATGTGGCGAGAATCGTTGGAAAATTATTCGTATGGGAATGGATATCCGCATTAAGTGCGAGGGGTGTGACCATTCAGTAATGATTCCTCGAAGAGAGTTTGATCGTAAGGTGAAAAAAATACTTGTGAAGCACGAAGAATAGAGGGAGAGTAACAGTTACAGTAGGTAACTGTTACTTTTTTTCGTTTGGCGGAAACTTGTCATTTTTTTCGTTACTATCTATAATGATGAAAGATTGAGACATAGGAGTGAAAAATATGGGATTAACGGCTGGGATTGTTGGATTACCTAACGTAGGGAAGTCCACTTTATTTAATGCAATTACACAAGCAGGAGCAGAATCTGCGAACTATCCATTCTGTACAATTGATCCAAACGTAGGGATTGTAGAAGTACCAGATGAGCGTTTAAATAAATTAACGGAACTAGTAGAACCGAAAAAGACTGTTCCGACTGTATTCGAGTTTACTGATATTGCAGGTATCGTAAAAGGTGCTAGTAAAGGTGAAGGTTTAGGAAATAAATTCTTATCTCACATTCGTCAAGTAGATGCAATTTGCCAAGTTGTTCGTTGTTTTGAAGACGAAAATATTACGCACGTTTCAGGGAAAGTAGATCCAATTGATGATATTGAAACAATCAATTTAGAGCTAATTTTAGCGGACTTAGAGTCTGTTGATAAGCGTATCGAGCGTGTCGCGAAATTAGCAAGACAAAAAGATAAAGAAGCGGTATATGAGCATGAAATTTTAGTTCGTTTAAAAGAAGCTTTTGAAGAGGGAAAACCAGCTCGTACTGTTGAATTTACAGAAGAGCAGATGAAGATTGTTAAAGGCCTTCATTTACTTACAACAAAAGAAATGTTATACGTAGCGAATGTAAGTGAAGACGATGTTATCGATCCTTCGGAAAATAAATACGTACAAATGGTAAAAGAATTTGCAGCAAATGAAAATTCTCAAGTAATCGTTGTATGTGCAAAAATCGAATCAGAAATTGCTGAATTAGACGAAGAAGAGAAAAAAGTATTCCTTGAAGAATTAGGAATTGAAGAGTCTGGTTTAGATCAATTAATTCGTGCAGCATATGACCTATTAGGACTTGCTACTTACTTTACAGCTGGCGTTCAAGAAGTACGTGCTTGGACATTTAAACAAGGAATGAAGGCACCACAATGTGCTGGTGTTATTCATACAGACTTTGAGCGTGGATTTATTCGTGCAGAAACAGTTTCTTACGATGACTTAATGACAAACGGTTCTATGACAGCTGCAAAAGAAGCTGGAAAAGTACGTTTAGAAGGAAAAGAATATATCGTAAAAGACGGAGATGTTATGCACTTCCGTTTTAACGTTTAATTTAATATTTCCTAGGAAAAATAAAGATATGAGCTTGGCAAATATATTATATGTTTGCCAAGTTTTTTATGTATTGGTGAGTTGATTCATATAACTTACTATGATATAATCTAAACTCGTGAGTAATTACTATAAATTAATTGCTCCTTGCCCATTACGGGCCGTTTAGACCAAAAGGAGGTGAAAGTGTAATGAGAAAGTACGAAATTATGTACATCATTCGTCCTGGCGTTGAAGAAGAAGCTCAAAAAGCTTTAGTTGAACGTTTTGCAGGTGTTTTAACAAACAATGGTGCAGAAATCATTAACACGAAAGAGTGGGGTAAGCGTCGTTTAGCTTACGAAATCAACGACTTACGTGAAGGTTTCTACATGATCTTAAACGTGAAATCTAACGCAGAAGCGATTAACGAATTCGACCGTTTAGCTAAGATCAACGAAGACATCCTTCGTCATATCGTTGTTAAAGAAGAAGAAAAATAATTGATATATAAGGGAGAGTGGTTCGATTGATGAATCGTGTTATCCTCGTTGGTCGTTTAACTAAGGACCCTGACTTACGTTACACGCCCAATGGTGTTGCAGTAGCTACTTTTACGTTAGCTGTGAATCGCGCATTTGCCAATCAACAAGGTGAGCGTGAAGCTGACTTTATTAATTGTGTAATATGGCGTAAACAAGCAGAAAACGTAGCAAATTATTTGAAAAAAGGTAGCTTAGCAGGCGTAGATGGACGTCTTCAAACTCGTAATTACGAGGGACAAGATGGTAAACGTGTATACGTAACAGAAGTTCTTGCGGAAAGCGTGCAATTTTTAGAGCCGCGTAATGGCGGTGGGGAGCAACGTGGTTCATTTAATCAGCAACCATCAGGAGCTGGTTTCGGTAACCAAGGCTCTAACCCATTTGGTCAATCTAGTAATTCAGGTAACCAAGGTAACTCTGGATTTACGAAGAATGACGATCCATTTTCAAATGTAGGTCAACCGATCGACATTTCCGACGACGATTTACCGTTCTAATACAGTAAATTTGTTAGTTTTAACAAAGAATGGAGGGAAATAGACATGGCAGGACGCAAAGGTGGACGTGCGAAACGTCGTAAGGTGTGTTTCTTCACAGCTAACGGCATCACTCGCATTGACTATAAAGATGTTGATTTATTAAAACGTTTCGTTTCTGAGCGTGGTAAAATTTTACCTCGTCGTGTAACAGGAACAAGCGCGAAATACCAACGCAAACTTACAGTTGCAATTAAACGTGCTCGTCAAATGGCACTTTTACCATATGTTGGTGAATAATAGCGTATGAAATGCACAGTAGAGTCGGACTCTACTGTGCATTTTGCTATGCTTTTCTTTTTTGAAAGAGAGGTTAAAATGTGAAACAAGCAAGATTTATTACTGAAGGTGCCGCGTTGTTGGCTATATATGTAATGTTATTGTTTATATCTATGTATGTTCCGATTTTGGGTACAGTTGTAACTTTTGCGTTGCCGTTACCATTTATACTATTAATGATAAGACATAAACTATCTAATGTGCTCGTGGTTTTTGTAGCGGCACTTTTTGTTACTATTATTGTGAGTCAACCGATGAATTTAGTGAAGACAATTATGTTTGGATTGATAGGGATTGTTTTAGGATATATGTATAAAACAAGAAAAAAGCCAGTGGAAATCTTAATAGCTGGGACGCTTGCGTACTTAATTGGTTTTGTACTTATTTATGTTGCGAGTATAAAGTTTTTCAACATAGATATAATGAAGCAAATGCAAAGTATATTTAGTGAAAGTATGGCGAAAAGCGAAAAGATAGTAAGTGCTACAGGTATGCCGATTAGTAAGGAACAAAAAGAGTTACTTGCACAAATGAATGATATATTACAATCGTTACTTCCGAGTATACTTGTGCTAGTTTCAGTATGTTTTTCTTGGATTACAGTGATAATATCAGGTAGTGTTTTGAAAAAGTTAAAACATGACGTTATATCTTGGCCTAAATTTAAAGATATACAATTACCAAAGAGTATCATTTGGTATTACGTTATATTTATTTTGTTAGCAACTTTTATAAAAGTAGAACCAACATCATATTTACATATGGTATTTTCTAACCTAAATGTCATATTTGCACTATTGCTTGTACTGCAAGGTCTGACATTTATCGCCTTTTTAGCGTATAGAAAAGGTTTTACTAAAGGGGTTCCTATTATTAGTTTTATTGCATGCATGTTTATTCCGATGCTGTTTCCTCTTGTGACAATCTTAGGTATAATTGACTTAGGGATTTCATTGCGTTCTAAAATAGGGGGATAAAATAATATTCCTTATACTATTTTAATCTGTTTAACTAACTGGAAGGTGAGTTAGTTTTACTTTATAGGAGTTGTATACATGCCTGAATTTGATAAGAAACAGTGGTTTTTATATCCTGTTTATGTATTGGCATTTTTTGTATTTGTGCTCATTTCAATTCTCTGTTATTTTCATTTAATTATGGGGATAGCTGCTTTTGTCATTTTTTGTATCGTATTCTTTATCGTTATACGATTTGAACTTAATTTTCAAAGGAATTTCGAAAAGCATACGACAGATATGATTACAAGAGTAAAGAAAGTAAGTAATGAAGCATTTAACCAAATGCCGATTGGTATTTTGTTATACAATAAGGATTATGGGATTGATTGGGCAAATCCTTATTTATCTTCATGTCTGGGACAGCATGCATTAGCTGGATGGCACCTTTACGATGTATCAGAAACATTACTTCTTTTCATTAAAGGAGAAACTTCTGATGATATAGTCTCTTTAAATAATCGAAAGTTTCGCGTTTTTGTAAGGAAAGAAGAAAAGTTAATTTATTTCTTTGATGTAACGGAACAAACAGAAATCGAAAAGATGTACGAGGATCAAAGGACTGTTTTAGCTGTCATCTATTTGGATAATTATGATGAAGTTACACAAGGATTAGATGATCAATTACGTACGAATATAACAAGTCTTGTGACATCGCGACTAAATGAATGGGCACTTAAGTATGGTGCGTATTTAAAACGTGCATCTTCAGAAAGATTCTTCGTTGTGCTAAATGAAAGTATTTTGACGCAGATGGAGAAAGGGAAATTTAGCATTTTAGATCAGGTGCGTGAAGAAACATCTAAAAGGAATATACCACTTACATTAAGTGTGGGTGTCGGATCAGGTGATTTACCTTTATCAGAGCTTGGAGCAATGGCTCAATCTGGTTTAGATCTTGCGCTTGGGCGTGGGGGAGACCAAGTAGCTATTAAACAAGCGACAGGTAAAGTTAAGTTCTATGGAGGTAAGACAAATCCGGTTGAAAAACGTACCCGTGTACGCGCTAGGGTCATTTCGCATGCGTTAAAGGATTTAGTATTAGAAAGTAGTAATGTCATTATTATGGGGCATAGGGCTCCCGATATGGACGCAATTGGTGCTGCGATTGGTATTTTAAAAGTGGCTCAATTAAATGAGCGTAAAGGATATATTGTGTTAGATGAAAATGATTCCGATAAAGGAATTAAGCGTTTGATGGACAAAGTGAAACAAAATGAGGAGTTATGGTCTCGTTTTATTACTCCAGAGCAAGCGATGGAATTTGCAAATGATGATTCGTTACTTGTTGTTGTCGATACGCATAAACCTTCGATGGTGATGGAGCAAAAACTGTTACATAAAATTGAAAATGTAGTAGTTATTGATCATCATCGCCGTGGAGAAGATTTTATTGAAGACCCATTGCTAGTTTATATGGAACCATATGCTTCTTCAACAGCAGAATTGGTTACAGAATTACTTGAGTATCAACCTAAAAATTTAAAGATGACAATGTTAGAAGCGACGGCATTGTTAGCGGGTATTATTGTCGACACGAAAAGTTTCACATTCCGGACAGGGGCTCGTACATTTGATGCTGCTTCTTATTTACGCTCACATGGTGCAGATACTGTACTTGTACAAGAACTTTTAAAGGAAGATATGGATCAGTATTTACGGGTTGCAAAAGCTATAAAAAATGCGTACATTTATAAAAATGGAATTGCGATTGCTAAAGTTGATAGTGATGATTACTACGATCAAGTGCTTATTGCGCAATCGGCAGACACGTTATTAACGATGACAGGGATTATTGCATCATTTGTTGTTGCGAAACGTGGCGAGAATCTCATTGGAATTAGCAGCAGGTCTTTAGGTGAAGTGAATGTGCAGCTAATTATGGAAAACTTAGGCGGTGGCGGGCATTTGACGAATGCAGCCACACAGATGAAAAATGTTACAGTAGATGAAGCTGAGGAGAAGCTTCGATTTGTTATTGATGACTATTTACAGGGAGGCACACAATCATGAAAGTAATTTTTCTAAAAGACGTAAAAGGTAAAGGTAAAAAAGGAGAAGTAAAAAACGTACCGGATGGCTATGCAAATAACTTCTTACTAAAACAAGGATTAGCTGCTGAAGCAACAAATAGCAGTATGAAAACTTTAGAAGCTCAAAAGCGTAAAGAAGAAAAAGATGCAGCAGCAGAGCTTGAAAATGCAAAAGAGTTAAAAGAGACTTTAGAGAAATTAACTGTAGAATTAAAGGCGAAATCTGGAGAAGGTGGCCGTTTATTTGGTTCTATCACAAGCAAACAAATCGTGGATGCAATGCAAAAATCACACAAGATTAAGCTTGATAAACGTAAATTTGAAATGGACGATGCAATCCGCGCGTTAGGTTATACAAACGTTACTGTGAAATTGCATCCACAAGTAACAGCAACAGTAAAAGTTCATGTTAGTGAACAATAAAAATAAATTAAGCAAGGAGGATTGCGTATGAGTGATGTACTTGCTGATCGTACCCCTCCGCATAATATAGAGGCTGAGCAGGCGGTTTTAGGGGCCGTATTGATTGATCAAGATGCGTTAACTTCAGCATCAGAGTTATTGGTACCTGATTCGTTCTATCGAACGAAACATCAAAAGATTTTTGAAGTCATGCTTGGGCTATCTGATAAGGGAGAGCCGATCGACTTAATAATGATGACATCAGCAATGGCTGATCAAGGATTATTAGAAGAAGTTGGTGGGGTTTCTTACTTAGCGGAGTTAGCAGAGGTTGTGCCAACTGCAGCTAACGTAGAATATTACGCACGCATCATCGCTGAAAAGGCGCTTTTACGTCGTTTAATTCGCACGGCGACTCATATTGTATCGGATGGATATGAGAGAGAAGATGATGTGGATGGTCTTTTAAATGAGGCTGAGAAAAAAATATTAGAAGTATCCCATCAAACGAATGCAAAAGCATTCCAAAACATTAAAGATGTTCTTGTAGATGCTTATGACAAAATTGAACTTTTGCATAATCAAAAGGGTGAAGTTACTGGGATACCAACTGGGTTTACTGAATTAGATAAGATGACAGCAGGTTTCCAACGAAATGATTTAATTATCGTGGCAGCACGTCCATCAGTAGGGAAAACGGCATTTTCATTAAATATCGCACAAAACGTAGCGACGAAAACGGATGAAAATGTAGCGATTTTTAGTTTAGAGATGGGTGCTGATCAGCTTGTTATGCGTATGCTTTGTGCAGAAGGGAATATTGATGCACAAAGACTTCGTACTGGTTCATTAACTTCCGATGATTGGGCAAAATTAACAATGGCAATGGGGAGTCTCTCAAATGCTGGTATATATATTGATGATACGCCAGGTATTAAAGTAAATGAGATTCGAGCAAAATGTCGTAGATTAAAGCAAGAACAAGGTCTTGGTATGATTTTGATCGACTATTTGCAGCTTATTCAAGGAAGTGGGAAATCAGGAGAAAACCGTCAGCAGGAAGTA
This sequence comes from Bacillus sp. FSL R9-9497, assembly GCF_038005805.1. Taxonomy (NCBI): domain Bacteria; kingdom Bacillati; phylum Bacillota; class Bacilli; order Caryophanales; family Bacillaceae; genus Bacillus; species Bacillus sp. FSL R9-9497. Next base: position 5,352,508 of record NZ_JBBOTY010000001.1, on the reverse strand, counting down.
TCTGAGATTTCTCGTACCTTAAAAGGGATTGCACGTGAATTGCAAGTGCCTGTTATTGCTTTATCACAGTTATCTCGTGGTGTAGAATCTCGTCAAGATAAACGCCCGATGATGTCTGATATTCGTGAATCTGGAAGTATTGAGCAGGATGCTGATATTGTAGCTTTCCTATATCGTGAAGACTACTATGATCGAGAAACGGAAAATAAAAATACAATTGAAATTATTATTGCAAAACAGCGTAACGGTCCAGTAGGTTCAGTGGAACTTGCATTCGTCAAAGAGTTCAATAAGTTCGTTAACTTAGAACGTCGTTTTGAGGATGGACATGCTCCGCCGGCATAAAGGCAGTATAAAAAAGAAACACATTTCTTATAATAAGATGTGTTTCTTTTTTTTTATAAGAAAGATAAGGCTTTCATAAGTTAAATATATAATTCTTACGAACGAAAAAGTTTTTTTATGAAAAAATGTTCGCTTTTCGGTTGACTTCTTTTTCGGTTTTGGTACAATTATATTGTTTGAATAGATCGTTTGAAAATTGCGGAGGTGCTTTAATAATGTCTTCAGTAGTAGTTGTAGGAACACAATGGGGCGACGAAGGAAAAGGTAAAATCACTGATTTTCTTTCTGAGCATGCGGAAGTAGTTGCAAGATATCAAGGTGGAAATAACGCGGGACATACAATTGTTTTCGGCGGAGTTAAATATAAATTACACTTAATTCCATCTGGTATTTTCTATAAAGAGAAAATTTGTGTAATCGGAAACGGATTAGTAGTAGATCCAAAAGCATTACTTGAAGAGTTAAAATACTTACACGATCGTGGTGTAAGTACTGATAATTTACGTGTAAGTAACCGTGCACATGTTATTTTACCTTACCACTTAAAGCAAGATGAGTTAGAAGAAGCAAGTAAAGGTGATAACAAAATCGGTACAACGAAAAAAGGTATCGGTCCTGCATATATGGATAAAGCTGCTCGTATTGGTATTCGTATGGCTGATCTTTTAGACCGTGAAGCATTTAAAGAGAAGCTTGAGCGCAATTTAGTAGAAAAAAATCGTTTATTTGAAAAAATGTACGATACAGAAGGTTTCACTGTAGAAGAAATTTTCGAAGAGTACTTCGAGTACGGGCAACAAATCGCGCAATATGTATGTGATACATCTGTTGTATTAAATGATGCATTAGATAATAATCACCGTGTATTATTTGAAGGTGCGCAAGGTGTTATGCTTGATATTGACCACGGTACGTACCCGTTCGTTACATCTTCTAACCCAATTGCTGGTGGTGTAACAGTTGGAACTGGAGTTGGTCCTGCGAAAGTTACTCGCGTTGTAGGTGTATGTAAAGCATATACAAGCCGCGTTGGTGATGGTCCATTCCCTACTGAGCTTCATGATGAAATTGGTCATCAAATTCGTGAAGTTGGTCGCGAGTATGGAACGACAACTGGTCGTCCACGCCGCGTAGGTTGGTTCGATAGCGTTGTTGTAAGACATGCACGTCGTGTTAGTGGTTTAACGGATCTATCATTAAATTCTATCGACGTTTTAACAGGTATTCCAACTCTTAAAATTTGTGTTGCTTACAAATACAATGGTGAAGTTATTGATGAAGTTCCAGCTAACTTAAACATTTTAGCAAAATGTGAGCCTGTATATGAAGAGCTTCCAGGTTGGGAAGAAGATATTACTGGTGTAAAATCATTAGATGAACTTCCTGAAAATGCACGAAAATACGTAGAACGTGTTTCTGAGTTAACAGGAATTCAAATATCTATGTTCTCAGTTGGACCAGATCGTAACCAAACAAATATTGTTCGTAACGTATACGAAGCTTAATTAATAGTGTTTAGAAAAAACTCATGTCCGCATGAGTTTTTTCTTATTCTTTTATAAAAAAACGAAAAAAGTATTGCAATAAATACAGAATACATGTTATGATACATCTTGTCGTCACGAAAATATGACGTTGGTGAGTATGAGCCATTAGCTCAGTTGGTAGAGCATCTGACTTTTAATCAGAGGGTCGAAGGTTCGAGTCCTTCATGGCTCACCATTTTATTTTTCGTGGCCCGTTGGTCAAGTGGTTAAGACACCGCCCTTTCACGGCGGTAACACGGGTTCGAATCCCGTACGGGTCATGTTTTTTTTTGCTTATTTTTGGTCCCGTGGTGTAGTGGTTAACATGCCTGCCTGTCACGCAGGAGATCGCCGGTTCGACCCCGGTCGGGACCGCCACTTTTGTTTATACCACCATTAGTGGTTTTATATATAGTTTTGGCTCGGTAGCTCAGTCGGTAGAGCAGAGGACTGAAAATCCTCGTGTCGGCGGTTCGATTCCGTCCCGAGCCACTCTCAGGATATTAAGTGGGCCCACTTAATATCCTTTTTATTTATGTAATTTTACAAAACTGAGTAGTTATTTTAAAATAGAACGAGGAGCCTCTAGCAGTTGAAGCTAGAGGTTTTTCTATAGATCGTATAGGATGCCGTGTAAAAGTGGATCATACATGAGTCTATGAGAATAGAGGAGAAAATACTTAAACAAAGGATGCGGTCATATAGGACATACTATGTAAACATCAATATGTTTAGGGATTATTGACCATATTTTTATAAGGAGGAAATAGACGATGATGGGAAAGAAAATTTTAGTAGTTGATGATGAAAAGCCGATTGCAGATATTTTGAAGTTTAACTTAGAAAAAGAAGGTTTTGAAATAGTAATGGCGCATGATGGTGATGAAGCAATTGAAAAGGCTAATGAAGAGCAACCAGATATGGTTTTATTAGATATTATGCTACCAGGTAAAGACGGCTTAGAGGTTTGCCGTGAAATACGTAAAAGCTCAGAAATGCCGATTATTATGCTTACAGCAAAGGACTCTGAGATTGATAAAGTATTAGGGCTTGAGCTTGGGGCAGATGATTATGTAACGAAGCCATTTAGTACAAGGGAATTACTTGCTCGTGTGAAGGCGAATTTACGCCGCCATCAACAAGGTGGTGCTGCGGAAAAAGAAGAAAATACAGAAATGGTTATTGGACCAATTGTGATTAATCCAAATGCATATAGTGTAACGAAGCGCGAGGAAAATATCGAGCTTACACATCGTGAATTTGAGTTGCTACATTATTTAGCGAAACATTTAGGACAAGTTATGACACGCGAACATTTATTACAAACAGTTTGGGGTTATGACTATTTTGGAGATGTGCGCACAGTAGACGTTACAGTACGTCGTTTGCGTGAAAAAATTGAAGATAATCCAAGCCATCCTACTTTAATTGTAACTAGACGTGGAGTAGGGTATTACTTGCGTGACCCAGAGCAGGAATAGTATATGAAGAAAGTTGGTTTTTTTCAATCTATTCATTTAAAATTTGTGCTTATATATATGCTATTAATATTAATAGCGATGCAAGTTATTGGAGTATATTTCGTAAGGGAATTAGAGAAGAGCTTAGTACAAGGTTTTAGGGATTCTTTAACGCAGCAAACAAACTTATTATCATATAATTTGAAGCAAGAGTTTAAAAAAAGTTATACAAAAGCAGAAACAGAGTCAACAGATGAAACGATTAAAACTTCAATTCGAAAATTTGCCTCTGATCAGAAGAAAGTTATACAAGAGGTAAGTGTATTTGATTCGCACAGAAAGTTACTGGCTATTTCAGATGAATCAAAGCAGAATAAGGTGAATCGAACATCAACTGATATAGCTGTTCAGCGAGTGTTAGTACAAAAAAAGCCAGAAGTGAAAATTGAGAAGGATGGTAGTACAGGTCATCGTGTTCAAGTTATGCTTACTCCGATTCTAGATGATAACGGTAAGGATGCGCTTGGTGTTATTTACATTGTGGCATCTATGGAAGATGTATATAAACAAATGAAGGATATAAATCAAATTTTTGCTACGGGAACAGTAATTGCTTTATTAGTAACGGCCGTACTTGGGATTTTATTGGCTCAAACAATTACAAGACCAATTTCAGATATGCGGAGACAAGCAATCGAAATGGCAAAAGGAAATTATTCCAGAAAAGTAAAAGTGCATAGCCATGATGAAATTGGACAACTGGCATTATCCTTCAATAATTTATCGAAAAAATTACAACAAGCTCGTTCTTCTACAGAAAGTGAAAGGCGTAAATTATCATCTGTTTTATCACATATGACAGATGGAGTAATTGCTACTGATCGAAAAGGGGATATTATTTTACTAAATGACCCTGCGGAAAAGATGTTAAATGTTTCTCGTGAAACAGCGCTCGATCAATCTGTTTTAGAGGTATTAGGGATACAGGAAGAATTTACGCTCGATCATTTATATGAAGAGCCAGATTCTGTTTTATTAGATTTTAGTACGAGAAACGAACCATATATTTTACGTGCTAGTTTCTCTGTTATTCAAAAAGAAACAGGGAAGGCAAACGGCTTAATTGCTGTACTATATGATGTAACAGAGCAGGAACGTATAGAACGGGAACGCCGTGAGTTTGTGGCAAATGTCTCTCATGAATTAAGGACGCCATTAACGACGATGCGCAGTTATTTAGAGGCACTTACAGATGGAGCATGGCAGGATCCAAATATTGCACCACAATTTTTAACGGTTACACAAGAAGAAACAGAAAGAATGATTAGACTTGTAAATGCGTTGTTACAGCTATCTAAACTGGATAGTACAGAGCATCGTTTAATGAAAGAATGGGTCGACTTTACTGATTTCTTTAATAATATTATTGATCGCTTTGAAATGTCTAAAGAGCAAAATGTAAGTTTCAAACGATCTTTCTCTAAGAAATCTAGATTTATTGATATGGATACTGACAAAATTACTCAAGTGCTGTATAACATTATTTCTAACGCATTAAAGTATTCACCAGAAGGTGGAACAGTAACATATCGTTTACGTGATCGCGGTGATTTATTAGAAATTAGTGTAAGTGACCAAGGAATGGGTATTCCAAAAGAAAACGTTGATAAAATCTTTGAACGTTTTTATCGCGTAGATAAAGCTCGTTCAAGACAAATGGGTGGTACGGGACTTGGATTAGCAATTGCAAAAGAAATGATTGAGGCACATGGTGGTTCTATTTGGGCGAAGAGTGAAGAAGGAAAAGGGACAACTATTTATTTCACGTTACCAATGGCAGCAGATGAAGAGGACGATTGGGAATGAGTATGGAAAACTTTAAAACAATAGTTTTAATTAACCTAGTTGTAATTAGCCTATTTCTTACTTTTAATTTATGGACGTATGTGCCAGATTCTACATCCATGCAAAACGCGAAATTTGTACAGGGGAATGAAGGAATGAACCAAACTAAAATTTCCGATGTTGTCCGTCCTACTTCTATCATCGTGCATAAAGATAAAAATCATTATGGGAGCAAAAGAGAGGCAGATATAGAATCAATCTATAAGCCTCTGGAAGTAGGGGAACTATATGATTTTAGAGAGATATCAATCACTAAGGGTGATTTCCTTTCATATGTGCATGGTGAAGGGAAAGTTGAACTTGTTTTCCCTACCGATATCCCATTTGATGCAGTTAAATCCATGTTTAACATGAAAGAGAAAAGTACAGGTAAGCCTAAACATTTTAATCGTATTCTCCTTGATCCTTCTAGAAGTAAGGATCAAGAAATTAAAATTAACTTTGTTTCTGATGGTGATAACTTTAAAATATACGAGGCAAAATTAAGTGGCTTGTATTTAAAAGATATTGTAAATGCCCAAAATCAATTTATAGTATCAGCAAAATCTTATTTTGATTATCAACTCAATGATATGAAAAAATTATTTTTACCAGATGGAACGACAGAGTTAAGCAATATAACATATATTTCATCTAATTTAGCAGTTGATACGTTTAAGAATGCTCTGTTTAGTGATCCTCGTTATTTAAGTCCGATTACCGAGATGTCGAAAGAAACATTTACAGATGGTATTAGATCCATGGAAATTGAAAACGATCGTCACATGCTAAAGTATAAAAACTCTTCTGTCTTAACTGAGAAAACGATAGATAATTTAATGCTTTTACAAAAAAGCTTTGAATTTGTAAGTGGTCACAGTGGGAGTTTGGATTCATATCGTTTGGACTATATGAATAAAGGAGAGACAGTATTTCGCTTAAATGAAGATGGATATCCAGTATTCAATGCAGATGGATTAGCGGAATTAAGACAAGTATGGGGATCAGAAGAAGTAATGGAATATGAAAGACCGTTGCTGTCTTTAAATACTAAAGGTATAGAACAGAAGGTTACTCTTCCGTCAGGGCATGTTGTAATAGCATCCCTAGAAAATAATCCAGAGATAAAGAAACAAGTAATTAAGGATATTGGCATTGGATACAAGTTATCACTAGATGGGCAAGTGGTTCGACTACAACCAATTTGGTATGTAAAGCTTGTTGAAGATGAAACAGGTAAACAGAAAATCTATGAGTGGAGTGAGGGAGGACTAAATGGATTGGGATCGGATTAAAACCATATTTATTGTGACCTTTTTTGTTTTGGACCTCTTTCTCATTTTCCAATTCATTCAAAAGCAAGATAGTAATCAATTGGAGCTTATTGCAGAAACAAAGATAGATCAAGAATTAAAAGCAAATAAAATTACGATGGGAAATATCCCTAAAGAACCGAAAAAAGAGTCATTTATTAGAGCGGAAAATAAAGCCTTTAAAGAAGAAGATATACAGTCTTTGAAAAATCAAACGGTGCATATACAAAATATGTACAAGATAGAAAGTAAGCTAAAAGAGCCTTTTTTAAATACGAAATCATTATCAAAAGATAAGTATAATGAATTTTTGAAGAACTATGTATTGGATGGACAAAAGTATGAATTTGGAGCGGTGAAAGACTCTAAAATTTATTTCTTCCAAAAATATAAAGATAAGCCTATTTTCTATAATAATCAGGCGATGATTGTTGTGGAATTAAATGAAAAAAATGAACTTGTTTCATATACGCAGACAATGCTAACTGATTTAAAAGAAATGGGCGAAGGTGAAAAAACGAAAGAGCAAGAAATTATTACGGCTCAAACAGCTTTAGAAAATTTGTATTTAAAAAATAAAATTCATGGAAATACGCATGTTAAAGAAGCGCAAATTGGTTATGCCACTCTTACCGCATCTACTTCTAATAACCAAGTACTTGCTCCAACGTGGAATTTAAAAACGGAGCAGAAGCAGGACTTCTTTGTGAATGCAATTGAAGGACAAGTTATGGAATTAGGAGAAAAGGAAAATCAAGTGGTTGATGAACATACTGGAGTGAGAAAGAATGGGGTTGCATTTTAGCGTACTTGCAAGTGGAAGTACAGGAAATATGCTATACGTAGGAACCGATGAAAAAAAATTACTAGTCGACGCAGGTTTAAGTGGTAAAGCAACAGAGGCTTTATTTAAACAAGCAGAACTAAATATAAATGATGTATCAGGTATTCTTGTAACGCATGAGCATAGTGATCATATTAAAGGATTAGGTGTATTGGCACGTAAATATGATTTACCTGTTTATGCGAATGAGAAAACATGGAATGCAATGGAACATTTAATAGGAAATATCCCAACTGAACAAAAGTTTATTTTCTCAGTTGGTGATGTGAAAACATTTGGTGATATTGAAGTCGAGTCATTTGGAGTTTCTCATGATGCGGCAGAACCGATGTTTTATGCTTTCCATAACAATAATAGGAAATTAGCGCTTATTACAGATACGGGATACGTAAGTGACCGTATGAAGGGCGTTATTAAGGGAGCTAATGCTTTTGTATTTGAAAGTAATCATGATGTAGAAATGCTTCGTATGGGACGTTATCCATGGAGCATTAAACGACGTATTTTAAGTGACGTTGGGCATGTTTGTAATGAGGATGCTGCATTAGCGATGGCAGATGTAATTACAGATGAGACAAAGCATATTTATTTAGCCCATTTAAGCTTAGATAATAACATGAAAGAACTAGCGCGTATGTCAGTATCACAAGTACTAGAGGAAAAAGGATTTGGAGTGGGTGAATCCTTTGAAATTCACGATACAGATCCAAAAATGCCTACAAAAATTCAATACGTATAATTCTTCATTTTAGTAAACAATAAAGGTGAATATAGTTGTTTTCAGGAAGATAGGTGAACAAATATGTCCTTTATTGATGAAGAAAGTTATCGTATGAAACGTGCAGGAAAAAAGAAGCACAAAGGTATAGTTCTTTCGAGTATAGCGGGAACAATTGTAGGAGCTTCTTTATTTGCGTTTGGAGCGCCTTTATTTTCGAATTCTGCTGATACGCTTCCGCAAGCTGAAGCAAGCGGAAGTAATATGGCTGAAGCTCAAGGGATTAAACAGATTAGCTTTGTAGATGCTGTTGATCGTGCATCTGAAGCTGTTGTGGGTGTTATTAACATTCAACGAGATAATTTTTCAGAGGCAGATTCAGAGGCCGGTACAGGATCAGGAGTAATTTATAAAAAGACAGATGGTCAAGCTTATATTGTAACGAATAATCATGTTGTAGCTGGAGCAAATCGTATTGAAGTAAGTCTAAGTGATGGTAAGAAGGTTCCTGGAAAAGTATTAGGAACCGATGTAGTCACAGATTTAGCTGTATTAGAAATAGATGCAAAGCATGTGAAAAAAATAATTGAAATTGGCGATTCTAATACTGTTCGCAGAGGAGAACCAGTTATTGCGATTGGAAACCCACTTGGACTGCAATTTTCTGGAACAGTTACACAAGGTATTATTTCAGCTAATGAACGTATTGTCCCTGTAGATTTAGATCAAGATGGACATTATGATTGGCAAGTAGAAGTGTTACAAACAGATGCAGCGATTAATCCGGGGAATAGTGGTGGTGCGCTTGTAAATGCAGCAGGACAATTAATTGGTATTAATTCAATGAAAATTGCTGCAAAAGAAGTAGAAGGAATCGGCCTTGCTATTCCGGTGACTAGAGCTGTTCCGATTATGAATGAACTTGAGAAGTATGGAAAAGTAAGAAGACCGTATGTTGGGATTGAACTTAGGTCATTAAATGAAATCCCAAACTATTATTGGTCAAAAACATTACATTTACCAGGTACTGTAACAGAGGGCGTTTGTATTTTGGATGTGAAAAGTCCTTCGCCAGGTGCGGATGCTGGTTTAAGAGAACATGATGTTATTGTGGCAGTAGATGGAAAACCAATTCGCGATATTATTGGATTCCGTACGGCCTTATATGATAAGGAAATTAATGATAAAATGACTCTTACGTTTTATCGTGGTACAAAAAGAGTAACAACAACAGTGAAATTAGGCATTCAAAAGTATTAAAAACAGGAGGGCCTACCTCCTGTTTTCTATTGTAGAAAAGTGAGGTGTAGAAAATGAATTTACCTTGTTGTTTAGAACATGTTGAATTAGCGTTAGATATTATTGTGGATGAGTGTGAAGTTGCACCAGTTATCAACAATGTGGATAACTCGGGAAAAGAGAAAAAAACATGTGAATTTTGTCAAAATGAGGCGACATATGTTGTATCGAACACAGATTCTCACACAATATGTGGGTAGTATTTGTGGATATGTGGATAAGTTTTGTGGATAACATGTTTGTAAGGTGGAGGATACGTGTGAATATCTCGATTATTTCAATTGGGAAATTAAAAGAAAAATATTTGAAACAAGGTATAGCAGAATACTTAAAACGATTATCTGCATACGCAAAAGTAGAAGTAATTGAATTACCTGATGAAAAGGCGCCAGAAAATTTAAGTGAAGCAGAAATGTTAATTGTAAAGGAAAAAGAAGGTATACGTATACTCGATAAAATTTCTGATGACACGCATGTGATTGCATTAGCTATAGAAGGAAAGCAAAAGTCATCAGAAGAATTTGCGGTAAGTCTAGATCGCCTTGCTACATACGGAAAGAGTAAAGTCGCATTTGTAATTGGTGGATCACTTGGACTAAGCTCAGAAGTGATGAAGCGTTCAAATGAATCACTTTCTTTTTCAAAGATGACATTACCACACCAATTAATGCGATTAGTGTTGCTTGAGCAAGTCTATAGAGCGTTTCGGATTAATCGTGGAGAACCGTATCATAAGTAATGTATTCTATGTAAAACACTGATATTATCATATTTATTTTATTATGCCTATAATTGGAGGCTATGTGAATGGTAAGTGATCAGACGAGATATTCTAGACTCGCAAATATAACAAAAATAATAAATACGAAATTAGAACTACGTGACGTAGTGCAGCGTGTGACAATGGCGATATCAGAGGAAATTGTTAGGTGCGATGCTGTTGGAATTTATTTACCCCAGGAAGATGGAACATTTAGAGGGTTTGCAGGAAAACCAGAGACTATAAATGGCGTAACGCTCGATACTCAAGTAATTGATCCTGAAATAGACTTACTGGCAAAAGAGGTTATTGAAACGAAAAAAACCATCTATATTCCTGATACCTCAAAGGATCATCGACCAGATCCGAGACCGGTTAATGCATTCAAAATTAAGTCCTTATTAGCTTTGCCTATCTCATTTGGGCAAGAGTTATTTGGTCTAGTTTTTTTATTTGATTATGGAATTCCGATGAACTTAACAGATTCAGAAATTCAAAGTGTTGAAGCTTATGTAAATATGGCTGCGGTTGCAATTCAAAACACAAATAATTTAAAACAAAAGGAAAACCTTATTGCTGAGAAGCAGCTGTTACTAAATGTTACACGTGATTTATCAATGTGTTCCTCGATACAGGAGAGTTTTGATAAATGCTTTTTTTACCTAGAACAGATTTTAGAGAGTAAAAATATGACTGCCCATCTTCTAGATCCGCTAGATAAAACAACAATTAAAACAACGAAATTAAGTAAGGGCTGTCATTGGACAGAAGCGGATTGGACAGAGAAAAGCTATGAAGCCAAGATTCAAGAAGTTATTCAAACAAAAAATATAGATAGTAAGGGTCTATTGATGATTCCATTGGTTTCAATTGGAGAAGTATTAGGGGTAATCGTCGTTGGCAAAGAAGGAAAAGCTCACAATTATGATCATTCTCAACTTCAACTAGCAAAATCTATCGTTGATGCCACAGCCCCTACGTTTTCGAATTTGTCATATATGGATCAACTAGAAAGCATAGTGGAAGAGCGAACGAGAGAGCTAGCTGCTGCTAATGAAAAAGTTACAAGTGTGATTGAATGTATTACGGATGGATTTTTTATTTTAAATAATAAATGGGAATTTACGTACGTAAATAAGCACCAATATTTTCCGCAAAGAAAAACAGCAAAAGATGTATTAGGAAAGAATATATGGGATGTTTTCCCTAGTGAAATCGACACAGTTATGTATAAGGAATTTCATCGTGCGATGTCAGAGCGAACTACAGTTCATTTCGAATTTCTTTCTACTGCAGATGAATATTGGCACGAAGTTATTGCATACCCGTATGATGATGGTATTTGTTGTATTTTTAAAAACATAACGGAAAAAAAGAAATATGAACAGGAATTGAAAAGATTATCCAACATAGATTTAATAGGGCAAATGGCAGCAGGTATCAGCCATGAAATTAGAAATCCAATGACAACAGTACTAGGATTTTTACAGTTATTAAAAGAAGAGAATACCTATGAGAAACATAATAAATACTTTCATTTAATGATTGAAGAACTTAACCGTGCCAATTCTATTATTACTGAATTTCTCTCAATGGGTAATACAAGGAAATCGGATTTGCAGATGTTAGATTTAAATTCAATTATCCGCGATATTATTCCTTTAATAAAGATTGATACGTACAATCAAAATAAATATATTCAAGTCGATACAAATGACATTCCAGAATTACTTTTAAATCGTAATGAAATACGGCAATTATTAATGAATCTATATCGTAATGGCTTAGAAGCGATGAATACAGGGAAAGTTCTAACCATTAGCACTTCTTACAAGGAAGGTCAAAATTGTGTGGTGCTTGCAGTGCGGGATCAAGGAAAAGGTATCAGGCCTGAAGTATTAGAGAAACTGGGTACGCCGTTTTACACGACCAAAGATAATGGAACTGGATTGGGGTTAGGTGTATGTTATGCCATTGCTGCCCGCCATAATGCAAAAATAGAAATTCAAACAGGATCGGAAGGCACTACCTTTTTTGTTAAATTTAATTATGAAAATAATAAAAAATAACCTTATTTAGAATAGTTACGATGAACCGTATCATAAATAAATTTATTCTTTGCATATAAAAGGATAAAAAGACCATTGGACAAAAATTACCGATGGTCTTTTAAATATTATTAGATGGTATGTAGATTTCCTAAAATAAGTATGTTTCTATTTCCATAAAAATATGCTGTAATATGAAGAGGAAAAAGTATAAGTAGTTAGAGAAGTGAGGAATTAAAGGTGAAGAAGTTTAAGAAGTTTTACTTGGAGATTACGAGTGTATGTAATCTTGCGTGTAGCTTTTGTCCGCCGACGGAAAGGCAGAAGCAATTCATTTCTGTAGAGGATTTTGCTAAAAGATTAGACCAAATTAAACCTCACACAGACTACATTTATTTGCACGTGAAGGGTGAGCCGTTGCTCCACCCGAAAATAGATCAACTATTAGACTTAAGTCATGAAAAAGGGTTTAAAGTTAATATTACAACGAACGGAACGTTAATTAATAAGAGAAGACATAGGCTGTTAAATAAGCCTGCGTTAAGACAAATGAATTTTTCACTGCATAGTTTTGATGGACATCCAGGTTCGCAAGATAAAGAGGGCTATGTAAGGAGTATACTTTCCTTCATTAGGGAAGCGACAAGTCAATCAGATTTAATTGTATCGTTAAGGTTATGGAATTTAACTCAGGATAATAAAACGAATGCTGAAATCCAGAAAAATAGAGAGTTATTATCTATAATTGAAAATGAATTTGATCTATCTTATCAAATTGAAGAGAAGCTTACACCAGGAAAAGGTATAAAAATTGCAGAACGTGTCTTTATTAATCAAGACTATGAATTCCAGTGGCCAGCATTACATGAAGAAGAGGATGATGGGAAAGGATTCTGTCATGGACTTCGTAATCAAGCGGGTATTTTAGCGAATGGAACAGTTATTCCTTGTTGTTTAGATGGTGAAGGGATTATTAACCTTGGGAATATTAATAATGATTCATTTTCTAACATTATCGAAGGTGAAAGAGCAATAAACATTGTCGATGGATTTTCGAAAAGAGTTGCGGTTGAAGAACTTTGCAGGAAATGTGGATATCGCAAACGGTTTGGGAAGTAAATATGAAATAAGCCCTCATAAAGCGAGGGCTTATTTTTTATACTTGATAAGAATGCTCTAATTTATCAATTAATGAACCACAACGTAAGAAACAGCTTTACGGATTGCATCTGGTTTTGACATATCTACTCCGGCATGTTTCATTGTACCACCAGCGATCAATAGCATGTTGTCCTTCCTCTTTAATCATTTGAGCTACTGCAGTGGATGCAGTGTGTGCTGCCTTTTTTGTAGTATTTCTAGTAACGATTTACGGAAAGGTTCAAGTTTTGTTTCTTCAGTTAAATATTTTTCAATTGTTCCTTCGCCGAATATGAGAATTTCATTATGAATAAAGGATAGTGCAGTATGTACTTTCGTCCATAAAGCAGAAATTTTGGAAGAGTTCGCTTGAATACTTGGATTTGTACGATCAGTAGATTCTTTTAAATTTGCATATGAGTACAGTTTTGTTAACGTCATTAAAAGTTCTTCTTCTAAAAGTAGGCAATTTAATAAAGTGTGGGAGCTAGTATGTAAATGTCCTTTAAATGAATCAAGTTTCTGTATATCATTTTCCAATGCGTTTAATGCAGTATGCTATTTGGTATCAGAATTATACAAATCGGATAAATCCCATGTTAGTTCAGCAGGTACCTCTACGCGATTAAGGCGATTTTCCATTACATTTTTCAAGTCGTATATCCTCCTTATTAAGACTATCTAAAAATATAAAAATATAAAATTCAGTTAAATAAAAGTATTTTACATTTTTATATACAAAAAAGAAGGACAAGCATGAAAATGCTTGTCCTTCAAGTTAATTTAAGAATTAATATACTTTGTCACCATTGAAAATCGAGTTTTTCACGACAACATAATCTACAGTACGAATAGCATCTAATTTTGTTCCACCAGCGTAAGAGATAGAAGATTGAAGATCTTGTTCCATTTCGATTAACGTATCTTCTAAAGAACCTTTATGCTCAACGAACATTTTCTTACCTTCAACGTTTTTCTTCTCACCCTTTTGGAATTCAGAAGCAGAACCGAAGTATTCTTTATAAAGTTTGCCATCTCTTTCAATTGTTTCCCCTGGAGACTCTTCGTGACCAGCGAATAGAGAACCGATCATGACCATAGTTGCCCCAAATCGTATAGATTTAGCTACGTCGCCGTGTGTACGAATACCACCATCAGCGATAATTGGCTTACTTGCAGCTTTTGCACACCAGCGAAGTGCAGCTAGCTGCCAACCACCAGTTCCGAAGCCTGTTTTAATTTTAGTAATACAAACTTTACCAGGTCCAATACCAACTTTTGTTGCATCGGCACCAGCATTTTCTAATTCTCTTACCGCTTCTGGAGTTCCAACGTTTCCAGCGATAACGAAGCTCTCTGGTAAATGTTTTTTAATATGTTGAATCATGTTGATCACAGCATTAGAATGACCGTGTGCGATATCAATCGTGATATATTCAGGTGTCAGTTGCTCAGCAGCTAATTGTTGTACGAATTCATATTCGTCCTCTTTTACACCAACGCTGATAGAAGCGATTAATCCACGTGATTGCATATCTCTAATGAATGAGATTCGTTTCTCTGGTTGGAAACGATGCATGATATAAAAGTAGTTGTTCTCAGCTAAATAAGTTGCAATTCTTTCATCAATAATCGTTTGCATATTTGCAGGTACGACAGGTAATTTAAATTTATGTTTTCCTAAAGTGACAGTTGTATCACATTCAGAGCGGCTATTTACAATACATTTCGCGGGAATTAATTGAATATCTTCATAGTCGAATACGTTTTCCATCATTTACACCCCTAAAATACGAATATTTTATTTTTATTAATCAAAAATGTTCGTCCATAGGATAATTTACATTATTTTTATTAAGAAGTCAAAGGATTTCTTAACATTTTTTGAAAAAGTAGATTTTATATCTGAAAAACAACGTTAAAAACGAATTTAAAACGTTTTTTTATTTTTATTGTTCGTTTATGAAAAAGGTTGAAAAATTAAGATAATTATACAAGGTTGTATGTATTCTTTTTATTTTTTTGGAGTGGATGTAGGATACTATGAAAAGGTTAATGCTAACAATACGAGCAAAAGATGTTATCAAGTAGTTGAACATTATATGAAATGATAAGGTTTATTTCTATATAAAAAGATGAATCTGGCATGATCCACCTTTTTATGTGAGGTTTCAAGTATAATAAGTAGGGTGATAGTAATGTATACAAAAGATAAAAAAGAAAATAATACAAAATAAAATGAGGTTAATATATGAGTAAAAAAAGTTTTTCTGATTATAAACTAAGTACGGAAATCGTAAGGGCACTTACTGGGTTAGGATATAATCATCCAACAGAAGTACAAGGTGAGGTTATTCCAGTTGCATTAGAAAAGAAGGATCTTGTTGTGAAGTCCCAGACTGGAAGTGGAAAAACAGCTTCATTTGGTATTCCACTTTGTGAAATGGTGGAGTGGGAAGAGAATAAACCACAAGCATTAGTTTTAACACCAACGAGAGAGCTTGCGGTACAGGTAAAAGAAGATATTACAAATATAGGTCGATTCAAAAGGATTAAGGCTGCGGCAGTTTATGGGAAATCTCCATTTGCACGTCAAAAATTAGAATTAAAGCAAAAGACACATATTGTAGTTGGTACTCCTGGTCGTGTGTTGGATCATATTGAGAAGGGTACCCTTTCTTTAGAGTGTTTGAAGTATTTAGTTATTGATGAAGCAGATGAGATGCTAAATATGGGCTTTATCGATCAAGTAGAGGCAATTATTGATGAATTACCTACAAAAAGAATGACGATGTTATTTTCAGCAACACTTCCAGAAGATGTTGAGAAATTGTCTCGTACATATATGAATTCACCAATTCATATTGAAATTAAAGCAGCTGGGATTACGACGGATAAAATTGAACATACTCTTTTTGAGGTGATAGAAGACGAGAAGCTTTCACTACTTAAAGATGTAACAACGATTGAGAATCCTGATAGCTGTATTATTTTCTGTCGTACACAAGAAAATGTAGATCATGTATATAGACAATTAAAACGAGCTAACTATCCTTGTGACAAAATACATGGTGGTATGGTACAAGAAGATCGTTTTGAAGTCATGGATGATTTTAGAAAAGGAAAATTCCGTTATTTAGTAGCCACAGATGTAGCTGCGAGAGGAATTGATATTGATAATATTACACATGTTATTAATTATGATATTCCACTTGAAAAAGAAAGCTATGTACATCGTACTGGAAGAACGGGAAGAGCTGGAAATAGTGGAAAAGCTATTACATTTATAACACCATATGAAAATAGATTTTTAGAAGAGATTGAGGAGTATATTGGATTTGAAATTCCAAAGGCAATTGGACCTTCAAAAGAAGAAGTTATGAAAGAGAAAGCTGCATTTGAAGAAAAGATACATGCTAAACCAATTATAAAGAAAGATAAAAATGCAGATATCAACAAAGGCATTATGAAGCTGTACTTTAATGGCGGGAAGAAAAAGAAAATTAGGGCGGTAGATTTCGTCGGTACAATTGCTAAAATTAAAGGTGTTACAGCAGAAGATATAGGTATTATTACGATACAAGATAATGTTTCTTACGTTGAAATATTAAATGGAAAAGGACCACTTGTCTTGAAAGTCATGAAGACTACAACGATTAAAGGGAAACAACTAAAAGTTCATGAAGCAATTAAGTAAATAAAAAACTATCCACTTTAATAGGTGGATAGTTTTTTATTTATGATTCTTTTAAATCATCCACTAGTTGCTCCGCTAAACGTCTATACATATTACTCATAGTCACGAAGGATGTTAGTAGTAGAAATTTTTCTAGCTTTGTATCTTCTAAGGAAGAAATCTCATTTACTTCTGTAACACGGTTATTTACGTCTTGTTTAAAGCTTTCGACATTGCTTTCAGTAAGAGCAAGATAATTTTTGTATAACGTATTTAATTGGAATGAATCATCATTTAATAAGGAGTCATTTATAGTTTCTAATGAACTTTTTATGTCGTTAATGGAGAGAGCTCCCTTTAATTGATAAATTAGGCTAATTAAAATCATATGCTCTTTTGAATACTTTTTATTTTTGATAGGGATGAATAGTTTCCCTTTTGCGTAATTATTAATCATCGTTTTTGTTAATACTTTTTCA
Organism: Bacillus sp. FSL R9-9497; assembly: GCF_038005805.1. Taxonomy (NCBI): domain Bacteria; kingdom Bacillati; phylum Bacillota; class Bacilli; order Caryophanales; family Bacillaceae; genus Bacillus; species Bacillus sp. FSL R9-9497. Next base: position 5,335,016 of record NZ_JBBOTY010000001.1, on the reverse strand, counting down.
TCATCAGTTCTCGTTGTATCTGCATAAGTATTCTCAAATAGTTGGACAACTTGGTCTACATATAAGTCAACATTTGGAATATCCTCAAGTTTAATGTTTTTTTCTAAATGTAATGTCTTAAGTAATTCATTTATATTTTCCACGTAGAATCCCTCACTTTTATAACTTAGTGGAACTTAATGTTTAATATATCTTTAAATATGGTATTACGAAACAAATGAATTGTAAATGTTGACCTTAAAAAGAAATGTGTATATAATTACATGTAGTTATCAAAACTACATGTAATTATATGAGGGGTGTTATTATGAATGCTTATGTAAGGGAACCAGTTAATGCATTTACTCACTTAGGTGGAGCGATATTATCATTTATTGCGTTATTAGCTATGCTTGTGAAAGTTTCTATCAAGATGCCATCATTTGCTGCAATTACAGCTGTTATTTTGTTTGGTATTGGAATGATGGTCCTTTATACGGCGTCAGCTGTATATCATAGTGTTGTGGCCAATGAACGTGTTATATACTTCTTTAGGAAGCTAGATCATTCTATGATTTTTATATTAATTGCAGGTACATATGCACCCTTTTGCTTAATTACATTAAATTCAGCAAGTGGTTTGCTATTATTTTGTTTAGTCTATGCAACTGCGATTTGTGGCATTGTATTTAAAATGTTTTGGTTTAATTGTCCAAGGTGGTTATCGACAGCAATTTATATTACGATGGGTTGGTTAATTGTTTTATTCTTTGCACCGTTAGCTGAGAATTTAAGTACAGGAGGCATTATTTTCTTAGTACTTGGGGGCATTTTTTATACAATTGGTGGATTTATTTATGGAACAAAGCCAAAATGGTTAGAGTTTAAATATATGGGGCATCATGAAATTTTTCATGTTTTTGTATTATTAGGTAGTCTTGCGCATTTTCTAAGTGTATATTGTTACGTAATTTAATAAAAAAGTATAATGGATTTTAATGTCCTTTAGTAAAGGAATTAGAGGGTAAAATTCAACATGCCTTTAAGAACATAAATGAAGAAATTGTGAATTATAGAGAAAACATATTGGAACAGGTAGAAAAGAATAAGGAAATGCTTAAAGAAGATAATGTAAAGGAATTTGTTGATGGTTTAATTTTATTTGAGCGGATTAGACAAGAATTAAATTACTCGCAAAATTTGCGAATTTACAGTAATCGGGTGAAACGCGATATAAATATCAGATTCCACCCGATTATGAGGATTTAAAAAAAGACAAAAGTGCTCCTACTAAAATGAAGAAATTTGAAGATTTAATTGTTTGGAAAGAAATCTTAATACAAGCGCAAGAAAATAAGAAATCAATTATTTTTGTGAATATGGATGAAAAGGAAGACTGGTGGATTCTTGATAAAGATAGTGAACCTCAAATGCGTAGAGGAGAATTTTGTAATGACTGTAGGAATAGCGAACGTTAGTAATAGTATAAAAGAGAATAGAAGAAAAAGGTACACCCTTATTTAATCTGTACCCTTTGTAAAGGACGTTTTGAAAAAAGTTAGGCAACATTAAGAAGATGATTTCTGTATCCAACAGAAGTCATCTTTTTTAAATTCCATTGATATCTATAATGATTATAATACGTCATATATTTCTTAATCTCCTGTTTCAATTCATTAAAGGACGCGCAAGGTTTTATATGAGCTTCATCTTTCAGATGACCAAAAAATGATTCTTGTGGGGCGTTATCCCAACAGTTTCCTCTTCTTGACATGGATTGTCCAAGGTTTAGCTTTTTAACTAGCTTTTGATAGGTAGGGCTTGTGTAGTGGGATCCTTGATCTGAATGAATATAAGCACCTTCAGTCAATTGAATCCGCGGATTCCTTTTTAGTTTATGGAGAGTTGTCGTTACAAGCTCTAATGTCATCTGTTCTGAAACATGGTAAGCTAAGATTTCATTAGTTGGGCCGTCTAAAATTGTAGATAAATAGGCCCTTTGATTCTTACCGTAAACTAAATAGGTGATATCTGTAAGAAGTGTTTTCCCTGGGGTATTTTGTTTAAATTCCCGATTTAATTGATTCGGTACTATTCGATGTTTTTTTGTAGCTTTAAGCATTCTTTTATAAGGATTCACTTTGCGAACCGGACAAACAATCTCGTATTTCTTCATAATTCTACGGATACGCTTTAAATTGTAGACAACTTGAAACTGACCCGCCAATGTCATCTTTATCTGACGAGCCCCCTTCTTTCTATTTCTAAATCGAAGTGCTTTTAATATGGTTTCCTTCAAGACTTCATCTCGATCACTCTTTTGTTTCCGTTGTTCTTGAGCTGAAATTGAAAAGTAATTATAGTATCCCGAACGGGATACACTGGCTACTTTATACAAATAACTGACCATATTCCTTAAGTTGTATTTCATGATGACAGAACGAATCAAGATGAATTTTTGACTAGGTGGTAGTGTTATTTCTTTCTCATCCTCCCTTCCATAAGTTTGATTTTTTTAGCAATTCGTTTTCCGCCTTTAGTAAGTTTCGTTCGGTTTCTAAACGGGCATACTTTTCTTCTAACGTAAGCTCTCTCTCAAGAGTTCTTCCAGTGTTTTCAATACGTGTATCCCTTAAACCCAATACACCATTTTTTCTATAAGCAGCACGCCATCTACTTCCCGATGACATAACCCGTTTCATTCCAATCATATCTATATCAAAACCACATTCTTCAAAAATATTTCGAGGTAGCTTTCCTTTTTCATTTTCCTCAATAAAAATATGCTTAAATTCCTCTGTATAAGTGATACCTTTCTGACTTACAGATTTTACGTATAGGTTATTTGATAGAATTTGAATTTCTCTTTCTATGAATAGCTTTTTTGTCATTTTTAACATTCTCCGATCCCAATTTTTCTTTTATTATACAAGAAATACCCTATAGGATAGACTTTTTTCAAGTGTCTATTCTATAGGGTACATTTTAATTAAAGGGTGTACCTTTTTCTCCCTCAAAATGTTAATTTTAGAGTTACTAGTGTGAATCTAATTTTGTGCACCAGTTTGATGCAATGCAAATATTAAATCGACAAACCTTGTTCTTAGCTTAATTTCAAAAAAGCTAGAAATACCCCCTATATCCTACAGTTACTTTAAGAATTTTGTGCTTGAAACCCTAATCTTATATATAGAACACTATTATACATAACACATTACTTTACAAAGAAAATATTGAGTTATCCTCATTTTAGGATTATTGTATATTTATGCCAATTAAAGAAGCGAGGAATAATTATCAAATTATCTACTATGGAAAGTAATGAAAAAAAAACAATGAATACAGGATTATTGAAAATAAAACAAAATAAAACCAAGTTTATAAGTAATGCTTCCTTAATTAAAGGATTGGACAATCCCATAGTTTGTACTGCTGCACATTGTGTCTTTGACTGGTATAAACAATTATCTGCAAATGAAGTAACCTTTATAACGAATGATAATAAAGAATATGAAATTGAAGAAATCTACATTAGTACTGAGTGGGTTAATAATGGGATAGTAGACTATGACACTGCCTTTTTGACATTAAGGGAACCTCCTGTAGCAATGGACAATTTAATCAAACCTATATTTAATAACTCATCAAAAAAACAGAATGCATTAGTACCTTACATAAGTAAAAAATTCCTTAGAAAGAAAAAAGTCGAGGTAATAAGAAATATTACTTTTGAAGACCATATATATAATTCAACATTGTTAGGTTTAAAAGGAAAGTTGGGCGTGGGCAGTTCAGGAAGTCCTTGGATAATGAAAATTAATAATGAATATTTTCAATTTTCTAACACGAGTCTATCATTTAATAGTGTTAAAGATATAATTTGGGGACCTTATTGGGGAGAACATATAGAAAATTTATTTCTACAAGCAAATAAAAAGGTTAGTAACTTGGAGAATATAAATATTTATAAAATATAAATATTTATAAAATATATAAGCCCTCTTTAAAAATGGATGTATCCGCATGTTGAATGAGGTTGCCAATTAAGGTGATACAGTAAAATTGGTACACAGTATAGAAAGGTGGTGATATCTATGTCTAGATTTGATGTTTTATCATTGCAAAGTTTAAAAAAACATAAAAATAATGATAAGCCCATTGGTTCAAATGTTAGTGTTAATTGTAAAACCCAAAGTGGTTTAAGCCTTTTTTTCTGTGTTAGTCCTAAATAATAATTTAAATACATAAGCACAAATCAATTTAGTTAATTTGTGCTTATGTATTATATAGGGGGGTTCTAATGGATAATAGGTATATAAAGTATATAAATAAAAATCCTTACTATAGTGTTGCTGATGAAATTAGTCAAGGGTTATTAAACGTAGACTATCCATTTGATAATTATGTATTAATTGATGGTGAGCATTGGACAAACCTAATGCCTAAAAGTGCAAGACTCCCTAAACAAGGATGGAAAATTCATGTTAGTACGGATATCAGAGAATCGCAAAAAACTTTAGATATTGTTTCCAAGTTAATGATAGAAAGAAACATATCGTTTAAATATGTCCGAAGTAATAAGGAGCTAGTACTGAAGGATTCTAAATACGGAGATAGAGGTTCGTCAGGGAAGTTTATAACTATATATCCTGAAAATGATGATCAATTTATTGATTTATTGAGGTTATTAGAAAACAACTTAGCCCATTTAAAACCTGGCCCTTATATATTGAATGACAAAAGATGGTATAACTCTAATATATATTTTAGATATGGTGCTTTCATGTCTAGGTATGTATATATAGATGGCGAGAAAGTTGATGCTATAGAAAATTTAGAAGGTGAACTTATTGAAGATAAAAGAGTTCCTTACTATTACTTACCTAATTTTGTAGAAGAGCCAATAGAAATTAGAAAAATGGATGAAGAGTTGAATCAAGTTGACACCTCATCTCCTCTAGATAATTTTGATATAAATGAAGCATTGCATTTTAGTAATGGTGGTGGCGTTTATATCTGTAAAAATAAAAGTAATAATATGAAAGTCATTCTAAAAGAAGGAAGGCCTCATGCTGCAGTAGACGCTCAAGGGCAGGATGCTTTTTCTAGAATTGTTAATGAAAGCGAGATATTAGATAAATTAGAAAAGGCACAATACCCAGTTAAAAAAATAAGTTCTTTCCGTGCCTGGGAACATTATTTTATAGAAGAAGAGTATATTGAAGGTGATTCTTTATCTGAATGGCTAGTGAAGAACTACCCTTTTAGTTCTAATATAAAAAACGAATCTTATACAAAATCCTGTATAAATATCATCAATCAACTAATTGAGTCTATACACGAACTTCATAGAAATGATATAGGTATGGGGGACTTACAACCTGCTAATATCATAATTACACCAGAAGAGAAAATTAGATTAATTGATTTTGAAACTGCAAGTTCAACAAGCGATTCTCTTTCTGGATTAATGACTCCCGGTTTCATAGGTAATCAAGAAATGAATAAAGAACAAAGTGATTGGTTTGCATTATTAAGGATAGCAAAACAGCTATTTGTACCAATTGGTTGTGTCCAAGATATATCCTGGAATATGGACACTATTCATAGTAATTGGATTCGAGTTGTATTTGGAGAAAAAGCAAATAAAATAATTGAACGTATTGAGTCATTATGTGAATTTTACGGATCACGTCCTATGGAAGAATTACTGACTACAAATGGACAAATGAAACAAAAATTTGACCTATCAGCCATGAAATTAAAATTGCGTAATTCTATTTTAAAGGACGTTAAAAATGAAGAGAGGCTATTACCTGGAGACATTCGGCAATATGAAATGGAGACAGGCATGCTAAATGTGTTAACCGGTGGTTTTGGTTTTGCAATGGCATTACATAGAACTGGAGGAATAAATCAGAAAGCAAAAGATTGGGTTGAAAATCAAGATATTAATAAACTTATTCAATTAGAAAATGGTTTATTCACCGGTAATATGGGGATAGCATCGGTTTTATGGGAACTAGGTTATCAGGAGAAAGCAAAGGCTCTATTCGACTCGTTTATTGATTTTAAACACATTGAAGATATTTCTTTTGCAACAGGTTTAAGTGGAATTGGATTTGCATACTTAGGATTTAGTTACGAAGTCAATGATCCTAAATATTTAAATATTTGTCTCTATATCGGAGAATTATTAATAAACAAGTTGAATGCTGATGCACCAATTATTACTTATGATTACGATGTTGTTGATAAAGGGGTTATGACCAGTTGGGCTGGGGTTTCCCTGTATTTTACTGCACTGTATAAAAAAACAAACGATAATAAATGGTTAGTATTATCAGAACAGGCATTAGAAAAGGAAATGAAACTAGGGATATTCGATGATACTGGCTTGTATCAAATTGATGATGATTTTAGGATATTACCTTATCTTGCCGGTGGGGGAAGTGGTTTAGCTTTACCGATTGTTGAATTAGAGATAAATGCAAAATTGAAGAAATGGAATAAAGAAATTGAGGGTATTAGTAAAATATCAAAAAGTAAATGCTTTTATAATGCTGGATTATTTCAAGGAACTACGGGCATTTTAGCTGTTGCAAATTTATTAGAGTTATATACCCAAAAAAGTAGTTTGGTTAATTCGGCATTATTTACACTTAATTTACACTTATTAGAGGATGCTGATTGTATATTTGTTCCTGGTGATTCGTGTTTTAGAATTTCTGGTGATATCATGTCTGGCTCTTCTGGTTTATTGTTAACGATAAATGATATTTTAGAAAGTAAGAACCATTCATGGATACCCATACTCAATTTAGAAAAAGTATTTAGTTCTTCAACTTTTACAGAAGAAAGTTTACAAAATATAGTTGAACCCCTTTCTTCTATCGTAAGATGACCCTTCAACCATAAGGATACCGAGATTTGTAAACGATATAGTCCAAAGAAAAACATCAGATTTACTTTAGGAATTATTTACACGGATAGGGAAATTACTTTATATAAAAGGGGGTGATAAAAATGAAAGATGTTCTTGCATTACAAAAAATGAATAAAACAAAACAAAAGGGTAAGGGCCAAAATCCAGCAAAATCAAGCATAAGTCTAGGGTGTTCCCCATCAAGTAATACTAGCTGGTTCTTTTGCTAGGTATTAAAATATCAAATATAGAAAGAACGGAGGGGTATTAAATGAATAAAGTACTATCTTTACAAAAAGAATCTATTTCTAAAGATGTTCAATTGAAGGCGAAATCTTCTAAAAGTGTTCAATGTAAAACAAGTAGTAATGCAAGCTGGTTCTTCTGCTAAGCATTAAAACATCAAATATAGAAAGAACGGAGGGGTATTAAATGAATAAAGTACTATCTTTACAAAAAGAATCTATTTCTAAAGATGTTCAATTGAAGGCGAAATCTTCTAAAAGTGTTCAATGTAAAACAAGTAGCAATGCAAGCTGGTTCTTCTGCTAAGCATTAAAACACCAAATATAGAAAGAACGGAGGGGTATTAAATGAATAAAGTACTATCTTTACAAAAAGAATCTATTTCTAAAGATGTTCAATTGAAGGCGAAATCCTCTAAAAGTGTTCAATGTAAAACAAGTAGCAATGCAAGCTGGTTCTTCTGCTAAGCATTAAAACACCAAATATAGAAAGAACGGAGGGGTATTAAATGAATAAAGTACTATCTTTACAAAAAGAATCTATTTCTAAAGATGTTCAATTGAAGGCGAAATCCTCTAAAAGTGTTCAATGTAAAACAAGTAGCAATGCAAGCTGGTTCTTCTGCTAAACATTAAATACTTGTTTCTCCATAAAGACAATAGAGTTTGATCAATCAAACTTTATTGTCTTAATTTAATGAGGTGAATATAAATGAATGCATATAAAGTGCTCCTTCTAGCAATTAACGATAGAAGAAAAAAGTTACTTCTAAGTACGATAATAATTGTATCAATTTTATTTACAGTAGCATCCCTAGTATTCCCGCTTTTAGTGAAAGATATTGTCGATGAATTTTCAGTTAATAAGATCAGTCTATGGATGATTGGTGGGTTGGTATTATTTCTAATAGCAAAGTCTATAATTGAATCAGTAAATCAGTATATAATAGCTAAATTTGGTAACATGATAATTCGTGATTTACAAAAAAATATATATACTAAGATGCTCCATTTTAAAGTTGACTTTTTTGATGAGCACCATAGTGGGGAATTATCGAGTAGAATTGTTAATGATACGGAAATTATAAAGGATCTAATAACGTACCACATCCCTAAATTAGTTACGGGTGTTATTATGATACTTGGTGGATTAACATTAACAATTATTTTAGATTGGAAATTAACGATTGTTATACTAATAATCTCCCCATTTATATTTGGTATCATCTTTCCTCTTATGAGAAAGACGGAACAAACGGGGGATAGACAACAAAAGGAAATTTCTGTTTTTATTGCAAAAACTCAAGAGACTTTTAAAAATATAAAAATGGTGAAGGCTTCTACAGCAGAAAAGCATGAAAAGTCAATAATGTATAAGTGTATTGACAGGCTGTATAATGCAAACTTATATGAAAGTAAAATTTTCGCCATGGTAGCACCTTTAGTGAGCCTTTTACTTATTCTAGGTTTATTAATAGTGGTGGGGTATGGAGCTTATAGAATATCGGTAGGAACGTTATCTATCAGTACATTAATTGCGTTCGTTATTTATGCATTTCAAATGATGACCCCAATGAGCTCAATTAGTGGGTTTATTGGAGAGTACCACAAAGCAAACGGTGCTATCAAGAGTTTAAATACTATAATGAATAATAATGAAATTGAACAAACTAGCAATACTAAATATGAATTTCAAAACGAGGTATCCTTTAAACAAGTTAACTTTGGATATAAAGATAACTTGATTCTAAAAAATATTACTTTCAATATAAAACGTGGAGAAGCTTTAACTATTGTTGGGCCGTCTGGATCTGGAAAAACAACTTTAATTAACTTATTGGAGAAGTTTTACTTTCCAACAAATGGTGAAATAACGATAGACAATGTAAATATCAATCAATTGAATACTTATGAGTTGCGAAAAAACATAGGTATAGTAAGTCAAGGTTCCTCATTAATTAGTGGTACTATTTTGGAAAATTTGCTGTATGGTCTTGATGAAAAGTATATTGATGAATCTAGTATAAGAGAAGCTTTAAGATATGCAAATTTAGAAGAATTTGTTGAAAAGCAAAAAGATAAACTTGATACGAACATAGGCGAGAGTGGTGATAAATTATCAGGGGGGGAAAAACAAAGGTTGAATATAGCCAGATTATTCTTGAAAAACCCGGATATAATTTTGTTAGATGAACCTACATCTAATCTAGATATAGAATCCAGAAATTTAGTCTTAGAGTCTATAAAGACACTTACAAAGGGGAAGACAGTAATTAAAGTAACTCATAATTTAGAAGAAGTAAAACCGGATGATAATATATTATTCCTTGAAGATGGAGAGATTGTATGCAAAGGCTCACATGAAAGAGTTAGTGAAATAAATAAAAGATATAAAGAGTTTATATCTATGGTAATGTAATAAGTGGTTCTAGTATGGAAAACCAATATGTATTTAAATAGAAACAGCATCAGACTGATAGTGTTTTTACTTGAATAAGTTTTGATTTTCCATACCCCTCACGTTCTTTTTTTAGTACGAATATTAGTATGGCTAATGTTCAAAGATTTGTTATATGTTTCTTAGAATTCTCTTTTAAGTAAGAAAACGAAGATGATTCGTTTCCATACTTAAAAGGGAATTCTTGACTTATTTTCCATTTTAATATAAACTTTTATTAGAATATTTCGATTAGAAATAATTAAAAATGCTGGTGATAAAGTATGAATGCTCAGTTTAAAAAAGGCGTACTTGAGTTAATAGTCTTATTGATAATAAATAAAAGGGATGAATATGGATATGCATTAGTAAAAAAAATATCGAGTAAAATTGTCATATCTGAAGGCACTATTTATCCAATATTAAGAAGACTAGTCAAAGAAAAACATCTAACTACCTATCATCAAGAATCAACAGAAGGACCATTTAGAAAATACTACACAATCACAAAGGATGGGGTTGATAAACTTGAAGATTTGAAATTTGAATGGAATGAGTTTTTCCTAATAATTAATCGCTTTATCGAGGAGAATGATAAACTTGAACCAGAAGGATTTTTTGAAAATACTCAAAAATAGTTTGAAGTTTATGCCTGAAAAAGAAAAAAAGGATATAATAGCTGAATATGTTATTCACTTTACTGAGGGAAAACATACAAATAAAAGTGAAGAGGAAATCTCTAAAGAATTAGGAAATCCTGTAGAGATTGCTAAAGAATTAAATGCAATTTATTCTATTAAGAAGGTTGACGAGCATAAAAATATTAAAAATATGCTTACAGCAATGTTGTCAATTATGGGATTAAGTTTAATAAATTGTATTATTATTATAGTGAGTTTAATTACACTGGTAATATTGACACCATTTATATTAGCTTATATCATCAGTGTCCCTATCATGATTCTGTCTCCATTGATTTTAATTATAATGGGATTTGTTAATGGATTTAGTACAATTGGAGTTGGAGAAGTTTTCGATTCTATAAAAGGGGTTATCGTGGGTTCTATTTTAGCCTTCCTAGGGTATTATATTGGGAAGTCCTTTTTTAGACTATTCATTAAATACTTGAGATGGAATATGTTAATTGCCAGGGGGAATAAACTATGATGAGAAAAATTTTTTATAGCGCCTTTATTCTTTTTATATTAAGCGCATGTTCACAAAAGGAAAAGGAAAATGTTGATACTACAAAAGATGAAATGCCTCCTATGCAAAACGTAGAGATTCCTAGTAATATTTTTACCTCTGAAAAACAAAATACAATAATAGACGAAGAAGAAATAAAATCAAGTATAAAAACATACTTGGATAGCTATGAAGAGTTATCTAATGCTAGTGAACCATTTCAAGAGATTATAGACGAAGAAAAAAAATTGCAAGGAAATGAATTAGAGAAATTAGGCCAAATTTACAAGCTTCTAAAAGAAAATGATAAAAATTTTTCTAACTATATTTTAAATAATACATTGCCCGAAAGCTATCAAGAAGAATCTAAAAGAATTAGCCAGTACATCACAGCTTTAAATGAGGCCCTTTATAAACTAGATGAAAGACTTGATCATTTTATAGATGATGTAAGTAACGGAAATCTTCCAAAGAAACCAATAATTGATCAAGTAGATGTATTGAATGGAAGGGAACAGAAAAAAATAGAAAATTTCCTTAATAAGAACAATATTGATACTAAAGCATTTGGAAGGTAATGTTCTTTAGTTCAAGAACTTATAGGGGCCACGCGATCCGAAAAAGAAAATTGTATGTAAAGGAATATTTTTACAGGGTATTGATTTTAGCTAATAAAAATAACATAAAATAATAGAGTTTTAAAAGATATAGTCCTCCACCAGGCCCCTTTTGGTCAGATAGAGGGCCATTTTTTTCATGTTTTGACAAGCTGCGGTGAGATAAGCCTGCATTTGGACAGACTTCAGCCCCTGAAATCAAGCATATCGATAGTCATGTAGTTCTTTGGCGTTTGCAAATCTTCATTTTATATTGAAACAGCGTACTTTGTACAACATTTTTTTGTAACTGTTAACTTGTTTTTTCTAGCAATATCTTTATATTTCTCCCATATATGAAGAGTGATAACTTTTTATTTTGTTTCTTTGAAAAGCATACCCCACGTAGCGGACAAAGGGCTTAGTCTCCTGGATTCGATTTATATTGACGATATCCTTCGTGATCCGTTGTCGCATGCTCTAAAATGTATCCCATCGAAAAAGCAAATGCATTCATTTCTTCTACATATTTAAATTGGCTTTTCGGTACTTCTTTATTTCGCTTTTCAAATCGGTGATACCCCATCATCATAAATATATTTTTTTCTAATAATTTCTTACAGATATAGCCCGCATCAAGGGCTACTGCTTTCACCTTAAATCCAAATTTATCAATTTGAGTTTGTAGGCGTGGTAAATATGGCTCGGAATCTGCCATATTTTCAGCCTTTACATAAGTATCTGTAATAATATTGTACTTCACATTAGTCGTACGATGGCTTAAGGAATGAACAGTGTTCGGTTTCCCATCTCGCATTACAAATCCACTATCTGGATCGAGGTACTTATACGAGATTTTTTAGTGAGGATATCACTTTCCTTTCTAGGTTTTAATCCTTTTTTTCATGTACCTCACGATCTCTGATTCCCGCAACTTCTAGTTCATATATATATGACTTTGCTTTTTCTTTTTTATATTTATGTACAAATTTTTTTATTTGCATTGGCCCTAATATGTGTAGATCTGTCATTAGCGTACGTCCTTCCACTATCCAGTACCCGGTCGCTTGCCTCACAATCTCATCAAAAATTTCTCCGAAAATATTTGTATGAATAAAACGGGTACGGCGATTCTAACTGGATGTAGAATGGTTTGGAATAGTATCTGATAGAGAAAACCCTAGAAACCAACGGTAGGCAATATTCATTTTAATCTCCTTTTCCAATTGATGCTCAGAACGAATACCATAAAAATATTCAATAAACATCATTTAAATAAAACAATAGGATGGATTGACGGATGTTCATTGTTTTCACAGTAAGAAGGGCTTAACTTTTCCTAAATAAAATCAAAACTAATTGTCGCTTCAATCGTACCAAGGAAATGATCTTGTGGAACTAATTCTTCTACAGAAACAGATACAAGTTCATCACGATGATTTTTTAAATTACTCATCATAAAAAATCTCTCCTTTATCTCTTTTTATCAGTGTTGGCACAAAAACAGGCTGTGGAGAAGACTTTCTCCATAGCCTAAAAAAACACCATATAATTTTTATGAAGTGAAATCGAATAGTGGCACATGATAAAAACACTTATGCTACCTGTTTCTTGTATTCTATAGGAGACAGGCAATTTAACTTTTCTTGAATACGTTCCGTATTATAATACTCAATGTAATCATGAATGTGTTGTTTGAGAGTAGAAGTTGAAGGTAGTTGTTTTTCTTGTGAATAAAATAATTCAGATTTCAATGAGGAACGAAAAGATTCTATTACTACATTATCATGAAAATTTCCTTTACGGACATACTTGTGGTAATGCCATTTTCTTTAGATAACGTTTGGAAAGCGTAGGGGGTATATACGGCCCCTTAATCACTATGTAGTATAATTTCAGCCTTTTTTTGTGATTTTATCGCCTTCTCAACTGTTTTTAAGAAGAGTGTTGCGTCTTGTCTGTTACTTATTTCATACGCAATGATTTCATTGTTATATAAATCCATATTACTTGATAAATACAACATCTCTCTACCAAGTGGCAAATATGTAATATCTGTAACCCATTTTTCATTAACACCACTAATTCTACAACTACTTCTTTAACCAACTCCTCTCGATTTTGTGGTACTTTTTTTAAATGTCTATTTGTATTTTAAATTTTCGATTCTCTATCTGAAGTTTCTCTATTTCAGTTATACCTCCTCCACTAGCTTTTTTGTAGCGTACTTTGTTTTCCTACAGAGCGACTAAAATGATAGGTTCCACCTTCACGATGCCAATTTATCTAAATTTTAATCTGTGCTTTATTTTTAATTCCTAATTGATCCATGATTTCTATGTTTGCCCTTATTTTTTCAGTTCGATTGTTTTCCATTTAATTTTTCCTTCTCTTATTTCATTGGGGCAGTTCACATTTTATTATGTGGCGTTTTTTTATTACCTGATTAGAATCGTATATGTTATAAAATTATTATGGGATAAAATGTAAGTTTCTGTGTTCGCATGTTAAACATAGGATAAGAAATATGTGATATACTTTGAGAAGTTTATAATGAATGAAATATGGAGGACTATAATTATGGCAATACTTGTAACAGGTGGAGCAGGATATATTGGTAGTCATACATGTGTAGAATTACTAAATAGCGGTTACGAAGTTATAGTAGTGGATAATCTTTCGAATAGCTCGGTAGAATCTATAAATCGAGTAAAAGAAATAACAGGAAAACAATTTAAGTTTTATAAAGAAGATGTTTTAAATCGCGAAGCGCTTGACGCAATTTTTGAAGAAAATTCAATTGAAGCAGTTATTCACTTTGCAGGATTTAAAGCTGTAGGGGAGTCAGTAGCGATTCCATTAACATATTATCATAACAACATTACAAGCACGTTAGTGCTATGTGAAGTAATGCAGAAACATAATGTAAAGAAGATAATCTTTAGTTCATCTGCAACTGTATATGGTATCCCGGAAACGTCACCGATTACGGAGGAGTTTCCATTAAGTGCAACAAATCCATATGGTCAAACGAAATTAATGATTGAGCAAATTATGCGTGATGTAGCATTTGCAGATGCAGAATGGAGTATCGCATTACTTCGCTATTTCAATCCATTTGGTGCACACGAAAGTGGGCGTATCGGAGAAGATCCAAATGGAATCCCAAATAACTTAATGCCATATGTAACGCAAGTAGCGGTAGGTAAGTTAAAAGAATTAAGCGTATTCGGAAATGACTATCCAACGAAAGATGGAACAGGAGTCCGTGATTACATCCATGTTGTGGACTTAGCAAATGGTCACGTAAAGGCGCTTGAGAAAGTACTGAGTACAACAGGAGTAGATGCTTATAACCTGGGCACAGGCATGGGCTATAGTGTACTAGAGATGGTTGAAGCGTTTGAAAAAGTTTCGGGCAAGAAAGTTCCTTATAAAATTACAGAGCGTCGCCCAGGTGATGTGGCAGTATGTTTTGCTGATGCATCGAAAGCAAAGCGTGAATTAGGCTGGGAGGCAACACGCGGATTAGAAGAAATGTGTGCTGACTCTTGGAAATGGCAATCAAATAATAAAAATGGCTATTTAGAAGTTTAATGATGAATATAAAAAATGACCTTTGCATAAAAGCAAGAGGTCATTTTTTATATTCATTTTCTACTAAGTTTATTAGCGAACCTAGAAAAGAACGTTCGCTGTTTTAAATGATATGATTTTACAATATCTTATGCTAGAAGGTAGTAGAATGAGATAGAGTAATGTATTATTTTATTCATTTTTTATGGGAATTGAAAGCGTATTATTGAAATGTATTCCAACACTTGTATCATTGCTAGAGTACGTTTATAATCAAGGAATCCTAGTTCATGTTTTGATAGGATTATTTATTATTGAAAGCGTTTTAAGTTCACTCCTTTTTTGAGGTAGGAGGTCTGACTTATTTAGGTGAAAAATTATGTATGTAGTTTTAAATGGGAAGAAAAATAATATAAGTATCATTTTATAGTGTGGGGAGGTTAAAAGTGTGAAAGGTAAAGATTTTCACACGAATATATATGGGTTATGTAGGATTATTACTTTCAGGGGCAGCTTTATTTTTAAATAGTCTTGTTATATTAGGGAAAGCAGAGATGAAAAGTGCGGGTGTTTTTAATTTATTTGTGGGTGCACTACAAATTATTATTCCGTTTTATTTGATTATGATTTCTGACCAAAGCAATTGGACAGTGTATTCATATGCGGCTACTTTCTTATTTGGATTAACTTATTTATATGTAGGTGTTACTTTTATAAAAGGAATGGATAGTAGTGGTCTAGGATGGTTTTGTATTTGGGTAGCAATTATAGCCTTATTCTATATGGTTGTTTCATTTGTTCAATTCCATGATGTTGTTAATGCGTTAACGTGGTTTATGTGGGCATTACTTTGGTATTTATTCTTTGTATTAAATACACAAAAGAAGAACATTAATCAATATCTTGGAAGGATTGCCTTCGTACAATCATGGGTAACATTGACTTTACCTTCACTCTTTTATTTTATGGGAGTGTGGGGAGAGGGATTCGTATATGAATTATGGGTTTATGTATCTGTAATTTCTATTTTATACTTCTGTTATTGTATTTATAAATATCGAGTACGTTAATATATTATCTGTATAAAGGCATGGAATCGTTAAACGAATTCCATGCTTTTTATATGTTAGCACTTATAATAGAGAGGTAGTATTTTACAATTTGCTAAAGTGGGGATGATGAAGTTGAAAAAAGTATTGGTGCTAGGGGGAACAAGATTTTTTGGTAAACATTTAGTAGAAGCACTTTTGCAAGAGGGGCACGATGTAACGATTGCGACGAGAGGAATTACGGAAGATTCTTTTGGCAGTAGAGTAAAAAGACTTATTGTAGATAGGGAAGATGAAAAACAACTAGCAGAGCGTCTAGGAGATAAAAGTTATGATATTGTATACGATAATTTATGCTATAGCTCGAATGCAGCGAAGGTAATATGTGAAGTGTTACGAGGGAAAACGAAGAAATATGTTATGACATCTTCAATGGCCGTCTATGAACCTGCCCTAAGCTTATCAGAAGAAGACTTTAATCCGTACGAGTATGCAATCGCGTATGGAGATAGGAATGACTTCAATTATGGTGAAGGAAAGAGATTAGCTGAAGCCGTTGTATTTCAACATGCAACATTCCCAGTCGTTGCAGTGCGTTTTCCAGTTGTTATTGGAGAAAATGATTATACGAAAAGGTTACAATTTTACGTTGAATGTATTGTGAACCAAAAACCTATCGTTGTGGATCATGTAGATGGAACTTTGTCATTTATACATGAAAAAGAGGCAGGAGAGTTTCTAGCTTGGTGCGGAATGGCAAATGTGAGAGGACCAATTAACGCCTGTAGTAACGGAGTAGTTTCTATGGAAGAAATTATTCATTTCATAGAAGAGAAGACAGGAATAAAAGCACTCATTCAGAAAGCTGGGGGAAATATAGCTCCTTATAATGAGGTAACTAACTGTACGTTACATAATGGAAAGGCTCGTGAATTCGGATTTTTGTTCCGAGAGCTGGAACTAGAAATGAAAAATGTTTTAAAACATTATATAAATACAATGAAGTAATCATAAATCCCCCGGTGGCAATCCGGGGGATTCTGGAGGATTTCGACAATACTGATTTTACATTACCAAATTTACCTTATACGTACGACTAATGTTTTTGTGATTGAATTGCTTGTAAATACTTCTCGTTTACTTGGTCCCAGTTTACTGTATGCCACCAGTTGGTAACAAACTCTGGGCGCCTATTTTGATACTTTAAATAATAAGCATGTTCCCATACATCAATTACGAGTAAGGGGATTTTCCCTTCTTGCAAAGGCGTATCTTGATTTGGTGTACTCATAACAGAGAGTTCCTCACCGTCAAGAACAAGCCATCCATAGCCACTTCCAAAACGACTAATAGCAGCTTTGGAAAGTTGATCTTTTAAGTTGTCAAAGGTATTGAAATAATAATCAATTACTTTTGCAACGTCTCCATTAGGCTCACCGCCACCTCGTGGGCTCATCACTTCCCAAAAAAGACTATGACAATAGTGACCACCACCGTTATTTCGTACAGCTGTAACAATTTCCTTCGGTAAAGCATCTAAATTACATAGCAATTCTTCTAAAGATTTATTATGTAATTCAGTATAATTTTCTAAAGTAGCATTTAAATTGTTTACGTATGTCGCATGGTGCTTTCCATGATGAATGGAAAGTGTATTGCTATCAATATGTGGCTCTAGTTCATCATAGTCATATGAAAGCTTTGGCAATTGAAATGAAGACATAACATTACCTCCTTTCCATTTAAAAAGTTGGTCTAGGTAAAAATACTTTACCTGAGTCAAAAATACACCCATTTTCCATATAAGTCAATAGTAAGTCCATTAATTTTCTGAAAAATATTACAATAAAAGTAACACTCTCACTTTCATTTGTGACTCCTATCCTTTTTGCTTATACTGTAAAGTAGCAGGGTTTTGTTGAAATAGAAGGAGATTGTTTATGAGTAAAACGAAACAATTAATAGAGGAAGCAAGTAATTTTATTACGATTTGTTATAAGGAGCTTCATAAAGAACAATTGATAGAAGAACGTATAAAAGAAATTCAAATTGAGATAGAGAAGACAGGGACATATGAGCATACATTTGAAGAACTTGTTCATGGTTCACGAATGGCATGGCGTAACAGTAATAGATGTATTGGAAGACTATTTTGGAGTAAGATGCACATATTAGATGCGCGCGAAGTAAATGATGAAGAGGGTGTATATAATGCATTAATTCATCATATTAAATATGCAACGAACGACGGAAAAGTTAAACCAACCATTACGATTTTTAAGCAATATCAAGGTGAAGAAAATAATATAAGAATTTATAATCACCAATTGATTCGATATGCAGGATATAAAACAGAAACGGGAGTGATTGGTGATTCTCATTCCGCTACATTTACGGACTTTTGTCAGGAGCTTGGTTGGCAAGGAGAAGGTACGAATTACGATGTATTGCCACTTGTGTTTTCTATAGATGGAAAAGCGCCTATATATAAAGAAATTCCGAGAGAAGAAGTAAAAGAAGTGCCAATTGAACACCCAGAATACCCTATTTCATCACTTGGAGTAAAATGGTATGGTGTTCCAATGATTTCAGATATGCGTTTAGAAATTGGCGGTATTTCTTATACAGCCGCTCCGTTCAATGGATGGTATATGGGAACAGAAATTGGGGCGCGCAACTTAGCAGATCATGATCGTTATAATTTACTTCCGGCTGTTGCGGAGATGATGGATTTAGATACATCGAGAAACGGTACCTTATGGAAAGATAAGGCGCTAATTGAGTTGAATATTGCCGTACTACACTCCTTTAAAAAACAAGGAGTTAGTATTGTTGATCACCATACTGCTGCACAACAATTTCAGCAATTTGAGAAGCAAGAAGCTGCTTGTGGTCGTGTTGTAACAGGTAATTGGGTATGGCTTATTCCACCATTATCTCCAGCTACCACCCACATTTATCATAAACCGTATCCGAATGAAATTTTGAAGCCAAATTTCTTTCATAAATGATATTTAGTATAGGTTTTTTCTGTGAAATATAATTTTTTTAAATTACTGTTATGTAGCAAATGGAAGCCTTTACTCTCGGTTATTTTTGGAAGAGGCTTTTTGAACCAAGGAGTTCCTTATGTTATAATCAAATTTCTGTTTCGAAGACCTTATAGAAATATAAGGTCTTTTGTTTTGCTTTTTTATGTAAGAGGAAGAGATTCTTTCTTTTTAATAAGGGATTTGGCATATTTTTAGGGACAACATAAGTATGTGGGAAGTCGATAAAATGTTATGCATATATAATTATTGTGTTTTGGTTTTAAACAATAAAACATAATAAAGTTGTTTTTTTAGATTGCTGAGGAAGGAGGAAGTGTAAATGAGGATGAAGAGTCGAAAAACTGATTGGCCTGTATTTATTATTAGTGGTGGTTCACTTTTATTATTTGTAATTGCAGTTTTTTTGAACAAGGATTATGTAGAGAGTGCGATTAATAAAAGTTTCGCTTTTTCAATTAAATATTTCGGTGCCTTCTGGCAAGTTTTATTATTAGGTACATTTATTGTTGCGATGTGTATGGCGTTCTCCAAATATGGGAGAGTTAAGCTTGGAGGATTAGAAAAACCTGAGATTAGTACGGCAAAATGGCTTGCTATTATTATGTCTACATTACTTGCCGGAGGTGGCGTTTTTTGGGCAGCAGCAGAGCCAATGTATCATTTGATGACGGTGCCACCAATACATGATGGTATATCTGCTGGAACGAAAGAAGCAGTCATGCCTGCTTTAGCACAAAGTTATATGCATTGGGGATTTTTAGCATGGACGATTTTAGGTACAATTAGTGCGGTAGTTATGATGTATGGACATTATCATAAAGATATGCCGCTAAAACCTCGAACGCTTTTATATCCTATTTTGGGGGAAAAATTAAGAAAGAGCCTGCTTGGAACGATAATTGATGCAGCTGCAATTATTGCAGTAGCTGCAGGTACAATTGGCCCAATTGGATTTTTAGGTTTACAAGCAAGTTATGGATTACAAGAATTATTTGGAATTTCTGATGTGTTTACTACTCAATTAGCAATTATTGTTTGTGTGGTGGCCGTGTCTACCATATCGGCAGTAACAGGTATTGATAAAGGGATTCAAATTATAAGTAATTTAAATGTTAGATTAGCAATTGTATTAATGGCATTCATATTACTATTTGGGCCAGGAGGATTTATTATTGATTCGTTTGTTTCTTCGTTTGGATTTTATGTAAATGAGTTTATACCGATGAGCACATACCGTGGTGATACAAGTTGGTTAGGATCTTGGACAATCTTTTTCTGGGGATGGTTTATTGGATACGGACCAATGATGGCAATTTTAGTGAGTCGAATTTCAAGAGGGAGAACGATTCGAGAAATCATCGTTGCAATTGGAATTATCGCACCTATTATTACAACGTTTTGGTTTACTATATTAGGTGGATCAGGCGTGTTTTATGAGTTGATGAATCCTGGGTCTATCTCGGACGCATTAAGTGAATCTGGTATGCCGGCAGCTATGATTGCAATTACAGGACAATTGCCACTTTCTAATATTATTGGACCAGCATTTCTTTTATTAACAATTTTATTTGTAGTGACAACAGGAGATTCAATGGCGTATTCCATTTCAATGGCAGTGACTGGAGACGGAGATCCTAGAATTAGTTTGCGAATTTTTTGGTCGCTTATTATGGGCGCAGTTGCAGCAATTCTTTTATATATGGGTGAAGGAAGTATTAATGCGCTACAATCGTTTATCGTGGTGACGGCAGTTCCGGTATCAATTTTGTTATTCCCGATGCTATGGTTAGCGCCTAAAGTTGCGGGAGAATTAGCATTAAAACAAGGTATTGTAAAAGAAGAAGATAAAACTGCATTCTTATTTCAGAAGGCTAGTAAATCAAAATAAATAAAAACGTAAAAGAGGAAGCATCTTAAATGAGATGCTTCCTCTTTTACGTTTAATCTAATACTTTTCCCTTTGTTTCTGGTACACATAGTAGCATTGTAATTAACCCGATTGGGTAGATGATAAAAATTAAGGACAATGCTCCAAGTAGGTTGCCACCTGTAGCGAGTAAGCCAATAATAACAGGCCCAAATCCAGCTAACCCACGTCCTGTACCGAAAATAAAGTTTTCAGCGGTAGAGCGAGCTTCAGCAGGATAGTTTTCAGCTAAAATTGCTCCAAACCCTCCCATCATTCCATTTGCAAAGAATCCAAGCAATGCACTTCCCCATAATAATAATGTTGAATCTGTGAATAAGAAGAAGTAAATGAGACAGTATACTGTACCGCCAATATAATAGATTGCAAAAGTTTTACGGCGACCAATTTTATCAGCCAGAATACCAAAGATTGCAATTCCAATTAGCATACCGATGGTAGAAATGAACATCCAGCCACTTGCTTTTGCTAATGTATAGTTATATTTATTTGCTAAAATAGTGGGCATCCATGTGAAGATTCCGTAATATCCGAAGTTTTGGATAAACGACATAATAATAAGACCGATTGTTGTAATTGTTACTTTTTTATTGGCAAATAACTTTCGAAGTGGGAATTTTTTTATATGTTTTAGTTGTTCTGCTTCAGTAGTTGTTAATTTACCTGCAGCTTCTTTTTGCAATAGTTCCTTTTTGTAGCGTTGTTTTTGCTCCCATATTTTCGGTTCACTTAAACTTTTACGGACATAGACAGCTAGTAAAGCTGGAATTAATCCAAATAAGAAAACGGCTCTCCATCCAAAGTGCGGGACAATAAATGCTGGAAGGAGTGAAGCAACCAGTACACCAAATTGCCATCCAAGTGCAACAACAGATGTCGCTTTAGCGCGCATTTCTTTAGACCATGTTTCTGTTACAATGGCCATTCCGATTCCGAATTCACCACCAACCCCCATTCCAACTAAAAAGCGCAGAATTAATAATTGCCAGTAGTCTGTTGCGAAATAAATGAGTGCGGTTGCTAGTGAAAACAGTAAGATTGTGAAGGCCATTGTACGAATACGGCCAAATAAATCAGCAATAAATCCAAATAAATAAGAACCAATTAACATCCCTATTGTGGTAGCTAATGTTAAGTTTCCACCTTCAACAGGACTTAAGTGAAACTCTTTTAAAATATAGACAAGTACGAAAGATAATAGCAACATATCTAAACCTTCTGCTGCATATCCTAGCGCAGAACCAAATAATGTTTTATATCTTTTCGCTTTCGTCTCCTCTGTTGCTTGTTGTACATCAGTAGTGACGTTCATTATTACTCCTCCTTATTTTCTACAGTCGCTATGGAAGAATAACAAAAGGCCTTCTCACCTGATATGATGAGAAGGCCAAAAAAGCATACGTATCCCCAAAAAAGAACATACGTATATTGTATTCCGACTTCCTTCTCAACCTCACGGGGTTGGGTTAAAGGACTGTATTATATTACTTTATTTTTAGCACTCTTCTATTGTATTGTCAAATAAAGAGGAAGTTATTATGTGTAAAATATTTCAAAAAACATTTCGTTCTTCTTGACGCCGACTTCATTATTTTCCCATAATAAAACTAACTAAATAAAAAGGAATGAATCAAAGATGCTAAATTTAGTACTCATGATGATCGAACGAGTCGGACTTATAGTTATTTTAGGATTTTTACTCTCTCATATTAAAACTTTCAGACGCCTCCTTCATAAACAGGATGGCTATGTAGATAAGCTTAAGCTTATTTGTATTTTTTCGGTATTTACAATTGTAAGCAATTACACTGGGATTGAAATAGCAGGAAATACGATTATGAATGAAAACTGGTTACAAGGTGTTTCTTCTTCAAGTACAATTGCGAATACGCGTATTATGGGTGTTGGTATTAGCGGCTTACTTGGTGGCCCTATTGTAGGGGTTGGAGTCGGATTTATTGCTGGTATTCATCGTTATATGCTTGGTGGTACGACAGCGCTAAGCTGCGCAATCTCTTCTATTTTAGCTGGGATTATAACTGGTTATATCGGATATATTTTCAAAAAATATAATCGTACAATTACTCCTAAATTTTCAGCAGTTTTAAGTGTTTTTATCGTATCTTTAGAAATGCTTATGATTTTATTAATTATAGAGGATGGAATTAGCGTTGTGAAAACAATAGCGATACCAATGATTCTTGTAAATAGTTTTGGAAGTTTTATTTTACTTTCTATGATACAAGCTATTTTGCGTCAGGAGGAGAATGCAAAGGCACTTCAGACTCATAAAGTATTACGTATTGCAGATAAAACGTTACCGTATTTCCGCCAAGGCTTAACAGAAGAATCATGTAAGCATGTGGCACAAATTATTCACCGTTTTACAGGAACAGATGCGGTATCCTTAACAGATACAGAGAAAATATTAGCTCATGTTGGATTAGCATCAGATCACCATATTCCTTCACATAGTTTAATAACCGGTTTGTCGAAAGAAGTGTTAAACACAGGGAAAATAATGAAAGCGAAATCACGTGAGGTTATTAATTGTCAACATGAAGGCTGCCCTTTGCAAGCGGCGATTGTAATTCCACTAACTTCGCATGGAAATACGATAGGGACATTAAAACTCTATTTCAAAAATCCTAACCAGTTAAGTCGTGTGGAAGAGGAATTAGCAGAAGGGTTAGCAAAAATATTCTCCACGCAGTTAGAGTTAGGAGAAGCTGAGTTGCAAAGTAAATTACTTCAAGATGCGGAGATAAAAGCATTACAAGCGCAAATTAACCCACACTTTTTATTTAATGCGATTAATACAGTATCAGCTTTATGCCGAACAGATGTAGAAAAAGCAAGGAAGTTATTATTACAGCTTAGCGTATATTTCCGTTGTAATTTGCAAGGGGCACGTCAGTTATTGATTCCACTAGAACAAGAATTAAACCATGTACAGGCATACTTATCACTAGAACAAGCAAGGTTCCCAAATAAGTATGAGGTAAAGATGTATATTGAGGATGAGCTAAAGACAACTTTAGTACCACCATTTGTTCTTCAACTATTGGTTGAAAATGCATTGCGACATGCTTTTCCGAAGAAGCAACCAGTATGCGAAGTAGAAGTGCATGTTTTTGAAAAAGAGGGTATGGTTCATTTTGAAGTAAAAGATAATGGACAGGGAATTGAGCAAGAACGTTTAGAACAATTAGGAAAGATGGTAGTTTCGTCAAAGAAAGGGACTGGAACAGCTTTATATAATATTAATGAACGTCTTATTGGATTATTTGGAAAAGAAACGATGCTTCATATCGAAAGTGAATTAAATGAGGGGACAGAGATTACTTTTGTTATTCCAAAAAAAGTAGGGGAGGAAGAGCAGATTGTTAAAAGTACTAGTAGTTGACGATGAAATGTTAGCACGTGATGAACTAAAGTATTTATTAGAGAGAACGAAAGAAGTTGAGATAATTGGTGAGGCTGATTGTGTGGAAGACGCATTAGAAGAACTAATGCAAAGTAGACCAGATATTGTGTTTTTAGATATTCAATTATCCGATGATAACGGATTTGAAATCGCGAATATATTAAAGAAGATGAAAAATCCACCTGCAATTGTATTTGCTACTGCCTATGATCAATATGCGCTGCAAGCATTTGAAGTAGATGCGTTAGACTACATTTTAAAACCATTTGATGAAGAGCGTATTGTGCAGACATTAAAGAAGTATAAAAAACAAAAACAAGCGCAAATAGAAACGAAGCACGAAATAAAGGGGACAGATGTAACAGCAGAGATGCATAAATTAGCATTACCAATTGAAGAATCAATCGTACTTGTGAATATTGAAGATATTATATATGTAGGGCTTGTAGATGGGAAAGTAACAGTAAAAACAACGAGGGAAACGTATGTAACACATGATACACTTGTAATTTTAGAGAAGAAGTTACCACAAGCAAGCTTCATGCGCGTACACCGTAGCTTTATTGCGAATATTAATCATATTACTGAAATTCAGCCATGGTTTAATTCTACTTATAATTTAATCATGAAAGAAGGATCGAAAGTACCTGTTAGCCGTACATATGCAAAAGAACTCAAGAAGCTGCTTCGTATTTAAGAAGCAGCTTTTGTATTTCATCCTTTTATATTTGTAACTGATTCTGTATATTTGACGTTCTGTTATGTAAACGCTTACTTATGCGTTTGTATCCTATACAATAAAGGTACCAAATCGAAAGAGGTGGCCAAAATGAGTACGAAAAAAGTATATAGTTTCTTATCACAAGCATTCATATTCTCAGCTATTATGTTAATTTCTAATATTATTGCAACACATTTACCAATTCCAATGCCTTCATCGGTAATCGGGTTAGTTATTTTATTTAGTCTATTATGTTTAAAAGTTATTAAATTGGAGCAAGTTGAATCACTCGGAACAGCTTTAACAGGTATTATTGGATTCTTATTCGTCCCATCAGGTATTTCAGTTATTAATTCTCTTGGTGTAATGGGGCAATACTTTGTACAAATTTTAACTGTAATTGTTGTAGCAACAGTTATTTTACTCGCTGTAACAGGGTTATTTGCACAATTTATTTTAGGAAAAGATGAAAAAGAAACAGAAGATACAAAAGAATTGAAAGTAGTAAATAAAGGACGCAAGCACGGAAAGGTTGCGTAACCATTGCATTTATATATTGTTAGGAGGTAATGAACATGGCAAGCACAATGACTCCATATTTCGGAATCGTCGTTTCATTAATCGCATACGGAATCGGAACATTATTATTCAAGCATTCAAAAGGGTTCTTCCTATTTACGCCATTATTCGTAGCGATGGTATTAGGGATTGTCTTTCTAAAGGTAGGTAACTTTACTTTTGAAGAATATAATACTGGCGGAAAAATGATTAGTTTCTTCTTAGAGCCAGCAACAATTGCATTTGCTATCCCACTCTATAAACAAGTTGATAAGTTGAAAAAATATTGGTGGCAAATTTTATCAGCTATCGTGGTTGGATCTATTTGCTCAGTAATTGTCGTGTTCATTGTTGCAAAAGCAATCGGTTTAGATACAGCAGTAATGAATTCAATGCTACCACAAGCAGCAACAACAGCAATTGCGTTACCAATTTCAGAAAGTATTGGTGGTATTCCAGCAATTACATCGTTTGCAGTTATTTTCAACGCAGTTATCGTATACGCATTAGGAGCATTATTCTTAAAAACATTTAGAGTGAAACATCCGATTGCAAAAGGTTTAGCACTTGGAACAGCGGGTCATGCATTAGGAGTTGCGGTAGGAATTGAAATGGGTGAGGTAGAGGCAGCGATGGCAAGTATTGCTGTAACAGTAGTTGGGGTTGTAACAGTAGTTGTCATCCCAATGTTCATACCATTCATTGGATAGTAAAACTTACTTAAAAAACAAGAAAAGCAAGCTATTTGTAGGACAGATTTCTACTGATAGCTTGCTTTTTATGTTACAGTAGTGGTAAGACCTATTTAAAAAAATGTAAGTTTCCTTAAATCTTCATTAATACTATGTAGAATACGTTTTGAATTAGGTCATTGTATTGTAAAATAAGAAGTAAGCTACTATATACCTGTTAAGGTAGGCATATAATGAGTTTATAAAAATCTTAATATGAATGAATAATTAAAAGTAGAAAAGAGAGAGAAATCTACTTATTAACGTTTTAGTTTATAGGACAGGAGAGAGTATTCGTCGATTATGCAAATAAAAAACCTGTTTCAAAGTAAAGGATTTCAGAGGTTACTCGTATTAGTAATACTTGCTCTCGTGTTATACGGGCTGCAAAGTATGTTGAATTTAATATTAATTACGTTTATTCTCACGTATTTAATGGATCGATTCCAAAAGTTTATTTCCCGCAAATTAGATCATTTCATGCCTATTAATCGAAAAATTATTATAGCATTTCTATATGTAATGTTAATTGGTGGAATTGCTATTACGCTATTTAAATATTTACCAGTATTGACGATACAAATTTCACAACTGATTTACCAATTCAATGTATTTTTAAGAAACCCACCAGATAGTGAACTAATTAAGTATGCAGTTAATGCTGTCAATCATATGGAGCTTTCTAAATATGTAGGACAAGGCGTAGACATTTTGTATAAATCGATTACGAATGTTGGTAAATTTGGCCTTCAAGTTTTACTTTCTTTAATTTTGAGTTTGTTTTTCTTATTAGAAAAATCTCGTATTGTTGGTTTTACTGCAAAGTTTAAAGAAAGCAGGCTTGCAATTTTCTATACTGAAATTGAGTACTTCGGAAAGAAATTTGCACGTTCATTTGGAAAGGTAATCGAAGCACAATTTTTAATTGCTGTTGTTAACTGTGTTCTTTCAGTTATCGCATTATGGATATTAGGATTCCCGCAATTATTAGGTTTAGCATTAATGATTTTCTTGCTTGGATTAATTCCAGTAGCGGGGGTTATCATTTCGTTATTCCCACTTTGTATGATTGCTTACAATATTGGCGGTATTATGTACGTTGTTTATATTTTAGTTATCGTAACAGTGATTCATGCGCTTGAAAGTTACGTATTAAATCCGAAGTTTATGTCGCAAAAAACAAATTTACCGATTTTCTATACTTTTATGGTATTAATTTTCTCAGAGCACTTCTTAGGTGTATGGGGACTGATTATCGGTATTCCAATCTTCATTTTCTTACTAGATGTTTTAGACGTGACAAGTGATGAAATGGAGAAGGATGTTGGAAAAAATAAAGTGAAGTAAAGAAAAAGCATCGATGTTCGATGCTTTTTCTTTTATAACATTATGTTTCTTATGCCATACTGTAAGGAGAATATAGAATAGGGGTGAAGTAATGGCTGTAAATGAAAAGGTAGAGTTAGCTACATTTGCTGGAGGGTGTTTCTGGTGTATGGTTTCTCCATTTGAAGAGATGGAGGGCATTATACAGGTTATTTCAGGTTATACAGGCGGTCATAAAGAGGACCCAACGTATAAAGAAGTGTGCTCAGAAACAACAGGACATTATGAAGCGGTACAAATTACATTTGATGCAAATAAAATGTCGTATGAGGAATTGTTAAATATATATTGGAGACAAATTGATCCGACCGATATTGGAGGACAATTCCACGACCGCGGACAGTCTTATGAAACAGTGATTTTTTATCATAATGAAGAACAACATAAAAAAGCAGAAGTCTCAAAAGAAGAACTTGAGCAGAGTGGGCGCTTTTCAAAACCAATTGCGACAAAAATACTACCAGCAGCTACATTTTATCCAGCTGAAGAATATCACCAAGGATATCATAAGAAAAACACATTCCGCTATGAGTTATATCGTAAAGGCTCAGGACGAGATGCTTTTATTAAGCAACATTGGCCAAAGGATAATGCTCATTTAAAAGAAAAACTCAATGAGATGCAGTTTTATGTAACGCAGGAAAATGGTACAGAACCACCATTTCGAAATGAGTATTGGAACCATAAAGAGGAAGGTCTTTATGTAGACATCGTTTCAGGTGAGCCGCTATTTACTTCTCTAGACAAATTTGATAGTGGATGTGGATGGCCTAGTTTTACAAAACCAGTTATGTCAGCAAGTGTGAAAGAAAAGATGGATGTGAGTCATAATATGACGCGTACAGAAGTGAGAAGTAAGGAAGGAGATTCACATCTTGGGCATGTATTTCCAGACGGTCCAGGACCAAATGGACTTCGTTACTGCATTAATTCTGCAGCCCTTCGATTTATTCCAAAAGAGGAATTAGAGAAAGAAGGCTATGGTGATTTTCTAGTCTTGTTTGGAAATAAAAAATAACCTCGCAGTTAGCGAGGTTATTTTTTATTATTTTGTTTTTTTCTTTTTAAATTTGCTTAATACTTCATAAACGATTGGAACAATAAGAAGTGTTAATAACGTTGAACTTGTTAATCCACCAATTACCGTTACACCAAGTCCTTTAGAAATTAAGCCACTACCTTCAAATCCTAATGCAAGCGGGATAAGAGCACCAATTGTTGCAATTGCAGTCATTAAAATTGGACGAAGGCGTGTTGCACCAGCTTCTAATAAAGCTTCACGTGTTGATAGTCCTTCATTTTCTTTATGAATAACGCGGTCGATAAGCACGATTGCGTTTGTTACAACGATACCGATTAACATAAGCGCCCCAATCATTGCAGATACACTTAATGTTTCACCAGAGATTAATAAGGCAACAAGAGCTCCGATAATTGTAAATGGTAGCGAGAATAAAATTGCGAATGGTGCAAGGGCACCACCAAATGTAACGACAAGAACGAAGTATACAATGGCAATCGCAGCTAACATCGCTAAGCCAAGTTGCTTAAATGATTCTTCAATATCTTTTGTAACGCCGCCCATAGAAACATCTACGCCAGAAGGAAGATCCATTTTATCTACTTCTTTTTGAACAGCGGCAGATGCTTTTGAAACGTCATCAGATGTTAGTTTTGCACTTACTTCTGCATAAACACGGCCATCGCGGTGTTTCACTGTATTCGAAGTTTCACCTTCTTTTACAGTCATAACATCTTTCACAGCCACTTCAGTACCAAGTGGTGTTGTAATTTTACGATTTGTTAAGTCATCGATTGTTGCATAATTTTGTTTTTCAGCTTCGACATATACGTTGACATCTTTACCGTCTTTTTTAATTGTTGTCAGAACAGGTCGATCATGTTGATTAGAAAGTCCCATTCCAATTTGAGCAGCCGTTAAGCCCATTTTACTCAGCTTTTCTTGATCTGCGACTAAAGTGTACTCTGCATATGTTTTTGCAATACTAGAATCTATATCTTTTAAGTCTTTATTTTTCTTCATGATATTTTGAATATCTTTTACGACAGGCTTAATGTCTTCTGAGCTATCTCCGTAAACGTATAGTTTAATTTCGTTACTACCGCCACTTGCTCCGAAGTCTTGGTTTTTCCATTCGCCTTTGCCAGACATCTTCTGTAAATCTTTAACGACTTGTTCTTTCTCTTTTTCAAAGTTTTTCGTGTCGTTATCATATTGCACGAAGAACATTGCTTGGTTTGATTGACCAGGACTCATTGGGTTTTCGCCACCTAATGAGAATTGAATTGTTTTGACGTCTTTATTATTTTGGAAGTGCTTCTCAGCTTTTGTTGCAATTTTTTCAACGTCTTCTAACGTTTGACCTGGTTCAGGGTTGTATGTTGCGATAATCATTTTTTCTTCTTCAGAAGGTAAGAAACTTACACCGATAACTGGTACAAGTGCAAGACTACCAACTAATAGAAGGACAGCGATACTTGATGTAATAATTTTGTGATTTAAAGCCCATGCAAGTATGCGTTTATACCCATTTGCTAATTTACTTGGTTTTTCTTCATGATGTACTTCTTTTTCCCTCATGCTCTCTTTCTTAAATAAGGAATGAGCTAGCATCGGTACGATTGTAACTGCTACTAGTAATGATGCTAATAAAGCGAAGACGATAGTTAAGGCGAATGGTAAGAACATTTCACCAATCATACCTTTTACTAGTCCAAGTGGTAAAAATACAGCAATTGTTACGATGGTAGAAGACATAATTGGGATAAACATTTCTTTCGTAGCTTCACGAATTAAATCTTTTCCGCGCAATTTCTCTTCTGATAACGACATACGGCGGTAAATATTTTCAATAACAACAATTGAGTCATCGACAACGCGGCCTATAGCAACGGTCATTGCTCCAAGTGTCATAATGTTAAGCGTAATATCCATTTGCTTTATGACTAAAACAGCAATTAATAAAGAAAGTGGTATTGAAACGACAGAGATTAACGTTGTTCGAATATTTCGTAGGAACAGCATAATAATAACGATCGCAAAGATAGCACCGAAAATTGCTTTGCTCAGCATTGTTTCTACTGATTTTTCAATAGGTGCACCTTGATCGAATGTTGAAATAATCTCTAAGTCTTTATACTTTTTCTCAAGTTCTTTTACTTTATCTTTTACTGCATTTACAACATCAACTGTATTTGCATCAGAGGCCTTCACAATTTGAATTCCAATTGCTTCTTTTCCATTTGTTCGAGAAATGGATTCTGCTTTCCCAACTTCTTTAATGTCAGCAATTTCATCTAATGTAACTGTTGGAATCCCGTTCATAGCGGCTGGATTCATTTGTGGCGTTTGTGCACCAGCGCCAGCATTTTGACTACCTTGACCGTTAGGTGAGGAAGGTATAGCTGGGATTTTAAGTTCTTTTAATGCTTTAATCGTTGTAATATTGCCATCTACAACAACTGATTTTTCCGTGTCTTTAAATGTGTATAAGCCAAGTGGTAAAGATACATCCGATCCTTTAATCACATTTTTTACAGTATCTTCACTTAGTCCTAGTTCTTTCATTTTATCTTTCTTAAAGATGAGCTGTACTTCATCTACTTGTTGACCAGCAATTTGAACAGATGCAACACCATCAAGTCCTTTTAATCCCGGTACAACATTTTTTTCTACATTTTCAGTTAAAGTAGCTAAAGATTCATTCTTGCTTGCTACGCTTAACGAAATAACGGGAAAAGCATTGAAGTTTACTCGTGAAACTTTAGGATCTTTAACACCTTCTGGGAGTTTTACATTTGTGAGAGCTTCTTTAATTTCTGTTTCTGCTTTTTCCATATTTTTGTCAAAATCGTATTCTACTTGAATAGAAGATGCGTTTTGAAAAGATGATGAACTCACAACGTTAACACCGCTTAAATTTTGTAGTTGTTCTTCCATCGGCTTTGAAACTTTATCAGCTACTTCTTCTGGTGTAGCACCAGGATAGACCGTAGTTACTGTCACAATCGGTGTTGTAATATCAGGAATTGTTTCCAGCTTCATATTGAGTCCAGAGTAGATCCCCGCAATAGTAACAATAATGGTTAGTAGCCAAACTGCGAACTTATTTTTTAACGAGAAATTGATGATTTTGTTCATGTTTGCGCTCCCTTTGTATTATATTGACCAACTGGTCAGTCTAATACATAATATAACTGACCGTTCGGTCAATCGTCAATAAAAAGGGATGGTATAATACATTTATAATAAGATGCGAGATTAAATTTAGGAGAGAAGATATGAAAGAAAAAGAGCGTTTAATTATAGAATCGGCTATGAAGTTATTTGCTACTAAGGGTGTAAATGCGACATCAGTGCAGGAAATTGTGACAGCTAGTGGTATATCTAAGGGAGCTTTTTACTTATATTTTAAATCGAAAGATGAGCTTTTATTAGCGACACTTCGATATTATTATGACAAAATCCAAAAGAAAATGCTGGATATTGAACAAGAGTCTTTATTACCACGTGAAAAATTTGCAAAACAATTACATTGTCAGTTTAATGATATACAAAAGCATAAAGAATTTATTATTATGCATGCGAGAGAAAATGCAATTCCGTTTAATAAAGAAGTAGAAGAATTTATGATGCGGATGAAGTTAGAGTCTCATGCATTTTATCGGAATAGTTTATTGTCCATTTATGGTGAAAAGGTTATGCCATATTTATTGGATTTAGTAATTATAGTAGAAGGCATATGCCGTGGTTATTTAGAGTTAATTATTTTACAA
Source organism: Bacillus sp. FSL R9-9497 (assembly GCF_038005805.1). Lineage (NCBI taxonomy): Bacteria > Bacillati > Bacillota > Bacilli > Caryophanales > Bacillaceae > Bacillus > Bacillus sp. FSL R9-9497. The sequence goes on along the minus strand of NZ_JBBOTY010000001.1, from coordinate 5,302,424 downwards.
GCACCAGAAATTGATTTATCGTATGTCGCTGCTTTTATTTTAAAAAGAGTAGATCATTTAGTAGATGGCTTAGTAGAATCTTCGGAAGAACCTATTTTACATGAAGAAAAGCTTGGAGAATTCCTTTGTAAATCAGAGCTTATTAAGGAACAAGTTAAAGAGCATTTTTTAAAAGAAATTATTGTATTTAAGCGTAGTTTAGCTGATCAATTAGAGGATGATGAGTTGTTAGTAACGTTAGATGTTTTAGAGGCGGAAATACGATTGCTTAATCCAAGAATTCCAGTAATTAGAGGTATGTTAGCAAATTTAGAGGCGTATCCGGAATTAAAAGAATTTCGATTACGACTTATAGGATACTACAATATAAAAAATTCTTAATAAAAATAAGTAAAAAACTCCTTGTCTACACAAGGAGTTTTTTCTTAAAGACTATTTACTATTTTGAGACCATTCTTCAACATCCCAAACTTTTGTAATCCAATCTTCATAGAAGTCCGGTTCGTGACATACAAGGAGGATTGTTCCTTTATATGCTTTCATAGCCTTCTTAAGTTCCGCTTTTGCTGTAACATCAAGATGGTTTGTCGGCTCATCAAATAGTAGCCAGTTACTTTCCTCACCCATTAGCTTACATAAACGAACTTTTGCTTGTTCTCCACCACTTAATTGACTTAATGGGCGAGAAATATGTTCATTTTTTAATCCGCATTTTGCTAACATCGCACGAATTTGATGCTGGTCTAAACCAGGGAATGTATTCCATACATCATCAATTGGTGTTATATTGTCAGCTTTAACTTCTTGCTCAAAGTATGCAGGCTCTAAGAAGTCACCAAGGCTTGTTTTACCGCTTAAAGGCTTAATTTTACCTAAGATTGTTTTTAGTAACGTTGATTTACCAACACCGTTACATCCAACAATAGCAATTTTTTCACCACGTTCGATCGTCATTGATAGCTTTGGTAGTAGCGGATGTGTATATCCGATTTCTACATTTTCACCTTCAAAGACGAAGCGACTACTTGCGCGACTTTCTTTAAATGAGAATTCAGGTTTAATTGCTGTTTCTGGGCGATCAATAAGTTCCATGCGATCAAGTTGCTTTTGACGACTCTTTGCACGACCTGTCGTTGAATAACGAGCCTTGTTTTTTGCAATGAAGTCTTCTTGCTTTTTGATAAACTCGCGCTGCTTTTCATAAGCGTTTATATGTTGGTTTTTATTGATTTCTGCTAGTTCTAGGAATTTTTCATATGTCGCTGTATAGCGTGTCATTTTTGTGAATTCTAGATGGAAAATAACATCAACACATTTGTTCATAAATTCTGTATCATGAGAAATTAATAAGAATGCATGTGGATATTCTTTCAAATAATTTGTTAACCAATGAATATGTTCAACGTCTAAATAGTTAGTAGGTTCATCAAGCAATAACACTTCTGGCTGTTCAAGTAATAGCTTTGCAAGCAATACCTTTGTACGTTGTCCACCACTTAGTGCTGAAACATCACGATCTAAACCAATAGCATCAATTCCAAGACCACGTGCAGCCTCTTCAATTTTCATATCTAGTAAATAGAAACCACCTGCTTCAAGTGCATCTTGTATTTCTGCCATTTGTTCAAGAAGTTCTTCTAGTTCTTCTGGTGTAGCAGTTCCCATTTTTTCTGTAACTTCATTTAAAGCTTTTTCCTTTTCGAATAACGGTAAAAATGCATCCGCTAGTACGTCACGGATTGTACGTCCAGGCGTTAAAACAGTATGCTGATCTAAGTAGCCGTAATGTGTGCCCGGTGTCCATTCTACACGACCTTGGTCATGAATAAGCTGACCAGTAATGATATTCATGAATGTTGATTTACCAACACCGTTTGCACCAACTAATCCAACGTGCTCACCTGCTAATAATCGCATAGATACATCTTTAAATAATGTACGATCACCAAATGTATGTCCTAATTTTTCAACTGTTAATAAGCTCATAGTATCCTCCGTCCAACTTGAAATAGTACCTTGAATCATGATACTAAATTCTTTCATATAATGCCATCATTTCAAAATGTATATTTTTTCAAAAGAAGTGTTTGTAAATGTTAGTATATAAAAAAGTTACTTCTACCTACAGAAGTAACTTTTTGGTTATGCCTTTTGTTTAACTTCACTAACTTTCTTTTCAGCTACAATAAAATGCGGTCTACGTTTTGTTTCATAATAAATACGACCGATATATTCACCAATAACACCTAGGAATATGAGTTGAATACCGCCAATAAATAGTATAGCGGAAATGAGAGTAAAGTAACCAGGAACTTCCACACCACCAAGGATGATTTGAACGAACGTAGTGATTACGTATAAAAGTCCTAAAATGGTTGTTAGTAATCCGAGATATATAGATAGACGTAACGGTTTATTATTAAATGAAATTACACCATCAATTCCGTAATTTAATAATTTCGAGAAGGTCCATTTACTTTCTCCATCAGAACGTAATACATTTTCATATTCAATGATTAATTCGTTATAACCGATCCAAGAAAATAAGCCTTTTGAAAATCGGTTGTATTCACTTAAAGATAATAAAGAATCTACTGCTCTTCGACTTAAAAGTCTAAAGTCACCAATACCGTCTACTAATTCAATATCTACAAATTTATTCATCACTTTATAGTAAAGACGAGAGACGAAAGAGCGAACGGGTGAATCACCAGTTCTTGTTCTTTTTGCAATGACTTGGTCGTAGCCGTCGTTATATCCTTCTAACAGTTCTTTTATTAACGTAGGAGGGTGCTGTAAGTCAGCATCCATAATAACAATTGCATCGCCTGTAGCATATTTTAAACCAGCTAACATTGCAGCTTCTTTTCCGAAGTTTCGACTAAATGATATGTAGTGTACTGACGAATCTGAACTAGCTAAATCACGTAAAATATTTAAAGTATCATCTTTACTACCATCATTAACAAAAACAAATTCATAATCGGTAGTTAATTTATGAATTTCAAGAGAAGTCTCTGAATAAAAGGCACGAAGCACCTTTTCTTCATTGTAGCATGGTACTACTATTGAAAGGGTCATTTTTGACACTCCTTGTTTGTAGTGGATTAAAATACTATTTATGTATTATTATAGGAAGCTATCTAAATAGATAGCTTCATGTTTCATTGAGTGCTCATTATTGATTTTTAAAAGAGAGTTTTCGTCGTGCATTTGGATTTGTGAAAATTAGTAAAGCTATACAAATAATTAGTGAGATGATTGATATAGTCATACCTAATTTGAAATAAGGTGTAACGTAAGTCATTTCGATTACATGTGAACCTTTTGTAATGGGAACACCGATAAAGGCAGAATTCGCTTTCGTAAATTCTGTTTCTTTTCCATCAATTTTTATAGTCCAGCCTTTACTATATGGGACAGATAAATATAAAAGCCCGTCTTTATTTGATTTGATATCCCCCTTTAAATAATTGTTCTTATAATAAATATTTTCAAGCCTATTTTCAGTTAGTTTTTTTGTTTCTTTTTGTACACTTTCATATTTTACAATATTTGCTTGCAAGTCACCTAATTCATACTCACCTGCCATATCAATAGAGATAGTTAGATTTTCTGGACGCTCATTGCCCAAATTGTAAACAAACCTTTCTAACGGATAAGAGTATGCACCAGCATCGTCACCTTTTCCTATCGTTTTTCCATTAACAGTTGCATTGAATGTGCCTGCATTTTTTAATTTTAATTCTATCAGTAGATCACCAGGTGTATCAGGATAATTGATAGGTACAATCATATTTCCAAAGCCATGAACAATTAGTTTATTTTCTTGTTTTTCCATGTTTTCGAATTTTGCTTTTTCCGTTTTAATAGATACTGCCTTTGATTTAAGGTCTTGTTTATTAAAATGGTTTAATGAAAATTCTTTTGTATTATTAACGACAACAGCATGTAATAATAATTGATCACGCTGAGCGAAGTTTAATTTAGAAAATTCTTCCTCACTTATAGCCGAATCATATACATATCCTAACGGTAAAGCATAGTCATTTTTGTAAATATTATACGGTCCTACTTGCTGTAATAGTTTATATCCATAAGGTACATTCTTTGAATCTGTATCAGCACTTAATACGCGATATTTTACACCTAGCATATTTTCAAGTAGTAGTCGACTATCAGCTTGATAAAACATTGAAGGTGTATCGTACATTTGGAATACACCATATTTATTTTTCATAAAGTCATGGACATAATAATTAACTAAGCTTTGATACGTACTTAAGCCATGATAACCTTGTAGCATTGGTGTGTTATATTCGCTATATGGATTAAGAATACGATAAAAGTCTTTATCATTTTCTTGTATGTAGCGAATTGCATCAATTTCTTCTTTATTATCATAGCCTGGTTCGTGTAACTTTTCAGTTGAAATCTGGCTCTGTCCGTAAACGGTGCTAAGTATATTATTCGCATACATATAATTCATAGAAACGGTGCTAACAAGGACGTTCAATACAACTAAAAATTGTATGAATGATTTAGAAATATAGCGCCATAAACATACTGTAATAACAGAAAGAACGACAGTTCCGAGTAAAATGTTATCAACGTCTTGTAAAGGTTTATCAGTTACATTTATATTTGCCTTTCTATAAAATGCATAAATGAATAATCCAATAGACACTAATAAACTTATTAAATAAGGTAATTTGTAGTCTTTCTTATGAATAATCATCCAATCTAGAATGTATGCAATTGTTTGGGCAATTACAAATACAAATAAATAAAACCATCTAGATTGCATTGCTGAAAAACCATTAAACACAGAATATGTATATGGAAGCATAAACAGAATGAACATGAATAACGTAAAGAATACTTTACTTTTAACGAGTTTATCACGTATAAAAATTCCAAATACGATTAAGAATAAAATTAAAGCTGGTAAAGCTAATTGATGATTTTCAGCATTATACATGAAGAAAATATTTTCCATTAAATCTTTATAAAATTTATCTTCAAATAATAATGGTATCTCAAACTTTTTTGATAGTCGATCAGCGCTAAATACGGCATTAACTGATGGGAGGAAGCAAACGGCAGCTAAACCGAGTGATAATCCGTACAATAAACCGATTCTAATATAATAATTTAGAAAAGAGATAATCGTTTTATTTTGTTGTGTCGCAAAGTATTGGAATAATGCATAAATAAATATGAAAATACTTGTGATAAAAGCAAAATAAAAGTTTGATGCTAACATTAAAGTAGCAGTGATTAGGAAAAGTCCGCGCTTCTTTTCAATAATATATTTATCAAGTCCCCATATTACTAATGGTAAAAATACAATGGCATCAGCCATGAAATCCCATAGTAAAGAGTGGCGGATGAAAGTAATACAGCCACCATATATAATAGCAGCAACAAAAGATGAAAATGCTGTTTTATTATGGTAACGTAAAGAACCATACATGAATAACATAGCTAAAAAGTTTTTTAAAATACTCATGTATAATTTCACGTCATATACTTGCTCAAGACTTAGTTTAGGTAGTAACAGTGTAATCCAGAAAAACGGTGATGTGCTGTAATAATAACTAAACTCTCCAAATAAATCTCCACCTAATCCATAATCAAAAGACCAAAAAAGGTTGCCATCTTTAAAGGCATGTTGTAGAAGAAACGTAAAAAAGCCAAATTGACGTAACGCATCCCCTGTACCAGAAAAGGCTTGATTAGATGTTAAAAAGAAATAATGAAAAGCAAAAGCGCACAATAATAATATTGGCATAATTATTATTGTTTTCTTGGAAAAGAATTTATTATTCGGCTTTATGCTCATAAAAATTGATAATCCTCCTTTGAAAGTCGTTACATGTAGCAACTAGTTTTTAGGTAGCATATAAAAACACACCAATTTTTAAAGGTGTGTTCTTTAGTTTTAACATGAGAAAATATATATTTTTTTTGAAGCATATATATTTTTACAAGCGTTGAAGTTCATAGTTTACATATAATTTAGTATAAGGCATTTTCAGAAAGTAAGTCAATTTGAGCTGGAATATATAGCATTTTTTTACTGAAGAAAAATGAGGTATATAAAAAAGCAAAAAGCTTTTCCATTTTTAAATAGGAAAAGCTTTTTGCTTTTAAGCATGTTTGCGAATGAGCTTTTGTTTTATAAACGCTAAAACGAATCCACGTATTTGAGGATCAATTACAATTCCAATCATACCGTATAGTATACCAGTAAGAGTTAAAGCAATTAGTGGCGGTAAGTTGATTAATGCAACTCGGTATATACCGTAACTAATAATAAAGGCCAAGGAATTAAATATAATTCCTTTAACTAATAATTGCATGCCTTTACGAATAAAGAGGGTAAATCCAATTAATAGTGTAATTTCGGTAAGGATGGCTGCGGCAGCCGCCCCCATCATTCCATATTTACTACCTAATACAATATAACCTATGATGGCAACAACTAATCCAATAGTCATTGTTGTTGCACGTTTCCATTGCTGGCCAATCGTTGTTAAATTATCGGCTAGTGGATAGTTAATTGATTGTAAAATAACCATAAACGCTAGAATAGCAAGAGCGTCACCAGCGGGAGCGTATTTTTCTCCTAATAAACTAACAATCCAGAAACTTGGATCAGCAATAAAGGGGATAGAAATTCCCATTCCTAAAAAAGACATAAGTTTTAATTCAAAACTTGATAATTTTCTATGTTCTTCAATATTTTGCTCATTACCAAAAGCAAAAAGCCTTGGATAAAATGCAGCTGCAATTACTCCAGGTATTTGATATAGTACGGCAGGTATTTTATATGCAGCACCAAAGAATCCAACTTGCTTATATGTTGAAACTTTTTCTAATATAATAGGCCCTAATTGTGGTAAGAGCATAATGATGATTCCATTGATTGTGAAAATAAGTAGTTGATCTAAAATGCCTTTATCCCAACCCTTATGTACTTTCGTATAGCGTATTGTCATTATAAAGGCAATAACACCTGTTACAAGACTAGATACCCCGTACATGGCAGCCACCATCATAAGTGACCATTGAAAAGACATCCCTAATAATAGGGCAGCAGCAGCTGTTACACCTTGTAGTACAGAAATAATAGCTGTAAATTGCATACGCTCTGTAACTTGGAAGTAAGCCATACCAACACCTTGTAAGGTTGCTCCGAACATCGTTGGTAGAACAACCCAATATACCATCGCACGTAAGTAAGCGTCGGGATAGAAGAACTGGGCAAAAATAGCGAAAAGTACAGAAATTACGATAGCTAATATTAAACGAATACGTAAATAACTACTTATTAGTACGCTAATATTAGCATCGCTTCTTGTTCCTTCACGCATAAATGTATGTGTTAAACCTGCATCTGTAAAGTAACAAATAACAGCTGAAACAGCTAATGCAGTTGTAAACATACCGTAATCCTCTGGAGAAACATATCGTGCAAAGAGAATTGTTGCAATAGCCAGTACAAAACGGACAGTAATGTTTCCTACAAAGAGGTAGGATGCGTTTTTTAGAATTTTATTTGTTTTCATGAGAAAAGACCTTTCTATTCTTTAGGACCTGGTTAGCTTGTCCTATTTGTAAATTTGATTTGTTCACAGAAAGAGAGAGTATCGTTATATTTTCAGTTTAAGAAAACAGAAATTTAATTCGTACAAACCAAAGCATTGCATATAGTTTTTTACTACGCTTTCCATTCTTTGAATAGATTTTACGGCAATATTTCTTAATATCTTTTTTGATTAATTGAACTTGTGATTTATCTAATTGAGAGTTTTCCTTAATATATATACAAGCGTTATTGATGACTGTATAAGGGAATAAATAAGTCTCAAGAATCTCAATAAGTGACTGAGGGTCTTTCGTAATGAAATCTTGAGATTTATTATGTACCCAATCTTTCATACGATTGAATACTTCTAGCTCTTTTGTCGTTTTTAATTCATAATCTTTATACTTAGAAGAAAGATTTCCTTCTGATAAGATTCTATAATAAGTTAAGTATTCATCGACATAACATACATTTGTCACACTCATAAGTTTAAATAAAAACTCTAAATCTTCGCCCCAACTACATCCTGGTGTAAAACGAATGTAATGATCCATTACGATGGATCGTTTGAAAATCCAAGTACTTGTTTGAGCAACAACTTGATGTGTTAGGAATGCTTTTGCCATATCACCTTTAATAAAGTTTGTTGTATGTTCAACCTTCTCGCCTGTTTCTTCGTAGAAATTCATATAACCACAATAGCACGCGTCCATTTCGTTTTTATGCATACTTTCGACTTGCTTCTCAATTTTAGTTGGATGCCATAAGTCATCACTATCAAGAAAAGCGATATATTCTCCGCTAGCATTTTCGATACCTGTATTACGGGCTACCGAAACACCTTGGTTTTTTTGATGAACGTATTTTACTTGCCCTGGGTATTTTTCAGCAAGGTTTTTCACAATAGAAGGTGATTGATCTTTACTTCCATCATCTACAATTACAATTTCAATGTTTTTATATGTTTGATCTAGTATTGACTGCATCGTTTCTTCAATATATTTTTCCGTGTTATACAGAGGTATGACAACAGAAACAAGTTGCTTTTGTTCCATCATAGAATTTTTATCTCCTCAAGTTTTTTATGTCTTGCATCATATATACAAGCCTTTTGAAAGGAAGAAGATTACAAGAACATCTGTATAAGTTTAACGCATATAAACTTTGTAAATCAACTTTCTATTAAAAAGGTGTCGGGAAGTTAGATTCTTATGATTAATTGTCGTATTTCAAACAGCTTTATCATGTCTATTGTATATAACTTCTTATTCATGCCATTTTAACTTATTAGTAAGTAGGATGTATTTATCGTAACGATTATGAAGGCGAATAAATTAATATTGAGAATAAAAAAACCTCTTAATTTATCCGAAAATTAAGAGGTTTTTTATATTAGCTTTGAAATATTAGGTTAGTCTTTGTCTGGCTCAGTTGCATTTAATTTTTGCTTTAGTAACGCATAATCTTGCGTTAATGTTACAAGTTGATGATGTTGTTTAGAAATTTTTCTTGTTAGGTCAAAAATTAAGATGAAACAGAATAATAGTCCAAATAAGAATAAAATGGAAGGGGGATATTCTACTTTTAATAGTTTTCCAATCCAGTTTATAATTTTATCGGTAGAACTTAAAATAGCCATTGCAATACAAACGAAAATCCATAAAACAGCATATTTCGTTTCTAAAGTTCCACGGCGAATGGAATTAATAATTAATAATAATAATAATAAAATAAAGATGAATGAAAAGGTAATTATAGGCATTTATTATCAACCTTTCACGATTTTTTGCATCAATATAGCAAGACTTACTTTAATCATGTAATATGCAGATTTAAAAGGTGTGATAGAAGATTGTCCACCTTGTCGCTCTTGCATATTTACAGATATTTCATTAATGCGAAGTTTTTTCTTTTTTAAATGAATAAGAACTTCTGGTTCTGGATAGTCTTTTGGATAGTTGTGTGCAAAAATTTTAATTACTTCTCGATTGATAGCACGATATCCAGAAGTTGGATCCATAAATGTTTGTTTTGTTAGTACTTTCAATAGGGCAGTAAAATAAAAAATACCGATCCTTCTGGAAATACTACCTTTATATGCTGTTTTTTCTGTAAAACGTGACCCTAGCACCATATCGCATTCATCTTCAGCGATTGGCTTTATTATTTTATATAAATCATCTGGATTATGTTGTCCATCAGCATCGAACTGAATCGCAATATCATATCCGTTCTCATATGCGTATTTATATCCAGTTTGTACAGCTGAGCCAATACCTAGGTTATATGGTAAATTCACAAGGTGAACAGGAAAATCTTGTACGATTTGAGCTGTTTTATCGTGTGATCCATCATTAATAACACAAATGCTTAATCCTGTAAAATGCTGTTTTAGTTTTAATAATCTTGTTAATGTATCTGCAATTGCTTCTTCCTCGTTATACGCTGGAATAATAATTAACGTTTTTGGTATTGAAATTGGTACTTCAATAGTCATTACCGCACCATCCCTTATATACTTAATCATATTATGGTTATTTTTAAACGAACTTTATTTAATATACCATTAACAGTATAACAAAATAAAGGAAAAGCTGGTGCATGATTTAGGAGAACAGATTGAGAATAAAATGGTAAGAGGTGATATTTTGTATAAAAAAATACATGCAAGGAAGAAAAAATCTGTGCATGTATATGGAAGAGTATTGTATTAAATATTCCAAGGTTTATTTAAAGTTAAAACCTCAGCCATTTCTTTGCTTTTTAAACGTCCTTTTTTTCTATTTTCCGCACGTTCTGAACCGGTTGTGTATAACCAATGTTCTTCCTCAGTTTCAGGAAGTACTTGTGGTACGGACGAAGGTTTTCCATCTTTTATTGCCACAAATGTAATGAAGCAAGTAGCGGCAATTCTACGCTCGCCTGCTAATAAATTTTCTGCGATTACTTTTACGAAAACTTCCATTGAAGATTTCCCTGTATAACATACAAATGCTTCATAACAAACAGAATCAGCTTGGTGAATTGGAGTTAAAAAATCGACTGAATCAATAGATGCTGTTACGCAATGTTTACGACTATGTCTTGCAGCCGCAATTGAAGCAATACTATCAATTTCTGCTAATAATTTCCCTCCAAAAAGTGTTTGGTGATTATTTAAATCGTTAGGAAAAACACGTGTTGTCTTAATTGCTTTAGATTCTCGCATGAATTTCTTTTCCATATATTCAGCCCCTATAGTCTGTTTTCAATCAGAATAATATGTGTAAGCGGATTACTCATATTAGATATTTAATGAAGTAAAGTGTATTCCAAAAGAGGATTATTTAAACTTCTGTATTTGTATTCATGTAACTGAAAGAAAATTTATTTTATCTAAAATGTAGTGTAAAAGAGGATTCGCTTACATTGCAAGTAAAAAGTAATGACTATGTATTTGTCATAGAAATTCCCTATCAGCCGTGTACCCATTCATGGTAGAATCGTTTTGTTATGAATGGAAATAGAGGTGCAATGGACATATGAATCATATACAAACAAATTTTTCATCTTTCTTCAATAAAATTACAATCGGTGCGATGCTCGCATTTTTTGTTTATAGTTGTTGGGCAGCATTTGAGACAAGTAAGCAATTTTTTGGAGGAAGTACAACAAGTGTAACAATCATATTGGCGATTTTTGTCATACTCATTTTGTTAGTGGCATCAATTCTACAATATCGTTTTACAGATAAACAATTTCTTATTTTTCTTATAAGTATATCTATAGTTGTGAGGCTTAGTATGCTGTTATTTGTAGATGCTCCAATAATTGGTGATATGAAAGTGATGTATGAGTCTGCAAAGCAGATTGCAATTGGTAATAATATAGGGACTGTAACTCATTTACCTTTTATTATATATCAATCGGTAATTATTCGTATATTTGGTGATTCATTATTCGCTTTACAACTATTTAATGTGCTATTTTGCACAGGAACAGCATTATTTATTTATCGTATTGCGGGAATGGTTTTTGGAGAAGAATGCGGTCGTATTGCTTCTATCTTTTATGCTCTGTATATTCCAAATATATTCATGAGTTCCGTATTAACTCCTGAATCACTTGCAATATTTTTATTTTATTTTGCTTGTTACATACTTTTATATAAAGGATTAGATCATCCTTATATGTGGGTGTTTTCAGCGATTTTATTTGCATTTAGTAATATGATTTTCCCAATGGGATTATTTCTTCCTATTTTTATCACGGTATATGTATTATTAATCGAAGTATTTCAATCAGCAACGAAACAAAAGGTGTTACTAAAAATGATAGGGATAATTATTCTATTTTATAGTGCCCATTTTGGTGTGAATTATGGAATTAAGGCAATAGGATTGTCACAATATACAATTTCAAATGAGACGTATGTTCAATCTGTTTTAATTGGAAAAACGCAACATGAGGAAAAAATATCGGAAAATCAAAGTGTAACAGAGCATATTGATCAAAAGTTAAAAGAAATTGAGGGAGAAAGATTTAAACTTTTAGAGCCGATGATAAATCAGTTTTCAGATGAAGGAATAAATTCTATTCTTTTTAAATGTGAAAAACTGATATATATAGCCGTAACATTGTTTATGACTATAGCTCTATTACACTTTCTTATTAAGAAACAACAAAATGAGGGATATATGTTGTTTTTATTTTTAATTAGTGGCTACGTATTGTTAAAGCTCTTTCAAGTAGATATGGCATATTACAATGTAATTATGCCGGCATTGTTCATTTTGCAGAGCTTTGGTGTTTATATGAGTTATGTGTATTGTCAAAAAATATTTTTCAGAAAATAAAAAGAATCCATTCTGGATTCTTTTTTTGATGGAAGATGAAATTTAGTAGTCAGTGTAGATGAAAAATATGCCTGACTTGAATTTTATCCCGCTATTTTTCAGACAGCAAGACCCCCACCTCAAAATCAAGGAAAGCAAAGAAGTTAGGTGGGGGCTGATAATCAACGGGGGATAAACAAAACCCCCGTTGATTAAAGTTTCACTTTATCTTATCGATTTAGTTCTAGTTGTAAATTATCGGCTGTTAGAGCCATTTGTGAGGAATCATCTTGAATTCCTTTCATTACTTGTGAAATAGCTTGTAGCTCGTGTTCAATTTTCTTATTCTGTTCTTTTGAGTTAGACATATCTTTTACAATTTCTTGGAAGTATCGATCTGTTGCTGACATACTATCCGTTCCTTCCGATACGAGAGAGCTAATTTGTTTCACGGAAGACGAGACACGGGTAATTTGTTCATTTGTTTTTTCAACGAGCTTTGTAACGTTAAATATAGATTCTTTCGTTTGCTCTGATAATTTTCGAATTTCACCAGCAACAACAGAAAACCCCTTCCCAAATTCTCCAGCACGTGCAGACTCGATAGCTGCATTTAGTGCGAGTAAATTGGTTTGCTCCGCAATCGATTTAACAATATCTATGATTTCATTAATTTTGTTAGAAATATTAAGGAGTTCATGAGTATCTGTAATAATCGTTTCCATATTCATTTGAATAGATCCCATTCGTTTGTTTTGCTGGTTTAATTGTTCTTTCCCTTTATTGGCTTTTTCTTCAGATGTTGTAGCTAATGATGTACCTGTTTTAGCAATCTCTACAATAGTTTCAGATTTGGCGGTTAGTTTTTGAATAGAAGAGCTTGTTTTTTCAGATACAGCAGCTAGTTCTGTTGCGATATGCGTAATTGTCATAGCAGTTAGTTCTTTTTCTTTCTCATGCTCTTTTTGTATTCTTTCATATTCAGATTCATAAGCTGCAAGAACAAGTTCTTGTTCAAGAGTAAATAATTTATTTATAACATTTATAGAATAGGAAAAATCATCGATTGTTGTTATTTTTGTTTGCAAAATCTTCATGATAGAGCGGAACAATTCTTGATAAGCAGCAGTATACCATTTTCGATGTAAACCAATTTGTACATGCCTTTTGGCAATCCTAACACGCTGTTCAATAAAATCTTCATGCATATTGCCGCTGAATAATTCTTTAATATGTGTTTTTAAAGTTTGTTTTAGTTTTGGAATAGAGCTGTAACGTTCAATAATAGTAATTAAATTAGGTTGTTTTGTAATGTTGGCATAGAATTTTTCAGTAATCCAATCAATTTCTGCATAAATAAAAGGCTGTAGTACTTTTACAACTTGTAAATCTTCTTTTGAAATATGTAGCATATCCATTTGAATTTTTAATTCAGAATTAGTAGGGACATTAAAAGTTATTTGTTGGTCCTTACTTAATTCGATTATACTGGCATTTGTTTTATTAATATTTTTTTTGAAAACCCCAAGCATCATTCTTCCCCCTGTATATAAAACGTTTTCAATTTTAAAACTAATATAGAGTAATTATATATGCTTATATATAATTACTCTATATTAGTTCGTTGAATAGTATATAAATTAAGAGAATTCTATCTAGAATTCTCTTAATGGCCTTTATTAATTTTAGCATGTGTTTTAAAGAAAACAGGGAAATGAACATTATATATTACAGTGACGACACGAATAATGAATGTTACTAATAAACAAACATAGAAAGCTAACACGTGCGCCCCCATAGCGTGTGTGATTAGGAAGCTAATTGCTCCTAAGATAGAAGCGATTGCGTAAATCTCTTTTCGGAATACGTAAGGGATATCTTGAGCACAAATGTCACGCAAAATACCGCCTCCAATACCTGTAATGACTCCCATTGAAACAACTAGAAATGAGGCGTCAACATGATGTGACATTGCCGCATTTGCACCAATAGCTGTAAAAACACCTAAGCCAACAGCATCAGAAAGCATAATAACGACTTGAAGTTTATTGATGCGCTCAAAAAACATACAAGTAAATAATGCTGATAATACACTTACGAAAAAGTAAATGGGTTTTACAAATGCGACAGGGGGCAGGTTACCAATCATGATATCACGAATAATACCGCCGCCGAGCGCAGTAGCTACAGCTAAACAAAGGACACCAAATAAATCTAAATCTTTTTTTAAACCAACTAATGTACCAGAAATGGCAGCGGCGATAATGCCAAGAAACGTAAATATATCGATTAATAACATGGCCTTAATCCCTTCCTCTTAAAGATGTTCCAGAGAAAAAATATACACTAAAGTATTGGAAATAACAATTACTTTTCGCTACATGTAGAAAAACGGATAAAATTCATAAAGAAAGCGTTTGAAAATGTTTGGAAAATAGCCATAAAGTAATTTGAAAAAGATATGAAAAGATTAATTTTACATTTTTTGATGTTGTTTATTTGGTAAAACATTACAATTATAGGTAGGTTATTTATATTTGTATAAAATGATAAAAAAATATTTATATACTGACAAAAATAAGGGGATGGTTGTTAGATAGATTTTATAAAAATAGGGGAGTATAGCTAAAGGACGATAATTTCTATTACTGATTAATACTTGTCCTGGCTAGTTTTAGCTGGAAAAATAGTTCTCGATTTGAATATGAGTTATGTTATAATTGCTAGGTGTGTTTGAATGATAAAAAATTATGATTAAAAGATAATGTTAAGATTTTGTATGGAGGTCTTGGAATGTTAGCAAATCAAGCTAGGGTTAGATTTGAGCATTTTTTGCTCTTTTTTATTATTTTACAGCCTGTTTTAGATTTATTAACGTCTCTTAGCATCACTTTATTAAAGTCAAATGCTACCGTTGGAATTTTAGTAAGATTCCTTATTATGGCTGTTGGTGGTATTTACATTTTAATTCAGGCAAAAGAGAAGGAAAATAGAAAGTTTTTAATTTATCTTATATTGTTAGCCGGAGTTTTAGGGATAGGATTTATTAATAACAAACTAGTTAAGGATCCTATTGTACTTAGTGAAGAGGTTAAATTCGTTGCGAAAGCATTATATATATATATCATGCTGGGATCATACATTTTAGCTTTAAAATCATTGAAAAAGACAGTTAATATTAGTGATAAGGTTCGAAATAGTATTGTATATTCTACATTAATCATTAACGCAATTATGGTTATTTCTATTTCAACATCTACTGACTTTGGTAGTTATGAATGGATGAAGGTTGGTTCTCGAGGTTGGTTCTATGCAGGGAATGAACTAGGTTCAATCTTAGCTATTATTTTCCCTATTGTAGTACTATATTCTATTCAAAAAACAAAGAGCTGGAAACACATTTTATATTGGATTCCATCACTTTTAATGATTTATTCGCTAATTCAAGTTGGTACAAAAGTAGGAATGGGCTCAATTGGTGCTACGCTAGCGGCAGCAATCGGGATTATTTTACTACAATTATTATTTGATAGAAAAAATCCGAACAAAAAATCCCTTGCACTTAATGCAGTAATTGCTATTGTCCTATTAGCTGGTGTAGTCGGAACGTTTAAACAAACGCCATTAGCACAAAATATGGGTATTCACAATAATTATTTATCAGAGCAAAATGTGGCGCAGCAAGGTCAAAAAGAAAAAGAAATTAAAGAGAAGCTGAAAAAAGAGCAAGAACTTAAAGCAAAAGAAGAAAATCATCATAAAGTTGAAAAGCCAGAAGAAAAGGCGAAGATAGAAGAGGAAGTTAAGAAAGAGCTTGAGAAAGAGCAAAAGAAAGAAAATCAAGAAAATCTTATTTTCAGTGGACGTCAAGTATATGAAGAAAGACATAAGCAGTTCTTTAAAGAAGCGCCAATGTCACAAAAGTTATTAGGAATGGGTTATGCAGGTAACTTTAAATACAATGAACAAAAGCAGCCAGATCCAAAACTAATTGAAATGGACTTCCATGATTGGTTTTATGATTTCGGGATTATTGGCTTTGTATTACTAATGATTCCATTTATTTATTACGGGCTAAGAATTCTACTAGCATTTGCTACGAGATTTAAGGACATATTTAATATAAAATATGGAATGATTTCAGCAAGCTTATTGTTAGCGTTAGGTATTGCTTATATTGCAGGACATATTTTAACAGCACCAGGAGTTGGGATTTACTTTGTAGTGGTGTTAGCTTATCTAATAGTAGACCTAGAAATTGAATGATAAAAATAAAAGCTAACTTTTGTTAGCTTTTATTTTTTAGTACAGTAAAATAAAAATAGATGGAAACGTAGCGAGGATTTAAAGGAGGAAAAAATATGAAAATATTGCATATGAATGCAGGAGCAGAAGATGGGGGAGGGAAAACACATATTATTTCACTTCTCGATCAGTTTCCAACTGGTGAAGTAGAATTAGCAGTATTTGAAGATGGAATTGTTGCGAAGGAAGCAAGGGAGTTAGGGATAAAAGTCCATGTGTTTTCACAAAAATCGCGCTATGATTTATCCATTTTAAAGAATATAAGTGAATTTATTAATAAAGAAAAATTTGATGTAGTTCATACACATGGCCCTAGGGCTAATTTCTATGTTTCTTTAATGAAAAAGAGAATAAAGGCAAAATGGGTAACGACTATTCATAGTGATCCATTTCAAGACTTTACTAAACAGGGCTTAAAAGGTTGGATTTTTACGAAATTAAATTTGAAAGCCTTAAAAAATATAGACTTATTTTTCGTTGTAACAAATAGATTGAAAAAAAGCCTGGCAGCATTAGGTATTTCAAATGAAAAGATGCATGTTATTTATAATGGAATTGAATACGATAAGGAAAAAGCAGAAGGCTATAATAAAAAAGAAATGTTCAATATTGATGAAGATGTATTTACGGCAATCCAAGTAGCACGATTACATCCTGTCAAAGGACATGAAGTTTTATTCGATGCGTTACAACAAACAAAATTAGAGAAAATTAAAGTATTATTAGTTGGCGATGGCCCATTAGAAGAAAATCTAAAGTCATTAGCTACTGAAAAAGGGATTAACGATAAAGTAGAGTTTTTAGGACATCGTCAAGATGTAAAACAATTATTTGCGTCGTCACATGTAAATTTATTAACTTCCCATAGTGAAGGGTTCCCACTAGTTTTATTAGAAGCGGCAAATCAACGCGTACCATCAATTGTGACTAGGGCTGGAGAAATTGAACCATTAATCGTAGATGAAACTTACGGATGGATTGTGCCGACAGGTGATGGAAAGGCATTAGCATTAGCTTTAGAAGAAGCGTATGATAAGTGGAAAACTGGAGAGTTAGCAGCAATGGGTAAACATATTTATGAGCATGCTACTATGAACTTCTCACTTCAGAAACTATATGAAGATACAAAGGAAACATATAAGCAATTAATAGCGAAAAACTTGTAATGATGGAGAGGATAGTTAACTATGGCAGTACAAACAGTTGATATTCTAGGCGTTCCTTTTTCTACAATGACAATGGATGAAACGGTCCAATATTTAAAAGAACAACTAGAAGCGGAGCGAACTCATACGTTTCAGGTAGTAACAGCAAACCCTGAAATTGTTATGTGCGCAAAAAAGGATGAAAAGTTCTATCAAACATTATTGAATACAGATTTAATTACACCTGATGGTATTGGGGTTGTAAAGGCAAGCGGGATGCTTGGTACACCTTTAAAAGAACGTGTAGCAGGTTTTGATTTAATGTGTAATTTACTTGCGAAGTTATCAGAAGATAGTAAGCCGGTATCTGTTTTCTTATTAGGTGCAAAGCCGCATGTTGTACAAGCTGCAGCAGATCATTTAACAAAGACATATTCAGCTGTATCCATCGCCGGTATACAAGATGGTTATTTTAAACAAGAAGACGAAGAGAATATTATTTCTCGCATTCAAGAAGCAAAACCAGATTTATTACTTGTTGCACTTGGTTTCCCGAGACAAGAGAACTTTATCCAAAACAATAAGCATCGTTTAGAAACGAAAATGGCTGTTGGAGTAG
Organism: Bacillus sp. FSL R9-9497; assembly: GCF_038005805.1. Taxonomy (NCBI): domain Bacteria; kingdom Bacillati; phylum Bacillota; class Bacilli; order Caryophanales; family Bacillaceae; genus Bacillus; species Bacillus sp. FSL R9-9497. The sequence goes on along the minus strand of NZ_JBBOTY010000001.1, from coordinate 5,283,947 downwards.
GTGGAAGTTTAGACGTATGGGCTGGAGAGGTAAAACGTGCACCAAAATGGATTCAAGCGATTCATTTAGAGTGGTTTTATAGATTATGCAGTAATCCAACACGCTGGCGTCGTCAGTTAGTATTAGCGGAATTTTTAAAAGAAGTAATGCGTTCGAAAAAGTAGCGAAATATCGCTGCTTTTTTTATTTGTTCATTTTTAATAAATTGAAACTTTAATCAGTGAGGCATCCCCACAGATTATTAGCTCTCACCAATCGGGATAGACGTTTTACTTTTTGGGAATGATGAAGGAGAATTTTTTACACAAAAGTATTTTACTTATACAATTCACACATGTAAAATGATGTGTAAAGACACCTGTGTGAGGAGGACTTCTAGTGGGCAAGGTTAAAGAAATTTCGAAGCGCAAACTACTAGGTATAGCTGGGCTTGGATGGCTATTTGATGCAATGGATGTTGGAATGCTTTCATTTGTAATGGTAGCCTTGCAAAAGGATTGGGGATTAAGTACGCAAGAAATGGGCTGGATAGGCAGTATTAACTCAATCGGTATGGCAGTAGGAGCGCTTATTTTTGGGATACTATCAGATAAAATAGGGCGAAAATCAGTCTTTATTATTACATTATTATTATTTTCTATCGGTAGTGGTTTAACTGCATTAACAACAACACTTGCGATGTTTCTCGTTTTACGCTTTTTAATTGGTATGGGGCTTGGCGGAGAGCTTCCGGTTGCCTCTACACTAGTATCAGAGAGTGTTGAAGCGCATGAACGTGGGAAAATTGTTGTGTTATTAGAAAGTTTTTGGGCAGGTGGATGGCTAATTGCAGCTCTTATCTCGTATTTTGTTATTCCTAAATATGGTTGGGAAGTTGCGATGGTATTGAGTGCAGTTCCAGCATTATATGCTTTATATTTAAGATGGAATTTACCGGATTCCCCAAGGTTCCAAAAAGTTGAAAAAAGGCCATCTGTTATTGAAAATATAAAATCAGTTTGGTCTGGGGAATATCGTAAAGCAACAATTATGCTATGGATTCTATGGTTTTGTGTTGTTTTTTCCTATTATGGAATGTTCCTTTGGTTACCGAGTGTAATGGTGCTAAAAGGATTTAGTTTAATAAAAAGTTTCCAATACGTACTTATTATGACATTAGCTCAACTTCCAGGATATTTCACAGCTGCTTGGTTTATTGAACGTCTCGGTCGTAAATTTGTTTTGGTTACGTATTTAATCGGGACAGCTTGCAGTGCTTATTTGTTTGGGGTTGCGGATTCATTAACAGTATTAATCGTGGCAGGTATGTTACTATCCTTCTTTAACTTAGGTGCTTGGGGAGCATTATACGCCTATACACCTGAGCAGTATCCAACGGTTATTCGTGGTACAGGTGCAGGAATGGCAGCGGCATTTGGTCGTATTGGTGGTATTCTTGGGCCACTATTAGTGGGATATTTAGTTGCCTCAGAAGCTTCACTATCATTAATATTTACGATTTTTTGTGGATCAATTTTAATTGGTGTATTCGCTGTAATAATACTTGGACAGGAAACGAAGCAACGAGAATTAGTATAAAGTGAAAATTTAAACGTATCCCTGACCGTTTATTATCCTACACTACTCGGATCTTTATAGGCAGTTAGTGCGGGATAAAAGGGGAGAGGAAACCGAAGTGGTTTCCTTTTTTCTGTTTTTTTAGATAAATAATGGTATAGTAAGAAAAAGGGATTATTTCTTATAAAAGCGAATGTATACAACAGGACATATGGACAAAGAATTAGGTGGTTGAAGAAATGAAAATTTTACTGATCATGGAAGAGGCAGAAGAGAGAAGAGAGTTAGCTGAAAATTTCACTGAAAATATGAGAAATGTAGAATGTTTTGAAGCAAAGACAGGAACAGAATCTTTATTTATGATGAAAAAACATATACCAGACTTTGTTTTTTTAAGTTCCAAATTACTAGATGGTACTGGTTTTGAATATGCAAGTTTATTACGAGAAATAAATTGCTATACAAAATTTATTTTTGTAGGTGAAAACATAGAAGAATCTATTACAGCTTTTCGTTTCCAAGCATTTTATTATTTATTGCGACCATTTCGTGAAGAAGATTTACAATTTCTTTTATATAAAATAGGTAAAGAACAAGGTGAGAAAGCAAAGAGTTATTTGCGAAAACTACCGATAGAAAGTCAAGAGGGTATACGATATATTCTTCCAGAAGATATCGTATATGTAAGTAAAAATAAAGAAAATAAAACTGTTTCAATTTACACAACGAATAATCAGTATATTTCAACATATACACTTCAGGAATTAGAAAATAAGCTAAATGCATATGATTTTTTACGTGTACATAAAAGCTATTTAATTAATATGTCATATGTAAAAGAACTGAAACCTTACTATAATGGCACGTATAATTTGTATTTAGATAGGTATGATGAGCAACCGATTCCAGTCAGTCGTAATTATGTAAAACGCCTTCGAAATAACATTGAATTATAGTAGGTAATGAGAGTATTTTAACATGATAAACTGAAAATCCTTCATGATAGGGAGGATTCAAGTTAAATATTCAGAAAATTTAGTACAATCTCCACTAAGAAATAGTATTGGGGGAATTGTATGTGAAGACATTGAAATCGATCTTACTTTGGGGCGTTATTACAGCAGTAGGAGCAGGTGCTTTTGGGGTAATAGCTTTATCACAAGGTGAAACCATTAATGCTGTATGGCTCTTAGTAGCTGCCGTATGTGTATATGCAGTTGCTTACCGCTTTTATAGTAGATTTATAGCGAGAAAGGTTTTTAATTTAGATGATAATCGGCAAACACCAGCCCATACATTAAACGATGGGAAAGACTATGTTCCAACAAATAAGTGGGTATTGTTTGGACATCACTTTGCAGCGATTGCTGGGGCGGGACCTTTAGTAGGACCGATTTTAGCAGCACAAATGGGATATTTACCAGGAACCATTTGGATTATTGTTGGGGTAGTTGTTGCGGGGGCTGTCCAAGATTTTGTCATTTTATTTGCTTCGATGAGACGTAATGGTAAATCGTTAGGAGAAATGATTAAAGATGAGATTGGACCTGTTACAGGACTAATTGCAATGATAGGTATTTTAGGAATTATGATTATTTTATTAGCAGTATTAGCGTTAGTCGTAGTAAAGGCACTAATCGGAAGTCCTTGGGGAATGTTTACGATAGCAGCAACGATTCCTATCGCTATTTTAATGGGAGTTTATATGCGCTATATTAGGCCTGGTCGTGTTGGAGAAGGATCAGTAATTGGTATTATCCTACTTATTTTATCTCTTGTTGGAGGACAGTATGTAGCAGAAAATCCAACACTTGCAAGTATGTTCACATTTAGTGGTGAAACAATTGCTATTATGCTTATTGTATATGGATTTATCGCATCGGCATTACCAGTTTGGATGCTTTTAGCACCACGTGATTATTTAAGTACATTTTTAAAAGTCGGAACAATTGTAGGGTTAGCAATCGGTATCTTAATTGTAGCACCAGATTTACAAATGCCAGCAGTTTCGAAATTTATTGATGGAACTGGTCCTGTGTTTTCTGGAAACTTATTCCCGTTCTTATTTATTACTATTGCTTGTGGTGCAGTGTCTGGATTCCATGCTCTCGTTTCATCAGGTACGACGCCGAAGATGATCGAGCAAGAGGGACACGCACAGCCAATCGGTTATGGAGCAATGTTAATGGAGTCGTTTGTAGCAGCGATGGCGATGATTGCGGCTTGTGTATTAACACCGGGAACGTATTTTGCAATTAATAGCCCCGCAGCACTTATCGGTACAGATGTTTCGCAGGCAGCTCAAGTTATTTCCTCATGGGGATTTGCTATTACACCAAATGAACTAAAAGATCTCGCTGTAAATGTTGGAGAGCAAACAATTTTATCACGTACAGGTGGTGCGCCAACATTAGCGATAGGTATGGCATATATTTTCTCACAAGTAATAGGTGGAACGGCCATGATGGCATTTTGGTATCATTTTGCGATTCTCTTTGAAGCTCTATTCATTTTAACAACAATTGATGCCGGAACGCGTGTCGGCCGATTTATGATTCAAGATATTTTAGGGCATGTATATAAGCCATTTGGGAAAACGGATTCTACATTAGCGAATGTAATCGCTACAACATTATGTGTATTAGGGTGGGGATATTTCTTATACCAAGGGGTAATAGATCCGCTCGGTGGAATTAATACATTATGGCCACTTTTCGGTATTGCAAATCAAATGCTAGCAGGTATTGCATTATTACTTGGAACGACAATTTTGTTCAAAATGGGAAAAAAGGCGTACGTTTGGGTAACACTTATTCCAACTGTCGGGTTGCTGATTGTAACGATGACGGCGGGATATCAAAAGCTATTTCATGAAAATCCTAAAATTGGATTTCTATCGCATGCAAAGGTATTTCAGGGAGCATTAGATGAGGGAAAAGTGTTAGCGCCAGCAAAAAATGTTGCTCAAATGAAGCAAATTATTTTCAATGATTATATCGATGCAGCGCTTTGCGGAATTTTTATGATAGTTGTAATCGCTGTGTTAATTTCAGCACTTCGAATTTGGATCCAAGTATTAAGAAATAAGCCAATGCCGTTAAAAGAGGCACCATATATTCCTAGAGATGAAAGTGAGTCGAGGAACTATGCTTAAAAAGTTGTGGCAAGTATGGGGTGAAAGAAAACGCTTTATTAGTTTGCTCGTTGGGGTACCAAGTTATGAAGTATATGTGGAGCATATGAAAAAGCATCATCCTGAAGAAGAGGTTGTATGTCAAAAGCAATTTTTTGCTGAGGCACAAGAAGCAAGATTTAATGCAAAGGGTGGAAAAATATCACGCTGTTGTTAATGAAAAAGGGCGAGTTTTCGCCCTTTTTATTTTTTTGCTGTTTCACGTGGAACAGCAAAAATAAACAAAATATTTGGGAATTAAAGGTATTTCGTATACAATAAGGTGAGGAAGGGGATAGATGGAAAAGTAGGGAGATTATTTTATGTTAAGGGACTTATTTGTAAATACAACAATTATTCTTTCCTTTATTTTTATTGGAGGTCAGCTTTTAAGGGATAAGCCGTTAAAAGAAGGATTCTCTTTTGGGCAGAAATGTGTAGTAGGCATTTTTACTGGGATACTAGGTATAGTATTAATGTATTTCAGTGTTCGTGTTGGTACCATTCTATTGGATTTACGCTATTTAGCTGTTATTCTAGCTGTTATTATTGGAGGACCGATAGCGAGTACCATAACAATTGGTATGATTTTAGTAACTAGGCTGTTGTTTATGGATTATTCATTAGCTTCTCAAGTGGCTTTTTATACAATCATTGCGATAGGAATAGGGAGTATCTTTATTTCGCGCATGAAGCTTTCTTTAGGGGGAAAGTGGGTATGGTTACACACATATATTTTATCTATTCTAATCCCAGCGTTATATATATGGTTAATTAAAGAGATCCACATAGTGGGATTATATTTAATTTCTAGTATTATTACAGGTTACATAACATTCATAAGTGCAAATTATGTTTTACAATCCAATGAGTTATTTCAAAAGATGAAACAATACGCAACGATAGATGCATTGACAGGTTTAGGAAACGTAAGACAGTTTGATTTAGAGATGAATCGTCATATTAGTAATAAGAACATGAAAAATGATTCGTTTTGTTTACTACTTATAGATATTGACCACTTTAAGTATGTAAATGATACGTACGGGCATCCTGCAGGGGACGAAGTGCTAAAACAAGTAGGATGTATTTTACGAGAAACTTCACAATTTCCAGATTTGGCTTTTCGAAAGGGTGGAGAGGAGTTTGCGCTTTTGATACCGAATAAGGGATTAGCTTACGGAATTCGTATGGGCGAGCAAATTCGTACAGCTGTTGAAAGTCACCCATTTCAATTGTTAGATGGAACGAAAATAAAAATTACAGTTTCGGTGGGGGTTTCAGAATATGAAGAATCACCGGAGAAATTTATTCAAGCGGCGGATGATGCGTTATACTACTCGAAACGAAATGGTAGAAATAAGGTCAGCTCTGTATCTTAAAGATAAGATGACCAGAAGACATAAAGCTTATAAAAAACACTCACAGAGGCAATGTATGAACTTTGTGAGTGTTTTTTATTTATATATTAGACAAGCTCTTTTGATACAACAAATTTACGATATGCACCATGGTGAGTTGGACCTACGTATTCGTTAATTTTGAATGAGTAACGAATAGCAGCCGTGATGAATTCTTTAGCAGTTTTTACTGCTTCTTTCACAGGTTTTCCTTTTGCAAGTTCTGCTGTAATTGCAGCAGAATATGTGCAACCTGCGCCGTGTGTATTTGTCGTATCAATTTTTTCTGATTCTAGAAGGTCGAATGTCTCTCCATCATATAGGACGTCGATTGCAGTTTCCGTACCAAGTTTGCTACCGCCTTTAATTAGGACGTATTTCGCACCTAAAGCATGGATCTTTTTCGCTGCTTCTTTCATGTCTTCAAGAGAATTAATTTTTACGCCACTTAATTGGTAAGCTTCAAATAAGTTTGGTGTTACAACTAATGCCTTTGGAACAAGAACGTCACGTAAGCAATCATTCGTTTCAGGATGTAATGCTTCATCAGCACCTTTACATACCATAACAGGGTCAACTACTACATTTTTGAAATTGTGCTTTTCGATTGTTTCTGCAACCATTTCAATAATTTCTACTGATCCAAGCATACCTGTTTTTAAAGCGTCTACGCCAACACCTTCAATTGTTGTTTCTAATTGTGGTTTTAATGTAGAAGCTGGGATTGGAAATACGTTATGTGCCCAACCGTTATGTGGATCCATCGTTACGATTGTTGTAAGAGATGTCATTCCGTATACGCCCAGTTCTTGGAATGTTTTTAAATCTGCTTGTATACCAGCACCGCCACTTGTGTCAGAACCAGCGATAGTAAGTGCTTTATTTAATGTCATTATGAAAGCCCCCTCGAGTGATATAATGAAAACTATGTTTTCACCATTATATCAATGTTACGAATAAGTACAAAGTGAAAAGTAGATGATTTATTTTAAGAGCTATTTAAAATCTTGTATGCAGGAGACTGAGTATGTTTCGAGATAATCGTACAAATGAATTAGTTATATTAAAGGAAATTGCAGAAACATTAAATACATCAAATGATACATATCATGTATTGCAAGCTGTCCTAGAGAAATTACTAAGTGTAACAGGTTTAACGACAGGATGGATTTTTCTTGCGGATGAAAATGGGAAGTATACGAAGTTAATTGATTATCAATTACCAGAGGCACTTACATATGAAAATAAACGCCCGATGTGCGAAGGTGAATGTTGGTGTTTACGAGGTTTTGTAGATGGAAAATTAGAGAGAGCCGTTAATATTATTGAATGTAAAAGAATTAATAATGCAATTGAATATAATTGGGGAGATACGGAGGGCATTCTTCATCATGCTACGGTTCCCTTAAAAGCTGGGGGAGAAAAATTTGGGTTGTTAAATGTTGCAAGTCCGGGTAAAACACATTTTTCAGAAGAAGAATTAGTATTACTCCAATCGGTTGCCTTCCAAATTGGTACGGCTTTAAAGCGAACAAAATTATATGAAAATGAAAAGAGAAGAGCACATTATTATGTGAAATTAGAGCGTTTCATTCAAGATTTAAAAACGATTCATAAGTTTAATGTACTACCTGAAAAAGTGGTAAATCACGTAGGTGAAGTATTTCAATGGAATCAAGTAGCGCTTTTTATTAGGGAGGAAAAAGAATTATCTCTGCGAGCGTCTTACGTTCAGGAAGAGTTACAAGAGGATGTAAAAGAGGCGGCCAAGAGGGCGTTAGAACAAGATGAACCAGTTCTAATAAAACATCAAATAGGACATAATGTACATCTAAATCGAGCTGTTATTGCTACACCAATACATATTCAAAACCATATATTTGGTGTTTTATGTGTTAGCTTGAATAATGGAGAGTTTGATGCTAATACAATAGATGTAATTCAAGCATTATCGAACCATGTTTCGTTAATAATAGAGAATTTGAGGTTAAACGAGCAGCGCCGTGAACTTGTACGAATGGAAGAAAGAAATCGGTTAGCAAGAGATTTACATGATTCTGTTTCGCAAAAATTATTTTCATTAACCTTCATGACAAAAGGCGCCGAGGCAGTTTTAAAAGGTAAAAATGAAAAGGTAGATCAATCTTTGCATGAGATGCGTGAACTTGCGCAAGGAGCTTTGAAAGAAATGAGGACATTAATTTGGCAGCTTCGTCCGGCGGGATTAGAAAAAGGATTATTGCCAGCTCTAAAGCAGTACGGTGAAAATTTGGGACTGAAAATTAGGGAGCAAGTTACGGGTGTTCGTGATTTACCTCGTGTAGTAGAAGAAGCTTTGTGGCGCATAGGCCAAGAAGCACTGAACAATGTAAGTAAGCATGCAGGTGTAAAAGAAGCGACGATTTATTTTACAGTGAATGAGAAAAATGTATCATTAGAAATAGTTGATCAAGGAAAGGGCTTTGTGGAAAAGAATATAAAAGAAAAGAAATCACTAGGTATGACTACGATGCGTGAAAGAGTAGAATTAGTTGGTGGAACAATTAAAATTGTAAGTAGTAATAAACGAACGAGCGTAAAAGTAAATGTACCATTATGATGTGAAAATGAGGGAAGTTTGTGAAAATAAAAGTATTGTTAGTTGATGATCATACAGTCGTTTTAAAAGGATTAGCATTTTTCTTAAGTACACAGGAAGATTTAGAGTTAGTTGGAGAAGCGAATAATGGGAAAGAAGCGTTAGTGAAAGTAGGAGAAACAAATCCCGATGTTATATTAATGGATTTATATATGCCTGAAATGGATGGTGTTGAGGCGACGGCATATATTAAAAAAGAGTATCCAAATGTGAAAGTAATTGTATTAACTAGCTTTTCTGATCAGGCGCATGTGTTACCTGCATTAAGGGCTGGAGCAAGTGGTTATATTTTAAAAGATGTAGAACCAGATCAGCTTGTTGAGGCTATTCGAAGCGCATATAAAGGTAATATTCAATTACATCCGGATATAGCAAATGCTCTTCTCTCTCAAACATTACCTGTAGAAGAAAAGGAAGAAGAACCTTCTATTCAAGTGGATGTGCTAACAGCGAGAGAAAATGAAGTATTGCAGCTATTAGCAAAAGGGATGAGCAATAAGGAAATTGCATCTGTTTTAGTTATTACAGAAAAGACAGTTAAGGCGCATGTAAGTAGTATTTTGAGTAAGTTGAATTTATCTGATCGTACGCAAGCGGCATTATATGCAGTGAAAAATGGAATTGTATAAGACGAAAGTCGTAAGACCAAGTTCGCCTTTAGAAGGTGGACTTTTTTTATGGAAAAATACGTCTATGTGAGGACGAAATTGTCATTATATAAAGATAAAATATGTTTGTAAGCAACAAAACAACAATTACAAGGGATACCTTTTTTGAAAGCATATAACAACATAAGAGTGAGTACTAGGAGGAATAAATAATGGCAACAGTTTTATTCGTTAAAGCAAATAACCGTCCAGCGGAACAAGCAGTTAGTGTAAAATTATATGAGGCATTTTTAGCAAACTATAAAGAAGCACACCCAAATGATACAGTAGTAGAACTTGATTTATATAAAGAAGAATTACCATATGTAGGCGTAGATATGATTAATGGTACATTCAAGGCAGGTAAAGGATTTGATTTAACAGAAGAAGAGGCAAAAGCAGTAGCAGTTGCCGATAAGTATTTAAATCAATTCCTAGAAGCTGATAAAGTTGTTTTCGGCTTCCCATTATGGAACTTAACGATTCCAGCAGTATTGCACACATATATTGATTATTTAAACCGTGCTGGTAAAACGTTCAAATATACGCCAGAGGGTCCAGTTGGTCTAATCGGAGATAAGAAGATTGCATTATTAAATGCAAGAGGCGGCGTATATTCAGAAGGTCCAGCAGCTGAGGTAGAAATGGCTGTTAAATATGTAGCAAGTATGATGGGCTTCTTCGGCGCAACAAACATGGAAACAGTAGTTATTGAAGGACATAACCAATTTCCAGATAAAGCAGAAGAAATCATCGCTGTAGGTCTTGAAGAAGCAGCTAAAGTAGCAAGTGAATTTTAATTAAAATTATAATCGTCACTCGAAAAAACAGCATTAACGTTTACATGTTAATGCTGTTTTTTTATATTTTTAGTTCATCAGCAAGTTTTTCTAATGTATTTCGATCTTGTATATAATATGTTCGGCCTTCTTTTCTTAAATAATTTTGTTGGCAAAACTGATTTAATACATATAAAAGATGACGGTAGCTGACATTTAAATATTCCGAGGCCTCGGTATGCTTTTCTATATAACAATTATTTTGCTCTGTTAATAAAATAAAAGCAGCTAATCGATTTTCAAAAGGATAACTATAGTTTTTTGCGTAATTTTCAGTGCGAGTAATTGTCTTTTCTCCAATAAATTTACATAAGTGCTGTAAAAACGTTGCATCTTGTAATAAAAGTTGCTGACAATCTTTAAGAGGAAGTGCCAAACACACACAATCTTCTAGTACTTCAACGGACTTAGTAATATTTTCTACTCCTATTAATCCTAATTCCCCGATAAAAGATGGTGCTTGAATAAAATTAATTAATGAAACCTTCCCGTTTTTATGACTCATATATATTTTTGCCTTCCCAGAAATTAAGTAATAGAGATAAGGGAGAGCATTTCCTTCGCTACATATCATCTCTTTCGTTTGAAAAGAATGTAGCTCTACATATGGCAAGACATGAAATGAAAATAGGGTATGGAATTGATGGATTTGCATGTATTGATAAATTTCTTCCTTATTTTTGCTGATTTTCATATTTTCACCCCTATGTATAGTATGAGATATCTCCTATTATCTTTACAAGAAGGAATGATACGATTTATGTAAATTTGTTTTTGTAGAAAAGAGAGTGTGATGAGTTTATGAAAAAATATAAAACATTGCTATTTGATGTAGATGATACATTATTAGATTTCCAAAAGGCTGAAAAAGTGGCTTTACGGGTGCTTTTTGAAGAGAAGGGAATCCCTTTAACAGACGAGATAGAGGCTCGTTATAAAAAAATAAATAAAGGTCTTTGGGATGCTTTTGAAAAAGGTGAACTATCACGCAATGAAGTTGTAAATACACGATTCTCTCTGTTGTTTAAAGAGTATGGAGAAGAAGTAGACGGAATATTATTCGAAAATAATTACCGTAACTACTTAGAAGAAGGAAATCAACTCATGCAAGGTGCGTTTAAATTTATAAATCAAATTCAAGGGGAGTATGAGTTGTATATAGTGACAAATGGTGTTTCTAAGACGCAAGATAAACGTTTGCGTAATGCAGGGTTACATTCATTGTTTAAAGATGTTTTTGTTTCGGAAGATACAGGTTTTCAAAAGCCGATGAAAGAGTATTTTGATTATGTTTTTGAACGGATTCCTAACTTTGCACCTGAAGAAGGGCTGATTATTGGAGATTCATTAAGCGCGGATATTAAAGGTGGATATGTAGCGGGAATTGATACTTGTTGGTTTAATCCAGAAAGGAAATTAAATGATAGTGGGATTATACCGACATATGAAGTGCATAATTTTGAGGAGTTAGAAGCGTTATTAAAGCAGCATGTGTAATAAAAAAATAGGCAGTGGAGCTTTCATCCCCACTGCCTATTTTTATTAATTTTTATTTTCGTTATGTTTTGGCAGCGGAAAGGCATTCCCGATAGCAGCTGCACCAAGCATGGGCAATAGTAAATTAAGCGGGAAAAACATAAGTAATAGTAATGTTATAGCTATTGGCTTTCGTAACGCATAGCTTGAAATTGCTGTCGTTACGATGGCAACAGATGCTACTGGATCTATAGGAAGAATAGATGCTACAGCGTATCCGATACTTGACCCGGAAAATATAATTGGGAAGATATGTCCACCTCGCCACCCTGTGTTCAAACAAACGGCAGTAATGCACAACTTTAAAATCCCTGAAAGAAGTAGTATCCAAAAAGATAAATGGCTCCATTCAACAACTAATTCTTTTAATTGATGTTCCCCTGAAAATAATGTGTACGGAAGAAAAGTTCCCGCAATTCCTAATAAAATACCACCGATAATTCCGAGTGTCAGTTTGTATTCCCTAAAAGGGTGAATTAACTTCTCTAATGTGAATTCTAACTTGAAATAAAAGAAACCAACTATAGCACCGATACTAGCAAGTGGAAGAAATGCGATCCATTCATTGAAAGAAAGTGCACCTTCCCCGAAATCAACAATAAAGGATCCACGATTATCGAGTTTACTCAGTAGTAAATAAACAGAAAAACCTGCGAAAGTAGTAGCTAAGTATACAATCGCCTTTTTTCCTTTAGAAAAAGCAGCAATTTGTTCCCCCTCATTTTCATTTGGTGCTAAATAACCGAATAATGGTGCGTTAAAAATGACACTTAAAGTAGCTCCAATTCCGATCTCGGTTAGCTCATTCATACCCTTTAAGGCAAATTTAAAGCGATCCCCTACCCATGTGCACAGTCCGCCTATAATTCCAACTAGTGCGGCTTCTGGACCAAGACTAGCACCGAAAATTAAAACAATAATCGCTGTTAAAGTAGCCTGATGGACAAAGCGATATTCGATTCGACCAGTTTTTTTATATTCAGCCATCACTTCAGGCATAAGGCGTGGGTATGTACCGAAATGTTTTTGTGATAGACCAACAAGGACCCCGCCAATTATTGTTACGCAAAGGGTGTAATAAGAGGGAAAAGAGAGAACTTCAGGCAAGTATCCCCAAATAAAGTGGATTCCAATATTTATTGTGACTAAAAATAACCAGACTGTAGCTCCTACTATAGATCCTAGAAGAATGCCATATAGAGCAAGTATGTACTGCATATCTTTTTTATTTGTCATGTTATACCTCCGTTATGTAAATCTTAGTAGGTAAAAAAGTGAAATATACTAGTGAAAAATGGATTGAATATATATAGTATCTTTTTGAGAAGATGGCCTATTCAACATATAGGCTAACTTTAGGGGAATTTGAATTTATAGGTTAAATTACTTATTTAATTTTATAGACTGATTTGAGGTTTTTAAAGGTCTTTTTTGAAATAGACTAGAATATATTTCTTTTGTTGCTTTATATGAAACTGTTAACATTTATTTTAGAACATTCAGAAAAACTGTTTGACATTAGGAAATTATTGCTATAAAATCAACGGTAATTGCATAGTCTTATCAAGAAAAGGTGGAGGGACAGGCCCGATGAAACCTTGGCAACAGCCGTATAACGGAATTGTGCCAAATCCTGCAGGTAGTAATCCTGAGAGATAAGAAAGAGCCTTTAGAGCGTGTTTTCAAACTGCTCCTTTCTTGTTTTCAGGAAAGGGGCAGTTTTTTATTTTGTATAAAAGAAAGGAGAATGAGAGATGGGAGAATCATGGGGAAAAGGAACAATTTGTGTGCAAGGTGGCTATACGCCAAAAAATGGTGAACCACGTGTTTTACCACTTTATCAAAGTACAACATATAAATACGATACTTCAGATGATTTAGCAGCCCTATTTAACTTAGAGGCAGAAGGATATATTTATACACGTATTGGAAACCCTACTCTAGCCGCATTTGAGCAGAAGTTATCAGATTTAGAAGGCGGTGTAGGAGCTGTTGCAACGGCTTCTGGGCAAGCAGCTATTATGCTCGCAGTTTTAAATATTTGTAGTAGTGGGGATCATTTACTTTGTTCTTCAACGGTTTACGGGGGAACGTTTAATTTATTTGGAGTGAGTTTGCGTAAACTGGGCATTGATGTTACGTTCTTTAATCCAAATTTAACGGCAGATGAAATTACGGCGCTTGCTAATGACAAGACGAAACTTATCTATGCAGAATCGTTAGGAAATCCAGCGATGAATGTTTTAAATTTTAAAGAATTTTCAGCTGCTGCTAAAGAATTAGAGGTACCTTTTATCGTTGATAATACATTAGCAACTCCTTATTTATGCCAGGCGTTTGAACATGGGGCAAATATTATTGTTCATTCTACGACGAAGTATATCGATGGGCATGCGAGCTCCTTAGGCGGTATTGTAATTGACGGTGGAAACTTTGATTGGACAAATGGAAAGTATCCTGAACTTGTTGAACCAGATCCAAGTTATCACGGTGTAAGTTACGTTCAAAACTTTGGTGCAGCAGCGTATATTGTGAAAGCACGTGTTCAGCTATTAAGAGATTATGGAAATTGTATGAGCCCATTCAATGCATATATTAGCAATATTGGCTTAGAAACATTGCATTTACGAATGGAACGTCATAGTGAAAATGCTCTTGCAGTTGCTAAGTGGCTTGCTAATCATGAACGTATTGAATGGGTGAATTATCCGGGCTTAGATAGTAATGAAAATTACTCATTGGCACAACAGTACTTGAAAAAAGGTGCTAGTGGTGTTTTAACTTTCGGTATTAAAGGCGGATTAGAAGCAGCAAAAGAATTTATCGCAAATGTAAAACTAGCAACTCTTGTAACACACGTAGCTGATGCACGAACTTGCGTTATACATCCTGCTAGTACGACGCATAGACAATTAAATGCTGAAGATCAGCGTTTAGCTGGTGTTACATCTGATTTAATTCGTTTATCAGTTGGTATAGAAGATGTTTCTGATATTATTGTAGATTTGGAAGCAGCTCTAGTTGGGGGCAAAACACATGCCGATCATAATTGATAAAGATTTACCGGCTCGCAAAGTGTTACAAAAAGAAAATATTTTTGTAATGACGAAGGAGCGAGCGGAAACACAAGATATACGCGCTTTGAAAATTGCTATATTAAATTTAATGCCAACGAAGCAAGACACAGAGGCACAATTACTTCGCTTAATTGGAAACACACCGTTACAATTAGATGTTCATTTGCTTCATATGGAATCACATCTATCTCGTAATGTAACGCAAGAACATTTAACAAGCTTTTATAAAACGTTTCGTGATATTGAAAATGAAAAGTTTGATGGGCTCATTATTACAGGAGCGCCAGTGGAGACCCTTGCTTTTGAAGAGGTAGATTATTGGGAAGAGCTTAAACATATTATGGAGTATTCAAAAACGAATGTAACATCTACGCTCCATATTTGCTGGGGGGCACAGGCTGGCTTGTACTATCATTATGGTGTTCCAAAGTATCCCCTTAAGGAAAAAATGTTCGGTGTATTTGAACATGAAGTTTGCGAGCAACATGTGAAATTGTTACAAGGATTTGATGAATTGTTTTTTGCTCCGCATTCTCGTCATACAGAAGTACGGGAGAATGATATTAGAGAAGTGAAAGAATTAACATTGTTAGCAAACTCTGAAGAAGCAGGTGTTCACCTTGTTATTGGGCCAGAAGGAAGGCAAGTGTTTGCCCTTGGACATAGCGAATATAGTTGTGAGACGTTAAAACAAGAATACGAACGAGATCGTGACAAGGGATTAAATATTGATGTGCCAAAAAACTATTTTAAACATAATAATCCAGATGAAAAGCCGCTTGTTAGGTGGAGAAGTCATGGTAATTTATTGTTTTCTAATTGGTTGAATTATTACGTGTATCAAGAAACCCCTTATATATTGTAAAGAAAGATTGTGTAACACGTGGCAACGTTTTCCTTGTAAAGATCAACCTTTATTTTTCCGAATGTTCAAAATACATTGTTTTTCGGATTTTTTACTCATATAATTTCATCTAAACACAATTTTTGAGGGGTGGACAGTACTATGAAAGAAATTCAAGTTGGGTTATTAGGTCTTGGGACAGTTGGCAGTGGTGTGGTTCGTATTATTACGGATCATCAAGAACGACTCATACACCAAGTAGGTTGTCCAGTGAAGGTAACGAAAGTATTAGTGCAAAACATTGAGAAAGAGAGAGAGGTAGAGGTACCTTCTACTCTATTAACACAAGATGCAAATGAAATTTTAGATAATCCAAATATTGATGTTGTCATTGAAGTGATGGGTGGCATTGATGATGCAAAATCATATATTTTACAAGCTTTAAAAAGCGGAAAGCATGTTGTAACTGCAAATAAAGACTTAATGGCATTACATGGAGCTGAATTATTAGCGACAGCAAAAGATAATAAGGCTGATTTATTCTATGAGGCGAGTGTGGCAGGGGGAATTCCAATTTTACGCAGTATCGTAGAAGGACTTTCTTCAGATCTTATTACGAAAGTAATGGGAATTGTAAATGGAACGACAAATTTTATTTTGACGAAAATGTCAGACGAAGGGAGAGCATACAACGACGTGTTAAAAGAAGCCCAACAACTTGGATTTGCAGAAGCAGATCCAACATCAGATGTAGAAGGTTTAGATGCAGCAAGAAAAATGACAATTTTAGCTACTCTCGGTTTCTCTACAAATGTAGAGCTTGGAGACGTGAAAGTAAAAGGGATTACCTCTATTACAGAGGAAGATATTGAATACAGTAAGAGCTTAGGTTATACAATTAAATTAATCGGTCTTGCAAAACGAGATGGTGAAAAATTGGAGGTTACAGTTGAACCAACTTTACTTCCAAATACACATCCTCTTGCGGCAGTACAAAATGAATATAACGCTGTGTATGTGTACGGTGAAGCAGTTGGGGAAACGATGTTTTATGGACCAGGCGCAGGAAGTTTACCGACAGCTACAGCTGTTGTTTCGGATTTAGTTGCTGTAATGCAAAATATTAGATTAGGGGTAACAGGAAATAGTGCTGTAGTCCCACAATATCAAAAAGTATTAAAAGAGCCAGACGAAATTGTCGTGAAAAAGTTTTTAAGACTGCATGTAAAAGACGAAATTGGTGTATTTGCAAAAATTACTTCATTGTTCTCTGAGCGCGGAGTTAGCTTTGAGAAAATTATTCAAATGCCGCTTGAAGAGAAAGGAAAGGCTGAAATTGTAATTGTAACGCATCGTGCGTCTCTTGCTGATTATGATTATATTCTACATACGTTGCAAGGGTATGAAGAAATAGATTGTTTGAAAGCGAACTATCGAATTGAAGGGGATGCTAAGTAGTATCTCTTACCATAAAACAGAAAGAGCCTATTAAGCAGCTTGCTTAATAGGCTCTTTTCTATTTAAAATCTGCGTACCAAATTGAATAAATGCTTGGATAATCCAGCCTGTTGTAAAGGATAAGATGATTGTTCCAAAATAGATAGGTCCATCTAATAAAAAGCTTAACGTTAAAAATAAAAAGGCTAATGAAATCTCTGTTCTTCTAAACGTCCATTTTTTCTTCTCAGCAACCGTTAAAACGAAAGCTTCTTGAGGCGCTGCACAAAAGTTTGTAGAGACGTAAAGACCAATTCCAGCTCCAACGAATAGATTTCCGCAAATAAGTGTTATATATTTTGGAAGAGAGCGGATAGCGTCCATAATAGTTGTAATGGAACCAATCCAATCAACAAAAAGAGAAATAAGAACCATCGTTACAATTGTACCGATTGTAATTTGTTTTTTATTCCAAAAGAGTACGATAAGTGTAAAGGCAAAGTTAATCATAAAAATCCAAAAACCAATACTTATGCCAAAATTTTGATATAGTGCAATAAAGAAGGAATCATAAGGGCTAAGTCCAAAGGAAGTAATTGTCGTCATCATATTAATACCGATGGCAAGAATGAGTAAACCGCCAATGAAAAATATATATTCTAATTTGAATCGAAGCATAGTTGTATATCCTTTCTAAATGTATTTGCTAGGAAAGGATATATTGTGGAAAGCTTACCAGGTCAAGGGAGAATTTTTGTGAGAAGGGGAAAATGAGATGACAAATATAAGAAAGATTGCTGAACTTGCTGGAGTATCTGTTTCAACTGTTTCACGTGTACTAAATAATCATCCGTACGTAAATGAACAGAAACGAAAAGAAATTCTAGCGATTATAGAAGAATTAAATTACACGCAAAACGTGAATGCAATTCATTTAGTGAAAGGAAAAACGAATGTAATTGGCGTTTTATTGCCACACGTAAATGATCAATATTATAGCGCTATTATCGAGGGGATATCAAAAGAGACAGCCAAGAATAATTATAATATGATGCTTTGCCAGACGAATTATAGCGAAGAAAGAGAACTAGAAATTTTAAATATGTTAAAAATGAAAAAGCTTGATGGGGTTATTATTTGTTCTCGGGCAAATAGTAAGGAGAAGCTTGAAGAATATACGAAATTCGGCCCGATTGTTATGTGTGAAGAAATAGATTCAAAATGCATTTCAAGTGTCCATATCGATTACTACAAAGTATTTTCACTTGGGATGAAAAGCTTAATAGATGCCGGTCATACACATATTGGATATTGTATTGGAAGAAGTAATAGTGTTAATAGCCAAAGACGAAAGAAGGCATATGAAGATTCGCTTCAACAGAGTATCGTAACACCGTTAGAGACCTGGAAATTTGAGGGTTGTTTTACAGTGGAAGATGGACGCAATGTAATTAGAGAATGGGCTCATATGTCAGTAAAACCGACGGCGTTCCTTGTATCTTGTAACCATATTGCAGCAGGGATGGTTACAGAAGCAAAAAAACAAGGAATTCGTATTCCAGAGGATATTACGATTATCGGGTGTGATGATCAAGAGGTGGCAGATATATTGGGTATAACGACGATTTCGCATTCTAGTAAAAACGTTGGAGTAAAAGCGTTTGAATTATTATATGAAAAGATTAATGAAGA
Source organism: Bacillus sp. FSL R9-9497 (assembly GCF_038005805.1). Taxonomy (NCBI): domain Bacteria; kingdom Bacillati; phylum Bacillota; class Bacilli; order Caryophanales; family Bacillaceae; genus Bacillus; species Bacillus sp. FSL R9-9497. Next base: position 5,265,108 of record NZ_JBBOTY010000001.1, on the reverse strand, counting down.
GAAATTAGATGTGAAGCATATAGAGTTATTACCAGAGTTAGTAGATAGAGAAACGACGTAATTGAGAAGGTGTGAAAATCGCTTTTCAAAATTTCGTTTGGTATAATTATGGACAATCTATGAGGGCTAAAAGGGGTTTTGATATGAGATCAAAAGTAGTAAAAGTAATTCTACTCATTACAATTGCATCTTTCTGTTTATTTGCATATGGCTTTGTTTCAGGTGTAAATGATGTATTAAATCCGAAAGCTTCAAATTTAATTAAAAAGACCGATGTAGTGGCAAAAGAGAAAAAGAAAACGGGAACGTTACAAATCGTTAGTTTAGGTGATTCATTAACGCGTGGCGTTGGTGATAAAGAAGGAATTGGCTATGTTGGGCGAATGAAAGAGGATTTACAAAAAGATTATAAGCAAAAAATTGCATTAACAAATTTAGCAGTTAGTGGTGCAAAAATGCCCGATTTATTAAAACAAATTGAAAGTAATGGCGCTCAATATTCAATTAGGCAAGCAGATGTAATCGTGTTAACGATTGGTGGGAATGATTTGTTCCCAGGCTGGGAATCGCTTGGGAAAATAGATTTAGAGACGTATCGTCCTGACACAGAAACGTTTCAAAATGAAGCAAAGAAAATTATAGAAGAAATTCGTAAATTAAATACAGATAGTCCGATTTTTTGGCTTGGTTTATACAATCCTTTTGAAGATGTAGAAGATTTAAAAGGGTCTTCAAACATTGTTGTGGACTGGAATGCATCTTTAGAGAAGTTAGCGCTAAACGATAAAAATGTGTATATTACACCGACATTTGATTTATTCCAAAACCGCGGGAAAGATTTATTATACTCTGATCATTTTCATCCGAACGAAGTAGGTTATACGTATATGGCAGAACGTTTAGTTCAAAATGTTGTAAGTAAATTAAAACTAGAACAAGGAGGGGTAAAATGACGACGATACTTTCCGTACGAGATTTGAAGAAGGTAATTGGAAAGAAGACTCTTGTAGAGAATATTTCCTTTGATGTAAAGCAAGGAGAAGTGTTCGGGTTCTTAGGACCAAATGGTGCTGGAAAGACGACTACCATTCGAATGTTAGTCGGATTGATTAAGGCGACAGAAGGTACGATTTTTATCGGTGGTTATTCGATTAAGGAAAATTTCAGAGAAGCGATGCGTCAAATTGGGAGTATCGTTGAAAACCCAGAGTTGTATACATATTTAACGGGATGGGAAAATTTAAAGCAATTTGCTCGTATGTTAGGTGATATATCAGATGAACGTATTATTGAAATTGCTGAAATGGTTCATTTAGATGAAAGAATTCATGATAAGGTAAAAACGTACTCACTTGGTATGAAACAACGCCTTGGAATTGCGCAGGCGCTCCTTGGGAATCCAAAATTGCTCATATTAGATGAGCCAACGAATGGTTTAGATCCAGCAGGGATTAGAGAACTTAGGGAATTTATACATAAGCTTGTAAAAGAAGAAAATATGAGCGTGTTTATTTCAAGCCACTTGCTAAGTGAAGTGCAAATGATATGCGATCGCGTTGCTATTATTCATAAAGGAAAGATGATAACAGTTGCCAAGGTTGAAGAATTAATTAAAACAGCAAGTGATCGTGTAGAATGGATTGTTACACCAATTTCTAAGGCGAAAGATATGCTAGAAGCAGCCGAAGAAGTAAGGGAAGTAAGTGTAGAAGGCGAGCGATTACTATGCCGCATGGATATTGCATCTATAAGTAGTTGGAATAAACACTTTGTAGAAAATGAGATAGATGTACATAGCGTTAAGGAGCTTGTATTTACGCTAGAAGATTTATTTATTGAACTCACAAGGGGTGAGCAGCATGCGTGAATTTGCGAATCTAGTTTTAAATGAATCAGAAAAAATTTACCGTAAGAAACGTATTTTTGTTGTCATGCTTATTTTAGCAATCTTGATCCCGCTTTTTGTGTATGCGCAGTATCGTGAAATAGAAACGACACAAAAAAGGCTCGGTACAACCGATTGGAAGGTTTCATTGCAACAGCAAATTGTTGATTCTCAGAACCGGTTGAACAATTCTAGGTTGCCAGAAGAATGGCGTGATTGGTTAAAGGTAAGAGTTGAGCAACAACAATATTATTTAGATCATGATATTAATCCGATGGCACCGGGTGCACCAACTTTTGTCAGAGCATTTATTGAACAAGGAATTACATTATTTATTCCGCTTCTCGTAATGATTGTAGCCATTGATATCGTTTCAGGAGAACGAAGTGATGGGACGATGAAGATGTTACTTACGCGGCCAATTCGGCGCTGGAAAATACTCCTTAGTAAATACGTGACGATGTTATTTTTCATTTCGCTCATACTGTTTCTTGTAGGCTTGTTTGCTTACATATTATCAGGGCTTGTATTTGGGTACTCGGGATGGAATTTACCTGTTTTAACAGGATTTGTTATTGATAAGGAAACGTTAAATACGAACTTTGTGCATCTTATTCCGCAGTGGCAATACATCTTAATGGCGTATGGACTAGCCTGGTTTGTTGCTATCGTTGTCGGAACTATATCATTTATGGTCTCTGTTTTAATTCGTAATACACCAGCTGGTATGGGCGTTATGCTAGCTGCATTAATTGCAGGCGGTATTTTAAGCTCGTTCGCAACATCTTGGGAAGGCGCGAAATATATTTTTAGTGTGAATTTATCATTAACGGATTATTTATCAGGAAAATTACCTGCATTACAAGGTTTATCGATGGGATTTTCTTTGATGAATTTAACTGTTTGGGCAGTTGTTTCTCTTGTTATTTCGTTCGTAGTATTTACAAGACAGGATATGGTGAATTAATTAGACAGGAAGTGACAGTATGGAAAATGTTTTAAAGAATGATTGGGAGCCACTATTGGCACCAGAATTCGAGAAAGAGTATTATCTTACTCTATCCAGTTTTTTGACAGAAGAATACAGCACGCATGTTGTTTATCCGAAGGTAGAAGATATTTTTAACGCTCTTCAGTATACAAGTTATGAAAATACAAAGGTTGTTATTTTAGGACAAGATCCATATCATGGACCGAATCAAGCGCATGGTTTAAGCTTTTCTGTGCAACCTGGTGTTAAAACACCACCGTCATTGTTAAATATGTATAAAGAACTTCGAGATGAATATGGTTATGAAATCCCGAATAACGGTTATTTAGTAAAATGGGCGGAACAAGGAGTATTATTACTAAATACCGTATTAACAGTTCGTCAAGGCGAAGCAAATTCTCATAAGGGAAAAGGATGGGAGAACTTCACAGATCGTGTAATTGAACTGTTGAACGAACGTGAAAAGCCAGTTATTTTCATATTGTGGGGGCGCCATGCGCAGGCGAAGAAGAAGTTAATTACGAATCCGAATCATCATATTATCGAATCTGTACATCCAAGCCCATTATCGGCAAGACGTGGTTTCTTTGGTAGTAAGCCATACTCTAAAGTAAATACGATTTTAGCTAATATGGGCGAAAGAGAAATTGATTGGGAAATTCCAAATTTATAAATAGAAAAGGTAGTTAACAGTCGTTAACTACCTTTTTATTATTGTTGCTCGTTCTTTAATTTTGCATCTAGTACAAAAGTGCCAAATGGGATAACTGATGAAACAAATGCTCCAAGTGCCCATGAAATTGATTTACGGTGTACGATTGTTACTTGAATTACTGCAAAGATGAATAGAATAAATAGAACACCATGAGCCATGCCTGTAATTTTAACAGCTGTTGCAAATCCCGCGAAATATTTCAATGGCATTGCTACAAATAATAGTAATAGGAAAGAAATACCCTCAACTAGTCCAATTGCTCTTAATCGTCCGATTGGTGTAGATAACATAAAGTAGCCTCCTTTAACGTATGCTTGTATATAGTAAATTTGTATTCTTTTTCAAAATAAAATAGTCTATTTTGTTTCATTATATACAAAAAGAAAGTTTACACTACGAGAATAGTGCAAAGTTCAAAATATAGTCACAAAAGCATGAGAATTTAAATAAAAACCTATTTGAAGTATTTGACTTCAAATAGGTTTTGTGAATGAAAATATTAAACAAGTACATCCGTTTTTAAAACGAATTTCTCTACAACTTTTGCAACACCATCGTTCATATTTGTATCTGTTACGTAGTTTGCAATTTCTTTAATATCATCAGGTGCATTGCCCATTGCAACACCAAGACCAGCAAATTCAATCATCGCTTGGTCGTTATAGCTATCGCCCATTGCGATAACTTCTTCACGCTTAATGCCAAGCTTTTGGATCAGTTTGTTTAAGCTCGTTCCTTTTGTAACACCAGCTTCAGTAAATTCCAAGAAGAATGGTTTCGAACGCATCACGCTTAATTGGCCTTCTAGCTGTTTTTGTAGTTTCTTTTCAACTTCAACAAGGCGTTCAGCTTCTTTATTCATTAATACTTTTACTACGGGCTCTTTAACAGCAGCCTTAAAGTCATCTACTACAACAATTGGCATACCAGTAATATCGCCCTCAATTTCAGTATAAGGATTATTTTCTTCCGTTACGATATCATCGCCCATATAAGTATGAATCCATACATCTTCAGTTTGACTAATTTCAAATAGGTTGTGAACGATTTCAGGAGATAGTGTACTACTAAAGATTTCTTCGTTTGTTTTACAGTTAATAATTTTTGCACCATTAAAAGATAGAATGAAACTGCCATATTCTCCCAAACGAAGTTCTTTCGCTACATTGCGCATACCGAACGTTGGACGTCCAGAAGCAAGTACAACCTTTACGCCTTGCTCTTGTGCAGTCATTAACGCTTCTTTCGTACGAGGTGAAATAGTATGGTCATCACGTAATAAAGTATCATCTAAATCTAAAACAATCATTTTATAAGTCATATAGAAAATTCCTTTCTTTAATTGAAATCAAAATACATGTTCATGAAGAGATTGAGGAATAATAGTAAGACATCAAACCTCTTTGAAAAGAAGTAGATAAATTATTATGAGTGTGTTGCTCATAATATTGGTTAATAATCATTGGGGATGAATAAAACCCCAATGATTAAAGTTTGATTTTATCGTAACAACTCTAAAGGTAGAGTGCAATAATGGAAGTTTTCCAATTTAAGATATTTGTTTTGCTGTGGAACGAGAAAATAGTATTTCTAGCAAGATTGCCATTACAGATCCAAGAACGAGACCATTACTTAAAAACGATGCTAGAAATGGTGGAAGTGTGGAATATGCTCCTGCTGGAACAAACATAACTCCGACTCCTGTAAAGATTGAAAGACCGGCTACTTTAAATAATCGTTCTTTATCCTGGACAGTTTCGTATTCTCGAAAGGCGAGGCCAATCATGCTTGCGAATACAGGATAAATAGCGGCATAACCAACTGCAACAGGGATTGCTGCAAAGAATGAAGTAATCTTTGGAAATATACTAACGACAATAATAAAGCTCGACCCTAATATAAACGGGAGACGTTTATAAATATTAGTCGTTGCAATAAAACCTGCTGATCCAGAAATAGCGACAGGCCCAATAGCTGAAAATAGGCCGCCTAGCAATTGGTTGATTCCTGTTATAATGCCAGCTTGTTTAAAACGATCTGATGTAGCGTTTTCTTCATATTTAGAGACAACCTTTTGTACAACGCGAATACTTGCTAACATATTTGTTAGAAGTAAGAGTGTAACGAAAATGACCGTAATTACCATGTTCCATTCAACACGAGGCATTCCGAAAACAAATAAGGATGGAAAACGGATTATGTCTGTCACTGGTGTTATTGGATTAGATAATCCGAAGCATGCGAATACTATCCAGCCGCATATGATGCTGAAAAGAACGGAATATTGTCCAATAATAGGTAGCTTCATGATGAAAAAGGATAGTAAAATAACAATGAGTGAAAGAATAAATACGTTAGATTGTACTTCTGTATGTTTTCCATCAAGGCCAAACATTCCCTTTAAGAAGGAGCCACTAAGCTGCGCGACAAGAAGAAATAAATACGTTCCAATGACTGTCGGTGTAAAATAGCGAACGAGTTTATCAATAAGTCCAAAAACGCTAAGAATAATACAAATAATACCGCTTAATAAGAAAGCATATTGAAGAACTTTAAGTGTCTCATTATTTGATCCAAATAGTACGACGCCTAAACTTGCGTAAAGGGAGAAAATTCCCCACCAAAGGCCAGCAGGACCTTCTTGAATAGGAAGTTTATGCCCAAATATAGCTTGCAAGAGACCAGCAAAACCTAGAACAAATAATGTTCTTTGTACGAATGCGATGGCTTCAGCGCCATTAAGACCATAACTAGTTGCGACACTAATTGGTACAATAAGGCTTCCAGCTAAAATAAATAGTGCCCATTGTAAGGCGGAAAGAAATGTCTTCATTATATCAACCTCTTTCATAGATTCCGTATCTAGTATATACGTATTTTATTTCCACTGGCAAAGATTGTAGATAGAGAAAAGAGTTGAAACACGGTATGAATGCACGTAAGCAATTATGGATAGCAGTTATATGTATGACTTTTGTTGTAATTCTAGGAACGATAGGATTTATGACGATTGAAGAGATTAGTTTGTTTCAAGCATTTTGGATGACAATGATTACTGTATTGACTGTTGGATACGGAGATGCCGTTCCTGTAACGCAAGCGGGGAAAGTATTTGCGCTTCTTATTATTCCTGTTGGCGTAGGTATTGTTACGTATGCAATTGGGGTAGTGGCAGCTATGATTATTGAAGGGAATTTATTTCATGCAGTACGGAGGAAGAAGATGGATAAACAAATAGCGCAGTTGAAAAATCATATTATAGTATGTGGTTGCGGTAGAGTGGGGCTTCAAGTTGTACATGAATTGCAAGAAAAGAATATTCCATTTGTCGTTGTTGATAAAGATGAAAGTATATTGGAGCAGGAAAAGCTTTTATTTGTACATGGAGATGCAACGGAAGATCAAGTATTACATAATGCCGGAATTTTAAAAGCAGCTGGTTTAGTTGCTATTGTTGCAAATGATGCCGAAAATGTATTTATTACATTAACAGCAAGAGGGTTAAACGATACGATTAAAATTGTGGCGAGATCTGAAAAGCCAGAAACTGAAGAGAAATTAAGGCGTGCTGGTGCAAATAAGGTTATTAACCCATCTAGTATGGCGGGTATTCATATCGCAAAAGGTATTGCAAATCCATTAACCGTTCATTATATTGATACAGTGTTGTATGGAGTAGAACAGTCATTTGTCATTGAAGAAATTCTAGTTGGAAAAGATTCAATATTAGTTGGTAAATCGTTACTAGAGAGTAATGTAAGGAATCAGTTTGATGTAACAATATTAGCGATTTCAAGAAATGGGAATATTATACATAATCCAACAGGGCAGGAAAAATTGAAAGAACGTGATATGATAATAGTATTTGGTTCAGTAGAAAAATTGGGACAATTCGAGAAAGAATTACAAAGTACGAGGTGATAAGGAATGCAAATATCTAGCGACAAGATTTTAAATAAAATGGCGAATGAAATTGTGAAGGCAAAAAGTAGTGAAGGACAAAAGTCAAAAGAACATTTATTAGTTGTGCGTGCTTTATGTGACTTATTATTAGATGAACAAGTTGAAACATCTACATATAGAGAACCGAAAATTCAATCGCAAGTAATTGGATCACAACCAGTAACAACTATGCAACCAATTGCACCTGTTTCTGGGGAGCCAGTATATATAAAAGAAAGTGATGCAAACGGTAATTCTTTATTTGATTTTTAGAAGATAAATCGTTTGGCTTATATGCAAAAATTGCTTATGATAAAGGTAAAAAAGGGGAATTAAGATGAAAATTTTCTTTTTACTAGGTTGTATTGCAGCGGGGCTATCTGTTGCGTTAGGGGCCTTTGGAGCACACGGTTTAGAAAATAAAATTTCTGCAAAAATGTTAGAAGTTTGGAAAACAGGCGTTACATATCAAATGTTTCATGCAGGTGGACTATTCGTAGTTGCTTTATTGATGGATAAGGTTCAATCATCACTTTTAACTACTGCTGGTTGGCTAATGGTAGCTGGAATTCTTATGTTCTCAGGTAGTTTGTATGCATTAAGTACGACAGGCATTAAGTTCTTTGGTCCAATTACACCTCTTGGTGGTGTAGCGTTTATTGTGGCGTGGATTCTAGTAGGGACTGCAGTTGTAAAAGGATTATAAAAAAACAAAAGCTGGCATTTGCCAGCTTTTTTTATGGTCTTGGAGTATAAGTTGCTTGTTGACTAGGTAAATACGTAATTTCTTCTGGAAACTCTACGTAATCTAAGTAGATCATTAGTAGTAAATAGCGTTTTCCTGATTGCGGTTCACTAATAACAATATGGTCACGGCCAGCTGCTTCAATAATACCTGTATAAGATTGTGTACCAAGGGAACTGCCACGTTCATAAGTCATTACAACCGTAGCCTGCTTACCTTTGTTTAAACGAAGGATATTTTCAATATAGGATTGCTCTAGAGGTAACATGCCTTGAGAAATTGCATATTGAGCTTGCGCAGCTTGAGCTGTTTGTTGTTGCATCGCTTGCTGCTGTTGTTGAGTCATTTGTTGCGGTTGTACATAAGTTCCAGATGGTTGATAAAAACCTGTTCCATAGTACGGATTTTGTTGCTGTGCCATTCAAAAATCCCTCCTCATTTTTATTCCTTAATATACGCTAGGGCAGTCTCCAGCAGATGGCTGGAAGAAGCAGTGTTTTTTAAAGCGACCAGAGTTTTGTTGGTTATACCAAGTTGGTGGACATGCCCCTTCAGGTCTAAAGAACCATAAGGCAAAGTTGGCAGGCCAAAAACGTTGCCCTTGAATGGTCCGTCTCGCTAGGGCAATATCTTGTTCACGTGCCCGTTGATAAAAGTATCCTTTTTGCGTTGCTTCAAAACCGCCGGGGTTTTGATAAACCATTTGACGTAAATTACGAATGCTTTTAAAGTCTAAACAATTTCCACGGACACGATTTACCCCAACGTTTCCGACCATTAACATTCCTTGTTGTCCTTCTCCTTCGGCTTCAGCACGCATCAGTCTAGCTAACAACTTTACATCTTCTTCGTTATAAGCAATAACTCCCATTATGTGTCACCTCTCTTTTTGTAATACCTTTTGGAAAGAGGTTTATCTCTAGATGAAGTGTGTAACAATTACTAGTTCATACGTATGAGGAAAAGGACTCAGATATGACAACCAAACGAAGTTTTACATTGAGAGTGGAAAATAAAAAAAGCTAGCGTGAGCCAGCTTTTTTATTAAAAAACTTTAGACCATAAGTTTGAGAAGAAATCACCAATAGAGCGCATTGTTAACACAAACCAATTTGCTTCTTCAACTTCCTCTGTCGTTTTTGCAGTAACTTTCATACTTTTACTACCGTCTAAGAAACCATATTTATCAGTTGATTCTAAAGTAATTGAGCCTACTTTGGCATCTTTCTTAATAGGAGCAACTAAATGTCCATCTTCAGCAAGAGATTTATCTAATTCAGTCCCAATTTTATAAGGTTCTTTGCTACCTTTTTTCGCAATTACTGTTATTTCTTTTTCGGGTGCAACAGTTACTTGGTCTTCTTTCCCTTTTACTACAGAGATTGTATTGTTCTTATTAACTTTTAGTTTTTGTTTTTCAAAGTTATTAAATCCATATTCGATTAATTCACGAGATTCTGTGAAACGTTCATCCATTGATTTTGTTTTAATAATAACCGAGATAAGACGTACATCACCACGTTTAGCAGTAATAGTAAATCCGTATCCAGCTGTATCAGAACTTCCAGTTTTTAAACCATCAGTACCTTCATAAGCGAAAGCAGCTCCTGGTAACATCCAATTCCAGTTTTCCATACGAATTGGTTTTGGGTGATTGTCTGGGAAGTTTCTAAATCTTTGTTTTGTATCCTCTAGCATTTCTGGATACTTTGTAATCATTGCTTTTGAAAGCATACCCATATCACGAGCTGACATAGAGTTTTCTGCATTTGGATCAGTACCCTCAGGATGTTTTCCTTTTAAGTCAGCGTTATTTAAGCCAGTAGCGTTTACAAATTTATATTTCTTTAATCCTAGCTTTTTAGCATGTTCATTTGCAAGATTTAAGAAGTTTTTCTCACTTCCTGCAAGAAGTTCTGCTAAAGCGATACTAGATCCATTTGCAGAGAATATAACAATAGAATGATATAATTCTTTTACAGTATATTGACGTCCTTTTTCGAACGGTACATTAGAGAATTCATTATTACGAGAGACTTCATAAGCGTAATCAGAAATATTTACTTTCGTATCCCATGTGATTTTTCCGTCTTTAATTGCTTCTAAAACAGCGTAAACAACAATTAATTTCGACATACTAGCAATAGCTAGCAATTCATCTGGATTTTGCTCGTGAAGTATTTTTCCTGTATCTGCATCAAATAAAAGTGCAGCGGCTGCCTCAATATGTATTTTTTCTTCTGCATGGGATATTGTTACTCCTAAGGAAGAAATTGACAATACAAGCAATAGTAAAATAGACAAAATTTTTTTCATATAGATTATCACCTTCGCATCGTTATTTAGCATATAGCTCGTATCATTTTAGCATATCTTTACATATAAAAAGGTTACAATTTTACAATAAATTTGAAAAAATGTCGGTTTTTCTTCAAAAGTGCAGAAAAAAGGGGATTTTTGAGGATAAATATAGAGAAGAATAAAAAAAGGAACGAATTTCGTTCCTTTTCACCATTTATATGTGTAAAAATTTCTCTACTTTTTCGTCTGGTAAAATGTTTCCAACGAAGAATGTTCCAAATTCACCATAACGAGCACTTACTTCATCGAAGCGCATTTCATATATAAGTTTTTTAAATTGAAGAACATCGTCAGCGAATAATGTTACGCCCCATTCGAAATCGTCGAATCCAACAGACCCTGAAATCACTTGGCGTACTTTACCTGCGTATTGACGTCCAATTTTACTATGACTGTACATCATTTTTTTACGCTCTTCCATAGGAAGCATGTACCAGTTGTCATCACCTTGGCGACGCTTATCCATTGGATAGAAGCAAATATGATTTGCTTTCGGCAATTCAGGATATAAGCGAGCTAAAATTTGCGGGTTTTGGTATGGATCCTCATCAGCTGGAAGATAGTTGCTTAATTCAACAACAGATACGTAAGAATATGCAGGAACCATATATTCAGCTAAAGTTGTTTTATTCAATTCTGTCTCAATTTCATTTAACTCTTCCATTGTTGGACGTAAAATCATAAGCATAATATCAGCTTTTTGGCCAACAACTGTATACATTGCGTGACTACCTTTTTTCGCAGTAGCTACTTCGTTCCATTTTTCAACGACATTTAAAAATTCAGACACTGCTTGTCCGCGTTCGTCGCTAGATAATGTTTTCCATGCAGCCCAATCAATAGAACGTAAATCATGTAAACAATACCAGCCATCTAACGTTGTTGTTGCTTCACTCATTCTATTCACCTCAGTTAATGATAGTTTTACACGTTAACTATAGCATATATAGTTTTAAAATCATCTATATAAAACCTTGGCGCATAAAATTGTCACATTTAAGTGTTTAAGCAAGGTGAATTTAACGGCTGAATTTTATGAAAATATAATCATTTTTATTTTATCTATTTTTTGGGAGCTATAAGTTTAAAATATAGAAGAAAAGCAGTATTCTTAAAGATAGAGTTTTTTTAACATATGTAGGAGGGTTTATTCGTGAGCAACTTATTTACAACAGTAAAAGAAAAAGTTCAAGGAAAAGGCATTTCTATCGTACTTCCTGAAGGAACTGATGAAAGAATTTTAGGCGCTGCAGAGCGTTTAGCAAAAGAAGAGTTAGTAAAACCAATCTTAGTTGGTAATAGAGAAGAAATTAGCGCAAAAGCTGCTAGCATGAATTTAACATTAGCAGGCGTTGATATTTACGACCCAGCTACATACGAAGAAATGGATGCAATGGTAGCATCTTTCGTTGAACGCCGTAAAGGTAAAGCAACTGAAGAAGACGCTCGCAAAATCCTTAAAGACGAAAACTACTTCGGTACAATGCTTGTATACATGGGCAAAGCACACGGTCTAGTAAGTGGTGCAGCTCACTCTACAGCTGATACAGTTCGTCCAGCACTTCAAATTATTAAAACAAAACCAGGCGTTACAAAAACTTCTGGCGTATTCATCATGGTACGTGAAGAAGAGAAATATGTATTCGCTGATTGCGCAATTAACATTGCACCAAACAGTCAAGATTTAGCTGAAATCGGTATCGAAAGTGCGAAAACTGCTGAGTTATTCGGCATTGATCCACGCGTTGCTATGTTAAGCTTCTCTACAAAAGGTTCTGCGAAATCTCCAGAAACAGAAAAAGTTGTAGAAGCAACTCGCATTGCAAAAGAAATGGCTCCTGAGTTAACTTTAGATGGAGAATTCCAATTCGATGCTGCATTCGTACCATCTGTAGCTGAGAAAAAAGCTCCAGGTTCTACAATTAAAGGTGATGCTAACGTATTCGTATTCCCAAGCTTAGAAGCTGGTAATATCGGCTACAAAATCGCTCAACGTTTAGGTAACTTCGAAGCAGTAGGGCCAATCTTACAAGGCTTAAACATGCCTGTAAATGACCTATCTCGTGGATGTAACGAAGAAGAAGTGTACAAGTTAGCTTTAATTACAGCAGCTCAAGCACTTTAATTCTATAATGAATTGAAATAAAGACCGTCGCTATTATAGCGACGGTCTTTATTTTTCTAAACCAAGTGCTTTATTATTACGATCAATAATACGTTGTAAATTCGTCTCATATAAAGGAATCTCATCTATTGTTAATTGAGATGGTGTTAACTTTGGAGCGAATTGCTGCAATGTTTTTAAAAGACGCATCATTAAATCTTGTACTGTAATGGTTTCGCCAAGTAATTCTGAGAGTGAGGCCATCGTACTTGGTACAATTTCAGGGTACGTAAAGCGTGTTTCTTCCCCTTGAATTGCTAGGCTGTAAAAATCACGAACGAGTGCGGCACGCTCAGAGCCACTTCCGGTAGCGCAGAGATAGATTTGGACAGCGACACCGCCGCGAATACGACGTTGTGAAATACCAGCGAATTTTTGATCGCGAATACTTAAGTCATAACTACCAGGACAGTAAGAGCCGACAATTTCTTTTGCCTCGATAGTAACGTCGTAATCCTTTAACATCTCCTTAATCAAATGCCACATTGTATCGTATCCAAGATCAATATCGATACCTTTTTCTGTTTCTTGGAATAAAAGTGATACGTTTAAAACACCTTCATCAAGCACGACCGCAAGCCCGCCAGAATTACGGACAATAACATTGAAGTTGTTTTGTTTTAAAAAAGAAATACCTTCTTCTAAATGCGGAAGGCGTGAATCTTGAATGCCAAGGACAATTGTATTGTGATGAACCCAAGAACGCATTGTTGCGGCTGACTTGCCATTTCCAATGCTTGTGCATAATGTGTCATCCATTGCGAATGACTGAAGTGCATGGAATGTTGGTCCCAAACTAGATTGATCTACAATGCGCCACTCTGGCTGAGATAAAATGGAACGGGAATTGCTCATATAACTAACCCCTTATCTTTAAAATGACAATCTCTATTATAGCAAAAAATGAAGAATGGAGTTTTCTCACATATAAAGGGGGAGCTTATAGGTGAAATAATAAAAAGGATGCATTACATGCATCCTTTTTATTCTGCAATTTTTTCTAAATTACCGTTTCGGTCCATTCGGAAAGATGTTTGAGAACGTTCTTCGTCATCCATGACTGCCAATTTACGAGCTCGGTTCATAATGTTCATAAGTGTTTCGTAATCTTCTTGTACAGTATGAGATTGCTTTTCCAATTTTTCTAGTTTCTTTTCTAGTTCCTCATTCCGAAGGATTTGTGCTTTAATTTCTTGTTTCAATCTCGTATTCTCGTTTTCAAGAGCTGTCACTTTTATATTTGAAGATCCGACTGTTTGTAAAAAATAAATAACATCTTGCATTGTCATAGAGCTTCTTGCAGCAGGAGCAGTAGATTCTTGATATGGAATAGCTTCTTTATATTGTACGATTGATTCTTCTTGTACTAATTCTTCATAATCAGTTATCGAATCTGAAGCTGGTGGTGTATAAAGTAAACGTTTTTTTGCTTGTTCACCGCTTGCAGCACGCATTTTATCTTTACGATGTTTTTTTGCTAGTTGAAGAGCTTGTTCGTAGCTATAGCGAACAACAGCATTCCAGCGGAAACCACAAGCAGCAGATGTACGATTTAACTGATCCCCTACTTCCTCAAATGCATTTAATTGCGTACTTCCTTCTCTAACATGACGAAGTACCGTTTCAGCAAGTAATAAATCATCCTCATCTGTCCAAGCATCTTGTCTTACTTTCATAGATTCAACTCCCTTTCTTTTTATGAACTTCCTATTTTTATAATGGGCAAAAAAATAAACTTTTATACAAAGCTTTTAAAAATATGGTAGATTTCGATGAAAGGTAAAAATTTTCCCATGAATGGTGAGCGCTTCTGTAGAAGAGCATATAAATATGTAGCATTATGTAGAGAATAGGCTTTGTAGGGAAACTTGCAACGAGCTTCAAAGAGCGGTAAAATACCATTTAGTGTTTATTTTTAAATGTACTTGAGAAAAGTTTAAAATAGAGGAAGTGTTATATAATGGGAAACGAGTTTCGCGTGTGCGATGACTGTCAGGCAACGAACGTTAAAACGTTAGTTCCGAAGTTAAAAAAAGTAGATTCATGTGCAACGATTGAAGTTGGATGTCAGTCTTACTGTGGTCCTGGTCGTAAAAAATCATTCGCATTTGTAAATAACCGTCCAGTTGCGGCTCCAACAGAAGATGAGTTAATCGCAAAAATTGAAGCAAAGTTAAATAAGTAAGAAAAAGAAGAGTGAAAAGATTACTCTTCTTTTTTATGCCCATAAGAGGAATGATTTATTCTGCGAAAGTACTCTTGTGTGGACGAATGTTTTCTAAAGGATAGATATAACTTTTGTATTGAAATTCCAATTTATATAAATTTATATTTCAAAATAATGGTTGACAGTCTTTTAAAGCGATAGGTAGAATAGAAGTGTCTGATTCTGATAATCATTATCAGGAAAATAACAATTCACCTAATTTTTTTATTACTATTTGAGAATAAATTTCATTTCAATAAATATATGTTGTTAGTTAGGATGGTTGAGGGATGGAAGCGAGCGCAAGCAGTATAGAACAGCAAGAAGAGAATGTTAAAGAGATTAAGAGCAGACCGCTTATCGCTTCTATTATTTTAGTAGCGGGTACAGTTTTGTTAGCTTTAAGCATGGCAGTTTCTATTTCTTTTGGGGCTGCAGATATTAGTTTAAAGACTGTATGGCAAGCTGTATTTCAGTTTGATGGATCTATTACACATCATAATGTAATTCAAGAGCTTCGCATGCCTAGAGCAATAGGGGGCGTAGTTGCAGGTGCCTTTTTAGCGGTATCAGGAGCAATTATGCAAGGTATGACGCGAAATCCACTTGCTTCACCATCGTTAATGGGGATTACAGATGGGGCTGTATTTGGAATTGCAATTATGTATGCATTTTTTCCTAATTCACCTTATTTAATGTTTGTTATCGCATCTTTTATTGGAGCTGCGTTTGGTGCAAGCATTGTATATGGAATTGGGTCTTCTTCACCAGGTGGATTAACACCTGTGAAATTAGCTTTAGCAGGTGCAGCTATTAGTGCTTTATTAGGGGCAATTTCATCTGGAATCGCATTGTATTTCAATCTTGCCCAAGAGGTAAGCATGTGGAATGCAGGCGGAGTTGCTGGAGTGAAATGGCAAAGTATTAATATGTTAGTGCCAATTGGCCTTGTTTGTCTTTTTATCGCAATTATGATGTCGAGATATATTACAATTTTGAGCTTCGGTGAAGAAATTGCAATTGGACTTGGTCAAAATACGACATTGATTAAATTTATCGGAACAGTACTTGTTCTTGTTTTAACGGGTTCCGCAGTTTCCATGGCAGGATCAGTTGGATTTGTTGGTCTTGTAATTCCGCATATGACTCGTTTTCTTGTAGGCTCGGACTATAGATGGGTTATTCCATGTTCTGCGGTCTTAGGTGGGCTGTTAATTGAATGTGCAGATATGTTATCTCGCGTTATTAACCCGCCATTTGAAACGCCA
Organism: Bacillus sp. FSL R9-9497; assembly: GCF_038005805.1. Taxonomy (NCBI): domain Bacteria; kingdom Bacillati; phylum Bacillota; class Bacilli; order Caryophanales; family Bacillaceae; genus Bacillus; species Bacillus sp. FSL R9-9497. The sequence goes on along the minus strand of NZ_JBBOTY010000001.1, from coordinate 5,248,831 downwards.
ATTGGAGCAATTACAGCGCTAATTGGGGTTCCATTCTTCCTCTACTTAGCACGTAATGAAGGGAGAGGAAAGATGTGAGGACGAGTGTCTTAACAAAAAAGAACATTTCTATATTAACGATTTTAGTAGGACTAATCGTTTCTATATTTCTTATTAGTTTAAATACAGGAACTTTTAAAATCCCGCCAATGGACGTATTAAAGTCATTGGTTGGACTAGGGGCTGAAGATCAGTCTGTTATTTTATTTGAATTCCGTATGCCGCGTATGGTAATTGCTATACTAGTCGGATCTGCTTTAGCTATGTCAGGTGCGATTTTGCAAGGTTTATCACGAAATCCGCTTGCTGATCCAGGTATTATAGGTATTAATGCTGGAGCGGGATTAACAGTTGTTATATTCGTCTACTTCTTCTTCGGGAAAGTAGGGACTGGTACATTTTTATCTGTATTCATTCTTCCATTCTTCGCACTAGTTGGAGCGATATTAGCAGCGGTAATTATTTATTTACTAGCATGGAAAGACGGCGTTTCATCGACTCGATTAATACTTGTCGGTATTGCCGTTGCAGCTGGATTTGGAGCTGTTAGTTTAATTTTCTCTATGAAGATGACATCTAACGATTTTCGTTTTGCTACGATTTGGCTGGCGGGAAGTCTATGGGGTACAGATTGGAAATTCGTATTAAGTGTACTTCCATGGATGGTTATTTTCTTACCGCTTGCTATAAGTAAAGCACACATATTAAATGTAATGAACCTAGGCGATTCTACAGCAGTTGGCCTTGGTGTAAACGTAGAAAAAGAAAGACGTAAATTATTATTTATTGCAGTTTGTTTAGCAGGTGCATCTGTTGCTGTTGCAGGCGGAATTGGCTTTATCGGTTTAATGGCCCCGCATTTAGCAAGGCGCCTTGTTGGTGGTAAACATCAAATTATGTTGCCCACAGCTGCGCTAATAGGAACGTTTTTACTTTTATTTGCAGACGTAATTTCAAGAAGTGTATTAACAACTTCAGAAATACCAGTCGGTCTTGTTATTTCTGTAATTGGTGCACCATATTTCATTTATTTACTTATGAGGACAAAATAAAGGGAGGCTTTTCGTATGGCAACTTTAGCGGTGGATGCGGTATCTGTTGGCTATAATGAAGGTTTAATTATTGACGGGTTAACAGTTGAAATTCCGGAAGGGAAAATTACAACAATTATTGGACCAAATGGTTGTGGGAAGTCCACATTATTAAAAACGGCGTCTCGTATTTTGAAGGCAAAGCAAGGTACTGTTTATCTTGACGGAAAAGCAATTGAGAAACAGCCAACGAAAGAAATTGCAAAGAAAATGGCGATTTTACCACAAACTGCAGAAGTGCCAACGGGTCTTACTGTATTTGAGCTTGTGTCATATGGAAGATTCCCTCATCAAAAAGGGTTTGGCACGTTGAAAGAAGAGGATTATCGCTACATTAACTGGGCACTTGAAGTGACAGGAATGAAAGAATTTGCGAATCGTCCAGCAGAAGCGCTATCAGGTGGCCAACGTCAACGTGTTTGGATCGCAATGGCTCTTGCACAAGGAACAGAATTACTTGTATTGGATGAACCAACAACGTACTTAGATATGGCTCATCAATTAGAAGTATTAAACTTATTGAAAAAGTTAAATGAAGAAGAAGGTAGAACGATTGTTATGGTTATCCATGACTTAAACCACGCTTCTCGTTTCTCTGATCATATGATTGCATTAAAAGCAGGTAAGTTAATGAAACAAGGAACACCAGATGAAGTTATGACAAGTGAAACACTTCGTAACGTATTTGAGATTGAAGCTCAAATCGTTCCATGTCCAGTAAACTGTAAGCCAATTTGTTTAACATATGATTTAGCGATGATTAGTAATCAATTGCGTAAAAAAGCATAAGTAGAACCCCCTCGTAAAGAGGGGGCTTCTAATGGACGTTGAGCTTCTTATATATGAATGGGAAGTTGAACGCCCGTTAGAATGGGTTATTAACAACAGTTAATAAATATATATTAATTAATTGTTATCTTTGTTTCTTATAGTTCATTGTAACTTATAAGATAAATACAGCTAGAAGGAGTGGGAACATGAAGAATTTTAAAATGGCACTATTAGCAATGGTACTAGTTGTGACTTCTGTACTATTTGCAGCTTGTTCTAACAAAGAAGAAGAAAAGAAAGCAGATGCAAAGACTGAAGAGCGCACTGTAAAACATGCAAAAGGGGAAATTAAAATTCCTGCAAACCCAAAGAAAATTGCTGACCTTAGTGGTTCAACAGAAGAATTACTAATTTTCGGTATGAAACCGGTTATTACTGCTAATACATCTCAAGAAAAAATTGATGCACATATTGAAAAGAAACTAAAAGACGTTAAACCCGTTGGTTCTGCTTGGGGCGATAAAATTAACATCGAAGCAGTAGCTGCTGCAAAACCAGATTTAATTCTTGTAAATAATCGTCAAGAAAAGATTTATGACCAATTATCTAAAATTGCACCAACAGTTATGTTAAACACTCCGTTAGATCAATGGCGTCCAAAATTCGAAGAAGTAGGTCAAATCCTCGGTAAAGAAAAAGAAACAAAAGAATGGTTCAAAAAGTATGATGAAAAAGCAAGCAAATTACATGACAAAATCGTCGCTAAAACTGGTGAAGCAACATTTATGAAAATGGCTGCATATCCAAATGCTTTCCGCGTATACGGTGACTACGGTTACGGTAGCGTAATCTTTAATGATTTAAAACTACCGGCAGTTAAAGGTACACCAACTGATAAACCGTTAGTACAAGTACAAAAAGAAGCTTTAATCGATTACAACCCAGATTACTTATTCGTATTTACAACTGGTGACGGTTCTCAGCGCTTAAAAGAATTCCAAGAAGAATCAATTTGGAAAAACATGAACGCTGTTAAAAATAACCACGTATTTACAATTAAAAATGAAGACTTAAACAAAGGTTACTTCCCACTAGGGAAAGATATGATCTTAGACGAAGTTGCTGAATTCGTTTTAGGTAAATAATGTATAAAGGAAATCACTTTTACTTCGGTAAAGGTGATTTTTTCTTTTTATAAAGGGAATTAATACAGTCTTTCATTTCTTTCTGTTTCTCATTTCGTTTATAATATAAAGTAAGAATGTAGTAAAGAAAGGGGGATGTCGGAAAGTGGTATATTTAAACGACAAACTCAGCGAAACAAAAGTGTTTAAAGACCCAGTACATAAATATGTGCACGTGCGTGATCGTGTTATTTGGGATTTAATCGGAACGAAAGAATTTCAACGCTTGCGCCGTATTAAGCAGCTTGGAACGACATTTTTTACATTTCACGGTGCAGAGCATAGTCGCTTTACTCATTCGTTAGGTGTATACGAAATTATTCGTCGTATGATTGATGATGTGTTTGATGGCAGACCAAATTGGAATGCTGAAGATAGATTGTTATGTTTATGTGCGGCATTACTTCATGATGTCGGCCACGGCCCATTTTCTCACTCGTTTGAAAAAGTATTTTCATTAGATCATGAGAAATTTACGCAAAAGATTATCGTAGGCGATACGGAGATTAATGATGTATTAAGTCGTGTTGATAAGGAGTTTCCACAAAAGGTAGCAGATGTAATTGCAAAAACGTCTACTAATAAATTAGCGATTAGTATGATTTCGAGTCAAATTGATGCGGATCGTATGGATTATTTATTAAGAGATGCTTATTTTACAGGCGTAAAGTACGGAAACTTCGATATGGAACGTATACTGCGTGTAATGCGTCCGTATGGGAATCAAGTAGTCATTAAAAATAGTGGTATGCATGCTGTTGAGCATTACATTATGAGTCGTTATCAAATGTATTGGCAAGTATATTTCCACCCGGTAACGCGAAGTGCAGAAGTTATTTTAACGAAGATTTTACACCGTGCGAAATCACTGCACGAGAAGTATTATACATTTAAAAATCATCCTGTTCATTTCTATTCTTTATTTGAAGAAGAAGTAACAGTAGAGGATTATTTAAAGTTAGACGAGAACGTTATGTATTACTACTTCCAAGTATGGCAGGAAGAAGAAGATCCAATTTTAAGCGATTTATGCCGCCGTTTTATGAATCGAAATCTATTTAAATATGTAGAGTTTACAGATAAACACGGTTTAGATAATTGGATGGAATTAAGTAGTTTATTTAAAAAGATTGGACTTGATCCGGAGTATTATTTAGTAGTCGATTCAACATCAGACTTACCGTATGACTTTTATCGTGCAGGAGAAGAAGAAGAGCGTCTACCAATCCTACTTCTTATGCCAAACGGAGAGCTTAGAGAGCTTTCACGTGAGTCGGATATTGTTGAGGCGATTACAGGTAAGAAAAGAACGGATCAAAAGCTATTCTATCCGCATGATTTAATCTATGAAGATGGAAGAAAAGGAAAATATAAAGAGAGAATTATTGAGTTGTTAGAAGGAAAGAAATAAGAAGCAGCTAATGGCTGCTTCTTATGAAAAAACTTGAAATTATTTGTCGCTTAAGCGTTTTCCGCCAACTGCATAATGGTTTTTAGACATTTCTTCGATGAAAACAACGATGTTTTCTTCAGGAGCACCAGTTGTTTCGCTTACTGCTGCTGTTACTTTCTCAGCAAGAGCTTTCTTTTGTTCTTCTGTGCGTCCTTCTAGCATTTTCACTGTTACGTATGGCATGTACAATCGCTCCTTTTATGTAAGTTACACTCTTATTATAGCGGATTATAGGGAAGAACAATCGAAAAAACAAATAATTTCTTTTTTTGACATATGGAAGAGGAGATGAAGCATGGATCAGTTATTTAGATACCCGTTGCACCAAATTCCTTTGGTAGCAATGGCCATTATTATCGCATTATCAGTTCATGAATTTGCACATGCATATGTAGCATATAAATTTGGAGACGATACAGCAAAGAGACAAGGTCGTTTGACTTTATCACCGATGGCACACTTAGATCCTATAGGTTTGATTGCAGTATTAATTCTTGGATTCGGTTGGGCAAGACCGGTTCCTGTTAACCCATATAACTTTAAAAGACCGCGTCTTGCAGGTGTATTAGTTTCAATTGCGGGGCCGATTAGTAATTTAATTTTAAGCGCAATTGGTTTAATTATTTGGTATAGCTTATTAAAATTTGGTGTATTATACTCAATTCCATCTGCAGTAGCAGATACGTTAGCTCAATTTTTCCAGATTTTTATTATGCTGAATATCGTTTTACTTGTATTTAACTTATTACCGATCCCGCCACTTGATGGGTATCGTGTAGTGGAAGATTTAGCGCCAGCAAATATTCGCGCGAAAATGACACAGTATGAAAAATACGGGGCAATTGCGTTATTAATTCTCGTTATTACACCGCTTAGTAATTACACAATTCAACCTATTTTCCAGGTAGTTATTCCGCATGTATTTGTATTTTTAGATAGCATCATTGCGCCTATTTTTGGCCTTTTATAATTTTTAAGTGAGGAGGATTTTACATATGACAGAGAAAAAGAAAAAAATCGGTTTTAATATCGTGAAAAATGATTCAACAGATGGACATGGTGGATTTGGTGTTGGGGCATTAAGCTTAGAAAACATTTCACCTGTATTTGTTGATGTACTAGAGAAAACTGCATTCGTTGATATTGGTGCGATGCACGCGCGTAGTACAGTAGAAAAAGGTATTAAGTTTTTAACAAATAAAGATGAAGTTCCAAACGGAAAACCATTTTGGCTTGTTTGGGTAACGATTGAAAGAACTGCGACAGGTGCGTATTACGCAGGTGTAACAGCTTGTGAAATGACAGTAGATCGTGAAATTCGCCGCGGATATAAATCACTTCCAGAGCACGTAAATAAAATGGATAAATCATTGAAGCGTCACATTATGGTTGAACATATGGATGAATCATCTAAAAAAGTACTTGGTACGTTCTTGAAAGAACATAATGAAGCGATTTGGAACGAATCTAGTGAAGAATTGCGCCGTGCATTATTAAGTGAATAAAAAATAGCTGACGGATGCCCGTCAGCTATTTTTTTACCAAGGAAGATATTTTTTCCACCAACTTGTTTTTTTCTTTTCTTCAGTCGTTTTTTCAAATTCTTCTTTATCATCGACGTGATCCATACAATATTCAGTCGGTTCGGTACCTTTAGCGAAATACATTTTCACAGAAATAGGACAATTTTTTGTAGCAATTTTACCGTTCTCTGGATTGATATTAACCGCTACGACGTCACTTGGTTGTTTAAATTCTTTTTTTGGTTGTCCATCTAACCCTTTCTCCATCGTATCAGTCCATATTTTCTTCGCATATCCTTGTTCTGCTACGTTTGAAATAGATTTAGGTTGATCATATCCGACCCACACACCAGTTACGATTTGCGGAGTAAATCCAATCATCCAACTATCCGTTTCAGTAGAACCAGATTTGCCGGCATATGTTCTTGATAGTTTGGATAACATCGATTGACCAGTTACAGCAGCATAGCTGCTTAGTTTCTTATTAAACATACCAGTCATCATTTCTTCCATTACAAACGCTTTGCTCTTGTCGAGAACTTGTTTACTCTCTAAATGAGCATCGTATAATATATTTCCTTCATGATCCATAATGCGGCGAATGAAAGTAGGTTTTACTTCTTTTCCACCATTTGCGAACATGCTATAAGCGTTAACCATTTCAATTGGTTTTACTGGTGATGTACCAAGAGCTAGAGAAGGAACATCTTTTAATGCACTTTTAATTCCAAATTGTTTCGCTGTTTTTGCAAGCGCGTCATCGCCTAAAAACAAATTCGTTTTCACAGCATAAATGTTATCAGAGACTGCGAGAGCTTGTGCCATCGTTACGAAATCATCTGCATAATAATCTTTATAGTTCTTCGGTTTATACTTTGAAACGCCGTCACCTAAGGTGAATACAGTATATTCGCTTTTTAAGCGCGTAGCAGGCGTGAATCCTCGTTCTAATGCCGCATAATATAGAAATGGCTTAAATGTAGAACCAGGCTGACGAATGGCTTGTGTAGCCCTGTTAAATTGACTTGTAGTATAATCAGTTCCACCAACAAGAGCAGCCACTTCACCTGTCTTTGGATTCATAGAGACGAGAGCAGTTTGTATGTTTGTTGTGTCAGGTATGTGATCTTTTACAGCTTGTTCTGCTACAGCTTGTAGTTTAGGGTCTAGCGTTGTATAAATTCGCAAGCCACCTCGTTGTAAAGCTTGTTCGTCTAATCCAACATCACGAAGGAGCGAAGCTTGTACAGCATCTTGGAAATATGGTGCGACCTCTGCTACTTTTTTCGTATCTAATGAGGCAAAAGTTAGTGGCTCTTTCTTCGCTAAGGCTGCTTGTTGCTTCGTAATATATCCTTGTTCTACCATTTCATCTAATATGAGAGCTTGTCGTCCTTTCGCACGATCCTCTTTCAAAAAGGGCGAATAGACACTTGGCCCTTTCGGGATACCTGCGAGCATACTAGCTTCTGCTAATGTTAACTCTTTTGCCGTTTTATCGAAATATAGACGGGATGCAGCTTCGATGCCATAAGCGCCATGTCCGTAATAAATTGTATTTAAATATCCTTCTAAAATATGATTTTTATTATAATTCACCTCAAGGCGAATTGTGTACATTGCTTCTAATAGTTTACGTTTCCACGTTTTATCATGATCTAAGTAAAGGTTACGAGCATACTGTTGTGTAATCGTACTAGCACCTTGGACTTTTGCCATCGCTTTTAAATCGGCAACAATGGCACCAGCAATACGTTTCATATCAAAGCCATGATGTTTGTAGAATCGTTGATCTTCAATAGATAGTGTCGCCTCTTTTACATAAGGTGAAATTTCATTAAGAGATACATTGTAACGTTTTTGCATTTCATTACTTTGTCCTATAACAGTGTCATCATTTGCGTAAAAGACGCTTGTTTGCGGGACCGCAACAGGAGGAGGTCCCATAATTTTTGCAACTATAATAATAACAAAAAAAGAAAAAACGAAGAAAAGGACGCAAGAAAACATTGCGGTGAAGAAAAGACGTTTATATTTTTTAAGTTTTGGATTCATAGTTTGATCCATCTTTTTTCAGCCCCTCATTAATACAAGCGTTATTGTATTAGTATTGAGGGTTTTCATTTATTTTAAACAATGAAATTTCGAAAATAAAAAAGCCCCTTCCATTAAGAAAGGAGCTCAAAGGCACGTGCTGGCCAATCAGTAATGATGACATCTACACCATAATCAATCATAGTTTGTAAATCTTTGTATTCATTAATTGTATATGGACGGAAAACATACCCTTGCTCTTGTGCTAACTGCACAAATTCTTTCGTTAATAACTGGAAGTTTGGATGTAATCCATTTGCTTCTCTATGTTTTGCTTCGGCAATTGGATCAGCAAGTGGTGTATCATATAAAATTGCTCTTGGGATTTCAGGAGCAATTTCTGCTAATAATGAAACAGAGTCATGGTTAAATGATGAAAATACAATTTGATTAGAAAGATGATATTCACGCACAAGTGCAACAGCTTTTTCCTCAATATTTGGGTAATGAATAACATCTGTCTTTAATTCAATATTTAGTTGTAAGTTCGTTGTGGAAAGCCAAATGAAAACCTCACGCAACGTTGGGATTTTTGCTTCATGGAAAGAAGGGTCTTTATAGCTACCAGCGTCCAATGATTGTAGTTCCTCTACCGTTTTTTCCGAAACAAGTCCAACGCCATTTGTTGTACGATTGACGGTTTCATCGTGAATTACGACAAGTTCACCATCTTTTGATAAGTGGACATCGAGTTCAATTCCGTGAGCGCCAATGCGTTCTGCTTCTTGGAAGGCAATCATCGTATTTTCGGGATGTGTTCCTTTTACTCCGCGGTGAGCGAAAATAAGTGGTTTACTCATGTGAAATTCTCCTTATTATCTCTTTTCTTTCATTATGAAACTGCTTTAGGGAAAATACAATTGAATATGACAAACATTTACAAAAGTCTAACAGTTGCACAAAAGTTAACGTTAACGTAAAATGTAATAATCAAGTGAAGGGAGGAATAAACATGTATAAAATTGATGAAGTAACAAAGCAAGTTGGTTTGACAAAACGTACACTTCGTTATTATGAGGAAATTGGTTTAATTCATCCCCCTGAACGTAGTGAGGGGAACATTCGCCTGTATACAGACGGGGATATCGCCAGAATTAAAAAAATTGTGGAAGCGAAAGAAGTGTTAGGAATTACGCTTCAAGAGATGCAGCATTTTTTATCGTTAAAAGAAAGAATGGAGCAAAGAAGAAGTAGTGAAAATCCTCGTGACCGTGAAGTGATTCAAGAAATTAAAGAGATGCTTGAACAACAAGTGCAAACGCTAGACGAAAAAATGGAGCAAATGCAACGTGTAAAGGCAGAACTCGAAGATAGTTTACATCGTGCAGTAACATTTTTAGAGAACACAAAAGGAGAGTAATCAAAATGGAGAGCAAACAAAAACTAGGGAGATTGATTACAGTGGTGGCTACCTTCCTTGCCTTTTCGGGTATAGGGGTAGTTGACCCAATTTTGCCAATTATTGCTGAGAAAATCGGTGCAACGCATTGGCAAGTTGAAATGTTATTTACCGCTTATATTTTAACGATGGCAATCATGATGTTACCAGCTGGTATATTTGCATCGAGATTTGGTGATAAACGAATGATGACAATCGGCCTTGCAATTGTGACTGTATTTGCGTTTATATGCGGTATATCGCAAACGATTGCTCAATTATCTCTTTTCCGCGCTGGATGGGGATTAGGAAATGCGATGTTTTTTGCTACAGCAATGACGCTATTAATAGCATTAAGTAAAGAAGTTCATGAAGCAGTAGGATTATACGAAGCAGCTATCGGTTTAGGCATGGCTGGCGGACCATTATTAGGCGGGATATTAGGTGGTCATTCTTGGCGTTATCCGTTTTTCGCGACAAGTATTTTAATTTTCTTAGCATTTATTTTAGTATTCTTTTTTGTAAAAGAACCGGAGCGAAAAGTGAAGCGTAAGGCTGCTGGGGTAGGAGAATTACTTAACCTGGTGAAGTATAAACCGTTTATGCAAGGTGCGATTTCAGGAATGTTATACTACTACGGATTTTTCGTTGTGTTAGCATATTCACCACTTATTATGCATTTATCAGCTATTCAATTAGGCTTTGTATTTTGCGGATGGGGGCTCGCGTTAGCTTACGGTTCTGCAATTTTAGCACATAAGCTAGAAGGGAAATATGAACCAAAAACATTATTAAAGGGTAGTTTACTCGTATTTGCGATTTTCTTAATTGCACTATTCTTTGTGAAAATTATGTGGTTACAAATTACTCTTATCGTTTTATCAGGATTGGCATCTGGCTTAAACAATGCATTATATACAAGTTATGTAATGGATATTTCACCTTATGAAAGATCTGTTACGTCAGGTGTTTATAACTTTGTTCGTTGGTTAGGTGGTGCGATTGCTCCAATTTTATCAGGAATTATCGGTCATACTGTTTCACCACAAAGTCCGTTTTTAGTAGGTGGAATTGTTGTGTTAGTTGGTTGTATTATGATCCTAATTCCAATTCGTAAACCAGTAGAAATAGAGACAAAAGCCCTTTCTTAAGAAAGGGTTTTCTTTCCTTTTACGGTGCAAACCCTTTCCGCACATATGTTAGAACCCTCTGACTAAAATATATTTTCGGTATTTTTGTACTTTTAACTATACATTTTGGATGTTTTGTTTTATTTTTGTTAGGGGACATTAATGATGTCCCTATTATAAATTTGCATTGAAAGGCGTGATTGTACGATGGAACTATGGTTCACTGAAAAACAAACAAAACATTTTGGGATTACGGCGCGTATTAACCGCACATTACATACGGAGCAAACAGAATTCCAAAAACTAGATATGGTTGAAACGGAAGAGTTCGGAAACATGCTTATTTTAGACGGCATGGTTATGACAACAGAAAAGGACGAGTTCGTTTATCACGAAATGGTAGCGCACGTACCTTTATTTACACATCCAAATCCTGAGAACGTATTAGTTGTTGGCGGCGGCGATGGCGGTGTTATTCGCGAAGTGTTAAAACACCCAAGTGTAAAGAAAGCAACTCTTGTTGAAATCGATGGAAAAGTAATTGAGTACTCTAAACAATACTTACCATCAATCGCAGGTGCATTAGATAATGAGCGTGTAGAAGTAAAAGTAGGAGACGGTTTCCTACACATCGCAGAAAGCGAAAATGAATACGACGTAATTATGGTAGATTCTACTGAGCCAGTAGGGCCAGCAGTAAACTTATTTACGAAAGGTTTCTACGCTGGAATCTCTAAAGCGTTAAAAGAAGATGGTATTTTTGTTGCACAAACGGACAACCCTTGGTTTACACCAGAACTAATTACGACTGTGTTTAAAGATGTAAAAGAGATTTTCCCAATTACTCGTTTATACACAGCTAATATTCCAACATACCCAAGTGGTCTTTGGACGTTCACAATTGGATCTAAAAAACATGATCCACTAGAAGTAAGTGAAGAGCGTTTCCACGAAATCGAAACGAAATACTACACAAAAGAATTACACAATGCAGCATTCGCATTACCGAAATTTGTTGGCGATTTAATTAAGTAAGAGAATTGTATCAAACAAATAAAGTGTAAGTAGCTCATTTAAGGTGTTTGTCCAGAAGACTTGAACATGCTAGCTACTTACACTTCTGTAGAGAAAATCGTCTTCTTATTGTTAAAAAGAAGACCCGGTAAATCGAGAAAGAGGAGCAATTCGCTCCAAATTTGAGAAATAGTGAAAGGTTGGGATACCTTAAGTTCCACATAAGGAGGAAAAGAATATGCGTTTTGATGAAGCTTATTCAGGTAAAGTATTTATTAAAAGTCATCCAAGTTTTGAAGAGTCAAAGGTAGTTATTTATGGGATGCCTATGGATTGGACAGTAAGTTACCGTCCGGGATCTCGTTTTGGCCCTGCACGTATTCGTGAAGTATCAATCGGTCTTGAAGAATATAGCCCGTATTTAGATCGTGAACTAGAAGAGGTAAAATATTTTGATGCGGGTGATATCCCATTACCATTTGGAAACGCACAACGCAGCTTAGACATGATTGAAGAGTATGTATCAAAACTTTTAGATGCCGATAAGTTTCCACTAGGTCTCGGCGGTGAGCACCTAGTGTCTTGGCCAATTTTTAAGGCAATGGCAAAAAAATATCCGGATTTAGCAATCATCCACATGGATGCTCATACTGATTTACGTGAATCGTATGAAGGGGAGCCTTTATCCCACTCTACACCAATTCGTAAAGTGTGTGATTTAATTGGTCCGGAAAACGTATATTCTTTCGGAATTCGTTCTGGAATGAAGGAAGAATTTGAATGGGCGAAAGAAGTAGGTATGAACTTATACAAATTTGACGTATTAGAACCGTTAAAAGAAGTATTACCGAAACTTGCTGGCCGCCCAGTCTATGTCACAATCGACATTGATGTATTAGACCCAGCTCACGCTCCAGGAACAGGAACGTTAGAAGCTGGCGGTATCACATCTAAAGAATTATTAGATTCCATCGTAGCAATTGCAAATTCAAATATAAATGTAGTTGGAGCAGACTTAGTAGAAGTAGCTCCAGTCTACGACCATAGTGATCAAACACCAGTCGCAGCAAGCAAATTCGTGCGGGAAATGCTGCTCGGTTGGGTGAAATAAAAGCGGAAGCGGCTCGCTCAGAATGTGAGGGGGATGGAGCTTCAGACGTAGAGCGCTTTTTGCCTCGAAGGAAGAAGCGAAGCCACCGATCATTCTAGCCGCTGCAGCTAGATAAAGTAAGAGCCCTCTATATGATTAGAGGGCTCTTATTTTGTCGTTATGTGTCGGTAAGTCGATATATTAAAAAAATCGCTGATATAATTCGAGTTGCGCCGATATATTAAAAAAATCGCCGATATAATTCGAGTTGCGCTGATATATTTAAAAAACCGCCGATATAATTTCATTTACCATTATGCAACACAAAAAAGAGCTATTCTCAATCGATGGGAATAGCTCTTTTTTTATGCAACCTTCTCTTCCGAAGTAACTCTGCGAATTTCATCAGCAGAGCGGATTGGATATTTACGGAACACAATAGATCCAATGTATCCGACAATAGTGGTAACGATTCCACATAGTACGGCAGCGATCGTTACTTTTATAACGTCATTAAATCCGAATAGGACAAGAAGACCTGGAATTGGTGATGCTGTTCCTGGTGCATTATTAACAAGTTGGAATAGCGATGTAATAATACCGGCAAGTGCACCGCCAACGAAATTTGTCATATAGATAGGAATTGGATTTGCTGAGACAACATCGGCTTGTGTTAAAGGCTCGATTGCTACAGCAATTGTATCTTTCTTTGAACAAATTTTTAATCGTTTAAAGAAAATAAAGTTCATCGGGGCTGAGGCCGCAACGGCAAGACTACCAATCGCCATTGGTAAACCTGTTAATCCAAGCATTGCAGTTAGTGCCATAGAACTCAGTGGAGAGGTAGAAATAACTGTTATTAATCCACCAAGCATAATACCCATAATGATAGGACTTTCTGTAGTTGCAACTGAAATCATAGAACCGATTTTACCGAGTGTTGCGTTAACGAGCGGATCCATAAGCATTGCCATTCCGCGTGAGATTGGTGCAGCGATAAATAGGATTGCTAAAAATTCCACGCCAGCTGGTAATTTCTTTTCGAGAAATTTCACGACGAAAGCACAAACGTATCCAGCGAAAAATCCTGGTAAAATACCGAATCCACTAGTAGCGATACCAATTAAAACAGCGTATACGGGGGAAACACCGATTGCTAATGCGACTAAAATCGCTGCTGCGACACCGCTCATACTACCGGAAGCTTCTCCTACTGATTGTAAAAAGTCATTATGAAACATTTCTCCACCTATATAACGGTGAAATGCTTCAATAAGAAAACTTGCGATTGCTGCATTAGCTAAAGCACCCATCGCCTTCATTCCATAAGGCGCACGGTAACTAAAAAGTGTAAATAGACAAAGTACAACAAGTAATAGTGCTAAACCTTGCAAGATAGCCATTTGAAAACTGTCTCCTTTGATTTTTGTAATAAAAATTCGTATCATTCAATAATAATATAAAAGTGTATGAAACGGAAAAATTTTTTCTTGGGAACTTGCTGTAAGAAAAAATCCCTTACAATAATGTAAGGAAAGTGTAAGACTTTTAGATAGAGTATAGTATGCTCTTTTCCGTATAATACAAGTATAGATATAATACTAGTGAGAAAGAAGTGCAAACAGGAGGTTCATGTATGAAATTGGTAATTAAAGTTTTAGCTGTATTCGCCATTATTCTAGGTGGAACAGCGTATTATTTGAACACAAAAACAGAAGGTGTACATGCTTTTGTAGACAACTTCTTTTCAAATAAAGAAATACAAGATTATTATGCGGTTATAGATAAAGGTGAGAAAAAAGACGGAGAATACTTGTATACTTTTAAAGGGTATACAGAAGACGGAAAGTTACAGATCATTAAAAGAATGATGAACCGTGAATTGCATACGGGGGCGTTTATAAAAATTTATGCAAAAGGTATGCAAGGAAAAGGATGGGCTGAAATCCCGAAAGAATCTATTCCACAAAAAGCGTTGGAAAAAATAGAAAAACCATAAAAGGAGCGACTCATTCGCTCCTTTTTTAGGGCGTTAAAATAGTGATAGATGTTTTTTCCTTGTTAGAAATAATTTTTGCACGTCCACCAATTGGGAAAGTGAAAATCGGGGTTGTATGCCCGAAACTTGCGTTTGCAATGATAGGAATATGTGCAAGTTCAGGTTTTGAAGCAATCATTTCTTGAATGTCTTCTATCGTACATTCTGCACCTTTTTGCATCTTTCCTATAACGATTCCCTTTATGTATTCAAAATCTTGCTGCTGCATAAGGGAATGTAAATAACGATCAAAAGTTTTAAGAGTAGATGTTCCAGTTAAACTATCTTCTTCAATAAATAAAATTTTGTCCTTTAAATTTGGCATATATGGTGTGCCTTGCAGTAAGTTAAATGTGCTCATATTGCCACCGATAATATCTCCCGTAGCTTCTCCTTCCTGAATTGAAACGTATCCTTCATTTTTAATAAATTCTCG
Organism: Bacillus sp. FSL R9-9497; assembly: GCF_038005805.1. NCBI lineage: Bacteria > Bacillati > Bacillota > Bacilli > Caryophanales > Bacillaceae > Bacillus > Bacillus sp. FSL R9-9497. The sequence continues at coordinate 5,233,590 of NZ_JBBOTY010000001.1, read as the reverse complement.
ATTTTCCTGATCTATATACCAAGAATCATCGCTCCATGTTTCAGATGGCAGGACTTCAATAGGCTCATTAGAAGTTAAGCACTTTAAAAAGTAATCGGTTGTATACTCGAGCCCTTTCTCCATTCCAAAGGAAGAGAAATGGGGTCCTGAATATGTAACGAGCCCTGTTTTTGCGTAAATTGCATTATTTAAAGCAGTAATATCTGAATAACCACAGAAAAATTTCGGGTTTTTACGAATTAGATCATAATCGAGATGTTTCAATAAACCATTGGAGTTGTATCCGCCAAGTGTCGTCAAAATAGCTTTTACATTAGGGTCTCCAAATGCTTTATGGAGGTCTTGAATGCGGGAAGAAATAGAAGAGGAAGCAAATCGATCTATCTCATCGGCATATTTTGAGAATGTAACTTGAAAGCCCATGTCGGTTAATCTTTTTATAGCAAGTTTTTTATTTTCATTTGAAACAATACTTAAACTACACGATGGTGAAATCACTCGTATTTCATCACCCTTTTTTAACTTTGTTGGTATCACTATACTCACCTCTTTAATTGAAAGAATATTTAGATTTAAAAAATATTTTATCATATGAAATAAAGTAGAAGTGAATTATTTTTTGAAATGGAGTTTTCCTGATTTTTCAGCAGACAGACAGAGTCTTTTTTTGATATGATAGGAAAAGTGATTTATTATAAGTAGTATTTAATATCTATAACATTTGAAAGGTGTGCAAGACGTGGAGAAACAACTTGCAGGCTTGCCGGTACACGTTCATTTCGTAACAGAAATCCGTGAAGGGGCGAGGAAGGAAACCGTTGCTTTTGAAGCAAATGGTCAATACTATGTAAAAGGTCAAGGTACATATGTAACATTCCAGGAGCCGAACGAACAAGGCGAAGTGAAAACAATTATTAAAATTCAAGATGAACAAGTTCTCATTATGCGTTCAGGTGCTGTTTCTATGCGTCAGACGCATGTGAAAGGTGAATGGACAACTGGTACGTATACGAGTGAACTTGGTACGTTTGCATTGCAAACAAAGACTGATAACGTTCTTTTTAAATGGTCGGATGAAAAGAAAAAAGGACAACTCTTCTTAACTTACGCATTGCTTCTAAGTGAACAAGAAGCTGGCAGATATACTATTACAATTAATTTGAAGGAGGCAAAATAATGAATTCCTTAGAACAAGTAAAAGGATTGATTAAAGAAGAAATTCAGGCTGCTGTATTAAAGGCAGAATTAGCGACAGAAGAACAGATTCCAAACGTTGTATTAGAATCTCCAAAAGATAAAACAAATGGTGACTTCTCTACAAATATGGCAATGCAACTTGCACGCGTTGCGAAAAAAGCACCTCGTATGATTGCAGAAGAACTAGTTGCAAATTTCGATAAAGCAAAAGCTTCTATTGAAAAAATCGAAATCGCTGGTCCTGGTTTTATTAACTTCTATATGGATAATAGCTACTTAACAGATTTAATTCCAACAATCGTAAACGCTGGTGAAGCTTACGGTGAAACGAATACTGGTAAAGGTGAAAAAGTACAAGTTGAGTTCGTATCTGCGAATCCAACAGGTGACCTTCACTTAGGGCATGCACGTGGTGCGGCAGTAGGTGATACTTTATGTAACCTATTAGCAAAAGCAGGCTACGATGTATCTCGTGAGTACTACATTAATGATGCTGGTAACCAAATTCATAACTTAGCTCTTTCTGTTGAAGCTCGTTACATGCAAGCTTTAGGCTTAGATAAAGAAATGCCAGAAGACGGTTACCATGGTGCGGATATCATTGGAATCGGTAAACGTTTAGCTGAAGAATTCGGCGATCGTTATGCGAAAGCTGATGAAAAAGAAAGCTATGAATTCTACCGTGAGTACGGTTTAAAATATGAATTAGCAAAACTTCAAAAAGACTTAGAAAGCTTCCGTGTTAAATTTGATGTATGGTTCTCAGAAACATCACTATACAAAAACGGAAAAATCGATCAAGCTCTTGCCGTATTAAAAGAGCGCGAAGAGATCTTTGAAGAAGATGGAGCAACTTGGTTCCGTTCAATGACTTACGGTGACGATAAAAACCGTGTATTAATTAAAAACGATGGTTCTTACACATACTTAACGCCAGATATCGCGTATCACCGTGATAAATTAGAGCGTGGTTTTGATAAGTTAATCAATATTTGGGGTGCTGACCACCACGGTTACATTCCTCGTATGAAGGCTGCTATTCAAGCACTTGGTTACGATAAAGAAACACTTGAAGTAGAAATCATCCAAATGGTACAACTGTATCAAAACGGTGAAAAAATGAAGATGAGTAAGCGTACGGGTAAAGCAGTTACACTTCGTGAGCTTATGGAAGAAGTAGGCGTGGACGCAATGCGTTACTTCTTCGCAATGCGTAGCGGTGATTCTCATTTAGACTTCGATATGGACTTAGCTGTATCAAAATCTAATGAAAACCCAGTATACTATGCACAATATGCTCATGCTCGTGTATGCAGTATCCTTCGTCAAGGTGAAGAGTTAGGATTAGCTACAGGCGGAGATGTGAACTACAAGCTTGTTACTTCTGAGAAAGAAGTAGAGTTACTGAAAAAACTTGGTGAATTCCCAGCTGTAGTTGCGGATGCAGCACAAAAACGTCTGCCACACCGTATTACAAACTATGCATTTGAATTAGCAGCAACATTACACAGCTTCTACAATGCAGAAAAAGTATTAAACCAAGATAACTTAGAATTAAGTAAAGCTCGTTACGAGTTAATGAAGGCAGTACGCACTACACTTCAAAATGCATTAGCAATCGTAGGAGTATCTGCACCAGAAAAAATGTAATGAAGAAAAGCGGAAGCGGCTCGTTTAGAATAGGAGGGGGATGGAGCTCCTGACAGAGAGGCGTACTTTGCCTCGGAGGAAGGCGCGAAGCCACCGAGTATTCTAGCCGCTGGAACTGGACAATAAAGAAAAGCGGAGCCGACTGTTTAGTCCTGAAGGCTAAGGGTCTTTCCCACAGAAGATGCATTTTATCTTCTAGTGGGGAAGGTTCTTAGACAGAAGGGGCTAGGAGGCAGAGCTGGACATAAAGAAAAACGGAAGCGGACTTTCGTTTTTAAATAAAAGGCAATCACACGATGTTGTGATTGCCTTTTTATGTGGAGATAATAAAAAAATAAAATTTTATCAAACAAAAGAGGAATTTGCGTCGTCTTATATAAATGACAGGAGGCGTATGATGGAAGAAAAGATAGAAGAATTAATTGATATATATAAGAAGCAAATATATTCCTTATGCTATAAGTTAGCGAAAACGAAAGAAGATGCGGAAGATATTTTTCAAGAGACGTGGATAAAGGTTTTTTCATCAAGGCACCAACTTTCTTATGTGGATAATTATAAAAAGTGGATTACTACAATTTGCGTTCGTACATTTTATGACTTTTACCGCAAGAAGAAAAGATGGAAAGATCGCGTATTAGATTTATTTCATAAAGAAGATGGTGGAGAAGTAGAGTTTGTAGATGATGTGAATATATCAGAGGAAATCATTCAAAAGGTAGAAGCGGAAATGATATGGGAAGTTATACATTTATTAAATGAAAAATATAAAACGGTACTCGTACTCTATTACTATGAACAATATTCTTACAAGGAAATGAGTGAAATATTAAATATACCGATTGGTACGGTAAAGTATCGGCTTAATTATGGGAAAAAGAAAATGCGAGAACATTTGGAGGGGTTCGTTCATGAAGGAAGATAAATTTGAACAGAAAATAAAGAGCAGTTTAGCAGGAGAGATAATTCCAAGCGAAGAGCTAATCAATAACACGAAGCAGAGTGTGCGAAAGGCTCAGAAGTTAGAGAAGAGGTGGCTAATTAGTATTCATGCCATTTGGATTGTTTTGTTAACAATTGTTATAGAACAATTTATCACTCATTTGGATCATAAAATTCCTATGCTGATAGCAAGTGTGATTATGATGCACGTATACGTTCCGATATATGTTGTAATACAGTCATTTTTAAAGAAGGAGTATAAATTAGATGATAGAGTTCGCTAATCCATTTGTAGTATTTGAGATAGCTGGGATTACAATGTTTTTGGCTTTTATAGCACTTTTAATATGTGTTGCGTCATGGGTATATACAGATGCTAAAGCACATCAAATGAGCAAAGGATGGAGTATTTTAGCAGTTATATTGCCATTCTTTATTGGGTTTTTATTATATATGGTAAGAAGAAGTAAAAAGAAGGTTGAAGGAGAATGTAAGGTGAATTTTGTTAAAAAACAGAAAGTAACATTAGTTGCGATATTGGCAAGCACAATGTTTGTATTACTTAGTGGTTTTACTTTTGCACAAACGTTAGATGATGCGTGGAGAGCCGGAGATATATATTTAGCAAATGAGAGGCAAGGGAAAACAAGTTACAAGGCAAAATTCTCATCATGGGATATTGCCGGTAAGGATATTGAATTTCAGTATGAAAAGGATACAGAAGTGACATTTTCTTATGAGACAGATGCAAAACGAGGAAACTTATGTTTTAGTGTGTATGAAAGACAAGGAGAAGGTATAAAAGAGTTAAAGGAAATTTGTGAATCGAAAAAAGGTACTTTTACAGTTACTTTAAAAGCAAATGAAGAATATGTATTGAATATAAGCGGATTAAAAGTAAAAGATGGATTTGTAAAAGTGAATTGGGAAGAGAAATAAAAGGGTCCTATAAAGGACCTCTTTTCTATTGAATAGTATAAGTAACAGAAAAACTAACAGGACTATAGTAAACGTAAGGTGCATGAAATTGAACATACATATTGCCATCTGTTTTTGCAGTGAAAATTCGGCCGTAACCATCAGAATAACGTCCAATAAGGTTATGATTTGAGTCATAAACACTGTAACTAGGAGTTTTGCTGTTAGGATGAATTGTTAGTTCTTGTCCTTTTTGAAGGAAAATAGGTTCTTGTTCAGAACTACCTCCAGTTTGCAAAGAATAAAATTTTGTAAAGCTTTGTTCTTGAGCGGCAGCAGCGACTTTTGTTTCAGGAATAAACGCAGTAGCTCCAGTAATTCCTGCTAAAGTTAATGCACCTGCTAAAATCATTTTTTTCATAATAGAAAAAGCCTCCTTATTAGTTGTAATCAGTTTTGTTACAGTTAATATTGTATACGATAATGGGTAGGATAAAATATGCTTTTATGCATATATATTTTTTCTCAATAAAATACCACTGATAAAATCAGTGGTATTTTAAATGATTAAGCAGCTTTCTGTTCAGTTTGAGGAACAGGTTTTTGAAGCGAGTTATAAACTCCTGTTCCGATAACGTCTAATGCCATTCTCATTCGTTCAGGTGAAATGTTTTCTAATACGTTATCTTGAGGTGTATGGTATACCTTCTCAATATGATAGATTAATGGATTCCAACTATCGACACCCATCCAAATGAATAGAGCAGCAGGAATACCAGCTTCAGCAAATGGAACATGATCACTAGAACCGAATTTACCTTGTAGGATGAGGTTATTATTTAGTTGTTTACCTGCTTGCAAGGCAGCGTCTGTTACAAAGTTTGTAGAGCCATCAGGTGTCATAGCATATAAATTCTTTGCTTTATCATAATTTGTTGCAACCATGTCGGCGTTAAAGACACCTAAAATACGGTCGCGTTCTTTTTGGGATAGACTATTCACGTAATAATCCGAACCAAGTAATCCAGTTTCTTCAGAACCAAAGGTAATAAAGCGAATTTCTTTATCAGTTTCTACATTTTGAAAAGCACGAGCTAGTTCTAATACTAATCCAGTTCCAGAAGCATTATCATTTGCGCCAGGTGCTCCGACAACACTATCATAGTGCGAGCTTACAACGACTGCTTTTTCATTACCTGTACTCTTTTTTGGTTTCTTTTTGGCGATAACATTTAGAGATGTTAATTTAGATTCATGTCTCGCTTTTAGGGAAAGAATTGTTGTCCCTTTTTTAGCGATTTCTTCTTTAAATGCATTTCCTTGCGCATAAGCAAGACCAAAGACAGGGATAGATTGCTTTTTCGTTAGGCGGGGATTGAAGGTTTGTCCATAATTTCCGCGCCCGCCAATTAAACTGTATAAAAGAACACCTTTTGCACCTTTGCTAACAGCATTTTCAACTTGTTTATTATAGTCGGTAACTGTCGTTCCTCTTTCAAATAAAACAATTTTACCGTTTACTTCATTTGGAATATCTTCTAATTTTGTCCCACCTTCAACAAAGATAAGGGGAGCTGTAACAGCTTCTGTAGAAATTAGTGCATTAGGAGCAGCACCAGCTTGCCAATTACGTTTTGTTGATAGTGGTGATTCAATGAATCCAACGTATTGATCGGGCACCTGAAATGGTTGATATTCTACGTCATAGCCCATTGATTTAAGCTGCATACCAATGTAACGAGAAGCCCATTCTTCGGATTTTGTTCCACCGGGGCGAGGACCAATTGTTTCAGATAAGAAACGAACATGTTCAATCGCGCGGTTTGGATCAATCTGTTTTGTAATAGATGGAGTTTGTGTAACCTCTGACGTGGAATCCGCTTTTGCTTGCCCAATTGGAGCTAAGCTAACAGCAAGTGATACAGCAAGCAAAGAGCTTACTATTTTTTGTTTCAATGATTTTCTCATTTTTTCCTCTCCTATTCTTCTATTCTCTCTGACTGACAAAAGAAGACGGATAATGACTTTATTTTACCTTCACACCTTTTGTTTTTCAATATTCTGACATTGAGAAATAAAAAAACGATATATGCATATTTGCATATTTTTGAGGGAGATATGTATGCTATCATTTTAAACGAAGGTTCGCTTTCTACTCTGAAAGCTCCTACATTGCATGAATCTAGTGTACCCAAACTTTAGATTATGTAGAGGAATGGAACCACTGTAGGGTTTCATTTCTCATGTTTGAATCAGTTGATGGTAATTATGTTTCCGCATTTCATAATTATTATCAGTGATATATGTAAGGCATCCATATGAAAATAAGAGGCTGTTCAAAGGTTTTCCGTACTTTTGGGCAGCCTCACCCCGTTAAAAGGACGATACTTTATGTATCGTCCTTTTTGTATAAAAAAACATCCAATCAATTGAGAGATTGATTGGATGTGAAAAAATTATTAATAATTTTTTTTGCGTTTTGTAGCTAAAATACTTAATAATCCAGCTAGTAGAAGAACAATACCTACTGTTTGTGTAGGGTCTTCTTTATGACCTGTATTTGGAAGGTACTTATCCGTATTTCGATCATCTTGCTGTTTGTTATCTGTTTTATTCGATGTTTCTTCGGAAGTTCCGTTTTCGTGTTTCTCAGATATTTCATTGCTTTTATTTTCTTCTTTATTTGGAGGAGTAATTGGCTTGTCATCTCCACCTGAAGAAGATTCAATTTTTTTATTTGAAACTGTAATTTGTAGTGGCGTAGCTTGGGCTTTATCAATTGTAAAGTTTATTGGTGATGCATCTAATTGATAGCCTTTAGGAGCCTTTGTTTCTACTAATTGATAATTATCAGGTTTCAAATCATTTACGATTACTTTTCCGTGTTGATCTGTTTTTAAACCTTCTCGGATGACTTTTCCATCTTGGTCTAAAATATTGAAAATGGCACCTTCAAGTGTTCCGTGGTGATCAATATCAACTTTAGTTAACTCAATTGAACCTGTTGTTAAACTATTTAAGGCTGTAACAGAGGTAACCTGAGATTGTCCTTTCGTAATTGTGAAAGGAATTGGTTTAACGTTTAAATCATAGCCAGTTGGAGCTTTCGTTTCAATGAACTGATAATCTCCCGGACGTAAATCAGAAACTGAAATCTTCCCATCTTTATCAGTAGTTAAATCAGTGCGAACAATTTTACCTTTCGCATCGATGATGTTAAACACTGCATCGGAAAGTTTTGTATCTGGATTTATATCATCCACTTTTATTAATTCTACAGCACCCTCAGTTAAGCTATTTGTAGCAGTAACTTGGAGCTTTTCTTTTTGGCTTTTCTTAATTGTAAACTTAATAGGTGTACTATCTAATTTATAGTGTTCAGGAGCTTTCGTTTCAATAAACTGATAGTCCCCAGGACGTAAATCAGAAACAGAAATTTTTCCATGTACATCTGTTGTAAGTTCAGTGCGAATGTCGTTACCATTCATATCAGTAATTTTAAATATCGCATCTTTAAGAGCAGTACCATCTACATCATCTACTTTAGAAAGTTCCACAGTCCCTTTCGTTAAGCTATTTGTAGCTGTAACGGAGATAGGATCAGCTTGGCTCTTTGTGATTGTGAATGGAATTGGCTCTTTGTTTAAATCATAGTGTTTCGGAGCCGTTGTCTCGATGAATTGATAATCACCAGGACGTAGGTCAGAAACGCTAATTTTACCTTGTTGATTGGTAACAAGATCTTTGCGAATTACAGTGCCATTCATATCCACAATTTTAAATACTGCGCCTTCAAGAGTAGTGCCATCGACGTCATCCACTTTAGAAAGTTCTACGCCGCCTTTTGTTAAACTATTTTTCATAGTAACGGTAGCAATATCTTTTTGGCTTTTTTCAATTGTAAATATAATTGGTTTTTTGTCTAAATCATAGTGTTCAGGAGCCGTTATTTCAACGAATTGATACGTACCAGGACGTAAGTTTTCGATAACGATTTTACCTTCACTGTTTGTTTTTAAATCTGTTTTAAGTACTTTGCCATCTTGATCTAGTAAATTAAATACCGCATCGGCAAGTTTTGTTTGAGTGTTTAAATCATCAACTTTAAGTAATTCGATACTACCTTGTTTTAAGCTATTTGTAGCAGTTAAAGAAATAACTTTCTTCTGTCCTTTTTCAATAGTGAATTTGATTGGTGTTTCATCTAAAACGTAATGCTTAGGAGCTTTCGTTTCGATGAATTGGTAATCACCAGGACGTAGGTCGTTAATTTCGATTATTCCTTGTTCATTTGTAACAAGGTCTTTATGAACTACATCACCGTTCATATTAACAATTTTAAATACTGCATCTTTAAGAACAGTGCCATCAATATCGTCTACTTTAGAAAGTTTAACTGCACCCTTTGTTAAAGCATTTGTAGCAGTGATATGAAGAGTTTCAGTTTGGCTCTTTTTAATTGTAAATACGATAGGTTTTTTATCTAAATCGTAATGTTCAGGAGCAATTGTTTCAACGAATTGATACGTACCAGGACGTAGATTTTCAACAACAATTTTACCTTCAGCATTTGTTTTTAAGCCTTCTTCAACTAGCTCACCGTCTGCATCTAATAAATTAAATACGGCGTTAGAAAGTTTTGTATTTATATCAATATCGTCAATCTTTGTTAGTTCAACGCTACCTTTTTTCAAAGCATTTTTGCCTGTAACATTGATCTCTTTCGCTTGACTTCTTTCAATTGTAAATGGAATCGTTGTTTCATCTAATACATAGTGCTCAGGAGCTTTTGTTTCAATGAACTGATAGTCTCCAGGGTGTAAATCAGAAACAGAAATTTTTCCGTTTTTATCAGTAACAAGATTCGTATGAACTTCCTTACCATTCATATCAACAATCTTAAAGATTGCACCTTCGAGCATCGTACGATCGATGTCATCAATTTTTGTTAATGTTACTGCACCTTTCTTTAAACTGTTAGTAGCGGTAACAGTAATATTCTCTTTTTGACTTTTTTCGATAGTGAACGGAATAGGATCTTTGCTTAAGGTATAGTCTTTTGGAGCTTTTACTTCAATAAATTGATAGTCTCCAGGACGTAAATCAGAAGCAGTAATTTTACCGTTTTTATCAGTCGTTAAACCTTTTCTAATTACCTTTTTAGTATCATGAGCGTCAACGATTATAAATTCTGCACCTTCAAGAGTAGTGCCATCAACATCATCAACTTTTGTTAAAGTGACGCCACCTGTAAGTAAACTATTTTTTACAGTAACAGGGATAGGAAGATCTTCCTTACTACCTTTTTTAATTGTGAACTTAATAGGTGTTTTGTCTAATTTATAATGTTCAGGGGCTTTTGTTTCGATAAATTGATAATCCCCTGGTGCTAAATCAGGAATAACTAATACTCCGTGATCATCTGTTGTTAAATCTTTCATAATTTCTTTGCCAGTTGCGTCTTGCAATGTGAATACAGCGCCGGCAAGAGCTTTACTACTTTCCACATCATCTTCTTTAATAAGTTTAACTTTTCCTTTCGTTAAACTATTTTTAAATGTAAGTGGAAGGAGTTTTTGTTGTCCTTTTTCGATTGTAAATTCAATTGGTTCTACATTTACATCGTAATAAGTTGGAGCCTTTGTTTCGATAAGTTTATAGTTACCAGGACGTAAGTCATCTACAACTAGCATTCCGTTACTATTCGTAACAAGGTCCGTACGAACATCTTCATTAGTATCTCTATTAACGATTTTAAATACTGCACCTTCAAGTGTTTCCTTTTCATCTGCAGCATTCACTTTTGTTAACTCAATACCGCCTTTTGTTAAGCTGTTTTTAGCGGTAACAGTAGCCTGAGTTGTTTGACTTTCTGTAATCGTAAATTTAATTGGTTTTGTATTTTTGTCGTAATACTTCGGTGCTGTTACTTCGATAAATTGATAATCGCCAGGGCGTAAGCCAGTAGCGATAGCTTTACCATCCGCACCAGTTTTTATATTTTCGCGAATGACTTTCTTTTCATCATTTGCATCAACAATTTTAAATACAGCACCTTCAAGAGCTGTACCATCGACATCATCAACTTTTGTTAATTCAACATCTCCTGGTTTTAAAGCATTTTCAGCTTTCACAAGTAGAGTTTCTTTCTGACTTCTATCGATTGTAAATTCAATAGGTTCTGCTCGTAAAACGTAATGTTCAGGAGCAGCTATTTCAATGAATTTATACGTACCAGGACGTAGGTTACTAACTTTAACTTTACCGTGTTTATCAGTAGTTAAGTTAGTGTGAGGGGAAACGTCATTATTATTTGTATCGACAAGCTTGAATACTGCACCTTCAAGTGGTTTTTTCTCACCAAACTCATCAACTTTTAATAATTCAACTTCGCCCGTTTTTAAGCTGTTATTTGCCGTAACAGTAGCAAGAGCTTGTTGGCTTTTATCAATTGTAAACTCGATAGGGTTTGTACTTAACGTATAATCCTTAGGAGCTTCTGTTTCGATAAATTTATAAACACCAGGCTCTAGATCTTTAACGGTAACTTTTCCATCTGAACCTGTTTTTATATTTTCACGAATTACTTGTTTCTCGTCATTCGCATCGACAATTTTAAATACAGCACCTTCAAGGGCAGTGCCATCGACATCATCGACTTTCGTTAAAGTGACACCACCTTTAATGAGGTGATTTGTCGCGGTAACAGTAAGTGCTTTCTGTTGGCTTTTATCAATTGTAAATTTAAGCGGTTTTTTATCTATTTCATAATATTCAGGTGCTTTCTCTTCAACAAATTGGTACTCTCCAGGAAGTAAATTTTTCGCTTCGATTTGTCCGTTACCATTTGTCGTTAATTTGGTATAACCAGGAATTCTTTTGTTATTTTGGTCCCGTACACTAAATACAGCACCTTCTAAAGTATTACCCTCTTTATCAACTTTTGTTAGGATAGCTGAGCCTCTAATTAAGCTGTTTTGGGCCGTTTTATTAATTACTGTTGTTTGATCTTCCTCGATTGTAAATTCAATAAGTCGATCATCTAATTGATAATGCTCAGGAGCCTTTATTTCTTTTAAATAGTAAGTTCCTGGTTTTAAATTATCTACAGTAATTTGTCCTTTATCATTTGTTGTTAATTTTTCGTGTTCTGAAATTATTTTTTTGTCTTTATCAAGTAGTGTGAAAACGGCACCTTGCAGTGTGACGTTTTTATTCAGGTCATCAGACTTTGTTAAAACTACTTTACCGACAAACTTCTTATTTGCAAGTTTATATGTTGTAGTCTCTTGTGTACCAAGTTCAACAATTTTCCCTTGTTTTAAATCCCAGCTAATTACATAGCCTTCAGGAGCCTTTGTTTCTTTTAATAAATATTTATCGCGTTTCAAATTATTAAATTTAGCGATACCGTCTTTGTCTGTTGTAATTTTACGGATAACAGTTTTACCTGTACGATCGTATAAAGTAAATTCTGCCCCAGCTAATAGTGCGTTCTTATTGTCGTTATCTACCTTTATAATTTCAAGGTTTCCACGGCCTTTAGTAGCAGATCCTCCGCCTGAACCAGAAGACATTCTCACTTCAATCGTTTCAGTAGTTTCTGTGTTTTTAACTGTCAACTTATTGCCTGTGATTTTCGCTTTATTACTTACTTTTTCTTTATCATCTGCATTAATAAGTGAGCGATATTCTAAAATATAAGCTCGATCAATTTTTTTCAAGAAGGCAATTTCGAAATGTTGCTTTCCGGTATTATTGTCTGTTGTTATTTTGAGTTTATAGTCTGTTCCTTCTTTTAATTCGTTTACTGTATCTTTTGTTAAATTTCCATATGGATCAACAGTTGTAGGATATAAGTGGAATGAATCTTCCACAATTACCTGATTTTCGGTTGGATCATCTGTTACAACGGCATCTGCAATGGTTGATTGGCTTTCGTTAATTGCGATACTCCAATTAATATAGTTGTCGTCTTGCACAGCTTTTTTAGTAACGAAGCTGCCACCTTTATTTACTTGAGTGTCACCTGTAAGGGTGTTTACAATTTTAGAGCCATCTTTTAAATCTGCCTCGTTTTTGTAGGTGCCTTGGATAAGTTCACCATCAAGGCTTGTTTTAAAGATAATATAGTAAGGCGAATTAATTGATTGTTTGAAATGAACCTTTAGGGTGTTTTTATTTTCCTCTGTAGGTTCTTCAAGTTCATATTTCTCAGTTGGTACAGCATTACCAGGTTGTGCATTATCAGGATTTCCATTTAAAATCATATCGCGCACTTCAATGGATCCAGGCACTAACTTTTGTTTATCTTGTATGACGTCTATAACATAAGGATCTTTAATCTCGACATTATTATAGTTAAAGCCTATTATCCAAGTAATTTCCTTCGTTTGGGCGTTATAAGAACCGTATTTATAACCATTTGCCTTTGTGAAAGTATCAGGATCGAAATTAGCTTCAACTTTATTTGATTGTGGATTAGAATCCGTATCTATCCAAGAAAGGTTACCTGTATTTTTAAATGAAGTTTTACCACTTTCTAGCTTTGTATAATCAAAGTCTGTCGTATATTTTACGACTAATGTCTTTGTCATATTAGACTGATACGTACCTATAAGAGTGATTTTGAAGCCTTTATCTGTTACATCTAAAACATAGTCAGTCCCAGCTTGAAGGGTATAATTTCCGTCTTTAATTTCTAGTTTCTTATCTTTTAATTGTAATCCACCATGATCAAAGGTGTCCGTAATAATCGCGTTGTTTAATGGATAGTTGTTATTATTTACTATAATTGTCCAAGTTGTTGTTTTGTCTTTATAATTTGTTTCAGCTTTATTATTAGATTTAATAATATTTTGCTGCTTGAAGCTAGCTTCATTTTCTTTACTTGAATCATTATCAGCTGTAACTTTATTTTTTACTTTTCCATCTTCTATAACTTTATTAGTTGGCTTGGTTTTATAGGTAATCACATAAGCACTATTAATATCATCATTAAACTGTAAATCGAATCCATTCTTCTTGTTACTTACAGTGTAATTATTAACAGCGTCTCCTGTTACAAGCGTTCCTTTTTCATTATATGAAGCGTTTTTTACAACAATAGAATTTGCATCTAGTTCGTGTGTATCGTCAAAAATATCTTTTAAAATCGCATCTGCTTTTTTGATCTCTCTTTGATCACCATTGTAAGTAATTGTCCACTCAATTGTTTGCGTCTTTGGATCATATTTACTTGTTTTATTTAAGTGTGTACCACGAGAAACCGTTACAGTAGAGCCTGCGTTTTGTTGCTTTTGATTATCACTCGTTATCGTAACGTTATTTCGGAAACTTTTAATATTTTCATCAGTAACTTTTGTGGCATATTCGATTTGATATGCTTTATTGATAGAATCTTTGAAAGCAATCTCCAATTTTGAACCATCTGATGAAATAATATTGTAATCTGTTGGCTCAGCTTCTGCACCACGCGTTACATTCCCATTAACATCAACTTCTAAATAATAAACTTTAATAGAATCTTTATTTAAGTTTGTACCTTGTGGAATGTTATCTTTAAAAATAGCGTTTTTAAGGGTGTCTTGCGTTTTGTTCATCTCTACTTTCCAATTAATTTCATTTGTATTAATTGGTCTATCAGGTAATCCTTTTTTATTCGTAGCTGTTTGTACATTAGGCTTAAAGTCAACTGTAATAGAAACATCCTTATCTTTAATCGGGAAAGGAATTTCTTGTGTTGTTGTACCTTTAATTTCAGCTTTATTAAATTCTGTCTTTAATTGTAGGTTACCAGCAACATCTGGATGCTCTTCAACATAATCGTTGAATGTCATCGTGACTTTTCCATCTTTTGTAACAGTAAAATTACCAATTTGATGGTTTTCACTATCATATAAAGGACTGTTAATTGTATTGTAAATCTTAAAATGTTTAGGAAGATCAAAAATATAGTAATCTCCATTTTTCACATTCATTGATTTTAAAAGTTCCCATGTAAACTCAATATTGGCAGGGGAATCTGTACTTGGACGGTTATCCTCTGTAAATGGTTTTCCGTCTTTATCCGTCAACTTTACACCGGTTAAAATGTTTGTTGTTATTTGCTTTGGACCTGAATTTGTATTCTCAGCAGGGCCGCTTGATAGCTTTTGTTCTGGATTGTCAGTAGCAATTTTAGCTGCTGGGTTTTGTTCCAGATTATCAGTGGCAGTTTTAGCTGCTGGGTTTTGTTCCGGATTATCAGTGGCAGTTTTAGCTGCTGGGTTTTGTTTCGGATTATCGGTAACAGTTTTAGTTGCTGGGTTTTGTTTCGGATTATCGGTAACAGTTTTAGTTGCTGGATCTTGCTCCGGATTGTCAGTAACAGGTTTAGCTACTGGATCTTGCGCTTGTTTATTAGTATCCTGTTTGGTGCCATCTTCTTTAGAGTTTTCTACTTGAACAGGAACTGATATAGGCTGAACCATTGTTCCTAAAGGAAAAGCGATTTGAACTGATTTTTCCCCAGTTTTTAAAGTTGAGTTAAACACGGTATCAACTTTAATTTTTCCTTTAGCGTCTTTCAAATTTTCTACTTGATCATTAAATATTAATTTTAATTTATTATCTTTAGCTGTTATAAAATATTGACCAATATTTTTTTGATCTGTTACTAAATCCCCTTGCAAATCTTTAGATACTTTTAATGCAAGTGGTATTTGAACTACTGCTGTATCATTTGCGTGTGCAACTTGTTGATCCTTTATTGACCAAGCGTATTCTACTTGAATGGTTGATCCTATCTTTATTAAATTGTTAGGATTTTTTGCTTCGTCAATAATATGATTCGTCGCATCTTTCATTTCAACAGTGTCAAATAAGGAATCTCCTGTTAAGGTTTCCGCTCTTACTTGATTGTATGGAAAACTAGCAAGTTGCGAAAATAGTACGAATACAATTAAACATACATTAAAAAGTTTTTTCATTTTTCCTCCTCTGAACATTCATTTGTCCATTGGGGACTTATTCCACATGAACAAATGGAATATTAAAAGTATTTGTTATAAGCTATTTATTTTTGTTATCCCTCCGTTTCTATACGCGTTCTCAGACAAACAAGATTATGTTCAAAGTAAAATTGTTTAACGTAAAACAAAATGTATATTTACACAGTTCTGTGGAAATATACACAATTCGACAAAAAATGTCGAAAAAAATACTGATATAAAGAATGATATCAGACCTTTATATGTGAGATAGTTTTCATGTATATCTAGTAAAAAAGAATGGTTATAAAGGTAAGTTTTACGATACATACTAACCAATGTAGTGTATCCCTTTGTGAAGGCTTATTTTTGCCTTAAAGTTATGTGGAAATAAAAATCTAGATAGGGTTGGTTTTGGTCAGAATGAAGACAATATGTACTTTAAAAATAGTCATCTATTTTGTCTAAAGAGAGTTGTGCGATTAGTGGACCGAAGTTGAAAGATGATAGTTTCTTACATTGTTAGATAAATATAAGGATTACAGAATATTCGACTAACACGTTACTACGGTCATTTTTGAGACTGTTTAAACAATAAGAAAGAAGGTGTTTTACTCCTTAGTTACAATATCTTTTTAGTAAAGATAAGCTTAAGTAACCTCCGCTAAAGATTATATACTTAAATGATAAAGAGTTCAACAATGGTTCACATATTTTCCCAAAAATAAAAAAACGGCTGTTTTATGTGGAATAAAACAACCGTTTTTTTATATTAGATTTCTGTTAAGATTATTGGTTCACCGCGTGTTACGACAACGGTATGTTCACATTGTGCAACAAGACTTTTATCTGGTGTAACGAATGTCCAACCATCGTCACCACGTTCAATAATATGATCAGCTTTCATAGAGATGAACGGTTCTACAGCGATAACAAGACCATCTTTTAGAAGCGCATTATCCATTGGGTCATAGTAACTTAAAATGTGATTTGGTGCTTCATGTAAGCTAAGACCAATGCCGTGACCAGTTAAGTTTTGAATAACATTGTATCCACTTTTATGTGCGAAGTTTGAAACAGCACGACCAATTTGATTTTGTTTTGAGCCAGCTCTAACCTTTTTCATTGCTGCCCAAAATGCATCAACCGCTGCTTGGCAAAGCTTTTCTTTTGCCTCGTCTTCTCCAAGTACAAATGAAATGCCTGTATCTGCATAATAGCCATCAAGTGCAGCAGATACATCGACGTTTACTAAGTCGCCTTCTTTTAATACACGATCTCCTGGAATACCATGAGCAACTTCTTCATTTACACTAATGCAAGTTACACCTGGAAAATCATATTCTTTTTCAGGTGCAGAAATAGCACCATGCTCATCTAATACTTTTTTACCGATCAAATCAAGCTCTTTCGTTGTCATACCTGGCTTCGCTTGTTTTTTCATTTCTTCACGTGCAAGCGCAACGATGCGGCCGATTTTTCGTAAGCCTTCTAAATCTTGTTCATTACGAATAATCATGAAAACCACTGTCCTTCCTCGAATATATATCTTATCCGATTGTATCATGTTTATTTTCGTCCTGCTACTCGCTTGCGGTATGCAGGTTGATTCCTCTCATAAAGAATACATGACAATTGTCATATCGATGTCATGATGCATCATACTGTTTCCTAAGTTTTCCAAGGAATACAATGTAAATATAAGAAACAGCGGGGGTGGAGAGATGGAAAAGATTATTGAAGTAAATGATGTTTCTAAAACATTTAAACATAAAAACGCAGTAAATAATGTTTCATTTCATGTAAATAAAGGGGAAATAGTAGCGTTGCTTGGTCCGAATGGTGCGGGGAAAACAACGACGATGTCAATGATGCTTGGATTAAAGGAACCAACGGAAGGTAAGGTCTCTATATTTGGAAAGAGTCCAAAGCATAGAGATGTTCGTAATAGCCTCGGTGCAATGCTGCAAGAAGTAAGTGTCATTGATAGTATTACGGTGGAAGAGGCAATTGAGTTATTCCGTAGTTATTATACGAATCCTATAGAGAAAGAAACGTTACTGCAGTTATCAAATTTAGAATCAGAGCGAAAGCAAAGATGTGAGAAATTATCAGGTGGGCAAAAAAGAAGGTTAAACTTTGCGCTTGCACTTGCGGGAAATCCGGATTTGTTATTTTTAGATGAGCCGACAGTCGGAATGGATATTACGTCTCGAAGAACGTTTTGGGAAACGATTCGAAAGTTAGCAAGTGAAGGGAAAACGATTATTTTAACGACGCATTATTTAGAAGAAGCAGATGCTTTAGCAAATCGTATCTTATTATTTGCGAACGGAAAGATTATCGCAGATGGTACACCAGACGAAATGAAAGCAACGATTTCGAGAAAAACAATCACATTTTACTCAAAGGAAAGCATTCCTACAAAATTACTAAAGGAATTACCAAAAGTAATAGAAGTAAAGTCAAACGAAGGACGCTTCATTTTAACAACGGAGGATACGGATGCAACTTTAAAAGCCATTTATCAAAGGAGTTTACCTGTAACAGATGTTTCAGTTGAACGTGGAAGTCTTGATGAGGCATTTGAACAATTCGTTGCAAATCAGAAGGAGGAAATCGCATGAGAGCGTTATGGATGCAGTGCAAAATAGAAATTTTACGTACATTCCGCAATAAATTATTTATCTTTTTCTCATTATTAATGCCTGTTATGTTTTACTACATTTTCACAAATGTTGTTCAAGTACCACAAAACGGAGATGCGTGGAAAGCACATTATTTAATTTCGATGGCAACTTTCAGTATTGTAGGGACTGCACTCTTTAGTTTCGGTGTAAGACTTTCTCAGGAAAAAGGGCAAGGATGGACACATCTTCTAAAAATTACACCGCTTCCAGAGGGAGCATATTTAACAGCAAAAATTATCGCTCAAACAGTAGTAAATGCTTTTTCAATATTAGTTATCTTTATTGCAGGGATACTAATTAATCATGTTGAGTTAACGGTAGGGCAATGGATTGGTGCGGGGTTATGGTTATTGTTAGGGGTAACACCATTTTTAGCGTTAGGAACAGTAATAGGTTCCATTAAAAAGGCGGACGCAGCTGCTGGCTTAGCAAATATTTTAAATATGAGTTTAGCCATAGTTGGCGGGTTATGGATGCCGATTGAAGTATTCCCCAAAATATTAAGAACGATTGGTGAATGGACACCAACATACCATTTCGGAAGTGGTGCGTGGGATATTGTAGTTGGAAAATCAATTGGATGGGAAAATATCGCGGTATTAGGAGGTTATTTCCTTATATTTGTTGTAGTATCAATATATATAAGAAAAAGACAGGAAGCGGTATAAATGATAGAGAAGAAGAGGATTGAGATTTTTCCGAAACATATGGGATTCTTTCCGTACATGTGGTTTGTTTATCTATTATTTCCAATTTATCACTTAGCACAAGCATCAGGATGGAAGCTTGTGCTAGGGAGTGGTATGTTGATACTCTTTATTATCACATACCGTCAGCTTTATTTTGTTCAGAAGACGTTTATTTTATGGGCATGCATTCAAATGATACTCATCTTTTTATTTGCTTTATTTTATAATCCTTTTATGATATTTTTTGGCTTTTTCACAGCAAGTGCGATGGGATTTGCGCCAAATAAGAAAGTATTTCGAGTGCTGTTATGCTCGTTAGTTATAATGCTTGGAGCATTTTTATTTGTAAATATGAATCAACTAACACCAACAAGTTTAGTAAATATCGTCCCGATGTTTATTTTAATGCTTCTTACGCCATTTGGTATGCGTAATTTTAATCAGAAAAAGATGTTAAGAAATCAATTAGATGAGGCGAACGAGCAAATTAAAGACTTAGTAAAACGTGAAGAACGGCAGCGGATTGCAAGAGATCTTCATGACACATTAGGGCATACGTTATCTCTTATTACTTTGAAAAGCCAGCTTGTAGAGAAGTTAATCGTAAAAAATCCAGAGCGTGCAAGTGCGGAAGCGAAGGAAATTACACAAACGTCTCGTACAGCCTTAAAACAGCTGAGAGAATTAATTTCTGATATGCGTATGATTACGGTAGAAGAAGAGCTAGAGCAAATAAAAGCGATCTTACAAGCAGCTAATATTAAATTAGAAGTGA
This sequence comes from Bacillus sp. FSL R9-9497, assembly GCF_038005805.1. Lineage (NCBI taxonomy): Bacteria > Bacillati > Bacillota > Bacilli > Caryophanales > Bacillaceae > Bacillus > Bacillus sp. FSL R9-9497. Next base: position 5,213,759 of record NZ_JBBOTY010000001.1, on the reverse strand, counting down.
GGCAAGAAGCAAGATCGAGCTCGTTATCACCAATTGAACAAAATATTGTCGGGATGTGTTTACGTGAGGCCGTTACAAATGTTGTAAAACATAGTAAGGCGACGCGGTGCGCAGTTTCTGTATTAGAATCGCAAGGTGAGCTGATTTTGAAAGTAGAAGATAACGGAATCGGTTTAACAGATCAAAATCATGATGGAAATGGTATTCGCGGCATGAAAGAACGAATTGCTCTTATTGATGGATTTGTTGAACTAGGTACAATCAATCCAGGGACGTTGTTAACAGTAAAAGTTCCAGTTGTTATTAGAACAGGAAAAGATGAGGTGAGGGCATGATCCGAATTATTATTGCAGAAGATCAGCGGATGCTTCGTGGTGCGTTAGGGGCTCTGCTTGATCTAGAAGATGATATCGAGGTAATTGGACAAGCGGCAAACGGGGAAGAGGCGCTAAAATTAATTGAATCGTTAAAACCGGATATAAGTATCATGGATATTGAAATGCCGATTCAAAGTGGATTAGATGTTGCTGAAGCGTTAAAGAAAGAAAAATCATCATGCAAAGTAATGATTTTAACAACATTTGCACGGCCGGGATATTTTGAAAGAGCAATGAAAGCTGGTGTGCACGGCTATTTATTAAAGGATAGCCCAAGTGAAGATTTAGCTGCAGCAATTCGTAATGTAATGAAGGGGAAACGAGAGGTCTCCCAAGATTTAATGTTTGGCTTATGGCAGGAGCAAAATCCGTTGTCAGATCGCGAAAAGGAAGTATTGTTGCTTGCGAAAGAAGGAAAGACAGCAAACGAAATTGCGAAGGCACTTTATCTTTCACCGGGTACAGTACGTAATTATATTTCTGAAGTATTAGCGAAGCTTGATGCGAAAAATAGAATTGAAGCAATTACAATTGCGGAAGAAAAGGGATGGATATGAAAAGAAGTTTACCTATGATTGGTAAACTTCTTTTTTTATTATTGTACCGCTATTACTTTATTTATTTTTTGTAACGGTTTGTAACCGTGTGCTTCAAATGCCTTTGCAAATTCATTTGATACGGCAGTGCCATATAAATCTTTTGCAGCTTGTACGATGTGAGATTGAAGTGATTCAAAGTCTTCAGCGGAAGTTGCATAATTTTGCAATGCACGCATAACAACTTTACTGACTTTTTCATTGCCTTGTTTTTGGACAGCAATACCGTTATATGTTTTACCTTCAGCTAATTGATATAATACGTGACTGATAATACCAGAATTCACGTGTGATTCTTGATTATTACCATCGTTATAGAAATCTTGTAAATTTGTATATAGTTTATGACCGCCGTCACCAATTTCCCTTGGGATATCACGAATTGTTAGGCCACCTAATGTATCGCCCATAATCCAGTTTCCTTTATCTTTCTTTACGTAATATTCGATTTGTGTACCCCAGAAATCCGCTAATCCCTCGTTTAGTGCAGATGTTTCAGCACTTGGATATCTCACGACTTTATTTTTCGTCGTGCCACTAAATACAGCATGTCCAAATTCATGAGCTGTTACATCAAGAGCGGATGTTAGTTTTCCGTCTAAACCATCACCAAATACCATTTGGTTCCAAGCGGGATGCCAAAATGCATTTACATAGTCTTCTTTTACACCATCACTAACTTCAGTAGAATCAAAACCGTGTACACTAGCAACAACTTTTGAATCTTTATTGTCGTAACTTTTTAGATTATGTTCTTTCTTAAAGTAATCGTAAATATCACTCATGTTCTTCATAGCGCCCGCGGCTTCTTTATCTGCAAAACTAGGAGTACTACTTGAAATTAGTGTCCCTGGATAACCAGCTTGACTATATCCCCCGAGGGAATCAGCGTAGTTTGCATTATAAATATAAATACCATTTCCGCGTGATAAATCCGCTAAATAAAATTTTCCATCAGTTCCTTTGGCAATATTGAAAGAGATGTTTTCTTGAAGTGCATTTTTCCCAGTTCCTTGCTCACTTGCAGGGGATAATCTAGGTGATGTTACTTGATTTATAGTCTTATTCTCTTTGTTTTTAATGAATTTTTCTTGAAAAAGTACTTCGCCAGTTTTTAAATCAACGATAGCATTGCCGTTTATAATTTGTTCATTGTTTTCATAAGTAAATGTAATAACAGTTGCGAATGTATAATAGCCATCTTTTTTCTTATAAACAACGGTTTCGTTAGAGAATTCTGTCTCAACTGCATCACTTGGAATTTGAACTATATCGCGTAATTTAGATTTTACTTCATTTTTCGACAAAAAATTTGTTATAGTAAGATTAGGTTGTTGATTTAAATTTTGAACAACTTTACCACTAACAGTTGTGATTACTCCATTTTTATCTACTTTTACAATGAGATCTTGGCCATATACTTTATAGTTTTTATATGTTTGTGCAAGGCGAACTTCGGTTTGATTTTCTTTGGTTTCTTTATTTGTAGGTTGGAAATCTACATTTTTTTCAGTAGTGACTTGTTCTTGTTGAGCTTTCGCCCCATTTACCTCACCTTTTAAATACTTTTTAGCAATATTTTCTTTCGTATCATTTTGAGGTTGTGTTAATTTCCCGATTGTTAAACCAGGCTGAGCAATTTCAACTTTGACTACACTTTTGTCTAATTCTTGAGCATGAATAGCTTCTGTTGATAAAGGGCAAAGAAGACCGAATGTAACGAAAGCACTAGCAAGTTTTCTATAATTCATCTATAACACTCCTAATCTATTATTGTATGTGAGATGAATTGTATGAAAAATTTGCCGAATTTTATATATATTATGCATTATTTCATATCAAAAATTGTCGAATTCACATTATTGTAGTGGTATGACAACTTAACAAATTAGATTGTTATAATGGGATGGTGAGTAAGTATGCACGCAGAGAAATTAGGAAGTGAAATTAAGAAAATTAGAGTGTTGAGAGGATTAACACAAAAACAGTTATCCGAGAACATATGTCATCAATCGGAAGTGAGCAGAATTGAATCGGGTGCGGTATACCCAAGTATGGATATATTGCAAGGTATTGCAGCAAAGTTACAAGTTCCCATTATTCATTTTTATGAGGTACTCATTTATTCCGATATTGAGAGGAAAAAGCAGTTAAAAGATCAAATCATTATGCTTTGTAAGCAAAAGAAATATAAAGAAATTTATAATAAAGTATGGAATGAGTTGAAAAAGGAAGAATATCATCCTGAGTTTCAGCAATTTCTTCAATGGCAATATCATGTAGCAGCGTATGTATTGAAGAAAATTGATTATGAATATTGTATTTTAGAATTAAAAAAATTGTTAAATCAACAATTAACTGGGATTGATGTGTACCAAAATCTTTATATAGAGAATGCAATTGCAAATATTTATGCTGAAAATGGTTATTTTAAGAAAGGTATGGAGTTATTTGAAGGTATATTAAAGCAATTAGAGGCATTACCTGAAAATAAAGAGTTTGATGTGAAGGTAAGACATAATTATGCGAAAACATTATACTTAGATAATCAATATGAAGAGGCTCTTTATCAAATAAATAAAGCTATTGAAATATCTTGTCGAATTAATAGTATGGCATTGATTGGGCAACTATACTATCAAAAAGGTGAATGCTTAGAAAAGCTAGGCTATGATGAGACAAAGAGTGAAGAGGCTTATGAAAAAGCTTATTTCTTTTTTGATATATTAGAAATGCATACGTATAAAGAAAAATTTATGAAAAAAATGAAGAAATAAAATAACGCAAAAACTAAATATGCATAATTGCATAATATATGGATAAATTTTCATGATATATTAAAAGAAAAAATGTGGGTGATGGAATATGAAGAAACTACTTATCGGTAGTCTATTAACGTTAGCAATGACATGGGGTATTTCATTAGCGGATACAGCTTTAGAGAAAAGCAAAGTAATTTCTCATGATAATCAAGAGGTACAATTAGCTTCAGATATGCCTTTTGAGTTTTAAAAAAACAACCGTCTTACTTAGACGGTTGTTTTTTTATGGAGTAACATCCAAACATCTTTACTAGAAACAGGTTTGCTAATAAAGAATCCTTGAATGTGATCACAATTTTGTTTATGTAAAAATTCCCATTCTTCTTCCGTTTCTACACCTTCTGCAATCACTTTTAAATTTAGTTCTTTTGATAGTGTAATAATGGAAGAGACAATTGCTTCTTCTAAAGGGCTAGTTGTAATTCCACAAATAAACTCTCGAGCGATTTTTAATGTGTTGATTGGATATTTTGTTAAATAAGCTAAAGAACTATAACCAGTTCCAAAGTCGTCGATTGAAATTTGAATACCGAGATTTTGAAGTTGTTCTAGTTTTGCAACTACAGATTGATTTTGATTAATCGCGATGCTTTCCGTAATTTCAATATCTAGTGCTTCTGGTTTTAGTTCTGTTTCTTCCAACACCTTTGAAATAGTTGGGATTAAATCTGCATGGTTAAATTGAACAACAGATAAATTTACACCAACTTTTAAGTGAGAAAAACCTTGATTATGCCATCTTTTTGCCTCTAAACAGGCAGTACGTAAAATCCAATTGCCAAGTTCAATAATAAAACCAGTTTCCTCTGCTAGAGGGATAAATTGGGCAGGAGATACGATACCGAGTTTTGGATGCTTCCAACGTATTAATGCTTCAAAACCGATAATTTGTTTTGTTTTTGTGCTTACTTGTGGTTGGTATTCAAGGAAAAATTCATTTTGTTGTAATGCTTTTGAAAGTTCACCTTCTAAGAATTGAATTTCATTTTGAGCGATACTCATTTCTTTTGAGAAGAAAACAAATCTGTTTTTTCCATTTGCTTTCGCACGGTACATAGCCATATCAGCATTTTTCATTAATTCATTTACATCAGTTCCATAATCAGGGTACATCGCAATTCCGATACTTGGTGTAATAGAGAGTTCTTCGCCTTGAATGAAGAATGGTTTGTTTAAAATAGTTAAAATCTGTTCAGCTATAAAAATTGCACTTTTTTCTGAGTACATTTCTGGTAATAGAATTGTAAACTCATCTCCACCTTGGCGAGCGACGATATCTTTTGAACGCAAGCAACCGCGTAATCTTTTTGCTACTTCAATTAATAATAAATCTCCGACGTCATGACCAAGTCTATCGTTAATTTTTTTAAATCGATCTAAATCAAGGAATATGACGGCGACATCATTTGCGTTAGTTTGAGCTGTATTTAAAATGGCTTTTAAATCTTTTTCGAACTTTCGGCGATTTGGTAATCCAGTAAGTGCATCGTGAAAGGCTAAATGCTCTACTTGTTTTTGTTTTTCGTATAAAGTGGTAATATCACGCGCTATCCCAAACATTCCGACCACTTCTTTGTTTATAAAAGTAGGGATAAGTGTAATATGAAGATAATAATAATAGCCTTCTTGTTCTTTTGTACGAACTTCTAACGTTTGTGGCCTACCTTCCTTTGTAATTTGTAAAGCCTTCTTTAGTAGTTCGTGGTCTTTTGAATCAATGAAGTGTACCAGAGAATAGCTTGCCACTTCGCAATAATAGGCAGTAAATAAGCTTTCGCAAGCCTTATTAGATTGTTGAAAAATGCCATTCATATTTAAAGAGAAAACGGCATCGGGATGATCTTCGAATAAAGATTTATAGCGTTGTTCACTTTTTGATAATGCAAATGCACCTTCTTCAACTTCGTCCTCTAGTTGTGTAGTCAACTGTTCGTATGTAAGGATTAGTGCTTGATTATCTTTCCACATGTAAAGTTGCCGCAAGAATAACAAAATAAGTGATAATACGAGACCAATTAACATAAATTTATCATCCCAAGGTTGAATGATAATAAAGGAAAAAGTAATAATTATACTAAAATAAGGTAGTATAAAACGTACATAATCGAATCGATAATATTTTGCTTTCGTTTCATGTTGCATTGGTTTATCCAAGATATATAGTATGGAAGAAAGTCCAATTAATAAAATAGAAGCAGTGTGTATTAAATAATTAAATTCAGGAGAAGTTTTCATCCCAAAATTTAATTGAAACAGATGAATGTAACCGTATACGAGTATAATAGTGAAACCGATAATTAATGCGATTCTACTAGAAGAATATTGTTCTCTTCTATATAGACTAATAACGGCGTAAATTACTAATGATTGTGCAATAAAATAGCCAATTAAAATCCAAGTTTCCTTTGTTAGCATACGGAAGCTTGAAAGGTCCAAGATAAAAGTTAAAGTGAAATAAATGTTCATAATAACAATAAATATGCTATCGAATGAAAATTGAGCAAGACCCTTAATAGAGTAAATTTTTATAAACTTTATAGCAAATCCAACAAAGAGTAAAACATATTGTATGATAAAAAAAGGTAATGCTTTATATGAGAATATAACTTGCTTATGAATAGAAAGTGAAGGAAGAAATAAAGTTATCTCCATAGCTAACCCGCATAGACAAGTACATAATAATAAAATCCAAAATAATTTATCACCAGGCGTCATTTTTCTAATCGCTTTACATAAGCAATAGCAAGAAAAAAGTGCAGCGAAACAGAATAAGAAAAGAATCCCGATTTCTTTTATATTCGACTCACTTGGTATAAGGAATATCCAAAGAGCAAATATAAATATGTATATTATGACAGATTGTATATACTTTTTTTGATTAATCATATTATGACTCCGTTTCAATAAAGTTGAATCTCGGGGAGAAAATGCTAATTTAAATAATAGCATATAAAATAGAATATTTTTTACTATAAAAATTACTTTTTTGAAAAAATGGTGCAAAGTTACAATTTACCACTGTAACATTGCACCACTTATTCTTTTAATTCCTCTTATAGCAGAAAGTTCATCTATTAATTGGAATAGTGCTAAGTCTTTTTGTTTACTTTCAATCATAATATCGAAATTATGATTATTTTTTTTTGCAATGTGTAAGAAAGGCTTAATAAACTCTAAATCGATATATTCAGCATGAGCCCTAAATTCTTTTTCCGATCTCGGGGAGGAAATGTGAACTTTAGGAGAGATATTTGTATGTGACCAAGTTTCAAAAATTGCAGGAAGCAACTCTTCTAGTGGTTCCTCGCAAAGGTTGGCCATATGATGATGATAATCAAATACAAATGGAATATTTTCTTTTTGGCAAATTGATAAAGTTTCAGCGGTTGTATAGGTTTTATCATCATTTTCAAGAGTCATTTGTTTTTTTATATGTGTAGGAAGTTTTTTTATGTTTTCATGGAAGCGCTCAATTGCCTTTTCTTTATTTCCATAGGCTCCACCTACATGAATATTAATGTAAGAAGAATCTGCAATGCCTATAGCATCCAATATTTTATAATGGTAAGTCATATCCGTAATAGCGTTAGTAGTAATATGTGGCTTGTCGCTTGTAAATAGCGTAAATTGATTTGGATGAAAACTTATTCGTAAATTGTGTTCTTTAATTAAAGCCCCTATTTTATGCCAAAGTGGTGTGAATAACCCAATATAGTCAAACTCGACTTCGGGATGTGTTGCAAGTGGGACGATGGAAGACGATAGGCGATATAGTGGGATTTCATGTGCTATATTGTAATGAAGGATACGTATTGTGTGCTCTAAATTTTGCCTTATAACATGGTACAGTTTGTCTTCTCGTTCTTGCTTGCTAAGTTTCTTAAAGCTTGTAAACGTCATTGTTTTGGCAGGAGAACAGTCCCAGAGTGCCATTGCATGTGAGACATATCCAAACCGTATAATCATATGAGATACACCTCTTTTATTCATTGTCTTTCCTATAAAAAGAAAGCAAGCATTGTTCCAATCCATTCCTTTCCTCTATCGATAAGAGAAGGCGGGTTTACATCGCTATAGGAAAGTACGGATGCATTCTCTAGATCTTCATGAAATTTATTTTTTACTGTTTGAATGAAATGTTTATTATATAACAGGCAGTTTATTTCATGATTAATATATAAACTTCTCATATCAAAGTTTGCCGTTCCAATATCACAAATATCATCGTCCACTATAATAATTTTGGCGTGAAAAAACCCTTGTTGAAATGCATAAATATTGCAACCAGCCTGTATTAATTTTCGGCAGTACGGGAATTTTGCTTCCCGAACGAGAGGGTGATCAGCTTTTTCTGGAACAAGAATTGTGATTTGAACCCCTCTTTCTCTTGCTTTTAATAAGGCATTCATAATTTTTTTTCCAGGAATGAAATATGGCGTACCGATACAGATTTCTTTTTTTGCTCCGTTAATTAAATGTAAAAAAGTATGCTGTAAATAAGCACCATCAGTCGGAATAAATTGATGCAGGATGGTACCTGGTTGTTGTTTTGGAAAATAAAGAGAAGCATCCAATAAATTCTGTTTCGTATCATCAAACCAATCATGCAAAAATTGCTTTTGTAAATCTTGAACCCCTTCTCCTGTAAGACGTAAATGATAGTCTCGCCATAATCCTAAGTGTTCATTATGCCCTAGATACTCTTCGCCAATATTAAATCCCCCGATATAGCCGGTTTTCCCATCAATCACTGTAATTTTTCTATGATTTCTTTGATTGGCAGAAAAGAAAGGAAGAGGAAATTTTACCTTATGACAAAATGAAAAAGATACACCATGTTTTTGCAGGGAGCGAATAGCTTCGTTTGATAAAGAATGGCTGCCAAATCGATCAAGTAAAAGTCGTACTTCAATTCCTTCCTGAGCCTTATCAATCAACAATTTTAAAAATTCACGACTGATTTTATCGGTTTTTACAATGAAGAATAAAATATGAATGTGGTGCTGTGCTTGTTTTATGTCAGTAAATAAAGCGTCATATAAATCTTTCCCGTATGTATAAAGGCGAAAATCACTTTGACGTAAAGGGAAAGTGCGAGAGCTTACCCGTTTTAAATGAAGAAGTCTCCCGTATGAAAGGTCAATTGTAATCCAAAGAGCAACGGATATTAACAAAAGAGATAAGTAGAGCATCAGTGAATTCCCTCCTTCGCATTCTTTTCACCTTCAGTGTGTTACAAATGATACGGGTAGCACGGTTGTTATTATAAAGTTCATCAGAGGATAGTATGTTGCATTGATGAAAGTTGCACTTTATCCCGCTTTAAAGGGCAGTAAGCCTCACACCTCAAAAACTGTTGAATAAGTAGAAGTTAGTTTGGAAATCAACTGCCCGTAAAAGCCCGATTGGTTCAACTAATAATCAGCGGGGGAAGAACCGCCCCTACTGATTAAAGTTTCACTTTATAGTTTCACCGAAATAAACAGCTTTATGAAAAAATGTGTTGTTCTATAACAAAAAACTGTTGACTGAATGCTCACTCATTATATAATGGGGATAGGGGATATAATTCAGAAAATTATATATTTTTGAAGATTCAAAAAGAAAGAGGGCTTACAAAGAGAGGGGTAGCATAAAAATGAATAGCTTACTGATTATTAATTGGCTGGCTGCCATTGCTGTTATTGCTTATGCAGGATATTTGTTTGTATATCTTATACGGACGAGAATGGCCTACATACAATTAGGAAAAAAAATTGAGTTTGACCGTCGTTTTAAAGAGCGTTGGGATCTCCTTAAGGTCAATGTTTTCGGTCAGAAAAAGCTGCTGAAAGATAAGAAAAGCGGCATCATTCACGTTATGTTCTTTTACGGATTTATTCTTGTCCAATTTGGAGCAATTGACTTCGTTTGGAAAGGACTCGCACCAGGATCACATCTTCCACTTGGACCACTATACCCTGCATTTACATTCTTCCAGGAAATTGTCACACTTGTTATTTTAATTGCAGTATTTTGGGCTTTTCATAGACGTTATGTAGAAAAGCTTGTTCGTTTAAAACGTAACTTCAAATCAGGTCTTGTTCTTATCTTTATCGGTGGTTTAATGATTTCTGTGCTACTTGGTAACGGTATGGGACTTATATGGCATGGCGAGGAGCTTTCATGGAGTGAACCAATTGCTTCTGCAATCGCTTACGTTTTTAGCGGGGTAAATGAAACCGTAGCCATTTCAGTGTTCTATTTTTCTTGGTGGGTGCATTTACTAATTTTGTTAACGTTTTTAGTGTATGTTCCACAATCAAAACATGCGCATTTAATTGCAGGACCAGCTAATGTATTCTTCGGTCGTCTTTCAAACCCAGGGAAGCTTGAAAAGATTGATTTTGAAGATGAAACGCAAGAAACATTTGGTGTTGGTAAAATTGAAGACTTTAGACAAAATCAACTTATTGACTTATACGCTTGTGTAGAGTGTGGCCGTTGTACAAATATGTGTCCGGCAACAGGAACAGGAAAAATGTTATCGCCGATGGACTTAATTTTAAAACTTCGCGATCATTTAACTGATAAAGGAGCTGCGGTAACATCAAAAGCACCGTGGGTTCCAGTAGTTGCCTTCAATAATACACAAGGAAATCAGTTAGCGATGATGGCAGCTGGAAAAGGACAACAAGAATCAGCGTCTACAACGCTCGCTTACGATCCGAGTTTAATCGGAGATGTTATTACAGAAGAAGAGATTTGGGCATGTACAACGTGTCGTAACTGTGAAGATCAATGCCCAGTTATGAATGAGCATGTTGATAAAATTATTGATTTACGTCGATATCTCGTCTTAACTGAAGGGAAAATGGACGCGGAAGCACAACGCGCGATGACAAATATCGAGCGTCAAGGAAATCCGTGGGGGCTGAACCGTAAAGAGCGTGAAACATGGCGCCAAGGTGATGACGAAGTAACAGTTCCAACTGTAAAAGAAAAATCAAAAGCTGGGGAGGAATTCGAGTATTTATTCTGGGTTGGTTCAATGGGATCATACGACAATCGTAGTCAGAAGATTGCGATATCGTTTGCGAAGTTAATGAACGAAGCAGGCATTTCATTCGCAATTCTCGGTAATAAAGAAAAGAATTCTGGAGATACACCACGCCGCCTTGGAAATGAATTTGTATTCCAAGAGATGGCGACAAAGAATATCGAAGAATTTGAAAAGGCAGGAGTGAAGAAAATCGTTACGATTGATCCTCATGCTTATAACACATTTAAAAATGAGTATCCGGACTTTGGCTTGCAAGCAGAAGTCTATCATCATACAGAATTGTTAGCTCAGTGGGTGAAAGAAGGGCGCTTAAAGCCTGTTCACGCTATTGAAGAAACAGTTACGTACCATGATTCCTGTTATTTAGGAAGATACAACGAAGTGTATGAAGCGCCACGTGACATTTTGAAAGCGATTCCTGGAGTGAATCTTGTAGAAATGGCACGTAACCGTGAAACGGGAATGTGCTGTGGCGCAGGTGGTGGCTTAATGTGGATGGAAGAAACAACAGGTTCACGTATTAACGTTGCTCGTACAGAACAAGCATTAGCTGTACAGCCATCCATTATCGGTACAGGTTGTCCATATTGCTTAACGATGATCAGTGATGGAACGAAAGCGAAAGAGGTAGAAGAGAAGGTTCAAACTCTTGATGTGACAGAGATTTTAGAACGATCTGTTATCGGACAGAAAAAAGAAGCGATGTAATTTGTAAGAATGTATACAACTTTAGAAAGAGGTGCAATGATTGCACCTCTTCTCAACGTAGGGATACCGAGCGAGCGCTCAGTGTTAAAAAATGAAATGGGGGAAAGAAACATGAGTAAAACAGTTATTTTAAGTGCTGCAAGAACACCAGTTGGAAAATTTGGAGGATCTTTAAAAGATGTAAAAGCGACGGAACTTGGAGGAATTGCAATTAAAGCAGCGCTGGAAAGAGCAAATGTTGCGGCTAGTGATGTTGAAGAAGTTATATTTGGAACGGTTATTCAAGGTGGACAGGGGCAAATTCCATCGCGCCAAGCTGCGAGGGCTGCTGGAATCCCTTGGGAAGTGCAGACGGAAACAGTGAATAAAGTTTGTGCATCAGGACTTCGTGCGGTTACGTTAGCGGATCAGATTATTCGTACTGGCGATCAATCACTGATTGTAGCCGGCGGTATGGAGTCGATGAGTAACAGTCCTTACATTTTACGCGGAGCAAGATGGGGATACAGAATGGGTAACAACGAAGTTGTTGATTTAAACGTTGCTGACGGTTTAACATGCGCATTTTCAGGTACACACATGGGTGTTTATGGTGGAGAAGTTGCGAAGGAAGATGGAATTTCTCGCGAAGCGCAAGATGAATGGGCATATCGTAGCCATCAGCGTGCGGTTTCAGCGCATAAAGAAGGGCGTTTTGAAGAGGAAATCGTGCCAGTAACGATTCCGCAAAGAAAAGGCGATCCTATTGTCGTTGCAAAGGATGAGGCGCCACGTGAAGATACAACGATTGAAAAGTTAGCAAAGTTAAAACCTGTATTTGATAAGACAGCGACGGTGACAGCTGGTAATGCCCCGGGAATAAATGATGGTGGTGCCGCACTTGTATTAATGAGCGAAGACAGAGCGAAGCAAGAAGGAAGAAAGCCATTAGCGACAATTTTGGCGCATACAGCAATTGCAGTGGAATCTAAAGATTTCCCAAGAACGCCAGGTTATGCAATTAACGCATTGCTTGAAAAAACAGGCAAGAAAATTGAAGACATCGATTTATTCGAGATTAATGAAGCATTTGCAGCGGTAGCAATTGCAAGTACAGAAATCGCAGGAATTGATCCGGAAAAATTGAATGTAAATGGCGGCGCGGTAGCGATGGGACATCCAATTGGAGCAAGCGGAGCGCGCATTATCGTTACACTAATCCATGCACTTAAGCAGCGCGGCGGCGGAATTGGAATTGCTTCGATTTGTAGCGGTGGCGGTCAAGGGGACGCAGTGATGATTGAAGTTCACTAATTAAAGTTCGAGGGTATAAAATTTATTAACAATTAAGGGGGAAGAAAAAATGGGTGTACAAAACATTGTTGTAATTGGTGCAGGGCAAATGGGGTCAGGAATTGCACAAGTATGTGCAATGGCAGGATATGACGTGAAGGTACAAGATTTAAAGCAAGAGCAATTAGATAGAGGATTGGCTATCATTACGAAAAACTTAGCCCGCCAAGTAGAAAAAGGACGCATGAAGGAAGAAGAGAAGGAAGCGACATTAAATCGTCTTACAGTAACGCTTGATTTAGATTGTGTGAAAGAAGCGGATCTTATTATTGAAGCAGCTGTTGAGAAAATGGATATTAAAAAGAAAATCTTTGCGAATCTAGATGAAATTGCTCCAGAACACGCAATTTTAGCGACGAATACGTCATCTCTGCCAATTACAGAAATTGCAGCGGTAACGAAGCGTCCGGAAAAAGTAATCGGTATGCACTTTATGAATCCAGTTCCAGTTATGAAGCTTGTTGAGATTATTCGTGGTTTGGCTACCGATGATGCGGTATATGAAGCAATTGAAGATATTACGAAAAAAATTGGGAAAGTACCAGTTGAAGTGAATGATTTCCCAGGTTTTGTATCAAACCGCATTTTACTACCGATGATTAACGAAGCAATTTATACGTTATATGAAGGTGTAGCGACGAAAGAAGCAATTGATGAAGTCATGAAGCTTGGTATGAACCATCCGATGGGGCCTTTGACACTCGCTGATTTTATCGGTTTAGATACGTGTTTATACATTATGGAAGTGTTGCATGAAGGATTAGGAGATAGTAAATATCGCCCATGTCCATTATTACGTAAGTATGTGAATGCAGGATGGTTAGGGCGTAAAACAGGTCGTGGATTCTACGTTTACGAATAAATGCCCCCTTTGTTACAACATAGTGGTCTTACCAAATTATTTAAAGGATATATAGCAAATGGAGGCGGAATATATGAACTTTCGTTTTAATGAAGAGCAGCAAATGATGAGGAAAATGGTTCGGGATTTTGCACAGAAGGAAATAGCCCCCTTTGTTCCTAGTATGGAACAAGGGGTGTTCCCGAAAGAGATTTTGCAAAAGATGGGTGAGCTTGGATTAATGGGTATTCCAGCGCCTGCAAAATACGGCGGGGCAGAAATGGACTTTATTTCTTACATTCTAGCAATTGAGGAAATCTCAAAGGTAAGTGCAACAGTTGGTGTAATTTTAGCTGTACATACGTCAGTTGGAATGAATCCGATTTTATATTTCGGAACAGAAGAACAGAAGAAAAAATATGTTTCTAAACTTGCAACAGGGGAATATTTAGGTGCATTTGCTTTAACAGAGCCAAATGCAGGATCAGATGCAGGGAGTTTGAAATCAAGAGCTGTGAAAAAAGGTGATCATTATATTATTAATGGATCGAAAGTGTTTATTACAAATGGTGGTGAAGCAAGTACATACATTGTATTCGCTTCTACAAATCCAGAGGCAGGAAAAAGTGGTATTTCTGCATTTATAGTAGAGAAAGATACATCTGGTTTAATCATTGGAAAAGATGAACATAAGATGGGACTTCTCGGTTCTCGTACAGTACAACTTACTTTTGAAGATATGAAAGTGCCAGCTGAGAATTTACTTGGGGAAGAAGGACAAGGATTCAAGGTGGCGATGGCGAATTTAGATGTTGGGCGAATTGGAATCGGTGCGCAGGCGTTAGGAATTGCTGAAGCGGCGCTTGGCTGTGCAATTGATTATGCAAAAGAAAGGGAGCAATTCGGGAAGCCCATTGCGGCGCAGCAAGGAATTGGCTTCAAGCTTGCAGATATGGCAACAAGTGTCGAGGCAGCAAGGTTACTCGTATATAGAGCGGCATCTCTTAGGGCACAAGGATTACCATGCGGTAAAGAAGCATCTATTGCGAAATTATTTGCTTCTAAGACAGCGGTTGAAGTCGCGATTGAGGCGGTACAAGTATTTGGTGGTTACGGTTATACGAAAGACTATCCAGTAGAACGATTTTTCCGTGATGCGAAAATCACGCAAATATATGAAGGAACAAGTGAAATACAGAAACTTGTTATTAGCCGTGCTTTATAAAAGGGCGAGGGGGAGACGGAGATGCATTTTAAATTATCAGAAGAACATGAAATGATAAGAAAAATGGTTCGAGATTTTGCTAAAAATGAAGTGGCACCAACAGCAGCTGAGCGTGATGAAGAAGAGAGATTTGATCGAGAGTTATTTGATCAAATGGCAGAGCTTGGTTTAACTGGTATTCCATGGCCTGAAGAGTACGGCGGAATTGGAAGCGATTACTTAGCGTACGTAATCGCTATTGAAGAATTATCTCGCGTTTGTGCTTCAACAGGTGTAACACTGTCCGCGCATACTTCACTTGCGGGATGGCCAATTTTTAAATTTGGGACGGAAGAGCAAAAGCAAAAGTTTTTACGACCGATGGCTGAAGGGAAGAAAATTGGTGCATATGGCTTAACGGAGCCAGGATCTGGATCGGATGCTGGTGGAATGAAGACAATCGCAAAGAGAGATGGCGATCATTATATTTTAAATGGATCAAAAATTTTCATTACAAATGGCGGTATTGCTGATATTTATGTTGTTTTTGCGCTAACTGATCCTGAATCGAAGCAGCGCGGTACGAGTGCATTTATTGTAGAAAGTGATACACCGGGATTTTCAGTTGGGAAGAAGGAGAGCAAGCTAGGGATTCGCTCTTCACCAACGACTGAAATTATGTTTGAAGATTGCCGTATTCCTGTAGAGAATCTACTTGGAGAAGAGGGGCAAGGGTTTAAAGTTGCGATGCAAACATTAGATGGAGGTCGTAACGGTATTGCGGCGCAAGCTGTTGGTATTGCACAAGGGGCTTTAGATGCTTCTGTAGAATATGCAAGGGAGCGCCATCAATTTGGAAAACCAATTGCGGCGCAGCAAGGGATTGGCTTTAAACTTGCGGATATGGCAACAGATGTAGAAGCGGCACGCCTCTTAACATATCAAGCGGCTTGGCTTGAATCAGAAGGGCTTCCGTATGGAAAAGAATCAGCGATGTCAAAAGTATTTGCAGGAGATACAGCGATGAAGGTGACGACTGAAGCGGTGCAAGTATTTGGTGGTTACGGTTATACGAAAGATTATCCAGTAGAGCGTTATATGCGAGATGCAAAGATTACACAAATATATGAAGGAACACAAGAGATTCAGAGGCTTGTAATTTCTCGTATGTTAACGAAGTAGGAACGAAAGCGTAGGTATTTTCCTACGCTTTTTCCTTCCAAAAAATAATAGAGAGGTGAAGGGAATGGTTAAACATAATGTGCATGCATCGGTGAAAGATGAAAAATTAGTTGCGTTAAGACGTGAACAAATGATTAAAGGTGCGGTGCAACTGTTTAAACAAAAAGGATTTCCGCGTACAACAACGAGAGAGATTGCAAAAGCGGCTGGGTTTAGTATAGGGACACTTTATGAGTACATTCGTACCAAAGATGATGTTTTATATTTAGTTTGTGATAGTATATATGAACATGTAAAAGAAAGATTAGAGGAAGTAGTGTGTACAGAAAAAGGGAGTATAGAAAGTTTAAAGATAGCAATAACGAATTACTTTAAAGTGATGGACGAATTACAGGAAGAAGTATTGATAATGTATCAAGAGGTACGCTTTTTACCGAAAGAATCACTTCCGTATGTATTAGAAAAGGAGTTTCAAATGGTAGGAATGTTCGAGAATATTTTAGAACAGTGTACGGAAAATGGAACATTTACATTAAATAAAAAAGAAATACAGCTTCTTGCGCATAATATTTTTATACAAGGACAGATGTGGGGATTTAGACGCTGGGCGCTGCAAAAACTGTATACGCTCGAAGAATATACAGAAATGCAAATTAGGTATGTATTGCAAGGGGCCCATATGCTTCCGAAATAAGGAACAGACAAATTATAATTTTACTACCCTATAAAAGTTTCCCGTTTTTTTTGTAGCATATTTGTGCGACTTTTGTTTATAATGAATAGTATGGATTTTTTTAAGCAGGCCGTTATATATAAGGTTATATTTGATGAAAGGAAGTGCCGCATAAGTGGATTTTAAGCAATATTCACCAGAAGAGCTAAAAGAATGTTCAATGATTGAAGTTGTACATAGCGTTTTAGGGGATAAAAAACAAGCAACGACATTCAACGAGTTGGTTCAAGAAATCGCTCAAGTGCTGGGACTATCTCAAGAGCAAGTTAATGCGAAAATCGCACAATTTTATACAGACTTAAACATCGATGGACGTTTCATTAATTTAGGAGAAAATCGTTGGGGACTACGCAGCTGGTACCCATATGAGCAAATTGATGAAGAAATCTTGCCTCAACCAAAACCGAAGAAGAAACGTAAAGTTGAAGAAGACGGTTTTGACGACTACATTGAAGAAGACGAAGATGACTTCGACGATGCAGACGTAATTGAAGAAGAAGACGATGTAGAAGATTTGGACAAAGTTCTTGAAGAAGAAGACGGAGATGACGACGATCTTGATGATTTAGACGAAGATGACGACGACTTCGCTGAAGAAGAACTTGAGTATGATGAAACTGAAGAAGAAGAAGAGGAAGAACTGTAGTTCTTGACTTTTCATTATCGTCCATGTAGAATCATTTTTGGGCTCTTTAAAAAAGGACGATAATACTTTTAAAGTGTAAATATAAAAGAAAATTGCTCCCTACTTATTACTTTTTGTGATGAGGGGAGCAATTTTCTTTTTTGTTTTTTGTTTAGAAAATAAAAAGAGTCTAACAATAAGATGGATACAGTGTTATCTACATACGTTGCGCTTTGCAACGGTGATTATATAACAGCAAAATAGAAGGGAGCTTTTTCATGACTAAGTATATTTTTGTAACAGGCGGTGTAGTATCGTCTTTAGGAAAAGGTATTACAGCAGCATCTCTTGGAAGACTTTTAAAAAATCGTGGTTTAAACGTAACGATTCAAAAGTTTGATCCATACATTAACGTAGACCCAGGGACTATGAGCCCATATCAACACGGTGAGGTATTCGTAACAGATGATGGCGCAGAAACTGACTTAGACCTTGGTCACTATGAGCGTTTCATCGACATTAACTTAAACAAATACAGCAACGTAACAACAGGTAAAATTTACTCTTCAGTTCTTCAAAAAGAGCGTCGCGGTGAATATTTAGGAGGAACAGTTCAAGTTATTCCTCACATTACTAACGAAATTAAAGAGCGCGTATATCGTTCTGGCCGTGAAACAAATGCGGATGTTGTTATTACAGAAATCGGTGGAACAGTTGGTGATATCGAGTCTCTACCATTCTTAGAAGCAATCCGTCAAATTAAGAGCGACATCGGTCGTGACAATGTAATGTACATTCACTGTACGTTAATCCCGTACTTAAAAGCAGCGGGTGAAATGAAGACAAAACCAACACAACATAGTGTTAAAGAACTTCGTAGCTTAGGTATTCAGCCAAACATTATCGTTGTTCGTACAGAAATGCCTGTTTCTCAAGATATGAAAGACAAGCTTGCATTATTCTGTGACATTGATACAAAAGCAGTTATCGAAGCTCGCGATGCAGATACTTTATATGCGGTTCCATTATCTCTTCAAGAACAAAACATGGACCAAATCGTTTGTGACCACTTAAAATTAGACAATCCAGCTGCAGATATGACAGAGTGGACTGCGCTAGTTAACAAAGTGCGTAATCTTTCTAAGAAAACAAAAATCGCTCTTGTTGGTAAATATGTAGAACTTCAAGATGCTTATATTTCTGTTGTAGAAGCACTTCGTCATGCTGGTTACTCATTCGACACAGATGTAGAAGTAAAATGGGTAAATGCTGAGCACGTAACAGCAGAAAACGTAAAAGAATTAGTTGGCGATACAGATGGTATCCTTGTACCAGGTGGCTTCGGCGATCGTGGTGTAGAAGGTAAAATCGTTGCGATTCAATATGCTCGTGAAAACAAAGTTCCATTCTTAGGAATTTGCTTAGGTATGCAACTTGCATCAATCGAATTCGCACGTAATGTATTAGGTTTAGAAGGTGCTAACTCTTCTGAAATCAACCCTGACACACCATATGCAATCATCGACTTATTACCAGAACAAAAAGATGTAGAGGACCTAGGTGGTACACTTCGTCTTGGTCTATACCCATGTAAGCTTGCTGAAGAAACCAATGCTTACAATGCTTATAATGAGCCGGTTGTATATGAGCGTCATCGTCATCGTTATGAGTTCAACAACCAGTTCCGTCCGGATATGGAAAAAGAAGGATTTGTATTCTCTGGTACAAGCCCAGACGGCCGTCTAGTTGAAATCATTGAATTAAAAGACCATCCTTGGTTCGTGGCAGCACAGTTCCACCCAGAACTTGTTTCTCGTCCAAACCGTCCACAACCATTGTTCCATGACTTCGTAAGAGCTTCTATTACGAATAAAGAGAGCAAGTAATAAAAAAAGCGCCTGAAATAAGGCGCTTTTTTTAATATTCATTTAACATTTCATCGATTGTGAATTTGATTCCGTGATAAGCAAATAAAGCTACTATTAAACTTGGGAATCCGTAGCGATTACCTTCATCATCTGGAATAAGACCTTTTAACAGTTTTGTATCAATATGTACGTCTGTATATCGTTCGAGTGATTCCGTACCTTCTTGAAGAGCAGAAATGCCGACAATAGAGTGTCCCTCTTCTTGTAGTTTTTTTGCAATTTCTACAACCGCTTCATCTGTTGAAAAACGGCTAATAAGAAGTACACGATCCGCAGAGGTTACTTCTGCTTCTTTACCATTTTCAAATAAGCGTTTTGCTTGCTTCATTGGTTCAGCACCGAATAGTGCCTCGGCAACAACGCCCTCCATTTCATTTGTACCATGTAAATAAATGAAACCATCGCCAACTAGTGCTTGAGCAAGTAAACGAGCGCTATCTTCTATATTCATTTCTTCTTTTTGAGAAACTCTGGAGAAATAACCACTTAATTGAGTTGAAAAAATTTTTAACATAATGTTACTCCCTTCGTACGTGTTTGCCGGCTTTCATTATAGTTTATTTTTTTAGAAAGGTGAAATCGTAGGGTAGCATAACAAAATAGGAAACGGTAAAATAAGAAAGAATAGGAAGGAATTTGCCAAAGAATAGCGAAAATAAATCGTTAAGATATAAGAAGCTTTAAATCTTGTACTTACACAGAAAGGTTGGGAATTATGGAAGGTAAAATTTTAATCGTTGATGATCAATATGGGATTCGTGTGTTATTACATGAAGTGTTCCAAAAAGAAGGTTATCAGACATTCCAAGCAGCAAATGGATTTCAAGCTTTAGATATCGTGAAAAAAGATAATCCAGATTTAGTAGTGTTAGATATGAAAATTCCAGGCATGGATGGTATAGAGATTTTAAAGCATGTAAAAGAAATTGATGAGAGTATTAAAGTAATTTTAATGACTGCTTATGGAGAGCTTGATATGATCCAAGAAGCAAAAGATTTAGGTGCTTTAATGCATTTTGCTAAACCATTTGATATTGATGAAATTCGTCAAGCTGTGAGAAATGAGCTCGCTGTAGAGGCGTAAAAATGAATTTTTTATAAAAAATATGGAAAAAAGCGTTTACATGGACTATTGTGCAGGTGAATACGGTTGAGTTTTTGAGTACAAGTTGTTATCCTATTGAGTGTAGAAAAAAGTCCGGTATGTATATATACATATTTTACCTTATTCTGGTCATACTACCAGCGATAAGAACTTATCGGATACAAAAAACGTTTTTTAGGAGGATTCACCATGCCTTTAGTTTCTATGAAAGAAATGCTAAACAAAGCACTAGAAGGAAAATACGCAGTTGGTCAATTCAACATGAACAACTTAGAGTGGACTCAAGCTATCTTAGCTGCTGCGGAAGAAGAAAAATCTCCTGTAATCCTAGGTGTATCTGAGGGTGCAGCTCGTCATATGACTGGTTTCAAAACAGTTGTAGCTATGGTTAAAGCTTTAATCGAAGAAATGAACATCACTGTTCCTGTAGCGATTCACCTTGATCATGGTTCAAGCTTCGAAAAATGTAAAGAAGCAATCGATGCAGGTTTCACATCTGTAATGATCGACGCTTCTCACCACCCATTCGAAGAAAACGTTGAAACTACTAAACAAGTAGTAGAATACGCACACGCTCGTAACGTATCTGTTGAAGCTGAGCTTGGAACAGTTGGCGGACAAGAAGACGACGTAATCGCTGAAGGCGTAATTTACGCTGACCCAGCAGAGTGTAAGCACCTTGTTGAAGCAACAGGTATCGATTGCCTAGCTCCAGCTTTAGGTTCTGTACACGGTCCTTACAAAGGTGAGCCTAACTTAGGATTCGCTGAAATGGAACAAGTTCGTGACTTCACTGGCGTACCTTTAGTATTACATGGTGGTACTGGTATCCCAACTGCTGATATCGAAAAAGCTATCTCTTTAGGTACTTCAAAAATCAACGTAAACACTGAGAACCAAATCGAGTTTACAAAAGCTGTTCGTGAAGTATTAAACAAAGACCAAGAAGTTTACGATCCTCGTAAATTTATCGGACCTGGCCGCGACGCTATCAAAGCAACTGTTATTGGTAAAATTCGCGAATTCGGTTCTAACGGTAAAGCGTAAGAATAAAATTCCGTTTTGGAAACCGTCTAGTCTTTTAGACGGTTTCCTTTCGTTGTATAATGAAAGCGTGAACAAGTCTAAAGATTTTATCATTTTTGTTTTTAAATAGAAAATAATGTGCATAGTCCTATTAATAAATGTGATAACGTATCTAAATTGATAAAGTGAATTCGATGAATAGTTGATCTTTATCTATTCGTGCTACAGGAGAAATGAAGATAATGGTTTCCTATTTATTGAGTTTTGGGATGGAAAGAGTAATTGAGATTCTTAAGGGGAGCTTTCTATAAAAAGATAGAAAGTAAATACATTCACAAGAAGGGAGCTCAATATGGAAAAATTGCTAATTGAAGGCGGAAGAGCTTTAAATGGAACAATTCGAGTAAGTGGTGCAAAGAACAGTGCCGTTGCATTAATTCCAGCGACAATTTTAGCAGATACTCCAGTAACTATTGGTGGTGTCCCTAATATTTCGGACGTGAAAATGTTAGGAGACTTACTAGAGGAAATTGGAGGGAAAGTAACTTATGGACAGGAGGAGGAGATGGTAGTCGATCCTTCTAACATGGTTGCAATGCCTTTGCCAAATGGAAAAGTGAAAAAATTGCGCGCTTCTTATTATTTAATGGGTGCAATGCTTGGCCGTTTTAAAAAAGCTGTTATTGGGCTTCCGGGTGGATGTCATTTAGGACCGAGGCCGATTGATCAGCATATTAAAGGGTTTGAAGCGCTAGGTGCACATGTTACGAATGAACAAGGTGCCATCTATTTAAGAGCAGATGAGCTACGCGGGGCACGTATTTATTTAGATGTTGTTAGTGTAGGAGCTACGATTAATATTATGCTAGCAGCTGTACGAGCAAAAGGTAGAACTGTTATTGAAAATGCAGCGAAAGAGCCCGAGATTATTGATGTAGCTACATTGTTAACAAGCATGGGGGCACGTATTAAAGGTGCTGGTACAGATGTAATCCGAATAGATGGTGTGGACTCTTTACATGGTTGTCACCATACTATCATCCCAGATCGTATTGAAGCTGGTACGTATATGATTCTAGGAGCTGCATCAGGAGGAGAAGTAACGGTTGATAATGTTATTCCTCAGCATTTAGAATCAGTTACTGCAAAGCTAAGAGAAGCTGGTGTTCAAGTTGAAACGAACGATGATCAAATTACGGTGAACGGTAATAGAAAGTTAAAAGTAGTTGATATCAAAACGCTTGTATATCCAGGTTTTCCAACGGATTTACAACAGCCGTTTACGACGCTTTTAACAAAGGCGCACGGGACGGGAGTTGTAACAGATACAATTTACGGTGCCCGTTTCAAACACATTGATGAATTACGTCGTATGAATGCTCAAATTAAAGTAGAGGGTCGTTCGGCAATTGTAACTGGTCCTGTGTTACTGCAAGGTGCAAAAGTGAAGGCGAGTGATTTACGAGCAGGAGCGGCACTTGTTATTGCAGGTTTAATGGCAGATGGAATTACAGAAGTAACAGGACTTGAGCATATTGATCGAGGTTATGAGAATATAGTGGACAAGCTTAAAGGGCTTGGAGCAAACATTTGGCGAGAACAAATGACAAAGCAAGAAATTGAAGAAATGAAGAACGCATAAGTGATACTTCCGCAAGGGGGGAGCGAAGCATCACTACTTGCGGAAGTACACTTTATAGAAAAACACGGTTCACAAAATACGGCAGAAATATAAAGACTTAAAGGAGAGGGATTATCGTGGAAAGAAGTTTATCTATGGAGTTAGTACGTGTAACAGAGGCTGCAGCTTTATCATCAGCGCGTTGGATGGGGCGCGGGAAAAAGGATGAGGCAGACGGTGCAGCAACATCAGCTATGCGTGATGTATTTGATACAATTCCGATGAAAGGTACAGTTGTAATTGGTGAAGGTGAGATGGATGAAGCACCAATGCTATATATCGGAGAGAAATTGGGTACAGGATATGGACCACGTGTAGACGTTGCGGTTGATCCTTTAGAAGGGACAAACATCGTAGCAGCTGGTGGCTGGAATGCTCTTGCTGTTATTGCAATTGCAGACCACGGTAATTTGTTACATGCCCCTGACATGTACATGGATAAAATCGCGGTTGGCCCGGAAGCAGTTGGGGCGGTCGATATTGATGCGCCTATTATTGATAACTTACGTGCAGTTGCGAAAGCGAAAAATAAAGATATTGAAGATGTTGTAGCGACAGTTTTAAATCGTCCACGTCATCAAGAAATTATCGAAGAAATTCGTAAAGCTGGTGCTCGCATTAAATTGATTAATGATGGAGATGTAGCTGGAGCGATTAATACAGCGTTTGATCGTACAGGTGTAGATATTTTATTTGGATCTGGTGGAGCACCTGAAGGTGTATTAGCAGCAGTTGCTTTAAAATGTTTAGGTGGAGAAATTCACGGAAAACTATTGCCACAAAACGAAGCTGAATTAGCACGTTGTAAAAAAATGGGCATAGAAGACATTAATCGTATCCTTCGTATGGAGGACTTAGTAAAAGGTGACGATGCAATCTTTGCAGCAACAGGCGTAACAGATGGAGAACTATTACGCGGTGTTCAATTTAAAGGTAGCGTAGGAACAACGCAATCCCTTGTTATGCGCGCAAAATCAGGCACAGTTCGCTTCGTAGATGGTCGTCATAGCTTAAATAAAAAACCGAACTTAGTTATTAAATAAAAAGTGCAAGCGGCTCGTTCAGAATCGCAGGGCATTGGAGCTCTCGACCTTGAAGCGCTCTTTGCTTCGAGTGAGAGAGTGAAATGACCGGAGATTCTAGCCGCTGGAACTGGATTAAGTAAAAAGCGTAAGCAGCTTGTTCAGAATGGGAGGGGGATGGAGCTTCTGACGAAGAGGCGCTTTTTGCCTCGCAGGAAGAAGTGAAGCCACCGACCATTCTAGCTGCTGAAGCTGGATTAAATAAAAAGTGCAAGCGGCTCGCTCAGAAAGGTTAAAATGGTCGACTTTTCTAACTATCGGAGCTGGAACTAAATTAAATAAGAAGCGAAGACAAATTTTCTTGTCTTCGCTTCTTGTATTTGTGTTCCAACGTATTGATTAAAACTAGATAAAAGGGTTACAATAGTGAATATTACCCTACTTGAACTTATTGCCTTTCATTATTAATTATTTGCCTTCCGTATTTTTTCCCTTTACCCATGAAAAAAGAGAATAACGTTAAAGTGTGGTGTCTGAATGAATTTGTCAATTGCAGCATTAGAAAACATGAAATTAAAAGAGTTATACGAGCTTGCGAAAGAATTTAAGATTTCGTATTATAGCAAGTTAACGAAAAAAGAGTTAATTTTTTCCATTTTGAAAGCTCGAGCAGAAAAAGAAGGTTTCTTTTTCATGGAAGGCGTATTAGAAATTATTCAATCAGAAGGATTTGGATTCCTACGTCCTATCAACTATTCTCCAAGCTCAGAAGATATTTATATCTCAGCTTCGCAAATTCGTCGTTTCGATTTACGTAATGGAGACAAGGTTTCTGGTAAAGTACGACCTCCGAAAGAAAATGAACGCTATTTTGGGTTATTACAAGTTGAAGCTGTAAACGGAGATGATCCAGATTCAGCAAAAGAGCGTGTGCATTTCCCTGCATTAACACCATTATACCCAGATCGCCAAATGAAATTGGAAACGGAACCGAAAAAGTTACCGACACGCATCATGGATTTAATCGCACCAGTTGGATTTGGACAACGTGGTTTAATTGTTGCGCCTCCAAAGGCTGGTAAAACAAGTCTATTAAAAGAAATCGCGCATAGTGTTACAACAAATCATCCGGAAGCAGAATTAATTGTACTTTTAATTGATGAGCGTCCAGAGGAAGTAACAGACATTGAACGTTCTGTTAAAGGAGATGTTGTAAGTTCTACTTTTGATGAAGTACCAGAAAATCATATTAAAGTAGCTGAGCTTGTGTTAGAACGTGCGATGCGTCTTGTAGAGCACAAGAAAGATGTTATCATTTTAATGGATAGTATTACCCGTTTAGCTCGAGCTTACAACCTCGTTATTCCACCAAGTGGTAGAACATTATCAGGTGGTATCGATCCAGCCGCCTTCCATAGACCGAAGCGTTTCTTTGGAGCTGCGCGTAATATTGAAGAAGGCGGTAGCTTAACAATTTTAGCAACAGCCCTTGTTGATACAGGATCCCGTATGGACGATGTTATTTACGAGGAATTTAAAGGAACTGGAAATATGGAACTTCACTTAGATCGTTCATTAGCTGAACGTCGTATCTTCCCGGCGATCGATATTCGCCGTTCTGGTACACGTAAAGAAGATCTATTAATTCCAAAAGAACATTTAGACAAGTTATGGGGCATTCGTAAAACAATGCGTGATACACCAGACTTCGTTGAAAGTTTCTTACGTAAGCTTCGTCAAACTAAGACAAATGAAGAGTTTTTACAAAACATTGTTGCAGACTCAAAAAGGTATGTAACAACTAAGTAAAGGGAAAAATCAGGACTCGCTTATTTTATAGTAAGCGAGTTTTTTATGCTGTTTAGGTGATATTAAAGAGAGAGATAAGTGAGAGAACCTTAGCCAGTCAGAGCTAAACGAGCCGTCTCCACTTTAAGATAATATCCAGCTCCAGCGGCTAGAATGGTCGGTGGCTTCGCGTCTTCCTACGAGGTAAAAAGCACCTCTACGTCAGAAGCTCCATCCCCCCTCCCATTCTGAACGAGCCGCGTGCGCTTTAAGGTGATATCGAGCTCCAGCGGCTAAAATCTCCGGTCATTTCACTCTCTCGCTCGAAGCAAAAAGCGCTTCAAGGTCGAGAGTTCCAATGCCCTGCGATTTTGAACGAGCCGCTTCTGCTTTTAAATGATATCCAGTTCCGGTGGCTAGCTCTTCGCATCTAAGAACCTTCCGCCCGAAAGGTAAAAAGCACCTTTAGGGCGAAAGAACCTTAACTGGTCAGAGCTGAGCGAGCCACCTCCACTTTAAATTTAATATCCAGCTCCAGCGGCTAGAATGGTCGGTGGCTTCGCGTCTTCCTACGAGGCAAAAAGCGCCTCTACGTCAGAAGCTCCATCCCCCTCCCATTCTGAACGAGCCGCTTGCGCTTTTAAAATTAAAAAGACAAAAACAGGTAGTTGCAAAATGAAGTTAGCCTTGTTATAATTTCATCATATGTGTTTCATCAATATAGTTGTGTATGCAGCTGAAGATGAAAAACTCTGTTTCGAAAATGATTCAGGGCGGAAGGAGATGAAAAGAATGAAAGCAGGAATTCACCCAGATTACAAGAAAGTTGTATTCATGGACACAAACACAGGCTTCAAATTCTTAAGCGGATCTACTAAAGGATCTAACGAAACTGTTGAGTGGGAAGATGGTAACACTTATCCATTACTAAAAGTTGAGATCAGTTCTGATTCTCACCCATTCTACACTGGACGTCAGAAGTTTGCTACTGCAGACGGACGCGTTGACCGCTTCAATAAGAAATACGGTCTTAAGTAATAAAAACATAAAACAGGCAAGTGTATGTATTCGCTTGTCTGTTTTTTTTGCGAAAATATTATACCTTTACCCTACTTTTAACTGAAAAGTAGATGAAAGGAGAGCTTCATGTACTTAATAAATCAAAATGGCTGGATTGAAGTGATTTGCGGTAGTATGTTTTCTGGCAAGTCAGAAGAGCTAATCCGCCGTGTGCGCCGTACGCAATTTGCAAAACAACATGCAATTGTATTTAAACCATGTATTGATAATCGATATAGTGAAGAAGATGTAGTATCACATAACGGATTAAAGGTAAAAGCAGTTCCTGTTTCAGCTTCAAAGGATATATTTGAACATATTACAGAAGAGCTGGATGTTATTGCAATCGATGAGGTGCAATTTTTTGATGGGGACATTGTGGAAGTGGTGCAAGTATTGGCAAATCGTGGCTATCGTGTCATTGTAGCTGGTTTAGACCAAGATTTCCGTGGTCTACCATTTGGACAAGTTCCTCAGCTGATGGCGATTGCTGAACATGTGACAAAACTACAAGCAGTATGTTCTGTATGTGGATCTCCAGCAAGTCGTACACAACGATTAATTGATGGAGAACCAGCGGCATTTGATGATCCAATTATTTTAGTTGGAGCTTCAGAATCGTATGAACCGCGTTGTCGTCATTGTCATGCAGTACCTGCAAACAAAGATAAGTAAAACTCGCTGCGCAAGGCGGGTTTTTTTCAAAATAGAGAGAATGAGCGGTGTGAGCCGCTTACGCTTTTAAATATATCTAGTTCTGGTGGCTAGCTCTTCGCATCTAAGAACCTTCCGCCCGAAAGGTAAAAAGCACCTTTAGGTCGAAAGAACCTTAGCTGGTCAGAGCTGAAAGAGCCACCGCCACTTTTAAATATAATTTGCGTTTTTTTGAGTAAGTACCATATACTATTTGTATTAGATACTAGGATGTAGAGGTGAATGATGTGTTAGATCGTTTGCAAGCTGTAGAAAATCGTTATGAGAAGTTAAATGAATTGTTAAGTGATCCAGCGATTATTAGTGATTCAAATAAGCTTCGTGAATATTCAAAGGAACAGTCTGATATACAGGAAACGGTAGAGGTGTATCGTGAGTATAAGGATGTTCGTGAGCAATTAAAAGATGCGAAAGCAATGTTAGAAGATAAGTTAGACGCAGAAATGCGTGAAATGGTAAAAGAAGAAGTTTCTGAGTTAGAATCACAAGATAAAACATTATCAGAGCGTCTGAAAATTTTACTTGTTCCAAAAGACCCTAATGATGATAAGAACGTTATCGTTGAGGTTCGTGGAGCTGCTGGTGGAGATGAGGCAGCTTTATTTGCTGGTGACTTATACCGTATGTATAGCCGTTACGCTGAGGTACAGGGCTGGAAAACGGAGATTATTGAGGCTAGCTATACAGAGTTAGGTGGATATAAAGAGATTATCTTTATGATTAATGGTAAAGGTGCTTTCGCGAAGCTGAAATTCGAGAATGGTGCTCACCGTGTACAACGTGTTCCTGAAACGGAATCTGGTGGACGTATTCATACATCTACAGCAACTGTAGCTGTATTACCAGAGGCAGAAGAAGTAGAAATTGATATTCATGAGAAAGATGTTCGTGTTGATACATTCGCTTCTAGTGGACCTGGTGGACAGAGCGTTAATACAACGATGTCAGCGGTGCGTTTAACGCATTTACCGACTGGTGTAGTTGTATCTTGTCAGGATGAGAAATCACAGATCAAGAATAAAGAAAAAGCGATGAAAGTATTACGCGCACGTGTTTATGATAAGTTTAGACAAGAAGCGCAAGCTGAGTATGATCAAAACCGTAAACAAGCTGTTGGTACGGGAGATCGTTCAGAGCGTATTCGTACGTATAACTTCCCGCAAAACCGTGTTACAGACCATCGAATCGGTTTAACGATTCAAAAGCTAGATCAAATCTTACAAGGTAAGTTAGATGATTTCATCAATGCCTTAGTGATGGAAGATCAGGCTCAAAAGATGGAGGCAGCTGAGTAATGCGTGTCTATGAAGCCCTGAAATGGGCTTCTTCTTTTTTACAGGAAAATGGACGAGATGAAAATGCGGGAGAAATTGTCCTTTGTCATGTATTAAAGGTGAACAGAACAGGATTACTTATGAATATGCGTGAAGAAATAACTGAGGATCAAGAGAAAAGCTTTACGGAGTTTATCCACAAGCATGTAGAAGGTATTCCTATTCAATATATGATTGGTTATGAAATGTTTTATGGACGGTCTTTCTTTGTGAATGAAGAAGTATTAATACCAAGACCGGAAACAGAAGAGCTTATAGTGGGAGTATTAGAAAGAATCGAGCGCCATTTTGGTGATGAGAAACTACATGTAGCAGATATAGGTACAGGTAGTGGAGCGATTTCTATTACGCTTGCTTTAGAAAATGAAAATCTTCATGTTTATACAGTAGATATTGCACAAGAGTCGATTGAAGTTGCAAAAGAAAATGCAAAAGCTTTAGGTGCAGAAGTAACGTTCTATCACGGTGATTTATTGTCACCATTTCATAAAACGGGTCAAAAGCTAGATGTTGTTGTTTCAAATCCTCCATATATACCGGAAGAGGATTGGCGTGGTCTTTCTCCTGTTGTGAAAGAGCATGAGCCGAAGAGAGCACTTGTTGGTGGTGAAGATGGATTAGATTTCTATCGCCGTTTTATGGAAGAATTGCCGAATGTGTTGCAGAAGAAAGCGATTGTGGCGTTTGAAATTGGAGTAGGACAAGGTGAGGATGTAAAAAGATTGTTACAACAAGCTTTTCCACATGCTCATGTTGAGGTTGTTTTCGATATTAACGGAAAAGATCGTATGGTATTTGCAGAGATGGAGTAAGGTTCACACCTTACTCTATTTTTTTGTGGAAAAATTCATATAGATTTTGAATTTAATAGTTTAGAAAGATGAAAGTCTGTCCACACTGTTTGTAGAAGGGACGGTGGAGGAAATGAAAAAACAAGTTATTGCTTATCTTCTTATACTATTAATTGGTGCACAGTTACTTGTGCAGTTTGGATATATGAAAGCTGATGCGAAAGGGCCTTCAGTTATTCCGAAAGAGGCCGTTCGATTAAGAATTTTAGCAAATAGTGATTCAGATAAAGACCAGGCATTAAAGCGTAAAGTGCGTGATGAAGTAAAAGCACAAATTGATGGATGGGTAGCGGATTTAACTTCATTTGAAGAGGCACGCAAAGTAATTCAAAGTCATATTCCAGAAATCGAGGAAACGGTGGAAAATACGTTAAAAAGAGAAGGAAGTAAAGATTCATTTCAAGTGAAATTTAGTAAGAATGTAAAGTTTCCTACAAAGGTATATGGGAATTTTATTTATCCAGCAGGAGAATATGAAGCAGTATTAATCACAATTGGAGAAGGTGAAGGGGCGAACTGGTGGTGTGTATTATTTCCACCAATGTGTTTCTTAGATTTTTCGAGCGGGACAGCTGTAAGAAAAGAAGAGCACGTTGTGAAGGCGGAATCTCCTGAAGAGGAGCAGGTGAAACAACTAGATGAGGAAGTAATAGATAAAGAAGAGAAGAAAGTAGATAAGGTAAAAGAAACGAAAGCTGTAAAGCAGGAAGTAGTAAAAAAAGTAACAGCTTCTGAAAAGAAAGTAGTAAAAAATGAAACAAAAGTCGAAGAGCAGCCTGTAAGTAAAGAAGAAATAAAAACTGTGGAAAAAGTGGAGAAACCTGTGGAGAAAAAACAAGAAAAACAAAATGAGTATGTAAAAGTAGAAGAGGAAGAAGAAAAGCCAGAAGTTAAATTGTTTATTGTAGAGGCTTTTACATCTTTATTCTCTAAATAGTACTATTAATAAATCCCTCTTCATATATAAAAATGAGGAGGGATTTATTATGAAGAAAGTGTATTTTGCTACGAAAGCAGATGTGGAAAGATTACATTCTTTTTTCGGACAAGCTAATAAAAAAGATGATAAAATAAATGAGTTGTACGCACAATTTATGATTTTGGAAGAAGCGGAAGAAATACGAGCTGTAATTGGTTATGAACAAAGTGGGGAAGATGTGCTTATTCGTTCTTGTTTATTCACACCTCATGTGGATAAACAGACTTTCTTATATTTTTTTGAAATGTTTTTGCAGTATATGAAAGAAAAAAGTGTTCAACAATTGTACTTACTAACAAATCATCCACAATCTGTACCGATCTTTCAGTTTTTTGACTTTTTTACTATAGAAAAGGATGAGGTTCCAGAGGGAATTCAACAGCTAGAACATTTTTGTAAAAATATAAAAGAGCAGAATGCAATAATACTAAATTGTCAGCTATTCACAAAGTTATCCACGGATTAATTAGGTTTATCCACATTTTGTGGATAAACCTTGTTTGTCTTTTGGATAAATCTCATAGTAAACTAAAAATAGACAAGTATTTAAGGGTAGAAAAGGACGTGGAAAAAAATGCATACAAACATGTGGGTTGTGGATAATGTTGTGGAAAGAAAAAAATATTATCCACAGTTACAAGAAGCAGCAAAATTATTAAGAGAAAATGAGGCGGTGGCTTTCCCTACGGAAACAGTATATGGGTTAGGGGCAAACGCGATGGATGATGAAGCAATCGCGAAAATTTTCGAAGCGAAAGGAAGACCGAGTGATAATCCACTCATTGTCCACATAGGTACAAAATCTCAGTTAGATGGGATTGTGAAAGAAATTCCACCAGTTGCAGAGAAGTTAATGGCGCATTTTTGGCCAGGACCATTAACAATTATTTTGCCGAGAAAAGAAGGGATTTCAGAGAAGGTGACAGCAGGACTTAATACGGTTGGAGTAAGAATGCCTGATCATCCAATTGCACTTGCTCTTATTGAAGAGGCGAATGTACCTGTTGCAGCACCAAGTGCGAATCGTTCAGGGCGTCCAAGTCCAACATTAGCTTCTCACGTATATGAAGATTTGAATGGGAAGATTGCAGGTATTGTTGATGGTGGTGCAACTGGAGTAGGCGTTGAATCAACTGTAATTGATTGTACAAGCGCGATTCCAACAATATTACGTCCAGGTGGGATTACGAAAGAACAATTAGAAGCGGTGATAGGTACTGTTTCTTTAGATCCAGCTTTAAAGGATGAGAAGGAAAAACCGAAATCGCCTGGAATGAAATACACACATTATGCCCCGAAAGCACCACTTAGTATTGTTGAGGGCTCACGTGAGTTTATTCAGCATCTTGTGGATGAGAAAAAGGAAGAAGGATTTAAAGTAGGCGTATTAACGACAGAAGAGTATCAGCATGTATATAGTGCAGATGTTATATTATCTTGTGGTGTTAGAAGTGACTTAGCTAGTGTTGCGACTAAATTATATGATGTACTTAGAACATTTGATGCAAGTGAAGTGGATGTTATTTTTAGTGAGTCATTCCCTAATGAAGGAATAGGAAATGCAATTATGAATCGTTTAACAAAAGCGGCAGGACATCATATTATTATTGAATGATAAGGTAAGATTAGCAAACAGAATATTTCTCCTTGGATAAGCATATTGTGAAGTAGCACGTCCAAGGAGGGGCATGAATGACGTTTGAACAGCTAATACCTTTAATAATTATGGCATTCGCCTTAGGGATGGATGCGTTCTCGGTGAGTCTTGGTATGGGGATGATACCCCTAAAGTTAAGACAAATCCTGTATATTGGTATGACGATAGGGATATTTCATATTATTATGCCGTTTATAGGAATGGTACTAGGTCGTTTTTTATCAGAGAAGTATGGAGATATCGCACATTTTGCGGGTGCTATTTTATTAATCGGACTAGGGTTTTATATCGTATATTCGAGCATTTTACAAAATGAAGAGACTAGAACAGCCCCTATTGGAATTAGTTTATTCGTATTTGCATTTGGCGTCAGTATAGATAGTTTCTCAGTAGGACTTAGTCTTGGTATTTATGGGGCACAAACAATTATTACGATTTTACTTTTTGGATTTGTTAGCATGTTATTAGCGTGGATGGGTTTATTAATCGGGAGACATGCGAAAGATATGCTCGGTACATATGGTGAGATAGTAGGGGGTATCATTTTAGTTGGGTTTGGATTATATATCCTTTTTCCTATATAATTTTATGTAGGAGGGAATTATGAACAAGCTATTGGAATGGTATGTTAAATTTTTAACCTTCTATCCTCGATGGCTAAGAAGGCTTATAATTTGGGGTATTATTTTGCAAATTTCGATGTTAGGTTGGATTAAGTTAATTCGTGAATGGTGAGATAGTTCCTTTCTGTGAATATTTTGTTTGTACTATATTTATTGCGCTAAAAATTACAGATATAGAAAGGATGAGATGAATGACGAGATTGAAGCAAGTTTTTGGTATTATTATTAGTTTTTTTGTTTTTTGGTTTAGTATGCTCGGTGTACAAATGTTTGCTGAGTTTTTAGATATTGAGTCATTGAAATTTGTTGCGGGAAAGACTGAGGCGGCGCGTGCCTTTTACTCTCCGTACCCATTTTTAATTGTTTTTCTTATTACATTGCTTTCCCTATACTTCTTCGTAATTAAGCTAGGGAAGCCGAAAAAAGAGAAAATGCCTACTTTAGAGGAAAAGAAGGAAGAATTACAATGAGAAAATCCCCTGCTAAAAAGCAGGGGATTTTATATTTGAGTGATGGGAGGAATCTAGCCGTCTTGCTTTTAAATATATCCAGCTCCAACGGCTAGAATGGTCGGTGGCTTCGCGTCTTCCTGCGAGGCAAAAAGCGCCTCTACGTCAGAAGCTCCATCCCCCTCTCATTCTGAGCGAGCCGCTTCCGCTTTTAGATGATATTCAGCTTCAGCGGCTAGAATCTCCGGTCATTTCGCTCTCTCGCATGAAGCAAAAAGCGCTTCAAGGTCGAGAGCTTGAAGTGTCCTGCGATTCTGAACGAGCCGCTTCCGCTTTTAGATATTATCCAGTTCCAGTGGCCAGCTCTTCGCATCTAAGAACCTCCCGCACGAAAGGTAAAAAGCACCTTTTGTGCGAGAGAACCTTAGCTGGTCAGAGCTAAACGGGCCACTTCCACTTTTAGATATTATCCAGCTTCAGCGGCTAGAATCTCCGGTCATTTCGCTTTCTCGCATGAAGCAAAAAGCGCTTCAAGGTCGAGAGCTTGAAGTGTCCTGCGATTCTGAACGAGCCGCTTCCGCTTTTAGATTGGCCTAACCAATTCAAATTGTTCTCCTAATTTTGCATAGTTGTGTCCTGCTAGGCGGCTTATTGGTTTGAGTCCTTCGGCGTGAATGCGCCCTTTTTCATATAGATGTTCGGCAACGTGGAAACGAACGACGCGTCCAATTAGTAGATCACAAGCTGGTGAGTCTTCCGTTCCGCCAAGTGGAATTGCACGTTCTAATACGCATTCCATTCGAATATTTGCTTCTTTTACACCTGGAACAGAGATGACTTCACTTTCGATTGGGGTTAGTTTTGCTAGTTCAATTTCACTTTCATTTGGCGGGAGGTTAGCTGCTGTTTCGTTAATTGCTGCTACATATGATTCGTCAGAAATATGTACGACAAATTCTCCTTTTTCAATTGCGTTTCGGGAAGTGTCCTTTCTTTCTCCGACTTTTCGTTGTACAGATACTGAGATAAGTGGTGGATTAGCAGCGACAATATTGAAATAACTATATGGTGCTCCGTTTAGTACGCCTTCTTTTGTTACAGAAGTAACGAATGCGACAGGACGAGGGATGATACTTCCAGTAAGTAATTTGTAATTATCTTTTTCAGTTTGTTCATTTGGATTAATGGATAACATGCTTGTAATCCCCTTTCTAAATATGAATACTTATTGTTTGTTTACAAGATAACGATGAGAAAATCCTGCTGGAAATAATATTTTGTTTCATAAAAAGAACTTACTTCAATTGTAATGAAGTAAGTTCTTTTTTCAAGAATCTCAAATTTGAGATAAAAATTAAAGTAAAACGTATGCCCCAGGTCCGATTAAAGCTACACCAACAGCGACAGCGATTAACATTAAGTTATATTCATATCCGTTTTGGGTTACCCAGTAACCATTTTTTCCGTGAACAGTGAAGATAGCCATTAACATTGTTCCAATGATAAATAATGAACCAACTACAATGAAAATACCTGATGCAAATAAGAAACCACCTAGTAATTCAGTTGCGCCAGCCATAAATGCCATAAATACACCAGGACGTAAACCGATTGACTCCATCCAGCCACCTGTTCCTTTTAAACCGTAACCGCCGAACCAACCAAATAATTTTTGAGCACCATGACCCATGAATGTAATTCCTATAATAAGACGAATAATAAGTAGACCGAAATCCATCATTTTTAAAAACCTCCTAAAAGTTATTAACTTACCTTACGTAAGTAATAATAAAATAGTTACTTACTTTAGTCAAGTGGATTTTGAAAAAAGTTTGAATTAAATTTTACAAATTAACAACAAAAAATAAAATGTAGTAAAGACCTCTAGACAAGTTGGGCAAAAAAAGAGAAAATATAAATAGAAGTTAACTTCTAATTGTTATTCAGACAATCAGAATTGACTGGAA
Source organism: Bacillus sp. FSL R9-9497 (assembly GCF_038005805.1). Taxonomy (NCBI): domain Bacteria; kingdom Bacillati; phylum Bacillota; class Bacilli; order Caryophanales; family Bacillaceae; genus Bacillus; species Bacillus sp. FSL R9-9497. The sequence continues at coordinate 5,178,114 of NZ_JBBOTY010000001.1, read as the reverse complement.
TTTTGTGAAGCGCTACAATAAGAGTCTATTAGTAATGACGTAATTTATTTCGAAAGCGTTTTTACAGTATAATATTCGAAGTATGAAGTCTTACATGTATCCCGAGCTTTACTAGGGATTGCCCTATAAACTTTTAGGTAAATTATAAGGAGGACTATCCTATGTTTAAAAAATTATTCGGTCTTGGTTCAAAAACAAATGAAGAAACAATCGTAGCTCCATTAACTGGAGCAGTGAAAAATATTGAAGAAGTACCAGATCCAGTATTTGCTGGTCGTATGATGGGTGACGGTGTTGCAATCGATCCTACTGAAGGTGTAGTTGTATCTCCAGTTGATGGTGAAATCGTACAATTATTCCACACAAAACATGCTATCGGAATTAAAGCGAAAAACGGTACAGAAATTTTAATCCACGTTGGATTAGAAACTGTAAAAATGGAAGGCGAAGGTTTCGAAGCTCACGTTTCTGAAGGCCAAGCTGTAAAAGCTGGAGATAAATTAATCTCATTCGACTTAGAATTAATCCGTGAAAAAGCGAAAAGCACAATTACTCCAATTGTTATTACAAACACAGATGCAGCTGAGTCTATTAAGACAACTGTAGGCGTAGCAGCTACAAAAGGTTCAACAGAAGTAATGAAAGTTACAATGAAATAATTGCAATATAAGAGGAATCCGTTTCGTATGAAATGGATTCCTTATTTTTGTTGCATGTTCAGCATGTATGTTAAAATACTCTAGGCACTTGGAAATAGGGTTTCACATATATGTGGATAAGGCGCATTTTTCTTAGAAAAAATATAAGAGAAATGCGCCTTTTGTATATTCACATTTCTTTTGTTCTATTCTAATGTAAGTTATGATGAATGGTAAGAAATCGAATATAGGGGTGGGTTTGAATGAAACGAGTGTTATTTGTTTGTACTGGCAATACATGTCGTAGTCCAATGGCTGAGGCGTTGCTTCGTCATCACGGAGGAGATAAGTTTGAAGTGCAATCTGCTGGTGTTTTCGCCTATCCTGGGAGCGATGCATCGGTACATGCGAAGGAAGCTTTAGCTGAAAAAGGAATTTTAATTGATCATGCGGCGCAGCAAGTAAATGAAACTTTGCTTGATTGGGCTGATATTGTCGTAACGATGACAGAAAACCATAAGCAAATTGTACTTGGGCATTATCCGAGCGTTGAAAAGAAATTAAATACGTTATATGGATTAACTGAAGGTATAGGCAAGGACATTTCAGATCCATTTGGAGGCTCGCTTTCTATTTATAAAGAAACGTTAGATGAGATGGAAAAACTTGTACAAACTTTACTGAAAAAACATTCAGTAGGTTGATGTTTCGTGTATAATACGATATTGGAGATCACTTCTTCCTATGTGAGGTAGCGAGTGTGAAATGAAGATAATTGATTGAAAATTTGGAGGGGTAAAAATGAAAGTAGTAATAGCATCTGATCACGGCGGTATGAATATCCGCAAAGAACTTGTAAGTTTATTAGAAGAGTTAAATATTGAATATATTGATTTAGGTTGTGAATGTGAAGCTGGTTCTGTTGATTACCCTGACTTTGCGTTTCCAGCAGCTGAAATGGTAGCGAATGGTGAAGTGGATCGTGGTATTTTAGTTTGTGGGACAGGCATTGGTATGTCAATCGCAGCAAACAAAGTAAATGGTATCCGTTGTGCGTTAGTTCATGATACTTTCAGCGCGAAAGCAACGAGAGAGCATAATGACACTAACATGCTAGCGATGGGCGAGCGTGTAATTGGTGCTGGTCTAGCGCGTGATATCGCGAAAATCTGGTTAACAACTGACTATGAAGGTGGTCGTCACGAAAACCGCGTAGGAAAAATTAAAACATACGAAACAAAGTAATAGATTCTAACTATCAGTAGTGTGAAATATAATTTGGTGAACCAACCTGTGAAAGGAAGAGGCGTAATGACAGAAATCGTAAAGGTAAGAGAACAGCTACAAATGTCGCTTTCTGATTTCCAAGAACAAGCTTCATTACAAAGCGGTCAAATTTTTGTAGTGGGTTGTAGCACGAGCGAAGTGCTAGGCGAAAGAATTGGAACATCAGGAACGATGGAAGTAGCAGAGGCGATTTTCTCTGAGTTAAAACAATTTCAAGAGCAAACAGGTATTGAATTAGCGTTTCAATGTTGTGAGCATTTAAACCGTGCTTTAGTAGTTGAGAGAGAAGTAGCGATAAAATATCAATTTGAAATTGTAACAGTTACGCCTGTTAGATCAGCAGGTGGTGCATTGGGGACATACGCGTATCACAATTTGAAAGATCCGGTAGTAGTTGAGTTTATTAAAGCTGATGCAGGAATGGATATTGGTGATACATTTATCGGTATGCATTTAAAGCATGTAGCTGTTCCGGTTCGTACAAGTGTGAAGGCAATTGGAAGTGCGCATGTAACGATGGCCAAAACACGTGGAAAACTAATTGGTGGAGCGCGTGCTGTCTATGCGGCAGTGGAAGAGACTACCACTTGCCGTTAAATATGAGAAATTAGGAAGTCATATAGTAACTGTTTATCATAAGATAAAAGGTATGTTGTCTGACTTTATAATAGAAGAAAGAAAAGACCGATTTTCGGTCTTTTTTTTCTTTTATGATATAGAAAGTCATGTTAGAATGTAGTTGAAAACATGAAGGTTCGAAAGAATTACAACCTGAATTTTCGTTTTTTCTGAATAAATAAGAAAAAACTGTTGGGAATCGATGTAATTCGTTCAGAAAAGGGGGATTTTGGTGGATCATTTAAAACGTCAAGATGAAAAGGTATTTGCTGCAATTGAGGCAGAACTAGGAAGACAGCGTTCAAAGATTGAGTTAATTGCTTCGGAAAACTTCGTAAGTGAAGCAGTAATGGAGGCACAAGGTTCTGTTTTAACGAATAAGTATGCTGAAGGATATCCTGGAAAACGTTACTATGGTGGCTGTGAACACGTAGACGTAGTAGAAGATATCGCACGTGATCGCGTGAAAGAAATTTTCGGCGCAGAGCACGTAAATGTTCAACCACACTCTGGTGCACAAGCGAACATGGCAGTATACTTTACGATTTTAGAGCAAGGCGATACAGTACTTGGTATGAACTTATCTCATGGTGGTCACTTAACACACGGAAGCCCTGTTAACTTCAGTGGAGTACAATATAATTTCGTAGAATATGGCGTGGATGCTGACTCTCACCGTATTAATTACGATGATGTATTAGCAAAAGCGAAAGAACATAAACCAAAATTAATCGTTGCAGGTGCAAGTGCATACCCTCGTGTTATCGATTTCAAGCGATTCCGTGAGATTGCAGATGAAGTGGGCGCTTATTTAATGGTTGATATGGCACATATCGCTGGTTTAGTAGCTGCTGGTTTACACCCAAATCCAGTACCACATGCACATTTCGTTACAACGACAACACATAAAACGTTACGTGGTCCGCGTGGTGGTATGATTTTATGTGAAGAGCAATTTGCAAAACAAATTGATAAATCAATCTTCCCTGGTATTCAAGGTGGTCCACTTATGCACGTAATCGCTGCAAAAGCTGTTGCATTTGGTGAAGCACTTCAAGATGATTTCAAAACATATGCACAAAATATCATTAACAATGCGAACCGCTTAGCTGAAGGTCTTCAAAAAGAAGGACTTACACTTGTTTCTGGCGGAACAGACAATCACTTAATCTTGATTGATGTTCGTAACTTAGAAATCACAGGTAAAGTAGCAGAGCACGTATTAGATGAAGTTGGTATTACAGTGAACAAAAATACAATTCCATTTGAAACAGCAAGCCCATTTGTAACAAGTGGTGTACGTATCGGTACAGCAGCTGTAACATCTCGTGGTTTCGGTTTAGAAGAAATGGATGAAATTGCGTCACTTATTGCTTATACATTAAAAAATCATGAAAATGAAGTTGCATTAGAAGAAGTACGTAAGCGTGTAGAAGCGTTAACTAGCAAATTCACAATGTATCCAAATCTATAATAGATTGAAGAAGACTGCCGAGACTTAATTGTTTTGGCGGTCTTTTTTGTGGACATATATTATTTTTAAAGTATGTATACAAATGATGAATAAATTTTGGCGATATAATGAAGGATACAGCTCCCATAATTGGTAAAGATACTAGATAGATTCATCGTAAAATCATGATTTTGCCAAATTTGCCCTTGAATATTAGTAGCGTTTTCTTTACAATCGTAAATAGTGTAAAAAAGCGTGCAAACGCATGAATATCATCTAAAGGAGAGATTCACATGGGAAAACTGTATGTATTTGATCACCCGTTAATTCAACATAAGATTACATATATTCGCGATAAGAATACAGGTACGAAAGATTTTCGTGAATTAGTGGACGAAGTAGCAAGTTTAATGGCTTTCGAAATTACTCGCGACCTTCCACTTAAGGACATTGAAATTGAAACACCTGTAAGCAAAGCGACAACAAAAGTGATCGCTGGTAAAAAACTTGGTTTAATTCCGATTTTACGTGCAGGTTTAGGAATGGTTGATGGAATTCTGAAATTAATTCCAGCAGCAAAAGTAGGACACGTTGGTTTATACCGTGACCCTAAAACATTGCAACCGGTAGAATACTATGTGAAACTTCCAACGGATGTAGAAGAGCGTGACTTTATCGTACTAGATCCGATGCTAGCAACAGGTGGTTCTGCGGCTGAAGCAATTAACTCTCTGAAAAAGCGCGGTGCGAAACAAATTAAATTAATGTGTATCGTTGCAGCTCCAGAAGGGGTAAAAGTAGTACAAGAAGAACATCCTGATGTTGATATTTATGTAGCAGCATTAGATGAGAAATTAAATGACCACGGATATGTAGTACCAGGTCTTGGTGATGCTGGTGACCGTTTATTCGGAACGAAGTAAGACAACTGACGAGCAGGGGAGATTCCCCAGCTCGTCTTTTTTGTTGTAAGCAAGTAGGGGAGGGGGAGAGGATAAATATACATCGTATATACAACATAAGTTGCATACAACTCACATATAATATAGAAGTCTTACGTCTGAGGAACACTATATTATGGAAGAAAAGCGTTATATCTCGAAAATATAATAGTGACAAACTTGTGAACATTTCCTTCTATTATAAAGAGAAAACTGTTAGAAATTGCATATATGTAACCAGTATTTAGAAGGGGAACGTTTTCATTTTTGGGAGGAAATGCCTAATACTCAAATTTTTAGATTTTTTACGATTTCTCGTTGACACTGTTAATACCCTATTGTATGCTAACAACGGGGATAGATGGTAGGGCTTTCAGTGACAAAATTACATCTATTCCGTGACGAAAATGTAAACTTTTTGTTTTGTATAGGATTTATGCAAAAAAATGAGTTATTATTAACACATCGTGAATGAGGGTTACATATTGGAGGGATGAATCCTTGCAAAAAAACGATCGCAGCCATATAAAAGCTTATGCTTTAATGTCAGGTATTCTTGCTCAATTAGTCGGTTCTATTCTTGTTGGAATCTTTGGTGGGCAGTGGATTGATAATAAGGTTGGAACGTTTCCGTTGTTTCTTATTATAGGGTTATTACTCGGACTAGGAACAGGGGTATACGCAATGATTCGACTCATTCGACATTACTATTCGGGAGAGCAATGATGATAGACGTACATGGACTTGTCCAAAGACAAAAGAAATATATGTACTACTTGCTTGCGCTTCTAGTGCTAGGATGGGGATTTACCTCTTACAAGGATGTATTTCTTGGACTGATTATCGGGACGATTTTCAGTTTTCTTAGTTTGCGCATCATTGCACGTAGAACAGACAAGCTGCTAGATCGCGTAACAAATGGAGAAAACGTGAAGTTCAAGGCAACAGCGGTAAGTACATATTCAAGATTCGCCACGATTGGGTTATTAATTTTATTTGCAGCCAAATATCAAGAGTTAATCGCGATGTGGGGCCTAGGTGTAGGATTGCTGACAGGATACCTTGTCATGATCATAGATTTTCTTTATTTAGAGTATAAGAGCAGGGAAGAGAGGTGAATTACTAGTGGAACACGGTAGATTAGTTGAATTTCTAGGTTTAACGTTCGATTTGTCGTCAGTTATGATGGTTACTGTAGCAGCAGTTATTGTTTTCTTAATCGCTGTTATCGGAACTCGCAGCTTAGCTCTTCGCCCAACAGGAATGCAAAACTTCATGGAATGGGTGTTTGACTTCGTGAAAGGGATTATCAATAGTACGATGGACTGGAAAACAGGTGGACGTTTCTTAACGCTTGGCGTTACGCTTATCATGTTTATCATCGTATCGAACTTCCTTGGTTTACCATTCATGTATTCAGCAACTGAAGCTGGCGAACATATTGCATGGTGGAGATCACCAACGTCTGATCCAGCAGTTACATTAACATTAGCCGTGATGGTAGTTACCCTCACCCATTATTATGGAATTAAGATGAAGGGTACGAAAGAGTACGTAAAAGGTTATTTCCAACCTATGAAATTCTTATTCCCATTAAAGGTTATTGAGGAGTTTGCTAACACATTAACGTTAGGTCTTCGTTTATTTGGTAACATTTATGCAGGTGAGATCTTATTAGGATTACTTGCTAAGTTGGGCGGAGCATCATTCCTTGGCGCATTAGGTGCACTTGTACCTATGTTAGCGTGGATGGGATTCAGTGTATTCGTTGGTTCAATCCAGGCATTTATTTTCGTAATGTTAACGATGGTTTATATGGCTCATAAAGTAAGCCATGACCATTAATATAATTTAAGTAAGAAAAAATTTATTTTTTTATAATACAAAGGAGGACAAATTAAATGAGTTTAGGTGTAATCGCAGCTGCAATTGCAATTGGTTTATCAGCATTAGGTGCAGGTATTGGTAACGGTCTTATCGTATCACGTACAATCGAAGGTGTTGCTCGTCAACCAGAACTAAAAGGCGCACTTCAAACAATTATGTTCATCGGGGTTGCTTTAGTTGAGGCACTTCCAATCATCGGTGTAGTTATTGCTTTCATCGTAATGAACAAATAAGGGAGACTCCCCTTACATAGATGGCGAAGAGTGTTTTTCCGAACTTTCTTCGCCATTGCTTTATGAATGAAACGTATGTCTTTTTTTTTCATATGATCAATTTAGATATTTTGAAGGGAGTGAATCCTTGTGCCAACTTTATTATTAGGTGCTGCCATTCCATTTGGAACGATTGCTTATACATTGTTCATTTTCTTACTTCTATTAGTAATGCTACGCAAATTTGCGTGGGGTCCTTTAATGGGAATTATGAAAGAACGTGAAGAGCATGTTACTAATGAAATCGACGCTGCAGAAAGAAGTAATGCTGAGGCGAAGAAGTTAGTAGAAGAACAACGTGAAATGTTAAAACAATCACGTGTTGAAGCACAAGAGTTAATCGAAAGAGCGAAAAAGCAAGCTGTAGATCAAAAAGATGTTATTGTTGCTGCTGCGAAAGAAGAAGCAGAATCAATTAAAGCATCTGCTGTACAAGAAATTCAACGCGAAAAAGAGCAAGCAATTGCTGCTTTACAAGAACAAGTTGCTTCTTTATCTGTTCAAATTGCTTCTAAAGTAATTGAAAAAGAATTAAAAGAAGAAGATCAAGTGAAGTTAATTCGCGATTATATTAAAGAAGTAGGAGAAGCGCGATGAGCAATGGGATTGTAGCAAAACGTTATGCTGTCGCTCTTTTTAAAATTGCTAAAGAAAAACACGTATTAGAAATGTTTGAAGAGGAATTACGCCTTGTACAAAACGTTTATGTAAAGAACGGAGAACTACATAGCTTTTTAACGCAACCGAACATTTCAAAGGAACAAAAGAAAACGTTTCTTGCAAACGTATTCGGATCTGTTTCTGAATCTATTTTAAATACGTTATATATTTTAATTGATAACAAACGCATTGATATCTTACCTGAAATTGCAGATGAATATGTTGTTCTTGCTAATGAAGAACGTAACGTAGCGGACGCAACTGTATATTCTACTCGTCTTCTATCAGAAGAAGAGAAGCTTAACATTGCAGAAGCATTTGCGAAGAGAACAGGAAAAGATGCAATTCGCGTGAAAAATGTTGTAGATGAAGATTTACTAGGCGGCATTAAAGTACGTATTGGAAATCGCATTTATGATGGAAGTTTACAAGGAAAATTAGCACGTATTCAGCGTGAATTAATGAAGAATAGATAGGGGTGAAGCACATGAGCATCAGAGCTGAAGAAATTAGCGCACTGATAAAGCAACAAATCGAGAACTATCAGTCTGAAATCGAAGTTAGTGATGTTGGTACAGTTATCCAAGTTGGTGACGGTATCGCGCGTGCTCATGGTCTTGATAACGTTATGGCTGGTGAACTTGTAGAGTTCTCTAACGGCGTTATGGGACTAGCACAAAACTTAGAGGAAAATAACGTAGGTATTATCATTTTAGGACCTTACACAGAAATTCGTGAAGGTGACGAAGTTCGTCGTACTGGTCGCATCATGCAAGTACCGGTAGGAAAAGAACTAATTGGTCGTGTTGTAAACCCATTAGGTCAACCAGTTGATGGTTTAGGCCCAATCAATACAACAAACACTCGTCCAATTGAAAGTCCAGCACCAGGTGTAATGGATCGTAAATCTGTTCATGAGCCACTTCAAACAGGTATTAAAGCGATCGATGCTCTTGTACCAATTGGCCGTGGTCAACGTGAGTTAATCATCGGTGACCGTCAAACTGGTAAAACAGCGGTTGCACTTGATACAATCATTAACCAAAAAGATGAAGATATGATTTGTATCTATGTAGCAATTGGACAAAAAGAATCAACTGTACGTAACGTAGTAGAAACACTACGTAAGCACGGTGCATTAGAGTACACAATCGTTGTAACTGCATCTGCTTCTCAACCAGCTCCATTATTATACCTAGCTCCTTACGCTGGTGTAACAATGGGTGAAGAGTTCATGTACAATGGTAAACACGTATTAGTAGTATATGATGACTTATCAAAACAAGCAGCGGCTTACCGTGAGCTGTCATTACTATTACGTCGTCCTCCAGGTCGTGAAGCTTACCCAGGGGATGTATTCTACTTACATTCTCGCTTATTAGAGCGTGCAGCAAAATTAAGTGATGCAAAAGGCGGCGGTTCTTTAACTGCACTACCTTTCATCGAAACACAAGCAGGGGACGTATCAGCATACATCCCAACAAACGTAATTTCTATTACGGATGGACAAATCTTCTTACAATCTGACCTATTCTTCTCTGGCGTACGTCCAGCGATCGATGCGGGTACTTCTGTATCTCGTGTAGGTGGATCTGCTCAGATTAAAGCAATGAGTAAAGTATCAGGTACACTTCGTCTTGACCTTGCATCTTACCGTGAGTTAGAAGCGTTCGCTCAGTTCGGTTCTGACCTTGATAAAGCAACTCAAGCGAAATTAAACCGTGGTGCTCGTACTGTTGAGGTATTAAAACAAGGATTACACAAACCATTACGTGTAGAGAAACAAGTTATCATTCTTTACGCTTTAACACGTGGATTCCTAGATGATATCCCAGTAGTAGATATCACTCGTTTCGAAGAAGAATTCCATGCTTGGTTAGATTCTAATGCGACTGACTTATTAGAAGAAATCCGCACAACTAAGAAACTTGCGGATGACGACAAATTTGCAGCAGCAATTAATGGATTTAAAAAAGTATTCGTAGCTTCTGAATAATAAAAGCAGAAGCGGCTCGTTTAAGCCGCTGCAGCTAGATAGTATATATAAAGGCATCTCAATTTCTGAGATTGCTGACGGTTATGTAAAGGAAAAGAGTAGGTGCACCTATTCTTTTCCTTCAATCATGAGCAAGAATATCTTGCAACGTAGATTAGGAAGAGGATTCTTACTAATCGTGCCAACTTCCGGAAAAAAGGTGGTGAAAACCTGTGGCATCTTTACGCGATATAAAAGCGAAGATTAACTCGACAAAGAAAACGAGTCAAATTACGAAAGCGATGGAGATGGTATCTGCATCTAAGTTAAACCGTGCAGAGCAAAATGCTAAATCTTTCGTTCCGTATATGGAAAAGATTCAAGAAGTAGTAGCGAGCATTGCGCAAGGAAGTAAAGGAATTAATCATCCGATGCTAAATGCGCGTCCTGTAAAGCGTACAGGATACATCGTTATTACATCTGATCGCGGACTAGCAGGTGGTTATAACAGTAACGTATTACGTACAGTAAGTAACGTAATTCGTGAACGTCATAATATGGATTCAAACCAATATTCAATTATTGTGCTTGGACGACTAGGACGTGATTATTTAAAACGTCGCGGCTTTAACATCATTGATGAAGTAGTTGGACTATCTGACCACCCATCATTTACTGATATTAAAGACCTTGCTTCTCGAGCAATTGCGATGTTCGCAGATGGTGCTTATGATGAGCTGTACATTTACTACAACCATTACGTAAGTAAAATTTCACAAGAGGTAACGGAAAATAAAATTTTACCGCTTACTGATGTGGCGTCTGACAAACCGACGACAGCTTATGAATTCGAACCTTCTGAAGAAGAAATTTTAAAAGTACTATTGCCACAATACGCAGAAAGCTTAGTGTACGGTGCATTACTAGACGGTAAAGCAAGTGAACACGCAGCGCGTATGACAGCAATGAAGAGTGCTACAGACAACGCAATGGAAGTTATCGATTCACTTACACTTTCATTCAACCGTGCGCGTCAGGCAGCGATTACGCAAGAAATTACGGAAATCGTTGGTGGAGCAGCAGCGTTAGAATAGTATTAAAAGGCGGAAGCGGTTCGTTCAGAATGAGAGGGGGATGGAGCTTTTGACGTAGAGGCGATTTGTGCCTCGTAGGAAAAAGCGAAGCCACCGAACATTCTAACCGCTGGAGCTAGATTCAATAAAAAGCGGAAGCGGCTCTGTCAAAAGAGTCGCGTAAGCTATAAACCAATAAAAAATTAAAAGCTAGCTGCTCGTAGAAAGTTGGCTAATTAAAAGAAAGCTAGGAGGGAACCCGATGAATAAAGGGCGCGTTACGCAAATCATGGGTCCGGTTGTAGACGTTAAGTTTGATGGCGGAAAGCTACCAGAAATCTACAACGCCCTTACGGTAAAACAAAGCAACGAAAACGGAAGTATTAACTTAACATTTGAAGTTGCACTTCATTTAGGTGATGATACAGTTCGTACAGTTGCAATGTCTTCCACAGATGGACTTGTTCGTGGCACAGAAGTAGAAGATACTGGTAAACCAATCTCTGTACCAGTTGGTGATGTAACACTTGGTCGCGTATTTAACGTATTAGGTGATGCAATTGACTTAGATGGTGAGGTTCCTGCAGATGTACATCGTGATCCAATTCACCGTCAAGCACCTGCATTCGAAGAATTATCTACTAAAGTAGAAATTCTTGAAACTGGTATTAAAGTAGTAGACTTACTTGCTCCTTACATTAAGGGTGGTAAGATCGGCCTATTCGGTGGTGCCGGCGTAGGTAAAACAGTATTAATTCAGGAATTAATTAACAACATCGCACAAGAGCACGGTGGTATCTCTGTATTCGCTGGTGTAGGTGAGCGTACTCGTGAGGGTAATGACTTATACCACGAAATGAGCGATTCTGGCGTAATCAAGAAAACTGCGATGGTATTTGGACAAATGAACGAGCCACCTGGAGCACGTCAACGTGTTGCATTAACAGGTTTAACAATGGCTGAGCATTTCCGTGATGAGCAAGGACAAGACGTACTTCTGTTCATCGATAACATCTTCCGTTTCACGCAAGCGGGTTCTGAAGTATCTGCCCTTCTTGGTCGTATGCCATCTGCGGTAGGTTACCAACCAACACTTGCAACAGAAATGGGTCAATTACAAGAGCGTATTACATCTACAAATAAAGGGTCTATCACGTCTATCCAAGCGGTATATGTACCAGCCGATGACTATACTGACCCAGCACCAGCTACAACGTTCGCTCACTTAGATGCAACAACAAACTTAGAGCGTCGTTTAACGCAAATGGGTATTTACCCAGCCGTAGATCCATTAGCATCTACATCTCGTGCACTTTCTCCAGAAATCGTAGGAGAAGAACATTATGAAGTAGCTCGTCAAGTACAGCAAACTTTACAACGTTATAAAGAACTTCAAGATATCATCGCTATCTTAGGTATGGATGAGTTATCTGAAGAAGATAAGTTAGTTGTACATCGTGCTCGTCGTATTCAATTCTTCTTATCTCAAAACTTCCACGTAGCTGAGCAGTTTACAGGTCAAAAAGGTTCTTACGTACCTGTAAAGAATACAGTTAGTGGTTTCAAAGAAATTCTAGAAGGAAAATATGATGACCTTCCAGAAGATGCATTCCGCTTAGTAGGTGGCATTGAAGAAGTTATTGAAAACGCGAAGAAAATGATGGCGTAAGGCCTTAGGAGGGACGAAGTATGAAGACATTTCCAGTCAGTATTGTAACTCCTGATGGACCGGTTTACGAAAAAGAAGTAGAAATGGTAAGTGTAAAAGCAGAGAGTGGGGAAATGGGGATTTTACCAGGTCACATTCCAACTGTTGCACCATTAAAAATTAGTGCAGTTCGTCTGAAAAATGGTGGACACACTGATTATGTAGCAGTAAGCGGTGGCTTTATCGAAGTTCGTCCAGATAAAGTGACTGTATTATCATCATCTGCTGAAGAAGCAAACCATATCGATATCCATCGTGCAAATGAAGCGAAGCGTCGCGCTGAGCAACGTCTGCAAGATAAACAAGCACATGTTGACTTTAAACGTGCAGAAATGGCATTACAACGTGCTGTGAACCGTTTGAACGTTTCCGATATGAAGTAAAAAAATCCGTAAGGGCTTTGCCTTTACGGATTTTTTTGTGTATTTTATGGATAATTTTACAAAACTGGTATAATTATATTGATGCTTGTATAAGTAGAAGTGTACAACAATTTATATTTCATAAAGGGGATGAATCAATGATTGGTGAAATGAAGCGAGAAGCATTGTACTCTTTAAAGGGAAAATGGGGACTAGGTGTTGGATCAACAATTTTATATTTTATTTTAAGTTATGTTGTTTCGATGGCTGCAATGCTTATACTATTAATTCCAGGAATTATTATATTTCTCTTATTTGCTGGTTTAGTAGGTTCACTTGAAGGGCAAACAATATCAAATGGAGCAAGTGTTACATTCGGGATTTTTTATTGCATTATGATAATTTTGAGTAGTGCATCCTATGGGATTACATCATACGGTTATACAAATGTATTTTTACAGATTAGTAAACGAGAAGATGCTAAAGTAGATTACTTATTCGAAGGATTTCGTGGCTTTAAAAGAATGATGAAAACAATATGGGCAATGCTTGCAATTTTATTATATACAGGTACATGGATTCCGATATTGTTAGTAGCCTTATTTGCATTTTTTGGTGAAGAAGGAAATGCGTCGTTTGCTATTGCTATCTGTGTACTACTAGCTATTTCAATCGTTGGTATGATTGTGATGTATTTTTCTTATGCACTGACGTACTATGTGATGATTGAAAATCCAGAATATAGTGTTTCGCAGGCGATGAAGGAAAGTAAGAATCTTATGAAGGGTCATAAGTTAGATTTGTTTCTTTTATGGCTGAGCTTCATAGGATGGGCTATTTTAGCGCTTCTTACTTTTGGAATAGGATTTCTTTGGCTTAGTCCGTATATGAGTACGACGACAGCACACTTTTATCGCTATATTTCAAAAGGTGAATTTCAATAGGAACATGCTATACTAATAGAATTATTGTGTATAGGAGGCGAGGCTACGCATGATTAGTGATTTAAAAGGAGAAGCACTAGATTCATTAGAAGGAAAATGGGGATTAGCTGTTGGAGCTACACTACTCATTTCAATTCTTATCACGGCTTTTAGTTTTAGTGTTGATTGGGGATTTTCTTTGATTTTCGGTTGGCAAAAAACAAATGGTTCACTTTCAACGAATATTCTTACATTTTTTGTTACTGGACCGTTAACTTTAGGTGGATATTACCTTGGTTTAAATATCCTTCGTGAAAAGCAAGCTAGTATTGGTAATGTATTCATTTGGTTTTCAGAGGGAAAGAGATTTCTAAAATCATTTTTATTATATTTATTAGTAAATCTTTATCTTTTCTTATGGACGTTATTGTTCATTATTCCAGGTATTATTAAATCATTTTCTTATGCGATGACATACTTTATTATAAACGATCATCCTGAGTATTCACTGAACCAAGCTATTACAGAAAGTCGTCGTATGATGGATGGACATAAGATGGAGTATTTCATTTTATGTTTAAGTTTTATTGGCTGGTTTATATTAAGTTGTATTACGTTAGGGATTGGATTCTTATGGTTAATTCCATATTTCTATACGACATCTGCAGCTTTTTACGAAGAGATTGCAGAAGAATATTATGAGAAAAATATTTAGCACTAAAAAACCCCCGGTATGAATTATTTGTTCATACTGGGGGTTTTTTGTAGAAACTTTATAAACTGATTGCTAGTAAGTGGTTTACTGAAATAGTAACCTTGCATATATTTACAGTTATGTTTTTGCAGAAACTTAAGTTGTTTTTCGGTTTCAATTCCTTCGGCGACGACTGAAAGATTTAAAGTATTCGCGAGGGAAAGTATTGTAGAAACGATGGCTCGTTCTTCAGGACGATGATCAGCTAATTGTGTAAATTCTCTCGGTACTTTTAATGTGTCGATTGGAAAAATTGATAAATAAGCAAGAGAAGAGTATCCAGTACCGAAGTCATCAATGGAAGTTTGGATACCGTATTCTTTTAATTGCTTCAGTCTTAATAACGTTTCTTTCTCGTCAACCATTGCAATTCTTTCTGTTAACTCAAGTGTTACATATTTTGGATCGACTTGCACGTCGTTTAATATTTGTGAAATGCTTTCAATTAATTGATCTTGCCGGAACTCTTTTGCGGATAGATTAACACTTATTTTTAAATTTTGGTAGCCAAAGGTATGCCATATTTTTAATTGGAGACAAGCTTCTTGTAATACCCAATGTCCAAGTGGGACTACTTGTGGCGTCTCTTCTACAATTGGAATAAACTCACATGGTGAAATGTCACCTAATAGTGGGTGTTTCCAACGTATTAAAGCTTCAGCGCCGATAATTTTATTTGTTGTCGTATCAATTTGTGGTTGATAAACGAGATAAAATTCTTTGTTTACTAAAGCGATTGGCAAATCTTTTTCAATTCGAGCTTTTCGTTCCATTTTTTTATATAGTTCTTTCGTGTAAAGAGAGCTACCGTTTTTTCCTTTATTCTTTGCTTCGTACATGGCCATATCAGCATGCTGCAAAATGGATAGCGCATCTTCACCTGCTTCAGG
Source organism: Bacillus sp. FSL R9-9497 (assembly GCF_038005805.1). NCBI lineage: Bacteria > Bacillati > Bacillota > Bacilli > Caryophanales > Bacillaceae > Bacillus > Bacillus sp. FSL R9-9497. The sequence continues at coordinate 5,162,673 of NZ_JBBOTY010000001.1, read as the reverse complement.
ATATATTGCAATTCCGATGCTCGGTGAGATTTGTAAATGTTGATTTTCGATTTCAAATGGCTCATTCATGGCCGTTACAATCCTATCAGCTATTTTTTGGACATCTGGCTTTTTTTTGTAATTCTCGATAAGGATTGTGAACTCATCCCCAGCTAGCCGCGCGAGTTTCATATTTGATGTTGCTATTCTTTCGAGCCTTTTTGCTACTGCGATGAGCAATAGGTCTCCTACTCGATGACCGAGGGTATCATTAATAACTTTAAAACGGTCTAGGTCGAGAAACATAACAGCAAAAGGCTTTTTCGATATTTTTGCTCGCGCAATTGCCTGTTCTAAATGTTGATGAAATGCACGTCGATTTGCAAGCTCTGTTAAAGTATCATGGTATGCTAGGAAATTAATTTGTTCTTGTTGTTGTTTGCTTTCTGTAATATCTTTAATCATTAAATAAACCCCAGAAATTTTCTCCTTTAAAAAGATCGGTACGGCGGTAACGTGCAAGTAGTAAATATCTCTGCTTTTATGGTAAGCCCGTATTTCTAAAGAGATAGAATACCCCTTTTTCACGCGATGAAAGGCGTTAATCATTTCTTCTAAATCTTCTTCGTATATGAGTGAATAGTAAGGCTGGTTTAATAATTCATTCGTTTGATAACCGAGTAAAGTAGTGCCAGCGTTATTTACTTTGAGAAAATTACCGTACAAATCTAATGTGAAGATTGGATCTGGATGATGCTCGTATAAAGATTTAAACATTTGTTGATTATGATAGAGTTCATTTTTCTGTTCTACTAAATCTTCTGTACGTAGTTTAATTTGTTTCTCGAGTTCTGAGTTGAATTGCATTTGAGCAAACAATAATATTTTATTTTGTTTTCGAACTAAGCTATGACGTATGAGAACGAAAGAGAAAGTTATTATAAGTCCGATTACTATAATAGGCGCAAAAACGTATTCAACTAATATAAAAACAATAAGCATTACTACCGAAATATACGGTAATGATAATCGGATTGATTCACCAATTTTAGGTGTTAGTAGTACTTGTTCTTGTTTTTCAGGCTCTTTTGTATGGAGAATACAGGCGATTGCTACTAACACTAAGGTTACTTGATAGAAAGGAGTAACTGTAAACATAGAATACTCTGGTATGAAGTATTTTATATAAGCATAAATCGCATCTGTAGTAGCATATAAAATTAAAGCACTGCCAAGAAGTGCACCGACCTTTTTAGGTAATAAGGATAGTGGTTTGAATAAAAGGTTGATTCCTATTAAGAGAAAGAGTAAATCAGCCATTGGATAGGTAAGTTGAACAAATATGTCGATATAGGATGTTGTAAAGATGTGAATAGTTCGTTCAATAAGTAAGTAGTAACTTAAAGTAAATTGGGCTGTAACGATAATACAAATATCACATAGCATAAAAAGTTTTTCTAATAAATCTCGGTTATAAATGATTTCGTATAGAAAGGCAAACGTAAAACTAACTAAAAAAAGTAAGTAAAAAAAGTCAGATGGATCAACGAACGTATAGAAGTCTTTTACAATTAAACGCTGATAGGCAACGACTATATCACCGATAAAATAAGAGAGAGCTCCAACAGATAATATGATCCAAAATAAACGAGATAGCCCTTCTTTCATGTTTGAAAAATAAAGTATATAACTACAAGCGATAATATCAATTAATAGGGTACTCATTCCGATTAATAGCTGAAAAGGAAATGAGTATTCATATAGAAAAGGCATCGCTACGTAGTGAATCGTTATGGACAGCAATACAATGCTTATAAGAATACTTACATGTGTTTGTTTTTTCATTTATATCACCTACGGTTTCTTGAAAAGCATATATAAGTTTTATATTTATTTTGCACAATTATAGCAAGTTGTAAAGATAGATTTTAATAATTCTTGTTTCTGCCTCCCAACATATCGACATAGGAATTTGAAGTTTGCTATAATGATTAGAATAGTTGCATTATTTAGAAAAATTTAAAAATAATAATTACTGCAACTAGGACATATTGTTTACTATGTGAACTTGTTCTTAATTTAGGGGGGAGGGTTTCACAATGGCAAGTGTATATGAAAATAGTTATATGATCGTTTTGATTTTCTTGCTATTAGGTATATTGCTGCCGGTAGTGGCTCTTACATTAGGAAGGATGCTGCGCCCAAATAAACCAAGTGCAGCAAAGGCGACGACGTATGAGAGTGGAATTGAGCCTTTTCATGATGCAAATATTCGGTTTCATGCGCGTTATTATATTTTCGCTTTATTGTTTGTGATCTTTGATGTAGAAACTTTATTTTTATATCCTTGGGCTGTTGCGTATGACAAGCTAGGTTTATTTGCATTAATTGAAATGCTCATCTTTGTTGTAATGTTGCTAGTTGGATTAGCGTATGCTTGGAAAAAGAAGGTGTTACAATGGTTATAAATTTTGAGGAATTACATCCAAATGAGCGAGCAGAATTAGAACGAAATATCTTTTTTTCTACATTGGAACAGTTGAAAGGATGGGCGAGGAGCAACTCTTTATGGCCGATGACATTCGGACTGGCGTGCTGTGCAATTGAAATGATGGGGGTAGGCTCATCACATTATGATTTAGATCGATTTGGGTCATTTTTTCGAACTTCACCAAGGCAATCGGACGTCATGATTGTATCGGGAACGGTAACGAAGAAGATGGCTCCTATTGTTCGGCGCTTATATGATCAAATGCCCGAACCGAAATGGGTTATTGCGATGGGATCTTGTGCGACAGCAGGTGGTCCGTATGTAAATTCATATGCTGTTGTGAAAGGTGTAGACCAAATCGTACCAGTTGATGTGTATATTCCTGGTTGTCCCCCAAATCCAGCTGCTTTAATTTATGGAATTAATAAATTGAAAGAAAAAATTCGTTACGAAGCAAAGACCGGGAAGCAGGTGACGAATAAATGAGTAATCCAAATAAAGATTTAGAGGAGTTGAAAAAAGAAGCAGCTAGGCGTGCAAAAGAAGAAGCGAGAAAACGCCTTGTAGCGAAACACGAGGCGGAAATAAGTAAGCTTGAGGAAGAAGATCAAGAAAAAGAGAAAGCGCTACCAAAAAACGATGATATTACTATAGAAGAAGCAAAACGACGTGCAGCAGCAGCTGCAAAAGCAAAAGCGGCGGCGTTAGCGAAGCAAAAAAGAGAAGGAACAGAAGAAGTAACGGAAGAAGAAAAAGCGAAAGCAAAGGCGAAGGCAGCAGCAGCTGCAAAAGCAAAAGTGGCGGCGTTAGCGAAGCAGAAAAGAGAAGGAACAGAAGAAGTAACGGAAGAAGAAAAAGCGAAAGCAAAAGCGGCGGCGTTAGCGAAGCAAAAAAGAGAAGGAACAGAAGAAGTAACGGAAGAAGAAAAAGCGAAAGCAAAGGCGAAGGCAGCAGCAGCTGCAAAAGCAAAAGCGGCAGCGTTAGCGAAACAGAAAAGAGAAGGGACAGAAGAAGTAGCGGAAGAAGAAAAAGCGAAGGCCAAGGCGAAGGCGGTGGCAGCGGCCAAGGCAAAAGCGGCAGCATTGGCGAAGCAGAAAGCCTCGCAAGGTGATGGGGATTCGGGAGATGAAAAGGCAAAGGCAATTGCAGCGGCAAAAGCAAAAGCAGCAGCGGCTGCAAGAGCGAAGACAAAGGGGGCTGAAGGTAAGAAAGAGGATGAGCCGAAGCAGGAAGAACCGTCCGTAAATCAGCCGTATTTAAATCAGTATGTTGAGGCTATTAGGGAGAAGTTAGGAGAGGGTGCATTAGTAGATTCCTACATTAATAAACTGTCAAAGGATGTGCCAACTCTTGTGGTGGATCCCGAAAAGTATTATGAAGTGATGGAGTTACTGCGATTCCATGAGGGACTTGCTTTTGATTATATGTCAGAGCTACATGCGACGGATTTTGTGACACATATGGAAGTGTATGTTCATTTGTTTTCATATAGTAAGAAACAATCGGTAGCGGTGAAGGTAAAGCTAGACCGGGAAGCGCCGCAAGTCGAATCTGTGACAGCGCTTTGGAAAGGGGCCGACTGGCCGGAGCGAGAAGCATACGATTTGCTCGGCATTGTATTTAAAGGGCATCCGAATTTAACGCGTATTTTAATGCCAGAGGATTGGGTAGGATATCCGCTTAGAAAAGACTATGAACCGTATGATGTGGAGGTGTAGCTATGATCCGTACGGAAGAGATGCTTTTGAATGTAGGACCTCAGCATCCGAGTACACATGGTGTGTTCAGGCTCGTAATTAAGATTGACGGGGAACTTATTAAAGAAGCTACACCTGTTATTGGGTATTTGCATCGCGGGACCGAAAAGATCGCTGAGAGCTTACAGTATACGCAAATTATCCCTTATACAGATCGAATGGACTATTTATCAGCTATGACGAATAATTACGTCATTTGCCATGCTGTAGAGACGATGATGGGGCTTGAAATTCCAGAGCGTGCCGAATACTTGCGAGTACTTGCGATGGAGCTAGGAAGAATTGCGAGCCATCTCGTTTGGTGGGGGACGAATCTTCTTGATATAGGAGCGGTCAGCCCGTTTTTGTACGCGTTTCGTGAACGAGAGATGATTATAAATTTATTAAATGAATTATGCGGGGCACGGCTTACTTTTAACTATATGAGAGTTGGCGGTGTGAAGTGGGATGCGCCAGATGGTTGGATTGAAAAGGTGGAAGAGTTTGTTCCGTATATGAGAGAGCAACTGGCAGGTTATCATGATCTTGTTAGCGGTAATGAGATTTTCTTAAATCGTGTGAAAGGCGTTGGTATATATAGCGCGGAAGAAGCGATCTCGTATTCTTTAAGCGGAGCAAATTTGCGGTGCACTGGAGTAAACTGGGATCTTCGCAAAGATGAGCCGTATTCGATTTATGATCGTTTTGATTTTGATATTCCTGTTGGAAGCGTGGGAGATGCTTGGGATCGCTACGTTTGCCGAATGCAAGAAATCGAGGAGTCTTTAAAGATTGTTGAGCAGGCGGTTCAGCAGTTCCCGAAAGATGGAGCTGTGCTGGCAAAAGTACCGAAAATTATTAAGGCACCTAAGGGAGAAGCGTTCGTACGTATCGAATCGCCCCGCGGAGAGATTGGGTGTTATATCGCTAGTGACGGAAAGAAAGAGCCGTACCGTTTGAAGTTTCGTAGGCCATCTTTTTATAACTTGCAAATTTTACCGAAGTTATTGAAAGGTGAAAACATCGCTAATTTAATTACGATTTTAGGTGGAGTTGATATTGTACTTGGGGAGGTTGATGGCTAATGATTGAGACGCTCTTACAATCACCTTCAAGCTGGACGAATTTCTTCATTTTTTTCGGATTAGCGGTACTTCTGCTATTTGCAGTCCTTGGCTTCGTTACATATGGAATTTTGGCAGAACGGAAAGTGATGGGGTTTATGCAAGGGCGGATTGGACCAAACCAGGTTGGAGGCCGATTCGGTTTACTGCAAACGGTAGCTGATGTTTTAAAACTATTATTGAAAGAAGATAGTATTCCAAAAGCAGCAGATAAACCGCTGTTTATATTAGCGCCTGTCATTGCATTTGCACCAGCATTTATGGTGCTTGCAGTTATCCCGTTCACTGATAAATTTCAATTTGCAGATATTGGAGTCGGGCTACTTTATTATATTGCTGTTTCCGGTATTACGACGATAGGTGTTGTAACTGGAGGATGGGCATCGAATAATAAATATTCCCTTTTAGGAGGGATGCGTGCGGCGGCGCAAATGATTTCTTATGAGATTCCGCTCGTAATGAGTGTAATTGGTATCGTTTTGCTAGCTGGTAGTCTGAATTTAAATGAGATTGTAGCGGCGCAGGAGAAGGTTTGGTACATTTTCGTACAGCCAATTGGCTTCGTCGTTTTCTTAATCGCAGCAGTTGCAGAGTTAAATAGAACGCCATTCGATTTGCCAGAAGCGGAGTCAGAACTTGTTTCTGGATATCATACGGAATACTCAGGTTTTCGCTGGGCGTTTTTCATGCTTTCAGAGTACGTATATTTCTTCGGGATGGCATCGTTAATTACAGTGCTCTTTTTAGGCGGATGGAATCCAGTCATGTTTCTTGGATTTATCCCAGGTGCCGTATGGTTTGCTTTGAAATTTAGCAGTGTAGTCTTTCTATTAATTTGGTTCCGCGTTACGTTCCCGCGTATAAGAGGTGACCAGTTAATGGAGTTTGGTTGGAAAGTATTATTGCCGATTGCACTTGCAAATATTTTCTTAACGGCATTGATTAAGGAGTTATTCTTCTAATCTATGAAGGGGGTGCCAGTAAGAGATGAAAGGACTATTTAAAGGATTAAAATATACATTAAGTAATTTGAGCAAGAAGAAGGTAACGTATGATTATCCAAATCAACCGTTGCCGTTGCCAGACCGTTTTCGTGGAATTCAAAAATTTTATCCGGAGAAATGTATTGTTTGTAATCAGTGCTCTAACATTTGTCCGACAGACTGTATTCAGTTAACAGGAAAGAAACATCCGGATCCTACGAAAAAAGGAAAAATTATCGACACGTATGATATTAATTTTGAAATTTGTATTCTTTGTGATTTATGTACAGAAGTTTGTCCGACAGAGGCAATTGTCATGACAAATAACTTTGAACTCGCGGAATATTCACGTGATGACTTATTTAAAAATTTGCAGTGGCTTGACGAAAACGACGAAAACGTCAGGAAGGAGAACAAGGCATGAATGGCGAGTTTGTAGCATTCTTTATACTATCCTTGTCTGCAATTATCGGCGGTGTTCTTATGTTGAACTTAACGAAAGTTATGCACATGATGCTAGCTCTCGTTCTGACATTTCTCAGCATTGCAGGTTTGTATTTTCTTTTATCAGCTGAATTTATAGGCGTTGCACAAATTTTACTTTACTCTGGTGCAATCACAATTATTATGATTTTCGGCATTATGTTAACGAAACATAACGCGGAAAATGAATCGCGTCTTACTCTTCGAAAATGGATTATCTTCTTTGCGGTTGTAGCATTTGGAGCGGTTATGTATTTCGCTGTTAATAATGTTGATTTTGCAAATGAAAGCACACAAGGAAGTTTACCTCTCCATGAAAACAACACACTTCAAATCGGTACGCTTCTCTATTCAAAATATATTATCCCATTTGAACTAACTTCAGTTATTTTACTTGTAGCACTCGTTGGCGCGATTGTACTTGCGAAAAAGGATGAGAAAGAGGAGGATTCCAATGAGTAGCGTTCCAGCTTCTGCATATTTAACACTTGCGATTATTTTGTTTTGCATCGGTCTATTTGGAGCTTTAACAAAGCGGAATACAGTAATCGTATTAGTTTGTATCGAATTAATGCTGAATGCTGCCAATTTAAACTTAGTGGCGTTTAGTAAATTAGGCTTATTTCCGAATTTAACAGGTCAAATTTTCTCACTGTTTACGATGGCTGTAGCGGCAGCGGAAGCGGCGGTAGGACTCGCTATTTTAATTGCTTTATATCGTAATCGTACAACAGTTCAAGTGGATGAAATGGATACGCTCAAAGGATAACATTGTGACCGAAAAAGGGGGAAGGAAACAATGATCGATTATGCATGGCTCATACCGCTTTTCCCACTCGTTTCGTTTTTGTTACTTATTATATTCGGGAAGAAAATTAGAGAAGGAAGCAGCGTACTTAGTATTTTTTTCGTCTTTCTCTCCTTTATACTTGCGGTACTTGTGTTAATAGAAAGGTTTTCAGAAGCAAGCGTGAAGCATAAGTGGGTGTGGCTTAGAGCTGGAGATGTGGATATATCATTCGGCTTTGAAGTGACTGCATTAGGAGCTTTAATGTTATTTATCGTGACGCTTGTGAGTCTACTTGTACATGTGTATTCGAAAGGTTATATGAAAGGTGATGAACGATTACCAACCTTTTACGCATATTTAGGACTCTTTACATTTGCGATGTTAGGGCTTGTTATATCAACGAATTTATTACAGCTTTATATATTTTGGGAATTAGTTGGCCTTGGTTCATTTTTACTTATCGGTTTTTATTTCTTTAAAGAAGAAGCGAAGGCTGCTGCAAAAAAGGCTTTTATTATGACCCGTATTGGGGATGTTGGTTTATTTATCGGGATGATTTTAATTTTTTGGTACGCAGGTAGTTTTGAATATGACGCAATATTTAGGGCGATTTATACAGGGGATCTACCTCCTTACATGATTACAATAACAGCGATATTAATTTTTATCGGGGCGATGGGAAAATCAGGTCAGTTCCCGCTTCATACGTGGTTGCCAGATGCAATGGAAGGGCCAACGCCCGTTTCGGCACTTATTCACGCGGCGACGATGGTGGCAGCTGGCGTATATTTAGTAGCGACGATGTTCCCTCTATTTTCAGCAAGTACAGTGGCGATGCAGACAGTGGCAATCGTTGGAGCTTTCACTGCAATCTTTGCGGCCTCTATTGGTCTTGTGCAAACAGATATAAAGAGGGTGCTTGCTTATTCTACAGTTAGCCAGCTCGGGTATATGATGCTCGCGTTAGGTTCTGCCGGTTATGTAGCTGGTATATTCCATTTAACGACACACGCTTTTTTTAAAGCACTATTATTTTTGGCGGCAGGAAGTGTAATTCATGCTGTGCATACGCAAAACATTAATAAAATGGGCGGTTTACAGAAGAAGATGAAAGTAACTGGTACGCTATTTTTAATAGGTACCCTTGCCATTAGCGGTGTTCCGCTGCTTTCCGGTTTTTTCAGCAAAGATGAAATTTTAGCGGCGACGTGGATGAATGGCAATTACGTTTTATTTACTTTAGCGGTAATTGCGGCGTTTTTAACAGCATTTTATATGTTCCGCCTATACTTTCTTGTCTTTACTGGAGAAACGAAGACGAAGGAAGAAGTGCATGAATCGCCTCGCGTTATGACGTATCCAATGATTGTTCTCGGCGTTCTTGCGGTAGTGGCAGGATATATAAATACACCATGGTTTGGGACGTTTCTCGGAGATTGGTTGACGAAAGATGTAGGGTTTAAGGTTGAAGAAGCGCATGGACCAGTTTGGATTATGATTGTTGCGACACTCGTTTCATTTGCGGGAATCGCTCTTGCATATTTCATATATGGCAAGAAATCAATTTCTAGAGATTGGGCTGGGGGTACGGAAACATCTCTTTATAATCTTTTGAAAGAAAAATATTATGTGGATGAACTATACAACATGACGGTGATCCCTATTACGAAAGGAATCGCTCATGTGCTTCGCTTATTTGAAGTGTATGTAGTCGAAGGAATTGCAGTTTTAATTGGAAGTGTAGTTAAAGGCACAAGTAATCTTGGATCGAAACTTCAAAACGGGAATGTACAAGTGTACGGTACTGTAACGGCGGTTTCGCTCGCTGTACTCGTCATTATTTTGCTCTATACGGGAGGGGATTTACGATGAATGATTTGTTGTTAACGTTCTTCATTTTTTCCCCGCTTTTAGGAATTTTATTGCTTGTATTAACACCGAAAAAGGAATTGCGTACAGTGCGGGCGCTTGGCTTATTTGGGACGGCACTTCCATTTGGAATTGCTATCGTCCTCGCTTGTACATATGCTTCTGGAAAGAATTTGTCACTATTTGATGAAAAGGTGAAATGGATTAAGTTCGGCGATTTTACAGCGGTGGATAAAAGGTGGTTTTCTATTTATTACGAGCTTGGTATTGATGGTTTGTCGCTTGTCATGATGGTACTGACGGCTCTTCTAGCAACGCTTGCAGCAATTGCAGCCTTTTCTATTAAAAGAAATTTAAAAGCATTTTATATGCTGTTACTCATGCTAGAAATAGGAATGCTCGGCGTCTTTGCTGCTCAAAACTTAATGTTGTTTTTTATCTTCTTTGAAATTACGTTGCCACCAATGTTCTTATTAATTGGAAAGTGGGGAAAATTGTCGAGTGAAAAGGCTGCGTATAGTTATTTAATATATAACGGTATTGGCTCAGCTATTTTGCTCATTGTTTTCTCAATTTTGTTCGCGAAAACAGGTACAACAAATATTGTGGAGCTGAAAGAGATATTAAGAAGCGTAAGTGCAGAGGGAGCACTCGTCATACCAAGTAGTTTGCAGCTTAGTGTATTTATTGCCATAATGATTGCTTTTGCAATTAAACTACCTGTTTTTCCGTTGCACCGCTGGATGGTCAATGTACACATAGAAGCGCATCCAGCTGTAGTTATGCTTCATGCGGGTGTTTTGCTGAAGATTGGAGCGTACGGTATTATTCGCTTCGGGAAAGGGCTATTCCCGGAATATTTTCACGATGTTGCAACACTAATTGCGATATTAGGCGTAATTAATTTATTATACGGTGCCTTTTTAGCGCTCATCCAAACGGACTTTAGGAAAGTACTGGCTTACTCTAGTATTTCGCATATGGGAATTGTGTTAATGGGATTTGCGTCACTTAATGCACCTGGTACACAAGGAGCGTTATTCCAAGTTGTATCACATGGTTTAATTGCAGCCTTGCTCTTCTTCCTACTGGGTGTTATAGAACAACGATTTGGAACTTCGGATATTACGGTGCTAGGCGGACTTGCGAAAAGTGTACCGATACTTAGCGGATTCTTTTTAGCAGGAGGAATGGCCTCGCTTGGATTACCAGGGATGTCTGGGTTTGTTAGTGAATTTCTTGCCTTTCTCGGTTTATTTCAAAGAGAGCCCGTCATTGCTGCAGTCGGTGTGATTGGCATCATTTTAACCGCTGTATACGTATTAAGGGCGACACTTCAAGTGACATTTGGAAAGAAAGAGTGGGAAGCAAAAACTGATATACACGGATGGGAGTATGTCCCTGTTTTACTACTTATCTTTTGTATTATTGCAATTGGAGTTATGCCAGAGTTACTAGGGGATCCGCTTCAAAATACATTGAAAACATTGGGGGTGAAGTAGGATGGATATGAATACGTTACTTAGCTTATCGTGGCATCTAATGGTGCCAGAATTTATTATTCTCGGCGCCGCCATCCTCCTTTCCATATGTGATTTGTTTTTTAAGCTGAATCATAGATATGTAGCTCTTGGTGCGATTGCTGCTATCGTATTAGCAATCGTGTCATTAATTACGCTATATAGCGAACCAGCTGGAGATATTTTAAACGGATCGTTTGTGTTAGATGGATTTTCAAAAGGGTTTAAAACATTGCTATTAGGTGCCTCAGCTCTCATTTTATGCACCGCAATGAGCGATGATAAGAAGAATCCAATTGAAGATAAGGGTGAATATTATTACTTATTTTTAATGGCACTTCTTGGTGCAATGTTCATGGCTTCTAGTGTTGATTTCATTACCCTTTTCGTTGGTTTGGAGTTACTTTCACTTTCTTCTTATATTTTAGTAGGAATACGAAAAAAGAGCCGTGCATCAAATGAAGCGGCAATGAAATACGTCATTAGCGGAGGAATTGGAACGGCGATTACGCTCTTCGGAATGAGTTATTTATACGGTATTACAGGTTCAACTAACATTGTAGATATGCAAAAGGTACTCACTGGGGAACTCGCGAGTGGTATTCAGTTATTGTTAGCTCTCGCATTTCTTTTATTGCTAGTTGGTCTCTCATTTAAAATTGCCACAGTGCCGTTTCATATGTGGGCACCTGATGTGTATGAAGGAGCGGCTACACCAGTTACTGCTTTTCTTGGAACGATTTCTAAAATTGCTGGGTTCCTGCTCATTATTCGTTTGTTCCTTATGGTTTTTGCAAGTGTATTAATACAAGGAGATATGCAATCTTTATATGGGCATATGAGTATATATATCGCGGTGTTAGCAAGTACTACGATGATTGTTGGGAATGTAGTCGCGTTAAAACAATACAATATAAAGCGTTTATTTGCTTATTCGGGCATTGCTCATGCAGGGTATTTACTCGTTCCACTTGTGGCATTATCACCATTTACGATGGATAGCATGTGGTTTTATATGCTGGCATACATGCTTATGAATATAGGTGCATTTGCTATCATCCATGGCTTAATCTTACAAAATGATGAGGAAAATATAACGATTTTCACAGGTTTATATAAAAGGTCACCATTTGCAGCGATTATGATGACAATCTTTATTTTATCGCTGGCTGGGATACCAGGAACGGCTGGATTCATTGGAAAGATTAACATCTTTTTAGGCGCGCTTCATGTAGAGCCAGCACATTACGTACTAGCTTCGATTATGATGGGTACGACAGTTGTTTCATTCGTATATTATTTCCGTATTTTACAACAAATGTTTTTCCGCACAGGAGAGACAGAAGAGAGGATACGGTTACCTTTAAATATAAAGGTTGTTATGAGTCTTTGTGCAATTTCGATTGTAATACTAGGGATTATGCCGATGATTGGGTACAATTTCTTTTATGAATATTTTCCATTAATGAAAGATTTCTTCTTCTTAGGGAACGTGGTACAATAGTGAAAATAAAAGGTGTGGAGTCAGTACTCTGCGCTTTTTATTTTGTGTTAACTTGTAATGTAGATATACGTTTTTGGAAAGAAAATCACGATGTAAAATGTAAGATGTCTATGTGCATTTGAAAAAGTGTAGCTCCTACTTATTATGGTATCGTTTTTATATTCTTTCATAAGTAGTAGCTGAGTAAAAAGGGGTCGATTTTTTGGCACAACTTTTAGGGCAACAAGCACTGATTGCCATTGTTTCGCATTTATTGTTTATTACCATTACGTGGTGGGCCTTACAAGGCATTCACATTGAGCGTTTAATGAAGTCCGGAAAAGTGCTGCAGACGCGAGTATTACTCATCTTAATTACAATTGCAATTGGGACATCTGTAAGTAACTTTTTCCTTGATTATTTAGGCTATTCGAAGAGTTTAACGTATTTAGTAAAGTAAGTGTATAGAACCTCAAATCTCCGTTAACAATGGGGATAGGAGGGGATGAAATTGAAGCTTAAAGCCATTCTTATTGTTGCACTTAGTGTTGTTTTATTTTTGGTTGGATATAGAGAGATGAAACCGATAAGCGATGAACAGAAAATGGAGAGCATGATCAAGGCTTTAGAGAAAAATGATGCTAAAGTAGAAAAATGGTCATGGTTAGCGAGAGAAACAAAAACAATTTCTAACATACATACGTTTCAAAAGTTGTTAAACGATGTGAAGGAAAAGGCAAATATTCAAAAGTGGGAAGTAGAGCAATCTCCAGATGGATATAAAGCTACATCCTATAAAAAGCTTTCTTCTTATGAAGAACGAGTAGTAGTAACTTGGAGTAAAGAAAATACTAAAGAAAACACTTTCATTATCTTTGAAGTAAGTGGGGCGAAATGGGACCCGAAGTATGTTCAAAACATGAATAAAATTTTTAGTGAAAAACCTATAATTTACACTTGTGTTCAAGGTGTACTGAATGATAAGATTGAAGGTGTTTTGCAAAATAAAACCAATCAGGTTTTGAAAGATCTTTCAGCAAGAGCGATCGAACAAGTAGAAGAAAGAGCATTTGTGTCAGTCTCCGCATACAATAAAAAGTGGGATGACGCTCTTTCAACAAATAGAGAGAAAATAAATGTGCAAATAGCAATACGTTCTACAGACAACAAAGATACAATTGTGGTTGGCACACCGATCATAACTTCTGAGTATTGAGTGAATAGATACTGAAAAAAGGACACGGAGGGGAATAATTTGGAAAAGATCATCGTCCGTGGCGGAAAGCGGTTAAACGGCACAGTGCGTGTTGAGGGCGCAAAAAATGCTGTATTACCTATAATCGCTGCAGCCCTATTAGCGAGTGATGGAAAGAATGTACTATCTGAAGTACCAGTTTTGTCTGATGTATACACAATTAATGAGGTATTACGTCATTTAAATGCTGAAGTCGTATTTGAAAATAATCAAGTAACAATCGATTCTTCTAAAGAACTAAACATTGAAGCACCATTTGAATATGTACGTAAAATGCGTGCATCTGTTCAAGTAATGGGACCATTATTAGCACGTAATGGTCGTGCTCGTATTGCACTTCCTGGTGGATGTGCAATTGGTTCACGTCCAATTGACCAACATTTAAAAGGCTTCGAAGCAATGGGAGCTAAAGTACAGGTTGGTAACGGTTTTGTTGAGGCATATGTTGAGGGAGAACTAAAAGGAGCTAAAATCTACTTAGACTTCCCAAGCGTAGGCGCGACAGAAAACATTATGTCTGCAGCTACATTAGCAAAAGGGACAACAATTCTTGAAAACGCAGCGAAAGAACCAGAAATCGTTGACTTAGCTAACTTCTTAAATGCGATGGGCGCGAAAGTACGCGGAGCTGGAACTGGAACGATTCGTATCGAAGGCGTTGATAAATTATATGGTGCAAACCACTCTATTATTCCTGACCGTATTGAAGCGGGAACATTCATGGTTGCAGCAGCAATTACTGGTGGAGACATCTTAATTGAAAATGCTGTACCTGAACATTTACGCTCAATTACAGCGAAAATGGAAGAAATGGGTGTTAAAATCATTGAGGAAAACGAAGGTGTACGTGTTATCGGCCCAGATAAGTTAAAAGCGGTTGATATTAAAACTATGCCTCACCCAGGTTTCCCAACAGACATGCAATCACAAATGATGGCATTATTACTACAAGCTGATGGAACAAGCATGATTACAGAAACGGTATTCGAAAACCGCTTTATGCACGTTGAAGAATTCCGTCGTATGAATGCTGATATTAAAATTGAAGGTCGTTCTGTTATTATGAACGGTCCAAACAGTTTACAAGGTGCTGAAGTAGCAGCAACTGACTTACGTGCTGCAGCTGCATTAATCTTAGCTGGTTTAGTATCAGAAGGTTATACTCGTGTAACTGAGTTAAAACATCTTGACCGTGGCTATGTAAACTTCCATAAGAAATTAGCTGCATTAGGTGCAACTATTGAACGTGTAAACGAAAAAGTAGAAGAAGTGAAAGAACAAGAAGTTTCTGATCTTCACGCTTAATTGAAATAGTCTCTATGTCTTTTGACATAGGGGCTATTTTTTTGGGTTATTACTGTTATAGTCAATAAATTCTATACTTATGCACGTACCAGTAAAAATATTTAGAAAATTTATGTTTTATACTCTTCCCCTTAAGTATGTTCTAAAAAAAAGAGTTGTTCCATAAGAATGAATGGAGTAAAGCTTTTATATTGGGGGAAAATAGGATGAAATTTTCAAAGCCACTTTTTATTACAGTAGCGCTCTTAATAGCGCTCGTTATCATTGTACCTGCAGCCCTTGTTATTCCATTTGCGAAAGCAAAAGTAGGGGAAGAAACGGCCTCTAAAACTCCTCCAGCGATAGAAAGTATACCAGCTCCAGGAAAAGCAGATACAGCTGTTCAAGTTGCTGTATATCGCGAAAAACAGAAGAAGGTAGAAACATTACCAGTGGAGGAGTATGTGACAGGTGTAGTAGCTTCTGAGATGAATGCCAGTTTTGAAATAGAGGCACTAAAGGCGCAGGCATTAGCAGCGAGAACATTTGTAGTACAACGTATGCTAAGCGGAGGAAAGAAAAATAATGCGGACGTGACAGATACGGTGAAAGATCAAGTGTACAAAGGCAAAGATGAATTGAAGAAGCAATGGGGCAATAACTACGAAAATAATTTGAAGAAAATCGAAGAAGCCGTTTCGAAAACAGCAGGACAAGTTTTAACGTATGATGGAAAACCAATTTCAGCATCCTTCTTTTCAACGAGTAATGGCCGAACAGAAAATGCAGCTGACTATTGGGGAAATGATTATCCGTACTTGAAAAGTGTAGATAGTCCGTGGGATCAAGCCTCTCCAAAGTTTACGAGCGAGCAAACATTTACAGTAGTTGATTTTCAAAAACGTCTCGGTGTGAAAGTGCTAGCAGACGGGAAGGTTGGAAATATTAAAGACCTTACGGAAGGAAAGCGCGTAAAGGATGTAGCTTTTCAAGGAAAAACATTAACAGGAAAAGAAGTTCGTGAAAAGTTAGATTTACGTTCTTCTGATTTCACGTGGAAACAACAAGGAGATAAAATCATCGTTACGACGAAAGGCTTCGGTCACGGCGTTGGTATGAGTCAATACGGGGCGAACGGCATGGCAGCGGAAGGAAAGAAATATACAGATATCGTCGCTCATTACTATAAAGGCGTTGAAATAAAGACGATGAATGATTATGAAGGAAAACTGATGGTGAAGAAATAGGTGTCAGAACTCTGGCGCCTATTTTTTTTATGTAAAATAGAATAATTTTCCATTAATTGTTTGATATAATAGGATAAAAAGGCATTTGGGGGAAATGAAATGGCGTTACTAGAGTTGAAACAGTTAGGGAAGGCGAACCAGTTACCGGAAATTGAGCTAAAGGTTGAAAAAGGACAATGTATTGTTTTGCAATGCAATAATCATACAGCTAAAGTGTTACACCGTATTATTATTGGTGAAGAAGAAGCTTCAACTGGCAACGTACTGTTTGAAGGGGAAGCAATTGGAAAGAAAAATTATTCCCGCATCGGTTTTTGTTTTTTGAAAGACGAGGCATATGATCGTTTGAAGGTGAAGGAATACTTTAATTTTTTTATGGGGCTTTATGAATCGAATATGAGTACGGAAGAAGTTGTACAATATGTCGGTCTCTTAGATAAGTTAAACGTTAAAATAGAAAAACTATCATTTTCAGAGAAGCGTCGTCTTCATATTGGACGAATGATGATTCATAATCCGGATTTAATCATTTTGGAAGAACCGGAGCAAAATGTCGATATAGAGAGTACGGTTATTATTCGAAAAGCGATTATGAAAATGAAAGAGCAAGGAAAGGCAATCTTTATTACGTCATCATTTCTATCAGATGCCCTTTCGTTAACAGAGGACGTATACATATTAAACAACGATGGTGTGAAAAAGATAGAAATTGAGCAAGAGGAAGTGGAAGAAGTCGGTGAAGAAAAAGTCATTCAAATGATTCCGCAAATGAAGTTAGAAAGAATACCTGCGAAAGTAAACGATAAAATCATTTTACTTGATCCGATGGAAATCCATTTCATTGAAACGCAAAACGGAGTAACGCATATTCACGTTCGTGAAGGCGATTTCGTATGTGCATTAACATTAAGTGAACTAGAAGCGAGATTAACAGGTTTTGGTTTCTTTAGATGTCATCGCTCTTACCTTGTAAATTTACAAAGAGTACGAGAAGTGATTACATGGACTCGTAACAGTTTCAGTTTAATTTTGGATGACGAAAGAAAAAGTTCAATTCCACTTTCAAAAGGACGCATGGATGAATTAAAAGGTGTTATTGGACTATAAAAGTGCTCCAATAAGCTCAACATGCGATTCATTCACCGGTAAAAATACTCCTTTTACCGGTATTTTAATGCGCCTACCCTTTGTTTTTCATATGATTGAGTCAAGAAAAGCGAAACAAACAAACGAAAAGCGCTAAAGCGACTTTCATCTATAAAGAAGAAAAACAAAGGAGATGAAGAAATGACATTGGCAATTGAAATGAAAGATGTAATGAAAAGTTTCGACGGAAAAACGGCACTTGGAAATGTAAATATTGAGGTGAAGCAAGGAGAGATATTCGGATTCCTCGGACCGAGTGGATCTGGTAAGACGACAACAGTAAAAATTTTAACTTCTCAATTGCTTCATAGTGTTGGAACGGTAAGAGTATTAGGGAAAGATATTACAGGACCAAGTAGCATCGATTACAAACGAATTGGTATTTTAACAGATAACAGCGGCTTATATGAAAGACTTAGCATTTATGATAACTTATTATTATTTTGTGACTTATACGATTGCAAAAAAGAACGAATCGATGAAGTACTAGCACAAGTGAATTTATTAGATGATAAAAAAACACCAGTAAAAAAATTATCAAAGGGAATGAAGCAACGCGTCACACTAGCAAGAGCAATCCTTCATAAACCAGATATCCTCTTCTTAGACGAACCAACATCTGCACTTGATCCAGTAAACGTACAAAACATTCATAAAATCTTAAAAGACTTAAATAAAGAAGGAACGACGATTTTCTTAACGACTCACAACATGGACGAAGCAGAAACGCTTTGTAACCGCGTTGCCTTCCTGTGTGGCGGAGAAATTGTAGCGCTGGATACGCCAGAGAACCTGCGCTTACAATACGCTAAGGATCAAATAGAGGTCGTATTAAAAGATAAGCAAAAAGAAGTAGTGCAAAAAGATGAATTAGGCGCAAACCGTATTTCAGAATGGATGAAAAAGGGCGAACTGTTATCTATTCATTCACACGAACCAACGCTAGGCGATATCTTTATTGAAGTTACTGGGAGGGGATTATAATGACATTTTCAATGAAACGGTTTTCGGCTATTGTAAGAAAAGAAATAAATGATGCAGGTAAAAACTCACAAGTTATATTAATGGCGCTATTGCCTATTCTACTTGCTGTATTCTATAGTAATATGGATTCTATAAAAGAGTTCTTTGCAGGTTTTATTATTGTAATGACGATTACCATGGTGGGAAGTTATGTGCAAGCAATTATTATTGCAGAGGAGAAGGAAAAACACACGTTACGAGTATTGATGTTGTCTCCAGCAAGTCCAATAGAAGTTATTTTAGGGAAAAGTGTATTAACTGTATTTTTTGTACTAGCATCTAGTTTTATTAGTTTAGTGATTTTAGATACTTTTAAAGGAAATATTGGTATGCTAGTTATTATTATTTTAATAGGAACATTGTTATGTGTCGTTTTAGGTACTATAGTTGGCTTACTATCCCAAAATATAGCACAAACATCTATATTGGGGCTTCCGATTTTTATAATATTCATAATGGGGCCGATGCTACAAGAAATGGTTAAGAATGAATTTATTATAAAAGTAGTTAATCTTCTTCCGACAAATCATGTTATGGAGGCATTGCAAAAAGTTATAAAGGGAGAAGGGTTTATTGCGATTCAAGAACATATTTTAAACAATACAATTTGGACTATATGCCTTATCATTCTTTGTATTATTGTGTACAAAAAGAAACAATTAGACTAAAAACTGAGCCAAAAGTGCTCAGTTTTTTCTTTTTTCTATCATTTCCTCGGAAATTTTGCAATTCTCATACATATTTTTACAGATTTTGTCGAAAAGTAATTAGTTATACGTTGTATAGGATGCGTGAATATTGTTCAAAATGATTGCTGAGGTGATGATGGAATGCGAGGAAGAAATAATAAAAAGTCGCAAAAGGTAGTACATTTATTTCAAAAAAGATGGGTGTTTCCGGCACTATACATTGCTTGTGCAGCGGTAATCTTAATGGTTGCGCTATGGTTCCAAGGAGCTAATCCGAAGAAGACTCCGAACCATGATCAAGCAACACCGTATACACAATCGGAAGATCCAGCAGTACCAGTAACGAAATCTTCAGAAGTAGTGAAAATGCCAGCTGCCGCGAATGCGGAAGTAGTCGTACAGAAGAAATTCTATGAAGATGCAGCAACTGAGGCGGAACAAGAAAAAGCACTTGTTTTTTATAACAACACATATTCCCCAAACAAAGGAATTGACATTGCTGCGAAGAATGGAAAAGAATTCAATGTTGCTGCTGCTTTAAGTGGTACAGTAACGAAAGCTGAAAAAGATTCACTTCTTGGTTATGTTGTAACAGTTGATAGTGGAAATGGTGTAGCGGTATCTTATCAAAGCTTAGGCAGTGTGAAAGTAGAAAAAGGTGCAAGAGTTGCACAAGGTGAAGTATTAGGAACATCCGGTCTAAGTGCAATGAATAAAGAGGCAGGCTCTCACGTTCACTTTGAAGTACGTAAAGATAATGTGGCTGTGAACCCTGAACGTTACTTAAATAAATCAGTAACAGAAATTAAAGCTGATGCAGGTGCTGCAAAGGCTACGAATGCTTCTGGTAAAAAAGCTGATGACAAATCTCAAAAAGAAGAGAAGTCAACGAGCACGAAACCAGAAAGTAAAACAGAAGACAAATCTCAAAAAGAAGAGAAATCAACAAGCGGTTCAACTAGTGACAAAAAAGAAGAACCGAAGAAAGAAGAAAAATCAACAAATGGTTCTACAGAATCATCTAACGATTCTTCTTCACAAGAATAAGAAAGTGAAAAAATCAGTTCTCACTAGGAGAGCTGATTTTTTTATTTCTATATAAAAATACTCAATTTCGAGAAAAAAGTTGCAATAACAAGGAAAAATGACGAGATTCTCGAATATATATTACAAAAGGGAGGGGATACTGTGTCATTTTTGTTTGTTCTGTCGACTGCTATTATTTTATTGTTTGTTTTATTCACTTTATATTATTACATTGCCGGTAAGAAAGAGGTTCCCCACCATCAATTGTTAGAAGAAGAATTGGAACGAGAAGAATGACACCTTTTATACAAGGTGTCATTTTTTTTCGCTATAATAGTCAGTTTTAACGTATTTCTCACAAAAAAATGTAATTTTTCTTAACTTAGTCCGCAAAAATAGTGAACATGTAGCATATATCAGTAGTGCGGGCAATACAATGGTATAAACCAAAGCAAAGAGAGTGTTTGAGGTGAGAAATCGTGAATTATTTCATTATAAATCCAAGAATGTTTAACGCTTACAAACAGCACTCACACTTACTTCTTAGTCGTATGCAGCGAGGCTCATTTCACCCTTCTCACATCCAAATTAGGGAGGCGAGTGGTGTGCACGATTACATCAAAGAGAGAACTATCAAGATTGGTAAGTATATCGTGGAGACAAGAAAGACAGTGCGTGTCATTGCAAAGGAATTTGGGGTATCAAAGAGTACAGTCCATAAAGATTTAACAGAACGTCTACCAGAAATTAATCCAGAGCTCGCAAATGAAGTGAAAGAAATTCTTGATTATCATAAGTCTATTCGTCATTTAAGAGGGGGAGAAGCAACAAAACAAAAGTATAGAAAAGAAGATGTAGAGAAGCCTGTACGTCAATAATGTTACAGTAGCAAACATTCCGTTCACATTCGGTAATATTTTTCAGAAGAATTCTTTTTGCGAATATTACGTTTCTGTTAAATTTATGATAAAATCAGAAATTAGGTGAAAAGAATTCGGGTGTAACCTGATTTTGAATATCGAGGAGGAAAAAACGGGAATGTTTGCGCGAGATATCGGAATTGACCTAGGTACGGCTAACGTATTAATTCATGTTAAAGGTAAGGGTATTGTATTAAATGAGCCATCTGTTGTGGCGATTGATCGTAATAGTGGTAAAGTATTAGCAGTAGGTGAAGAAGCGAGAAGTATGGTGGGACGTACGCCTGGTAATATTGTAGCAATTCGTCCACTTAAAGATGGTGTAATCGCAGACTTCGAAATTACAGAAGCAATGTTAAAGTATTTCATTAACAAATTGGACGTAAAGAGCTTCTTTTCAAAACCTCGTATTTTAATTTGTTGTCCAACAAATATTACATCAGTAGAACAAAAAGCAATTCGTGAAGCTGCTGAACGTTCAGGTGGTAAAACAGTATTTTTAGAAGAAGAACCAAAAGTAGCCGCAGTTGGTGCTGGTATGGAAATCTTCCAACCAAGCGGTAACATGGTTGTTGATATTGGTGGAGGTACAACAGATATCGCTGTACTATCTATGGGTGATATTGTTACCTCTTCCTCTATCAAAATGGCTGGCGATAAGTTTGATATGGAGATCTTAAACTATATTAAACGTAAGTATAAGCTATTAATCGGAGAACGTACTTCAGAAGATATTAAAATTAAAGTTGGTACAGTATTCCCAGGTGCACGTAGCGAAGAACTTGAAATTCGCGGACGTGACATGGTAACAGGCTTACCACGTACAATTACAGTATGTTCTGAAGAAATTACAGAAGCATTAAAAGAAAATGCAGCTGTTATTGTACAAGCTGCAAAAGGTGTATTAGAGCGCACACCACCAGAATTATCTGCAGATATCATCGACCGCGGTGTTATTCTAACAGGCGGTGGAGCTTTACTACACGGTATCGACATGCTTCTAGCAGAAGAACTAAAAGTACCAGTATTAATTGCTGAAAACCCAATGCACTGCGTTGCGGTTGGTACAGGTATTATGTTAGAGAATATCGACAGATTACCAAAGCGTGCTTTGAGATAATTTGAAAGAACTAAGGCTAATGCCTTAGTTCTTTTTTCGTTTTTATATTTTTTTATTTTGTTTTTTTGCGAAAATGGAAGGAAAATAGAGAAATATGAAGGAAACAGGTAAAATATTCATATATATGGTTAAATTTAATATTTCCTTAATTGAAAACGTTTATAATATAATGAGTCGAATACGACATTAAGGCAAATAATGTTTCAATACATATTGCCTTTCCCTAATTTGGGCATACACTCTTTTCCACCTCCGTGTCAGTTGCAAAAATGTGCAACTATTTTAATGGAATAGAGTGTGTGCATTTTTTTTAGGAAGTTGTGCTAAATATAAAATGTTACTTTGTAATGACAAACAATAAACAAAATGGGATAATAGCAATATGTCCAAGTGGTAAGACCAATATTACAAAAGGGGCGATTGTTACATGCTAAATATAGAACAAATTAAAGAAATCATTCCTCACCGCTATCCATTTTTACTTGTTGATAAAATATTAGAAGTAGATGAAGGAAAAAGAGCGGTTGGGATTAAAAATGTATCCGCAAACGAAGAATTCTTTAACGGACACTTCCCTGATTATGCAGTTATGCCTGGTGTACTTATTGTAGAAGCATTAGCACAAGTAGGAGCAGTTGCAGTATTAAAGAAAGAAGAAAACCGCGGAAGACTTGCTTTCTTTGCAGGTATCGACAATTGCCGTTTCAAAAAACAAGTACGCCCAGGTGATCAGCTTCGTCTAGAAGTAGAAATGACACGCGTACGCGGCCCAATTGGAAAAGGAAAAGCAATCGCAACAGTAGATGGTGAAGTTGCATGTGAGGCAGAAATTACATTTGCGATTGGTGATAAAAAAGAATAGAGAAAAATAAGAAAATCTCCTTGTGAAAATACAAGGAGATTTTCTTATTTTCTGCTATATAACGATGAAACAATAATATGCAAACTAATCAGAAAATATCTTGTAAAAAGATGGTAATTACCATATACTTACTTTATTGTTTATCTATAAAACAGGATAAGTGATAAAGGTAATAAAGAAATAAGGGCATTGTCATATTGTTAAGGTACTTAAATAAGACAAAGTAGAATGTTATTGATTATGATGAGATATGGGGAAATCAGCAAAAATATTAATTAGACGTATGAAATCGAGCATAAAAGAGAGAAAAGGGAAATGTCGCATTTCACAAAAGGAGATTATGAATATGTTCGGGAGAAAGAAAAGAAAACCATTACGACAATTAATTACACATAAAGAGCCTAAATCGCGTATTACAGAACAATACCGTAACATTCGTACAAACATTGAGTTTACATCTGTAGATAATCATGTTCGTTCTATTATTGTTACTTCAGCCGATCCAGGTGATGGGAAAACAACGACAATCTCAAACTTAGCAGTTGTTTTCGGACAACAAGGAAAGAAAGTTTTATTAATTGGAGCTGACTTGCGGAAGCCGACGATACAAAACTTATTTGCCATTCATAGTTCAAATGGATTAACAAACTTATTATCAGGACAAGCAAAACTTATGCAATGCATTCAAAAAACAGATATAGAGAACGTATACTTAATGGCAGCAGGTCCAATCCCGCCAAACCCAGCAGAACTGTTAGGGAGCCGGGCAATGGACGAGGCATTAATAGAAGCATATAACATGTTTGATATTATATTAATCGACACACCACCTGTCCTTGCGGTTACAGATGCACAAATACTAGCGAATAAATGTGATGGAATCGTACTCGTTGTACGAAGTGAAAAGACAGAAAAAGATAAAATCGTAAAAGCGAAACAAATATTAGATAAAGCATCAGGCAAACTACTAGGTGTTGTTTTGAACGATAAAAGAGAAGAAAAAGAGCAGTATGGTTATTACTAAAATATGGAAAAGCCAACAAAAATTTGTTGGCTTTTTTGTTTTCTGAAAATTATTTATCAAGTTATACAGTGTAAAAAGCATGATATGATAAAATTTTTGGGAAATCATTGGAATGTGTTGTCATATTTAAGATTATTTTGTAAGATTAAACTTGTTTCTTGTGAACAAATATAGAACTGAATTATTAAAAATAAAAAATGTAAGATTTATATGTTATAATTTTTCCTATGTGTAAATTTTAGAAAGTTGGAGGAACCTATGGAAGAAACAATTAGTCTAAAAGAGTTATTTCATATCTTAAAAAAACGTTTAGCAATGATCCTCGTAATCGCCTTTGGTGCAGCTATTGTAAGTGCTATCATTAGCTTTTTCTTCATGACACCAATCTATCAATCTTCGACGCAAATTCTTGTGAATCAGAAGAAGCAAGAGGGTGCAGCAATTCAGTTGGGGGAAATTCAATCAAATATTCAATTGACGAATACATATAAAGTTATTATTAAAAGTCCGGTTATTTTGGATCAAGTGAAAGAAAAGTTGGGATTAGATCTTACGACTCAAGATCTAAATGGGAAAATTGAAGTAGTAAATGAAAAGGATTCACAAGTCGTAACTGTAACAGCAATAGATAAGGATCCAAAACTTGCTCGGGATATTGCTAATACAACTGCAGAAGTATTTAAAGGTGAAATTGCAAAAATCATGAGTGTTGATAACGTAACAGTATTATCTAAAGCAGAAGTTGCAGAAAATCAATCTCCAATTAAACCGCGTCCAATGTTAAATGTGGCAATCGCTTTCGTTGTTGGTTTAATGGCTTCAGTTGGCCTTGCATTCTTACTAGAGTACTTAGATAACACAGTGAAAAAAGAAGAAGATGTGGAAAACTTACTTGGCTTACCAGTATTAGGGATTGTAGCTCGTATGGATGAAGAAACAATGAACGTGAAATCACACGCTCCATCATCAAGAAAAGTGAGGGGACAAACAATTGGCTCTTAATTTATTTAAAAAGAAAAAGAATCATCGTCAACGTCGTCAATTAATTGCTCATCAACAACCAAAATCACCAATTTCAGAACAATATCGTAATATTCGAACGAATATTGAATTTGCAGCTGTTGATACGAATTTACATTCATTAATGGTCACGTCTGCAAATCCAAGTGAAGGGAAAACGACAACGACAGCGAATATGGCTGTTGTGTTTGCTCAACAAGGAAAAAAAGTATTATTAATTGATGCAGATATGCGTAAACCAGCAATGCATCAAATGTTCCAAGTAGACAATATTTTTGGACTAACGAATGTATTAACACATAGTGAACGTTTAGAGAAATGTGTGCAAACAACATTAGTTGATAATCTACACTTTTTAGCTTGTGGTCCAATCCCCCCAAACCCAGCTGAATTGTTAGGTTCAAAATCAATGAAAGAACTTCTTGGACAAGCATACAGCATGTACGACTTAGTTATTTTTGATATGCCGCCTATTTTAGCTGTAACAGATGCGCAAATTATGGCAAATGTATGTGATGCTTCTATTCTTGTTGTTCGTAGTGAATCAACAGAAAAAGAAACAGCAGTAAAAGCAAAAGGTTTGTTAGAATCGGCTAAAGGTAAATTGTTAGGTGTTGTTCTAAATGATCGTGAACATGAAGAAGGCTTATATTATTACTACGGTGCAAACTAATTTTAAAGTGAGATATGATAAAAACATATCTCCTTTTTTCCCTTGAATATGAGCAATATCTCATATTCAAGGGAAAAAAGATCTTTATAGGAGAGAGGGAGGATGAAACAAATGATAGATTTACATTGTCACATTTTACCTGGTATCGATGATGGTGCACAGACAGTGACCGATAGTTTAGCAATGGCACAACAAGCCGTGTCAGAAGGAATACATACCATTGTCGCAACGCCGCACCATCAAAATGGCAAATATGTAAATGAACGTACCTCAATTATTCATCACGTAAAACAACTAAATGATGAACTACAACAACATAATATTCCACTTACTATTTTACCGGGGCAAGAGGTCAGGTTATATGGTGATTTATTAGAAGACTATGAGGCTGGTAAAATCGTTACTTTAAATGAAACAAATAAATACATATTCATTGAATTTCCATCGAATCACGTACCTCGTTATACCGAACAATTATTATACGAATTACGTGTAAAGGGAATGATTCCAATTATCGTTCATCCAGAACGTAATGCCGAGTTAATCGAGCGGCCAGATAAGTTATATAACCTTGTTAATAAAGGTGCATTAACACAAGTGACAGCAGGTAGTTTGCTTGGGAAATTTGGTAAAAAGATTAAAAAATTCTCACTACAGCTTGTGGAACATAATTTAACACATATGATCGCATCAGATGCGCATAACACGACATCGAGAGGATTTCATTTAGCGGAAAGCTATGAACTAATTGAGAAAGAATTTGGAATGAATGTTATGAGTAATTTGAAAGAAAATCCGTACTTATTAATTAGCGGGAAGGCAATTTACAAAGAAGATCCAGAACAAATTCGTCGTAAAAAATTGTTTGGTATTTTTTAAATAAAGAACTGGTGATGTCTCCTAACCGTTATCAATGGGGGCACTCGGTCGTGCTGTGGGTAGAAATTTTTATTTCGCACCTACCTTAGACGCTTGTCGTCGGGAGTATGACGTGAGGATGGGTTAGATGCCCATAATTTATTTATGATAGAAACTCTACTTATGGAGTTGTAAAGACGACCCTATAAGTAGGGTTTTTGTTATTGCTACATACAAATATAATAATTTATTTTTGGGGGTACTAGATTTGAAAAAAGTAAGAAAAGCAATTATTCCAGCTGCTGGACTGGGGACAAGGTTTTTACCAGCAACGAAAGCAATGCCGAAAGAAATGTTACCTATCGTCGATAAACCAACAATTCAATACATAATAGAAGAAGCGATAGAATCAGGAATTGAAGATATTATTATTGTTACTGGAAAAGGAAAACGCGCGATTGAAGATCATTTTGATCATTCATTCGAATTAGAACAAAACCTTTTAGAAAAAGGAAAGTATGAAATGCTTGAAAAGGTACAAGCTTCTTCAAGAATTAACATTCATTACATAAGACAAAAGGAACCGAAAGGACTTGGACATGCGGTATGGTGCGCGCGTAAATTTATAGGAAACGAACCATTTGCAGTATTACTTGGTGATGATATTGTACAAGCAGAAACGCCATGTTTACGTCAATTAATGGATCAATATGAAGGTACACAATCATCGGTTATTGGTGTACAAACAGTGCCTGAAAATGAAACACATCGTTACGGTATTATCGATCCAGTTGAACAAAATGATCGTCGTTATCAAGTGCGTCAATTTGTGGAGAAACCAGCAGAAGGCACAGCTCCATCAAATTTAGCAATTATGGGACGTTACGTATTAACGCCAGAAATTTTTATGTTTCTTGAAAATCAACAAACAGGTGCAGGTGGGGAAATTCAATTAACAGATGCAATTCAACGATTAAATGAAATTCAACGTGTATTTGCTTATGACTTCGAAGGCACTCGTTACGATGTTGGGGAGAAATTTGGATTTATTAAGACGACGATTGAGATGGCACTTCAGAATGAAGAGATTAAAGAAGTTTTAATAGAATATATGAATGAGGTTGTACAGCAAAAAAAGATTAAAATATAGGTAGATCTATTGTAGTAGTAAGAAACGAAAATGAGAGTTTAAATGGAGGGTTTTATGGCAAGGGTCACTGTTTTGATGCCAGTATATAATGGAGAAAGCTATTTAGGTGAAGCTATAGAAAGTATTTTAAATCAAACATATAAGGATTTTGAGCTTTTAATAATTAATGATGGCTCGACAGATAAGTCACTAGAGATTATAAATTCATTTCAAGATTCTAGGATTAGATTAGTGAATAATGAAGTAAATTTAAAATTAATTCGTACTCTTAATAAAGGACTGGATTTGGCTACAGGAGAATATATCGCACGGATGGATAGTGATGATATTGCACATCCTCGAAGATTAGAATTACAAGTAAAAACAATGGACGAGGACAAGGAAATTGTAATTTGTGGAACCAGTTTAAGATTTATTGGTAAGAGGTTTTCTTTTCCATTTTTAGTAGAGGGTACGGAAAATATAAAAAACTATCTAGTTGTGAAAAACTGTTTAATACACCCTTCAGTTATGATAAGAAATTCGATATTCAAAAAAGAGAATATCCGTTATGATGAAGCGTTTATACATGCGGAAGACTATGAATTATTTCAGAGAGTTAGTAGCAGGTATAAGATTGTAAATCTAAAACAACCTTTATTATTTTATCGTTTATCTTCAACGGGGATTAGTAGAGTACATGAGGTTGAACAAAAAAAAATGGAAATATCAATCTCAATGAAAGCTCTACAGGGAATTGGAATTAATTTCAATAGAAATAAATATGATAAGACCTATCTTTCTAAAAAAGAAATAGTACAAGCAAAAGAAGAATTGGAAATGGCATATAATTCAAATAATATATCTGACGGACATGATGTGGCAAAAATCATTCAGCTATTATGGATAGATATTTGCAGAAAAGGTTCAAAACATGGGATATGGATGGCAAAAAATATTTTTAGTCTCCCTATATTGAATTTAAAAGATAAATTATTAAGAAGATTAGTAGCAAGGGTATTCTTTAAGTGTATCTTGAAGAAATAGTTAAATTAATTATGAGGGGATTAGAATTATTTAATTGAAAATATAAAAGGAGGAGTAAAAATAGTGCAGCCTCAGAGATATAATAGAGTCCAAGATGTAACATGGGAATTGAAAAAAGAGAGATTATATAATAGAGAGACTGGGACAATTTATGGATCTATAAAAAGATGCTTAGAAATTATTTTTTCATTATTACTTCTCATTTTAACTTCTCCACTAATTCTATGTATAGGAATACTAGTTAAAATGGAGTCACCTGGCCCTATTTTTTATAAGCAAGAGAGGATTGGAATGGGGAATAAACCTTTTATGATTCTAAAAATTAGATCCATGCGAAATGATGCAGAAAAAAAAGGACCACAATGGGCAAATCAAAATGATCCACGTGTGACTAAAATGGGTGCATTTATAAGAAAGACGAGAATTGATGAATTACCACAACTAATAAATGTTTTAAAGGGTGAAATGGCTATCATTGGACCTAGACCTGAAAGGAAAATATTTATTGACCAATTTGAAAAAGAAATTCCAGATTTTCAAATGAGAATTTTAGTTAAACCGGGTTTAACAGGTTGGGCACAAATTAATGGTGGGTATAATATTACGCCAAGAGAGAAATTTGAATTAGACATGTATTATATTGAAAATGAAAGCCTGAAATTAGATGTTTTAATATTTATTAAAACAATAAAGGTAGTATTTACGGGAAACGGAGCAAGGTAACGCTTGATGACAGATATCTCCACTTTGGCCGTGGAATATGGAGAATAAAAAGTGTTTTTCTAGTTAGTTAAAAAGCCAGTATATACACACTATACAGTAATAATTTAGGGATATTAATATTATAGAATCATTCCAATTAAAAGCAATAGTATAATAATTAATGTATTAAGGTATATTGTGAATTTGGTTGTTCAATTGAATTGACATAATCTCATATTAAGGATAATGGTTAAGTTTGGATTCATAGATTTTTTAGCGTTTTTATTCTAAATAATATCTTTATACAAATTGAAGGTTATGGAACTATTAAATGAATATAAGTTAATTCGGAATAGTTTTTTCGTGAGAATAACTGTTTATTTAATGCAAGAGTTTGTTGTAGAATTTTTGAGTTCAAGGTATTTTGGGATGTTTTTAGGATTATATAATTGTTTAACTAATATAAAGTATGAGAGTAACAAATGAATATAAATAGTCTATGGATTTAATTAGATTGGAGGAGGTTTTTTTTGTTTGAGAAGTTTGATAGTTTTACTTTCTTTCCAGCCCAACATTGGTCTCATGCTTGGGAAAGACAACATGAACTTGTTTATAGATTTGCAAGATCTATAGATAGAGAAATTAATATATTCCCCCCTTTAGGTTTAATTAATTATAATGTCTTTTCAGCAGAATTCATTAAAAAGGTATGTAATAAATTAAAAAAACAGAAATCTATTAATAATTCACAAAAAACAGCGGAGAATATGAATTTTATTAATAGTTATTATATTCATCGTTTTGATAAGTTATCTACAAGAATCAATTATTCAATCCTTAATTCGAAGGTGAAATTGGGCGAGAAAAATTTTTTTTGGGCCACTTATATTAATCCAACTAATTATTTGTTTTTTCAACAATCTAGTTTTAAAGTAATAGATTTAGCGGAGCGTAGGCAAGCTAATCCGAAATTGAGTAACCAAATGAAAGAGTTGGAAAAAAAAGCCGTTTCGGAGGCTGATATAGTGTTTGTTGATAATTTAGCAACCTTTGAAGATTATAAACATTTAAATTCAAATATAAAATATGTCCCCCAGGGATATGATGCTACAAAAATTTCATTTGAAAAAGAACAAGATAGAGAATTAGTTGGATATGTAGGCCATTTACATCCACATATTGATTATGAGTATTTATTTCGATTAATAGAAATGAATCCAATGCTCACGTTTCTTATAGTTGGTGGTGTACTAGATAAAACTGCATTGCAATTAAAAAAATATAAAAATGTTATTATGACTGGTCAAGTATCTAAAGATGACTTACAACAATATTTGGAGAAAATGAAATATGGATTAATTCCTTATAAAGTGAATGAATTTACTAAGGGTGTTTTTCCTACTAAGTTGTTTGAATATTTGGGAGCAGGTGTACCAGTGATTTCAACACCAATTCCAGAAGTTTTAAATTATCAAAACAATAATTATGTTTTTATTGAAGAAGAAGCAAAAGAAATAAATTATTCGGTTTGCTTAGATGGAATAGAAGATTTTTTAATTGATAATACATGGGATAGTAGGTTCAATCAATATTTAAGGTATATAGGAGAGGAGCTAAGATGAAAGTACTTTATTTTGTTTCAACTCTAGAGAGATGCGGTCCAGTAAATGTTATTTATAATATTATTAATAATATGGATAGGGAAAATTTTGAGCCAATAATATTAACCTTTTCGGAAGAAAAGGTTAATTCTCGTAAGGAAGAATTTGAAGCGTTAGATGTAAAAGTTTTTACATTGGATATAGATGGAATGATGGGGGCATTTACTAAAAAAAAATATATCAGAAGTGTTTTAGCTGAATTGGATCCAGATGTAATTCATTCTCATGGAATAAGAGCAGATATCTTTTCAGCAGTATACCTATCAAATTATTATACTGTATCTACTATACATAATTATCCATATGAAGATTATGTATTAGCATATAAGAAAATACTAGGGACAGTAATGGCAATCACTAATTTGTGGTCATTTAAGAAAATAAAAGAACCAATTGCATGTTCATATTCAGTAAGTAAAAAGATTAAAGAAAAGACTAAAAAAGAGTACGAAGTTATCCAAAATGGTATTGATACCAATGTTTTTAATTACACAACAACTGAAGAAAAAATGAAAAAACGAAATATGTTAGGTATATCACAAGAGAAAAAAGTTTTTTTATATTTAGGGGCACTAATTCCTAGAAAAAATCCATTAATGGTCATCGATGCATTTAAAAGTATTAATAAAAATGAGGATAATGTGTTGTTGATAGTTGGTGATGGTAATTTGTATGAAGAGTGTAAGGAATATATAAATGGGGATAATAATATCAAACTAGTTGGTAAAGTTAATAATCCAATAGATTACTATAAGGCTTCTGATTTCTATGTAGCTAGCTCGTATTCAGAGGGTTTACCAATGGCTGTTATGGAGGCATTATCAACAGGATTACCAGTAATATTATCAGATATTGACTCACATCGTGAAGTGTTGTCTGTAGATAAAACTGCTGGTTTTTTATTCTCGACAGGGGACTATAAAGATTTAGCGAGAAAAATGCAAGATACTATAACTAAGAACTATACTGATATGTCACTTGCGGCAAGTAATATCATAATTAATTACTTGTCAGCGGAAATTATGACAGAGAAATATCAGAGGATATATCAAAAAAATACTAATTACAACAATAAGAAAGGAGAGTGAGTATGCAATATTCAGTATTAATGTCTGTATATCAAAAAGAGGTACCTGAATATTTAGCTATTTGTTTAGAGAGTTTAATAAATCAAACTATTGTGCCTGATGAAATTGTAATAGTAAAAGATGGGAAATTAACTAGGGAGTTAGATAATATAATTTTAAAATATCAAGAATTAAAGCCTAATCTATTTAAAATAGTAGAATTGGAAGTAAATCAAGGATTGGGTAAGGCGTTAGGGATTGGATTGAATTCTTGTAGCCACGAAATAGTCGCAAGAATGGATAGTGATGATATATGTGTTCCTACCAGGTTCGAAAAACAATTGAATTTTTTATGTGAAAACCCAGATATATCTATAGTAGGAACATGGATAAGTGAATTTGAGAAAGATGCTAAAGAAATCGTTTCAGTTAGGAAGGTCCCAACTTCGCATGAAGAAATTTTTAAGGCAGCTAAAAAAAGAAATCCACTTAACCATATGTCAGTTATGTTTCGTAAAGAAGCGGTTATTAATTCAGGAGGATATCGACACTTTTTATGGAATGAAGACTATTATTTATGGGTAAGGATGTTGAAATCGGGATATCGATTTGCAAATATAGAAGAATCTCTAGTGTTAGTTCGAGCAGGTGTGTCTTTATTTGAACGAAGAGGTGGAATTCAATATTTAATAAAAGAATTAGAACTACAAAAAGAATTTGTGGAAATGCAATTTATTACTAGGTCTGAATTTGTTGTAAATTTATTTATTAGATCAATTTTTAGGATTTTACCTAATCGCATTAGAGGGATGATGTATAAGTATCTTCTGCGAGAGAAAGAAGTGAATTTGTAGGGTATGTCAATGGTTACTAGGTTATTGATTTAAATGGTGATAATAAGTGTAATACCTTTTTTATTTGGATAAATTATAACGATATATGAAGGACCAAATGTAATAATTTAGAGGCTTTATGCCAATAAAATCTGTGAAAGTATTAATAAAGAATAAGGAGTATATTTTTATATGACAGAAAGTAATTTGCATCCTATGGAAAGATTAAAAAGGGAATTAGAGCAGATTTTAACTGCTATTCCAAGGAAATCAAGAATTATATATATGGAGTACCCTGTTTATAATAATGTTGGCGATTTATTAATTATGAAGGGAACAGAGAGGTTTTTTAAAGATAATGAGATCGAGGTAGTGGCAAGATACAGTTTTATGAATTTTAGAAAAAAAGTGAAATTACCTCAAGATTGTATAATTGTTTGTCAAGGTGGAGGTAATTTTGGTGATTTATATAGGGGGCCTCAACAATTAAGAGAATATTTAGTTGGAAATTATCCAGATAATAGGATAGTTATTTTACCCCAAACAATCTATTATAAGTCCAAGGAAAATTTAAAAGAAACAGCTGCGATCTTTAATAAGCACAAAGATGTGCATTTATTTGTAAGGGATGAAAAATCTTATGAGATAATCAAAAATGAATTTAATGTAAATGCATATCTATCTCCAGATATGGCTCATCAATTATGGCCTATTCATGTGGAAGAAGTGGCTAAAAAAGAAGTGTTACATTTTATTCGTACGGATGATGAGATAAACTTAAAATTAGAGGGAACAGGGAGTCCTGAAGGTGATATTTTAGATTGGCCTGTTTTATTATCAAAATTGGACCATAAGACAGTGAACATGTTTCAATTTATAAGCAAGATCGATAGAGTAATGTTTAATATATTACCTATTCATAAATTATGGGAACTTTATAGCGATTATTTAGTAAATAAATCTATTAAAGTATTTGGGGAGTATCAGTGTATAAGCACATCTAGGTTACACGGACATATTTTGTCTTGTTTAATGAATAAAGAAAATGTGGTAATTGATAATTCTTACGGGAAGAATTCTACTTATTATGATCGATGGACAAAAATCTGTGACAATGTAACGTTGAAAAAGTAGATCATTAAAACATAGATGAAAATATGAAAGAAGGGGAAATATATTAATTCCAAGTTCAAAGATTTGTTAAAGAATATAATAGTTTTTGCCTTTGGTTCCTTTGGTACTAAAATTATAGCCTTTCTTTTAATACCGCTATACACACACACTTTGACAAAAGGAGAATTTGGTTATATAGAGCTTATTAATGTACTTGTATTTATTTTGGTACCGATTATTAGTTTTCAATTGTCTGATGCAAGTTATAGATTTTTGTTAGATGCCTCGGACGATAAAGAGCGGGGAAAAATAATATCGTCTACTATAATAGTTATTTTATTTTCAACTATTATATTTGGAATAGTATCATATTTTATAAGTCAGTCTTCTGTTAATGATGATATTTTACAAGATAGGTCAATATTGGTATTTTGGGTTTGTATTAGTGCTATGTTTATTGGTGTTTTTAAACAAATCGCGCGAGGGATTGAGAAATCTATGGCCTTTGCAGCCACAGATATTTTACAAACTACTCTCCTTGCTAGTGGGGCAATTTATTTACTGCATACAAAGGGAATGGGGGTAGATGGATATTTTTATTCCCTTATTTTTTCTAACGTTTTCAGTATATGTATATTATTGACCTGGATTAAAATATGGCGTTATGTGCGATTAAGCCTTTATAGTAGTGTATATGCTAAGGAAATGCTGAAGTATGGGGCTCCATTAGTTCCAAATGTTTTAGCATGGTGGTTTATAAATGCTTCTGATAGATTTATTTTGGTTGAATATACAAATTTTGATACGGTAGGATTATATGCTTTAGCTTTTAAATATGCAAGTATATTAATGATATTTTCAAGCATATTTACTTTGGCATGGCAAACCACTGCTAATCAATTATATAAATCAAGTGAAAATAAAGCTATTTTTTCCAAGGTATTCAAGGTGTATTATGTGTTTTTCGTGGCAGTTTCAATTTTTATGTTACTAGTACAAAAGCCTATAGTTAAAGTTATTGCTACTCCGGATTACTTTGGATCATGGGTATATATACCATTTTTGTTAGGCGCTAATTTTTTTGTTGTTATGGCAGGGTTTTATTCAGTAACACATCTATTAGCTAAAAGGACTGCCAGTATATTTTATAGTACCCTAGTGGTTGGGCTGTTAAATATAATATTAAATATTGCTTTTGTACCGAAATTTGGTGCTGTGGCATCAGCAGTCGGTACTTGTATATCTTGTTTTGCAATGTGGATTATTAGGATTATTGACACTAGGAAGTATATTGATGTAGTAATAGATAAGATACATTTATCAAAAAATCTAGTTCTATTTGCAATAGCAGGGGTAATTCAGTATCTAAATATGGATATTATGGTATACATCATGATATCATGTATGATAGTTATTATGATGTTGTTAACAAATTATAGCCTTTTAAAGGAATGTGTCTCTATAGTTAAGGAATTGATTTTAAAGTTAAAGGCACGACTTGGTTGAAGGTTAAAATATATTAAAGGTGAACCAGATTTTAGAAAGAAGGTATGATAATGAAAAAGAAGGTTACCTTATGGATTCTTGGAATTATGGGGGCAGTCATTATAGGTGGTGGAATTTACGCTTATACTATATATTCTTCTGTTTCAAAAACATTAGATGAAGTTCATAAACCATTAAAGCGTGATGAAGGTAATAAACAAGAAGAAAAAATTAATAAATCCCAACCAGTATCTATCTTATTATTAGGAGCTGATGAGCGTGGTGAGGATAAAGGCCGTTCAGATTCCCTAATGGTTATTACTTTAAATCCTAAAAATAATTCAATGAAAACAGTAAGTATCCCTCGTGACACATATACAGAAATCGTTGGAAAAGGAAAAAGTGATAAAATCAACCATGCGTATGCATTTGGTGGAGTAGATATGTCTGTCGCAACTGTAGAAAAGTTCTTAAATGTACCTATTAATTACTACATTGAAGTAAATATGGAAGGATTTAAGGATATTGTCGATGCAGTAGGCGGTGTGGATGTTAATAATGATTTAGAGTTTTCTCTAGAAGGAAAGCACTTCCAAAAGGGGACTATCCACTTAACTGGTGACCAAGCTCTGGCGTATACACGTATGCGTAAAGAAGACCCACGCGGTGACTTCGGACGTCAAATGCGTCAACGTCAAGTTATGCAAGCTGTAATTAAAAAGGGCGCAAGCTTCTCCTCTTTAACAAGTTATGGGGATGTACTTACAGCAATTCAAAAGAACGTGAAAACAAACTTAACACAAGATCAAATGTTTGATATGCAAAAGAACTATAAAGATTGTTTGCAGAACAGTGAGGATATCCAAATCTCAGGAGACGGACACAAAGCTGCCGACGGTATTTGGTATTACTATGTTCCGGATGCAGCAAAACAAGATTTAACGAATAAGTTAAGAGCGCATCTTGAAGTGACTAAGTAATATGTAATAACCCAACTCCTTTGGAAGGAGTTGGGTTTATTTTTGCATGGATTTATATTAGTATTATATATTGTGAGATTAATAGATGAGGTGAATCGATGAATAAGAAAGCGGTACTTGTCCTTGTTATTTTTGTATTGTTTGTTGCTTCGGTTGTGAGTGGTAAACTGTACTGGAATAAGAAGATTGCGAATGCAACAGGACAAACGAGTGAAGTAACGAAAACAAAGGCTGAAGTGAAAGATAGCGGAGCGAAGAAAGAAGAGAAAAAGGAAGAGAAAAAACAAGATGCGAAGTCATCTTTTAATGAAGCATACGCGAAGAACTTGCCAGATGCAGTGAAAGAGAAGTTAAAGAAAGCTGCTGAGGATAAAAAGGCAGTAAATCTTGTTATTGTTGGTGATGAAGGTTCTTCATCTGAAAAAGGTGCTTGGGCAGCTAAGTTAACGTCTAATTTAGAAACTGCTTACGGTAAAGGTTTATGGAATGTGACTGTAAAGGAATATAAGGGTGAAAGCACAGAAGAGTTAATCGCGAATAAGCGTGATAAAGAGATTGCGAAAGAGAATCCAGATGTAATTTTATTTGAGCCACCATTTATTACTGATAACGGTAAAACTGGTAATGGGAACTCTGTTGCGAGTACACAGAAGTTTGTTCAAGCACTTTCTACTAGTGCGAAGGGCGCCACGATTATGATTCAACCATCAAATCCAGTTTATGGTGCGAAGAATTATCCGAAAGCGATTGAGGCATTAAAGCAATTTGCGACGCAAAATGGTTATACATATGTGGATCATTGGGGTGCTTGGCCCGATGCAACAACAAAGGCTATTTTACCTTACTTAAAAGAAGAGTTTGGTTTCCCGAGTGATAAAGGGCATGAAGTTTGGGCGCAATATGTAACGGATTATTTTATCGCTAAATAAAATCTGTGAGGAGGAAATCATTTGTTTTATAAAAGATAAATGATTTTCTTTTTTATTAATATTTAATAGTACTGGAGGTATATTTATGGCAATACTTGTAACGGGTGGAGCAGGATATATTGGTAGTCATACATGCATAGAATTACTGAACAATGATTATGAAATTATTGTAGTAGATAATCTTTCAAATAGCTCAATAGAGTCTATCAATCGAGTGAAAGAGTTAACAGGAAAACAATTTAAGTTTTATAAAGAGGATCTTGTGAATTACGAGATACTGAATAAAATTTTTGAGGAAAATAAAATTGAAGCTGTCATTCACTTTGCAGGTTTAAAAGCTGTAGGAGAATCGGTAGCAAAGCCATTAATGTACTATAATAATAATATTATTAGCACATTAGTATTATGTGAAGTTATGCAAAAGCGTAATGTGAAGAAGATGATTTTTAGTTCATCTGCAACAGTATATGGTATTCCAGAAACATCACCAATTACGGAAGAATTTCCATTAAGTGCAACAAATCCATATGGTCAAACGAAATTAATGATTGAACAAATTATGCGTGATGTGGCATTTGCGGATACAGCATGGAGTATCGCGTTACTTCGCTACTTCAACCCATTTGGTGCACATGAAAGTGGACGCATTGGAGAGGATCCAAATGGAATTCCAAATAACTTAATGCCATATGTAACACAAGTGGCAGTAGGTAAGCTAAAAGAATTAAGTGTATTTGGAAATGACTACCCAACGAAAGATGGAACAGGCGTCCGTGATTACATTCATGTTGTAGACTTAGCAAAAGGTCACGTAAAAGCACTAGAGAAAGTACTGAATACAACAGGAGTAGATGCTTATAATTTGGGAACGGGTACGGGGTATAGTGTACTAGAGATGGTTAAAGCATTTGAAAAAGTTTCGGGAAAGAAAGTTCCTTATAAAATTACGGAGCGTCGTCCTGGTGATGTGGCGGTATGTTTTGCAGATGCATCAAAAGCAAAACGTGAACTAGGATGGGAAGCGATGCGTGGATTAGAAGAAATGTGTGCAGATTCTTGGAGATGGCAATCCAATAATAAAAATGGCTATATTAAATAATATTTTTAAGTTCTAAGTGTACAACACTATAGATAATTGAAATGTACGTCTATGCTATAGGTAACTAAGTAATAAAGGTACACAAAAGGTATACGAGCAATCGTATACTTTTTATAATAAGAGAGTGAATAAGAAATCCTAATATATGTAGGAGGAAGACAATGAACGCAATCCTAATCTGCGGCGGAGCCGGCTACATCGGTTCTCACGCTGTGAAAAAATTAGTAGACGAAGGTTTATCGGTAGTAGTAGTAGATAACTTACAAACTGGTCATGAAGATGCAATTACGGAAGGCGCGAAGTTTTATAATGGCGACCTTCGTGATAAATCCTTTTTAAGGGATGTTTTTAAAAAAGAAAATATTGAGGCGGTTATGCACTTTGCAGCTGATTCTTTAGTTGGGGTTAGTATGGAAAAGCCCCTTCAATATTATAATAACAATGTGTATGGTGCACTTTGTTTATTAGAGGTAATGGATGAGTTTAAGGTAGATAAGTTCATTTTCTCTTCTACTGCGGCAACGTATGGTGAGGTAGATGTGGATCTTATTACTGAGGAAACGATGACAAATCCTACGAATACGTATGGAGAGACGAAGTTAGCAATCGAGAAGATGCTTCATTGGTATAGCCAAGCTTCAAATTTACGTTATAAGATTTTCAGATACTTTAACGTGGCTGGTGCAACTCCAAGTGGTATTATTGGGGAAGATCATCGCCCAGAGACACATTTAATTCCTCTTGTGTTGCAAGTGGCTTTAGGTCAACGTGAGAAGATTATGATGTTTGGTGATGATTATAATACACCAGACGGTACTTGTATCCGTGATTATATTCATGTTGAAGATTTAGTAGCGGCTCATTTCTTAGGGCTTAAAGACTTGCAGAACGGCGGAAAGAGTGATTTCTATAACTTAGGAAATGGTAATGGTTTCAGTGTAAAAGAAATCGTTGATGCAGTTCGCGAAGTTACAAATCATGAAATTCCTGCTGAGGTAGCACCGCGCCGTGCGGGTGATCCAGCACGTTTAGTTGCTTCTTCTAAGAAAGCGAAAGAGAAGTTAGGATGGGATCCTAAGTATGTAAATGTTAAAACAATTATTGAGCATGCTTGGAATTGGCATCAAAAGCAACCGAATGGATATGCTAAATAAATATAATAAGTGAAAGAGAGGGTATCGTCGACAAAATATGTTCGACAATACCCTCTCTTTTTTTATAGAATTTTTGCTATACTAAACTGTACTATAATACATGATGGAAGGAGGAGAATGATGAAAATACTTGTGGTTGATGATGAATCCAGTATTCGTAATTTGATTCGGATGCAGTTGGAGATGGAAGGGTATGAAGTATTGGCAGCGGCTGATGGGAGAGAAGCTTTAGAGAAATGGAATGAAGGGCCGGATGTATTGATTTTGGATGTTATGCTTCCGGATACGGATGGGTATGAGTTGCTTCGTTTGTTCCGTGAGAGGGATAGGGATATTCCGGTGCTTATGTTAACGGCAAAGAGTCAGATGAATGATAAGTTGCTTGGCTTGCAGCTTGGTGCGGATGATTATGTGACGAAGCCGTTTAATTATGCGGAGCTTATCCTTCGGGTTAAGAATATGGCGCGGCGTGTAAAGAAGACGGAGGCAGCTGTAAGTCATGAAGTAATTGAGGCCGGAGATATAGTGATTTGTCCTAAGGAGAGAAAGGTACATGTGAGTGGACAAGAGATTCAGTTAACGTACCGAGAGTTTAATTTATGTCAGTTGTTTGTTTCAAATCCGCAGCGTGTGTTTATGAGGGATGAGTTACTTGAGAAAGTATGGGGATTTGAGTATATCGGAAATACGAGAGCGGTTGATATTATGGTGCAGAGACTTCGAAAGAAGCTCGGGACGAGCGGAGAATATATTAAGACAATTTATGGCGTTGGCTATAAACTGGATTGTTAAGTGGTGATGGTATGTCTTTAAAGCGAAATATGGTGTTTGGAATAGTTGGGCTGTTAATTCCGATTTTTGTTCTTTTATATGCAGTTGTTTATATTACGTTAGAAAAGAATATGTATCATAACGCAGCAGATTCTTTAGAAAAGTTAAGTGTAGAAGCACAAATTTATACGATGAATTATTTAGAGAAGGAAGCAGAAGTGGATACGCTTGGTCCGAATTCACTTTTAATTGCGTCGTATTTAGCGAAGCGTATGGATGTCCGTGTGCAGATGATTGGGAAGAATGGCGATGTTGTTGCAGATACACAAAAAGGGGCATTGCTTCACCGTAACATCGACATTGAGAGTTCTTTGAAGGGAA
This sequence comes from Bacillus sp. FSL R9-9497, assembly GCF_038005805.1. Lineage (NCBI taxonomy): Bacteria > Bacillati > Bacillota > Bacilli > Caryophanales > Bacillaceae > Bacillus > Bacillus sp. FSL R9-9497. The sequence continues at coordinate 5,121,717 of NZ_JBBOTY010000001.1, read as the reverse complement.
AGAAGTCTTATGTTTTTGAAGAGGCGGATCCCGCTCCTATTCTTTTATTTTCAAGCCCAGTATATTATGGAAACGATGTCATTGGAAGTATTCGTTTTATAAATGAGTTAACGGGTGAGAAGGAAGTTTTAACAAATGTGAGCTGGACTTTCTTAATGACGTCTCTTTGTTTAGTAGCTACCGGTATTTTCTTTGCAATTCGTTTGGCGAAGTCTCTTCATAAACCAATTGATCAGTTGAGACAAATGGCACAGCGGCTCGCGAATGGTGATTATAAGAGTAAGATTGAGTTAAATGAGTACGTGGAAATCGCTCAGCTTTCCGCATCTTTTAACGCGATGGCTGATGGAATTGAGCTGCATATTAAGCAATTGCAGGAGGAGAAGGAGAAGCAGAAAGATTTCCTAGACCGCATTACGCATGAGCTAAAAACACCGCTAACAGCAATTATCGGTTATGTTGATTTAATTCCGAAGTTACATTCGAAAGAAGATGTACAGGAAAGTCTTCGTTATGTGGCTGTGGAAAGTGAGCGTTTATTATCACTTGTAGAGGAACTGCTTAAGTCTTCGAAATATGGGACGAGTACGTTTGAAGTGTCTCCTACAGTTGTGAATATAAAGGAATTGGTAGAAGAAGCAGTTTCAATTGTGAAACCTCGTCTAAATCAATTTGAAATTGAAGTGATAAATGAGTTAACGGATGTACATGTTGTTGCGGATTTTGATAAGACGAAGCAAATTTTCTTAAATGTGCTTGATAATGCAATTAAGTATAGTGATGCTTCTCACATTCGTATGAATGTAATTGTAAATGAGCATGAGGCGAAGGTTTTTGTTCATGATGATGGGATCGGTATAGATGAAGTGGTGCTTGCAGAGTGGAATGAGTCTCCGAAAGGAAAGGCACTTCCTTCTAGTTATGGGAATGGTTATGGTTTGTATATTTGTCAGGAAATTATGAATAAGCAGGGCGGAAGCATGCGGATTGAGAGTAGTGAAGAAGTAGGTACTACAATATTCATTACATTTTTGCTTCCGAGAAGGATGGAAGACATAAAAAACTTGAAAGCGGTTAAATGATACATTTATGAAACAATTATGCGGTATTTTCGAAACAACGTTTTTTTATCTTGGAGGTAGGCAGAAATGAAAAGGCTATCATTTCAAATTCTTATGTTTGTCATTTGTATGATTGTTTCTCTTGTTTTGTTTTATGTTATGGAGAAGCAAATCTATAATCGAATCAACATTGTAAATGATAAACAAGCCGTTTTACAAAGGGTGAATGAATCTCTTCCAATTGAAGTGAAAGTAAGACATGAAAAGTGGGGAGAAATCGTTGTAACGGATGAAGTTCGTTTGCATACGATTGTTTCATTCTTTGACCGAATTCGAATAGAGCCAGGGGACGTTAAGAGCCAAGAACAAGTATTTACTGGAGAAGTAACGTACTTGAATGGACATAAGCGTACTTTTGCAGTAGGTGACTTGTTCCAGTATGGGGAAAATGTATACGGAAAGAATGGCATGGATCCGATGATTTCAGCACTTCAAACGTATTTATTAAGCCTGTATTACACGCCAGAGCGTATTAGTGATTTCTTTGCTTCAGCAAAGGATGTCGTAGTACGTCAAGGCGATGTGGTACGTACTATCAATCTTACACACATACTTGATTCTATTCGATACGCAAAGCAAATTACAGATTACGGAGAAATTCAGAAGTTATTACAATCGCAGAATGAACCGATTGCTTATATTACAGCTTATAAAACAGGTAAGCGTGTAAAGAATGATCGTGAAGATATTCTTACGATTTCTGTGTATCCATCGTACTTTGTTGTGCAATATCTCGGTGATAATAACGGGAATGTCATGTATATGAAAGGCTCTCTAGCAGAGTTATTCGTAAAGGAGAATGCGTCATGAGAAAGATAGCCTTTTTCTTCTTTTTGCTAGTAATTGGAGGAGCGATGTCTAGTTGCTCTCGAGATACAACCTCTATTAAATATAGTAAAAATGGTCTCCCTATTTTGGATGATCGTCATATTGTTGCGTATGTAGCGGCTCGTGAGGAAGTTGGTGAAGCGTTACTTTCATCATTTTGTAAACCACGTGGATGTACGTATGAATTTATTCGTCTTTCAACAGAAGAACTTCTTCGTAGAGTGGAAGAAGAAGCTGGAAATCCGAAGGCGGATATTATTATTGGCGGTACAGTAGATGCGCATCAAATGATGAAGCAAAAAAATCTTTCTATTCCTGTGATAAGCCAACATGCAAATCGTATTTCAAAAACTGTTAAAGATAAAGATGGTTATTGGTACGGTTATGAAGTGGAGAAGCTGGCAATTGCGATTAATAAAGAGCGGTGGAACGAGGAAATAGCGCCGCTCGGTCTCTCGTATCCGTTAAGATGGAAAGATTTATTGAATCCAATATATAAAGGAAAGATTGTCATGCCCGATCCAAATGTTTCAGGTACAGCATATACGTTTTTCCAATCACTGATTGATACGTTAGGTGAAGAGGAAGCGAAGGGATATGTGAAGAATCTGGCAGAACAAGTTGGAGAAGTAACAGTGAATGGTTACATCCCAGCAGAACTTGTTGCGAGCGGTGAATATATGATAGGCATCAACTTTATGGGAGATCAGAGAATGCTTCAAAAACAAGGCTTTCCGATTTTAAGTAACGAACCTGAGCAAACAGGGTTATCCGTTAATGCGATTTCTAAACTAAAACGTGCACCGAGTGGTATTATTGCGGATTTATTTATTGATTATTGTTTATCAGAAGAAGCGGGGCATATTTTAGAAAAAGTGTCGTTTGGCGTACCAACGATGTTTGCGAAGAATGAGAAAGAAATAGAAGGACAGCCGGTTAGAAGGACGAACCAAAATATATCAAATAGCGGAATAATCGAGATATGGAATAGACAGCGTCTCTCTCTGAAGTGAGAAAAGGAGACGAAAATATATGTTTAAATGGCTCAAGCCAGCACCTGCAATTGAAAGATTGCCAGCGGATATGATCGACCGTGTATATCGATTACTACGTATTCGTGTGTTAATCGGGATTTCAGTTGGATATGCTGCTTATTATTTAGTTCGTAGTAACTTTAATTTATCTACTACGTATTTAGTAGACGAGTTCGGATTTAGCACTACACAAATCGGATTATTAGGTGCAGTAATGGCTGTTGTTTACGGACTTAGTAAATTCTTTATGGGTAATTTATCGGATAAGGCATTTGCTCAACGATTTATTGCAGTAGGTTTATTTTTATCTGGGCTTGTTAATATTTGTTTCGGTTATGCATCTTCCTTTGGGATGATTTTAACATTACTTGTTCTAAATGGTATTGTACAAGGTATGGGAGCACCACCTTGTAGTATTGTTATGACGAAATGGTTCTCGAAGAAAGAACGGGGGACGAAAACAGGTCTTTGGAATATTTCACATAACGTTGGTGGATTACTTGTTCCACCATTCATTGGAATTGGTGTAGGTATCTTCGGTGAAAGTCATTGGCAAGGTGGCGTATTTATTTTCCCAGCGATTATCGCAATGGTAATTGCAGTTCTTGTTTGGATTAATGCGAAAGATACGCCAGAATCTGAAGGTCTTCCTCCAATTGATGAGTATCGTAATGACTATGAAAATCTTGAAAAAGCAGATAATGCTAACAAGATGTCTCCAAAAGAAATTTTAATGAAATATGTAGTAAAAAATAAATTTGTTTGGTTCTTATGTATTGCAAATGCATTTGTTTATTTAATTCGTTTCGGTGTTATTAACTGGGTACCGATTTACTTAACTACAGTTAAAGGTTTTACGAAAACAGAAGCACATGCAGCATATTCAATATTTGAAGCAGCAGCGATTCCAAGTTCTTTAATTGTCGGTTTTTTAAGTGATAAATTATTCAAAGGAAAACGTATGCCATTATGTGTTATGAGTATGGCTGGAGTTGTTGTTGGTACAATTGTATATTGGCAAGCAACTAGTATACTTGTTGTAAGTATTGCAGTTTCTGTAATTGGCTGTTTAATTTATGTACCACAGTTCTTAATCGGTTTAAGTGCAATGGAATTAGTACCGAAGTTTGCAGTAGGTACAACAGTTGGTATGTGTGGTCTGTTCGGTTATGTTGGAGGTAGTTTCGTAGCTAACGCGGCAATTGGTATTATTGTTGATCGTTCTGGCTGGGATGGTTGCTTCATGTTACTGTTAGCAGGCGGTATTTTATCAACAATATTCTTACTGATTGTTCAAATGGGACATGAGAGAAAAGCTTCTAAAATAGCATAATATTTTATTTGAAAAAGCTATCCAATTTTTATATTGGATAGCTTTTATATTTTTATTTAGGAAAAATAAATAGTATGTAAAATTGCAGTTTAATATGTAAATGATTTTTATTACTTAATATAATTTTTTTAGGTTCCATAAACCAAATAGATACATGGTTGTACCGAAAAATCCGCCAGCGCAGCCCCAAAGCATAACATCAAATAAAGAAATAGAGATTTCTTCTGAACCTACATAGGGAAGGATATAATTCATAAAAACAAACATTTGAAAGCCCCAAAGCACACCTGCTTTTAAGCCAGCTTTTCTTAATTTTTTCTTGTGTTGTAAATATTCTTCTTTTGTTGCACATTCAGTATCACTTAAACCTTTTTTCTTGAATTTAAAGGCTAAGTAATTAGCGTAAATCATATTAGATAGAAAAACGAATATTGTCCCTATAGATATTGTGTGATTCATAGTATCAACAAGTAACATAATAAGCATTACCAACATATTTAACCACCACAAACCAATTCCAGCTACAGATAACTCTTTATTGATTTCTTGTTTTTGGTATTCATCTCTCTCACTTATTGTTCCAACAAAACTATTATAAACTCTTTCTTTCCATTCAATTTTCATCATTTAATCTCCCTCCCAAAATAGACTATTTAAATCTGTTTTTAGTGCTTTTGCTAATTCGATACATAAGGCTAAAGAGGGGTTATATTTATTGTTTTCAATTAAATTTATTGTCTGTCTCGCCACGTTAACTTTTTTAGCTAACTCTAGTTGCGATAGCCCTTCAGATTTTCGATATTGTTTAACGTTATTCAAATATAACCCTCCCATTGTTGGTTGTAGACCTCGTGTACCAAAATGTCATTTATATGTGACATTTTATAATTGAATAGATGAAATGTCAAATATATATGACACAATAGCGATGGTGCAATTAGGAAAATGATTTTAATGATTCATTTTGGCAAGAAGTTTGTTAATAAAGAATGGCTTCTATTCAATTAAAATTGCTCTTTTTCCTTTCCTTAAATCTATCTTAAAAGATATAATGTCATATTTCTAATCATTGGAATTTTTGTTACAATATAAATGGATGTGTAAAACTTTGTAAAAAGATTGTAATAATATACAATTTATTTTCAGAAAGTTTTATACAATTATGGTATTTATTACACTATTAATTTATAAAGGGAGAGAGACTATGTTACCAAATACGGTTCGTACTCCAAACAAGAAGAAGAAATGGATTATTATTGGGGTTATTGCACTAATTGTTATTGTAGCGGCAATTAATATTTTTGTTATGCAAGGTAAGAAGAAGAGTGCATCAACAAATGCTGATGCTGTAAGTTTTGAGAAAGTGACAGAGCGTAAGCTGAATAATATGAAGTTAATTTCTGGTCAGGTGAAGCCTGGTAATATTGAAAGCTTCTATGCAGATCCGGCCAAAGGGAAAGTGAAAGATATTGAGGTAAAAGAAGGGCAAGAGGTAGAAAAAGGTACGAAGTTATTCTCTTATGATAATGAAGAGATTAATCTTCAAATGAAGCAAGCTGAGCTTGATCAGAAGATGGCAGATATGCGTTACGATCAAGGGAAAAAGAAGATTGATTCGTTGAAGAAAGAAATTAAGAAGGCGAAAGATAGCGGAGCTGGGAAAGAAGTAACAGATCCGATGGACGAGCAAGTAAACGAGTTAGAGATAGGACAAAAAACAATTGACCTTGAGAAAGAAAAAGGAAAGTTGCAGAAAGAAGAGTTAAGTAAGAAGCAGAAAGAGCTTACGATTTATAGTAATTTCGCTGGGGTTGTTCAAAAGTTAGATAAAGATGCGGCACAAAGTTCATCTCAAGCGTTAGGTGGTCAAGGAAAAGCGTTTTTACAAGTAGCTTCTAAAGATCCATTCCAAGTTCAAGGTACGTTAACTGAGCTTCAGAAGTCACAAATTCAAAAGGATCAAACATTCACTGTAACGGCGAAAGCAAATAATAAGAAGAAGTGGACAGGTAAGATTACAGAGGTAAGCGAATTCCCAACGAGCGCAGAGATGGCGCAAGCTGGCGGCGTTGGTGAAGCAACTCAAAATATGTCCCAATATACATATAAAGCTAGTCTTGATAGTCAAGATGGTTTATCTCCAGGTTATCATGTTTCATTGCAAGTAAACTTAGAGAATAAGAAGATGATTGCTGTCCCAAGCAAGAGCATTGTAGAAAAAGGCGATGATGCATTTGTTTATGTTGAGGATAAAGGTAAGCTTCGTAAACAAAATGTGAAAAAAGGTTCTACTGATGGGGACTGGACAGAGGTTGTAGAAGGCGTAACAGTGGGGCAAAAGGTGGTTAAAAATCCTTCCGACGATGTGTATGACGGAATGGAAGTGAAAGAGAAATGATTACGTTAAATAATATTGCTAAAACGTATTATCAAGGAAAGTTAGCAGTGCCGATTTTGCACGGTATTAGTTTAACGATTCAGAGCGGTGAGTTCGTTTCGATTATGGGACCGTCTGGCTCTGGTAAGTCGACGCTTATGAATATTATCGGTTGTTTAGATCGTCCAACAGAAGGTGAATATATGCTGAATGACGTGAATATCTTAACAGCAGACGAGTCAAAGCTTGCTTTAATTCGTAATGAATATATTGGCTTTGTATTTCAGCATTTTAATTTACTACCTCGTCTTTCCGCAGTGGAAAATGTTGAGCTTCCGCTCGTATATGGTGGCGTGAAGAAAGCGGAGCGTCGCAAGCGTGCTTTGGAGGCGTTAGGTAAAGTTGGATTGGCAGATCGCGTGCATCATTTACCAAATGAGTTATCAGGTGGACAGAAGCAGCGTGTAGCGATTGCAAGAGCGATTGCGAATAACCCAACGTTCATTATGGCCGATGAACCGACTGGTGCACTTGATACGAAGTCTGGTGAGCAAGTTATGAATATTTTCACGAAGCTTAATGCAGAAGGTACGACGATTGTTATGGTTACGCATGAAGAGGAAGTAGCAGCGTATTCTTCCCGCCGCATTGTACTGCGAGACGGGAAAGTTACAGAAGATAGAAGGTGTGCGGTATGAGTTTACTAGATAGTATAAAAATTGCCTTATCTTCTATTTTAGCTCATAAACTACGTTCAGCTCTTACGATGCTCGGTATTATTATCGGGGTAGGTTCGATTATTACTGTTGTTGCAATTGGGCAAGGCGGGGAAGCGATGTTGAAATCAAAATTCGCAGGTTCTGGTGGTAATAACCTTATGCCAATTCAATTTAAAGCAGATATTAATGATGAATTTGCTATAGGTGGATTTGAAATACCGAAGTTAACGGAAGAGGATATTTTGGAAGTAAAACAAGTGAAAGATGTTTCACACGTTATTACAACAAATTCGACAACAGAGACACTTGATGTAAATGATAAAAAAGCAAGGCTGAATGTTATTGGACTTGATAATGAATATTTTGCGGTTAATAAAGTAAAGGTTGTAAAGGGCCGCTCCTTAAATGAATCAGATATTTCTCACGCGAATAACGTTGTGATGATTAGCACAAAAACAGAGGAAACGTTATTTAAGGACGTAAACCCAGTTGGACAAATTATTGAGATGAAGGGACAGCCAATGCAAATTATTGGTGTGTATACATCAGATAATGAATTTATGGGATTTGAAATGGAAGAAGCGTTAATTCCTCTTACGTTATGGCCTGTTTTATATGGGACAGATGATATTCAAAATATCGCAATTCAAGCTAAAAATGTAGACAATTTAGAAGCAGCAGGGAAACGAGCTGTTGATGTATTAAATAGTCGTAAGCCAAGTGAAATCCCAGGTAAATATGAACTGGTGAATTTAAAAGAACTCCAAGAAAATGTTTCTAAAGTAACTAGCATCATGACGATGATTATCGGTGGTATCGCGGGTATTTCATTAGTCGTTGGTGGTATTGGTGTTATGAATATTATGCTTGTATCTGTAACGGAGCGTACACGCGAAATTGGGATACGTAAAGCACTTGGGGCAACACGTAGTAAAATTTTATTACAGTTTTTAATTGAAGCCGTTATGTTAACACTTCTAGGTGGTTTAATCGGAATTGGTCTTGGGTATGGCGGAGCATATATCGTTTCTACATTCGCAAAATGGCCGCCACTCGTTTCATGGGAAGTTGTCGTTGGAGGCGTACTGTTCTCGATGACACTCGGTATTATTTTCGGATTAATTCCAGCAAATAAAGCTGCGAAATTAGATCCAATTGAAGCATTGCGTTATGAGTAATTAATAGTGTAGTAGAACTACAAATTACCGTTCTAGTGGGCGGTTCGTAGCCTCTATATGAGGAAGTGAACCGCCCGTTAGAACGGGTTATATAAATAGAAGGAGGCGTTATAATGGAAGCAAATATTAATACGCAAGATGTAGGCGCGAAGAAGCCATCGTTATTAGGAATGATTACTTCTCCAGGTGAGCAGTTTGAGAGAATGAAGACGAAAAGTCCGGTTTGGGGGGCATTTGTCTTATTTGTTATATTAGGAACGATTATAGCAACAGCAGTGTCTTACTTAACATTAATTAGTACTCCAGAATTGGCAAAAGAATTAAATGGTGAAGCAGGGGCAATGGTAAAAGGATTTACCCTTGGTGGAGGCGCACTTGTTGGTCTATTAGGGACACCTATAGGTCTCTTTATTGCGGCAGGTTTTTATAAAATTATTATGATGTTTATGAGCAATGATACACCGTACATGAAAATATTATCGATTTACTTATATGCTAATCTTGTTTATTATATCGGCGGATTGTTAAATGCAGGATTAGGCTTTATTTTTGATGGAAATGGCACTGATGTTTATACAAGTTTAGCTCCTTTATTTGAACAAGGGACAGTAGCACATGGAATTGCCTCTTCAATTGAAATTTTTAATATTTGGAGCCTCATTCTAACAGGACTAGGCTTACACATTGTAGCTGGTTTAAGTAAGAAACAAGCTACGATTTTAATTGTAATCTTCTTTATCCTAACAATTGCATTCGGCGTTGTAAAAGGGTTAGCTGGCATTGGTGCATGATATATTTGTTAAGAAAGGTGGCTCTCCCATAATCTGTACTCTTTGTAAAGGACATTAAAAAAGTTATGTGCCATAAAGAAGATAATTTCTGTATCCTGGTCTTACCCCTGTTAAGTAGACAGTAATAGATTAGGTATCTTTTCATTAAGTAGCCTTAGTTCTAATTTCAATAGGACTAAGGTTGTTTAATATTTTTTGAAATCTTTTGTTATTGTAAAAGCTTATATATCTTTTAATAGTTTTACAGACTTCTGTCTTTTCATAAAATGTATGTCTATAAAAGCATTCCGCCTTAAAATTACCAGAAACCCTCTTTATACACGCATTATCATGACAATTTCCTTTTCTAGATATACCCACAGTTATTTTGTGCTTTTTAAGTAATTGGTTATATTTTTTTGACGTATACTGATAAACACGGTCGTTATGTAATACTATTTCGTGGGCCGCTCTTTTTTAGGCATTATTGAATGTGTCTGTAACTAATTTTAAATTGTTGTATTTGCTCATTTGATAGACCACACCTTCGTTATTGTAAAAATCGAATATCATTGAAAGATATATGCGCTTATTATTAAAGGTAAGATAGATTATATCTGAAACCCATTTTTCATTTGGCCGTGTAGCTGAAAATTCTTTATTTAACAGATTTTCCGACACGATGGATTGTTTCTTCAAAGTAAAATTTCGCCACTTTTTTTGAATCTTAGCTTGTAGCCCCATTCTTCTATTTTAGACATGACAAATTGGTCCCCTTTCATTTTTTCAGAGGGATTGTTGATTCTTTTTTCACTTATAATAGCCACTTCTTGAAACACCTGCAATTTTACAGGGAAATCCAATTAAAAAACTCCGTTTTAAGGTATGAATGATCTCTCATGCTACTGATTTACTCTCTTTAATTTCAGCCCTTTTTTCGTATCTAATAGCTTTTTTAAGTATGCATTTTTCGCGTTTAATTGTTGTATTCTAGCATCTTGACTTATTTCATATATTGGTTTAGATCCTCCCGGTTTTTCTTGTAGGCCCCGAATACCTAAAGTTTTGTGTGTGATGGGAACGGAATGACAAACACAAGAGGTTTTATTTTTACGGGACGTATTCGAAAAAAGATTGTAATAATATCGAAATTGTTAACTTTGTAGTTAAAAATATGTATTAATTCGGAATTCATTTCTATAAAGTAGAAGATTACACGCCGAACAATCTAATATTCGAAACGTTAACTCACAGTACCGGAATCGCTATTACTTTAACTCGGTCTAAAAGAGGAAAAGTAAATAACATTATCTGTAAATATGTTCTAGGAGATAATATTGAGATTAACGCTTGCGCAGATTTAGAAATTACAAACGTCAATATTGATGGTGTGGGGAAACGTCCTTTTTTATTTGAGGTGATAATACTGGATTTTATAGAGTTTACATTAAAATTTGTTATATTAAGATAATAAAAACTATATCCACTGAGAGTATATTGGTTAACTTCTTGAAGAATAGCGAAATGGTAAAATGCAACCTTGATAGAACCTTAATAATACAAGAGAATATTCCTTCTGAAAATTTTCTTTTTGTTGATTGTGTTTTTGGGTGGCGATATCCTAGCATTAGTTGTTTATTATAACGAATTTAAATTCATAAACACTAAGTTTTCCAATGTTCTTATTCAAATATTAGAAAACACAACAGGTGAATTTAGAATTATTAACAATTATAAAAGTGTTTCAAATGGTTCAGTGTTAAATATGCCTGTTTCTAAGTTTGAAAAAAGTACAGGTGGTTCTTCTGTAGGTCGTCTGTGTGTGTTGTCATCATTTTTCGATAACTCTGCATAAGCAACTTATCAAGAATATCTTTTGTATCATACGGAACAACTTTAAACATAGCAACACTTACATCTGTGGATGGTGCACTTTCAAGAAAAATCACTATCACTGAAGATGGAGCGAACAAACAATTTGTATTAACTAATTCAACAGATGTAAATTTAGTGGTTAAATGGAACATAATTATTCAATTAGCAGCTCAATTAAATAAAAAGAGCGATTTGCTCTTTTTATTGTAAACATTATGTTGTTTTGGAGAACAAAGGATTTGAATTTCCCTCATTTGATCCATACTTTTTTTCAAGGATGTAAATGATTGCAAATATACAATAGAGATACGTAATTGCATGACCAGCCAAAGACATCCCTGCTAATAAGAATGGTAGCATAACAATTCCTGCTTTAAATTTAGTTTTTTTAAGTATTCTCCACCAGAGTACAAATAAAAGGATGAATCCTATTAAACCAGACTCTATTAAGTATGTAATCATGAAATTATGTGCACCTATTCTTAGGTATTCAAAAGAATTACCAAACCCAATACCAAGTAAAACATTACTCATAGTTGTATCACTTAAAAACTCAAAAGCCCTATCTACAATTTCGATTTTTGATAAGAAACTTATGTCCGAATTCATATAACCGAAAATGAAGGTAGCCCCTGTGATAATTGCTGTAATTGATAATAAAATTTTCATTATTTTTGTTTTGAACCCTATCAAGATATAAAATGCAATCAGCGTAAATATAGCAGCTCTTGAGAAAGTAAGTACGCATAAAATGGTTAACATAAACATCTGCCATTTAAGCGATATTGCTTGGTAACGTCTTAAGTAGATACAAAAGAAAAACAAAGTTACTATAAAAATCCCTACAAAGTTCGAATCTTGGTACATTATGCTATTCATTTTGTACTTATAAAAACTTGAATCCACTTGCATGAATTGCCATGTTGTTTGCGGTTGCCATGGATGCGTAAGCCTCCAAATAGTTTCTATTATTACAAGCAATATTGATATGTTAATGAACTTAACTGATATATTCAAAATCTTATCAGAACTTAAACTATACAAAACTTGAAAACTAAAAACAAAGTATATAAGTGATAATATCACGTTATACAACGCATTGGTCTTTTCTGGAATAATCATTAACTGTGTAACTAATAAGTAGCATAAAAGGACCATTGTTATACTAATTAAAGAATTGAACACCAATTTTTTTCTTTTTAAGGTCTGCAGAAATAGCCCTACAAATGAAAGTGTGAAAAAAAGATAAATTGGACTTATTGGTAAAAAATTAATAAAGAAACCGGAAAATACAATCAAAAGAAATGCCGTTTTATACATTTTAAGTAACTCCTCTAATATTAAAAATATGACAACTATTAATATAACATTTTTCACTTAATATTGGCAGGATTATACTAATGTACTTTTGAATAAAATACGGCTTTTATTCAAAAAAAGTATGTTTAACTGTCTCTCCAGTAATTGAATTGTTATCTGAAACACTCGTAAAAAATCGAAAAAATAATAAATCTAAATAAAAGAAATTTAAGCCGAAAGGTGGTATAGTCAAAAGAAAAATTGAATGTTAGAAAACAGAAGATGTTATAAAAAGAATTTTATAAAATTAATAAGGAAAGGAATGTAAAAACTAAAGATTTTAAAATACAATTCATAAATCCCAAAGATATTATTGCTATCAATGAAACTTATAATTATCTAGATATACTTAATGATTATAAAATGGGGAACTTGAAATCAAAGAGTGCTGTCAATAAATTTAGTAAAAGCTAACATCACGAAAGTAATGTACTTTGATTAATTAAAAGAATAAAAATGGAAAAGGAGGGAGCGCGGTATGTCTCCTTTTCATTTTTATTAAAGGGGAGCCGAAATGGATCATATTAATGTATTAATGAAAGTAGTTATAACTACTTTTAGTGAATTCTGTGAATATTTCTTGGGGGGATGGAATACAATATTGAAAGTTCTAGTTATTTATCATGGAGGCTGTTAACTATATCACAGGAGTATTCGCATCAGATTATAACAAGAAGTTAAAAAGTAAAGTTGGTTTCAAAAGTATTGCCAAAAAGGTGATGCTTTTTCTTTTAACCGTAGCAGTGACTCAAGCCTATGCAATTATGAGTATTCCGCTTCCAAAAGCTATTTTTATTTTACACATATGCCTGACCATATTCCTTAGGTTATATTTTATGATGACAGAACGAATCAAGAGAAATTCCTGACTAAGTGATAGTGTTATTTCCTTTTCATCCTCTCTTCCATAAGTTTAATTTTTTAGCAATTCATTTTCTGCCTTTAGTAAGTTTAGTTTGGCTTTTAAACAGGCATACTTTTCTTCTAACATAAGCTCTCTCAAGGTTTTTTTCAGCGCATTCTATACACAAGTCCAATAAAGTGAATATGCCATTTTCCAGATAATTAGAGTGCCATCTACTTCCTAATGAAATAACCCGTTTCATTCCAATTATATCTATATGTCAAATTCATATTCTTCAAAAATATTTCGAGGTAGCTTTCCTTTTTCATTTTCCTCAATAAAAATATGCTTAAATTCCTCTGTAAAAGTGATACCTTTTGATTTATAGATTTTACGTATGGATTATTTGATAGAAATTTAATTTCTCTTTCTGTAAATAGATTTTGTCATTTTGGACATTCTCTGATTCAAATTACCCTTTTATTATAAAAGAAATATCCTATAGAATAGACTTTACCTGAGAGTCACCTTTTTTATTTTTACCCCTATTTCAAATACCACCAACAAAATTTCAAATACTAGCTGGTGTAATTTCAAATTCCGTCGGTAGTATTTGAAATTACTCACAGTGAAATCTTTTCTTTATTTTTATATTGTGAAGGTACCGCGGAATACTAGAAAGGTATACCTTTTAGAAACGGGTACTGTGTGAAGCCAGCCACTTTTAAAGAGGCAGTTGTTTTGTATGAAGGGATGATTGTAAATCAAATAAAGAAATTAGGTATTTGTCAAGATTATGAAGAGTATTATCAATGTGGTTTAATTGGTCTTTGGCATGCGTATGAAAGATTTGATGCAAAGAAGGGGTATTTCCCTGCATATGCACTTGTAACGGTGCGTGGTTATATATTAGAAAGATTGAAGAAAGAATCTACTTTGCAAGAAAGATGTGTATGTGTAGGTGAGTATGAGGAAATCTTTCATTTTGAAGATGTTGAAATAAGAGTGAAGGATTTTATGAGTGTGTTAGACGAGAAGGAGAAGTATATTATTTTTGAACGTTTTTTTGTAGGGAAGACGATGGGAGAAATCGCTTTAGAGACGGAAATGACATATTATCAAGTAAGATGGATGTATCGGCAAGCACTCGAGAAAATGCGCGATAGTGTAAAAGGATAAAAATAGCAAATAGAATGGAAGGTGAGGAAATACTACCTTCCATTCTATTTGTTATTAAGGTGATGAATCTTGCATGTTCATTTGGGATAATACATATCCAGCTTTCCATAATTGCTGACTTAGCTTATGGGAACTAATTTGTATCGTTACGGTAGCTCCGTTTGAAAAATGAATTTTAGCTCGTTTAGCTTTTTTGAAAAACTCTATTGTATGAACATGTTTGAAGAAAAGCCAAATACAATTTGGAGAAGCAGGAGATTCTGTTGGGAAAGCACAAATATATTCTCTATGATTGATCGGAATTGGAACGTTTTGTTTGAATTTAAATTTTGTTTTTACAGCATTACGTCTCCCTTGATAAGTAGAATGAATATTTGTTAGACAAGATTTCTGTATAAGTTGGAGAGCAGTTTGACAGGAGTAAAGATGGTTTCCGCTACTGTCGATAATTTTTGTACGGTAATAAGGGTGTTTACATGGTTCAAGCATCATTGTAGAACTAGAAATAAAAATGTTGTTTTCATTATCCATAATTCTATAGCCTCCCTTATAATTTTCATTCCGAATATAATTATATATAAATTAAGTAAATTTACTGTTAATATTCTATTTCATATTGTAAATTTTGGCTATTCGTTTACAATCAATAGGTGATAGTCTTTCTAATTTGCATCGCTTGTACATATATATGAAAATAGAAAAGAGTAGGCGGTGATATAGTATGAAGAAAAAGTATATTATTATGGCTTTAGTTGTCGTTCTCCTAGTATATTTAGCAAACAGTAATCCGAGTAAGGGAGAATATACAGAATGGGCAGCGAAGCAGTTTATGAAGCGTAATGATGTGAGTAAGAAGCTAGAGGAAGTTCAAAAAGAGAATGAAGAGGGTCTTCTTGGCGACTTGGCATCGGCCGGTAAAAAGTTAGCCAAAAAGTATGTTGAGCCACAAGTTGGGTTATTAATTGATCATTATACGAAGCGAAATGATTATATATTCTTCTCAACATATACGACTGAGTTTGATATAGGGGAAGAACATTATAAGTATGTATGCGTCGGTTTTTCAAAGATTTTTATTCCGATTGAAATGCCGAAGAAAAAAGACGAATCTGCAAAATGATGCAGATTCGTCTTTTTCATTTTATAGAGTAATGGGAACTTCAGATACATTTTTTTCTACAAGGCGAGCTCCCTTTTTTCTTGTATTTTCATCAATGGATGAAAATACAGATGAGGCAAGGATTGTATCCATTACTTGATTTACGACTTGTGCATCGATTGGTGTGATGGGCGTATCGATAGAAAAAACGACTGTTTTTCCATCTTCCTTCGCGAAAATCAACTCTAGTACTTGCATGTGTTATTCCCTCCTTTGTATTTATCCCGCTATTTACGGGATTTGGGTCTGCCGGTTAAATTGCGGGCTAATAATCAGCGGGGATGAATAAAATCCCCACTGATCCGAGTTTTACTTTATAGTTTAGAAAGATCTGATGTGCTTACAAGTTGTACAGCGTGAAGCGGTGATGCTTGTAAGGAAGCTAGAGCATGAGCTACATTGTGTACTTGATCTAAGCTCGCATTTGTTTTAACACGTTTAAATTGTTTGCTCTTGAAAACTGTTTTGCCGTTCTTATCTAATCCGTTGTTTAAGACAAGACGTAAAGTTAAATCCATTACGATTGTTTCAATTGCCATGTGTATCACCTCCTTTCACTTTATAAATAGGATGCAAATGTCATGTTTTGGCGTGAAATTTTTTCTTTTTTTTGGTACCCTTAAAAGATTAAGAGAGGAGAATTCTGGATAATGAATCGTAAATGGTTATTTTGGATTCCTGTATTACTATGGATGGGGCTGATTTTCTATTCTTCGGCACAACCATATAAAAAGCAGGATATGCGTTCAGATATTGAACAATATGTAAATGTTGAATTTGTGAAAGAGCATTTTTCATGGGTATCTATCGATTATGGTGGAGGAACACCTGTTAGTATTGCGAATAAAGGTGTAGGCGGATTTATTGAGTTTTTCCTTCGTAAAGGTGCTCATTTTATGGTGTTCTTTATGCTAGGTTCATTGATTTATTACGCTTTTCATCGATCAGGTTATTCGAGGAAAAGATGTTTTATATATGCCCTTCTTTTCGTTGCGGGTTATGCAACATTTGATGAAATTCACCAATGGTATACGGGAGACCGTACACCAATGTGGCAAGATTCATTGCTTGATACGTGCGGCGGGTTAACGGGGATTATAATAAGTAATTGGTTTTGGAATAGAAAAAAGCGCTAATCTCATTTCGAGATTAGCGCTTTTTTTTGCGGGTAGTAAAACTCTACGTGATTGGCCTAATTAAAGTTTCACTTTATCCCGCATTAACGGGCAGTAAGACCCCCACCTCAAAATTCAGTGAAAGTAAAAAAGTTAGGTGGGGGGCAGGCTGCCCGTAAAAGCCCGATTGGTGAGGGCTGATAATCAGTGGGAGATGAACAAAACCCCCACTAATTCAAGTTTCACTTTATACACCAAGTAATTCTTTTAGTTCGTCTGTTGATAGTTCAGTCATCCAACTATCGCTTGTGATGACTGCATTGTTTAGAGATTGTTTTCTTTCTAGCATTTCATCAATTTTTTCTTCTAATGTTCCTGTTGTAATGAGTTTGTGAACATGAACAAATCGTTTTTGACCAATGCGATATGCGCGATCTGTTGCTTGATTTTCCACAGCTGGATTCCACCAACGATCGTAGTGAATGACATGGTTGGCAGCGGTTAAGTTTAATCCTGTTCCGCCAGCTTTTAAGGATAAGATGAAAATGTCATACGTTCCGTTTTGGAACTCCTCAATCATCTTGTCGCGATCTTTTTTCGGTACACTACCGTTTAAGAAGAGGACACGCTGGCCGAATTTTTCTTCTAGCACACGTTTTAGCATGTTCCCCATGCCGATATATTGAGTGAAGATGAGGCAACTTTCATTTTGATCTTTTATATTTTCTATGAGCTCCATCAACGTTTTTGTTTTCATAGAGCGTTCAACGACATTTTGTGGCTCTTCTTCTTTTAAATAAAGAGCTGGATGATTACAAATTTGTTTTAGCTTGTTCAGCATAAGTAATATAAAGCCGCGTCTTTCAATTCCACTTAATCCTTCGACATTTTGCAGTGTATCTTGAACAAGTTGTTCATATAAGGAAGCTTGTTCACCAGTAAGAGGACAGTAAGCTTTTTGTTCTTGTTTATCTGGTAAATTTAATGCGACTGTTTGATCTTTCTTCGTTCGGCGCAGTAAAAATGGTGAGATAAACCGTTGAACTTGCTGGATTTTTCCTTCATCACGATCCTTTTCAATTGGTGTGACGAAGCGGCGTTGGAATTGCCCTAAGCTTCCTAGATATCCATGATTAATAAAGTCGAAAATGGACCAAAGTTCAGCGAGGCGATTTTCCATCGGTGTACCAGTTAAAGCGATTTTGTGATTTGCTTGCAAGTTTCGTACTGCTTTCGACTGTTTCGTATGTGGGTTCTTAATATTTTGTGCTTCATCCAAAATAACAGCATCCCAGCATAATGAAGTTAGTTCTTCCTCATCGAGTTGAGCCAATGCATAAGATGTTAATACAACATCTGCTGATTGAAGGAAATCTTCAAAAGAATTGCCCTTATCTCTATTACTTCCGTAATGTAATTGAACACGTAAATTCGGTGCGAAACGCTCAAATTCTTTTTGCCAATTTCCAAGAACAGATGTCGGCGCTACGATTAATGCAGGGCCTGTTTTGAGATTGTTTTCTTTTATATATAGTAAGTAAGAGATTGTTTGAATACTTTTCCCGAGTCCCATATCGTCAGCTAGCAATGCTCCAAATCCAAGCTTTCGTAAATATAATAACCATTCAATGCCGTGTTGTTGATACGGACGAAGTGTTGCGTTTAGTGAAGTAGGGACATCTACTTTTGGAATATCTCCAATATGAAGCAGCTTTTGGAATAGTTCCTCATAATATCCATCTAGTTCGATTTCAATATCAGTAAACGGACTATCATCTTCTACAATTTCTGTTTCAGCCGTATTTGATAAATGTTGCTGCAGGACATCTTTCATCTCTAGTCCGTATTTATCGGCACGGTTCATGAGTTTCCTTACTTCTTCGATAAAGGCTGGATCTAGTCGCATCCATTGACCGTTTATATTAAATAGACGTTTATTTTGTTCAACGAGTTCGAAAAATTCGCTTTCTGATAAATCAATGCCGTTCGTCGAAATGCGCCAATCAAAATTAACGAGCGTATTCATACCGAAGAACGATTGTGTTTGTGCTGTATTTTGCTTCAGCTGGACACGTAATTTCGGTTTTGTTGCTTTTAAATTTTGCCACCATGATGGTAGTAAAATTGTAATGCCGGCTGCAAGTAATTCATTGCTTGCTTCTGTTAAGAAGTTCCAAGCTTCTGTTTCAAAGAGCTCATTTCGGAACGTATCTCCTTCTTTTAACCACGGTATGAGTTTACTAAAACCTTCTTGTGTTTCTGTAATCCGTTCTTCGTAATCGTGCCATCTTTTCGGTAAGGAATCGATGTTTTCATATACATATATGCGATGCGCCCCGCGCTTTGGTGTCACAATTGTTTCAAGCTTCCACATTTCAAATTCTTCTTGTGGTTCTTGTAGTCTTAGTCCGATTGTAAACGGAAGATCATCTTCAATATAACCAATTTTCCGAAGCCAATCTTCTTCATGTAGTGCTGTTTCCAGTTGTCTTTTCGTAAAGTCATAATGTTCATATAGTCTTTTAGCATCTTCCCAGCCGTCATTTGAGCGGTTGTCTTGTAATATGCTTTCATTTACTGCTGCTGAGAAAAGCGATGCTAATGTGTCATCTTCAATTGGTGTATTTTGAACTTTCCAAGATGGTTGTTTAGGCCAATGATTCATATCTGGTACGAAACTACCACTCGTAAAGGCATCCCATAGTTCATTTGCATCTTTCGTAAGTGCTGTAATCGTGCCGTTTATTTGAATATGTGCAAAGGAATTCATCGGTTTGTTTGCAATGTATTCAAAGGCTTGTGCATTTGTTAGCAGCACACCTTGTTTTCCTTCGAAGGTTGCTTCTTTTAGAAACGTACCGTAGAAAGAAGTGGAGTGCCATGTGAATGCATTTCGTTTCCAACTTGTTACGGATAATGGAGTACCGCTGTCATCTTCTCCCCAAAGGAACCAACCTTGACTAACATGCTGGAGCCTAATTGTTACTTCAGTTTGATTGATCATCGATTAATTTTCCTTTCCGTAATTCCTCTTGTAGTGCACGCAGACGTGAATGGAGATTGGCGATGTGAATAATGAAAGCATCCCATTCATCGGTGCGTTTTAATCGTTTATATAATGTACGTAATTTCTTTAAGTAACGAACTGCACGTTTATATGATTTACGATTTCGTTCTTCAATCGCCTCTACAGCAGCAAGATGGTAAAGAGGAAGTGCCACTTCTGGCGCTTCTTTTTCAATATCTTTCAGTGGCTCTTTCAACAGTTCAATTGCCTCAAATCCATATAAGAGATGAAGCTCTGCCCATGTGCGATACTGTTTTTTCGCGAGTACGTACTGTTCGTAGTTTGTGAAACTATACGGTAATAGTTCTTGTAAAATCATTTCAAAACCAGCTTGTTCATTTGTATGTGTTGCGTATGTTTCATACATGATTACAAATAGCCGAACGATATCTTTTATGAAAATCGTATTTTCGTGATCTTGGATCGTTTTCTTTACTTGTTTATACGTAAAGGAAAGCCAGTTTTTTGCACGATCCCATTGCATGGCACTTAATAGTTCTTCTAACCAATAGAAGTATAGACTCACAACAGAAGCAGGTTGTTTCTTTAGTAAGTCCATCGCTAGTAAATCTTCATCATTTAAAAAGAGAAGATGAGAAGACGCTAATGCTTTGGATAGTGGATTGATTTTCGTATCGATTCGTTTTTCTTCCTCTTGTATGTTCTCTTTATTGTTTAAAAGTTCACTCCATATGTGACGATAAATGAAAAATCGCTCTTGCGTATAAGCGTCGGTAGAGAAGAATACTTCATGAACGAGACGAGCTGTTTCTTGCAAAATTATTTCAGACTTTGAAGGAATCGCTTCTGATTGTAAGTCCCGAACGATGGATTCCACTTTATCGACAAATAGGCGAATGACATTAACAGGTTGGTGATAAGAATACGTTTTGTTTGCTTCGAATGCCTGAATTTCTTCTAATAATTTTTGAAAGCAGTAAATTGCTGCATGTAACCTGAATAATTCATGTATGGCGATGACGCGCGGAGCTTTCCGCTCAAGCTTCGTATAGAAATCTGTAAAGATACTCATAAGAAAATACATTTGTTTATAAGTAAGGCGAGCTTGTTCTTTTTTAAATGATTCATATTCTTTTTCAAAATATGATTCCCAACTTTTATAATCCGTTTCTTCAAAAGCTGATGATTGCAATACTTGTCTTGCAGTTCGAATAGGAGGAAGGGAGGGTTTCGTATTATTTTTAAATAAAGTTAATACATCTCCTACTTGCCCGAAACTAGACGCTGCAGATAGTAATACAGCGAGCATATGCTCACATTGTGTTGGTGCGAAGCAATCACAATAACTTTCAGCGACATTACGAATCGGAATATGAACGCTATATACGTTGCCTTCCGCATCTACAGTTCCTGACAGTGTATAACCATCAAAGTCAACGTTGTAGACAACACCACTACGATATAGGTGCCGAGCTGTAGCGACATGTTCCTGATCAGCTGTTTGCTGTGGATCTAGTCCTTGAACGAACTCATTCGCAATCATCATAATTTCATCTTTCGTAATTGAGTGTTGCAGCATAATATTCCTCCGTACACATATTTCTTTCCTTTACCATTATAAACAAAAAATGCTCAAAACAGAAAAAATGAAATTTGGATTACATAACTTGAAAATCATGGTAATATATAAAATGTTAATTTTATATATTAATATATACGTATAGGAGGAGAAATAATTTGTCAGATTTACAGACGAAGTTAGGTAGTGGAATGAATAAGTTACAAGAAGGAATAGAACAA
Organism: Bacillus sp. FSL R9-9497; assembly: GCF_038005805.1. NCBI lineage: Bacteria > Bacillati > Bacillota > Bacilli > Caryophanales > Bacillaceae > Bacillus > Bacillus sp. FSL R9-9497. The sequence continues at coordinate 5,099,998 of NZ_JBBOTY010000001.1, read as the reverse complement.
GGGAAAATGAAATTGCAAGTTGCACAAGAAATTGCTCAATTGAAAAAGGGAATGCAAGTGCAAATGCAGAAAAAAGCAGAGGTTCTATTAGAGGTTGGGCAGCAAGTGTATGTTCAATTAAGAGGAAGTGGAGTAAATGAAGCGAGCTTAAAAGAAATGATTGCTCCAGTTCAAGAATTTGATGTAGCTATTTATCAAGCAAGAAAGCGCATTGTTGAATTGCAAAAACAACAAGGTGAAAAAGCTACATGTGAATGTGGTGGACCTTTATCAATAAATGATAAGTTTTGTGGTTCGTGTGGAAAACCTAACCCGATGTTAGCAGTAGAAAATGAAGGTGAAACGGTAAATTGTATTTCATGTAATGAGCATATCGATAAAAACTCTACTTACTGTCCAGTTTGTGGAATTAAGCAAAGTGGGGAGTGAATTAAATGTATTGTCGCACATGTGGAAAACAACATGGTGAAGAAGTAAATTATTGCCCAAATGAAGGTAGTATGGAGATTGCAGGAGCTATAGATGCAGTAACATTAGAAAAAGATACTGCAAAATACTGCAAAGGTTGTGGCAGTGAAAATGCTCAAAAAAATTTATATTGTCAAAAGTGTGGGTATTCTTTATCTGTTGTGAAGAAAAAAGAACAATCTGTAAAATTGCCTACAATGGATGGTGCTCCTAAAGTTGAATTTAAAGCAGATAAAGCCGTTTTACAAAAAGGTTTTATTGGTGGGGCTGTTGCAAGTATTCTCATGTTAATTGCTGGTTGGATTGGTAGTTTATTATTTGCTTCTATGTTAAGTGAGATGTTTAGCAAATTTGCAAAAGAATTAGAAATGTTGCCAAGTTTTTATTCGAGTGCAACTTCTACGATGTTAAGTTACCATTTACTTGGTTTTACAGCTAACGATGATAGTGGGTTGATATTTTCTTTATCTTGGCATACTCCATTTACATTATTATTAATCATTCCATTTATTATTTTCGTTGGTACAGGAATTTGGTTAGGGAAACAGCATGTTGCGAAAACGATTAAAGATCAAATCTTTATGGCAGCAACAGTTGGTATTATTTATGGCGTCTTTTTATTCATTATAAGTTTTATAGCATCACAATCTTTTGCAATTCCATTCTCAGAAGCAGGTAAGATTACGGTTGGCTATTCAGCGATTAAGAGTTTATTGAGTGGTTTTGTATGTGGGACATTATTTACCTTATTAGGATTTATTGCTCATACAAGCAAAAACAATATGGCAGTAGCATTTCAAGAGTTAATGCCATATGGAGCGTCTGTGTATTACGGTGTTTCAGCTATGATAAAAGGACTTTTAGTAACAGCGGTAGCGGTTTGTATTATGGCGTTAGTAAGTAAGGAAGACGGTATTGAACCATTAAAAGAAATAACAACTTTAAAATCTGAAAGTACATTATTAGCATTAGAGTTAACACCTCAATTATGGAGTATGGCTCATTTTGCGCCGTTAGAAGTATCAAGTCCAGCACTTAGTAAAGAATTTACTAGAATTGGTAAGAAATCAAATACATATGAGAGCACACTATCGTTTTCATTTATATCAGGCGTCTCTGTAAATGGCGTAGAGCTTAGGGAGATATTGATTTCAAAAGGAGCAAATGAGGAAAGCCTTGCAGAATTTGATAAAGTGAATAATGTATTCCATTATGGTTTATTACTGCTTATTATTCCATTGTTCTTTATGTTTAGAGCGGGAAGAAAGTTAGCTAAATTACCGACCGCCAATATATATATTACATTAGCGGTATGTAGTGGTTCTTACACAATTATGATGATTGTAATGAATATGATTTCTAAGTTCCAAATTAATGTTTCAGGAACGGTAACAGGTTTATTTGGAACAAGTGGAACGGTATTATCTATGCAAAATTCATTTATATATTTAACTTTGTTTAGCTTGATTGTGACATATGTAGCGGCATTTGCTGGAATGAAATTAGCTAAAAAATAGGAGGAGAGCACGTTGAAGTTTTGTGGAACATGTAAAAAGAATGTTGCAGACCATTTGAACTTTTGTCCTGAGTGTGGGAGTAAAGTAGAAGTAATCGTTGATAACACTGCTGCTTCATATACAGAATTACAAAGCGAGACAAAACCAGTGAAAAGTAAGAAAAATTTATTTTTGATCATTGGTTTTGCTGCTATTGCTGCATTATTATTTGGGGCATATAAATTTGGAGCATATAAGTTTTCAAAAGAAAAGCAAGTAAATGTAATGATTGAAGCATTCCAAAAGAAAGATATTAATGCAATTGATGAGTTTGTAAAAGCGAATGATTCAAGCTTAAAGATTAAGACAGAGGATATTAAAGCGTACATGCGTTATTTAAAAGAGAATCCTTCTTACAACAAACAATTACTGTCTTATTTACAGAAAGAGACAGTAGATCAAAAGTTAACTAAAGATAAATCTTCATTTAAGGACGGGGAAATAGTAGAAGAGGGAAAAGAGTGGTTCTTATATCCAAAGTATAAGTTTAGCATGAAATCTTATTATATGAGCATTAGTACAACTGCAAAAAATGCAGAGATATATGTGAATGACAAAAAAGAAACAGAGCTTTCTAGTGATAAAACTTCGAAAGAGTTGGGGCCATACTTCCCAGGTACATATGTTGTAAAGGCAACGGCGAAGACAGAACTGACTGAATTAGAAACAGAGAAAGAAGTAGATCTAGCGGATGAACAGAGCGAGAAGGTGAAAGTGGATTTATCGCTTGAAGGCAAGTATGTAAGCATTTCTTCTGATGAAAGTGATGCAACTGTATTTGTGAATGGGAAAAAACGTGGAAAATTAAATTATGGAAGTTATAAGCTTGGTCCTGTATCCACAGATGAAACAGTAGAAGTACATTTAGAGAAAACTACTGATTTTGGTGTGATGAAATCTGAAAGTGTTAAAATTGGAGACCAAAGCACGTATTATTTAAAATTCCCGAAAGAAACATCAAGTTCAGCAGTGGGTGAATTTGTAAGAAATCATATTTATGATAACGTACGTGCAATTTCATTAAATGATTTTAGTTTAATTGAAAAGAATTATGATAAGAGTGGGAAATCGTATAAGGAAGACCGTGATTATATACAGTATTTACACAAAAAAGGAATTACAGAAGACTTATTAACAATGGAAGTTCGTAATGTAGAGCGTCAAAGTGATACGAAATATAAAGTAACGACATATGAAGAGTATCATATTCGTTACGGTGATGGATCTGTGAAGTTCAAAAGTTTTAATAACGAACATATTGTAACTGTGAATGGAAATGGAAAGATGCTGTATCATTCTCTTGGTGCAAATAATACGTTGAAATCAGAAGATGTATCTGGTCCAACTCGTTAATATGAGAGAAGCTGTTCAATATTTGAACAGCTTCTTTTTTTTGTAGCTAAATCGATATTTCGTTTTGAACCGTTGATATATCGTAAGTTATGATAGATATAATTGAAAAATCGTTGATATATTTTTTTACAATTATGAGTGTGTTTCCTTTAATATTTCTTGTACATATGGATCATGTAATATCTGCTCTATAATTGGTAACATGTTTTGTTCAAATGGAATGTCGATAGGAAATGGCTTTTGAGAGCCTGGTTTTATTCCATATTGCACAATTTTGTAATGTGTATTGTTTTCAGACTTGAGCACAATTAACTTATAGCGGTTATCATCGCCAGCGAGTGAGAAATCAATAGACGTAGCGTTATATGTTACTTCATCTTTATATATGTACGGTTTTGGCGTACCAATCCAGTCTACTTTTGCTTGTACATTCATGGGCATAGCCTCCTTATATGTATTATAAATAAATAAAAGCCAGCTCTCAATAAAGAGAACCGGCTTGTAATTTAGCAGTCATTGGTTATTTTAAAATTTTCACTTTAACAGTTTTGCGTCCCCATTTTTGAGCAGCGCTATCTGATCCAAGTAAGATATCGATACGGTTACCTTTAATTGCACCACCAGTATCTCCAGCGATAGCTTCTCCGTAACCTTCTACCCATACTTTAGATCCTAATGGGATTACTTTCGGGTCAACAGCGATCATTTTCATGTTTGGATTCGCAGTTAAATCATGACCCATTGCAGTTAATACACGGCCGCCATATGTGCCACCGTTTTCGCTCGGGTGAGCTGTATATGCTGTAGCTACAACTGTTAACTCACGACCACCAGAAGGTGTGTTAGTTTCAGCAGCTTTTACAGCAGGCTTAGCAGCTGGTTTTGCTTGTGCTACAGGTGCTTGAGCCTTAGCTGGTGCTTCAGCTTTAGCAGGAGCAGTTGTTTCTTGTTTCTCAATTACAGGTGCTGTACCTGTTAAGAAAGGAACATGAACATAAGCTGTTTTCCCGTTATATTCAAATTGTAACCACTCATTTTGTACTTGGTTCGTTGTTTCGATTACATCGTCTTTCTTCAACTTTCCAAGAACCTCTGAGTTTGTGTTCGCTTCAGCACGTACGTTTAATACGTTAGCTGTTACGTAGTAGATGCTTTTTGTGAACTCTGCACTTACGAATGCGTCTTTACCGTTTAAAGTAACTTTTGACCATCCGTTCTCTGTATTTTGTACATCTATTTTATTACCGTTTAGTAATTTACCGACAACTTTTGATTCCGTAGTAGGGTTTTCGCGTACGTTTAGTACATCTGTTGTTACAACAGTTTCTGCATTAGCAGATGATGTGAAAATCCCAAGACCAAAAACTGCTGCTGTTGCTATACCAATTAATTTTTTCATGATAGCCTCCATTGCGTTTGTTTTCGTGTCCTCATTATAGCAACAGATTTTTTCGGATTTGGGGAAAACACACAATTACAAACCATTCGTAATAAGTCGTTAATATCCTGTAATATAACAAAAAATATAGGAAAGCGTTTTTCATTCTATATGACTCATAGGTTTCTAGTTATATTCAAAATATTTAATACAACATGTTTTTTTCGACGTAAATAAAAATATTACAGTAATGTTACATGATGTTTACTAAACGGTTACATTCCTTGAGTATTTTACCGTTTTATGGGTAATATAGTTATATAAACATAAACATTTTGTTTGTGAAGCTATAAACACGTGCTATATACTAGCAAAAAAACCGCATAATTGTTACAAAACGAAAGGGTTGCAAGGAAGAAATTTGCCCTTTTTTACATATGTAACACATCCTTTTTTAGGAAAATACATTCCTATCCGCGTTTTTCTCACACAATTTGACAGCAGTATTTCTAACTTGTAGCTCTTGCAGAGTGAAAAGGTTATACGAAAGGTAAGGCTGTCCATAAGAATTCGAATTGGTGAAGGTGAAAGTAAGAAAATCACCGCAAAATTATAGTTTTCTATCCGATTTTACATATCGGAATTTATGTTATTTACAAAAGCGAAACCTACGAAGGGGGATTTGATGAGGAAACTGACAAAAACATTCATCGTTTCATTAACATTATGTATTGCATTTACAATTTGGGGGATTATTCCCGAATCTATTATTGGAAAAGGTAGTTTAGGAAATGTAACAACCGCAATTCAAACTGCATTAGTTAGTAAGTTCGGCTGGTTTTATATTATTTCCGTTTCTATTATTTTAGGTGTGTCTATCTTTTTAATTGTTTCGAAATACGGTTCTATTCGTCTAGGTAAAGATGATGACGAACCTGATTATAGTTATATGACATGGTTTGCTATGCTATTTAGTGCTGGTATGGGTATCGGCTTAGTTTTCTGGGGCGTTGCTGAACCATTAAACCATTTATACGCACCTCCGTTTGGAGAAGGTGCAACTGAGGAAAGTGCGCGTCTTGCACTGCGTTTTTCATTTTTCCATTGGGGATTACATCCTTGGGGACTATATGCGTTTGTAGCGTTATGTATTGCTTACTTTACCTTTAGAAAAGGAAAAGCAAGTACGATTAGTGCGACAGTAGGTCCGTTATTTAAGGGCGGGGAACACGGGCGTATTGCTCATTCATTTGATGTGTTAGCTGTTTTTGCAACTGTGTTTGGTGTTGCAACGTCATTAGGTCTCGGTGCAAAACAAATTGCGGGTGGTGTTAGTTATTTAACATCTATCCCGAACTCATTAACGACACAGTTAGTTATTATTGCAATCGTAACAGTATTATTTATGTTATCTGCGCAAACAGGTCTGGATAAGGGAATTAAATATTTAAGTAATACGAACATTATTTTTGCGTTTGCACTTATGATTATTGTATTATTTGCGGGTCCAACAAACTTTATTATGAATTACTTCACTTCAACAATCGGTTCTTATATTCAGGAATTACCAAGCATGAGCTTCCGTTTAAGTCCATTAGACGAAGGTGGGAACCAATGGATTCAATCGTGGACAATTTTCTATTGGGCATGGTGGATTGCATGGTCACCGTTCGTAGGTACGTTTATTGCTCGTGTTTCACGAGGTCGTACAATTCGTGAGTTTGTTATCGGTGTGTTACTTGTACCGACCGTAATCGGTGCGCTTTGGTTCTCCGTTTTCGGCGGGACTGGTATTCACATGGAGCTGTTTGGTGATGCACATATCTTTGAAAAAATTAAAGAGATGGGAACAGAAGTAGGATTGTTTGCTATGTTCGATCAGATGGGAAGCTTTGGATCAGCTTTATCTGTTTTAGCGATTCTTCTTATTTCTACATTCTTTATTACATCTGCAGACTCTGCAACATTTGTTTTAGGCATGTTAACGACACATGGTAGTTTAAACCCACCAAATCGTATTAAAATGATTTGGGGTATCGTTCTAGCCGCGATAGCTTCTACCTTATTATATATTGGCGGATTAGAAGCCTTACAAACGGCAGCTATCATTGCAGCATTCCCATTCGTCTTTGTTATTTTCTTTATGATGGCAGCATTATTTAAAGAGTTACAAAAAGAAGGACGTATGAAGCGTCATTAATAATAGAAGGAAAAGAGCTGATTTTATATCAGCTCTTTTTTTAATCCCTCTATTTGTCGGGCAGTAAGCCCCCCAACTCAAAAGTCAGCAAAAGCAAAGAAATCGGGCTGCCTGTAAAAGTCTGATTGGTGATGACTGATTAAAATCTCACTTTATATAGAAGGAATTTGAAATGCGGGTAGGGGAAATAAAATACTTTACCATATAAGTAGTATGCCTTTTATACGAAGAAAAAACGATAGGTTTCGACAATATTCGATCCCTTACGAATTCTATTCATATTTTTGACAAAAAATTGTCGGAAATGTGTTGTCACGTTTATATATATGTGCTATATTATTTCCTGTAAGCGATTTCAAATAGTTTTAAAGCGCATTCAAGGGGGACATCTAGAATAATGAAACGTTACGAAAGAAAGTGGAAGCATATTTGTTTGAAACGTGTGGCACATCGTAGTGTCCAAGAAAGCACGGAACCTAAGACTGAAACGCGCAAAGAACAGCAAGAGAAGCAATTGGTTCTACAAAAATAGCAATCACTTTTTCGTATATAAATGAAGGTCGATCGTTCGTTGGGGGATGGACGTGAAATTACTTTCAGCTAAGGGGTATTGTCTGATATATAATTTATACGGCAATAAATAAGCACAGAGCATACGGCGCTCTGTGCTTATTTTTATTATTTATCTTTTTTGAATCGAACTGTTTTATCCCAGCCAATGACTTGTTTCTTGCTCTTTGCACGTAAGTATAAGATTAAGCTACGAATAAATAAGTACGTAAAGAGCTGTGCGTACGTAAAGTACATAATAACGCTAATAAAAATATTAGTCGGTGTAAAGGTTCGTTCGACACTCTGGGCACTAAATAATTGAGAAACATATGTAATATATGCGACATACCACATAAATAGTAGCGGAATGCTATATTGAATTTGGAATATCCCGAGCAGCCCAATTACAAACCAAACGTTCGAAATGATTAGGAATAGCCAAAATACAACATACACTAGAACTTGTTGTAAGGAATGAACAAGCAGCTTTCCTTTAAAGAAACTTAATGATGAGAACATTTTTTCTAAAATATATAAATTTCCTTGGAGCCAACGTGTACGTTGTTTAATAAGAATTTTTAAATGCTCTGGTTCTTGTTCCCAAGTAACTGATTCTGGGACGATTGGTAAGAGATAACCTTTTTGTGTAATTCGTAATGTTAATTCAGCATCTTCTGCAATTGCATAAGGGTCATAGCCACCAAGCTCTTCTAGTGCGGAGCGACGAAGAAGCATGTTTGTTCCTGTCAGCGAGCCCGTTTGGAATAGTAACCAGCGTCCAGATTGCATAAGGAGCTGGAAGATTTGGAATTCTAGCGAAATCATTCGCGTCAACCAGTTTCTTTTTTCGTTTACTGTACGAACGTGTCCAACAGCTCCAACAGCATCTTCAGTTGTTTCAGCGTGCTCTACAAGCATTCGCAGTGCGTGTGGTTCAGGTTGGTTATCTGCATCGTAAACACAGAAGTACTCACCATCTGAAATACTAAGCCCATAGTTTAGTACACGTGATTTACCCTTCGGTTCACCGGGAGGAACACGAATATGGCGAATATGAGCATAAGCTTTGTCGAAATCATCGCCGATTTCAGGTGTTTCATCTTGAGAGTTATCATTTAATAAATAAATAGTTAGCTTTCCTGGATATTCAATCTTTGCCATCGCCTCTAAAGTATCTTTAATAACGACGCCTTCATTATGGGCAGGTATGAAAATATCGACGCTCGGATAATGTTCTAGCGTACGATCTTTTCGTTTACTATTTCGGTGAATTAAGCCCGCGATTGTTAAGAAAGAGTAGTAAACGAGTAAGCCAGAGAATAGAAAGGCCGTAAAAATAAGTACATATTTAATTGAAAATGTGATACTAATCCAAAAAACGAGTACGCAAAACAGAAGGAATAAAAGAAGTATAACGAGAGTCATCATAACAGTGTCTGTCCTTTGTTTCCAATTTGCTCGCGTGAAATTTTTATATCTTTGATTGCTTTAGCAGCAAGCCATTGCTCCATTTTTGGTTTTAGGCGGTTCATTACAATGTCAGCACCAGCTTCATTTGTGTTTTGTAATAAAATAACTAGCGTATTATTATCATATTCAGCAGCAAGGTCAAAATCATTCCTTACCGTTTCAACTAATAAAGAAGCTACACGGTCCATAACACTTTCCTTTGTATATTTACTAAAGGAAGTGAAATCAAAGTAAACAATAATGCCTGTTTCATTACGACGATTCATTGCAGTCGTTAATAACGCTTGGCGTCTCTCAAATTCTTGTCTTGTTAGTAATTTGGATTCTCCAATATATTGTTCCAATGTTCTCACACGCTCAGTTAAAGCTTTATTTTCATGAACCACTTTTTTCAATAGGTGAGTTGTTATATATACAATGAAGAAGTTAGCTGCCATCAGGAAGTGGGTAATCATATATTGCCATTGATCTGATGTACTCCATAAGTGAAGCCATGCTTGATAGAACAAATAAAATACGGAAATAATGGTTCCTAGTATGAAGAAAACAAATGCTGTTTTGTCAGCTAAAAATAAGAATAGTACATTTACGATTACGTATATTATTGTAAAAATGAGAGCATGCTCATATTTCGTCACATATACAGTAGTAAAATAAAATACAATTTGTAAAATCCACATAGAGAGGATTTTATAGAACTTATCTTTCACAAAACTTTCCTCCTTAAAGCTATTTCATCAATAGATACTTGTAGTATGCGCAATTATTAAGAAATTGACTATGTCGTTAAACTCTTTTGAAGGGCAACAACAAGTAGTATCTCTATTTTCATAAGAAAAATAAAAAGACTTAAACATTATTGTATCATAATGTGCTTATATTTAGGATAAATTGATTAATAGATACATAAAAGACGTTTGGATTGCATGAAAAAAGTCTCCTCTTGTAGAAAGAGAAGACTCTATATAAGTTTATAGGAACATCATACCTGCAACTGCTGCGTTTAAGAAGTTCGCTAATGTACCAGCGATAACTGCTTTAATCCCTAATTGTGCAATTTGTTTACGGCGAGTAGGAGCTAACGTTCCTGTTACACCTAATTGAATTGCGATAGAAGAGAAGTTTGCAAATCCACAGATTGCAAATGTTAAAATTAGATTTGTTTTGTCAGAGAACTCTGCCATGTGTGGTCCTAAGTTTGCGTATGCAACGAATTCGTTGATTGCAAGTTTTTGACCGATAAAGCTTGCTGCTTGTATCGCTTCACCAGGAGAAACCCCGATTAAGATTGCGAATGGTGATAATAAGTAACCAAAGATTAAATCAAGGCTAAGTTTAATATCGAACAGAGAACCAACCCATCCTAATAATCCATTTAATAAAGCGATTAATGCGATGAAAGCCATTAACATTGCTGCTACGTTAATAACAAGTTGCATACCTTCAGATGCGCCGCGTGCAGCTGCATCAATAACATTTGCGTCTTCACGTTCTGTAGAAAGTTCAACGTTATTATCTACTTTTTCTGTCTCTGGCATGATTAGTTTCGCAATTAATAAGCTCGATGGAGCCGCCATAATTGCAGCTGCTAATAAGTGCTCTAACGGAATACCCATTGCTGCATAACCGACAAGAACGGATCCAGCAACAGCTGTCATACCGCTTACCATAATAGTGAAGAATTCACTATTTGTTAAGCGTGCTAAGTAAGGTTTAATTAAAATTGGAGCTTCAGTTTGTCCTAAAAATACAGTCGTTACTGAGTTTAGGCTTTCTGCTTTAGAAGTTCCAAGAAGTTTACTTAATGCACCACCAACGATGCTAACAAATTTCTGCATAATACCGAAATAATATAAGATTGCTACTAATGAACTAATAAATACGATTGGAAGTAGTGCTTGAATAAAGAATACAAATCCCCAAGGTCCCTTTGCGTTGACTAAATCCCCAGTAACGAACTTAATTCCCTCGTAAGAAAAATTAATTAATCCTTGAACACCGTCAGCAGCGTGTTTTAAACCTGCTTTACCAGCGTCCCATCGTAATACGATAAATGAAAATGACATTTGTAATGCTAGCGCAATTAAAATTGTGCGCCAATTAATAGCTTTGCGGTTGGAAGATAGTAAGAAAGCAATTGCTAATACTCCAATCACGCCGCCAATTCCCCATAAAAGATTCATGCAGTGTATGCTCCTTCCTCATAGTAAAAACAGTGTATAAACCAGTTGTCTATACGTTTGCGAATATAACATCTTTAGTAACTTATCATAATGGACATCGGAGGTCAAACGTCTAATGAAAAGTTTAAATAAAAAGAAAATTCTTCAAAAAAACACATATAAAATAAATAGACATGAAATAGGTTATGTTTTTTATGAAAATATATACATTATGATAACGTTATGCATTGTTTTTGCAGAATAAAGTGTATGAAATGGAAGAATGGATACATTATTTTTGTAGAGAGAAGGTAGGAGAAAGGGAGTAATATGTTGAACTCATAGCAAAAAAGCCTTCTAGTAAACTAGAAGGCTTTGAAACTATTAATTAAGGTGCTTTCGTGTATCCTAAGAAATGGCTCTTCCAATAAGAGTTACTTAATGAAGCGATTGCGACACCTTTATCTCCAGCTTGGATAAACGATCCGCCTCCAAGGTAAATACCCATGTGTGAAGGACCAGATTTATAAGTGTTTTGGAAATAAATTAAGTCACCCGGTTGTGGACTTGAAGTTTTTGGTAGGCTACTCCAATATCCCGCAACACTTTGACGGCTAATGTTATGACCAAATTTCTTAAATACGTGGTAGATGTAGCCACTGCAGTCTACGCCGTTAGCAGAAGTTCCGCCCCAAACGTACGGTACACCTTGCATTGATTTTGCATATGCAAGTACGGAAGAACTGTCGCCGCTATTATTGCCTGTATTATTATTGTTGTTATTGTTTTGATTGTTATTTTGGTTATTGTTAGGCTTATTATCTACTGCGCCTCCAACTGGTGTTTTAGACAGGTAACGTGTTCCGATATAACCAGTTTGACCGTTGTAGTTAATTTTGCTCCATCCAGAGTTTTCAGAGATTACTTGAACCTTCTGTCCTTGTGGAAGTGCGCCTATGATTCTATAATTTGTACCTTCGCCGCTACGTACATTTAGTGCAGAAGCATTAATGTAGTAGTCGCCAATTGCACCTTGGTTAGGTTTTTCAGGTTGTTTTGGTTGCTCAGGAGTAGTAGTGCCACCTTTAACGAATTTCACAAATTCGCTACTAACAAAGCCTGTTTTTCCTTGGTAATTTACTTTAAACCAACCGTTTTCAGATCCAACTACGTTTAATGTTGTACCATTTAAAACGCCACCAATTACACTATGGTAAGCGGCAGGGCCTGTACGAACACGTAGAGATGTAGCGTTAACCACGTAAGAACCACCAGTTTGAATAGTTCCATTATTATTGTTTTGCTCTTGTTTGTTGCCTTCTGTAACGTTTTCGTTAGAACCGCCTTTTGTTACGTAGTCTTTGCTTACATAAGCAGTTTGTCCTGCGTAATTGATTTTGAACCAATCTTGAACTTCGCCAACAACTTGTACTACTTGTCCTTTTTTGACAGAACCTACAGTTGTATGAGAAGTGCTAGGACCTGTACGAACGCGAAGGGAAGATACATTTACTGTATAGTTTCCGCTTGCTGGTTTTACTTCTTGGTTGTTATTATTCGTATTGTTGTTTGAAGAACCTGCATTAGAAGAAACGCCAGATACGAATTCGCCACTTACATAACCTACTTGTCCATTATGGTTAATTTTCACCCAACCATTTTCTTGTCCAATTACGTTTAATGTTTGTCCTTCATATACACGCCCAGAAACAGAACTAGATGTGTTAGGAGCTGTACGTACACGTAATACATCAGCGGTAACTTTATTGTTTCCACCTGTACTTACATTGTTGTTTGCTGCGCCACTTTTTGATACAAATTCGCCACTAACAAAGCCTGTTTGTCCATTAATGTTAATTTTGAACCAACCGTTTTCTTCGCCAATCACGTTTAGTGATTGACCGTTATAAACGCGTGAGATGATGTCGTGAGAAGTGCTTGATCCCGCACGAACATGTAATACGCTCGCGTTTACCTTATAAGATGAGCTGTTTGATGCAGAAGCTTGGACAGTTGTAGCAGCTTTTTGTGTATTTTGTTCAGGTGCAGCTTGAACACTATCAAGTGTAGGTGCTGCTCCTCCTGCTACAGACACTGCCGCAAGACCGGCAAGATACTTTTTCATAATTTGTCGATTCCTTTCTGTCTGTAATGTAGTGAAGAAATATTTACCAACTGTTAAAAATTCTAAAGAGCATGTCGATTACTGTCAAGACTTATATAGGAATCTGAATATGACAAAAAGATTACAAGAAAAAAATCAAGGCATAAAATTACACCTTGATTTCCATTTAAATGCATATATTGAATATGAAAGGACAGAAATTATTCGTGTTTAAGAAGATGCCATATTGGATTGTAATAAGATTTGATTAAAAGATTTTTGCAGTTTTTTGGTGATAGGCCCAACTTGCCCATCTTGAATCGCGGTCCCATCAAGGTGGGTCATTGGTAAAATTTCAATCGTTGTGCCTGTAAAAAAGCATTCATCTGCTTGATAAACGTCACGAACGCTGAAAAGTTCTTCCTGCACAGGAATGTGAAGAGTATTCGCTAAAGAAAGGACATATTGACGAATAATGCCATTTAAAATAAGGTGATTGGCTGGATGTGTGTAAAGCGTTCCGTTTTTAATTAAAAAGAAGTTGGAATGGCTCCCTTCCGTTACAATACCGTTCCTTACGAGAAGTGCCTCTTTACAGCCTTTCCGTTCAGCTTTCGTAGCAGCTAGTACGTTTGGTAATAAATTTAATGATTTAATGTCACAGCGTAGCCATCGAGTATCGGGTTCTGATATAGCGCGTATACCATATTCAATCCATAAAGCTGGTCGTTCTTTTTTTGTAATATAGGCATAAATTGTCGGAGGGTTGTCATATGAAAATACATGTGTGCGAGCTTGTACACCACGAGATACTTGCAAATAAATGATGCCATCTTCGTGGAAATGGTTTCGTTCAATTAATTTGTAAAGTAAAGTGATGAGCTCAGCTTTTGAGAAAGGGAGCGATAATTCTACTTCTTCCATGGATCGATATAATCTCGTTATGTGCGGATCTAATAAATGAAAGTTCCCTTTATATAGGCGAATAACCTCATAGACACCATCTCCGAACTGCGAACCTCTCTCTTCAAGTTCTATGTACATTTGTTGTTTTGTTGTATCAATAACTTCATCATTCCAAAGTACAAATTTTTCGTATGCCAATTTCCGTCCCATCCTTTCGTAAGTACGTAAGTAACGTGAAACTTTCATTCATGCGAGATAAAAATCACTATAGTAATTTTTATGTGAGCAATTCTCTACATATGACCGTATATGTATTTGTAAATCATAGAGAAATAAGGATGATTTACCCCGCATTAACGGCAGTAAAGCCCCTACTTACAAATTCGGGTAGAGCAAAGAAGTGAAGTGGGCGAATTACTGCCCGTAAATGCCCGATTGGTGAGGGCTGATTAAAGTTTCACTTTACAGCATTTTGTATATACAAATTCGAAAATAAGAAATGAGAATCCTGCTTTTAAATAAAAAAAAGCAACATTCTTATGGAATGCTGCACAAGGAGGGTAGCTATCTTTCATAGGGACATTGTCTCGTTGAATGCTTTGTGTATGGAAACAAAACAAGTTGAAAGACAATTATAAGAAAGTAGAAACAAAAGATTTACACATTTCTTTAAGGGATCTTACGAAAGATGAGAGATAAGAAATATGTAGAACCTCGTTTACATATTTTATTATAGAGATTCTTCATTAACACTATGTGAATATTTGGTAAAGGTTATGTAATTTTAAAGTTAATGAATATAAGTAGTTGTATGGAAGAAAATAAAAAAGAGGCTGAGATTACTCAGCGCTCTTCTTTTCTTCTTTAATAACTGTTTTTACTTCACCAGTTTTGATCTTATTACTTTCAGAGAAGCGAAGTAAGTCACCTTCAATGATTTTATCAGACATGTTCAATTCATTTTGGGCACGATCAATTAGTGGTTGGGATTCTTCTTTCGGTAATTGTACAACTTCGCCAGTAGCACGGTCATAGAATGTACTGTTTGTGTACATGTATTTATCTGTAACGAAGCTACCGTCACGAAGAACAACAAATCCTTTATTATCAGGTGAGAATACATCATGACCGAATCGAACGTCATTTGTAGAATCTACACCAAGTAAGTTTAGAATAGTTGGTTTAATGTCAATTTCACCAGTTGGTTTCGAAATTGTTTTACCTTCTTTTTGACCTGGAACGTGAATAAACATCGGTGTTTTTTGTAAGTTCATATGGTCAAATGCAGTGATTTCTTCTTTTCCTAAGAACTGTGCCATTGCACGGTTATGGTTTTCAGAAATACCGTAGTGGTCACCGTAGAATACGATTACTGAGTTGTCGTAAATACCTTCTGCTTTTAGACGCTCAATAAAGTGTTTCATTGCTTCGTCTAAGTAACGAGCAGTTACCATGTAACGGTCAAATACTCCATCACCAGAATTATATTCGTCGATTAATTTTGTACTGTCATCGTAAGTGAATGGGTAATGATTCGTTAAAGTAAGGAAGCGAGTATAGAATGGTTGCTTCACTTGTTTTAACATATCAATAGATTGATCGAAGTATTCGATATCTTTTAATCCCCAATTTAATTTTGTTTCTGGCGTAATCTTGTAATCAAGCTCGTTGTAGTAACGATCATAACCAAGTGCTGGATACATAATGTTACGGTTCCAGAATGTTGCGTTGTTTGCGTGGAATACCGACGTGTGATACCCTTGCTGACGTAAAATTTCTGGAGTTGCTGTATATTCATTGTTACCGTGTGTAAAGAATACAGCACCGCGGTCTAGTGGATATAACGAAGTATCTACTAGGAATTCAGCATCAGATGTTTTACCTTGACCAGTTTGATGGAAGAAGTTATCAAAGTAATAACTTTCTTTCGTAAATTGGTTTAAGAATGGTGTAACTTCTTGTCCGTTAACTGTTGCACCAATTAAGAATGTTTGTAATGACTCAAGAGAGACAACAATTACGTTTTTCCCTTTTGCAGTACCGAACATATTTGGATCTGGTTTACTTTGTGTTGTTTTTACGTAGTTTTCTGTTTCTTGTAATTTACTACCGTCAGCGAACGCTTTTTGTGAACTTGATTTTGCTTGTAAGCCAAGATCGTATACTTGGTGTACATATAATCCTAAGTTTTTAACAAGCATAACGCGGTCGAATGAACGTGTTAATAGTTCTGGGCGTTCAGCTTCTGCAAGTCCTAAGTTTGCGAAGAAGATAGCAACTGTTGATACGAAGTATAGGGAACGCATCGGGCGTGCTACACGCTCTGTAGGTGCAAAGTTTTTCATTTTCTTCAACAGAACGAAGAATATGATAATGTCTGCAAATGCAAGGATAATTTTGTAGTTAAATAATTCTTTCACACTAGAACCTAAACTTCCGAAGTTAGATGTTTGTCCTAGCACCGGTAATGTAACGAAGTCATTGTAGAATCCGTAGAACATTACGTTACCAACAAGAACGATTGTTAAGACAAAATTAATTCCAAGTGCTATATAGTTACGTTTTTTCCCTTTTGCAAATAATGCAAGACCAACAAGCAGTAATGATGCTGCTAATGGGCTAAGGAATAAAATGAATTCTTGCATGAAAGATTCAAGTTTTAAATCAAAGCTTGTGCGTGTAATAAGGTAAGTTTTCAGCCATAAGGCTAAAGCTACGAATACAGTGAAACGCACATTTTGAAATTGTGATTTCAAGGTTTCTTTCATTCATTTCCACCCTTTCTCTATCAGGCTTGGTCGATTTTGGAGCGAAAAATGTTAAAATAAAAAATACATAGTTTTCTTGGCCATAATTAAAGGTTCTATATTCACCCATATACGACTATAACTATGCATACCCTTTTGGTTTCTTTTGTTGCTCATAAGCATAACGTCATTTCTGTATTATACAACAAAATTCATTTCTGAGAAACACTATAACATTTTACATTTTTTGTATAAGATTTGTCACTACCAGAGAAAACTTTAACATTCGTTTATATGTCCGTCAACTAGAAAATATAACAAAGGTAGAGCAGAATGTTAAGTGGAAGTGAAAATTTTCTTTGTTGAGAAATAAGAAATGAATATGGGTAAGGGTTATCTAGAAATCTATTATATGAAGGAAATAGTGTGAAAATTAACGAACACTTGTTCTTTTTTAGTTTGTTTGTTACAATAAAAGTTCATTGATAGGTTTTGTGTAATTTCCATGAACTTTTACTGATAACATATTGTAGCTTATTTCTTTTTAAAAATAGGGAGGCTTTTTACATGAAACAAAAATTTTCAGTTGAAGCGTTTTGGAAGAAAGTAAAACATGTTGCAAAGCAAGCAGGGCAATCGGTCATTTATGCAAGTTTATTACTGTTTTACGTTTTGCAAAGACCCGATGTTCCAAAACGAGTGAAAATTATTGTAATTGGAGCACTTGCTTATTTTATTGCACCGATTGATGCGATTCCAGATTTCATTGCTGGAATTGGCTATACGGATGATTTGGGGGCGTTAACGGCCGCACTAATACAGGTGTCGTTATACGTCAATGAAGATGTGAAAGATAAGGCACGAGTGAAGTTGGCAGAATGGTTTGGTTCGGATATAGACACAACATTTATCGATCAGAAATTAGGTCAATAGGTGAAACCTGTCATAAGGTGACAGGACGAACGTAAGCGAGGAAGTGCATTATGCCATCAGGAAGAACGCATACGAAAATAAACTTAATATCCCTTCCGGTTGTTTTGTTTTTGCTCTTTTCGTATGGATTAACAAATTTTGATTTTTTATTAACTTTTGCGATTGGTTTTTTAGTAGGTACTTCATTTTTAACACCAGATTTAGATACGTACAGTAATGCTTATAACAAATGGGGTTTCTTACGTATATTTTGGTATCCTTATAAGAAAGTAATGCCGCATCGATCTTTCTTTACACATACGATTATACTTGGTGATGTAATTCGTATTGCGTACATGTTAATCGTCTTTTCTCCATTTTTATTACTATTAAATGTAATCGCACTGGATGGTAATTTAATAGAAATTGCGAAGAAGCATGAGGTTGAAATTGTAACGTTCTTAATGGGAATTGTTGTGGCGAGTACGCTCCACATTATAGCGGATAAAGTGAATACGCGCCGAAAGAAAATGATGAGAAAAAAGAAGAAACGCAGAAGATAAAGTGAACGAATTAGGAAAAGGGCCCCTTGCAAATTGCAAGGGGCCCTTTTTAAACAAACATTTGTTTAAAATTAAGCTTTCAGCACTTTAATTCCTTTTACAATGTTCCAGATGAAGTAGTATAAGCTGATGATTCCGCAAATAGCTAAGACAATCATTGATCCAATTCCAAGTGTTACATCTGGTTGATCAGATCCAAGACCCATAATTCCTAGAATAGTTACGCCAATGAATGTAGCGATACTTGGAATGATGTGTGTCCATAGAGCACGTTTTGCATGTGGTTTTGTTTCAGCGTCTCCCACAATCCAAACGATAATAGGGAATAAGATAGGGGCAAATAGTACACTAAAGTATGATAACGCAGCTAATATTTTATTTCCGTTCATATATATCACCTCATGAATAATTTCTGTTGTTATACTATTATTATGCAATAATTTTGGCAAACTTCCTATCGATGAACATTACAAGAACGTGACGATTTTGTAAGATTTTCTGTTAAATAATAAAATTTTCAAAAAAATCTTTTTTAATAGAAATTGTTATGGTACAGTATAAATGAAAGTTGTTGAAAACGTTTTCTTAAACGTTTTTTTATTTTAGGATTAAAGGTATGATGACCTGATAGTCTATTGATGAGGTTATTCTATTTAAAAGGGGATTCTTTAGGGGGAGAGAACAATGAACACATGGACACAAGTTTATGATCCATTCGGAAACATTTGGATTTCGGCAGCGGTCGCACTTATTCCGATTATCTTTTTTTTCTTAGCTTTAGCAGTTTTCCGCATGAAGGGGTATGTGGCAGGATTTATTACAGTTGTACTTACAGTTTTAGTAGCGTTATTCGCTTATAAAATGCCGTTCACGATGGCAATGGCAGCAACCGGATACGGTTTTTTGTACGGGTTATGGCCAATTGCTTGGATTATCATTATGTCCGTATTTTTATATAAAATTTCTGTAAAAACAGGTCAATTTGATGTGATTCGTGCATCGGTATTATCGATTACGAACGATCATCGTCTACTCGTTATTTTAATTGGATTTTCATTTGGAGCATTTTTAGAAGGAGCGGCAGGATTTGGGGCACCAGTAGCGATTACAGCAGCGCTTCTTGCGGGTCTTGGGTTAAATCCTTTA
Organism: Bacillus sp. FSL R9-9497; assembly: GCF_038005805.1. Taxonomy (NCBI): domain Bacteria; kingdom Bacillati; phylum Bacillota; class Bacilli; order Caryophanales; family Bacillaceae; genus Bacillus; species Bacillus sp. FSL R9-9497. The sequence continues at coordinate 5,080,481 of NZ_JBBOTY010000001.1, read as the reverse complement.
TACGCAGCAGGTCTTTGTTTGATTGCAAATACTGCACCAGTGGCGTTCGGAGCGATGGGAATTCCGATTACAGTTGCTGGACAAGTAACAGGTATTGATCCACATAAAATTGGACAAATGGCTGGGCATCAATTACCGTTCCTATCATTATTTGTTCCATTCTTTATCGTATTTTTAATGGATGGATTTAAAGGGATAAGACAAACGTGGCCTGCGTTACTTGTAGCGGGTAGTTCATTTGCGATTACGCAGTTCATTACAGCGACATTTTTAGGACCGGAACTTCCGGATATTACATCGGCACTTGTAAGTTTAATTAGTTTAGCGCTGTTCTTAAAAGTTTGGCAGCCGAAAGAAACTTATCAATCTGGGCAAGCAAATAGTGAAGTAGCAGCAACAACGACAGTAGCATCGATGCCAAAATTAACGTTTGGAAAAGTAGTGAAGGCATGGTCCCCATTTATCGTATTAACGGTTATGGTAGTCATTTGGAGCCAAAGTTTCTTTAAGGCATTATTCGCTCCAGGAGGGGCTTTAGAAAGTCTTGTATTTAAGTTTGAAATTCCAGGTCTGCATAATCTAGTAATGAAAGCAGAGCCAATTGTAAATAAACCAACGCCTTACGAGGCAATTCTGAAGTTTGATGTATTATCGGCAACTGGAACAGCGATTTTAATTGCTTGTATCATTTCCATGTTTATTTTGAAAATGAATGTAAAAGATGCAGCAGTGACATTTAAAGAAACGTTAAGCGAATTAAAAATGCCAATTCTATCTATCGGATTTGTACTAGGGTTTGCATTTATCGCAAACTATTCTGGTCTATCTTCTACGTTAGCGTTAGCATTAGCCGGAACTGGCGGACTATTCCCGTTCTTCTCACCATTTTTAGGCTGGATTGGCGTATTCCTAACAGGGTCTGATACGTCTGCGAATGCACTGTTCTCAAATTTACAAGCCATTACAGCGCAGCAAGTCGGCGTATCTGAAGTGCTTCTCGTTGCAGCAAATACAACAGGCGGTGTAACAGGGAAAATGATTTCTCCGCAGTCGATTGCAATCGCTTGTGCAGCAGTTGGTCTTGCTGGAAAAGAATCGGATTTGTTCCGTTTTACAGTGAAACATAGCTTGTTCTTCGTCATAATTGTGGGGATTATGACTTATGTTCAGGCATATTATTTAACTTGGATGATTCCGTAAAGTGCAAAAGAAATAAACTTTTCATTTTTCAGATTATCGTGTATGATGGGAAAGTATTGAAAATTAAATCAGTGATAAACTAGGGGTGCCTAACGTATGCGTAGGCTGAGAGAGAAGCGCGTGAACTTCTTAACCCTTTGGACCTGATCTGGCTCGTACCAGCGTAGGGAAGTTAACGGCTTTACATAATGATGTCTTTATGAGCCAGGTCCTTATTTTTTTATGGACCTGGCTCTTTTTATTTTGGCATGCGCTGGCCATATCTCGTCCTTGTCACGAACAGGGGGGCAACAAAAATTATGAAACAATCTGTTTCAGCTGAGCAAATTGAATTGAAATCTAGTTTACCAGGGAGTAAGAAAGTATATGTGGATGGACCACGAGAAGGTATGAAAGTGCCGATGCGTGAGATTGAACAAAGTGAAACGAATGGCGTCCCAAATCCACCAATCCGTGTGTATGATACGAGCGGTCCTTATACAGATCCTGCGTATAAGGTCGAGTTGGAAAAAGGAATTCCAACGCCGCGCCACTCTTGGATTATGGGGCGTGGTGATGTAGAAGCATACGAAGGGCGTGAAGTGAAACCAGAGGATGACGGTGTGAAAGTAGCTTCGAAGCATACACCTGTTTTCCCGCAAATGGATCGCCAGCCGCTTAGAGCAAAGCAAGGTGCAAACGTTACGCAAATGCACTATGCACGTAATGGCATTATTACGTCTGAGATGGAATACGTTGCGATTCGTGAAGGGGTAGAGCCGGAGTTTGTTCGTAAGGAAATCGCAGAAGGCCGCGCTATTTTACCAGCGAATATTAATCATCCGGAAGCTGAACCGATGATCATCGGGCGTAATTTCCATGTGAAGGTAAATGCCAATATCGGAAACTCAGCTGTATCTTCTTCGATTGCAGAAGAAGTAGAGAAGATGACATGGGCAACGCGCTGGGGTGCAGATACGATTATGGATTTATCTACAGGTAAAAATATTCATACGACGCGGGAGTGGATTATTCGTAACGCGCCTGTACCAATTGGAACTGTACCGATCTATCAAGCGCTGGAAAAAGTAAACGGAATTGCAGAAGATTTAACGTGGGAAGTATATCGTGATACGTTAATTGAGCAGGCGGAGCAAGGCGTTGATTACTTTACGATTCACGCTGGTGTATTACTTCGTTACATTCCAATCACGGCAAAGCGTACGACAGGTATCGTTTCGCGCGGTGGTTCGATTATGGCGCAGTGGTGTCTATTCCATCATAAAGAAAACTTCCTATATACTCACTTTGAAGAGATTTGTGAAATTATGAAGCAGTACGATGTTTCGTTCTCTCTTGGAGATGGATTACGTCCAGGGTCTATTGCAGATGCCAATGACGAAGCACAGTTTTCTGAGCTTGAAACACTTGGTGAATTAACCAAAATTGCTTGGAAACATGATGTGCAAGTTATGATTGAAGGACCTGGACACGTACCGATGCACTTAATTAAAGAGAATATGGAGAAAGAGCTTGATATTTGTCAGGGCGCGCCGTTTTACACACTTGGGCCACTAACGACAGATATTGCACCAGGTTATGACCATATTACATCGGCGATTGGAGCTGCGATGATTGGCTGGTTTGGAACAGCGATGCTTTGTTATGTAACGCCGAAAGAACATTTAGGTTTGCCAAACAAAGATGATGTACGCACGGGTGTTATTACGTACAAAATTGCAGCGCATGCGGCTGATCTTGCGAAAGGACATAAAACGGCTCATCAGCGTGATGATGCACTTTCAAAAGCACGCTTCGAATTCCGTTGGCGCGATCAATTTAATTTATCTTTAGATCCTGAACGTGCGATGGAATATCACGATGAAACGTTGCCTGCAGAAGGGGCAAAGACAGCTCACTTCTGTTCCATGTGTGGACCGAAGTTTTGTAGTATGAGAATTTCACATGATATTCGTGAATATGCAAAAGAAAATGATCTAGAAACGACAGAAGCAATTGAAAAAGGAATGAAAGAGAAAGCAGAAGAATTTAAAGAAGCTGGTAGTCATTTATATCAATAACATGTTACACCTCTTTACTTGATTGATCACACTGTAGTACCTAACTTTATTATAGAAGAAGCCCCATTTGCTAAGACGGTAGCAAATGGGGCTTCTGTTGTTTATAAGGTAAAGAAGAGATGTACCCAGTAGAATAAGAGGAATAGTGTGACGACTGTTGTGAGCGGGATAACGATAAGGGATACACTTAAATAGTCTTTCCATTTTACTTTAATTTTGTTTTGTTTCAGAATATACATCCAAATGAGTGAAGCTAGCGTGCCAATTGGTAGTAATAGTGAACCGATGTCACTACCAATGATGTTTGCAAGATAGATAGTTTTTAATGTGACTGGATCTAGTCCCATTTCTGTTAATGTGATTGTACCAATCATAAGGGCAGGATGGTTATTGAAGACGTTAGAGAGGATGGATACAAGTCCGCCCATTGCAAAGCTAGCATAGAGTAGATGCTGATTCACAACTGGCTCGAGCCATTGTACAAGTGCAGCTGTTAATCCTGCGTTGTGGAGTCCGTAAATAATGACGTACATAGAGAAGGCGAAAATTAAAATGTGCCACGGTGTCTTTTTCAAAATGTCGACAGGATTTGTTCGTAAGTAGTACCATCTCCAAATGAGAAGAACGAGTGAACCAAGTACTGCAACGATTTCAATTGGGATGGATAAGAAGGATGCAACGAATAGAAGACAGCGCATAAGGAAGACGAAACCTAATACTTTTAACATGAATCTTGTCCGTTTTTGTTTCGTATCAACAGAATTATTTCCTTTTAGTGGATGGAAGTTTTTCGTGAAGAAAATTTCTTCAATATCATATGAAGAAACAGGTAATTTTTTTGGAAGTTTTTTCTTCAAAACTGTATACATGAGCCATGACATAAATAATAAGCCTAATGTTGCAGGTACAAACATCATAGCAGTATGCATATAAAGAGTCATATGGACGATGTTTAATGCGATTAAATTTACGATATTACTTACACCAATTGGTGCACTAGATGCCGTAGCGATTAAAGCACCACTTAATAAATAAGGAATTTGTTGATGTGGTTTTAATTGAAGGTTTTTTAGAAGAAGAATTAAAATTGGAGTTGTAATTAAAATACTACCGTCGTTATTAAATAAAAGAGTCATAAGAAAACATAATAATTGAATATACCAGTATAAGCGGCGCCCAGAACCCTTTGCTAAATTTGCTAGTTTCGCTGCGGACCAATGGAAGAAACCGAAGCTTTCTAATATAACTGCCATAACAATAGTTGCTAATATTGTTATGGAAGCACCTCCAATTTTACTTATAATATCCATGATGTCTGGTTTTGATACAAGTCCAGTAATTATGATGATACCAGCTCCGATTGCTGCTGGCCACGCCTCATTTAAACCTCTAGGCCGCCAAAAGATAACAATCATTGTTAAGAAGAATACAATAATAGTAATCCATATTTCAATGCTCATATTTTGCCTACCTTTCTATTTTCCCTTAAACAGATGTAGCTTGTCTCAAGTTTATATTGGTAGTATATTCAGCAAAAAATAAGAAGAACTAGACGTATAACGAGATGAAGTGAATATGTGTTTTTCAAGCTAAAGGACAAGTGTCACGAATAGTGAAATAACTATTATGAGAGGAGTCTATAAATTATTGGGGCAGTAAGATAGTAAATGAAATTTATATGGGCGATTATTGAGATATATTGGCGCAAGTTAAAATATATCAGCGATTATTGAGATATATCGGCGCAAGTTAAAATATATCAGCGATTATTGAAATATATCGGCGCAACTGAAAATATATCAGCGATTTTTAAAATGTATAGACTTATCGACAAAACATGAAAAAAGGAGCCTATCCCAAAATGCCTTTTGGAACAGACTCCAATGCTATATTATTTTTCCTTCAAAAAAGTACGATCCTTCAAGAATAAGTTCCAGAAGAAAATAAATCCTGGTAATAAAATTGCAATCCCAATTGCGTATAGAATGAGCAGTGCATAGAACGTTTCTTTCGTTGTAAAGCTTGTAAATACAGTTACGTCAGGATAAATAATATACGGTAAATGCGCGACCCCGTAAGCATAGCTTGCAAATGCATATTGAGCGACGACAGCTAAAACGGCAATGCGAGGGTATCCTAGTGTATTGTACTTTTTGTTTGTCCACCAAAGGGACGAGTATCCGATAACGAATAAAACAATAGAAACTGTAAACCACGGGAATTGCTTTATTAATCCTTGCATAAGCCAATGTGTTTCTGGATCCATTACAACGAGGGCAATAATTGCCGTAACGAGCGTTGCAGGACCAAGGATGATAGCATTTCTTCTATAAATTCTATACGTATCTTCTGAACTTTGTTCTCTCGAAAAATCAGCAAGAAAGAGAGAGGAGAGAAATAGTTCAGAAGTTAGTCCGAAGAGCATATAACAGTAGATAACTGGGCTAGAAAGAAGTTTTCCATATAGGAGTACTTCCTTTCCTTCAGACATTGTAATATAGGCTCCCTCTGTAACGGGTAAAACGGTAATTAATAGTGCTGGAATTAATAGACCAGTAATACCTGAAATAACCCGAAGAAGGTATTGATATTTTGGCAAGGAGTAAGCAAATACCATAAATGTACTACGTACTGCAATGAGCACTAAAATTAACATAACTGGTACGAACATTACTGTCGCAAGAGTAAAGGCCGCTTTCGGAAAGAAGCCGAGAAATGCGACAACGACGAAAACGAGAAACGTATTTGTTACTTCCCAAGTTGGTGATAAGTACCGATTCGCAAGTTTAGCAGCGAGCGTCGGATGTTTTGCGTATACCATGCCCCAAAAACCAGCGCCAAAATCAATGGACCCTAGTATACTGTATACGAAAATAAGGGCCCATAAGATGATGATTGCAATACTTTCCTCATGCATGAGAATCGCCTCCTTGGTGTTGTAAATCATTCTTTAATGGATGTCTTCTAAAGAATGTCCGTAGAACAATGACTGTTAAAATAGCGAGTCCAATATATAAAATGATGAACAAAACAAATAAAGGACCGACGAAATCGGCGCGTGTAGATGCATCGACGGTACGTTGCATACCATAAATTGTCCATGGTTGACGACCGCTACAACTGAAAATCCATCCGAATTCAATACCGAGCATCATAATTGGTCCGCATGCGGCAGCCCCCAAAAGTAGCCACTTCGGTAGTTCTGTTCCTTTTTTTCGGTAAACGAAGTACCAATATAAGAGCGCAATTGCTGCAACAGCGAAGGTAAACGCAGCAGTGCCGACCATTAAGTTGAATAGTGTATGTGTATAAAATGGTGGCCATGTTTCTTGTGGGAATTCGTTTAGTCCTTTTACGACAGTGCTAGGGTCTAGTCCCACTAATAAGCTAAGCATGTTTGGAATTTCAAGTGCATAGTTTAGTTCAAGTGTATTAGGATCCACAACTCCACCAATGGATAGCGGTGCGTGTGATGTCGTTTCAAATAAAGCTTCAGCAGATGCAAGTTTTTCAGGTGAGTGTTTATGTAAGGCAATCGCTGATTCATGTCCTGAAAGCCACATCGTAGCGCCTGTAATAAATGTAACCACAAGCCCTAATAGCAGCCCTTTTTTATGATAAGCAATTTCACGTGTACTTAAATTTTTCTTCAATAATTTAAATCCAGCAATAGAAGCAATGACAGCCGCACCAGTTGCATAAGCCGTAATAACGACATGAAATGCACTTGTGCCAAAACTTGGATTAAAGAAAGCTTTCCACGGATCAACGTTAAAAACAGATCCATCTGGATTCATTGAAAAGCCTGCTGGTGTATTCATCCATGTATTTGCTGATGTAATAAGCACGGCGGATGCCGTGGCACCAAGCATGACGAAAAATAGCGAGATTAATCTCATAAATGGAGGAAGTTTATCGGCTGCATATACGTAAATCGACATGAATAAAGCCTCCAAAAAGAAGGCGAAAATCTCAATTTGGAAGGGAACAGAAATAACTTGCCCAACAATTTTGGCGAAACCAGGCCAAAGAAGTGAGATTTGCACACCAACAATTGTTCCAGTTGGAATTGCTACACCGAGAAGAATAGCAAACGCCTTTGTCCATCTTTTCGCCATAATGGCATAGTCGGAGTCTTTCTTCCAGTGATAGAGTATTTCGCTTATAAAAATCATCAATGAAAGTCCGACGCCAAGTGTTGCAAAAATAATGTGGAATGCTAATGAAGAACCAAAAAATGCTCTTGCTAATGTTACCGTATCCATATGTAAACTCCTCTTCTTTTTTGCCATTATTTTCTGATTGAATTGGAAGATTTATTCAAAAAAACTACCAAAAATATATATGTATTTAAAAAGTGAATATGATAATATAATGTTGTAATATTTCGAATAGAAAGAAATAAAAAGTTTCTCATGTTTTGTTTGTTTTTTTTACAGGAATCTTTTATAATCTTTTATGCGAACATAAGTTCTGTTTTTCGGAAAGAAGAAGTTTATGTGAAATGGAGAGGGTGTTTTATGTATCCTGAAGTCATTAAAAAGATGGCATTTTCAAAAGAGCATAGAGATTTATTATTGAAGCTATATAATAAAGAGATTACACGTCGTGAATATGATCGACTTGTACAATCGCTATATAAACCTTCTAAAGAGGTTTGCGAGGGATAGAAATGGGGGAGACAATCTAGTGGATTGTCTTTTTTAAATTTATGTATGTTCTGATAAAATTAAGGTTAGCCTTACTAGGGAGGTGAAAAGATTGCGGAAACGTTTATATATAGGGATTGGAGTTATCTTCTTAATCGTTTTAGGTGGAATTGTATTTTGGTCAGCTTTACAAGGAAACCGTACAGAAAATTTTATTTTAAGGCATATGGTGAATGACAATGGAACGCTTGCCACGTATCGTTTAGTAGATACTAAGGCAGGTACGGGTGAAGCAAAGGGACGTGAAGCTTTATCAGAATCAGCGGGATTATGGTTACAATATACACTTGATAAAGATGATCAGGCGTTATTTGATGAGCAAGTAAAGGTTATTCAAGATAATTTCGTATATAAGAATCATATCGTTTTATGGAAACTCTCTGAAAAGGGAGAGAGGCAGTCAGCTACAAATGCACTTATAGATGATCTTCGTATTATAGAACAATTATATCGTGCTTATGAAATGTATAAGGAAGAGCGTTATAAAAACCTTGCCGATCAATTAAGTGATGCTGTACTTCGTTATAATAAAAAAGATAATTATTATGTTGATTATTATGATGCAGATGCAGGGAAACAAAATAATTTTGTAACAACATCATACATAAATCCACGTGCATTCTCCTATATGAAGAAGTACGACAAAGTTTCTGCTCAGCAATATCAGGAAGTCGTTCAATTTTTAGCGGATTATCCAAGGCATGGCTGGGCATTCCCGAAAGAGTATAAAGAAGATGGTACATTTACGTACGATAAAGAAGTGAATCTTATTGACCAATCATACGTTGCATATCATCGAAGTTTAGGTGGTCTTTCATCAGCTGCTTATTTGGAATTTATAAAGAAGAAATTCCAGGAGGATGGAAAGCTATACGGTCGTTACAATTTAGAAACAGGAAAACAAACTGTGAATTATGAATCGCCAGCCGCATACGGATTAACGATTTTGTACGTACTACAAACAGGTGATAAAAAGTTTGCGAAAGAATTGTATGATCATATGGCCACATTCCGAAATGATAACGTATTTAGTAGATATTACGGTGGATATGTAACAGGTGAAAATAATAATACGCATATTTTTGATAATGTACTACCACTTTTAGCTGAAATGGAATTAAAAAAGAGTGAACAATAAAAGTTGCCACCATATGAGGGTGGCAACTTTTATTTGTTGATATAATTTTACGTCCTAATGTTGGAGAAGTAATCAATCACAAATTCACGGAATTGCTGAGCTGTTTTTGATAAGTAGCGTTTTTTTGACCAACTTAATCCGATGGTTCGCTGACAATTGGGTTCAATAATATGCAACTTGCTTGATGCTAAAGTAGAGTTTTTTAATAAAGTTAAACTTGGAACAAAAGCGATGCCGAGACCTTGCTTAATGAGGTCGCTAATCACGGTCGGTTCATCTACTTCAAAAGCAATATGCGGAGTGAAACCAGCTTCTTTGCAAAATCCATCCGTTAAGTGTCGAAATCCATAGCCAGTGTTCATACTAATAAACGGTTCGTTTTTTACTTCATGCAGGTGGATATTTTCTCGGCCTGATAAACGATGGCCTGAAGGGACGACTAAGAAAATTTCTTCTGTAATAAGTGGTTCCCAAACAATCTCCTGACCTTCAATTGGCACAGAGGAGATACAAAAGTCAATTTCTATATTATCTAGTTGTCGTTTCATAGAAGGAGTGGATGCAAGAAATTGTTGGAATCGAACGTTACGATGTTCTAGTAAAAAAGAGCCAAGTAGTTCTGGTAATATTCTCGGAATAGAAACGGCCAGCGTAATAGAGCTTTGTTGTAATTCGGCTAAATCTTTAATTTCTCGCTGCCCTTCGCTTAATTCATGAAAAATACGTTCTACTCGTTTTAAAAATACTTTTCCGAAAGAATTTAAAGTAATCTGTCGGCCTTGGCGATCAAATAAAGGGACTCCTAAATCCTTTTCGAGTCTAGCGATTGTTTTGCTGAGTGAAGGTTGCGCGATATGCAATTCTTCAGCTGCCTTTGTCATGTGTTCTAGTCGTGCAACTGTCTGAAAGTATTTTAACTGGAGCAGTTCCATTTCGAGTCTCCTTTCTATAGACCAAAAGGAATGAATTAATAATTAAAGATGTATTATACAGTATGTAAAGTGACGTGTATAGTAAATCTGTTAAACCATTCGAAGGGTGTTAAATTAGAAGAGGAGTATGTTTCATGAAGGGAATTAAACTTATATTTAAAGATTGGAAAGCGATGTGGCACCATAAACATGGACGTATCGCTTTAATTTTTTTATTAATCGTTCCGTTAATTTATTCAGGATTCTTTTTAGCTGGATATTGGGATCCGTACGGAAAATTAGATAAATTACCTGTTGCGGTTGTGAATTTAGATAAGGGCGCTGCGATGGATGAAAAAACAATTCATGCAGGAGACGATTTTGTTAAAAATTTAAAAGAAAATAAGGAATTGGCTTTTCATTTCGTATCAGAAAAAAATGCTGATGAAGGGTTAAAAGAAGATAAATATTATATGGTTGTTACGATTCCGGAAGATTTCTCTAAAAAGGTAAGTACACTTATGAATGAGAAACCAGAGCCAGCAAAGTTGCAGTACAAAGTAAATCCAGGTAAAAACTTTGTAGCGGCTCAAATTGGAACGACAGCTGTTGAAAATATGAAAACAAAAATCTCAAACAGTATTACGAAATCTTATACAGAAGGTGTCTTTTCAAAGTTTCAAGATTTGGCACAAGGGTTGAGTGATGCAAGTAACGGTGCGGGGAAATTACATGAAGGAACGACCGATGCAAAAAATGGAGCAAGTCAGCTTGCGAATGGTATTGATCGTTTAAGTGACGGGACATCGAAATTGAAAGAAGGAAGTGACAAGCTTGCGTCTAGCCAATCTGCCTTAACGGGGGGAGCAAATGAGCTGAGTCAAGGAGCGACATCACTTCATAGTGGTATGGAGTTATTAGCACAAGGTGAAAAAACGTTACAATCAGGAATTAGTGAATTAAGTGCTGGTACAAATGAATGGGTGAATGGAAATGAAAAACTTGCTGAAGGGCAAGCGAAAGCGGACAATGCGGCAAATAGTGTAAAACAACAATTAGAAGAGTACGTGAAAAATCATCCAGAAGTGCAGCAAGATCCCGCTTTTCAAAAAATTGTTGCTACGTCTAATGGACTAGCTAAAGCAACAAGTACTTTAAATAATAGCCAACAACAATTGACACAAGGTGCGAAGAAGCTAACTGATGGTCAACATAAGATTGAAGAAGGCATGAATACATTCGGATTTAAGTTAAATGAAGCTACTGCTGGAACGAAAAAGATAGCAGATGGTGCATCGAATTTGGCTGATGGATTTATGAAGTGGGGAAATGGATTTACATCCCTGCAAGAAGGTGTAAATCAGCTTGCGAGTGGTGGAACGGAGCTGAATAACGGTGCTAGTAAATTAACAAATGGACTTGTTAAACTTGATGATGGTGCGAAAGAACTTTCTACGAAATTAGGAGAGGGCGCAGAGAAGATAGCGGATGTTCGTAATGATGATGCACGCAATACGATGTTCTCAGAGCCAGTTCAGTTAGTGAAGTCAACAGTTTCTGACGTTCCTAACTACGGTTCAGGCATTGCACCATATTTCTTATCACTTGCATTTTATGTTGGCGGAATTATGGCATCGAATATTTTACCTCTTGGCCGCAGACAAAACATGAAGGTAAGCGGAACGGTACATTTTATTAATAAACTAGGATTGGTATATTTAATTGGGCTTATTCAAGCTCTACTCGTAGATGTAGTTGTGCTAGGTGTTATGAAATTAGAAGTCGCAAGTGTGCCACTCTTTGTTTTATCAAGTATTGTTATTTCCTTTACGTTTATGACATTTATTCTTATGCTAGTAACAGTATTTGGTCTTGTTGGAAAGTTCTTAGCGGTAACGCTTCTTGTCCTGCAATTAGCGACGAGCGGAGGTACTTTCCCAGGAGAATTAAACATAGCTGTTCTTAGTAAAATTGGACAGTTTCTCCCAATGTCTCATTCTCTTAGAGGATTACAAGATGTTATCTCTTTAGGAGATTGGTCGCAATTACAAATGCAAATTTTAATATTGTTATGTTATCTCGTTGTTGCCGGTGGAATTGCTTGGGTCACGAGCCATATACAGCATAGAGAAACGAATGCAGAACAAGTTTCTTAAAATGAAATAAGCTATCCGATTTTTTCGGATAGCTTATTTTTTATTTGCGTTCCATTACTGCAAAGTAATTATTTTCATTATCAGCAAAGTTGAATGCTCTACCAGTAGGTAAATCTACAACCTGTCCAACTGTGACATTTTTCTCAGAAAGATCTTTATATAGACGGTCTAAGTCATTTGAGAAGAACATAAGTGAAGGTGTATTTAGGTTTAGTTCAGGTTGCATCTTCGCGATTAACGCTTTATCGTGAAGGACGATGCTTGTTCCTGCTTCTTTCGCCGGTGCAATTTCAATCCAGCGGAATCCGTTTCCGTTATTTTCTTCCGCAATGATTTGGAACCCTACTTTTTCTGTCCAAAATTGTACTGTTTCGTCTTGGTTATTTACATATAGCATAATTTGTCCAACTTGATTAATCATAGGTGTCTCTCGCTTTCTTTTTATATGCGTATTATTATATCAAATATATGGCTTGAATAGTTTTTTATGATTTTTTCGTAATACAACCTTCGTCCATTTCATCTTTGTTGTAGGAGAAGGACCTGTAATCCAAGTATGAAATGGTATTGTGCTACAAATGACCATTGTTGAAATAGAGATAATAGCCGTTAACACAAATAGTAATAGGCTATATAATATAGTATTTTCTTGCAGCGTGAATAAGGAAAGAAGTTTTGTGCATAGTTGCAAGAAGAATAAATGAGCTAAATAAGCACCATACGTGTAATTTCCAATGAAACGTAACGTTTTATATAAGAAACCACGACGCTGTACTATCATAATAGATAACACATACAGTATGATAATTTCGCATACGATATATAAAAACATAGATGGTTTTAAATAGGTAGAAACAGTTAAATGAATAGAGTTTGCTCCGTAAAAACTAAACAACTCATAATTGATGAATAAAAATAAGATGAAAAATAATATTGTTATAAGCGGGATATGTTTCATGACGAATAGACGCCAAGTTTTTAGTGCTACAGCGGCAATGCCGCCCATAACGAAATAGAATGAGTAGAATAGAAATGATCGATCTGTATAATGTAAAATTGTTGAACTTGTTAATTTTTCTCCATTAAAAATATAGTGAGAAGAGAACCACATTAATAGAAAATATAGGCAAGCGAAAAAGGTCATATATTTATATATGTCTTTTTTATTTTCTGTTCGTTTTTGAAACCAATAAAAAAGTGTGCATAGTAAAGGGAACAATAAGTGAATTTGGAACATCATAATAACGTACCAAAGATGGGGCGCGGCTGTTCCGAGTAATAAACTTTTTATTCCACTTTGTAATGTAATAAGATCGTTTGTTGTTAATAAGTAAAGAATAGACCAAAAGAAATACGGAATGAGTAAGTGTATCGCTTTTTCAGAAATATATTCTTTATATACTAATTGCTTCGTATAGTGACGAATTAAGTGAAATCCAACGATAAATATGAATGCTGGTGCTGAGAATTTTGCAAGATTAAATAGCATGCCCATAATGAGGGATTCCTCAAGTAAGACATTTCCTTGATTCATTGTATATAATAAAGAACTTTGCAAAACGACAGCGAGAAATGCAATGCTTTGCAAAACTTTAAATTCTGGTGCGCTTTGAGTCATTAGATCCATCTCCTTTTCCATACATGATTATAGTACGGAGAATGGATAAGAGGTGTGGAATATTTGTGAAGGTTTTAACAAATTTGTGGCGGAATGGATTAACAACAAAGAAAGAGGATGCTCGTTTGGAGCATCCTCTTTCTATTTATTAAGCAAATTTGTTTTTGATCCAGTTCTTACCTTCTACAAGGCGAGCTGTCATTACGGCACAAGCGTTATCTGCTGTTACGTTTAACATCGTTGCAGGAGGATCAATGATTGTACTGATTGCTGCGATAATTGGCAATGCTTCTGGCGGGAAGCCATATAAAGAAACGATTAACATTTCACCAATCATACCGCCGCCTGGAATAGCGCCCATTACTGTTCCTACTAATAGAGAAACAACAAGTGCGATTGCTAATGTTTTCGGTCCTTCGAATTCCATGTTGAAAATACCGAATAAGAAAGCAATTTTTAATACGCCGCCTAAAACAGAGCCATCTTTATGAAGAGTAGAACCAAGAAGGACAACTGTTTCACGAACGTCTGAAGAAATACCCATTTTCTTTGTTGCTTCTAAGTTTGCTGGAATACTTGCGGCACTACTACAAGTTGCAAGTGATGTAACTGTAGGAGAGACCATGTTCTTCCAAAATACTTGTACACCTTGTTTGCGACCTGCAAGGTATGCATAGAATGTGAAGAATACAAAGAAATAAATTAGAGAAGCAGGATAGTATACCATTGCTGCTCGGAAGTAAGTTCCAAGAAGTTGTGGTCCGAATTCGCCAACTAATGCTGCGAAGTAAGCAGCAAGTCCGATTGGAGCGTAGTACATAATGAAAGATACAACCTTCATTGAAATCTCTGCACCAGCTTGTAGGAATGTAGCAAATGGCTTTCCTTTTTCGCCAACTGCTGAAGTTGCAATCCCCATTAAGATAGAGAAGAAAATAAGAGCTAACATATTTTCACGAGATAGTAACTTCGAGAAGTCAGATACTGTTAAAATACCGACGATTTGATCTGCAACACTAACAGCTTTACCGGCTTTGTCAGGTTGTGTTAGTTCTAGTACAACACCTTGTGCTGGCGGGAATACTTTCACGACAATAATCATAAAAATAGCAGCTAAAATACTTGTAAATAAGAAAGTCCCAGCCATACTAGACATAATTTTACCGAAACGTTTTAATCCATCCATATTAGCAATAGACGATGCGATGCTAAAGAACACTAGAGGTACAACAATCGTAAACATTAAGTTTAAGAAAATGTCACCAAGCGGCTTTAAAGCAACTGCATCGGCACCCATGAAATAACCAATGAAACCACCAATTAGGATAGAAGATAATAAAATAAGTGGAAAGCGATATGCCTTCATAAATATATCCTCCTATCAATTAAAAAAATCATACTGAATCATTATAGCGAGTTAGGGGCCTCTTTACTAGGAGAATACGGATAAATGGAATAGCGTGAAAATCAAGAAATTTTTGTTTTTAAGCTCGGCATACAGCAGGAAATCTAGACATATATATTTGTAACCTAGTGGTGGCAAGGAGTGCACCATAACTTAGGTAGAGAAAAAGGGGGAGGGAAGCGGGATGAATATTTTACTTTGCTGTGCAGCGGGAATGTCTTCCAGTTTGATTGTTACAAAGATGGAGAAAGCAGCAGAGGCAAGAGGGATAGAAGTAACAATCTGGGCAGTATCAGGTTCTGAAGTGAATAGTCATATTGATAAAGCTGATGTCCTTTTACTTGGACCGCAAGTACGTTATTTATTACCGAAAATGAAAGAATTATGTAAGGATAAAGGGATACCTGTTGATGTCATTCAATCTGTTCATTACGGACTTTGTAATGGAGAAGCTATCTTGCAAGCAGCTTTGTTAATGAAACCATGAGGAGAGTGGGATAGATGATACGGTTTTTAGAGAAGTATGTGATGCCGGTAGCAGGGAAGGTTGCAGAGCAGAGGCATTTACAAGCAATTCGAGATGGAATTATTTTAACGATGCCTTTCTTAATTATTGGATCGTTTTTCCTCATTATTAGTGCACTGCCGATACCGGGATATAACGATTTTATGGCAGGTTTGTTTGGGGAGAATTGGCAGCGAGCTTTAGGGTATCCAGTTAGTGCAACTTTTAATATAATGGCTTTAATAGCTGTTTTTGGAATCGCTTACAGACTTGGAGAGTATTATAAAGTAGATGCTTTAGCATCCGGGGCATTGTCGCTTGTGACGTTTTTACTTGCGACTCCATTTCAAGTTGCATATATTATACCAAGTACAAAAGAAAGTGTACTTGTAGAAGGAGCTATCCCAGCTGCATTAATGGGAAGCCAAGGGTTATTTGTAGCAATGATTATTGCACTTATATCTACTGAACTTTATCGGTTTATTGTACAAAAAAAGATAATTATAAAGATGCCAGAGACAGTTCCACCAGCTGTCACGCGTTCATTTGCAGCACTTGTTCCAGGATTTATTGTTGTAACAGTTATTTGGATTTTACGCTTAATTATAGAAAATACTTCTTTTGGCAGTATCCATAATATTGTAGGACAAATTTTACAGGAACCGCTTAGTGTACTTGGTGCTAGTCTTTGGGGCGCAATAATAGCAGTTATTCTCGTTCATGTTCTTTGGTCTTGTGGAATTCATGGTGCTACTATTGTTGGTGGTGTAATGAGCCCCGTTTGGTTGTCGTTAATGGATCAAAACCGAGTTGCTTTTCAAGCTGGGCAAGATGTACCAAATACGATTACGGCACAGTTTTTTGACTTATGGATTTATATGGGCGGTTCTGGTGCAACGCTTGCTCTAGTTGTCGGAATGTTACTATTTGCGCGAAGTCAACAATTAAAAAGTTTAGGGAGATTGTCAATTGCACCTGGTATATTTAATATTAATGAGATGGTAACTTTTGGTATACCAATTGTGATGAACCCACTTTTACTAATTCCATTTATATTAGTTCCAGTCGTGCTAACAATTGTTTCTTACTTTGCAATGGAATGGGGATGGGTTGCACGTCCGAGTGGGGCCGCTGTACCTTGGACGACACCTATTCTTTTTAGTGGATATTTAGGATCGGGCGGGAAAATTTCAGGTGTTATTTTGCAACTTGTTAACTTTGCGCTAGCATTCTTCATTTATTTACCGTTCTTAAAAATATGGGATAAACAAAAACTGGCGGAAGAAAAGGGGGAGTAAAGAACTACAATGGATACGATAGAGACGAAAGCTTTTCATTTAATCTTGCATGGGGGAAACGCGAGAAGTTGTTCAATGGAAGCAATTGATTGTGCGAAGCGTGGGGAGTTTACAGAAGCTGAAGCTAAATTACAAGAAGCACTAGAGGAATTAAAGGAGGCGCACCGCGTACAAACGGAGCTTATCCAGAAAGAGGCTGGTGGCGAAAAGACCGAAGTTACTCTTTTAATGGTACACGCGCAAGACCATTTAATGAATGCAATTACGGTGAAAGAATTAGCCAGTGAGTTTGTAGAGTTATATAGGAAGATGTCGGTGGATGAATGAACCTTGCTTATGCAAGGTTTTTTTATTTCACTAAATAGTGGGTTAAAATAATGAATTATTTTTCATTGAAAAAGTTTTTTTAGTGTTTTTTCATATTAAACACAACTAGACGACTAAACACTAATCTATTTTCATACAGTTATGTGTTAAAAGCGTGTTGTTTTATAACACACTGTGTGTTTTTTGGACGACACACTAATTGAAAGCGTTAACACACAAAGAAAATGCTCGAAAAAGCACTGATTTTAGTGGTTTTAAAAAGTTGGCACGCTAATTGCATTAATAAATAGCGTAAAGAAAAATAAATAAACATAAATTTTTTATACTACACAAGGGGGATTTTCAAATGAATATTTTATTATGTTGTTCAGCAGGGATGTCTACAAGTTTACTAGTTACAAAAATGGAAGCGGCTGCAAAAGCTCGCGGTCTAGAAGGAAAGATTTGGGCTGTATCTGGGGATGCAGTAAAAAACAATATCGACCAAGCAGATGTATTATTACTAGGACCACAAGTTCGTTATATGCTCTCTTCAATGAAAACGCTTGCTGACGAGAAAAACGTTGGAATCGACGTTATCAATCCAATGCACTACGGCATGATGAATGGAGAAGCAGTTTTAGATCACGCATTAACACTTAAAAAATAATTAGGGGGGAAGCGAAATGCAAAAGTTTATTGCATTTATGGAGAAATATATTGTTCCTGTCGCTGGTAAAATCGGATCGCAACGTCACTTAGCTGCGATCCGTGACGGATTTATTGCAGTTATGCCACTTATTTTAGTTGGTGCACTGGCATCACTAATTAATGGTTTTCCATCTGAAGTTTTCCAAGATTTCATGAAAGGTTTGTTTGGTGAAACGTGGAAACAAGTCGGCGGCGGAATGTGGACTGGTTCTTTCGCGATTCTAGCACTAATCATAGCATTTACAACAAGTTATAACTTAGCAAAATCTTACGGCGTTGATGGTTTGTCAGCAGGTATTATTTCATTTGGTGCGTTAATTATTCTTACACCAACAACACCGAAAGAAGGCGGATTGAACTTAGCTTGGACAGGTGCACAAGGGTTATTTGTAGCAATTATTGTGGCACTCCTTGTTACTGAAGTATTCCGTTTCTTTGTACAAAGAAACATTACTTTTAAAATGCCTGATGGAGTACCACCAGCAGTTTTAAGATCTTTCGCAGCTATAGTTCCAGCATTTGTTATCTTAACAGTAGTTGCAGGTATTCAATTAGCAGTGAAATTATCTGGTACAAGTGTTCATGAATTTATTTTTAATACGATTCAATCACCACTGCAAAGTTTAGCAGGGACATTACCAAGTGCAATTATCATTGTAATCCTTGTTCATCTTCTTTGGTTCTTCGGTTTACATGGGCCTAATATCGTTGGTGGTATTATTGAGCCATTATACTTACCGGCATTAGAGAAAAATATGAATTTATTCAAAGGTGGTACATCTGCATTTGATGTTCCAAATATTATTACAAAACCATTCTTTGATACTTTCGTATACCTTGGTGGTTCTGGTGCGACGTTAGCATTCTTAGTAGTGGTATTACTCGTAGCAAAAAGTGCACAATTACGTGGTGTATCTCGCTTATCAATTGGACCTGGTGCATTTAACATTAACGAACCAGTAATATTTGGTACACCAATTATTTTAAATCCAATTTTATTCTTACCTTTTATCCTAACACCAATTGTATTAGTAATTACTTCTTATACAGCTATATCTATGGGGTGGGTACCAAAAACAGTTGTGATGATTCCATGGGCAACACCACCAATTATTAGTGGTTATCTTGTAACAGGTGGACATATTTCTGGTGCAATTCTACAGTTATTCAACTTTGTAATTGCAATGGTAATTTATTATCCATTCGTTGTGTTATGTGACCGTTCAGTTGTTCGTACTGAAAAAGCAGCAGCGCAAGGTAATAGTAATTCTTTACCTATGTAATATAGTAATTGTTCTCATAGACAACGATACCTGTGAGAACAATTACCTTTATATCATGTTCAAAAAGATGAAAAACATCTATATGAACACTAAACTATCATTAATAAATTCATACTTTAATAGACATGTTCAAACTGAAGGGGTATTTAAATCGGTTGAACCTTATAGAGAGGGCGGTAATTATGATGACTACAGCAGAACAAATTCCATTCCAATTGATTTTAAATAGTGGTAACGCACGAAGCTTTGCGATGGAGGCACTTCAATTTGCCAAACAGGGGAAAATGGTAGAAGCAGATGAAGCGATGGTAAAGGCGAAAGAAGCGATTAATGAAGCGCATCATTTCCAAACAGAGCTCATACAATCAGAAGCAAGAGGAGAAAAAACAGAGGTTAGTGTTCTTTTAATTCACGCACAAGATCATTTAATGAATGCGATTACAGTGAAAGAATTAGCAGCAGAGTTTATCGATCTTTATAAAAAGCTTGAAGCGAAAGGGGAATAAAGCATGACTGGAATTAAAATTGCTACAATCGGCGGTGGATCTAGTTATACACCAGAGTTAATTGAAGGATTTATTAAGCGTTATGATGAGCTTCCTGTTCGTGAAATTTGGTTAGTAGATATTGAGGCAGGAAAAGAAAAGTTAGAAATCGTTGGTAACTTAGCAAAACGTATGGTGAAAAAATCAGGTTTACCAATCGAGGTACATTTAACACTTGATCGCCGTGAGGCATTAAAAGATGCTGACTTCGTAACAACACAACTTCGCGTTGGTTTATTAGAAGCACGTGCAAAAGATGAAGCAATCCCGTTAAAATATGATGTAATCGGTCAGGAAACAAATGGTCCTGGTGGTCTATTCAAAGCGTTGAGAACGATTCCTGTTATTTTAGATATTTGTAAAGATATGGAGGAGCTCTGTCCGAATGCATGGTTAATTAACTTTGCAAATCCAGCTGGTATGGTAACAGAGGCTGTCCTTCGTTATACAAATATTCAAAGAGTAGTTGGTCTATGTAACGTTCCAATCGGAATCCGCATGGGTCTTGCAAGATTACTTGAAGTAGATGCAAGTCGTGTCCACGTTGATTTCGCAGGTTTAAATCATATGGTATACGGACTAGATGTATACTTAGATGGCGTAAGTGTAATGGATCGTGTGTTAGAGCTTGTGACAGATCCAGAAAAGCAAATTACGATGGAAAATATCGCAGCGCTTAACTGGGAACCAGACTTTATTCGCGGCCTTCGTGCAATTCCATGTCCATACCATCGTTACTACTACAAAACACGTGAAATGTTAGAAGAAGAGAAAGAGGCTTCTGTTGAAAAAGGTACACGTGCAGAAGTAGTAAAACAATTAGAAAATGATTTATTTGAGTTATATAAAGACCCGAACTTAGATATTAAACCACCACAATTAGAAAAACGTGGCGGAGCTTATTATAGTGATGCAGCATGTAGCTTAATTACGTCTATTTACAATAATAAAGGTGATATCCAGCCTGTTAATACACGAAACAACGGAACAATTGCAAGCTTGCCACATGATTCAGCTGTTGAAGTGAACTGTATTATTACGAAAGAAGGTCCAAAACCAATTGCAGTTGGAGACCTTCCAGTACCAGTTCGCGGTTTAGTACAACAAATTAAATCATTCGAGCGCACAACAATTGAAGCTGCTGTTACAGGGGATTATCATAAGGCGCTGCTTGCTATGACAATCAATCCACTTGTACCATCAGATACAGTTGCAAAACAAATTTTAGATGAAATGTTGGAAGCACATAAAGAATATCTTCCACAGTTCTTTAAAAAGGTAGAGAAGTAAAAGCGGCGCTATTTAGCCCGCTTTTTTTATTCTATTAGGAGGTATTATGATGATTAAGTTAATTGTAAATGCAGATGATTTCGGTCTTACAGAAGGTACAAATTACGGCATTATTGATGGGCATATAAATGGACTTGTAAATTCAACGACGATGATGATGAATATGCCAGGAACAGAGCATGCGGTACGCTTAGCGAAAGAGTATAACCTACTCGGAGTAGGCGTACATCTCGTATTAACAGCAGGGGAACCACTTCTTGGAGACGTACCATCACTTGTAGGTAGCGACGGATCGTTTCATAAACAAAGTGTTGTAAGGGAAGGGAATATAAATCCAGAAGAAGTTGAGAGAGAGTGGACTGCTCAAATTGAGAAATTCCTATCTTACGGATTAACACCAACTCATTTAGATAGTCATCATCATGTACACGGATTACCGATCTTACACGATGTTCTTGAGAGATTAGCAGCTAAATATAATGTTCCAATTCGTCGTTGTGGGGAAGATAGAGCGGTGCATCCATTTTCTGATGTATTTTACAGTGACTTTTATGCGGATGGTGTGACGGAAGATTACTTTGTGAAGTTAAAAGAAAGAGTACAAGGTGAACAAACGGTAGAAATTATGGTTCATCCAGCCTATATTGATCCAGAGCTTGTGAAGCGTTCTTCTTACGTAATGGATCGTGTGAAGGAATTGCGTATTTTAACAGAGAGCGAATTACCAGAAGGAATAGAGCTTGTGAAGTTTTAATAGAAAAACGACGGCTACATCATGCCGTCGTTTTTTATTTATAAAATGGATAGAGCATATCCGCCAAATGCCCCGAGTATAACGATAACCCAAGGTGGTGTTTTCCAAAAAGCTAGTAAGCAAAAAAGAAGCGAAGCGAAAACGAAATCTGAAGCATTCATAACTGTACTCGTCCAAATGGGATCGTAAAAAGCGGCAATTAAAATACCGACAACAGCGGCATTGACTCCAAGTAGTGCGCCTTGTATGAATGATATTTTTCTCACGCTGTTCCAAAATGGTAAAACACCAATAACGAGTAAGAAAGCAGGGAGGAAAATCGCAATTGTTGCGAGTATTGCCCCAATCGTCCCGTTTAACACTGCTCCTATATACGAGGCGAATGTAAATAGTGGTCCTGGTACTGCTTGTGTTAATCCGTATCCAGCTAGGAACTGTTCTTTCGTCATCATGCCGTTTTGTACGAACTCACCTTCAAGAAGGGGCAGCACGACGTGTCCTCCTCCAAATACAAGTGCGCCAGAGCGATAGAAACTATCAAATAAAGCGATGTAATAAGAGAACGGTCTTAATATTGGTAGCAGTAGTAAGAGTCCAAAGAATAAGACGAGACAAGAAACTGCTATCTTTTTTGAAATAGGTACTTTTATATGTTGAGATTGGCTAATTGGTTGGTTGCGATATAAAAACCAGCTGATAAAGCCACATATTATAATGAGGATCACTTGCGTCCAGCTACTTGGCCATAATAAGACGATTGCGGCAGTTACAATCGCAATCGTCGCACGGTTGCGATCTGGAGTTAACTTTTGCGCCATTCCCCATATGGCGTGAGCGACAATAGCGACTGCTACAAGTTTTAGTCCATGAATCCAGCCAGCACTCCCAAGATCGAACTGATTAAGGAATGAGGCGAAGAAAACTAAAACAAGGACAGACGGTAAAGTGAATCCAATCCATGAAATAATAGCTCCTAAAAGCCCGCCCCGTAATAATCCAACACCCATACCGACTTGGCTGCTGGCAGGGCCAGGAAGGAATTGACACAGTGCTACTAAGTCTCCATAACTTTTTTCATCCATCCATTTTCTTTTTTGCACGTATTCGTGGTGGAAATAACCAAGATGAGCGACAGGACCGCCGAATGAAGTAAGTCCTAATTTAAATGAGACGAGAAAAATCTCTAATAATGTGTGAAAGGTGTGTTTGTTTTTTTTCAAAATAACCTCCTAGAATGTTTTTGCTATGTGCATTATACAAGAAGTGGTAAAGCAAAAGGAACAAATCTAATGTAAAGATTTTGTGAATCTTTTCTTTGTAATTAAAATTGAAAAAGTCATAAATGATTATGTCTAAACCATAAAGTAGTAGAAGTAGTGCTGGGAAATTTATATAAGGAGAATGCCTTATGACAACACATTTCTTTGCCAGGTTAACAGGTAAGAGGGAAGTGCCTCCTGTAAATACAGAAGCTTTTGGGGTAGCAGAGTTTATTTTTAGTGATGATTTAACGAAATTGCATTACAGAGTAATACTAAAAAATATAGAAAAGGTTACATCGTGTCAAATTCATTTAGGGAAGTCTACTCAAATTGGTCCTGTTGTTTTATATTTGTATGGTCCACTGGAGCAAGGGATTAGCTTGAACGAGGGAAGTATTACTGGTGTAGTGAATGTGGAGGATTTTGAGGGACCTTTACAAGGGAAATCATTTGTACATTTACTTCAAGAAATTATTCAAGCAAATGTATATGTTAATGTCCATACGAAATCACAAAAAAGAGGAGAAATAAGAGGGCGAGTTAGAAAAGTAAAGAAATAGAGGAAAAGGCTGTCCATATGTTGGAACAGCCTTTTCTCATTATATAAGGTGCTAGTTTTAGCAATTATTGTCGGTAAATCGATATATTTTGAAAATCGCTGATATAATCTGAGTTGCGCCGATATATTTCAATAATCGCTGATATAACTCACGTTACGGTCGATATTTTTAAAAATTGCCTCAATTAGTTTTTAACAGGCTGATTTTTAATAAAGAAGTCCATAACATAAAATACTTCGTCATCAGGTATTTGTATTTCAAATGTGTTTTCAATTGGTTGCAATGCTTTTTTTACTTTCATATACATCCAGTACTCATCTTGTCTTCTTTTCTCTTTATCAGGGTGAGGAAGAAGGCTTTCCCCTTTTTGAAGACGGTCAACCATACAGCTCATATGCAGAATAACACCCATTAAGCTATCAGGAGTTAGCTGTAAGGAAATTAATTCCTGAATTGTATTTAATGCGTAACGAATTGTTTTGATTAGTAATGCTCCATCGTTACGCTGCATTTGTTGTTCAAGAATATCCGCCATTTTTGCATATGTTTCTTCATACGTAATTAATTCTTGAATGGGCTGAATCGCTGTGTAGTTTACGATGTCTTGGAAATGATATGTTAAGCATGGTACTTGCACATCGAAATTCGTGACGATACAAATGATGTTACGCTCTTTTTTTATGTTCTCAATCATTTTCGTTAAATCTTTTTCATGGACGATACTAATCGGAATAATTTCAATTAAGTCTTTATCAAATCGTAAATAGTTCTCTAACATTTTTTGAATAGCTAAAGCACTTCCTTCACCAGTTAAGCAAGCTGTTAAAATAACAGATTTCATTGGAGAGAGAGGTTTTTTCTTTTCTTCTTGTACGTTTAAGTAAAATGGTGTTAAATTTTTTACTGTTTCATACAGCGCATCTAATGAATAACCGAGCTGAGCTTTTCGAGCTGCTTCTAGTGCGTGTGGTGTGCTCGTCATCGAGAGAACACGTACAGGGATTTTGAACTCCGTTTCTAATATGTCACCGATATAAGCAAGTGACCCCATATCGACAAGTAAGAGAAGCCCATTTACATTTTGTAGTGTTTTCATATACACTTTCACACGTTCCAAGAAATCTTTCGGTGATTCGTGTAACGGCATATCAATACCGGTTACTTCCTCAATGCCGAGAAGTTCGTTTGCGACGTTTGCCATTTCAGTTGCGATGCCATTACCGTGTGCTAATATTAATACTTTTACTTCTGTTTGTGAGGCAGGAATTGGATCAACAACGAAGAACATTGTTAAAAAGCCAGCTTCATCAATAGGCATTGTTATTTGTAATTCTTCCTCCAGTAGTTGAATGCATTGCATAGCTACGGAAAAAGCTTCTTTATATTTCGTACGAATTTGATTTAATTGTGGGTGATGTATTTGTTTTCCGCTTTGTAAACGTTGTAGAGTTGTCTGTACATGTAAACTTAAAGCGAGAAATACTTTTTCATCAAACGTCTTAGATAAATGCTTTTCAGCAAGTTCCGCTATTTTTTCACATACGGAAACGATATTACGATCCACAATTTTAAAAACATTTTCATGGCTTGTTTTTTTTGATATTTGGTTAAAATATTGTACGAAAAAGCTTTGAACATCATTTTCTATTAGTAATTCTAATTCTTCCTCTTCAATACCACGTGCTTGAAGTTCTTCGTATTTATAATCAATATAATCGTAAATAGAAGAGCGTTTTTCATCTTCTGTTTTATGATTACTCCAACCTTCCTCACCTGTAAATACAAATGTTTCATTTGGTATTTGGTATAAGTGACGGCTCTTCCTTTCAATGAACAATCCTTCTTTCATATACCAAGGTAAATCTGTACTTGAAACATAGACAGAATCACGTTTCTTTGTGACCAAATCAGAATAGGCTTTCGCACAGGCAATTTGAACATCTGTTTTTAATTGACCAATGTTATTGGGACAATTGTAAAAGACGAAAGCACGCATTGCATTTGGGCTAACGTGAATGTCTTTTCGCAGACGAATTGCTTCATTTGTGAAAAATAGCTGTAGTAAAGCAAAGCGCTCTTTATGTGTACGCTCACGAAGTGGTGGCAGCGTAACAGTCATCGGTATACGTCTTGTAAATGTTTTTAATAAAAATGAATTTGGTTCTTCTGTTGTTGCAGTAATGATTAATACTTGTGCTTTACGTTCGTTCTCTGTTTCTCCAAGGCGGCGGTATACTCCGCGGTCAATAAAGGTGAAAAGCATTTCTTGTCCCTCTGGAGGCAGGCGATGTACTTCATCTAAGAAAAGAATTCCTTCATGTGCTTTTTCAATTAACCCTTTTTGATCACTTGCTCCTGTATAAGCTCCTTTTTTAATCCCAAATAATTGCCCGAGTAGTAACTGTGGATTATTTGCATAATCAGCACAGTTAAAGACGATAAATGGTGCATCTTTGGGAAGCTGTTCAACTTCAATTGCATATTCGTGCATTAAAGAAGCAAACATAGACTTTCCGACCCCTGTTTCTCCCAGTAGTAAAGTATGCATACCGTTTGGAGGATAGAGAATAGAAGCTTTCGCTTTTTCAATTGCAATTTTAAGGCTCGTATTTTCAATTGCAAATGTATCTAATGAAGTTATGTCTTTTGAATGCGTTTCCAACGAAGTGTTCGTTTCTATGTAAAAACGAACAGGTCGCGTATTTGTTTTTAATAAACGTTTATCTTTTACAAGTTTGTTTAAATCGCTACTTACATTGGCGCGATCTAGTTGCAGAAATGTAGCGAGTTCTGATGCGGTTACACCTTCTGTATAATTGCCTTTTTGTATTGCGTTAAAAATGAGATCTATTCGTTTCATTTCTATTCACCTCGAAACTTCATCACTATTTAAAATTTTACACAAAAATGGGAAGGGTGGGAAGAGAAAAATAAAACAGCTTTAGCACATAGGCACTAAAGCTGTTACAATCTTGTGTCTTTCCAAAAATTCACCTTGAGATGAGAAGAAGGATTATAGGGAAGAAGTTTGTATCCTTGTGACTGTAAATAATCAATTACTTTTGGCAGTATTTGTACGGTTACACTCGAATCATGCATTAAAATGACTTCGATTTGTTCATCACTTTGATTACGTACTCTTTCGAGTATGGCAGAAGGATTGTCATAGCTTTTCCAGTCGTATGTATCGATCGTCCAATCCCACATTTTATACTGGGCCGATACAAGTGCGTCACGGTAATTCTTTTTTAAGTAAGGCATACTACCATATGGAACGCGAACGAGATGTGTATTTAATTTCGTAACTTGCTGGACAATGCTTTGTGTTTGCTCCATTTCTGCAATTAAAGTGGAAGGGTCACCAGTGTAAAGGCGTTTTACATCATGTGACATGCTGTGGAGCCCGATATAATGTCCTTCTTTAATTAATCGTTGCATCGTTTTTGTGTAATGTGGCACTTTTCCGCCAATAACAAAGAAAGTTGCTTTTCCGTTCTTTTCTTTTAAGATGTTTAAAATCTGTGTAGTATATTTGTTTGGCCCGTCATCAAATGTTAAGTACGCAATTTTTTGTGTAGGAGAAGTTGTTTCAGTATTTGGATGATATTCAGCAGGAATAACAGTTGTTGCTTCAGTATTAGATGATACGTACATAGTAATCGTTAAAAATAAAATAATACATTGAAATACTCGCTTGATCATAACATTCACCCTCAGTTTGACAATCAAGATGTAAAAAAGAAAACTTGATACTTTTCTTATTATGTATATCTTTCTCCAATAGAGGAACTCTCAAACAATCTATATTTTGGAAATATAAAATGAGAATAAAAAATAGCATCCTCTTATAAGAAAGAGGATGCTATTTGAATATTTCATAATTGAAAAGGCTATACTACAATTAGTCTTCGCGTTTTTTCACTTTTTTATAAAAGGAAATGATTGGTTTGTAGCGTTCATGCACAAGCCCGATTATTTCAGCGATGATTTCTGTGAAGAAAATCAAAGCGAAAAGAAGAATAATGGATAACCATAACGTTGCACTAGTGAAAATAATGGCATTTACACTAAAGAAAATACCGAATGCGTATATAATTAGTACCGTTTTGCGATGAGAGAATCCCATTGCAAGTAAGCGGTGATGTAAATGCGATTTATCTGGTGCTGAAATAGGTTTTTTATTTACGATACGACGGATGATTGCAAATATCGTATCAAATATAGGTACACCTAAAATGATAATTGGAACGATAAAACTGAATAACGTTACACTTTTGTATAATCCAAGTAACGATATAACAGAAATACAGTATCCTAAAAATAGTGCTCCTGTATCTCCCATGAAAATTTTTGCTGGATGGAAGTTGTAGAATAAAAATCCAATTGTACTTGCTAATATAATTAATGCAAGTGGCAAGATAATAGCTGTTCCAGTACCCCATGGGCTAGTGAAGGCCATATATGCTAGCGTTGCAAGTACGATAGATGAAATCCCAGCAGATAATCCATCTAAGCCGTCAATTAAGTTGATTGCATTCGTAATACCTACAAGCCAAAATACTGTAATTGGATAAGCAAGCCATCCAAGTTCAGTATCCCCAAGGAATGGGATATATAATACTTGCACTAATAATCCACTTTTTACAATCATAATGGCAACTAACAGTTGTCCACCGAATTTTACTCTCGCAGATAACTCGTACATATCATCTAAAATTCCGATGATTACAATGATAATCGCACCTAGCGTTATCGATAACATTCTTTGTTCATATAAGCCGCCGACAACAAATCCTACAGCTACACCAATAAATATTGCCAATCCGCCAAGACGTGGCATAATCTTTTGGTGCACTTTACGTGCGTTTGGCTTATCTGTCGCTCCTATTTTAAAAGCTAATTTAATAACTAAAGGAGTAACGACGAGTACAGTGATGAATGATGCCAAAATGGCATAAATCACTTGTGAGTCCATTAATACCCCACCCTTTATAGTCTAACGTAATTTTTTTTTTTTGAAAATATATTTATCTGAAAATTATGATGTTTATTTACAGGCTCATAACATATGGTATCACAAAAAGATTAGAATTCAATCTTTTTTTCTTTTTACGGTTAATGGAAGCGGATAGAATATATGACAATTGTATATAGAATGTTGAATCATATAAGAAGGTTAATCGTACTGGGCTTTGGAATGTAACATTTCCTCTTTTTCTTCAATAGTGAATACTTTTATTTCAGTATTATAAGTGTTGCACGTAGAAATGAGTAAGTTTCGTGTTAAAATGTGGGAATTTATCACGCGTGAACTGGCAGCCGGATTCTCACTGATTAAGTTTTACTTTATAGTGCATTTAATTTTACAAAAACTTTAAAAAAAATAAGGGAAGTAATTCATATAATGAAGAAGGAAAAGGGTTTTCTCATTTTTAATATGAGAGGAGGAAGCACAGGAAGAGTTCTATATTTCATATCTTTTCTATTGTAAATTCCTGTGCGGAAAGGAAATGAAAATTACGATAGTAGGTACTGGATATGTTGGATTGATTACAGGAGTAGGATTGGCAAAATTAGGGCATTCAGTTACATGTTTTGATATAGATGATGAAAAAATTGAACGGATAAAACAAGGGGATTTACCTATTTATGAGGACAGATTACATGAATTAATAAATTATGCATATGAGAATAATGCTTTAACTTTTACATCAAATAAAGAAGAGGCATTTGATGATGTAGAGTTTATATTTATTGCAGTTGGAACACCACCTTTATTAGATGGGACGGCAGATTTAACGTATATTCAGAGTGCTTGTAACGATATTGGATTATATGCGACGAACGATATTATTGTTGTTACGAAAAGTACAGTTCCAGTAGGCACAAATGATGTAATGAAGGGATGGATTGAGGAGAAGTTAAAAGGGAGGCATACAGTACATATCGTATCGAATCCAGAGTTTTTGCGCGAGGGTTCAGGTATTTATGATTTCTTTCATGGAGATCGTATTGTAATTGGAGCGGATAGTGAAGAAGTAGCAAGAAGAGTAGAGAGTTTGTATAGTCAATTATGCTTAGAAACGTATGTTACAGATATTAAAAGTGCGGAGATGATTAAATACGCGTCGAACGCCTTTTTAGCTACAAAGATTAGTTTCATTAATGAAATTTCAAATATATGTGAGAAGGTAGGCGCGAATGTATTGGATGTTGCCAAAGGGATGGGAATGGATAAGAGAATCGGTGCATCTTTTTTAAATGCGGGCATTGGCTACGGAGGGTCGTGTTTTCCGAAAGATACGAAAGCACTGGTACAAATTGCGGGAAATGTTGCTCATGATTTTCGTTTGTTAAAAGCAGTTATTGAAGTAAATAATAAGCAACAGCTGCTATTGATTGAAAAAGCGAAAAAAGTTATGAACATGAATAAAAAGCGGATTGCAGTTCTTGGCGCATCCTTTAAACCGAATACGGATGATATTAGAGAGGCATCATCTCTTATTATAATAGAAGCATTAATTAATATAGGTGCAGATATTGTTCTTTATGACCCAAAAGCAATTCAATATGTAAAGAATATATTTGGAGATGCTATACAATATAGTAGATGTATAGATGAATCGATTAGAGATGCGAGTGCGGTTTTTATCGTAACAGAATGGGGAGATATTCAAACTTATCCGTTAGAAAAGTACGTACAACTTATGAGGGAGCCTATTTTATTTGATGGGAGAAATTGTTATACTGATGAAGATGTTAAGAAACAAAAGATAGATTATTACTCGGTGGGAAGAAAAAGTATTTGTAATAGAAAAGTTTCTGTTATGCGTTAAAAAGGGATGTACTCATGCATATTTTTATATGTCATAATAGAAGCTGTAATTAGTGAAAGAAAAGAGGCAATCACATGACTGAACGTTTAAAAGTAATGACAATTTTCGGGACACGTCCAGAAGCAATTAAAATGGCACCTCTTGTATTAGAGTTGCAAAAACACCCAGAAAAAATTGAATCGATTGTGACTGTAACAGCACAACATCGCCAAATGTTAGATCAAGTATTAAGTATCTTTGGAATTACGCCAGATTTCGATTTAAATATTATGAAAGACCGCCAAACTTTAATTGATGTTACAACGCGTGGTTTAGAAGGTTTGGATAAAGTAATGAAAGAAGCGAAGCCGGATATTGTACTTGTACATGGTGATACAACAACAACATTTATTGCAAGTTTAGCTGCTTTTTATAATCAAATTCCAGTAGGTCATGTTGAGGCGGGCCTTCGTACGTGGGATAAGTATTCTCCATACCCAGAAGAGATGAATCGTCAATTAACAGGTGTAATGGCGGATCTCCATTTCTCACCGACAGCAAAATCAGCAACGAACTTACAGAAGGAAAATAAAGATGAGTCACGTATTTTCATCACAGGAAATACAGCGATTGACGCGCTACAAACGACTGTAAAAGAAACATATAGTCATCCTGTACTAGAGAAACTTGGAAATGATCGTCTTGTACTTATGACAGCTCACCGCCGTGAAAACTTAGGTGAACCGATGCGTAATATGTTCCGTGCAATTAAGCGTCTTGTTGACAAACATGAAGATGTACAAGTTGTGTACCCTGTTCATATGAACCCTGTTGTTCGTGAAATAGCAAATGAAATTTTAGGTGAACATAACCGTATTCATTTAATTGAGCCGCTAGATGTAATTGATTTCCACAATGTTGCAGCTCGTTCATACTTAATGTTAACGGATTCTGGTGGTGTACAAGAAGAAGCTCCATCACTTGGTGTACCAGTTCTTGTTCTTCGTGATACAACAGAGCGCCCTGAAGGTATTGAAGCAGGTACGCTGAAATTAGCAGGAACAGACGAAGAGACAATCTTCGGCCTTGCTGATGAGTTGTTATCAGATAAAGAAGCTCATGATAAGATGGCGAAAGCATCTAACCCTTACGGTGATGGTCGTGCATCAGAGCGCATTGTAGAAGCAATTTTACAACACTTTAATAAGTAAATAAAAAGGGCCCAATCGCATAGATTGGGCCTTTTTGTTACGGCTGATTGCGCATAATCCACTCTGCATGAGCATTTGTAGAAGGTGGCGGATCAGTTGGTGTTTTATTTTGTTTTGTTTCTTTTTTTGTTTGTTCGTTAGAATTAGAACTTGAATTTGAATCAGGATTTGAGTTGTTTTTTGTAGTTGGTTTTTTTGCTTTTTCTCCTAATTCTTTTTCAATTTCGTTACGCACCGTTTCTACACTGATTGGATCTGGAAGGAAGTAATAAATACCGCCTATCTTTTTGTCTTCGCCTTCAAGCTTTAACGTTTGTATTGTAGAAGGATCAAATCCAGAGAGTTTATTGTAAAGAGCAAGTCCGTCTGAAATAGGAATGTCGGTTTTTATATATTTTCCAACGACAGCTGTTAAATCTTTAATTTTAAATACAGTAGAGGTGGAGTTTAGTTTATGAGCAACAGCGGCCAGTAATTGTCTTTGTCTAGCAGCTCGACCATAATCGCCATTTGGATCTTGCTTTCGCATACGGACGTAAGCAAGTGCTTCTTCACCGTTTAAGTTTTGCTGTCCTTGCTTAAATTGAATTTTTTTGTAGTAATCCACGTCAGAGCGCTCCCAGAAATCGAAGGGTACGTCAACGGTAACGCCGCCAACAGCATCAACGATACCTTTAAAGCCTTGGAAATCAATTTTCAGATAATGGTCTACAGGAACTTTTAGAAAGCCTTCGACAGTTTTGATTGCCATTTCTTCTCCGCCGTAAGCATGGGCAGCGTTAATTTTGTCTTCCTTATTTTTGCCAACAATTTTAACTCGAGAATCACGAGGAATACTCATAAGTGAAATCTTTTGCGTTTTTGGATTGACTGTTGCGAACATTAATGAGTCTGTACGACCATTTTGACCATCTGTCGCATAATCTTCTATACCCATAATGAGAATTGTAAAAGGTTCCTTTGTAATTTCTACATCTTTGTTTCTTAAATCTGATTTTTCACGAGTAAAACCACTATACATCCCCATAAGAGAAGAGTAAGAATTTAACACATAAACTCCTATGCTGCCAAATAAAAATGCGAAAATAAGGAAGAAGAAAAGTTTCCTTCTTCGCTTCTTTTTTATTCTGCTATTTTGGAGATGATAATAACGTTCTTCCATATATAATCTCCTTAGTTCGTTAGTTCGTTAGTTCGTTAGTTCATTTGTAGGGAAGTAATTCACTACATTAATCTTTGAAGGTGATAAATGGGTTATGCTTAGATAACATCTTGTTCTAAGTACAACATATCTCCTTCTGTAATTGTACATTTCCCGTTTGTTAATTCAATCATCCAATCTGTAAATGCTTGTTTGCCGTCTTCTTCTACATACGTATCAAATGTGACATTTTCTAGATAATGTATATCTTTAATGGCATATTTTGAATTGCGTAATTCATTTTCCACTTTGCCAAGTAATGTGTAATCAATCTCGGTTTGCATCACACGCATTAGTTTTCGCTGGACAACACCGACATGATTAATGCCTTCGCTTGTACACTTTCCATATGCACGAATTAATCCACCTGCGCCAAGTTTAATGCCACCAAAATAGCGTGTTACGACAACAACGGTATCTTTTAGTCCACGTTTTTTAAGTACCTCTAGCATTGGTACGCCAGCTGTACCGCTAGGCTCGCCGTCATCATTTGCTTTTTGAATATGATCTTGTTCGCCAATTAAATAAGCGGAACAATTATGTGTTGCATTCCAATGTTGTTTTTTTATTTTTTGTATAAATTCTTGAGCCTCTTCCTCAGTCGTTGCTCGGCTAATATAACAAATAAATCTTGATTTTTGAATGACGATTTCGTGTTCGCCGCAGTCTTTGATTGTAAAATATTGTAATAGCACTTGTGTACGCCCCTATCTATCAAAATGACTAGTACTTTCCATTTTAAAAGCGAGCCTTTTTATATTCAAACATTTTTTCTAAATATGCTGAAGTTTTTGGTGAGTATTTTATCTTTTTGTTGTAATTTGTCGAGATGGTAGGTATAATTTCAACCGGCATTTTCATGTATGGATGCACCATTTGTAGTTTTCGTGTAAAATTAGGAAATAAAACTTTTTATAAGGCAGGTACGAAAATGAAAATAGCTATTGTTACTGATAGTACGGCATATATACCGAAGCAAATTCGTGATGAACTCAATATATATATGATTCCATTAAACGTTGTGTTTGGAACAGAATCTTATCAAGAAGAAGCTGAAATTTCAGCAGATGATTTTTATGTGAAAGTACGTGAACAAGAGGAACTTCCAAAAACTTCTCAACCAGCAATCGGAAAGTTTGTTGAGCTATATGAAGAACTAGCTAAAGATTATGATGCAGTTATTAGTATTCACCTATCAAGTGGAATTAGTGGTACATATCAAACATCAACGACAGCTGGACAGATGGTAGAGGGTATTGATGTATACACGTATGACTCTGAAATTAGTTGTGAAGTACAAGGATTTTATGTGCGTGAAGGTGCAAAGTTAGCAAGTGAAGGAAAGAACCCGAAAGAGATTATCGCTCGTTTTGATGAAATGAAGAAAACGATGGACGCCTATTTTGTAGTTGATGATTTACATCATTTACAGCGTGGTGGTCGATTGAATAGCGCGCAAGCTTTCATCGGCAGTCTGTTACAAGTGAAGCCAGTTTTATATTTTAGAGATAAAATCATTATTCCGTTTGAAAAGATTCGTACACGTAAAAAAGCATTAAAACGTATCATTGAAATTTTTGATGAGCAAGCAAGTAAAGGTGTACCTATGGAAGCAGTTATCATTCATGCGCAACGTGAAGAAGAAGCGAATGAATGGAAGAAAGAATTAGAAGCAAAATATCCTCACGTCACAATTCGTACAGGTTATTTTGGAGCTGTAATTGGTACGCACTTAGGTGAAGGTGCATTAGGTCTTGGATGGTATACGAAGTAATAAAGATATAAAAGCTCTCTTTTTAAGAGGGTTTTTTTACGGGTATGTTACGTTTAGTTGACAAGTTAATATTTGGAAATGGTAAAATGTACGTAAAATAAAATAATGAGGAAAGTTTTATAACTTACTTTTTACAAGAAACTATATTATAATAGAAGAGAGGTGAAACATATGGAGCATAATTCTTGTTTATGTCCAAAGTTTGAGTCAGCTTTTACTCTGCTTAGTAAGAAGTGGACTGGCTTAATTATTAAATCTTTGCTTGAAGAGTCGAAACGTTTTAGAGAAATCGCAGATATTATCCCAAATATGAGCGATCGTATGTTGTCAGAGCGTTTAAAGGAATTGGAAAGCGAGGGCATTGTAGTTCGTAATGTCTATCCAGAAGTACCAGTTCGAATCGAGTATGGCTTAACTGACAAGGGAAAAGCGTTAGAAAGTGTTATGGATGAGGTCCAAAATTGGGCTGAGAAATGGATGAAGTAGCATTTCATCTGTATTCGTATATTTAATAAAACGTAAGGAATTCCTTACGTTTTTTCTTTGTTTATAGAAG
This sequence comes from Bacillus sp. FSL R9-9497, assembly GCF_038005805.1. NCBI lineage: Bacteria > Bacillati > Bacillota > Bacilli > Caryophanales > Bacillaceae > Bacillus > Bacillus sp. FSL R9-9497. Next base: position 5,045,213 of record NZ_JBBOTY010000001.1, on the reverse strand, counting down.
TGAGAAAAGTATATAAATTTCTACACATACATACAAAAATATACGCATTTTGCGCTAGAGCTACATATAATATTACATTTGTTTTACAAAAACGTAACATTAGCAAAAAAAATCCCGAATTATGGTATAAATTTTATAGGTTATATACGGAAAAAGAAAAAAGAAAGCGGTGTAAAAAATAAAATGAAAAAGCTAAAAATGGCATCTTGTGCATTAGTTGCAGGATTAATGTTTTCTGGGCTAACACCAAATGTATTTGCAGAAGATAAAATTTCTGATGTGAAATCACAAATTAACACGCAAAATGACACTTTACATAAACAACAACAAGAACGTGATGAATTACAAAAACAAATGAATGACTTAAACAAAACAATTCAAGGTTTAGATAAATCTGTTCAAGAGAATGCTGCAAAGCTTGATGAAACAATGAAAAAAGTTGCTGATACTGAGCAATTAATTGAAAAGAAAAATAAAGATATTGCAGAATTACAAACAAAGATTGCAAAACGTGAAGAGTTATTAAGAAAGCGTTTAGTTGCACTTCAAGAACAACCAAATACGAACGTTGTAACAGAAGTTCTTGTAAACTCTAAAAACGTTGCAGATTTAGTTGATCGTTTAACTTCTGTTTCTAAAATTCTTGAGTCTGATGAAGATATCATGAAAACACAACAAGAAGACCAAGCTAGTGTGAAAAAAGATGTTGCAACGGTAAAAGAAAAACAAAAAGAATTAAAAGAAGCACAAGCTCAAATTGAAACTGCTAAGAAAGAACTTGACGCTGAAAAAGAGAAAAAAGCAACAGCGGTAAACGATTTAAGCGGTAAAATGGATACAGTTGTAACTTCAATGACAAGTACGGAAGGTCAATTGAAAGAGCTTGAGAAACAAGCATTACAATTACAACGCATTGCCGAAGAAGAAGCACAAGCAAAAGCTGCACAAGAAGCTGCTGCTCAAAAACAAGCAGAGCAAGCTGCTAAAGCTGCGCAAGCTCAACCAGCACAAGCACCTGCAGAGCAAGCTGCACCAGCAAACAATGGTGGACAAGCTCAAAAAGAAGAGCCTAAAAAAGAAGAACCTAAAAAGGAAGAGCCTAAAAAAGAGGCACCTAAAGCAGAAAAGAAAACACCAGAGCAAAACCCAGCACCAACTCCACCGGATACTGGCGTAATTGGTAAAGCTAAGCAATATTTAGGTAAGCCATATGTTTGGGGAAGTGCATCTCCATCAAACGGTGGTTTTGACTGTAGTGGATTCATTTCTTACATCTTTGGTGTAGGTCGTCAAGACGTTAGGGGTTACTGGAACTCAGTTTCTAAAGTAGATAGCCCACAACCAGGAGACTTAGTATTCTTCCAAGGTACTTATAAAGCAGGTCCATCTCACATCGGTATTTACGTTGGTAATGGCCAAATGATCCATGCTAGTGATAAAGGAATTGCGTACGGTGATATTAACAGTTCGTATAACAAAAAACATTTCTTAGGATACGGTCGATTCTAGGATTTATAAAAGAATAAAACATGTGTATAAAGTCGATAGCTTACTATTTTATAAGTAGGTTATCGGCTTTTTTGAGTTTTTACGAGATGATGAGAAAGGTTTATAGTAGTGCTGGAGGTGATTGTTGATGCTATCGGGGAAACAGTTGCTATTAGAAGAACTTTCTTCAGATTTACAGAGGGAATTAAACGATTTGAAAAAGAAGGGAGAGATCGTATGTGTACAAGGTGTAAAAAAGAAGAATTCTAAATATATGTGCCAACGCTGTGGAAATGTAGATCGGCGGCTATTTGCATCGTTTTTATGTAAAAGGTGCAGTAAAGTGTGCACATATTGCCGGAAGTGTATAACGATGGGGAGAGTAAGTGAATGTGCTGTACTTGTTCGCGGGATTGCTGAAAGAAAGAGAGAAAAGAATTCAAATTTGTTACAGTGGAACGGGACGTTGTCTACTGGCCAGAATTTGGCGGCGCAAGGAGTTATAGAGGCTATTAAGCAAAAAGAATCATTTTTTATTTGGGCTGTATGAATAGCCGGAAATGAATACATAAAATAATTACTTAAAAACGCCAAATGATTTCGACGTTTTTATGGTCAATATTTATTTGTTTTACAAGTTTATTAATTAAAACTTGTTTATCTTTGAATTCAAGTAAATCAATGGATTTAATACTATCAATAAGTGTGTCCTGTGCAATTGTTTTTTCTTCTTCTTGTCTTTTTTGTTTTTGAATAAGATTTTCTTTTTCTAAATTTAATTTTTCCATTTGTTGCTCTAACAGTTGTCTGCTTATATTAGTATTAGTTGTAAATAAATCAAGAAGGCGTTCCATTTTTTTATCAATATCTTTAATGAGTTTTTCGTAATTAATCTTCTTTTTTTGTTTGTTGTTTACATTGTCTTCTACTGTTAGACGCTTTAAACCGGTTATAATAATATCTTCAAGTTTTTTTCTGGACCAGGTTTTATTCATACATCGTTCTTCGTATTCAGCTGGGAATCTTTTAGCTCTACAAATGTAGTAATAATATCTTTTTGATTCAACATCTTTAGATTTCCCTGTACTGTAGGCCACATAGTTTTCTCCACAACAAGAACAGGTTATGAGTCCTGATAATAGACTTTGTTTAGCTTTATGAGCATTATGTCCCTTGTGACGCTTTAAAAGCGCCTGTACACGTTTAAACTGTTCTGATGAAACGATAGGCTCATGTTGACCTTCATATTCCTTTCCTGCAAAAGTTACACGTCCTATATACAATGTATTAGAAAGAATATCTCTATATCTTCGAAATCTCCAAATAGGATAACCTTCCTCTTTTAAAACTTCCTGAACTTTAGTAATTGAATGCTGTTGCTCATATAAATCGAAAAGCCTTTTGATATGATTAGCTTCGTCTTTTTTTATTATTAAGTGTCCATCTTGTCTAGTATAACCAGCTGGATCATAGTCTCCACCGTTACCTCTTAATCCATTCTCAGCACGTTTGATATGTCCCATTCTCATACGTTCTGCAATTGTTTCACGTTCTAATTGAGCAAATACAGATAGAATACCAATCATCGCTTTACCAAATGGTGTGGAAGTATCTAATGTTTCTGTGATCGATACAAAGTCTACTTTGTTTTTTAGAAAATGTTCTTCAATCAATTCTAATGTGTCCCTTTGAGAGCGTGAAAGCCTATCTAATTTGTATACAACAACTACATCTATATTTTTTAAATCGGTTAAAAGTTTTTTTATACTTGGTCGTTCTAAATTTGAACCTGAATAACCACCGTCTATATATTCATCATATACGGTCCAATTTTTAGCTTTGCAAAACGCCCTTATTCTTTCTCGCTGAACCTCTATACTATAGTTTTCAACTTGGTCCTGCGTACTAACACGAATATATATAGCTGCTTTAGTCAAAATAATCACCTTTTACATTTAAAATTTAGCGTTAAGAGGTGCCATATACCAAACTAATTTTCCTTTTACTACAACAGGAGTGTGTTCTTGTGTTTTAGAATCATAAAATTGTGTTTTATATTCAGGATTATAACTTTCAGGTTCTAAAGTAATTCCATCTTGGAACTTATAAAATCTTTTTAGAGTTGCATCAAATCCATTAACGGCAACTGCAGCAATATCTCCATTTTTAATTTCAACATCTGGATCTATCAGCGCTAACATATTTGGTGGTATTACTTTACTCATACTATCGCCAACTACTCTTAATAAAAATGCATGAGGATGTGATTCAGTTATTTCGACTGGAACATTAATCCACTCTTCCACAGCTACCATTTCAAGTGGAGTTCCAGCAGCTATTGCTCCAAGTAGTGGTACAGGCTTACAGTTGTTTTCAATTTTTGGCTGGTTAGGTCTGATGTGAGTAACTTTAGAATCTTTATCTTCGATTATGTCACTTTTTAAAATCCCAAAATGATCGGCTATTTTTTGAAGTGATCCCATTCTTGGTTCTTTTATTCCTTTTTCCCAAGTTGATACTGCTTTATCTGAAACACCAGCTATTTCTCCGAGTTCCTTTTGTGAAAGATTATGTTTATCCCTTAATTTTTTAATATTTTTTCCTATGCTCATTTTAGTGACCTCCGTCAACTTTATATCTATAATATTATACTAAAGGTAGAGTTTATTCAATAAAAAGTCGAAAAAATTCTACTTTAAATTCTGGAATATAGTATAAAAGTAGATTAATATAGTTTTTTTAGTGTTGACATTCTACTTTTAGTAGATTATTATGAGTTTACAAGCGAATAGAAACGAGGTGACAGTGATGATTCTCACTATTAAACAAGCGCGATTACTAAAAGGTTTTACGCAAAATGAAATGGCGCAACAGCTAAATGTCCATGTTCAAACTTATAGAAACATGGAAAATCACCCTGATGAGGTGACTGTAGGAAATGCAAAGAAAATTTGTGATTTGCTAGAAATTAGTTATGATCAAATTTTTTTTAATGTAGACTCTACTTTAAGTAGAGTTGGAGGTGGAGTCACTCTTGAAATGTAGAAGGTGTATTAAATGATTATTAGAGAAGGTATTGAGGTAACTAGAATAACTTTAGATGGCTATGAATTACCTATTCCAGAAGGTTTTTCTGATTTTCTACTTCGGGCTGGATATTGGAGATATGACGAAGAAGTAGAGTCGTCAGTTGATGAAAAATTTTTGTCGAATTATGAAAGTAAAGTTGTTTTAAAAGATGGAGTTTTGTCTACACAATTCATTTATAAGGAAGGTGACCAATCATGAACGGAGTACTATCCGCAAGTAAATTAATGAAAGCATCAGAAGTTGTAAAAAGATGTGCAGAAATGAGAAATAGTCCAGCGTTATTACTTATTACTGAATTAGAAGCAAAGTGTCAGCTAAGGGAAATGAACCGTAAGGTTTCAATTCGAAGGGATGTGAGTTAAATGAGAAATACGCTAGGTGACTTGAATAATCATTTATTTGCTCAACTCGAGCGTTTAAGTGATGAGGACTTAGTGGGAGATAAATTAGTCGAGGAAATAGAAAGGGCTCGTTCTATAACAAGCGTAGCTAATCAAATCATTTCGAATGGAACTTTAGTGTTAAACGCTCAAAAGTTTCATACAGAATACAAATCAAAGGATCTTACCAAACCAAAAATGTTGGAGGGGTAAAGGATGGCGAAACTTTTTAACGATGAACAAGTGGCTTTTATTCGAGAAAATGCAAAAGGATTGTCTAATCAGGCTCTAACGAACTTAATAAATAAAGAATTTGATTTGAGTATTTCAATAAAACAAATAAAAACATTTAAGAAAAATAATAAAATTTCCAGCGGTTTAACTGGCCACTTTGAAAAAGGTCACGTTCCTTTTAATAAGGGTAAAAAAGGCCTTACGAGGGGTGGAGTTGAGACGCAATTTAAAAAAGGACAACAAGCAACAAATTATAAACCAGTCGGTAGTGAACGAATCGATCGTGATGGTTACGTACTAGTCAAGGTTTCGGATAAAGGTCCTTGGCACAAACGGTGGAGGCACAAACACAGAGTCTTGTGGGAAAAGGAACATGGTCCCATACCAAAAGAACATTGCCTTATTTTTTTAGACAGCAATAAAAAAAATATTGTATTGGATAACTTGCAATTAATTACTAGGGCGCAACTGACTCGAATGAATCAGAATCATTTAATATCAAACGATGTTGAACTAACTAAAACAGGTTTAATCATCGCTGAGATTTACAGCAAAATGGGAGAACGTAAGCGGTCTAAATGATGCATATGAAGGGAGGTGAGTTAATTGAAGGAAGTAACATTAGTTTTTAAATCAGGTGCCAAAGCAAGTTTTACAGTAGAGCAATTTAAAACATTTAAAAATAGTTTTGGATTTTTATCAGGAATTGAATATGAAGGTGCAACTCCGACAGTACCATTCCACATTAGTGTGAGTAATATCGATGCAATATTTGTGGAAGACATTGGTGGAAAGGAATCTACTAAAGAACCTGATCATCCAATTGAAGATTTCTATGGTTGTGAAATTAAGCAAGATGATAGGTATTTTATGTTTGGACAGAATGCCGTACTTGAAGGGAATCTAACGAATTACTTAATTGCGGAACAAAATGTTGAATGCTTTCGGGCGGTATAAAAAGAAAAACCACCTGCGCCAACAGGTGATTTAGAAAAACAAAATTCACAGTCATTATAGCATGAATTGATTTCATGTAAAGGAGCGTTTTATTGATGGATATTAAAACAATCACTGAAAGTGTGCAAGCCATCCACAATGCATATGATAAAGGAATTATCAGCGTTCGTGATAATCAAGTACATGTAACTCACAAGGTATTTGAATTCTTGCTACAGGAAGCGGAAGTACAGCCTACGATAGTAAGTCGCGTATCCAAGGATTATCCTTTTGAAGTTTCTTTTGATAATAACGGTTTTACATATTATTCGCTGTATAGCACACAGGAAATGAAAAATAAATTTGGGGGTAATATCGATGAACTCATTACAAGAAATTGAATTAGCGGAAGTTGATGAATTACAGGATGCGGAGAAGCAATTTGAAATTAGTGATTTGGAAGGTCTTAATTGGGCATTTCGTAAATTGACTGCACTTAAAGTGGAAGAAAAGAAAATTACAACGTTGGCAAATATTGAACGTGACCGTATTGCACAATGGGAGCAAAAAGAATTAAAGCCTATCCACGATAGCATTAGTTTCTTTGAAAGTCATATCCATCGTTACCATGCGGAACAACTTGCAGCGGATCCAAAGCAGAAAACTATTAGTACGCCTTACGGTAAATCCAAGACTCGTAAGAGTAGTGAAGCGCCAGAGCAAAAAGATAAAGAGCAGGTACTTCAATACGCTATTGAAAACCATCTTGATGATTGTCTAAAGACGGAAGTTAAATGGGGTGACTTGAAGAAGAAATTCAAGATTGCGGAAATCAGCGGTGAAAAAGTAGTTGTGGATGAGGATGGACAAATTGTCCCAGGGGTGACGATTAAGCCTGAGTCCATTTCTTATAGTGTGGAGGTATAAATATGTTGCAAGTAACAGATGCACAACGTGAAAAGCTGAAAGCTTGTATAGCATTGTTCGGTGCAAGTGGCGGAGGTAAAACATTAACTTCTTTAATCCTGGCATATGGAATGATGAAAGAAGCTTATCCTGATTTACTAGAAGAAGAATTGTGGAAGAAGATTGGTGTTATCGATACAGAACATAAACGTTCGCTTCTTTATGCAAACAATACAATTAAAGGTTACAAGATTGGTAGCTTTAAATATGTAGAACTTGATGCTCCATATTCCACAGTGCGATACCAACAAGCAATTGAATTATTAAAGAAAAATGGTTGTGAAGTAGTCATTGCAGATAGTCTTTCACATGCTTGGGAAGGTATCGGAGGTATCTTGGACCAGCAGCAAGATTTAGGTGGCCGTTTTCAAGATTGGAAAACAATGAAGCCGGTTATTAAAGAGTTCATTAAATCACTTACAGAAAATGATGTTCATATTATCGCTACGTTACGTACTAAGCAAGAATATCAAGCTGAGCGTGATGATAATGATAAGCTTCAAATTCGTAAGTTAGGATTAAAACCAATTCAGAAAGATGATTTGGAGTACGAATTCATGATTGTTCTACGTATGGAGCAAAACCATACAGCTACACCAACTAAAGATAATTCTAATTTAATAAATGAAAATGGTGAATTAATTAAGCCGGAGCATGGTGCAATCATTTATAAATGGTTAGAACTGGGTGTGGATGTAAGAGCGGAGCAAGAGAATGAAAGAAATGCTCTTATTGCAAAAATTATAGAAATTGTTGAATCCAGTGATGAAGCAGCGAAGATGCTAGATGAAATTGAGTTTAAAACAAAACAAAAACTCCAAGATTTCAATCTTAAATATTTAAATGCTGCTTTAGATAGATTACAAGTTTTTAACAACAAGGAGGAAAAATAATGTTTAAAGTAGATCACAGTCAAGCAACAGAATTTGAGGTAATTAAGCCAGGTGAATATGAGGTAACGGTTGTTAATTATGAATTAAAGCAAGCAGAGTCAGGTAATAACCGAGTAATCGTTGATTACGAGATTCGCAGCGATGTGGACCAACCATTCCAAGGTCAAAAGATTCTGTTTGATAATTTTACTGTTACAGAAAAAGCAATGTGGAGATTCCAAGCAGCATCAAAGGCAGCACAATTCCCAGATGGAATGCAATTTAGCAGCTATAAGGAATGGGCTGATACATTCCTGAATAAACCATTGCGATTAGTAGTAGGTGAGCGTGAATATAACGGTAAAAAATATCCGGAGGTAAAAGGATTTAAGGTTTCTGAAGTAGCAGCTCCAAGTACTAACGTTGAAATTTCAGATGATGATGTACCATTCTAAAAATTAATTAACAAGATTCAAATAGGAGGGAGCTACTAATGGCTCCCTTTTCCAAAGGGAGAAAATCAAATGAGATACAAATTTAATCAAATACCGGCAGAGCTTAAAAACACTCCTCATTGGATCTTATGGCGGTCAGAAGTAAGAAATGGTAAGAAAACAAAAGTTCCTTATCAAATCAATGGGGAAATGGCTCAATCAAATAATAAACGAAGTTGGTCAACGTTCCCGACAATCATAAAATTCTATGAACAAGGAGATTATGACGGAATTGGATTTATGTTTTCAAAGGATGATCCATTCATCGGAATAGATATTGACCATTGTATTCAGGAAGGTGCTCTTACAAGTTTAGCTGAGGATGTTATTGAAATCGTAAATAGTTACACGGAATATTCACCAAGTGGTGATGGCATCCACATTATTGCAAAAGGTAAGCTGCCATTAAAAGGACCAGGTACAGGCCGGAAAAATGTTGATATTGGATTAGAAGTATACAGGCATGGAAGATATTTTACTTTCACCGGTGATTGCCTGGATCAAGTCCCTGTGGAGGATAGAACGGATGAATTAAAAGTTTTATTTGAGAAGTATTTGAAAGAAAAGCCAAAGCCTGAAAAGAAACAAAGTACTACTTCATTTGAACGAGAAGACATTACTAGTCTATCGAACGCGGAATTATGGGAGCGAATGTTTGATAGTAAAAGTGGTGCATCCATTAAAGATTTATTCCAGGGCATGTTGATTAACGGTGATCATTCCTCAACTGATATGGCCTTATGTAATCATTTAGCATTTTGGACGGATAAAGATGCTGCGAAGATGGATTCAATGTTTAGAGAATCTTCCTTACTTCGTGAGAAGTGGGATAAACCACATTCAAGTGATGGCCGTACATATGGGCAAATGACAATCGATACAGCGATTCTTTCAACTCCTTCCACAATAGCTGATTATGAACCACCTGAAGAGAAAAAGTATGAAGTTTACATTTCTGATAACTCAATTGAAGATACTGAGGAAATTATCGATGAAGCGCCAAAGTTTCATTTAACTGAGTTAGGAAATGCTGAACGTATCGCATATTATCATGGCGAAAATGTTCGGTACTGTAACGAGTTGGAATGGCTTATATGGAACGGTAAGCATTGGCATGAGGATAGTAAGAGACAAATTGAAGCTATCACGGCCAAAACGTTGAGAGCTATATATGGAGAAGCAAAGGCTACAGAAGATAAATATCAATCAAAGTTACTGCATGATTGGGCTAAGAAGTGTGAAAGACGGTCAATTAGGATAAATAGCATATTGGATGTAAGACCGATGGTATCAGTGAAAAAGAAAGAATTAGATGCACATAACTTTTTATTTAACTGTGATAACGGAGTTATCGATTTAAAGACTGGTGAATTATTACCACATAACCGTGACTTGTTATTAACAAAGATTTCTCCAATCAAGTATGACAAAAATGCTGAGTGTCCGAACTGGAAAGCTTTCTTGGAAAGTATTTTTAAAACATCTACAGGTGAAGCAGATCATGAATTAATTAACTACCTGCAGAAAGCTATTGGTTATTCATTAACCGGTGTAACAAAAGAACAAGTAATGTTTTTCTTATTTGGTAATGGCCGTAATGGTAAGTCTACTTTTATTAATATCATCCAGGATCTACTCGGTGATTATGGAAGACAGACAAACAGTGACACCTTCTTAAAAAAGAGAAATGATTCAGGAATCAATAATGATGTGGCTAGATTAGATGGAGCTCGTTTTGTATCGGCTGTTGAGAGTGAAGAAGGGCAACAGTTATCAGAAGCGCTGGTTAAACAAATCACCGGTGGGGAGAAAATGTCTGCACGTTTCTTACGCCAGGAATATTTTGAGTTTACACCAGAGTTTAAAGTTTTCTTCACTACCAACCATAAGCCAATTGTTAAAGGTTCGGATGAAGGTATTTGGAGAAGGATTATGCTTATTCCTTTTACTGTAACTATACCTAAAGACAAGATTGATTATGATTTACCAGATAAATTAGCAAAAGAAATGCCAGGTGTTTTGCGTTGGGCAGTGGAAGGCTGCATGAAGTGGCAGGCCGAAGGGTTGCGTGCTCCTGAAGCCGTGAAGGCAGCGACAGCAGAATATCGTGAAGATATGGATATACTCGGACCATTTATCGATGAAAATTGTGCGGTGTATTCGACAGCAAGAGTTGAAGCAAAGTTACTTTATGAAAATTATACAAAATGGTGCTATCAAAATAACGAGATGGATTTAAAGAATCGTGCTTTTTATCGTCAGTTAGAAATTCGTGGGTTTAAAAAAGAAAAAGGATCAAAAAATAAAACCTTTATTCATGGAATGACATTAAACGAATTTGCAGGAGCTAGTCTGTTTTCTGGTGAGGAAAAAGAAGAGAAGAATAACATAACTCCTATAAATAGGAAAAAAGTTTGATTTTGGGTTACTAAGGGTTACTAAACTATTTTTTTAATAACCCATATAAACTTTGTTATATCAAGGTTTATAGACTATGGGTTACTGAGGGTTACTGAATTTTCTATAACAGCCTATAAGAAAATAAATAAATAAAAAAATAATATATATATAGGGCTTTAATAGATAACCAAGTAATCTTAGTAACCTTGATGACTAAAAAAAGCCTTGAACCCTTGATACGACTGGTTTTGTAGTGGGTTACTGAATAAAAAACTTAGTAACCCTCGATAACCCTTTAAAAAAAGAGGTGTAATATGCATCCAAAACAGATATGTGTTGATGTTCAATCGATGGGAGCGAAGCTCGTTCTTGATGGAAATGATTTATACATTGAGAACCATGAAAAGGTTGCTCCTGAAATTGAATCAGTTATTAAAGAATACAAGCTACGTATTATTAAATATTTGCAAGGGAATTATTCGGACCAAGATCATGCAGTAAAACAAACGATAGATAAAATTATTAATTTTTTTATCGGTGTTGAGCAAGACATAAATCCAAAAATTAATAATTGGTTGAATCATGATGAAGCTGCAGCAAGATTGGTTATGGAATTAACATTAAACTTCTCACTTAATGGTTGGTTATATGTAAAAGAATCTGTGGCCAACTATGAAAATAAATTAACGGACGAGCTTTCACAAGCAATATTCAATCGTGCAATGTTGCATTTTAGGAAGGTGAAATAAATGCCAGCAATTCATTATCGATATTCAGAAAAAGAGTTAAAGGAAATCCTGGATACATTAGAAATCATGGTAGATACAAGGGAGCAGAAAAATCAACATGTACTTGATTATTTCCGTAAAAAGGATGTTAAATTCAGACTTAGAAAAATTGATACAGCTGATTATTCAGCGGTAATTCCTAAGAATCTTGAAATGGGTATTACACGAGATATTTATTTAAGTGCTGGGGTAGAACGTAAAAATGGTGTAGATGAATTAGTTCAATCGATTAAAGATCGTACAAGGTTTGAAAATGAATTGATTCGCGCTGCTAAACATCCATTTGTGCTACTTGTGGAGGATCTAAAAGGTTATCAAAAAATATTAAAAGGTGAGTATATAAGCCAATACAAACCAGAAGCGTTGCTTGGTAGTTTAAAAACATTTGAAGTGCGATATGGATTTTCAACAGTATTTATTGAGCCAGCTACAACAGGTAATTACATATATCATCATTTCTTATACATGGCTCGTGAATATCTGAAGAAGGGCGTCATATAAATAATGATTTATTTTCGTAAAAAACAAAAAACGATTATTAATTAGGGGGAATTATCAATGGCAAAAGTACAACTTAATCAAAAGGAACAACATTATGCAGATACACGTGAAGAGGCGGAGGAAATTATTGCAGCTGCTAAAGAAAATGACAACCTTCAAATGCACAAAATCGCAGAGAAATATAACAAATACGGTCAGTATTTCTTGATTGATTTAACTTTCGCTTATCAAACTCCTAAAGAAGTAATGGAGAGTCGTCCGCAAAATGATGATGTTCCAGAAGGACAAATGAGTTTTGAAGAGCCGCATGAAGGCGTAGAGTACAGTGTTAAACCAGATGGAACCACGGATGTTGCTTCTGGTCAATTGAAAATTGTTGGAGATGGAAGTATCGCTGAATAAATATTTGTCCTGGGCTTCGGCTCAGGATATTAATACAATTTGAATTTTATAAGAATCGGAGGAATGGAAAATGGAACAGATTTTAAAAATTGAAGAACATCAAGAGAAAGTAAGATGGTCAAGCATGGGTGGTTACGCTATAACAACAAACGAACAAGTAATCAAGTTATTGATTGATGATGAACAATCTTGTTGTGAAAACTTTGGTTACTTTATGTCAGAAGATGACTTCAATGATTTTATAGGAGCACAACTTATTGATGTAAAAATAACTGATACAGAATTAAAAGAGGGGCTTCTTGAAAAGCATGATTTGGATATAGAAAGTGAGTATTTTGAAGGTGATGTAATGTTTGTCGATATCGTCACATCTAAAGGGACTCTCCAATTTGTAGCTTACAACGAACATAACGGATATTACGGTCATGAAGCTAAAGTTATTTCAAAACAAATTAATCATGATGAAGTGTTATAAAAGCGTTATTTGAATAGAAAGTAGGTGAATCATCATTTGTTTAACTGGCTAAAGGTATATCAAGAATTAGAACAAGAAGTTGCGTATCTAGATTACAACTTAGATAAAACAAAAGCTGAATTAAAACGCTGGGTCAGTGGTGATTTGCGAGATGTACGTTTAACTGCTGAATCGGAAGGTGCAAAGGTAGAAGAACGTATTGAAGCAATTGAATACGAGTTAGCACATAAGATGAATGACATGTATAAACTGAAAAAATTAATTAATACCTTCAAAGGGTTGGAACATAGAATTGCATATCTCAAATATGTGGAAGGCATGACATTAGAAAAGATTGCTGAAGAACTTAACTACAGTTCACAGTACATTTACAACAAACATGCTGCTATGAGAGAAAAGGTTGAGTACTCAAATAGAACTTAACATTTACTTAAGGTAAGTAATCATTATACAAACCCTTGAAAAAATGAATTATAGTAATAACATAAGAAATTGACGAAAGGGCAACTGGTGCACGGTTGCTCTTTTATTATGTCTATATATAATGGTGACAAACATTACCAACTACATTATGATTAGTGTCGGAGGGATGTTTGAATGAGTACTGAACAAAAGGTTAGTGAGCAAGTTTTACACATTACACAACAAGATACAATTATTAATGACATGGATGTATTTAATGAATTGAAGAGAAGGGTTGATTTAACTAGAAGATCAAGGATAAAAGCTTCAGGTAGATTAAGAGAGAAACATGAGTTTTTCGAAAAAACCTCATACTTCTATTCTTTAGTAGTTTTACTTTTGTCTATATGGTTTATTGATGGAGAAGGAAATATAACAAAAATATTGCTAATATCTTCTTTATCATTAACATTTTTCACTATGTTTTTGGGAGTTAAAAATTATAAGGAACGTGCTAGTAATTTTGAAAATAACTATCAACAATTAAATGTGTTATTAAATAAACTGCAAAGATTAGAAGCTAATCCAAGTTCAATCACTCAAGTTAAATTAAAGGAGCTTCACCGAGATTATGAAAAGTTAATTTTGGAAAAAGAAAATCATATTAGCGTTGACTATATGACATGCAAGCCTGAACATGAAAAGAAATATAAAATGGAAATATTATTGTATAAATTTAGAGAGGGATTTAAAAAATACACCTTGCTCTTTTTACCATTAATATTACTAATGATATTTTTATATAAGAGTATATGAAATATTTGAAGCATTCCTTATGGAGTGCTTTTAATTATATAAAAAAGAGGACGCTTATATGGCGTCCTTTATGGTGTATTAGTTTTGTCATTATATCCTAGCGTTTGTTTTAAAGCTTCTGTTAATAATTTAGATTGATTTATATTCTTGTTTACAGCTTCATCATCAAGCCATTGTGGAATAGTTAATGTTTTCTTTTTTAGTTTTACATTATCTTTGTTTCTATATGGGGGCATTCTAACATCAATTAATAAAATATGCTCATTACTATTTTCATTTATGATATCTGTTATTTGAGAAGGTGAAGGGATTGGATCGTTATCTTCCTCCATTATTGATAAGAAACCACCTAATACATCTCTAGCCATTATTAAAGCATCTTCTTGATTCTTACCGCTTGTCATGCAACCAGGTAAATCAGGGAAAGTTACAAGTACACTATCATCAATATTAAAGTGAAATCTAGCGGGAAATGCATAATAGTCTTTAGTCATAGTTATTCTCCTTTATAAGTTTTCTTTTAATTGGTTTGGTGTATAATATGTTTAAGTTCAAATTTGAAACGAGAGGGCTATTTCAGCCCTGCTTGTTTCAAGATAGCTTGCGTTAATCCAACGCCTAAGTCTTTACGGGGATGTGGGACGGGAATCTTAATCCCTGTAACTGGATGTTTGTAGTAGTGGTGGCTACCACGAACGCTATGTAATTCATATCCAGATTTCATTAGGCGTTTGATTATTGCTTTTGAACTTTCGCTTTTCAAATTATCACCTCCTTATCTATAATTAATTATAACACGTATCGCAATACGTGTAAATAGAAAGTTAGCAATTATTGTGTTTTTTTGTACATTTTTATAAATAAATACGAATATATCAAGCATCCATAAGTGGGTGCTTTTTATTATATAAAATTTACATAGGTGGTGTAGTGGAAAATGATTACTGAAATAAGAAAAACAATATCAGGTACAGAGTATTGGCATAATGAAGAAAAGCGAAGTCTATTTGTTCCAAGGGGTGAAGAACCAGGATTCGAAGTAACTACAAATCCAAAGAGTATGATTGCTAAATTTGCTGACGATAAAGTGATTGATGTTAAAGTAACTGAATTAGATGATATGACAGTGAAAGAGTTACGTGATTATGCTGCATCGATTAATGTTGAGATTCCAGCCGATGTTAAAAAGAAAGAAGACATCATTAAGTTACTATCATGAAGTACTGTGCTGAACAAGGCTGCAAGACATTAATCGATAAAGGACGATACTGTCTCAATCATAAACGTAAACAGAAGAAGACGGTTGTGTATTCAAAGAACAGATCATTCTATCGTACAAAAGCCTGGCAAGATTTAAAGTCATTCTGTTATCAAAGAGACAAAGGATTGTGTCAACGATGTGGAAGGTTTGTGTTTGGTAAGCAAGCACATCATCATCATATTGTTCCAATTAAAATCAATCCTTCATTAAGATTAGATCCAGATAATATCGATACACTTTGTTCTAAGTGTCATCCGATTGTAGAAAGAGAAACAAATGAAAAATACCAGGAAAAGAAAAAGTTCGACTGGAAACTATAAGCCCCCCTATCGAAAAAAGAAACGCTGGCCTTATGGGGGGATAGGGAGTGGGGGTGCAAACGCGCACCTCAAAATGATTTTTTGAAAAAAATTCGTTTTTTTAGGTGGTGATTTAAGGAATGGCCAGAAAATCGAAGGTCGTAATTGAAGCTGAAAAGAAAAAAGAATTAGAAGCGCAGCGTATTATGGATGTTTTGGTTGAAGCCGGAACTTATTCGCCAGCGCTTGATCCGTTGATTGAAATTTATCTTGATGCAGTTGAGATATACAGCGTCAAATATGGATTGTGGAAGAATTCCAACTTTCCAACAGTCCAAAAAACAAAGAATGTAAATGGTGATGTGAAAGAATCAAAACATCCATTGGCTCAACAAGTTGAAGTCTGGTCTAAGCAAAAAGCGAAATATTTGGGGCAATTAGGACTGGACGGAAAGAACAAAGATTTAATCAAAAAAAGTGGGGTTCTTCTTGAAAAAGGAAAAGCAGAAAAAGAGTCCACGGAGCCTAGTGATAGCAATAAATTAGTGCAATTTAGAAAGATGAAAAGTCGATGATTGATTTTGAAACAAATTACGCTGATATATTCGTTTCGGAAGTAGATGCAGCCCCACACTTATATCCTGATTCTATTAAATTGGCAATCAAACGATATAAGAAATGGAAGAAACGAAGAGATATTTGGTTCGATGTTGAAAAAGCGAATGCAATGATTTATTTCACAGAAACATTCTTAAAACATGCAAAAGGAAAATGGGCAGGACAACCATTAATTTTAGAGTCCTGGCAAAAATTCTATTTTGCTAACATCTATGGATGGCAAAAATATAATGAAGATGGTAAAGCGGTGCGAGTAATTCGTACGGCTTATTTGCAGGTTCCAAAGAAAAACGGAAAAACAATTATGGGCGGTTCACCAGTTATTTATGCGATGTACGGAGAAGGTGTAAAAGGCGCTGATTGTTATATTTCCGCTAATACTTTTGAACAATGTCAGAATGCAGCCGGACCAATTGCATTAACTATTGAAAATAGTCCAGATTTAAGGCCAGATACTCGTATTTACAAAGGTAAAGAAGACACAATTAAGTCAATTAAATACACATTTGTGGAAGAAGACATTAAATATGCAAATGTAATTAAAGTTCTTACAAAAGATAACGCTGGTAACGAAGGTAAAAACCCGTATATCAATTATTTTGATGAAGTCCATGCTCAAATGGACCGAGAACAATACGATAACTTACGTTCAGCACAGATTGCTCAAGAAGAACCACTCAACATCATCACTTCCACAGCAGGAAAGAATACCGGCTCGCTTGGAACTCAAATTTACACTTATGCAAAAGAAGTTTTAAAAGATGATAAAGATGATTCCTGGTTCATGATGATCTATGAGCCGAACAAAAAGTTTGAATGGACAGACCGTGATGTTTGGCGAATGGTTAATCCAAATATGGATGTATCGGTTAACATGGAGTTTCTTGAGAATGCATTTAAAGAAGCCCAAAACAATAGCTTTAATAAGGCCGAGTTCTTATCGAAGCATTTGGATGTATTCGTTAATTATGCTGAAACATATTTCGATAAAGACCAACTGGATAAAATGCTTGTGGACTATTTAGATGATATTGAAGGATTAACTTGTGTTGTCGGTGTGGATTTATCAAGACGCACGGATTTAACTTGTGTATCTATAAATATTCCAACATACGATGATGAAGGGAATGCAATATTAATCGTTAAGCAAATGTATTTTATTCCGGAGTTTGGAATCGAAGATAAAGAGCAGCAAAGAAACGTTCCGTATAAAGCATTAGCTGAAAAAGGTTTTGTAACAATTTGTCCTGGGAAAACAGTTGATGAAGAAATGGTAAATCAGTATGTGGAATGGGTATTCGAGAATTTTGATTTACGTCAAATAAACTATGATCCAGCTCTGGCTGAAAAGCTTGTTGAGAAGTGGGAAATGCTCGGAATTCAATGTGTGGAAGTTCCACAGTACCCAACTCACATGAATGAACCGTTTGATGACTTTGAAATTTTATTACTCCAGGACCGAATTAAAACGGACAATCCTTTACTTATTTTCTGTGCAAGTAATGCGAAGATAATTACAAACATTAATAATTTAAAAACACCATCTAAACGAAAATCACCGGAGCATATCGATGGGTTTGTGGCCATGTTAATTGGTCATAAAGAAACATTGAATATGATGGAAGATACTATTCCAGATGAAGAGTATGATGAATATTTAGATGATATTTATAGATAAACACGAACTATAAAATTTTGGCCAAAGAAAAAACGGAATTAAAATACGAACAAAAAGTTGTTTAGGATCCTTTTAACGTTCGTTAATTGAAAGGCGGTGAGAGATTGGGTTTAAGAGATAGGTTTTCAAATTTTTTATTTAGACAAGCTGAAAAGCGTGGTTATCTGGATGACGTTTTAGGAAAAAGTATTCGTTACGGCGGTGTGTATGTTACAGATTCAAACATCTTGCAATCTAGTGATGTATATGAATTGTTACAAGACATCAGTAATCAAATGGTATTGGCTGATATTGTTGTGGAAGATGAATTTGGTAATGAAATTAAAGATGATATTGCACTTCGTATTTTAAAGAATCCTAATAATTATTTAACGCAATCTGAATTTATTAAATTAATGACAAATACCTATTTACTCGAGGGAGAAACGTTCCCTATATTAAATGGTACTCAAATACATTTAGCTTCAAATGTGTTTACAGAGCTAGATGATAATTTAGTAGAACATTTTAATATTGGTGGTCAAGAGGTTCCCTCTTTTATGATTCGTCATGTGAAAAATATTGGCGCAGATCATTTAAGAGGAAAAGGTCTTCTTGATTTAGGAAGAGATACACTCGAGGGCGTTATGTCAGCTGAGAAAACCTTGACCGATAAGTACAAAAAAGGTGGATTACTAGCATTTCTATTAAAATTAGATGCGCATATCAATCCACAGAATGGTACACAGTCAAAATTAATTAAAAAGATTTTAGATCAGTTGGAATCAATTGATGATGCAAGGTCAGTTAAGATGATTCCTCTAGGAAAAGGTTATGAAATAGAAACGCTTAAAAGCCCGTTAGACGATGAAAAGACTCTAGCATACCTAAATGTATACAAAAAGGATTTGGGTAAGTTTTTAGGTATAAATGTGGATACATACACAGAGTTAATCAAAGAAGATATTGAGAAAGCAATGATGTATATCCACAATAAAGCAGTTAGACCAATAATGAAAAATTTTGAAGACCATTTGAGTCTTCTTTTTTATGGCCAAAATTCGGGGAAACGAATCAAATTCAAGATTAATATTCTTGATTTTGTTACTTATAGCAACAAAACAAATATCGGTTATAACCTGGTACGTACCGCTATTACTTCACCTGACAATGTTGCCGATATGCTGGGATTCCCTAAACAAAATACAAAGGAATCACAATCTATTTATATTTCAAATGATTTAACTGAAATCGGTAAGAAAGAAGCAAACGATGGTTCATTGGGAGGAGGTGAAGAGAATGAAAATTGAGGTCCGAGGGAATCAAGTCATACTTGATGGTTATGTGAATGTTGTGGACAGAGAAAGTCGAATGTTGCCTTCTCCAAGGGGATATTTCAAAGAGAGAATTGTCCCAAAGGCGTTTGAAAAAGCGTTAAAGAAAGCAAAGAATGTGGACTTGCTTTTTAACCACGATAAGAATCGAAATCTTGGTTCCATTAAAAATGGCAATCTGGAATTGTGTGAAGACAATATTGGTTTAAGAGCTATTGCTACGGTTACAGATGAAAAAGTGATTGAGAAGGCAAGGAATAAAGAATTACGTGGCTGGTCATTCGGTTTTGTTTCTGAAAAGGACTCCTGGGAAGAGGGAGAAGCTGGTGTTCAAAAACGATCTATTGAAGAATTAGAACTCTTAGAAGTTTCTATTTTGGATATGACACCAGCATATGTTGCAACTTCCATTGAAACCAGGGGCGAAAATACAGCCATGATTGAAATGAGAAGTGAAGAAGCAGTTGTAAAAACAGTTGTGGAAGATGATACAGAAGAAAGAAACAACATTATTAAACAAATAAAAAAAGTCCTGGAGGAAAATTAACATGAACTTAAAAGAAATCTTAAAAGCATCTCAAGCGCGAAATAAAGCTCGATTAGCAGAGTTACAAGGGAAAGTAGAAAAGGATGAAGTTCGTTCGGAAGAATTAGCAGCAGTTAAGGCTGAAGTGGAAGCATTAACAGAAGAAGCGAAAACTCTTGCTGATGAATTAGCAAAATTAGAAGCAGACGAAAAGGAAGAAGATCCAGACAAAAAGAAAGATGACGATCCAGATAAAAAAGAAGATCCAGAAGTAAAGGAAGATCCAAATCAATCAAGAGAAATTCCAAAAGAAGAACGTTCTGAAATCATGGCAGCTATTGCAACAGGTCTTTCTACTAAAGGTCATAAATCTACTAAAAACAAAGAAAAGGAAACTCGTTCCGCCTTTGCTAATTATATTGTAGGTAATATTGATGAAAGAGAAGCTCGTGCATTAGGATTAGTTACTGGCAATGGTTCTGTTACAATTCCAGATTTCTTAAGTAAAGAAATTATTACGTATGCTCAAGAAGAAAACTTCTTACGTCGATTAGGAACGGGAGTGAAAACAAAAGAAAATATTAAGTATCCTGTTTTAGTTAAGAAAGCAGAAGCTCAAGGTCATAAAAATGAGCGAACAAATAACGAAATTCCAGAAACAGATATTGAATTCGATGAAATCGAACTATCTCCAACAGAATTTGATGCACTTGCTACTGTAACGAAAAAATTATTAGCACGTACAGGCTTACCAATTGAACAAATCGTTATGGACGAGTTGAAAAAAGCTTATGTTCGTAAAGAAACTCAATATATGGTTAATGGCGATGAAGCTAATAACATAAATGATGGTGCATTAGCAAAGAAAGCTGTTGAATTTAAAACTGATGAAAAGAATCTTTACGATGCATTAGTAAAAATGAAAAATACACCTGTTAAAGAAGTACGTAAAAAAGCACGATGGGTGTTAAATACGGCAGCACTAACAAAAATTGAAACAATGAAGACAGATGACGGATTCCCATTACTTCGTCCATTTAATCAAGTTGAAGGCGGAATTGGTTATACGTTATTAGGTTTCCCTGTTGAGGAAGAAGATGCAATTGATATTCCAGATTCACCAGATATACCAGTATTCTATTTCGGTGACTTCTCTAAGTTCTATATTCAAGATGTCATTGGATCATTAGAGGTACAAAAGTTAGTTGAGTTATTCTCACGTACAAACCGTGTAGGTTTCCGTATCTGGAACTTACTAGATGCTCAATTAATTCATTCTCCATTTGAAGTTCCAGTTTATAAGTACGTCTTGAAACAGCAAACTACACCAGGTGCTTAATATGGATGATTTAATTAGTAAATTTAAAGAACATATAAGATGGGATGAGGGTATGGATGATTCTATGCTCTCATTTTATTTGAAACAAGGACAAAATTATGTTCTCAAGGCAACTGGTGAGCAAACAGAATATCTAGTTATTATGTGTGCTGGTATCTTTTATGAGTATCGTGTATCCGAAAAAGAATTGAGTGCAGCTTTAGATGCAATGACACCTTTCTTTGTCCAGGAGGTATTTAGTGATGCCGAAGAGATTGAGTAATAACAGAAAACATCGAATAACTTTTATTAAAAGTGAAACGAGTAAAGATGACTTAGGGCAGGTTATCGATGAGAAAGATGTTGATTATGCTATTTGTTGGGCAGATATTAAAACAATGCTAGGTAAAGAATATTTTGCAGCGGCAGCATCTCAAGCTGAAAGAACGTACCGTTTTATTATTCGATATCGGCCTGACATTGAAACAACTATGAAAATTAAGTTTAAAGGACGTATTTTTGACATAACACATCCTCCAATTAATGATGGCGAAAGTAATGAAACGCTCACTATTATTGCTCAAGAGCGTGTGTGAGGTGAAGTTTAATGGGAAGTATTGATAGTCTATCAACAGATATCGCAAGAGAGTTACAGAGATATGCGAATGTTGTTGAAGAGGAAATTGAGGTTGCAAAGGAAAAAGTAGCAGATGCCCTAGTAGAAGAATTAAAGCAAAAAAGCCCTAAAGATACGGGTAAATATGCTAAAGGGTGGCGTAAAAAGAGAATGGGAGATGCAATTATTGTTCACAATGCAACGAAGCATCAGGTTGCACATTTATTAGAATTTGGCCATGCGAAAGCCAATGGAGGGCGTGTTCCACCAAAAGTTCACATTGCTCCAGCTGAAGAGCATGCGATTAATGATTTTGTTGAGCGTGTGGAAAGGGCGGTTCAACAATGACATTAGGTGAATTAAAGAAGATTTTAGATGCTACAGGATATCCTGTGGCTTATTCGCATTTCACAGCAACACCAACTACTCCAGTTCCAGCGCCACCTTATATTTGTTTTCTTGTGGACGGATCAGCAAATTTAATGGCCGACAACAAGGTCTATCACAAGATAAATGACTTAAACATAGAGCTTTATACAACTAGAAAAGATTTAGTTGCAGAAGCCAAACTTGAAAAGGTCCTTGATGATAATGAAATACCATACGATTCGCTATTCGAAGGGATTATTGAATCCGAAAAAATGTATCAAAAATTTTATGAAATGAGGTTGATATAAATGGGTGAGAACAAAGTTACTTTCGGTTTAAAAAATGTTTATTATGCATTGTATGAAATTTTAGATGGGGTAGTAAAATTTAAAACTCCAATTCCGATTCCAGGAGCTGTTGAACTAACATTAGATCCACGAGGGGATTTAATTGAGTTCTATGCTGATGACATGCTTTACTACTCAGCAAGTAATAACCAAGGCTATGATGGTGCATTAAATATCGCTACAATTCCAGAAAAATTTGCTGTAGATGTTTTAGGTGAAGAGTTAGACGAAGTAGATGGTGTACTAAATGAACTAGCTGATGCCAAAGGAAAACAATTTGCATTGTTATTTGAATTTGATGGAGATGAAAAAGCGACTCGTCATGTTCTATTTAACAATTCAGCAAGTCGTCCTACAGTTGCATCTAAGACGAAAACAAATTCAGCTGAACCAAATACGAATGAACTTAAATTTGTTTCTAGTCCAATTGATATTAATGGTAGACGTATGGTTAAGACAAAAACTACATCTAAAACAACACAAGCAGTTTATGATAATTGGTTCAAAGAAGTATATACAAAAAAATCAGTAGAGATACAAAAGGGAGCGTAAGTGAGTGGAAAAGACAATTACAATAGACGGAAAACAAGTCCGATTAAAAAGTACAGCAGCTACTGTTAAACGATATAAAGCGCAATTCAGACGTGATTTATTTGCTGATATGTTTAAGTTAGGGATTTTGTCTCCTTCAAATCCTCAAGAGGGTTCGCTAGCCACTATTGATTTAGCAAATATTGATTCAAGTAAACTGGATTTTGAAGTTGTTTATGATTTAGTTTGGTTATACGCAAAAACAGCAAATCCAGAAATTGCTGAGCCAATTACATGGTTAGACGGTTTTGATGAATTCCCTATCTCAGAGATTATTCCGGAAATTATGGATATGATTCAAAGTACGATGGGCGCAAAAAAAAAATAAAGAAAAATAATGGAGAGCAAGGAACATTCAGTGATGAAGAATTAACCACTGATACGTTCCTTGCTCTTTGTTATAAAGCGAAATTAACGCATTGGGATCTGGACGTCATGACAATTGGTGATTGCTTTGATTACATTGCTGAATTCGCTGAAATGGAGAATCCAGACAAAGAAAAAGTAAGAAAAGCAAACCAAAAAGACTTTGATTCATTCTAAGAAAGGGGTTAGATTATGGCCGGAAGAATTAAAGGGATTACGATTGAAATTGGCGGCGAAACCACAGGTCTTCAAAACGCTTTAAAAGATGTAAATAAGCAGAGTGACAACTTGGCTAAAGAACTAAAAGATGTAGAACGTCTTTTAAAATTCGATCCTGGCAATGTTGAAGCTTTAGCTCAGAAACAAAAGTTATTGACTCAACAAATTGAAAATACAACAGAAAAGCTAGATAAATTGAAGGCAGCCGAACAACAAGTTCAAGCGCAATTTCAAAACGGAAAGATTTCTGAAGAACAGTACCGCGCGTTTAGGCGTGAAATTGAATTTACACAAGGGTCACTTGATGGTCTGAAAAATAAGCTCGGCAACATGAAAGCTGAACAAGAGAATGTAGCGAGTTCAACAAGACAACTAGAAACGTTGTTTAGTGCTACAGGAAAAAGCGTTGATGATTTTGCAGGCGCATTAGGTAATCGTCTTGTAAACGCAATTAGAAGCGGTACAGCAACAAGTAAACAATTAGAACAAGCAATTGGAATTATTGGACGGGAAGCATTAGGAACAGAAGCTGACATAGAAAAATTACAACGTGCTCTTCGATCAGTGGATGCTGGAAATTCAATTCAACAAGTTCGAAACGAGTTAAGGGATTTGCAACAAGAAGCTGAAAGAACAGAGAAGAAGTTTGAAGGACTCAAAGTAGGACTCGAAAACGTCATTGGTGGATTGGCAGCTGGTGGCGGAATCGCAACAGCAGTTGAAAAAGCAATGGATATGTCGAGCTTAAAAACAAAAATTGATATCACTTTTGATGTCCCAGAGTCTTCAAAAAAATCAGTAGAAGAAGCTATTAGAGGTGTTACTACTTATGGTGTCGATGCTGAAGAGGCATTAGAAGGAGTTCGCAGACAATGGGCATTGAATAAAGATGCTTCTGATGAAACAAATGCAGCTGTAGTCAAAGGAGCAGCGACTATTGCAGCATCCTATGCTGGAATTGATTTTAATGAACTTATACAAGAAACCAATGAAATTGGTGCAACGTTAGGTATTACTAATGAGGAAGCATTGGGATTAGTTAATACATTGTTGCAAACAGGATTTCCACCAGAGCAATTAGATATTATCGCTGAATATGGGGATCAGATGGTTCAAGCTGGATTTTCAGCTAAAGAAGTCCAAGGAATCATGTCTGCAGGAGTCGACACTAAAAGTTGGAATATAGATAACCTATTGGATAAAAAATTGTCCCTATGAGTGGCGACATTCATAGAAAACTCCCTTAATTCAGTGGAACTCTCAAAAGAGACAATACTGAGCGAAGCCTTTAACAAAGGAACGTGCAACGACTAGCTGAAAAGCGTAGGGTGTAAGCCAATGACATCCGAAATGGGGAGCATCTTATATAAAAGATGATGATATAGTCTGGTCTGTATAGTGATATACAGAAGTTCATAAGAGAACTGGCAGGATGTTGCGAATCCTGTTGAACATATCGGGTGTAAAAGAAGGTCGTATCAAAATGGCCGAATTTGGTGCGGGTGTAGATAAATCTATGCAAGAGGTTTTAGATAAAACGAAGATTTCGGCGGATCAGTTTGAAAAATGGGGTCAGGCAATTGCTGGCGGTGGTGAAAATGGACAAAAAGCTATGCTTGAAGCAACCAAGGCTTTAGCTGGCGTTGAAAATGCAACAGACAGAAATGCACTTGGCACGAAGATGTTCGGTACTCTTTGGGAAGACCAAGGAAAGAAAATCATCGACACCATTTTGAAAGCAGAAGGCAAACAAGTTGATTTAAAAAAAGGAGTAGAGGATTTACATGGCGCTACTTCTAAAATAGATGCATCTCCAGCGGTTAAATTTCAACAAGCAATGCAAGATTTACAAGTTGCTCTTCAGCCTGTTCTTGAAGTTATAGCAGATCTTGTCTCTAAATTCGCTGAATGGATTTCTAATAATCCTGAATTAGCAGCAACGTTAACAGCGATTGCAATTGCTATTGGTGTGATTTCGGGAGCATTTATGGCTTTAATGCCTATAGTCGTCGTTATATCGAGTATAGGGGCTGCAATGATGGGATGGGTAGCATTAATCGCCGTGGTTGTAGCCGCTGTAGTTGCATTGGGTGTCCTTATTTATGAGAATTGGGATTCTATCAAACAATGGACCATTGATGCCTGGAATGCAATTGGAGAATTCTTAGTAGGAATATGGGATGGGATTGTACAATGGGCAAGTGAAACCTGGAATAGTATTAGTGAATCTACATCGGAAGTTTGGAACTCGATTAAAGAATACTTAATGGAGTTATGGAATGGGATAGTTGAGTCTTTATCTGAAATATGGAGTTCTATCGTTGAAACTACTACAGAAACCTGGAATTCCGTTGTGGAGTATTTGACTGGAATTTGGGATGGAGTAGTTGAAACACTATCAGAAGTTTGGAATAGTATTAGCCAAACCACTTCCGAAGTGTGGACGTCAATTAGTGAGTTCTTCCAAGAGACCTGGAATGGATTAGTAGCTTTTATCACGCCAATTTTACAAGGAATTGCTGATTTCTTCTCTATGATTTGGAACGGTATTTCCACAGTGATTCAAACTGTATGGGATTTTATTACTCAATACTTACAAGCAATTTGGACGGCTATTTTATATTTCGCCACTCCAATTTTCGAGTCTATACGAGAGTTTTTAGCTTCGGTATGGGAATCTATTAAAGAAAAAGCTACAGCGGTGTGGGATGCACTTACAAATTTCTTAACAACTTGTTGGAATGGAATAGTTTCAATTGCAACAACTGTATTTGAGTGGATTAAAAATACAGTTACAACCGTTTGGGATACAATCAGTTCAGCAACAATGTCTGTATGGAATGCTGTTAAGAATTTCTTACAATCATGCTGGAACGGGTTAGTAGCTTTTGTAACGCCGATATTCACTTCAATAAAAGATTGGATTGTGAATACATGGAACACAATTAGTTCCACAACAAGTGCAGTATGGAACACGATTAAAAGCTATCTATCTAGCTTATGGAACGCAATTGTTTCCACAGCAAGCTCTGTATTCAATAGCATCAAAGAAGCCATTTCAACAGTTTGGAACATGATTAGTAGCACAAGCAGTAGTATTTGGAATGGCATTAAATCTACACTTTCAAACATTTGGGAAGGTATCAAGTCAACCGCATCTTCTGTCTGGAATGGATTAAAAGAAGCCATTATGACTCCTGTTCGTTGGGTAACAAATGCGGTTAGTGGAGCATTTGAAGGCATGAAATCAGCAGTATTAGGCGTATGGGATGGTATTAAAAGTGGTATTCGTACAGCTATCAATGGAATTATTCGTATCATAAATAAATTTATAGATGGCTTTAATACACCAGCGGAATTACTAAACAATATACCAGGAGTTAGCGCGCCGACTATTCCACATGTACCGATGCTTGCTAAAGGCGGAAAGCCTGTAGGAGATGGTTCATTTATTACTGGAGAAAAAGGCCCCGAACTGTTTACTAAAAGAGGAAATTCAATTACAGTTACGCCGTTATCTTCAAAAGAAAGATCCCTCGGGATCACTGGAACTATGAATCAACTAATGAGTGATATGAGCCGAATGATGGCTAGTTCAATGAGTCAATTATCAGGGTTAAAGAGTGTTATGAGTGGTGTGTATGGAAATATGTCAAATAGTAGACAAGCTATGGCAGCTAGTGTTGCGAATCAAGTGATTAATTATTCTTCAGG
The DNA here is from genome assembly GCF_038005805.1 of Bacillus sp. FSL R9-9497. Lineage (NCBI taxonomy): Bacteria > Bacillati > Bacillota > Bacilli > Caryophanales > Bacillaceae > Bacillus > Bacillus sp. FSL R9-9497. The sequence continues at coordinate 5,017,734 of NZ_JBBOTY010000001.1, read as the reverse complement.
ATCATCTGGCGGTGGAGTCATTCCAATGCTTGGTGGAGATTTAGTTATTGAAGTACCTGTTAATTTAGAAGGAAGAGACGTGGCACGCGGTACTTATCGCTATACAACCGAATATCAAGAAAGAGAAGCGAAAAGAAACTCAGACTTTTAGGTTTGGGTTTCTTTTATTTTATAAAGAAATGGGGTGACAGTATGAGTTCTTTTACATTTAACAACATACGCAAAGATTTTATTCAAATAGAAAAGGGGTGGAAAAGACCAGCGTGGGCGCCGTTAAAACGGAAATTTCTAAGTGTTCCAGGTTATCCAGGTGCAAGATTATTAACGACAGAAACTGAAATGCGAGTTTTACCTGTTCCGGTCGGAATTATTGTTCCTGATGGATCTGACCTAGAAACATTAAAAGAAGAAATAGCAGAGTGGTTAATTACAGAAAAACCTGTTGAATTAGTCTTTGATGTAACACCTGATAGGACATACCTGGCGGTTATTGATGAAGATTTTGATCCTGAGGATTTTGTTACTTTAGGTAAAGGTACTTTGAATTTTGTTTGTCCGATGCCATATAAGTTAGGGCCTACTAAAACGGTAGAATTTGAAATGGATGGACGTGGGTTAATAGCAAATGTGCAAAATAAAGGAAGTGTAGAATCCAATCCAATTATAGAGGTTGAAGTGACGAAGCCTTCCACATTTCTTGATGTATGGAATGGAACGGATTATTTTCGCATTGGATACCCATTGAAAGCAGACCAGGTTCCAGTGGAAAGAAATCAACGTGTGTTATGGGACGAAATGGGGACAACCATAGGATGGACAGATGTTCCTAAAACAGAAGATATGACTGGTGGAGGAAAGTTTAAATCAGATGGATATCGTTTTATGGCTGAATATCTAGGTGAACCTACAGTAAAAGGATGGCATGGTTGCATAGCCAAAAAGAATATTCCACAAGGACCTTTACAGGATTTCATCATGCAAGCCTATGTACGTATTAATAGTCATCATTGGGATCAAATGGGACGTGTGGAAATAGGTCTTCTTGATGAAAATAGCGATTATGTAGCTCGTATATCGATGAGCGATGTTCAATGGGAAGCCGAGCAAAACAGCGGATTCGCTTCTGTTGGTAATAGTAAAAAACCAGGTGGACAGGTATTTATTAATGAACATGGAGATCACCCAGACACTTGGACAAATTTTAGAGGTCGTTTATGGCTTGCTAGAACTGGAAACAGATGGGAAGCGTATATTTCTAAATTTATTTTAGGTACGGAAATTGATGATGCTGAAAGGTTTGTTGTATGGTTCGATGAAAATAACGTCAATATGAATAAAGTTACTCAAGTACAAATCAGTATTTCTCAATTCTCTAATAACATGTTTTGTTCGGAAATGTCTATTGACGATTTGAAAATTTGGAAGGTTAACATGAATACTCAAAATAATCCTCCTTATATCTTTGATGTTGGTGACAAAGTAGTTATTGATACTGAGCGAAGTCTTGTAACGATAAATGGTAAAAGTGCTATTAATCTAAAAGATATATTTAGTGACTATCCTGTTATTCATAAAGGTTCGAATAAGCTAGAAATCATGCCTTCAACTGTCGGAACAGCCAAAGTAACGTATAGGGAGCGATTTAGATGAGGACACCAAGTGGAATCTTACATGTTGTTGATTTTAAAACGAGTCAAATCGTTTCCAATATACAACCAAAAGATTATTGGGACGATAAGCGACATTGGGAGATAAAAAATAACATTGATACTTTAGAGTTTAAAGTATTTGATAATACAGATCATGCAGCTACACTCATGCAACAAAATTTAGTTTTAAAAGAAGTTCGTGATGGTCGCATTGTTCCATATGTAATTACTGAAGCTGAAAAAGATTCAGATGATAGATCAGTCATTGCTTATGCATCTGGTGAATGGATTCAACTCGCGAAAGCTGGCGTTATCAATCCACAGAAGCTTGTAGGGAAAACAGTCAATGAGTTTATCGATATAGCTCTTGTGGGTACGAAGTGGAAAAGGGGGAAAACAGAATACGCTGGCTTCCACACTATGACGATTGATGAATTCATAAATCCACTGAAATTTTTAAAAGACATTGCTTCCTTATTCGATTTAGAAATTCAATATCGCGCGGAAGTTGTAGGATCTCAAATTGTTGGTCGTTATGTAGATATGGTGAAAAAGCGAGGACGTGATACAGGCAAAGAAGTAACTCTTGGTAAAGATTTGATGGGTATCAAACGAATTGAGAATTCCCAAAACATCTGTACAGCCCTATTAGGGTTCGTAAAAAAAGAAGGTGGAGACTTTATAACCATCTCTAGTATTAATAATGGGGTTCCTTATCTTGTAGACAATGATGCATTTCAGCGATGGAATGAACGAGGACAACATAAATTCGGATTCTATACACCGGAGACAGAGCAAGATATAACACCACAACGTTTAATGACTCTTATGAAAACAGAGATAAAGAAACGCGTTAATACATCTGTTTCTTATGAAGTAAATGCACAAAGTATTGGTCGTGTATTTGGACTAGCTCATGAGCTGATTAATGAGGGGGATACAATCCGAATAAAAGATACAGGATTTACACCGAAACTTTATTTAGAAGCACGGGCAATCGCTGGTGATGAATCATTTACTGATCCTTCACAAGATAAATATGTGTTTGGAGACTATCGTGAACTTGTTGATCAGTCTGAAGAATGGCGTCGTTATTATAAACAATTGGTATCGCAACTAGGCGGAAAAGCAACACAAGATTATGTTGATCAATTGAAATTAATCGCTGAAAAAGCTGAAGCAGACGCAGCACAAGCAATAATTGACGCTAATCTAGCCGATAGAGCAGCACAAAAAGCGAAAGAGGATGCAGAATATGCAAAGGCGTTAGCTGATCAAATCAATAAGGATTCTGCAACCTGGCAAACAGTCATAATAGAAAGCACTAATGCACCGACAACGGGACTAGTTGCAGGGAAATCATTGTGGCTGGATATCTCAAAAGGAAAGCCAGGAATTTTGAAAAAGTGGAATGGCACAACATGGGAAGCAATCGTTCCAGATACCAAACAACTTGAACAAGATGTGCAAACGTGGGTTAATGGCGAGTTAGACAAGATCAAAGGCGATATGGAGGATTTAGTCGATATTAACTGGCTTAATCAGCAAATGGAAGGTAAAGCAAACAAAGCGGACACCTACACAAAAACAGACGTTGACACGGCTTTAAATGGTAAGGTTTCTAATAGTAAATATACAACGGATCAGCAGGGTGTTTTACAGAAATTTGAGAACCAACAAACGCAAATTAACCAAAACGCGAAAGATATCACACTAAGCGCAACTAAAACGGAATTATCAACAGTCGACGGAAAAGTTACTACGGTTGACGGTAAACTAAACACGACAAACGGAAAAGTCGCAGGTTTAGAGGGCGATATGGTCAACGTGAAGAAGGAAGCAAGTGAGTTAAAAGTCGAAGTCGGCAAAATCAGTACGAGCGTTTCAGAAGTGACGGGCAAAGTTAACGGGATGAAATTCGGCGTTGAAAACTTGCTGATCAGATCAAAGGATAATGAAACGCCTTTCTGGGCAATAACAGGCAATACAAAAACTGCTGAAAAATATCTCGATACGAGTGTTTGGTCGTCAACTGAAGCATGGAGCGGGCTTGAATATTTAACTGCATATTTACGAGATCAAGGTGTACAGAAGTTACAAACGGACTACACATTCAGCATGTATATGCGAGTAGTTAGCCCAAATAGTGACAAGAAAGTCGATGTGAAGTTCTACTGCGGATCAGCTACGGACAATGGGAAAACAGTTGCAAACGTGGGCGCTGCATGGCAACGAGTAACACATACTTTCAAATGGATCAGTACGTCCGATGATCGTTTACGTTTCGAACCGATCAACACGGCTACGGAAATTGGAGCAACTAGGTTCGAATATGCAGCTTATCAACTGGAAGAAGGAAATATTGTTTCTAGTTACAAACCATCATCAAAAGATGCGTTCACATCGGGGGGCGGTAACGTTATTCGAAATTCAAGTTTTGATCGCGGTCTTATGGATTGGGACTACAATAATTCAACCGCTAAAGCAAAAATAACTGTTCCGCAAAATCCTGATTTAGGATCAGTTTTAAAAATCGCAAATGCGGGCGCTGCTACTGATCAATATATCGGGGTTAAACAACAATTGATCGATCTAATCCCGAAAAGCGGTCAAGTAGGCGAGCAGATTTCTATTTCATTCTTCATTAAATGGAATTCAGCAGCAGCAAATCTTAATGATGATCAATTTGCAGTAGAATTACAGGATACAACGGATTCTAACAAGCCTTTCGTATCGAATCTGTATGTTACTAGAACGGCGGTTCAACAATGGCGAAAAGTCACACACACATTTACAGTTACGAAATCATTTAAAAACCCGCAAATCGTAATATGGTTACGTCGAAACGGTGATATCGAAGTTTCGAACTTCATGTTAAACCGTGGAAACTTACCGCTCGAATGGTCGCCGTCGCCGATGGATCGTCAATTGTCTGGCGGTACTAACTTATTGTTAAATTCATCGGGTAACAACGAGTTTGTAAAACATAAAGGAGCAGCGAAACATTTCACGAATAAAGCAACCGTTACAAACGTGGGCGATTATATTCACATGGTATGTAACGATTACACCGACTCTTTCTATCAGTTCACGGATATAACAAGCGCTAAAACGGAAATGTACGGTTTTAAAGCTGATACAAATTACGTTCTATCATTCGAAGCCGACACGGATTCAACCGATATGAATTTCGTATTGTTTGAATATCTATCGAATGGGACGTTAACAGAAGTTAATACAAAAACATTTGCTTGTGTTTCGAATTGGAGAAGATATGAAGTCAGATTCCGAACTACTGCGGGCATTACGGGTTTATTCTTCAGGTTACGTTTTCCGAAAAATGCAGCATCAAACGGAAAGATTTTCAGATTTAAGAAAGTTCAAATCGAAGAAGGAGAGATTGCGTCCGACTGGAATCGAAATGCCGATGATCTCACATTAAATACCGAGTTCGTCAAGAAAACGTCCGAGATTATCCAAACAGTGGATGGAATTACTCAACGTGTGGAAAATACGGAGTCTGGTTTAACAGGCGTCAAAAGTCGTGTAGGGGTGTTAGAAACTACATCTACTGGTATTACGGCGCGTGTAACTGAAGTTGAAAAAGTGAATACTGCACAAGGCAACACGTTAACACAACAAGGACAAACAATCACAACGCATACGAGCGAAATTAACGTACTGAAGAATCAAATCACTTTAACCGTTTCTAAAGACGAAGCGCAGGGGTATGTTTCGGCAGCAGGAAGAGAGAACATTATCAAAAACGCGGTTCTGTCTAGCGTGAAGTATTGGGGATTTCATGCAAGTGTTTCACATGATCCAACTTTAAATTACAAAGGATACGGCGTTTTAAAAACTGTACAATCTGGTTTAACTGTGGATTCATGGCGTGGAGCGTATACAGATAGATACCCATGTGTAGGTGGTAATTATTACGTAGCTAGCGCGTGGGCGTACAGAACAACGGCAATGGATCGCGGTGCATCGTATGAAATTCAGTTCTTTGATAAAGCGGGCACTCGAATTGGAACGGCTTATTCGTCTATTACAGATGCAAACCTTCCTATCAATACATGGAAGAAATTCCAAACGGATGAATACAAAGCACCAGATAACGCAGTTTCGATGTTTTTCCGTTTCCATGTTGTAAGAAATGGAACGTTGATGATCTCGCAACCTACGTTACAAGCGGGGAAAATTGCGTCAACTGATTTTTACCCTTCACCTTTTGATTATACGAATCAAGAACAATTGATCAGCGACGTTTCCAATAAAGTCAATACTTCGGACTACAACCAAAAGGTAACGCAAATCGATAATCGTTTAACTATTAATGAGCAAGGATTAGATTTAAAGGCTTCAAAATCAGAAGTATATACACAAACTCAATCTGATGGTAGGTATGCTAAAGATGCATATGTAAAAGAGCTAGAAGGACGTGTTCAAGTCACTGAGAAAAATATTCTTAGTACCGTAAAAAAAGGCGATATTATTTCTTCTATCAATCAAACGGCAGAGCAAATTACGATTGATGTTGCGAAGCTTGCTATTAATGCAGCGACAATTGTAAAGTGGCTTACGGCTGAAGGGATTGATACCAATTTTATATCTGTTCGTGGTGATAAAATTACCATTGATAAAAATGGTGTATCAATTAAAATGTTAGATTTCCTCTACGAAGACGAAAGAGGAATGAAAACAACAGTTATGTCTAAACGCAATCTAATTAGCGACCATGATTTTTCAAGTGCTATAAAGAAAGACATCGGGAACCCTGATTATTGGGGTTTTGATGGTGGATATGGTCTTCCGTGGAGAGCGAATGGCAACGTAGTTATAGAAAAAAATACAGCCTTGTTTAATTATGAACAAATGGTGAATGCAGCACGAGTAGATATGTATAACTATCCTGAAACAACCGTTAAAAACGGAATACATCCAGGCAATATTTATACACTATCAGCACATTTTCGATGCGCTATGATTAATGGAAAGAGAGTAACTGCTAAACCACAGTTGCACATTTGTTATGTAACGTATAGAGATAATGTTCATTATGATATATGGTATGAATCAAAACTTTCATTTGATGCACCTAGCACATACTATGGCGACATTCAGCGTAGGTCGTTTACTTTTACAATCCCAGCTAGCTACAAACCGCAGGAACACGCCGTTGTTATAAAAGTAGAGTCTGCTGATGCAAACATTGGACAAGGCACAGCAGTTTGCGTGTCAGGTGTTACTTTAGTGAGTGGCAAATATGCATCTATGTATGACTGGGATAGAGCAGCAGCAGAAAGAGCAGACGGTCTTCAGCCATTTAATAAGATTGCAATAGGAGATGCGAATACCAACATAGGTATAGCGCCTGATGGATACACATTGGATATAAGCACGAACAAAGAGGTTAAGTTTTACACTAACATCCGAGCATTGCAAGGTGTAAGTCTTGGTGGGAATGCATTTCAACAGTGGGGACATATTCGTTTTGCAGATGGTAATCTTGGCCCAGGCTTTTACGTGAATAGCCCAAATGGTTGGAAATTCAATGCATTGGGATAGAAAGGAAAGATATAAATGAACGATATTAACTATATGATGCCTTTTCAAGAAGGAGCAACTCTTCCTTATATGGGAAGAATAGTAGACATAAAACGAACAGAAAATGGAGTTTTTGTTCAAATACCCGCTGACATGTTAGACAATGCTGGTATTGCCAATGATACTAGTAAAGTTGAGGTATGGAGGCAAATGGATGACGGAGGAGCTATTTGTTTTAGAGTGTTAACAAAATGTGAGTTATGTGGTCGTGGTTCCAGACTATATGAATTAGATTTAGGAGTTGCTAAAAGGCGCATTTGTGCAAATGATTATTTTAAACTTACAGGTGAATATCCTCCACAAGGACCATTACCAACTGAAAATAACACACAAACAGAGCAGGAGCAGCGATAGCTGGTCTTTTTTTATTGCTAAAAAAGGAGATGAAAAGATGGATCGTATTGATGTATTGTTAAAGGCTTTTATTGCCACTTTCGGTGGCTTCTGTGGTTACTTTTTAGGAGGGTGGGATACAACATTGAAAGTTCTAGTAATCATGGCAGCAATCGACTATATAACGGGAGTAATTGCAGCAGGATTTAATGGGGAATTGAAAAGTAAAATTGGTTTCAAAGGCATCGCCAAAAAGGTGGTGCTTTTTCTTTTAGTTGCAGCAGCTACTCAAGCTGATGCAATTGTGGGTTCAAATAGTGCTCTTCGTGAAGCAACAATCTTTTTCTTTATCGGAAATGAGTTGCTTTCACTTTTAGAAAATGCAGGGCGTATGGGAATACCTTTGCCTTCAGCTTTAACAAATGCAGTCGAAATTTTAGGTGGTAAACAAAAACAAGAAGAGAAAAAGGGAGATGTTCAATAATGGAAATTAGAAAAAAACTAGTTGACCCAAGTAAATATGGTATAAAGTGTCCTTACACAATGAATCCGGAATTCATTACAGTCCACAATACTTACAACGATGCTACAGCAGAAAATGAAGTATCTTATATGATTCGTAATGACAACCAAGTGTCGTTTCATATCGCGGTAGATGATAAAGAAGCAGTACAAGGAATCCCTTTAGAGCGTAACGCCTGGCATACTGGCGACGGTAACGGGAATGGTAATCGCAAATCTATTGGAGTTGAAATTTGCTACTCTTTAAGTGGTGGAGATAGATATTATAAAGCGGAAGACAATGCAGCTATGGTTGTAGCTCAACTAATGAAACAGTACGATATTCCAATTAATAAAGTCCGTACACATCAATCATGGAGTGGGAAGTACTGTCCTCATCGTATGTTGGCAGAAGGACGTTGGGATAGCTTTATCGAGAGAGTCCAAAATGCATACAATGGAGGTAGTAAAGTAACTCCTACGCTTATTCCACCGTCAACTAACGGGACAGGTATTGCGTATATTGAGGGGAATGGCATTAACCTGCGTAAAGGTCCAGGTACTGGATACGGGGTTATTCGTCAATTAAGTAAAGGTGAGTCCTACGAAGTATGGGGACAATCAAATGGATGGCTAAACCTTGGTGGCGATCAGTGGATTTATAATGATTCATCATACATTCGTTTTACTGGAGAAAGCACACCGATAAGTTTGCAATCCGTCAATAATGGCGTAGGAATAGTTACTATTACAGCAGATGTATTGCGTGTTCGTAGAGGTCCAGGAACTAATTATGGCATTGTAAAAAATGTGTACCAAGGAGAACAGTATCAGTCGTGGGGATATAGAGATGGTTGGTATAATGTGGGTGGAGACCAATGGGTTTCAGGCGAATATGTGAAGTTTGAAGATTAAAGTAAGAGCCGTCATTATGACGGCTTTTTTTTAGTTTATAGCAATTATTTAACTACTAACTGTTGATTTGAATAAACAGCTATGGTATAATTATATATGTAAGGGAGGTGAGAAACATGGATTGGGACTTAACAGAAAAGGTTCTTAAGAATCTAGCTTACATAGTAGGCATGGGGGTAGGAATCATAACAGCAAAGAAAAACCTAAACGATATGAAAGATAGAAAGGAGAAGAAAAAGGAAGAAGAAATAGAAAAACGTCTAGCCCGCAAGACTAGACGCAAGTAATACAACGGGGGAAGAAATTCCCCCACTCCTAAAAAAGATTATAACATGATTACAAAATTAAACAAAATCCAATCCATGTAAAAATGAAGTTAGATCGAAATACTTTGGTATTAGCATTATTTTTAGTATTAGTGGTTACAGTAACAAACTATAAGAAGCCTGAAGTAAGTGACTACCTAGGAATTGCTTCCACAATAATTTTAGCTATAGCGCTTGTTATTAATTTAATTTCTTTATGGAAAAAAGGCAGGGAAGAAAAATGAGTATGGACTATAAAATAAGTCGTGAAGAAATAGAAAAGTTAGTTAACCAAGTAGTTTTAACAGCGAATGAGACCGTAAATTTATTAGGTGTCACAACCCAAAGATTACATGTACTTGTAAAACAAGGGCGAATTGTTCCTATTAAAGTAGTTGATAGGGTTTCGTTGTACTTTCGTGAAGATGTGGAAAAACTGGCTGAAGAATTAGGGCAATTAAGAGAAAAATATCGACCATATGAATAATTTGAAAGCCAACTCTCTTATGAGTCGGCTTTTTTGTTGTTATGTAGCTAGAATTTACTTTTAGATAATGCTTTTAATATAGGGTTTATGATTTTACTCAATAAACGAAATGCGTTAAAGATTGAACGAATAACTTTCATAAGATTAACGTCCTCTCATTCTCACACTTTATAAGTCTGAGATTTTCTTGACTTCTTTTTCTTTGGTTTTAAAGTCCTTTTTATATTGTTTAAAGTCATTCCGGTCGACTCTAAACTTCTCACCGGTAGCTACATTTTTTACTAAATATGTTTTAGCTGTAAGTTCTTTTATTAAGAACCAAATTGCGAATAATACAAGGGATATTCCTAATGTGAAAGGAATTAATACTATTGCAGAGACAGTGATTATAAGTTCTGCTTTGGAATCAGCTCTTTTTAAAATTAATCTATCCCCAGCAGCGGCTTCAGATTGTTGTAATTGTTGCATACGTTGTAAGGATGCGACTGTATCATAACTCATGAAAAAACCTCCTTGAAATAATACCTAAATCATACCAATTTCATGCAACAACTGTAAATATTACATCCCCATAAATTCCTTATCGAAATAGAACTTGTCCATTAATTTATTTACAATCCCGTTGAAATAAGCGAATTTACCTTTCTTCATTTTTACTCCGGATTTAATTTTCATAACAAACTCTTTAATAGCTTTTAGGCCAATAGTAAGCTCCTGGTCATTATCAAATGCTTTATTACCTGTTGTGTGGTTAATGATTTTATTGCACTGTCTTACGACCTTCCACAGTTCTTGAATTGTTTTAGATTCACTGTAAAAAGAGCTAACTAAAGAAACAAAACGTTCTGGTACCCAGTGAGCAACGAAATCAGCTTGTTCAATATTCTTTTCTGGAGTATTGCTATTCTCATTACTATTACGTTTGTTTATATCTTTTATATTTTGTTTTAAGGAAACAGGTTTTGTTTTAATGGTAGGACACTTTGTAGGACTTTTTGCATCTACCTTGTTGGACACTTCTTCCACAATTGGTTGAATGATAATAGCATTAGAAGTTTGAAGCATATCTTTTTTACGTTTCATTGCTACTTGTTTAATCATCTCTAGATCCACAAGTTTCTTCATTAAACGTTGTACAGTTTTATATGAAACTTCCATTATGTCAGCAATTGAATTTTTGCATAGGAAACTAACGCCTACATATTTGCAGCTGTGGCGTTTTAAAATTTCAAGTAATGTAATGAGTTTAGATTGTACATCCGTACGCTTAATAGACATACGGATATTATCTCTGTATGTACGTATAGTTTTGTTTAGTTCTTCTACATCTTTGAGTGATGATAAGTTGTGGAAGGATTCTTTAGTTGCGATAACATCGATACGTTTTCTTTCCATACTATATGTCTCCTTTGTGGAAACAAAAAAGCAACGTCACCAATTTGGTAAACGTTGCTGAATAAACCCTGCATGATGTAAAATAATTCATGAGAGTATAGCAAGTGTTTACCTGGCGCAATCAGGTGGACGGTATATAGAGTGTTGGTAGCACTTTATATACAGGCTGTGCTCTTTTGTTTTGTCTCGAATTTTTTCGGTATTCAAGACTAGCTACTTGCGGGGCTGGGAAAACAGAGATGTTGTTTTACGGAATTAACGAAGCGCTTCAAAAAGGAGAAAGAGTTTGTATCGCAACGCCGAGAACGGATGTTGTTCTGGAATTAGCACCGAGATTGCAAGAAGTATTTCCATATATACAGGTAGCGGCTTTATATGGAGGGAGTGTGGATAAAGAAAAAGATGCAGTACTAGTCGTTGCGACTACGCATCAATTATTACGTTATTATAGGGCGTTTCATGTCATGGTTGTAGATGAGATAGATGCTTTTCCATATTGTGCAGATCAAATGTTACAGTACGCGGTAAAACAAGCGATGAAAGAAAAAGCGGCGCGTATTTATTTAACTGCGACTCCAGATGAAACATGGAAGCGAAAACTTAAACAAGGTAAACAAAAAGGTGTTATTGTTTCTGGACGATATCATCGTCATCCTTTGCCAGTTCCTTTATTTTGTTGGTGCGGGAATTGGAAAAAAAACCTCATTCATAAAAGAATTCCTCGAGTTTTACTACAGTGGTTACAAACATACTTAAATAAAAAATTCCCTATTTTTTTATTCGTCCCCCATGTGCGATATATAGAAGAAATAAGCTTGTTGTTAAAACCATTAAACAATCGAATTGAAGGTGTACATGCAGAAGATCCGGAGAGAAAAGAAAAAGTAGCGGCTTTCAGAAAGGGAGAAATCCCATTATTAGTTACAACGACAATTTTAGAGCGAGGCGTAACGGTGAAAAATTTGCAAGTCGCAGTTTTAGGGGCGGAAGAAGAAATATTTTCAGAAAGTGCGCTCGTACAAATTGCGGGCCGAGCAGGGCGGAGCTTTGAAGCACCGTATGGAGAGGTCATTTATTTTCACTATGGCAAGACAGAGGCGATGGTGCGCGCGAAAAAACATATTCAAGGTATGAATAAAAATGCGAAAGAACAAGGATTGATCGATTAATGCATTGTTTACTTTGTGATGAGTGTTTTGTAGAAAAGATTAGTTGGTACACTTTTTTTGTAAAGTGTCATAGAAAATATATATGTGATAGATGTGAGCAGAAACTTTCCTATATTATAGGAGAAATTTGCATGGAGTGCGGGCGACCTTTAGAATTTGTTCCTGCCTCATTTCAAGAAGACGGTATTTGTATAGATTGTATAAGGTGGACGAAAGAGGAGAAGTATCGTTCTTTTAAAAACCGTTCGTTATATATGTATGATGATGAGATGAAAGAAATAGTAGCACAGTTTAAGTTTCGGGGGGATGCAGAGTTAGTGCACATTTTTTATCGTCCTTTTCGAAGTTTATTTCAAAAGTATTTTGCCAATGTTTCAACCGTTATCGCTGTTCCGCTTAGTAAGGAAAGGGAAATTGAACGTGGTTTTAATCAAGCTGAGTTATTAGCAACTTGTTTGCCTGTCAAAATTTCTTATCCATCATTAAGAAGAAGGGAAACAGAAAAGCAAAGTAAGAAGACACGTAAAGAAAGGGTGTCAGGAAGCAATCCTTTTTATTTTCAGGGAGAAGAGATGTTTTCTGGGCAACATATTTTACTCGTTGATGACGTGTATACGACAGGGATTACAGTTAGGCAAATCGGAAGTTTGTTATATGAAAGAGGGGCAAGGGAAGTATCTAGTTTGACACTTTGTAGAAGTTAATATGGAAGTGTCGAAAGGGATAATAAAAAGGCGATAAGTCTTCTTTGACTTCATATGTTGTCATTCGTTATAGTCAAAATATGGGGCGAATGCCCTGATTTTTAGAGTGAAGGGAATGGAATGAACATGCAAGGAAGAGTGAAATGGTTCAATGCAGAAAAGGGATTTGGGTTTATTGAGCGTGAAGATGGTGACGATGTATTTGTCCATTTTTCTGCTATTCAACAAGATGGATATAAGTCATTAGAAGAAGGGCAACAAGTAGAGTTTGACATTGTAGATGGAGCACGTGGACCACAAGCAGCTAATGTTGTGAAACTGTAGGGTATATTGTTTTTGGAAGAGAAAGCTGCATTTGTGGCAACGTTATATATAGTAGAACCTCTTGTTTTTCGCAAGGGGTTTTTGTTATAGGATAAGTTGTCAAAAAGTTGTTTCTTTTCTGTAACGAATTGTCCACAGAAATATTCGTTATTCACGATGTTAATAGGATAAAATAAAGATAGAAACGATGCATCTTTTCATTTCAACAAAAAACGATAAAAAAATCGCAATTCCACTAATTTTTTTAAAAAAGTTAGAAGGAGTTTTTAAGCCAATGTCGAAATTATAATACATAGGCTTGAAAGGAGGAATTCATCTATGAAATTCAACATTCGTGGTGAAAATATTGAAGTAACTCCAGCATTAAAGGAATATGTAGAGAAAAAACTAAGTAAGTTAGAGCGTTATTTTGATACATTCCCAGAGATTAAAGTTAATTTAAAAGTATACTCTGACAAGCAACGTGTCGAAGTAACAATACCATTTACTGATTTATTACTTCGTGCAGAAGAAACTAATAGCGATATGTACGCTGCTATCGATTTAGTAGTTGATAAAATTGAGCGACAAATTCGTAAACATAAAACAAAAGTCAATCGTAAGTTACGTGAGAAAGGTTCTATGAAAACGAACTTTATCCTTCCAGAAGCAGTAGCTGTTTTGGATGAGGTAGAAGAAGATGAATTAGAACTTGTACGTACAAAACGATTCGATTTAAAACCGATGGACGTTGAAGAGGCAATCCTACAAATGGATATGCTAGGACATAATTTCTTCGTCTTCACAAATGCTGATACAAACGAAACTAATGTTGTATATGGCCGTAAAGATGGGAAATACGGTTTAATCGAAACTAAATAATAATTCGAAAGCGCAGCCGAAATGGCTGCGCTTTTTTTGTATTTTTCGCAGCAAGGTTAAAAAAGTTTTATAAGTAGCCGATTTCATTAAGAAGTGATTTTTAGGCGGTATTTCCTCAAAACAGCAGGAGAAAATTCGAAACTTAGAGAGGTGAGTTACTCTTTATTATTTGGAACAAGCATAGGAATGTAGCTAACTTTACAAGTAATTCTTTGCTAGGGATATAGTATTGTTTTTAAAAATTTAACGAAATGTTCGCAAGTGTAAAAGTAATATTAAATATTCTGAAATCCATTGAAGGTGTGTTGAGGTGTTGTTACCATAATATTGTATTATATTGATTTTATTCATTCAGTGGAAAAATACAATCAATATAATGCTACAAATTATCGGAGGTGCTTTTAGTGAGCATTAAGAAAAAAAGTCGTTTTATGTTTGGATCTGTTTTATCGTTAGGTATTTTAGCTAGTACTTTCGCTTTAACCGAACCGGCTAAGGCTAGTACAAGGGATGACCATGTGAATTTTACCTTTAGACTTTGGAGTCCATATGATTATACTAATGCACGTCCTAAAGAGACGCCTACCTCTATGTATATGCGTGTGAAGAGCAGTGAGAAGGGCGGAGGTTCTTTCAATGTTTGGACAGAAGCAGATAAAAATAAAAATGCAGAAGATAGAAAATGGGTAAATGTTTCAGGTAAGCATGAAGGAACAGTGATACCAGGTAGAACATATCTTTTTCAAAATTATGCATATGAAAACCATGGGAAAAATGTGCCTGTGAGATTTGGTGGTTATTCTAGAGAAAATAATGCTTATCCTACTGCTTGGAGTCCTGATAGTGTAAGACCTAGTGGACCTTACATTGAATATTGATTTAGAAATTATAAATTGAAATTATTTATTTTATAGTGCTAGAAAAAGTCGTATAGTTTCAAATCCGGATTATACGACTTTTCCTGTTATTTCATTTTTAAAATAGGAGGAGCTGTAATGAGGTTTATTTCAAAAAATATTTTAGTTTGTTTTTTTATATTGAGTACTAGTTTCTTAGTTTCTTGTCAAAAGAAAGTAGATGAACCTATTGTACATATTGAAGATACTTTAACGGAAAAAGATAATTTGAAAAGTATTGAATTAAAAGGAATTAACAAAAATACTATTTTTGAACAAGTGTTTTTGGAAAGTGAAAATGGTGATGATTTCTTTCAAGGACAAATAGAAAAAAATGATAGTTTAATAGAGGATAAGCTTTCAAATAAAAAATTGAAATTAGGAGTTATACCAGAAAATTATTATGTTTTTTTGACGGGTGTTACGAATAAGAAAAAACCAACGTATCTCTTGGGACGGATTGAACAAACTGATGGAGAAGTAATTCAGTGGAAACAAGAAGTTAAGAGTGTAAAAAGAAAAGGCACAAATGATGTTTATCAGTATGAAGTTGAGTTTCCTAAATTTGAAGGAGAGAGAGCAAATGTTTCTTTTCGTTACATTTGGTTAAATAAAGAAAAGAAATGTTATGGTGTTGCGGATCAATTGTTCATATTAAAAAAGATTTAAATTTAATGGTTTATGGAGGAGCTATAGATGAGTTACTTTTTAGGAAGGATTTTAAAAGGTAGGATGTTTTGGTTGTCTTTATTTATTATGTTAGTAATTGTTATTGCTCAATATATTGCTATGTTTGTGACAACTAAAGGATTTAACGATGCTGGGATTATAAAGGTATCCCCATATTTATCTAATATTTTATATTTTAATAGATTATCGTTTTATAGTGAGTTTTATTTACTTATATTTCCTATGCTTTCCGCAATGGCTGTAGCAGGGATTTATAGAATTGATAAAAATTATGGATTTATTTATCCTGTTATTTCTAAGATGGGAACATGTTATTATTTTAAGCTGCTTTATTTTATTAATTTTATTGTATCTTTTTTTATTATAAGTGTCCCTTTACTATTTAATTTTTATTTATATGTGATGACTTATCCAACAGTTGCTCCGCATCCAATATTAAATTATATGGCTTCTACTGTTTCGCCAACAGCTCAATTTCATATAGTTTATTATAAGTACCCTACTTTATATTTTCTAATGTATGTATTTTTAAATGGTTTATACGGTGCGGTTTTTTCGAGTTTAGCTTTATCAGTTTCGTTTTTTATAAAACGAGTTTATTTTATTTATTTAGTTCCATTTATTTTACATATTTTTTGGCTTGGTATTGGAAAAGGGATTCTCAATCCTAAAGATTATTTAATTAAAGATTTTGGCTTTTTTGAATTACAAATTTTTCTTAGTGTACTGTTATGTATTTGGTTTTGTTCTGTAGTTCTTTATTTACGGGGGAGTAGGAAGCATGTTCTTTTATAATGTTATGAAAGAAACTATAAGGATGAAATATGTTTGGTTAAGTATTCTCTTTTTACTTAATGTCAGTATCATTGGTTGTTTGTTCAATTATTTTGAAACCGGAATTATAAAAGAGCAAATGAACGAATTGGAAGCTTTGTATAAGGTTATGTCGTTGTATAATTTGTCGACTATATTTATTCCTTTAACAATTGTTTTTTCTGTATATTCTATGTCGAACTTTTTTAGTATTTATGTTGTTTACAGAGTGAATAATGCATTGAAATTAGTTTCTATATATTATTTAAAATTATTCGTTTTTGTTTACTTTTTTGCTGGGAGTATGATTTTACAGTTGTTTTTGATGTCAACTATGATGGCTGTAACTAGTGTTGATGTAAATTATCCATTATTATTTTGCATTCAATTATTTGCGAGTGTTTTTATATGTATGATAAGTGCTTTATTGCAATTATTTTTACCTAGTTTACTTGTAATAATATGTATGATTACTGCTGTTTTATTAGATAGATTTATATTACATGGATTTTTATTTACAAATGCTTTTTATATAAATGTCTTTGAAGATGCTACTGGTTTATTTATACGCTTATTTGGCTGTTTTTTTATCTTTTTTATAAGTGTATGGATTTTATCTAAAAAAAGTTATATTTCTATGAATGATGAGACAGAGGTGGTCTAGTTTACATTATGATCTTATATTATTTGTTAAAAAGAGATTTATATGTAAGGTTTCGAGATTCCATCAAGATAATGGTTTTTTTATTCTTAATTTACGCTATTATTGCAATTGCTTTTTTATACAATCAGCCTCTTAGTAATGGTAAAGAATCTGTATTAGTAGATGTTACCTTTTATCGATTTTTTCATGGAGTAGACTTTGTGGATTTATCTTATTTTTATAAGGAGGGGCGATTTTCTATCCCTTTTTATTGGATATTCTTTCAAATCACTCCTTTGTTGCTTGTAGGAAATTTTGCTTTTTCAGATATTCAACAGAATGGTGTTTATTTATTTCCTCGTGTTAAGAAGAAGCATTTTCTGTGGTTAACGAAAATATTATCTTTGTTTTTTTATATAATTATTATTTGGATTGGTATGTATTTTATTTGGTTTAGCGCTTACTATTTGCTTTCTTTAGGCGAGTATAATTTTTTGAATTTATATAGTCAATTTCCTTATAAGATATTAGGTACTATGCTAATTCAAATAATTATAAGCTTTTTATTAGCTTTGATTTTTGAGTTTTTAACTTTTTATATACCGATAACTATTGTTTTTGTACTAATGTTGTTGTACCTATTTTTGTCTATTTTCTTTCATAGTATTTATTTTTTAGGCTCTTTTGTTATGCCAAATCGTTGGTATTTTGTTGATCACAGTTCAATTCAATTGACTTTAGGTAATAATCAATCTATTCAATATAATGATTTACTTTTAATAGGAGTAGTAATTGTTGTTGTAATGATTTTATTAGGTAGTTTTTGTTTTAAAAAACTAGATGTGATAGGTGAATAATTTATGGACAATTATATTAAATGTGAATGTATGACGAAAAGATTAAAAGGAAATATTGTGTTAGATAATATTAGTTTGTCAGTAAAAAAAGGCGAATTTTTAGTTTTGAAGGGGCATAATGGCTCTGGTAAAACGATGATTTTACGCGCTATATCAGGGTTAATGCGCTTGAATTCTGGAGTTGTTTATATAGATAATGAAATAATTGGAAAACAAAAGCAATTTCCTGATTCTATGGGAATATTGATTGAATATCCAAGTTTTATTCCAGGGTATACTGGTTTTCAGAATTTGAAATTTTTATCATCGATTAACAATAAAATCTCCGATGAGGAGATTTATAATATTATTCAAAGGGTTGGACTTGATAAAACAGATAAGAGAAAGTATAAAAGATACTCTTTAGGTATGAAACAACGTTTAGGGATAGCGCAAGCTTTAATGGAACAACCAAAATTACTGTTATTAGACGAGCCAACTAATGCTTTAGATAGTGATGGGATAAAAGATGTTTTAGATATTTTGAAAGTAGAAAAAGCCAAGGGAACGACTATTGTTGTAGCCAGTCATGATGTGCATGTTCTAGATAATGAAATGGTAGATCGTATTGTACATGTTAATAATGGAAAGTTGGTAGATTAAGAGTGACGAGAAAACATATCTTAATAAGTATTGGATTATGTCTGTTGCTATGTATATTTGCTAGTCTATTAAGATTTAAAACATTAAATCTTAATAATGAATCTTATAAAGTGGTAAAAGATGAGTTTTTATCTAATAGAACTTTTGAAGATGGGCAAGGAGTTACGTTTCATGCACTCAATCCTCTTGATCCTACAAAAGTTTATGATCCCTATGAAGACCGTGAAGTAGTGACGTATGTTTTACCTTTAGATATTACAAATACAACAAATCGAGATATTAACTTGCTTAGTAATAAGTCTATTTCCGATACAATGTTTTATTCTAAAATAGGTGAGTTTTATAATTTAATCCCTTATTCAATGGAATTACCTAAAAAATATCAGTTTGATCCTGTAATACCTGCTGGTAAAACAGTACGAGGGTATATAGGGACAAATTATTTTATAGGAGATGACCCTTATAAAAATTATAAAAACTTTTCAAATGAATCAACTAAAGTGAAATTCATTTCTTGTATAAAGGATAAGAAAGGGAAATATCATGAATTAGAAATACCGATAAATTAATAAAATTTATGATTGATACAGCTATATTTTAATGGTGTTTGTAGATCTTGCAACATAACAATATCTTTTAAAGTCGGAGTTTTTTTGTAGGTGTAAGTATCTATGGATGCTGCACCTGCAAAGTTTCCGGCTTTTTGTAATTGTTGATTTAGATTTTATTAAGGAATTTCTGGTAGTCATATTCTTTAAAAGGAAACTTGAAAGAATATGACTTAGATTGAATACGAAATTTGTAACGTGAAATTGAAATAGCGAGACAGAGAAAAGGAACGTAACAAATGAAATAAAAACTTTTTTTGAATATAAGGCCCGACATCTTGCCGATTGTTGTCATAGTTATAAGACAAGTGTTACAATTATCATTAGGTATATACATTTTAGTTTTTTTAATTAGGAGAAAAATTGGCATAACATACATTTGATTTTTATAACGACTGATTGTAATAGAGAAAAAGAAAAACAATCGGAAGTTTTATTTTAATAAAAAGAGGAGCGTATTTCCTATGATCGGTATTTTAAAAAAGGTGTTTGATGTAAATCAACGCCAAATTAAACGTATGCAGAAAACAGTTGAGCAAATTGATGCATTAGAGTCATCTATTAAGCCACTAACTGATGAACAATTAAAAGGAAAGACGCTTGAATTTAAAGAACGTCTAACAAAAGGTGAAACAGTAGATGATCTACTACCTGAAGCTTTCGCGGTTGTTCGCGAAGCGGCAACTCGTGTTCTTGGAATGCGTCCATATGGCGTACAGTTAATGGGTGGTATTGCCTTACATGAAGGGAATATTTCTGAGATGAAAACGGGTGAAGGTAAAACGTTAACATCTACATTACCTGTATATTTAAATGCTTTAACAGGAAAAGGTGTTCATGTTGTTACAGTCAATGAATATTTAGCACAACGTGATGCGAGCGAAATGGGACAACTTCATGAGTTCCTTGGCTTAACGGTAGGAATTAACTTAAATAGTATGTCACGGGAAGAGAAACAAGAGGCTTATGCTGCTGATATTACGTATAGCACAAATAATGAGCTTGGATTCGATTACTTACGTGATAACATGGTTTTATATAAAGAGCAGTGCGTTCAACGTCCACTTCACTTTGCTATTATCGATGAAGTCGATTCTATTTTAGTCGATGAAGCACGTACGCCGCTTATTATTTCAGGACAAGCTCAAAAATCAACAGAGCTATACATGTTTGCAAATGCATTTGTTCGTACGTTAGAAAATGAAAAAGATTATTCATTTGATGTGAAAACGAAAAATGTAATGCTAACAGAAGATGGTATTACGAAAGCAGAGAAAGCTTTCCATATTGAAAACTTATTCGATTTAAAACATGTAGCACTTCTTCACCATATTAATCAGGGACTTCGTGCACACGTTGTTATGCACCGTGATACAGATTATGTTGTACAAGAAGGCGAAATCGTAATTGTAGACCAATTCACTGGTCGTCTTATGAAAGGTCGTCGTTATAGCGAAGGATTACACCAAGCGATTGAAGCAAAAGAAGGTGTAGAAATTCAAAATGAAAGCATGACGCTTGCAACAATTACATTCCAGAACTACTTCCGTATGTATGAAAAATTATCTGGTATGACTGGTACAGCGAAAACAGAGGAAGAGGAATTCCGTAACATTTACAATATGAACGTTATTGTAATTCCGACCAACAAACCGATTATTCGTGATGATCGTGCCGATTTAATCTTTAAATCAATGGAAGGTAAGTTCAATGCTGTTGTTGAGGATATTGTAAATCGTCATAAAAAAGGACAACCTGTTCTTGTAGGTACAGTTGCAATTGAAACTTCAGAGCTTATTTCAAAAATGTTAACGCGTAAAGGTGTACGTCATAACATCTTAAATGCGAAAAACCATGCTCGTGAAGCAGATATCATTGCAGAGGCTGGTATGAAAGGTGCTGTAACAATCGCGACGAACATGGCAGGTCGTGGTACAGATATTAAGCTTGGAGACGATGTGAAAAACGTTGGTTTAGCAGTTATCGGTACAGAGCGTCACGAAAGTCGTCGTATTGATAATCAGTTACGTGGTCGTGCTGGTCGTCAAGGGGACCCTGGTGTTACGCAGTTCTACTTATCGATGGAAGATGAATTAATGCGCCGATTTGGTTCAGATAATATGAAAGCAATGATGGACCGCCTTGGTATGGATGATTCTCAGCCGATTGAAAGTAAAATGGTTTCTCGTGCGGTAGAATCTGCACAAAAACGTGTTGAAGGAAATAACTATGATGCACGTAAGCAGTTACTGCAATATGATGATGTACTTCGTCAACAACGTGAAGTTATTTACAAACAGCGTCAAGAGGTAATGGAGTCTGACAACTTACGCGGCATTATTGAAGGTATGATGAAATCTACAGTAGAACGTGCTGTTGCCCTTCATACACAAGAGGAAATTGAAGAAGATTGGAACATTAAAGGTCTTGTTGACTACTTAAATACAAACCTTCTTCAAGACGGAGATGTAAAAGAAGAAGAATTACGTCGCCTTGCTCCTGAGGAAATGAGCGAACCGATTATCGCGAAATTAATAGAGCGATACAATGAAAAAGAAAAGCTTATGCCAGAAGAGCAAATGCGTGAGTTTGAGAAGGTTGTTGTATTCCGCGTTGTAGATACGAAATGGACAGAGCATATTGATGCGATGGATCACCTTCGTGAAGGTATTCATTTACGTGCTTACGGTCAAATCGATCCACTTCGTGAGTACCAAATGGAAGGATTCGCGATGTTCGAGTCAATGGTTGCCTCTATTGAAGAGGAAATTTCTCGTTACATTATGAAAGCTGAAATTGAACAAAACTTAGAACGTCAAGAAGTTGTTCAAGGTGAAGCTGTTCATCCTTCTAGCGATGGCGAAGAAGCAAAGAAAAAGCCAGTTGTAAAAGGTGACCAAGTGGGCCGCAACGATTTATGTAAATGTGGTAGCGGTAAAAAATATAAAAACTGCTGTGGTATCGTTCAGTAATATAGGACGGTAGCTTTGGCTGTTTTGCAAACTTTTATATCAAAAATGTATAATTAAGAAGGATTAAACTCTCTCCGTAATAAGTGGAGAGAGTTTCCCTTGTTTTCATACGAAAGTAATAGCAATTACATAGAGGTGAAGGAAATGGAATTAGTAGAAATTAGACAGGAATTAGAGAAAATGGCTAAGCGATTAGCGGCTTTTAGGGGGTCTCTTTGACCTCCCTACTAAGGAGAAACAAATTGCAGAATTAGAAGAAAAAATGATGGGCGCAGGATTTTGGGATGACCAACAAGGCGCACAAGCTGTAATTAATGAAGCGAATGCGTTAAAAGATATGGTTGGAAAGTTCCGTCAGTTAGATGAGACGTTCGAAAATTTAGAAATCACGCATGAGCTTTTAAAAGAAGAGTATGATGAAGATTTACATGAGGAATTAGAATCAGAAGTAAAAGGCTTAATTCAAGAAATGAATGAGTATGAGCTTCAGTTACTATTAAGTGATCCTTATGATAAAAATAATGCGATTTTAGAATTACATCCAGGTGCAGGTGGAACTGAGTCACAAGACTGGGGTTCTATGTTATTACGTATGTACACACGCTGGGCTGAAAAACGCGGATTCAAAGTAGAAACGGTTGATTATTTACCAGGTGATGAAGCTGGTATTAAGAGTGTAACTTTATTAATTAAAGGTCATAACGCTTACGGTTACTTAAAAGCAGAGAAAGGTGTACATCGTCTTGTACGTATTTCACCATTCGATTCTTCAGGGCGCCGTCATACATCGTTCGTATCTTGTGAAGTTGTACCAGAGTTCAATGATGAAGTTGAAATCGAAGTACGTACAGAAGACTTAAAAATTGATACGTACCGAGCAAGTGGAGCTGGTGGGCAGCACGTAAATACGACAGATTCAGCAGTTCGTATTACACATACACCGACAAATACGGTTGTAACATGTCAGTCGGAGCGTTCTCAAATTAAAAACCGTGAGCATGCGATGAAAATGTTAAAAGCGAAATTATATCAAAAGAAACTAGAAGAGCAACAAGCAGAATTAGATGAAATTCGCGGAGAGCAAAAAGAAATCGGATGGGGTAGCCAAATCCGTTCTTACGTATTCCACCCGTATTCTCTTGTAAAAGACCATCGTACAAATACGGAGGTTGGTAACGTACAAGCTGTTATGGATGGAGAGATTGATCCATTTATTGATGCTTACTTACGTTCTCGTATCTAATAAGCGAAAAAAAGCCAACGAAATTGTTGGCGCATGCTGAGGACAATAGAGGATATAAAGAATTTGATTCTATTTTTATAGATGAAGTAAAGAGGAAGAGAAGTTGGAAACGACAACTTCTCTTTTTGATGGGATTATATGTAGATTACAATGCTGTATATTGTTTTGTAAAAAGTAGAGAATAGTAAAATAGAGCGGTAATAGGGTAAAGATTTATATAGAACTTTTCTAATTTTCCTTTTAAAAAGGATACTTTATAGAAGTTTTTTAAGTTGTTCACAGAATTGAAACAACTTATGAAAGCTTTATTTTATCAAGGTTCTCACTGTATTTTTGAGGAATATGAAATACACCTTAGTTTTTCTATATAAAGATAATGCTTATAATGAAAATGAGTGTGTTAGGAATAAAAAGAATATCAACAATGGGGAGCGATAGAAGTGAAAAAGAAATTGTTGGCTATTGCGCTAGGGACATCGGTTGTTTTTGCTTTAGGAGCATGCGGAAATAAAGAAGAGAGTAAGTCTTCGAAACAGTCTGCAAGCACAGACAGCGCAGAACAAATTTTCCAAAGAAGTTGTGCGGGATGTCACGCAACAGATTTATCAGGGGCAACTGGACCTGATTTAAGAAAAGTAGGCGGTAAGTACGACGCTGCAGATATCGAAGAGATTATTAAAAAAGGCCGTGGTTCAATGTCACCAGGACTTATTCAAGGTGAAGATGCGAAAAAAGTATCTGCATGGTTAGCTGAACATAAATAAAAAGGTGAAATGGGCGAGTTGATAATATAGTCAGCTCGTTTTCCTTTTTTCTGGTATGTAACATAACTGTAACAAAAATGTATCCAAATTGGAAACCGTTTGATGTTACAATGGGGTTTGTAGAATTTTGCTGAAATATATTACATAGAGTGGTATTGCTTATGAGAAAGCATAAGTAAACTACCTTCAACAAGGATGACTAAATGAAAATGAAGGATGTCTTTTATTTTCAGATGTACAGAAAAGTATTTCGAAAAAAATCATTAAGTATTGGGTGATAAATAATGATAAAAATGACGAATGTTTATAAGGAGTACCCGAATGGTATGAAAGCCATTGCTGGTCTTACAGTTAACATTAAACAAGGTGAATTCGTATACGTAGTTGGACCGAGTGGAGCCGGGAAATCTACATTTATTAAAATGATGTATCGTGAAGAGAAACCATCTACAGGATCTATTAATGTAAATGGACTTACTATCGAAACATTGGCAGAAAGAGACGTTCCGTATTTTCGTCGTCAATTAGGTGTAATTTTCCAAGATTTCAAATTGCTGCCTAAATTAACGGTATATGAGAATGTTTCGTTTGCTTTAGAAGTAATTGAAGAAGAACCGGATGCAATTCGTGAGCGTGTAACAGAAGTTCTAGGTCTTGTAGGCCTTGAAGATCGTGCAGACGCACTTCCAAGTGAGCTTTCAGGTGGGGAGCAACAACGTGTGGCTATTGCAAGAGCAATTGTAAATAGACCAAAGGTTGTAATTGCCGATGAGCCAACAGGTAACTTAGATATTGAAACAGCTCTTGATATTATGAATATTTTTACTCGCATTAATGAGCGCGGCACAACGATCGTTATGGCGACGCATAATGCAGATATCGTAAATACAATCCGTCATCGTGTAATCGCGATTGAAGGCGGAAAAATTGTTCGAGATGAGATTGAGGGAGGATACGGATATGAAGGCTAAGACCCTTAGTCGACATTTGCGAGAAGGTGTAAAGAATCTATCACGTAACGGATGGATGACATTTGCTTCTGTTAGTGCAGTAACAGTTACATTATTACTTGTAGGTGTCTTTTTAACAGCGATTATGAATATGAACCATTTTGCGACGAAAGTAGAGCAAGATGTAGAGATTCGTGTACACATTGATCCAGCTGCAAAAGAAGCGGATCAAAAGAAATTAGAAGAAGATATGAGTAAGATTGCAAAAGTAGATTCTATTAAATATTCTTCTAAAGAAGAAGAGTTAAAACGTTTAATTAAAAGCTTAGGTGATAGTGGAAAAACGTTTGAGTTATTTGAACAAGATAACCCACTTAAAAACGTATTCATTGTAAAAGCAAAAGAACCAACCGATACAGCGACAATCGCGAAGAAAGTTGAAAAAATGCAGTTTGTTAGTAATGTTCAGTACGGAAAAGGGCAAGTTGAACGATTATTTGATACTGTAAAAACTGGTCGTAACATTGGGATTGCGTTAATTGCTGGTCTTTTATTCACAGCGATGTTCTTAATCTCTAATACAATTAAAATTACAATTTATGCTCGTAGTACAGAAATTGAAATTATGAAACTTGTTGGTGCAACAAACTGGTTTATTCGTTGGCCATTCTTGCTAGAGGGATTATTCTTAGGAGTATTAGGATCAATTATTCCAATTGGCCTAATTCTAATTACGTATAATTCGTTGCAAGGTGTGTTTAACGAAAAACTTGGCGGAACAATTTTCGAGCTTCTACCATACAGTCCGTTCGTATTCCAATTAGCTGGTTTACTAGTGTTAATCGGTGCTTTAATCGGTATGTGGGGAAGTGTAATGTCAATTCGTCGCTTCTTAAAAGTATAAAAAGTTGCAAACATAATTCGTACAAGCTTATCATATAGTAGAAATAGGTAAAGGCATCACACACTGTGTGATGCCTTTTGCTACACCACCTGTGTGTTTTGGAAAGGGGAATTCCGCATTGAAACGTAGAGTTGCAATTATTGGAATGGTTGTTGCATTTTTAATTGGTGCTGGCGGAATGTTTGCAGGCATGTCTGTATTTGGGGTTAACCCATCAGAAGTAACGCAAACAATTTCGAGTGGGAATGCTAGCACTGCGCAAGGGAATTTGGCAAAAATTAATGAGGCGTATGCACTAATTGATTCACGTTATGTGGAAGACGTGAAAGATGAAAAGTTAGTTGAAGGTGCAATACAAGGTATGTTGTCTACGCTGAAGGACCCTTATTCCACGTATATGGATAAAGAAACAGCCAAACAGTTTAGTGAATCGCTTGATCCCGAATTAGAGGGGATTGGGGCTGAGGTGAACAAGACGGACGGTAAGCTTATTATCGTATCGCCAATTAAAGGTTCACCAGCAGAAAAGATAGGAATTAAACCGAATGACCAAATTTTATCTGTAGATGGAAACAGTGTGAAAGACTTATCACGTGAAGAAGCAGTATTAAAAATTCGTGGTAAAAAGGGAACGACTGTCGCAATTGAAATTAAACGTGCGGGAGTAACTGATCCGATCGTATTTAAAATTAAGCGTGAAAAGATTCCAATCTTTACAGTATTTAGTTCTGTGAAGCAAGAGAGTGGAAAAGATATCGGTTATATGCAAATCACTTCTTTTGCTGAAAATACAGCGAAAGAATTTAAGGATCAGTTAAAAGAGTTAGAGAAGAAAAATATAAAAGGCTTAGTTATTGACGTGCGTGGTAATCCTGGTGGCTATTTAAATAGTGTAGAAGATATACTAGGGGAAATTATGACGAATAAAAAGCCGATGCTACAAGTAGAGCAGCGAAATGGTGAGAAGAAGAAATTCTCTACGGAACTGAAAGAGAGAAAACCATATCCAATTTCAGTATTAATTGATAATGGAAGTGCTTCTGCTTCAGAGATTTTAGCGGGTGCGCTAAAAGAAGGAGAAGGATACGATTTAATTGGTGAAAAGACATTTGGTAAAGGTACTGTCCAGCAAGCTGTTCCATTTAAAGACGGCAGCAACATTAAATTAACGATGTTTAAATGGTTAACACCGGATGGGAACTGGATTCATAAAAAAGGAATCGCGCCAACAGTAGAAGTGAAGCAACCAAATTATTATCATGCGACACCAATTCAAATTGAAAAAACACTTTCATACAATTCAAATGATGTACAAGTAAAACATGCTCAAGAAATGCTTAAGAGCTTAGGGTATGTACCAGGTCGTGAAGATGGATACTTTAGTAAAGAGACAGAATCGGCTCTGAAAGCATTCCAAAATGCAAATGAGATGGAAGCGACAGGACAGCTTGATAAAAAGACAGCTGAAGCGATTCAAACTAAAATTATCGAAAAAATTCGTTCTGGAGAAAATGATCTACAATTACAGTCAGCATTAAAATTAATGGCAAAATAAGAAGAAATACAGGCAGTTTGCTGCCTGTATTTTTTTGTGTTAAACAAACGTTTGTTTAGTTATGATAATATAAAAAGAAAGAATGATATAAATGGTGGTGAATGAGTTCATGGAGGCGTGGATTTTTGAAATAATGCGGGCAGTTGGACGTTTTTTCTTACACCCTGCTGTCTATATATTTGTAATAAGTAGTATCTTCGTTGGATACTTACGTATGTTAAGAGAACGAAAAGATTTTTCTTTTAAAGTTTATGATATTTGGTTTGAACTGCGAACCTCTCTATTTGCAGGGATTGGATACGGATTAGTAGTATCTATTGTTACGATTGGGCTTGGACTTGTTGTTTCTAAAGCGAGCTTATGGGCCATTTTAATTTGGACGTTACTATTTGGATTAACGGCTATGTATCGATATTTATCGGCGGCTTATACATTTAGCATTGCGATTGTATGTGTTCTATTATCTTCTAAGCTACCAGTTTCCTTTTTACAGCTTCGAGAAGGTGAAGAGAGTACCATTGTATCCCTTGTTATTTTACTAGGCGTTATGCTTATTGTAGAAGGCTTATTGATTTCTAAAAACGCAGTAGGATATTCGACGCCGAGGATTAGGAAGGGGAAGCGTGGATTAAAGATTGGTTTACACGAATCAAAGCGTTTATGGATCGTTCCTATTTTTATTCTTGTACCGGGTGATGCGGTAACGCAGTTTATTTCATGGTGGCCTGTCGTTTCAATCGGTTCAAATACATATTCTCTATTCCTCGTTCCATTTTTAATTGGATTTATGAGAAAGATTAAAAGTTATGAGCCGACGGAAGCTTTATTATTTACAGGAAGACGTGTTTATGGATTAGCAGGACTTGTGCTCGTTTTAGGAATCGCAAGTTATTGGTGGCACGTACTTGCAATTATCGCGATGGGAGTCGCAATGCTTGGGCGTTTCACAATTTCGATGCAAGAGAAAATTGCCGATGAAACAAGACCAGCATATTTTGCTGCACGCAATGATGGGCTCGTTGTACTAGATACAATTCCAAATACAATTGGAGCAGAACTAAAATTACTGCCTGGAGAAATTATTACGAAAGTAAATGGAGTCATTCCAAAAAGCGCCGAGGAATTTTATGATGCGCTTCAAACGAAGACGACAGGAGCATTTTGTAAATTAGAAGTATTAGATACAAATGGTGAGCTTCGTCTTGCACAAACTGCATTATATGCTGGTGGGCATCACGAATTAGGTATTGTATTCGTTGAGCAGGAGCACGAGTGGGATTCGGAAGCGATGTAATAGAAGGAAAGGTATCACCTTGTGGTGATACCTTTTTTGTTTTTGGGGGGAGGATAGTTAGTAAATGAAATTTATATCGGCGATTATCCGAATATATCAGCGCAACTTGAAATATATCGGCGATTTTGCAAATATATCGGCGATTTTGCAAATATATCGACTTTCCAGCAAAAAACGACAACTATCGCAAAGCTTATTTTCAGTTTCATAGACGGATAACTTGAATAATTATTTGATAATGGTTATCATTTAGGGAGTCTTTTTAATTTTGGAAAATGGAGGTAAGATATGCTGCGTAAATTTTTCTCGTACTATAAACCGTATAAAGGTTTATTTATACTCGACTTTTCTTGTGCGGTTGTCGCAGGATTATTAGAACTCGGCTTCCCGCTTATCGTAAATCAATTTATTGATAAGTTATTGCCAGGGCAAAACTGGACGCTTATTTTATGGGCTTGTTTCGGTTTACTCGCAGTTTATATGTTAAATGCAGGCTTACAATATGTCGTTACATATTGGGGACATATGCTTGGTGTTAACATTGAAACAGATATGAGGCAGAAATTATTTGATCATATTCAAAAGCTATCATTCAGATTTTTTGACAATAATAAAACAGGTCATTTAATTTCCCGCCTTACAAACGATTTAATGGAAATTGGGGAAATTGCTCATCATGGACCGGAAGATTTATTTATCGCCGTAATGACTTTAGTTGGGGCATTTTCATTTATGATGATGATTAACTGGAAGTTAGCGTTATTAACGTTCTTCGTCATTCCATTCCTATTATGGTTAGCACTTTACTTCAATAAAAAAATGACAGGTACATTTAGACGTTTATTCTCAGACGTTGCTGATTTTAATGCATGCATTGAGAACAATGTTGGGGGAATTCGTGTTGTGCAAGCATTCGGAAATGAAAAGTTTGAGAAAGAGCAATTTGCTGTCAACAACGCTCGTTTCCGTACAACGAAATTAATGGCGTATAAAATTATGGCGTTAAATTCATCGATTAGTTATATGCTCATGCGGCTCGTAACGCTCTTCGTCTTAATATGCGGTACATGGTTTGTTCTGCAAGGAGAATTAACGTACGGTGGATTTATCGGATTCGTTCTATTAACGAATATTTTCTTCCGCCCAATTGAAAAAATTAACGCGGTAATCGAAAGCTATCCGAAGGGAATCGCTGGTTTTAAAAGGTATGTAGAGCTTCTTGAAACAGAGCCTGACATTGTAGACTCTAAAGATGCAATGGAAGTTAAACATGTACATGGTGATATTCAATATAACAACATTACGTTCGGATATGAAAATAAAGAACCAATTTTAAATGACATTAGTTTGAAAATACATGCAGGTGAAACGGTTGCGTTCGTTGGACCATCAGGAGCTGGGAAAACGACGTTATGTAGCCTATTACCACGTTTTTATGAGCAATCATCTGGATCAATTCAAATTGATGGGATTGATACGAAAGATATGACATTATCTTCACTTCGTAAGCAAATTGGAATTGTGCAGCAAGACGTGTTCTTATTTTCAGGAACAATTCGTGAAAATATCGCTTACGGAAATTTAAAGGCATCAGAGCCTGAAATTTGGCAGGCAGTAAAACGTGCGCAGTTAGAAGATTTAATTTACTCACAGCCGGAAGGTTTAGATACTGTTATCGGTGAGCGCGGCGTGAAACTTTCAGGTGGACAAAAGCAGCGTCTAGCTATTGCTCGTATGTTCTTGAAAAACCCACCAATTTTAATATTGGATGAAGCAACTTCTGCACTAGATACAGAGACAGAACTTGCGATTCAAAAATCGCTTGCTGAATTAGCTGTCGGTCGCACAACGCTAGTTATCGCTCACAGACTTGCAACGATTAAAAATGCAGATCGCATCGTCGTTGTAAATAAAGATGGCATTGCAGAACAAGGTTCACATAATGAATTAATTGAGCAAGGTGGAGGATACAGTAGGTTATACGAAGCTCAGTTTAGTTCGTAAATATAATTTGTACTGAATTAGTGCACCATAAGTAGGTAAAAATCTCATATGGGAGGCTATAAAGTATGATTGTAACAACAACGTCTACAATTCAAGGAAAAGAAATTATTGAGTATATTGATATTGTCAATGGAGAAGCGATTATGGGCGCGAATATCGTTCGTGACCTTTTCGCTTCTGTTCGTGACGTTGTCGGCGGTCGTGCTGGCGCTTATGAAAGTAAATTAAAAGAAGCGCGCGACATCGCAATGGAAGAGATGAAAACTTTCGCAAGACAAAAAAATGCAAATGCAATTGTTGGTATTGACGTGGATTACGAAGTAGTTCGCGAAGGTATGTTAATGGTTGCGGTGAGCGGGACTGCTGTCCGTATTTAAAGTAAAAGCCGTGCTGATGCACGGCTTTTTACTTTGTATGTCGAAGTTTCAATATTTCTTGGGAAATGTGGAAGGCCCCGTCGATATATAGGGAAGACATCAGAGCGCTTCTTTACATTTTTGAATTTGAGTTAATAATTTTGCGTATTCTTGTTCGAGAGATGTGATGTCATCGTGATGATTTGGAATGGAAATCCGGCCGATGACTTCTGTTAATTTTGTTTGTAATCGTAACAATTCTTGCTCAGTAACGTTTACAGAATCTCCGGTGGTTCTTTTTGTGTATTGCTCGTAATTACCGTCGAAGATTCTTGGTGTACTCTCATCTATTTGTAGAATATGGTCTGCAACAGAGCGAATAAAGGCACGGTCATGGCTAATGAAAAGTATTGTGCCAGGATATTCTTGTAACATGGTTTCTAATTCTTCTTGCGTTGCTAAGTCTAAATAGTTTGTCGGTTCATCTAGCAGAAGCATATTATAGTTTCCTAAAAATACTTTTGCGAGTGCAACCTTCATTCGTTCACCCCCGCTTAGAACGTGCACAGGTTTATGAACATCCTCACGGCGGAATAGAAGTCGTGCAAGTATTGTTCGAACGAATGCTTCTGTATAATTTGTTTCTTCTAGAACATTTTCTAAAATGGTTTTATCTGTTTTTAAAATAGATAATGTTTGTTCGAAGTATCCAATTTTACAACTTTTCGATAGTTGCATGCCACGCTCGTTTGTGAGAAGCATGTTGAACAAAGTGGTTTTGCCGCTTCCATTTGCCCCTAAAACGGCAAGCTTTGCACCAGGGGCAATAGTTCCATTCATATTTTTAAATAGTGTGCGGTCGCCTATTTTCTTTGTTGCTTTATTGAATTGTACTGCCACCTTACTATGAATGGGAGTATGGTATTGCACGTCAAATTGAGCTTGAGAAAGATCCTTTGGCTTTTCCTTCTTTTCTAGTTTTTCGAGACGTGTCTCTAATGCTTTCGCTGCTTTGCTAACCTGTTCTTGGCCATGAGCCCCACTTAACCTATAAAGTCTAGATTCAGATGAACTGAACCGCGTTGGGATTTTTGTCATGTTAGAAGCACGTTGTTTTCTTTGTAAAATGGATTGCTCTAAACGATTTTTTTCTTGTATATATTGCTCATATTCTGCTTGTTTTTGTATTCGTTCACGTTCTTTTTGTTTTCGATAGTTTGAATAATTCCCTTTGTACTCTTGAATAGTACCGTCTTCAATTTCAATAATTTTGGTACATATATTATCTAGAAATTCACGATCATGCGATATTAAAACAAGTGCTCCTTTATAAGAAGAAAGTGCCTTTTCTAATTGCTCTGTACCGACCATATCTAAGTGGCTTGTTGGTTCATCAGCGAATAAAATGCCTGCATTTTGTTCGAGAGCATGGGCAATCTTTAGCCGCATTCGTTCACCGCCGCTCATTGCGTCGGTAACGTTTGAAATACTCCATTTTCCTTTTGCGAGAGAAGAAGCGGTTTCCGGTAGTTCTTCGCTAAGCTGAGGAATGATGCTGATAGAACTATGATGAGTTACTATGCCTCTGTCAGCTTCTATTTCTTTACTTAATATTTGTAATAACGTAGATTTACCAGCTCCGTTGACTCCGACAATTCCTATGCGATCCTGTGCTTGAATTTCCAGTGATGGTAATGTAAATAGTGTGCGATCACCAAAGCTTTTTTCAATATTACTTGCGAATAAAATAGTCATAAAAAAACCTCCCTAGTTTCACTAGAGAGGATAAACGTCGCCCTTGTATGTAAAAAATCGTACATAAATAAACGATTTTTTACATGATCGTTTCGAAAGAAAGTATCGACAAATGGACAGACTAATCCCCTGCTAGTTTTCATCATTTTTGTTCACTATTTGTGATGGATGAAATAAATAAGAGAATTAGAACTTCATTGGTCAAAGTACCTTCCTTTCATAATATTACTTTTATTGTATGCGCATACAAAAGGGTTTGTCAAACTTATTTCTGTTCGCTATTTTTGAATGTATCATTATACAATTGTGCTTTTGCCAGCGCCTCAGCATCGTTTTTAATTTCATCCAGTCCATTCGCATTCCCAATAACATAACCTTCAAATGAAGAGCCAACAAAATCAAAGATATATTGGAATTGAGCAATAAGCGGTAATGCTTTTACCTTTGGGTTGTCCCCGCCAACGATGACAACATACATTTTTTTGCCTTTCATTTTTTCTTTGAAATGAAGGGATGTATCGCGCAAGCTTTGTGACCAGCGATCAACAAAATTTTTCATATGTCCACTCATTCCGTACCAATATAATGGTGTAGCAAAGATAATCGTGTCGTGTTCTAGCATGCGTTTCGTTAACTGCTCATAGTCATCATTTACGGATTGGAATCCTTCTGCATCATGACGTTGGTCTGTAATAGGATAGACGGTATGATCACGCAAATAAATTTGTTCTGTTTCAATGTCCTCTATCATCATATGTGTTAAAGCTTCTGTATTTCCGTTTTGTCTTGAACTGCCATGTATAACAAACATGTAATCATCCCTTTTCTTTTGCATGTTTTAGGAGTGAAACGTGTTTTTGCAAATTCGTTTGGATGTTGGAAAGCAATGAGATTTGCTTTGTTACTTCATTGAGTTTATCTTCGTAAAGCGTAAGGATACTGCTGCACGGATTGTCGTACAGGTGCGGTTCAATTTCAAGGCAGCGCAGCATCCTTGCCGTCTCTTCTAAATTTAAGCCAATTTGTAAGTACATTTGAATAAGCTCCACTTTTTCGATGGCACTTTCATCAAAATCACGGTAACCATTTGCAAGGCGCTTAGAAGGGAGTAATCCCTTTTCTTCGTAATGTCTTAGTGATCTTTCACTAACGCCAGTTTCTTTTGATAATTCTCCAATTCGCAATGTATTTCACTCCTTTTACATGTATTGTAAACCTTCACACTAATGTGAAGGTCAACTCTGTTTTTTTGCAAAAGAATGTACATGATTTAAGAACACTTGAATGGCTTTAGATGGAATGAAATATTTACCGCGCACGATGGAGAATGGACGGATTAGTTGTTCATTGGGAACTTCGACGTGGAATAGTTCTTTTGCTAATAGCTCTTTCCGTACAGTCCAATCAGAAAGGATAGCGATGCCAAGCCCGGCACTAACAGCTTCCTTTACGCTTTGTATACTACTGAATGTAAAGAATCGTTTCATTTTTAAATGGTGTTGATGAATAAAGCGGTCACTATAAGCGCGTGTACCAGAACCACTTTCTCTTAATACCCATACTTGATCTTGGAGTGTACTTTCATTTATTTCATTTGTGCGGAGCAATGGATGATTTGGCGGGACGACGAGCTTCATTTCATCTTGCATAAATGTTTCAACATCTACGTCGGCGTATACGACTTGTCCTTCCACTAGGCCGATATCAATTTGATTAGAGCGAAGGCTTTGCAAAACGTCTTCTGTATTTGAGATGAAAGTATGAACTTCGACGTGTGGATTTTCATTCGCATAGTTAGCCAGTATTTTTGGAAGTAAGTATTCGCCAATTGTAAAACTAGCACCAATGCGAAGTGTTCCTGTTACAACGTTATGTAGTTCGTTAATTTCTTGTTTCGCATCTTCGTAAAGAGAGAGCATTTGCTTTGCATGTATATATAATATGTTTCCTGCTTCCGTAACTTGGACGTGCTTCGGGGAGCGTTGAATAAGTGTAGTGCCAAATTCGTTTTCTAAGTTGCGTATATGCATACTTACTCCAGGCTGTGAAAGGTTTAATAATTCTGCTGCACGGGAGAAGTGTTTCTGTTCAACGACAGTAACAAAAATTTTTAAAATGTCTACGTTCATATAATAGGCTCCTTTCTTTTTCTATCATCTTATCATAAGTATTTCTGATGATAGAGATTTGGTATTGGTATTAAACTTATTATAGAAACTCTCTTATAATGTAAGTAGAAAGAACATGCATGTTCCAATACGATTATTGGAGTGGTTCAAAATGGAACAAACACTTGTTATACAAAAGAAGAAGCGTTTTGGATTTTCGCAAGGGATTGGGATTACGCTATTAATCGCAATTGCCGCGAAATATTTAGCAGAGCTTCCATTTTTAAATATTATGGGACAATTAGTAATTGCTATTCTAATTGGGATGGTTTGGCGTGCGGCAAT
Organism: Bacillus sp. FSL R9-9497; assembly: GCF_038005805.1. NCBI lineage: Bacteria > Bacillati > Bacillota > Bacilli > Caryophanales > Bacillaceae > Bacillus > Bacillus sp. FSL R9-9497. Next base: position 4,982,085 of record NZ_JBBOTY010000001.1, on the reverse strand, counting down.
TGGAGTCCCTCAAGATGCGATTGCAGGGACGAACTTTGCGAGTAAGAAGTTGCTGCGCTTTGGAATCATCTTACTTGGAATGCGATTAAATCTTGTTGATATTGCGAAGGCAGGGCCGAAAGTATTGGTCATCGCAGCGGTTGTTATTACATTTACGATTTTCGTTGTATATGGACTAACGAAAGTATTTAAGGTAGAAAAGAAACTTGGGATTTTAACAGCATGTGGTACAGCAATTTGCGGGGCGGCAGCGGTCGTGGCAATTGCGCCGCAAGTGAAAGCAAAAGATGATGAAACGGCAGTTGGGGCTGCAATTATTGCTATTTTAGGTACGATATTTACGCTTATTTATACGTTATTATATCCAGTGCTTGGCCTATCTCCATACGGTTACGGTGTATTCTCAGGGGCCACGCTGCATGAAATTGCTCATGTTATCGCAGCTGCGGCGCCAGGAGGAAGTAAAGCTGTAGACATCGCAGTTATCGTGAAGTTAACGCGCGTTGCAATGCTCGTACCAGTAGCAATTTTAATTGGATTATGGTTTGGAAAGAGTGAAGGAAGCAAGGAAAAAAGATCGTGGCGCGACCTTCCAATTCCATGGTTCATTTTCGGATTTTTAGCGATGAGTGCAGTGCATTCGCTCGGGATTATTCCAGAAGTAGTTGCGGGATACATTGTTGTCATTGCTTATATGCTAATCGCAATGGCGATGGCAGGACTTGGTTTAAATGTAGAGTTTAAAACGTTCCGTAAGTTAGGAAGCAAAGCGTTCGTGGCGGGGCTGATTGGCTCGGTTTGCTTATCGGTTCTTGGATACGTTCTTGTATATGCGCTAGGATTTATGTAGTAGAGGAGAAAGCTGTTCCCGAAGGTATTTGGGGACAGCTTTTTCTTATGATTATAGTAGCGCTACGGATGTCGATATTTGTCGGTAAGTCGATATATTTGAAAAATCGCCGATATAAATGGAGTTGCGCTGATATATTTGGGAAATCGCCGATATAATTTAAGTTGCGCTGATATAAATTGAATTACTCTTGTACTTTATTAGAGTAGGTGTTCAGTGAAACGTTTTTCTAAAATTTGTAAAGATATCTTTACTTATAACTGGAAAATATTTATAATTCAAGTAAAGATATCTTTACTTTTGAAGGTGGAGCCTATGGGTGTGAAAAATAAAATAAAAGAGTTAAGAAAGCAAAATCATATAACGCAAGTTGAAATGGCAAAGGCGATGCAAGTGACGCGGCAGACGATAGTGGCGATTGAAAACCATCATTACAATCCGAGTCTAGAGTTATCTTTAAAAATCGCCAAGTATTTTGGAGTGAAGGTGGAGGAAATCTTTACGCTGGAGTAAGGGGAGAGAAAATGAACGATAAGTTTGAGAGATTTCAATTAGAGTAAACGTTTAAATATATAAGGATTGGTTTTGATTTATTAATTAGTATCGCATCAACGAGCGTGTTAGCAACAAAGAATAATAGATAGAAAAAGGGGAACTGGGATGGGATTACCGGTATTATGTGTCGCTACGGCTATTTTTGCTTTGTTTTGGGGAATGCAGAACTTCTCTCGTAATCCAGTACCGAGTATTTGTATTATGCTTGGCACTGTAGGTTTATCATATTATTTATTAATGTCAGCTCATTATCATAAAACAGCAACGAGTGTTGTCGTTGGAGCACTTATTTTATTTTGTGGGCGCGCTGTACAAAAAGGATTACTTCCGTAAGAGCTGTTTATACGAAGAGTATAAACAGCTTTTTGTATTTTTTTAACAAAAGTATTGAAAGTGACGTTACGTCATCTTTTATAATGAAGGGGAAGAGGTGATGGTAGTGATTTCAATACAAGAATTGAGGAGAGAAACAGGGGTTACAGTACGTACACTACGTTATTATGATCAAATAGATTTATTAAAGCCGAGCGGAAAAACAGAGGGTGGACATCGGTTATATAGTGAAAATGACGTTATTCGTTTGCAACAAATTTTATTTTTAAAAGAAATGGGATTTTCATTAAAAGAAGCTGCGAATATGTTAGTAAAAGGTGAGCTGGATTTAAAAAAATCGCTTGAAAAACAACTTCGGTTTGTACAGGAAGAACAAAAGAAATTTAATCGAATGGAGCGTGTTTTACAAGCAGTTGTTTATTCGGTAGATGTAGAGGGAGAACTTGATTGGAAAGTTATGTTTGAACTTATTCAGCTTTCAAAACAGTCTCCTCGTATACGTGAAATATTTCAAAATGAAGTATTTTCAAAGGAAGAACAAAAATTGCTTCAGAATTTGCCAAATATGAGTGAGGAAGATCCGAATGTTTTAGAATGGGTAGATTTATTAAAGCAATTACGTACTTTTATGAAAGAAGGTAAAGAAGTCACGAGTGATGAAGTACAAGAGGCAACGAAGAGATTAATGCAGAAGTGTTTAGAAATGGCTAATGGTGACGAAGCATTTTTAGATAAGTTATGGGAAGTTAGAAAATCGAAGGAAGATTCACAGAAAATGAGCATGTATCCAATTGAAGAAGAACTTTTAGTATATATGGATGAGGCTTTTCGTATTTATGATGAAAGGGAGAAGGATAAATGAGTATACTCGCAGAATATCGTTGGTATTTTTTAATTGGGGCAGAAATTGTATTTTGGTTATCAGCTATCGGTTTCTTTTTACTTCGCTACGGATTCCGTTTGAAAAGGGCGAGTTTTATTATGGGGATTGTACTCCTCGTAAATGAAGTGTTTATTTTAACTTTAGGGGTAGTGGACTATTATCAAACAGGAAAGTTCTCTAACTTTCAGATCATTACTGTAATCATTTTATTATATGCAGTTTTCTACGGGAAAAAGGATTTAAAGAAGCTTGATATATTTGTACAAAAATCAGTTGCGAAATGGCGTAATGAACCGGCGCCTATTATTGAAGAACAGGTAGAATTAACAGGCATGGCCTATGCAAAGCAGGAAATAAAAAATTGGGTATTACATCTTGTTTTATTCGTTGGTGTGCACATATTCTTTTACTTCGCGTATGGATTTATTCCATTTGAACAATGGGGTAATTGGTTAGAATCGGGAATCGTTTTAAATAAAGCTGCAAGTCGCGTGAGTCAAGTATGGGCGATTATATTTTTAGTTGATACAGCGATTTCATTTTCATATGTGATTTTTCCGAAGAAGGAGAAAGGAAAAGAAAAGCTACTTTCATAGTTGAAAGTAGCTTTTCTGGTATACGAATAATTTTTATAGGAGAGGATGACAATAGGAAAAAGAACCAGTTTTATAAGTCTATTTCTCTTTAGTTTAGTAGCATGTTCATCATCTAGCACTACAATTGATAAGAAGAATGATGTCATTGTAAAGGGAGCAGGAATTCTCAATCTAGATAAATTTGAAAAGTTCGTTTTGAATGTCGAGCAAAGGGAAGTTGATAAAATAAGAATTGTACAGTATACCCTTGAAGGGGACCCGATTTTTCAAACGTTAGAGTATAGTGGGAACGATATATTTTATGTGTCAGATAATAGAAAAGACAAATTTGCTGGGAAGGATAAAGGGTTATATAAAGATAGTTGTAAAAGTATTGTTAAAGAGCAGCGCGAATCAGAAAGTACTTATCGGTTAATAGATTGTATGAATGAAGCTGGGCGCAATGGATATGACTTAGTATATGTACCTAAAAAATAGAATGAGTAGAGGAAGGAGGTATTTACTCCTTCCTTTTTCTATGTGTATATTGTCGAAAACTTTACCGAATATCTGTTCGTTTTTTTAGGTTTTTTATAGGTATTCGTGGTAAAATAATAATACAGATTTTTATGAGGAGGTCGGATTTTCTTGGAACGTCAATTTGAAATTGTCTCAGCGTATTCCCCGCAAGGTGATCAGCCGGTAGCTATAGAGAAGCTTGTAGAGGGAATTAATAGTGGAAAGAAAAAGCAAGTGTTGCTTGGAGCGACCGGAACGGGTAAGACATTTACGATTTCAAATGTCATTAAAGAAGTGCAAAAGCCAACACTTGTTATGGCTCATAATAAAACGTTAGCAGGGCAGTTATATAGTGAGTTGAAAGACTTTTTCCCGAATAATGCAGTTGAATATTTTGTTAGTTACTACGATTATTATCAGCCAGAAGCATATGTGCCGCAAACAGATACGTTTATTGAAAAAGATGCGCAGATTAATGATGAAATTGATAAATTGCGTCACTCGGCAACGTCTGCATTATTTGAACGGGACGATGTAATTATCGTTGCGAGTGTTTCGTGTATATATGGCTTAGGTTCTCCAGAAGAATACCGCGAGCTAGTTGTTTCGCTTCGAGTTGGTATGGAAAAAGACCGCAATCAATTGCTTCGTGAACTTGTTGATGTACAGTATGGACGTAATGATATTGATTTCAAGCGTGGTACATTCCGTGTGCGCGGAGATGTAGTTGAAATCTTCCCGGCATCACTTGATGAGCATTGTATTCGAATCGAATTTTTCGGTGATGAAATCGATCGTATTCGTGAAGTAAATGCGTTAACAGGTGAAGTATTAGCAGAACGTGATCATGTAGCAATCTTCCCAGCATCTCACTTCGTTACACGTGAAGAGAAAATGAAGGTCGCTATTGAAAATATCGAAAAAGAATTAGAAGAACGTTTAAAGGAGTTAAATGATAACGGTAAGTTGTTAGAAGCGCAGCGTATAGAGCAACGTACACGTTATGATTTAGAAATGATGCGCGAGATGGGCTTTTGTTCAGGTATTGAAAACTACTCCCGTCATTTAACGCTTCGTCCGGCGGGTGCAACGCCATATACGTTATTAGACTATTTCCCAGAAGATTTCTTAATCGTTATGGATGAGTCGCACGTATCAGTACCGCAAGTAAGAGCGATGTATAACGGTGACCAAGCACGTAAACAAGTGCTTGTGGATCATGGATTCCGTCTGCCATCGGCTTTAGATAATAGACCGCTTATGTTTGATGAGTTTGAAGAGAAAACGAATCAAGTTATTTACGTTTCGGCAACGCCAGGGCCGTACGAGTTAGAGCAGTCACCAGAAGTAATAGAACAAATTATTCGTCCAACAGGACTCTTAGATCCGCCAATTGATATACGACCAATTGAAGGGCAAATTGACGATTTATTAGGAGAGATTCAAGATCGCATTGCAAAAAATGAACGTGTATTAATTACGACTTTAACGAAGAAAATGTCAGAGGATTTAACGGATTACTTAAAAGATGTAGGAATTAAAGTTAACTATCTTCACTCTGAAATTAAAACGTTAGAACGTATTGAAATTATCCGTGATCTTCGCCTCGGTAAATTTGATGTACTTGTCGGTATTAACTTATTGCGAGAAGGATTAGATATTCCGGAAGTATCACTTGTAGCTATTTTAGATGCTGATAAGGAAGGATTTTTGCGTTCAGAACGTTCATTAATTCAAACAATTGGTCGTGCCGCGCGTAATGAAAACGGCCGCGTTATTATGTATGCAGATCGTATCACGAAATCTATGGGGATTGCGATTGAAGAAACGAAGCGTCGTCGTAGTATACAAGAAGCTTACAATGAAGAGCATGGTATTACGCCGAAAACGATTCAAAAAGGCGTTCGTGATGTTATCCGTGCAACGACAGCTGCTGAAGAGACAGAAACATACGAAGCAGCACCAGCTAAGAAGATGACGAAAAAAGAGCGCGAAAAGACAATTGCGAAGATGGAAGCAGAGATGAAAGAAGCAGCAAAAGCGTTAGACTTCGAGCGTGCAGCTGAACTAAGAGATTTACTATTAGAATTAAAAGCGGAAGGGTGAAAAGAGTGAGTAAGAGCAAGGATTTTATCGTTGTAAAAGGTGCTAGAGCACATAACTTAAAAAATATTGATGTAACCATTCCGAGAAATCAGCTTGTCGTTGTAACGGGATTGTCTGGTTCGGGGAAATCATCATTAGCATTTGATACGATTTATGCAGAAGGGCAGCGCAGATACGTAGAATCATTATCTGCGTATGCGCGCCAGTTTTTAGGACAAATGGATAAGCCGGATGTGGACACGATTGAAGGATTGTCACCAGCGATTTCAATCGATCAAAAAACAACGAGTCGTAATCCACGTTCAACTGTCGGAACGGTAACGGAGATTTATGATTATTTACGTTTATTATTTGCGCGAATTGGTACGCCAATTTGTCCAAATCATGGGATTGAAATTACATCACAAACAGTAGAGCAGATGGTAGACCGTGTTCTTGAATATCCTGAACGTACGAAATTACAAGTGTTAGCTCCTATCGTGTCTGGGCGTAAAGGTGCACATGTGAAAGTACTTGAAGATATTAAGAAGCAAGGATATGTTCGTGTACGTGTTGATGGTGAAATGCTTGATGTATCTGAAGATATTACGTTAGATAAAAATAAGAAGCATTCCATTGAAGTTGTAATTGACCGTATTGTTGTAAAAGAAGGAATCGCAAGCCGTCTTGCTGATTCACTTGAAAGTGCATTAAAGCTTGGCGGAGGCCGAGTGTTAATTGATGTAATGGGAGAAGAGGAACTTCTATTTAGTGAACATCATGCTTGTCCGCATTGTGGTTTTTCAATCGGAGAATTAGAGCCGCGTATGTTCTCATTCAACAGTCCGTTCGGAGCATGTCCTTCTTGTGATGGACTTGGTTCAAAGCTAGAGGTAGATTTAGAGCTTGTTATCCCGAACTGGGATTTATCATTAAATGAACATGCAATTGCACCTTGGGAACCGACAAGTTCACAATACTATCCACAACTTTTACAATCTGTATGTAATCACTACGGCGTTGATATGGATGTGCCTGTGAAAAATATACCGAAAGATTTATTTGATAAAGTGTTGTACGGAAGCGGGGAAGAGAAGGTTTATTTCCGCTATGTAAATGAATTTGGTCAAGTAAAGGAAAATGAGATTTTATTTGAAGGTGTTATTCCAAACATTGAACGTCGTTATCGTGAAACGAGCTCCGATTACATTCGTGAGCAAATGGAAAAGTATATGGCAGAACAAGCTTGTCCGAAGTGTAAAGGTGGACGCTTAAAGCCTGAGAGCTTAGCTGTATTTGTTGGCAATAAAACGATTGCTGACGTAACGAAGTATTCAGTTCAAGAAGTACAAGAATTCTTCTCGAATGTAGAGCTAACGGAGAAGCAACAAAAAATAGCTCATTTAATTTTAAGAGAAATTCAGGAGCGCGTTGGGTTCTTAGTGAACGTTGGTTTAGATTATTTAACGTTAAGTCGTGCCGCAGGAACTTTATCAGGTGGTGAGGCGCAGCGTATTCGTTTAGCGACGCAAATTGGTTCTCGTCTAACTGGCGTACTTTATATTCTTGATGAACCTTCAATTGGTTTACACCAGCGTGATAACGATCGTCTTATTCGTACATTGCAAGAAATGCGCGATTTAGGTAATACGTTAATTGTTGTTGAACATGATGAAGATACGATGATGGCTGCTGACTATTTACTTGATATAGGGCCTGGTGCAGGTATTCACGGTGGACAAGTCGTATCAGCAGGTACACCGGCTGAAGTGATGCAAGATGATAATTCATTAACAGGGAAGTATTTAAGCGGTAAAGAGTTTATTCCTGTTCCACTTGAAAGACGTAAAGGTGACGGAAGGAAAGTGGAAATTGTCGGCGCAAAAGAGAATAACTTAAAGAATGCGAAGATGTCATTCCCGCTTGGTACGTTTGTAGCGGTAACAGGTGTATCTGGATCAGGTAAAAGTACGATGATTAATGAAGTACTATATAAATCGTTAGCGCAAAAGTTATATAAAGCGAAAGCGAAGCCGGGTACGCATAAAGAAATTAAAGGTCTTGAACATTTAGATAAAGTAATTGATATTGACCAATCACCAATCGGTCGTACACCACGTTCTAATCCAGCGACGTACACAGGTGTATTTGATGATATTCGTGATGTGTTTGCACAAACGAATGAAGCGAAAGTGCGCGGATATCAAAAAGGACGTTTCAGCTTTAACGTAAAAGGTGGCCGTTGTGAAGCGTGCCGTGGTGATGGAATTATTAAAATCGAAATGCACTTCTTACCAGACGTATACGTTCCATGTGAAGTTTGTCATGGTAAACGTTATAACCGCGAAACGTTAGAAGTGAAGTATAAAGATAAGAATATTTCTGAAGTGTTAGGGATGACAATTGAAGATGGAGTAGAGTTCTTCGCTAATATCCCAAAAATTAAGCGTAAACTTCAAACGCTTGTAGACGTTGGGCTTGGTTATATGAAATTAGGTCAACCAGCAACAACATTATCTGGTGGGGAAGCACAGCGTGTGAAATTAGCTTCTGAATTACATCGTCGTTCTACAGGACGTACGTTATACATTTTAGATGAACCAACGACTGGTTTGCATGCGCATGATATTGCACGTCTTCTAGAAGTGTTGCAACGTCTTGTTGAGAGCGGTGAGACAGTACTTGTAATTGAACATAATTTAGATGTGATAAAAACAGCTGATTATATAGTTGACCTTGGACCAGAGGGTGGAGATAAAGGTGGACAAATCGTTGCTTCCGGAACGCCAGAGCAAGTAGTGAAAGAAGAGCGCTCGTACACAGGTAAATATTTAAAAGAGATTTTAAATCGTGATAAAGCAAGAATGAAAGAGAAAATAAAAGAAGTAGAGTTATCGCAATAAGTTTATTTATGAAAACCGGGTGGAAATGACGCTCGGTTTTTATTGTATAGGGGGAGAAGATGGAGTTTTTAGAGGTGTTAAGGAAGAAAAATATGAAGGTAAGAGAGTTTCAAAGTTGGGGTGTATATTTTCGAAAGCTCTGGGAGGATCACTTTGCAAATCATTTAAGTGATGAAGAAAAAGAAGACATTTTTCTTTATGGAGATAAGTATGGATGTGGGTATCTTTGGCACATATTTAGTTATGAGAAAAAGAAGTGTTTAGAGGGGAAAGAAGCAAAGAACGCGTTTCATAATGAAGTGAAAAAGGATTGCTACATTTTCTATCAACACTGTGATGAGGTACTGTTAATAAAGGATGCGAGTTTGTTACATATGGATGATATATTGTGTGAGACGGATGATATGTATAAGGGTGATATCTATATTGTAGATAAAGAGTTCACTTGGACTTTTGTAAAAACTCATGAACATAGATGGTGCGGCCCTTATTTTACTAAGAAATGTTAGTAGGTATACAAGCATGAAAGATAGAATAAGTTGATATAAGTGTTCGTATCATACTTGCGTTTCTTATCTATTAGCGTATGATGAAATATATATGTTTAAAAGGATGTGTAACGAAATGAGATGGATTGTATCACTTCTTGTAAATAGCGTTGTGTTAATCGCTGTATCGGGACTTTTAAAAGGGATTGCACCAGATGCATTTTACGTAGCAAATATACAAACTGCAATTATTGCGAGTATTATATTGGCGGTTTTAAATGTGTTCGTAAAGCCATTTTTAATTTTAATTACGCTACCAATTACTGTTGTAACTTTCGGCTTCTTCTTAATTGTTATTAATGCGATTACGTTAAAAATAGCAGATTCATTATTAGGAGATGCTTTTAATATATCAGGATTTGGTGTAGCGATTGTTGCGGCAATTTGTATTTCAATTTTTAATATGATAATTGAAAAGGCAATTGTTGAGCCTCTATATGAAAAAAAGAGAAAGTGACAAAAAGAAAAACATTTCATTATTCGTATGAAATGTTTTTTTCTATTTATTAGAAACCGTATTTCTTGTTTCCAGAAAAAAATGGTACAATATCCGATAGAATGGAATTTTACATCAAACGAGACTGAACCCGCAGCGGAGTGGAGGTTTATACATATGCCGAAAGTAAGGACAAAAGATTTAATTGAACAATTTCAATTGGAGTTAATCAGTGGTGAAGAAGGTATTCATCGTCCAATTGATACAAGTGATTTATCACGACCTGGAATTGAAATGGCAGGATTTTTTACATACTATCCAGCAGATCGTGTGCAGCTTCTTGGTAAAACGGAGCTTACTTTCTTTGACACGTTAACGTCAGAGCAAAAACAAGAGAGAATGAAAGCGCTTTGTACTGAGGAGACGCCATGTATTATTGTAACTCGTAATCAAGATGTACCAGATGAGTTATTACAAGCATCACGTGAATCAGGTATGCCTTTATTACGTTCTTCTCAAACGACAACGAGATTATCAAGTCGTTTAACAAACTATTTAGAAGGTAAGTTAGCACCAACAACAGCTGTTCATGGTGTGTTAGTAGATATTTACGGCGTTGGTGTTTTAATTACAGGTCAAAGTGGTGTTGGTAAAAGTGAGACAGCTCTTGAGCTTGTAAAGCGTGGTCACCGTCTTGTTGCGGATGATAGTGTAGAAATTCGTCAAGAAGATGAAGATATGTTAGTCGGAAGTTCACCAGATTTAATTGAGCATTTATTAGAAATTCGTGGTCTAGGTATTATTAACGTTATGACGTTATTCGGTGCAGGGGCAGTGCGAAATTATAAGCGTATTACACTTGTTATTAATCTTGAAATTTGGGATCAAAAGAAAAATTACGATCGCTTAGGTCTTGATGAAGAGAAGATGAAGATTATTGATACAGAACTTACGAAGATTACACTTCCAGTTCGTCCTGGTCGAAACTTGGCTGTTATTATTGAAGTAGCAGCGATGAACTTCCGTTTGAAACGTATGGGAGTCAATGCAGCACAGCAGTTCTCTGAACGATTAATGAGTGCAATTGAGTTAGGAAATCAGGAGTAAACTTTGGAGAGGGAGGTCATATACATATGCTGTTAGCTTCTGTACCACAGCTTGACCGTGTAGCTATCCAACTTGGGCCGTTTCCTGTGTATTGGTACGGGATTATTATCGGTACAGGTGTGCTATTAGGTCTTTGGCTGGCAACTCGCGAGGGAGAAAGGCTAGGTATTCCAAAAGATACATTTGTTGACCTTGTATTAATTGCAGTACCGATCGCTATTCTTTTTGCGAGAATGTACTATGTTATTTTTGAATGGGAATATTACGCACAAAATCCGAGTCAAATTATTAATATTCGTCAAGGCGGTTTGGCGATTCATGGTGGTTTAATCGGAGCTGTTATTACCGGAATTCTTTTTGCGAAGCGACGCGGGGTTTCCTTCTGGAAGTTGGCTGATATTGCTGCACCAAGTATTTTACTAGGACAAGCAATTGGCCGATGGGGAAACTTTATGAACCAAGAGGCGCATGGTGATGAAGTAACGAGACAGTTTTTAGAAGGTCTTCATTTACCAGATTTCATTATTAATCAAATGTATATTGAGGGTGTGTACTATCATCCGACGTTTTTATATGAATCATTATGGAATTTTGCAGGTGTAATTTTACTACTTGCATTAAGAAAAGTGAATTTACGTCGCGGGGAGTTATTCTTCACATATTTAATTTGGTATTCAGTAGGACGCTTCTTCGTAGAAGGCTTACGTACAGATAGTTTAATGCTAGGACCACTTCGTATTGCACAAGTAATGTCAATTGGACTTGTTGTTATTTCTATTATTTTCATTATTGTGAGACGAAAAATGGGGCAAGCTGATAAAAGATATTTAGAAAATTAGAGACAAGTAGCATCTTATTATAAGATGCTGCTTCTTTCATATTCAGGAAGGCGAAAGGACTAAGGCGATGAGAATAAATACCGTGTTATTTGATTTAGATGGAACTTTAATTAATACAAATGAACTTATTATTTCTTCGTTTTTACATACTTTAAATACATATTATCCAAATCAATATAAGCGTGAAGATGTGTTGCCATTTATCGGTCCATCTTTGCATGATACTTTCAGCAAGATTGATGAAAGTAAGGTTGAAGAGATGATTACTAGCTATCGCAAATTTAACCATGATCATCATGATGAATTAGTAGAAGAATATGAAACTGTATATGAAACAGTTCGAGAGTTGAAGAAGCAAGGTTATAAAGTTGGTATTGTTACAACGAAAGCGAGACAAACCGTTGAGATGGGATTACAGTTGTCAAAGCTTGATGAATTTTTTGATGTTGTCGTGACAATTGATGATGTAGAGCATGTGAAACCACATCCGGAGCCACTTCAAAAAGCGCTTGAATTATTAGATGCAAAACCAGAAGAGGTATTGATGGTTGGGGATAATCATCATGATATTGTCGGTGGTCAAAATGCGGGGACGAAAACAGCTGCGGTTTCATGGACGTTGAAAGGTAGAGCGTATTTAGAGGCTTATAAGCCGGACTTTATGCTAGATAAAATGAGTGATTTGCTACCGATTTTGTCTAATATGAACCGTTCATAAAGGTCCAAGTAAGTTAGTAGAGGAGCGAGCTAAGTGCGACGGACAACGTGCTATCCTGTTACAGGAGAAAATTCGTTATGGAATGTATATAAAACAGTGTCTTTTTGGAAGGTAATGAAAAACTTTATTATTATCCAAATTGCGCGTTACACACCATTTTTATCCGTAAAAAATTGGTTGTACCGCACTTTTTTACGGATGAAAGTAGGAAAGAAAACATCATTTGCGCTTATGGTAATGCCGGATATTATGTTCCCAGAAAAGATAACTGTGGGAGAGAATTCGATTATTGGCTATAACACAACGCTTTTAGCACATGAATATTTAATTCGTGAATATCGACTTGGCGAAATTGTCATTGGAAATGAAGTAATGATTGGAGCGAATGTAACAATATTACCAGGTGTGAAAATTGGAGACGGTGCGACTGTCTCAGCTGGCACACTTGTTCATAGAGATGTACCGAGCGGTGCTTTCGTAGGTGGAAATCCAATGCGTATTATTTATACGAAAGAGCAAATGACCGCAAGAGAAGGTTCATGGTGAAAATGTAACATTTCTCCTCTTTTTTTATGAATAAAAAGGAAATAATTGAGTATAATATACTGTTTTGTTTTTTACGGAATCGTTTATACTTATAGATAGAAGAATGTGTGAACGAAGAAAACAAAAAACTGGAGGATATATGGGGAAAAATCAAAGGATATATAAGGAGAACGGACAAGTTATCTCTTTTAATCAATTAGCAGACTTCTTTTATAAAAAAGGGATGAGAGCTTACAAAGGACAAAAATTGCAAGATGCAATTAAATATTTTCGAAGAGCGGCACAAAGTGAGAAGGAGCCGTTTATTTTATGTCAATTAGCATCAGTATTATCTGAGGCTGGTGAATATCAAGAATCGAATCAAATCTTCTTAAAGTTAGTTAGATCTAATCCAGAACTTGAACAGTGCTATTATTTTATTGCAAATAATTATGCATATATGGGGTTATTTCAACAGGCGAAGAAATATGCAGATCGTTATTTAGAAGTTGCAAAAGAGAAGGAATTCGTAGAAGATACATTAGAACTTCTTGAGATTATGGAAGAAGAAGCAATGGGTGCGGAAGAGATTGAAGATGAAGATGATTTAATTGTTATGCAGGAAGAAGCGAATCGCTATATTCGTAATGGACAATTGGAAGAAGCAATTGCTACATTAGAAATTGTTACGAAAGATTATCCGGAATTTTGGTCAGGTCATAATAATTTAGCCATTGCACATTTTCAATCTGGTAATGTAGACAAAGCACTGAAGTTAACAGAAATGATTTTAGAGAAAAACCCTGGTAATATACATGCGCTTTGTAATACGCTTATTTTTCTATATTCAATTGGAGAGCATAAACAAGTAGAGGCATTAGCGGGACAGCTAGTTTCGGTATATCCGATTTCATTTGAACATCGTTTGAAACTGGGAACTACACTCGCAACAATTGGTTATTTCGAGCATGCATATAAGTGGTTCAAACTATTAAAGCGTCAAGGATATGAGGGAGATGTTAGTTTTTATTATTGGTTTGCATATTCTGCGTATATGGTGAAAGATCAGCAACTAGCTGAAAAAATGTGGCAATATGTCGTGGAATTACATCCTGATAAAAAGGGAAAAGAACCGTGGAATGCGCTGAATTTAGCAGATGAAGGACAAAACGTGTTATTTGAAGAATTACGAAAATCATTTCAGCAAAGTGCGACGCTAGAAGAACAAATGCTAGCTTTATATTTAATGAATGAATTGTCAACGCCGGAGAAGGTTGGATTCTTCTTTGATATAACGCAAGCGAAGAACGGTGTTCCCATCGTATCGCAACTTGCAAAGTACTTCTTTTTACTTAATAGTCATAAGAGTATTCCAGCCGATTTACAGCAATTTGAGCAGTGCGCGAGAATTGCGGATGCATTATACAATTATACGAAAAAAGATGATGAATTAATTGAAGAGTGTTTACACTTTTGGTTTTGTACGTTCATACGTTTATATACATCTGGAGACATATTTACAAATGTGTACGGCTGGTCAGCTGCGATTGAATACATTGTACGCGGCGAACAAGGAAATAAAATGACACAGTCGGAGCTTGGAGATGTATATAATGTATCTGTAGCGACTGTCCGAAAGTATGTGCAAGCTGTTAAGCGTACGCACACATAAGATAAGCAAATCATTGGGAAAAAAATGATGCTAACAGTATAATGAGGGTAACTTAATTGTGTAGGAATGGATAGGAGTGAATAGTGTGTCAGAAGAAAAAATTTATGATGTCGTTATTATTGGTGCAGGACCAGCTGGTATGACAGCTGCAGTATATACATCTCGTGCAAATTTAAGCACATTAATGCTTGAGCGTGGTATTCCAGGTGGCCAAATGGCAAACACGGAAGATGTAGAAAACTACCCAGGTTATGAGTCTATTTTAGGACCAGATTTATCAAATAAAATGTTTGAGCATGCGAAGAAATTTGGTGCTGAATATGCATACGGTGATGTGAAAGAAGTCATCGATGGTAAAGAATACAAAACAATTATTGCTGGTAAAAAAGAATATAAAGCACGTGCAATTATCGTTGCAAGCGGTGCAGAGTATAAAAAAATTGGTGTACCGGGTGAAACAGAACTTGGCGGCCGCGGTGTATCATATTGTGCAGTATGTGACGGAGCATTCTTTAAAGGAAAAGAGCTTATCGTAATTGGCGGCGGAGATTCTGCTGTTGAAGAGGGTGTGTTCTTAACACGCTTCGCATCAAAAGTAACGATCGTTCACCGTCGTGACACGCTTCGTGCACAGAAAATTTTACAAGACCGTGCTTTCCAAAACGAAAAAGTAGATTTCATTTGGAATCACACTATAAAAGAAATCAACGAAGCAAGTGGTAAAGTAGGAAGTGTAACACTTGTGGACGTAAATAGTGGAGAAGAGAAAGAAGTCAAAACTGACGGCGTATTCGTATACATCGGTATGTTACCTTTATCAAAACCATTTGTTGAACTAGGTATTACAAATGAAAATGGTTACCTTGAAACGAATGAGCGTATGGAAACGAAAATCCCTGGTATTTTCGCAGCTGGTGATGTTCGTGAAAAAATGCTTCGTCAAATTGTAACTGCAACAGGTGACGGTAGTATTGCAGCGCAAAGTGCACAACATTACGTAGAAGAATTATTAGAGGAATTAAAAACTGTATCAGAAAAATAAGGGATAATATACCTTGTGAGAAGAAAGCTACCGACAGGAGCTTTCTTCTTTTTTTGTGTGAAAATGTCAAAGTTTTGTCAAAAAATATAAGGATTATAAGCTTTCTTATTGATATACTGGACTTTACGGAAAAAATCACTATAAGAAATGAGGAATTTATTCAGTATGGAATGGCGTAATATATATCGTGGATTTTGTATGGGCGTTAGTGATTTAATTCCTGGTGTGAGCGGCGGTACAATCGCTGTTGTGTTAGGGATTTATGAACAATTGCTTGCGGCAATTAGTGGATTCTTTAGTCGTGAATGGAAAAAACATTTAGGATTTTTAATTCCCCTTGCAGCTGGTGTGGCAGCGGCATTTTTAACGTTAAGTCACGTTATTAAATATTTACTTGCAAATCATTATGAACCGACTCAATTTTTCTTCCTCGGTTTAATTATTAGTATATTACCGATGTTAATGAGGGAAGCTGATGCAAAGTCGTCGTTTAAAGGTAAGCACATCGTTTTATTAATAGTTGCAGCAATTCTTGTTGCGATTACAGCTTTCTTTAAACCAGATAAGGCAGCAGATCCGATTACGACGTTAACAATTTTAAATGCAATTGGTTTATTTTTCGCAGGATGGATGGCTAGTATGGCCATGCTGCTTCCTGGAATCAGTGGATCGTTTATTTTATTAATTATTGGTGTGTATCCAACAGCAATTAACGCTTTAACTACACTTAACTTACCTTTAATCGTGGTTATCGGTGCTGGTGTTATGGTTGGATTTGTTGTAAGCAGTAAAGGCATTAGTTTTTTATTAGATCGTTATAAAAGTATGACATTTGCGGCAATTATTGGACTTGTAATCGGTTCGATTGTAATTGTATTCCCTGGGATTCCGACTGGTGGATTTTCAATTATAAGTTCAATTCTTACCTTTGTTTTAGGATTTGCGATTGTTACTTATTTCGGTAAGAAATAAGTACTTTAATCCCCTTGGCGATAAAAAGCGTTAAGGGGATTTTTCATGCTATTCATTAAAAGTATAAGCTTGTTATAGAAAGCTTTTTTAAAATTGCTGAGTAGCATATGCTTAGCGAAAGAGGACTGGCTCCTTCGTTGTAGCAAACTGTTTTTGATAGTATAATGAAAGAAGTATGCAGTGAGGAATTTTACTGCAAGTAGCTGAGGTGAAGAAACATGCAAAGAGTGACAAACTGTGTGTTAATTAGAGATAATGAAGTACTCTTACTCCAAAAACCTCGCCGGAATTGGTGGGTTGCACCAGGCGGGAAAATGGAGCGTGGGGAGACTGTAAGAGATTCCGTTGTTCGCGAGTATCGTGAAGAAACAGGTATTTATTTGAAAAATCCAGCGTTAAAGGGGGTCTTCACCTTTGTCATCCAAGAAGGTGATAAAGTTGTTTCTGAATGGATGATGTTCTCCTTTTTAGCGACAGATTTTGCAGGAGAAAACAAACTAGAGAGCGAAGAAGGCATCATTGGTTGGCATACATTTGATAAAATTGATGATTTAGCAATGGCGCCAGGAGATTATCACATTATTGATTATTTAATTAAAGGAAATGGCATAATCTACGGTACATTTGTATATACCCCAGATTTTGAGTTGCTTTCATATCGATTAGATCCGAGTTAAACCGTCAAGGAGAGGATACGATGACAGAGAATAATGATATAAAAATGGTAATTATTACAGGGATGTCTGGAGCTGGAAAAACAGTAGCTTTACAAAGTTTTGAAGATTTAGGATATTTTTGTGTAGATAATTTACCACCGATGTTATTGCCAAAGTTTATTGAGCTTATGGCGGATTCAAAAGGGAAAATGAATAAAGTGGCACTTGGTATTGATTTACGTGGCCGCGAGTTTTTCGAACATTTATGGGGAGCACTTGATGATTTATCAGAACGTACATGGATTATTCCTCATATTTTATTTTTAGATGCGAAAGATAGTACGCTTGTAACTCGTTATAAAGAAACGAGACGTTCGCATCCACTTGCACCAACTGATTTGCCGTTAAAGGGAATCGAAGCAGAGCGCAATTTATTAACAGATATGAAAGCACGAGCGAATATTGTGCTTGATACATCGGATTTAAAACCGAAAGAATTACGTGAAAAAATTGTTCACTTGTTCTCAACAGAAACCGAGCAAGCATTTCGTGTAAATGTTATGTCATTTGGATTTAAGTACGGTATTCCAATTGATGCAGATTTAGTATTTGATGTTCGTTTTTTACCAAATCCATATTACATTCCACATATGAAGCCATTAACAGGACTAGATGAAGAAGTTTCTTCGTATGTACTGAAATTTAATGAGACACATAAGTTTTTAGAGAAGTTGACGGATCTGATTACTTTCATGCTGCCTCATTATAAAAGAGAAGGCAAAAGTCAACTTGTAATTGCAATTGGATGTACAGGTGGACAGCATCGTTCTGTTACGCTTACAGAATACCTTGGGAAACATTTGAAACCAGAGTATAGTGTTCATGTATCTCATCGTGATGTGGAGAAGAGAAAGGGCCATTAAGGGATGAAAAAAGAGAGAAAGCCTAAAATTGTCATCATGGGAGGCGGAACTGGACTCTCTGTTTTATTAAGAGGATTAAAGCAATATCCTGTTGATATTACAGCAGTTGTTACAATTGCTGATGATGGTGGCAGTTCAGGTAGATTACGTGATGAGCTAGAAATTCCACCTCCAGGTGACATCCGTAACGTACTTGTTGCGTTATCGGATGTAGAGCCATTGGTGGAAGCTTTATTTCAGCACCGTTTCACAACAGGAGACGGACTGAAAGGTCATGCGTTAGGAAATCTATTGTTGGCAGGTATGACCTCGATTACAGGAGACTTTTTCCATGCGATTACGGAAACAAGTAAAGTATTAAATGTCAGAGGACGTGTATTACCAGCAGCGAATCAAAGTGCGGTACTTCATGCGGAACTTGAAGATGGAGAAATTGTAACAGGTGAATCAAAGATTCCTTATTACGGAAAGAAGATTAATCGCGTCTTTTTGACTCCAGAAGATGTAGAGCCATTGCATGAAACGTTGGCTGAGATTAAACGAGCTGATTTACTTGTTTTCGGCCCAGGAAGTTTGTATACGAGTATATTACCCAATTTAGTTGTTAACAAAATTGGAGACGCTGTTCTTGCTGCAAAGGCGAAGAAGGTATATGTATGTAACGTTATGACACAAGCGGGTGAAACGATGGGATATACTGCTTTTGATCATGTGCAGGCGTTACACGATCATTTAGGGCAACCATTTATCAATACTGCAATTGTAAATAACCGTGAGATTCCTTGTGAATTACGTAAGTTATATGATGAAGAAATGTCTACACCAGTTGTAGTGGATGAAGAACGTTTTGTTGAAAATAATATTGATGTTATTCAAGAGGGATTAGCGAAGTATGATGATCATGTTGTAAGGCATGATACGTTAAAGTTAGCTTCGATTTTATATTCATTGTTATAAATATGCGTTGCCTCGTTTGAGGTAGCGCTCCTCATTCATATAGGACAAGAATTTTGTTCCGCAATAATCGTATAAGGAGGTGTTGACTGTGTCATTTGCATCAGAAACAAAGAAAGAGTTGACGAATCTTGAGATGAAGGAATGCTGTGAGAAAGCAGAATTATCAGCGCTACTTCGAATGAACGGGTCGCTTTCTTTTTCAAACCGTCGTCTATCTATCGATATTCAAACGGAAAATGCGGCAATTGCAAGAAGGATTTATACGCTTTTGAAAAAAGGATATGACGTGACGGTAGAATTACTTGTTCGTAAAAAAATGCGATTGAAGAAAAATAATGTATATATTGTGCGGCTTGTTGAGAAGTCTCGCGAAATATTAGCTGATCTTCATATCGTTCGAGATGACTTTTCATTTATTCGAAATATATCACAAGAATTGATTGAGAAGAAATGTTGTAAACGATCGTATTTACGCGGAGCATTTTTAGCAGGTGGTTCAGTAAATAACCCAGAAACATCATCTTATCATTTAGAAATCTTTTCGTTATATAAGGAACATAATGATGCTATATGTGAACTGATGAACGGATTTGATTTAAATAGTAAGACGCTGGAGAGAAGAAAAGGGTACATTACGTATTTGAAAGAAGCAGAAAAAATTACAGAGTTTTTAAATATTATAGGTGCTCATAATGCACTTTTAAGATTTGAAGATATTCGAATCGTACGTGATATGCGTAATTCTGTAAATCGTTTAGTGAACTGCGAAACAGCTAATTTAAATAAAACAATTGGTGCAGCACTAAGGCAGATTGAAAATATTCGTTACATTGATGAGACAGTTGGTCTTGATATATTGCCGGATAAACTACAAGAGATTGCACAATTACGAAGAGATTATCAAGATGTAACATTGAAAGAGTTAGGTGAGATGGTATCCGGGGGGAAGATTAGTAAGTCGGGTATTAATCATCGTTTGCGTAAAATCGATGAAATTGCAGAGAAATTACGCGCGGGGGAAACGGTAGCAAAAAAATAAGAGGTTAAAGGGGAAATGGAGCTGTGGTTCAAAAAAGAGTTCAGGTTTCATTAAAAAACGGTTTACAAGCACGTCCGGCTGCGTTGTTTGTACAAGAGGCAAATCGCTTTCATGCAGATATCTTCATCGAGAAAGATGGAAAGACAGTAAATGCAAAGAGCATAATGGGGATTATGAGCTTAGCAATTGGAACTGGAAGCATGATAACAATTACAACAGAAGGTTCAGATGCAGAAGAGGCTTTAGAAGCATTAGCTGCATATGTACAATAAAAAGCTATCGCGTATATGCGATAGCTTTTTTGTTTTGTTGTCTGTGCGAATTAGCGGGGAGGGGTATTTAAGGGGGATGTGCTTGTCGAGGATTGTCGGTAAGTCGATAAGTGGTGTCGAAACGTCGATATATTAAAATAATCGCCGATATAATCGGAGTTACGGTCGATATATTTGAAAAATCGCTGATATATTTAGGTGAATACCAGGATGGGTATCCAGACGGAGGTGCATGATAATAAAAAAGCGCCCTGTAATAGGGCGCTTTTTTATGTATCTAGCTTCAGCGGCTAGAATCTCCGGTCGCTTCGCCCCTTCATTCGAGGCAAAAAGCGCCTCGGAATCAGGGGCTCCATCGCCCTGCGATTCTGAACGAGCTGCTTCCGCTTTTAGTTATTAACGATTTGTAAAGATCTTATCGATTAAACCGTATTCTAAAGCTTTTTCCGCTGTCATGAAGTTGTCGCGGTCTGTGTCGCGTTGTAGTACTTCAAGTGGTTGACCAGTGCGGTCAGCAAGAATTTGGTTTAGTTTTTCACGTAAGAATAGGATACGTTTTGCAGCGATTTCGATTTCAGTCGCTTGACCTTGTGCTCCTCCAAGTGGTTGGTGAATCATTACTTCACTGTTTGGAAGTGCATAACGTTTTCCTTTTTCACCTGCTGCAAGTAAGAATGCACCCATAGATGCTGCCATACCGATACAGATTGTTGATACTTGTGGCTTAATAAACTGCATTGTATCATAGATTGCCATACCTGCTGTGATAGAACCACCAGGGCTGTTGATGTAGATGTGAATATCTTTTTCTGGATCTTGAGATTCCAAGAATAAAAGCTGGGAAACGATTGAGTTAGCTACGTTGTCATCAATTGCACTACCAAGCATAATGATGCGGTCTTTTAATAGTCGAGAGTAAATATCGTAAGCGCGTTCTCCACGATTTGTTTGTTCAATTACTGTAGGAATTAAATTCATCTGTTATTTCCTCCTTATAAAGCTTTCTTAGTCTTATAATACAATTATGGTCAATAAAGGTCAAACGAAACCACTTTAAATCAAAAAAATATGTAGTTGTACTATGAAATATTCGCTATGTTTTCGAAATTCCCTGCTTATGTATCTTCAACATCATAACCGAATTACATAAATTTAAACGTTATAAAAACTGGAGAAAAAAGAAAAGAACGCCTTTTAACTGAAGCGTTCTTTCGATAATTAGTCTTTTAAAAGATAGGTTACTTTATTTAAAATCTTTTCGATTTGTTTCGCGTTTTTACTATACATTTCGCTTGCTGATTTCGACTTTGTTTCTAGGGAAAATAGTTCAAGATCAGCATGACATTTTTTTAAAGATGCTAATAATAAAGGTTTGTTTTGAGGAGAAGGCATTTGGAGTTTGTCATTGTAAATGTCGATAGTAAGTTGTCCGTATGAATCCACTTGACCGAGGAAGACATTTTCAATAACAACACCGAGTTTTTCTAATTCTGAATGTAGCCAAGCGCGGTTATGTCCGCTTGCTGAAAGAGGTTCATCTAGTATATTTCCATCCATAATAACAGTTTGTGGTTCTTTCTCGTTTGGTACTTTTAAACCGATGTCTTTTGCTGTAAGTGGCTGGGAATCTTTCTTTAATAATACATTTAATTCTCCGCTCGGTTCTAAGACAGCAAATTCGACTTCAGCTACGCTGAACGCACTTTTTCCACGGAGAAGTTCCAGTAATTCGTCACTCGTATATTTTTCTTTCTTTAAGTTATCTTCGAGTATCTTTCCGTCTTTTATTAATACGGTAGATTTCCCTTCAAAGAAGTCCCGAGCTGTTTTGTTCTTTAAAGAGAGGATTCCTGTTAAAAAAGGTACCACAGCGAAAATGAGTATCGCAAAGACGCCGTGAAAAAATTTTGAATCGAGCCCTGTAGATACTTGGGCAGCGATGTCACCAATCGTCATTCCGGCTATGTATTCAAAAAAGGAAAGCTGAGAGATTTGTCTTTTGCCTAACCATTTCGTAATAGCGAATAAAATAATTAATATGAATACAGAGCGAAGAATGACAAGTGTCCATTCCGGCAGGTGAGACATAGTCGTTTCCTCCAGTCTACTTAAAACCCTTTATATTGAGGTTCTTCACGTTCTAATACTGAAATTCTATCCTTTAAATCAGCGATGACGCTGTCCATTTCTAACATACATTCATGAAATACGCGTTTTGATTCTTCGTCTTGTGAATTTAATGAAAGGGAGCTTAAACTTGCTTGAGCGCCCCTTACACTAGCAAGGCAAGTTTTTACGCTAGCGATAACAGTCATATAAACACCTCTTATCCTTTCGGTTTGAATAACAATGCTCCAATGAAGCCGAAAATAATAGCCGCTGATACACCGGCGCTCGTTACTTTAAACATGCCGGTAATAACGCCAACGATGCCATGTTTTGCAGCTTCTTCCATTGCGCCATGAACGAGGGCATTACCAAAGCTTGTAATAGGTACAGTTGCCCCGGCTCCAGCGAAATCAATTAATGGCTCATACAAATTAAATCCATCTAATATAGCTCCAGCAACAACGAGTGTTGCCATTGTATGAGCAGGTGTTAGTTTGCCGACATCAAACATAAGTTGGCCGATTACACATATGAGTCCGCCAATGACGAAAGCCCAGAAAAAAATCATTGCGTTGCACCTCCAAATTCAATCGAAACGGCGTGAGCGATACACGGAATCGTTTCTTCTTGTTGGAATGTAAGTGGAGATAGTAAAGCGCCTGTCGCAACGACAAGTATTTTTTTGAACTCTCCTCTTTTCATTCGGTTTAATAAATGACCGTACACGACTGTTGCGGAACATCCAGGTCCGCTAGCACCAGCTATGACAGGTTGTCCTTCTCTATAAATGATAATTCCGCAATCTTGAAATTGTTCGCTCGTTACTTTCGTTCCGTGTTTATGTAGTAAGTCATAAGCAATTTCGCGTCCTACATGTCCGAGATCGCCTGTTACGATTAAATCGTAGTAAGAGGCATCAATTTGACGTTCACGTAAATGGGCTTCAATTGTATCAACTGCAGCTGGAGCCATTGCGCCTCCCATATTAAACGGATCCGTTAATCCCATATCAACCACTCGGCCGATTGTTGCAGAGGTTACTCTTGGACCGTGTCCAGTATCGCTTAAAATAGCGGCTCCTGCTCCGGTTACTGTCCACTGTGCAGTAGGCGGCTTTTGTCCACCGTATTCGGTAGGGTAGCGGAACTGTTTTTCTACAGCTGTATTATGGCTTGAAGCTCCAGTTAATAAATATTTTGCACCTTTTGCATTTACGATACTTGCCCCAAGTGCTAAACCTTCCATAGAAGTAGAGCAAGCCCCGAATAATCCGAGATAAGGAGTCCCAAGTGTGCGGCAAGCAAAGCTTGTTGGAGTAATTTGATTAATTAAATCTCCTGCGAGTACGAATTGAATATCATCTTTACGAAGCTCTGCTTTTTCAGTAGCGCGACTACAAGCTTCTTCGAATAAAATCTTATGTGCTTTTTCATAGGAATCTTGTCCGAGCCATAAATCTTCATGAAGGATATCGAAGTCTTCTGGGATGTTCCCCTTTGCTTCAAATGGTCCACCGACAACCCCTGTTGAGATAATGACTGGTTTGTTTTCAAATACCCACGTTCGGTGTCCTTGTAACATTTATAGCCCTCCCCATTGAACGAGAATAGTTTTAATAAGTGCGATGACGAAAGCGGAAAATACACCAAATAAAATAACAGAACCAGCTAGTTTAAACATATTGCCACCAACGCCAAGGACAAATCCTTCCGTTCGATGCTCAATACATGCGGCAATAACAGAGTTACCAAATCCAGTAACAGGTACAGCTGTACCAGCACCGGCAAACTGTCCAAAACGATCATATATACCAAATCCAGTTAGTAACATGGAGATGAAAATGAGAGTTGCGACTGTTGGATTGCCTGCTGAGCGTTCAGTGAAATCAAAATATGTGATGTAAAAAGTAGAAATGAGTTGTCCGATGAAGCAAATAAAACCACCGACGAAAAAGGCTTTTATACAATTTTTTAAGACAGGTCGTTTCGGTTCGCGTTCTTGTTCGAATTTTTTATACTCCTGTTGTACAGGGGTTAAGTTTTTATCTTTACTAGACATTGCAATCCTTCCTTTTCTTTTAAAAAGCGTTAAGTGTTAGACTCCATTTTTTTACCAATGAATTTTAATTGTTTATTAATTTCATCTTTAGATACTTCTTTTTCCTTAATTTTTCTTTCGAGTTTTTCGAGTAACATAAAGATTTTTTTATCTGTACTGACACGAACATCGAAAGTAGGGTGCTCATCACTTAGTTGCTTTTGAAGTTTGCTGCGCAGCGGCTTTAATCCAAACCTTTCGTGATGCTCAGGTGTAACTGCTATGTAGAGATCTAAATTTGAATTCACTGCTGTGCTTTTTATAATTTCATCCATAGCGAGAGCTCTTTTCTTCGCTCCTTGTGATATAGATTGATTAAAGGATTCCGTACTCGTCTTTGTTAACTTTGGACCTTTTTCTTTCTCCGTTCGTTTTGCTTCTTCTTTCACTTTTTTATCTAAAGGACTATTATCACATCCGGTAAAAGAGCTAAATAGAAGTGCAAATAATGCGGTTATGAGGCCGAGTTTTCGCATAATTATCATTCCATTTCTATTGCAATATGTAATGTGATAGAAAAAGGATGACTGCATATCATCCTTTTTCTATTTCACAGCAAGATTGGTTCGTTATTGCTGTGAGTATTGTGGTTCTTCTTGTTGGACTTCTTCAACACGTGGGTTTAAAGAATCGATAATCGTTTGTGTTTGCTGCGCAGCTGTTTGGAAAAGTTGCTTAGCTTGTTGGTTATCCGTATCAAGAGCGAATCCCTCTAAGCTAGCTTGGGCACTTTTTAATCCAGAAACAGTCTGCTTTAATTTTGTAATTACAGTCATTGAATGAAGCCCCCTTTGGAATATCAATTCAAAGATTATAATTTGTGAGTTGGGGAGAATTTATGATTGGAAAATTTAGGGGTGGAATGGATTTTATATGCTTTTAGCTAAGATGCATAAGGTATTACGGGGATATTTTTATTGATTTAAATGGATTTTATTGCTATTATTATGAGAAGAAAATGAAGTGTTTTCTATAATCATGCGCCCATAGCTCAGTCGGATAGAGCGGTGGTTTCCGGTACCACGTCTGCCGGGGGTTCGAATCCCTCTGGGCGCGTCAAAAAGTCCTAACTTACGTTTTGTAGGTTAGGACTTTTTTATTTATCTCATTATTTGAGGGTTAAACAAAACAAACTGATGGAAGTCTCATTTTATATGTGTACTTTCAAAATGCCTTGTCTCATTGCTTCTGTTAAAGCTTCGGAGCGTGATCCTACTTTTAATTTTTTGAAGATTTTTGTTAGGTTGTATTCTACAGCTCTTGAACTCATGTACAGTTCATCAGCAATTTGTTTATTGCTACTTCCTTTAGAGACGGATTCTAAGATTTCTACTTCTTTTTGTGTAAGAAGAGCGGTTTTATTTTCAAGTTGTTGAGTCATTATATCGTCTTTACGTAGTTGACGTAATAACGAAATAGGAAGTAAAGTATATCCGTTTACAGCTGCACGAATTGCCATTAATAGCTCTTGTTGAGAAGCTGATTTACTAATAATGCCGCTGATACCAGAGTTTATTAATAAATTGAATTGGGATACGTATTCAAAACCTGTATATAAAATGATTTTTGCATCTGTTTGAATATGTAATATTTTCTGGGCGAGTTCAATACCACTACAATTGGGCATATTCATATCTAAGAGGTATACGTCGAAAGGTGTAGCGTCACTTTTTATAAGTGCTTCCTGTTCATTTAAAATATATTCTGCTTGCATATCTTCTTCTAATTCAATCATGTTCTTTGTTCCTTCGCCTACAATTTGATGATCATCTACGATTAATACTCGAATCATTATTTACCACCTCGGAACTGTAATGTTTATTTGAAGTCCTTTTTTAGCTTCGGATACTATATGTATTTCTCCACCAATTGATTGAAGCCTTCCTTTTATACCGGAAAGTCCCATATGCTGATTAGGAGAGTAGGGAGTGTCTATATTAAAACCTTTGCCGTTGTCTCGGTAGTCTAGGAAAATACAGTTATTCTCTTCCCATAAAAAAATCGATACGATGGTTGCCTCGGAATGTTTATCTGCGTTTGTTAGTAGTTCTTGAATGATACGATATAAAGATAAAATTTTGTCAAAATCGTAATGATGTTCTTGAATTGATTCGTGATCAAATTGAATTTGAAACTGCACACGTAATTGTGTTTGGGCTAGCAATTCTCTTAATGCACCAATTAAACCAGCATCTGATAAAAGTGATGGACGCAATTCATTACATGTGTCGCGAATTTGTTGTATTACATCGTGCATACCGAAGTGGATTTTTTTTAGTTCATTTTTTAATTCTAGTGGAACGGATTTGTTTTTTAGTAAAGAGTCTAGTTTGCGGTACCATACGATTTGATCTTGTAATGCAGAGTCGTGTAAATCTGAAGCGAGTCGGCGCCTTTCTTGTTCAGAAATTTGAAAGAGTAGGCGTGATAAGCTTGCAGAATTTGTTTTGGATTCCAAACTCTCCTGCTCTAGAGAATGAATAATTTCATTAATGGTATACAAGTTTTCGTAAATAAGACGGACGTATGTCGTGACAGTGATGAACCATGATTTTTCATGCGTATTATATTTAATATTATTCACTTTTGTTCCAATCCAGATGTAGTGCTTTATATGTTTAGTAGAGTATAAGTAAATACCGATGCATCCATCATCCTCTAATAAATCATTAATTAGTAATGCTGCCATACTCCATTTTTTCTTTTTAGAAAGTGTGAAATCTTTCGTTTGTCCATATCCGTTGCATTGTGTATATGTGTTGTCTTTCATATCATATTGAACAAATTGAACAAAAGAAGGTTTCAACATCGAAACGATTTCATTAGTGAATTTTTTCTCTAACTCTTCTGTTTTCATAATAGATGATAGCTGTGCGGTAAACTGTTCAATGTTTACGTATAAGTTTGTTTTAGTCCGAAAGAGGTGATTACGGAATGTAAAATCTAATCTTTCTTTTAATATGAGAAATAGAATGTTTAACGGGAAAATAATAATAAAACTTTGCAGCAGTCGAGAGAGAAAATTGTCTTTGTAATAAATGCTCCAGCTCGTAATGATTGCAATTAATAGAGTTGGGATTAGTGACAGAAATGCGTAATATCGTAAACGATCAAATACAAAATCTATATCAAAAATCTGCTTAGTCGCTACTAAATAAAAATAACCGATTGGAAGAGCGATTAGGAACATAGCTCCAATATCTGCTGAGAGAATCGGTGTACTGAATATTGCATCTGGAAGAGCATAGAGTGTAACGAACGGAAAGAAGGCAATGGAATGAATCGTGAGCATTAATTTTAAAAATGGTTTATGTACTGTATTGTGATATTTGATATAGGCACGGATTAAAAAGTATATGCAAAAGATAATATTTATTGAAAGGTAAATTAGTTCTAATCCATCGGTATTAACTACGGGAAATGGAATGAACATCATTAAAATAGAGAGTGATAATAAAATAATGCCAATTGCAATGTCGATTTTTAGAAATCTCATAGAAATGACGTATAGTTGCTTTTTCTTAAATAATTCATTCAACAATAAAATGAGAGACATAGGTGTACCTTGAAATACAATACTTAAAATAATGAGGGCGATAAAATCACCTTTACCAGATTCAACTGCAATTAGAAGACTTGAGGAAGTCATGAATAGAAACGTGA
The DNA here is from genome assembly GCF_038005805.1 of Bacillus sp. FSL R9-9497. Taxonomy (NCBI): domain Bacteria; kingdom Bacillati; phylum Bacillota; class Bacilli; order Caryophanales; family Bacillaceae; genus Bacillus; species Bacillus sp. FSL R9-9497. The sequence goes on along the minus strand of NZ_JBBOTY010000001.1, from coordinate 4,953,807 downwards.
TCAAAAAGAATTTTTCCCGGTTCAAAGGCTTCTTTGTATAAAGAAAAATAGATAACCCTAAACAAATAAAAGCGAGTAGGAAGGGGAAGTATACAGAAATGATTTTGTCACGATAATCAATGAAATGTTGTGTTCCTTTATAAGTTTGGGTGATATCATCTTTTTTAACTTGTATTTCTGATGCATTTAGTGATTGGTTTTGATATCCAGGAAGTATTCCTAAATGAGGCTTTTCTTTATTAATCGAATAGATTATATCTCCTTCTTTTAAGTCCGTATGAAAAGCCCAACCGGAGGATTTAATTTTTTCTATTGTGTATGTAGCTGAGTCTGTTTTAGAAATAAGAACTCCACTATATGGTTGGTTTATTTTATATAAGATATAGCCTTGTAAACAAAAATACAGGATAGTTACACATGAAATGAAAATGAAATTACGTTGTATCTGCAACGGTTTGGACACCTCTCTTTGTAGGTACATCATTTAATTTCTGAATATTTTTATAATAACATTTAAGAAGTTTTCATACAATCAACTTCATCTGTTGAAATTGCGGTGAACCACATAAGAGTGGTTCGCTTTTTTTACGGTAAATACAGTACGGATTGCGGACAATAGCATCAGAAAGAAGTCTATGATAAAGATACAACTTAACAAGTAAATGAAAGGGGAAATAGTTATGAAAAAGTTTTTGTTGATGGTAGGCGGGATTGTATTAGGAATGGCGGTTATTTATTTCGTAAAAAGCTAAAAGGAGCTGTTAAGGGTGGCATTTGAAATTCAAGGATTAAATAAAACATTTGGTGAATATAAAGCCGTTAATGATTTAAATATACGTGTAGAAGAAGGTGGAATTTTAGGGATGCTGGGCCGAAATGGTGCTGGTAAGACGACAACGATTCGTATGATCTTAGATTTAATCAAACCGGATAGCGGCCAAATTCTATGGAATAATCGCCCTTTTTCAAAGAAAGACCTATCTATTGGCTATTTACCAGAAGAGCGTGGATTATACCCGAAAATGAATGTAGTGGAGCAATTGGTGTATTTCGGCAAGTTAGAAGGAATGCCAGCTAATCTTGCAAAAAGGCATGCGTTACAATGGCTAGAAAAATTAGAAATGACACCACATTTAAAGAAGAAAACAGAGGAATTGTCAAAGGGAAATCAACAAAAAATCCAATTGATTTCAGCGATATTGCATAATCCGGAATTCATCATACTAGATGAACCATTTAGTGGATTGGATCCTGTAAATGCAGAGATGTTAAAAAATGTTGTGCTCGAGTTAATCGCGCAAAGAAAAACTATTATCTTCTGTAGTCATCAAATGGACAGTGTAGAAACGTTCTGTGAGGAAATTTGTATTATGAAAAATGGTCAACTTGTATTATCGGGTGCCTTGTCAGATATTAAGAAAAGTTATCAATACAAATATATGACGTTGCAAACGGAAGGGGATATTGAACCTATTCTTAAGAAGAAAAATTTCAATTTTGAAAAAGTTAATCGTACGTTCATGATTAAAGTTAATGATGGAGAGGATGCATTTTCGCTGCTTGAAGATATTAAAACTAAACAATATATCCGAGATGTTTCTATTAAAGAACCTTCTTTACATCAAATCTTTGTTGAAAAGGCGGGTGCATAAGTAATGAGGAATTTCTGGATTGTTTTAGGGCAAACGTATTGGGATCGTGTGAGGACGAAAATATTTATTGGGATGACATTGTTATTAATAGGGGGAGGGATATTCTTATTCTCCTTTCCAACTTTAGTACAAAAGTTTTCTGGAGAGAAAGAAAAAGCAAAAGTTGTATTTATTTCCGAAGCACCTAATGTTACTTTGGATCAATCTAATCTTAGTAAAGCTCTTCCAGAATGGGATTGGTCTTTAGGTGATAAAACAAAATTAAATCAATATAAGCAAGATTTGTTAGATAAGAAAGTCGAAGCGCTCTTTATATTAAAAGAGGGTGCGGGTGCTGAACCAGTATTAGATTACTTTATGAAGGTGGATAATCCTAAGTTGATTCAAAGTGCGCAGGTATTTGTACAAAATCAGTATTTTCAAAGTGCGGTAGTTAAACAACAGTTATCAGAAGAGGCTGTGAAATCACTGACGATGAACGTGCAAGCGAAAAAGCAAAACTTAAATAACGAAGAAACAAGCTCATTCTTACTGGTGTATTTATTAGTAGCGATTATGTACTTAGCAATTACTTCGTATGGAAATGCGATTGCTACAGCGGTAGCGTCAGAGAAGGCGTCGCGTGTTATGGAAGTGATGGTAACGAAGGTGTCGCCTGTTCACATGGTCTTTGGGAAGATATTAGGAGTCGGTCTTGCTAGTTTGACACAGTTATTTATTTTCTTCCTTAGTATGGCGCTATATATTAAATCTGGAATTTTCAAGGTATCGGATTCGTTTTTTGGAGTGAATATTGATGTAAATATGATTACAGGTGAGCATGCTGCATATTTCTTGTTATATTTTGTTCTCGGTTACTTCGTTTATGCGGCACTTTTCGCAGTGTTTGGTTCTATGGTAAGCAGGCCAGAAGAATTATCTGGAACAACGATGCCAATTACTCTTATATTGATGGGAAGCTTAGTGGTGGAGTTATTAGTAGTACTTGATAACCCTGAAGGGTTAGTATCAAGAGTGACATCATATGTACCGTTTACAGCTCCAATCAGTATGGTAGTTAGGATTATTAATGGATCCGTTGGGAGTTTAGAAATTATTACATCTATAGTTGTATTAGTAGCTAGTATCAGCTTAATTGCTATGTTTGCAGCAAAGGTCTATCCGAAAGGCGTGTTAAGAAGTGGTAAGAGCCTTAAATTTAGTCAATTGTTAAAAAATAATTAATTGTAGGGGGGAATAAATAATGAGATTTTTTTCGAAAAGAAAACAAAAAATGATGGATAGTAGTGGCGAGAGAAGCGTGAAAAAAATAGTTGAGTTGTCTGTGGAAGAGATGAGGGGAATTCAAGGAGCGTCTAGTGAATCAAATGATTATCTCTATGATTCCTATGTAATTAGGAATCAAAGTTCCTTAGCGTTGAATAAAAGGTTTCTTCCTTAATAAAAATCATAAAAGAGTAGTTAGGCATAGTGAAGCGTCACTATACCTAAACTGCTCTTTTTATTTTGGAATTGAACAGAGAGAAATTTAATGTTGTTATATATAAAATTAAGAGTTACTATTAGTATGTGGTTATAAAAAGTTTATCCCGCATTAACGGGCAGTAAGACCCCCACCTCAAAATTCAGCGGAAGCAAAGAAGTTAGGTGGGGATCGGACTGCCCGTAAAAGCCCGATTGGTAAGGGCTAATAATCAGTGGGGATGGACAAAACCCCCCACTGATTAAAGTTTCACTTTATTATTTTCTTTCAATATTATTCAAATTTCGGTTGTAAGTTGTAAATCTCATTAATACATATAAATTAATAATATTTTGGAATGGGTGTCTGCGTGAGGATTCTCCTTTTACCAAACTTATTGTACAATAGAAACAAGGGGGAGATTAGTTTGAAGGCAAGTCTTTTACAAGAACAAAGCTTACGTTTGGCAATGACACAAGAGTTAAGGCAAGCGATTACAATGCTCCAGTATAATGTACAAGAATTATCGGAGTTTTTGTATGAGCAATCGTTAGAGAATCCCCTTATTGAGTTAGGTGGTTTTGAGAGGGAGAAGAAAAAGAGCTCTAACAACAGTAAAAGTACCAGCAAACAAGTCGAGAATCAGATGGAGATCTACAGTGTGGATTCTACAACGATTCAGCAACATTTATTAAATCAAATACAGTATTATAAAATAGATGAAGAAGAGCGAAAAGTAGCTTCTTTCATTATTATGAACATGGATGGAAATGGATATTTACAAGAAACGAATGAAGAGTTAGCAGAGCTCCTTTCTGCACATATTCATGTAGTCGACCGTTCTGTAGAGCTTGTCCAATCACTGGAGCCAGCAGGGGTAGGGGCGCGTAATATTCAGGAATGTTTAACCTTGCAATTGAAGCGCTTACAAAGACGTAATGGATTAGCAGAAGAGGTTGTAGAAGATCATTTCGCTTATTTCGTGAAGAAAGATTGGCGAAAGCTCGTTCAAGTGTTGAAGTGTAGTAATGAGGAATTGCAGAGTGCGGTAAATTGTATAACGTCATTACAACCAAAACCAGGTCTTGCGTTTTCTTCAGATAAACCACTTTACATTGTACCTGATATGGCGGTGAAAAAAGATGGCGATCGCCTCGTTTTACAAATGAATGAGAGAAATATGCCGAGAATTGAAATTCATTCTGAATATAGTGCGCTTCTTAATAATAGTGAAAGTGAAGTAGCATCTTACGTATCAGAAAAGTATCAGCATGTGCAGTGGATTATGCGCAGTTTGAAGCAGAGAAAACAGACATTGCTGCAAGTAATGACTATTATTATGGAAAAACAACGTGATTTCTTCTGGAAAGGTCCAGAGTATTTAAGACCTCTCGCTTTAAAAGAGGTAGCGGAAGAGTTAAGTGTGCATGAATCAACAATTAGTCGTGCGACGCGAAATAAATATGTGCAAACACCACACGGTTTATTTGAGATGAAATCGTTCTTTAGCAATGCCGTTTCAACGACTGAAGATGAAGCAGTTTCTACAAAACGTGTAAAACAATTTATTCAAACGCTAATTGGGGCAGAGGATAAGAAAAAGCCACTTTCAGATCAAAAGATTTCAAAATTATTAGAAGAAGAGCATGAAATTGTTATTTCTCGAAGAACAGTGGCGAAGTATAGAGAACAAATGCATATCCCAGCTTCGTCATTACGAAAAACGATCGGATAGGTGAAGAAGATGAAAGTTGTACTGTATACTAAAAAAGATTGTGGCCTTTGCGTGAAGGCGAAACAAGTTTTACAGGAAGTACAATGTGAATATTCTTTTCAAATCGAGGAAATAGATATATATGAAGATAATGACCTTTTAGAAAAATATCACTTAATGATTCCGGTTGTAGAAATGGACGGAAAACAAGTAGAATATGGTAACATTCACAAAGGTGTCATAATAAACTATATAAAGAATGCAGTTAAGAGTTGAATAAGTTTCTATCTCCTGTTACAATAATACACGTAGCAGGGATTATTTTTTTAACCTATGTGGGACACAAAATGTCACTACGGGACGTAAAGTGACCACGAGGGAAAATGAACCGATGTAGTGAGGAGAAAAGATATGCGCTCATGGATTCAGAATACAAAAAAATTATTACCTGATCTGCTACCTGTTATGCAAACGAGAATGCAAATTCTTCAATACATTAGGCTCATGCAGCCGATTGGAAGAAGAAACTTATCAGCAAGTCTCGGTATGACAGAACGAGTATTGCGAAGTGAAGTTCAAGTTTTGAAAGAACAAAACTTAGTTCGCGTCGCTTCTTCTGGAATGACTTTGACAGAAGAAGGAACAGCTTTAGTTCTTGCTTTGGAAGACTTTATGAAAGAAATTTCCGGGTTAAAGGTTTTAGAAAAGCAACTTAAGGAAACATTAGACTTGGATGAAGTTTTCGTTGTCCCTGGTGATAGTGATGAATCACCTTGGGTCAAACTGGAGATGGGCCGTGCTTGTGTGACTTGTATAAAAGACCGTCTGACAGCGAATAATATCGTTGCTGTGGCTGGAGGAACTACGCTAGCTGCTGCTGCGGACATGATGCAACTTGATTGCAAAGATTTACATATGCTGTTTGTCCCAGCACGTGGTGGAATTGGAGAAGGTGTTGAATTAGAAGCCAATACCATTTGTGCCAAGATGGCGCAAAATACGATGAGTAATTATCGCTTATTGTATGTTCCAGACCATGTTAGTAGCGAAGCATATGCGTCTATTGTGACAGAGCCTTCCGTGAAAGAAGTTCTTGAGTTGATTCGATCTTCCAATATCGTTATTCATGGAATAGGTGATGCGTTAACAATGGCACGTCGCAGAAGTACTTCAGAAGCAGATTGGTTAAAGATTCAGGCAAGCGAAGCAGTTGGCGAAGCTTTCGGTTACTACTTTAATGAAGAAGGAAATGTTGTTCATAAAGTAAGAACAGTTGGTATGCAACTAGAGGACTTACAAAATGTATCTCATGTTGTTGCAGTCGCTGGAGGTTCTTCAAAGGCAAAAGCAATACAGGCTGTAATTAAACAAGGGCACACTTCAATTCTAATTACAGATGAAGGTGCAGCAAAACAGTTAACAAAGGGTTTTACCCTTTAATATAATCCCCCAAGGAGGAAATTCAAATGACTAAAATTGGTATTAATGGATTTGGACGTATCGGACGTAACGTATTCCGCGCAGCTCTTAACAACTCTGAGGTAGAAGTAGTAGCAATCAACGACTTAACAGATGCTAAAACATTAGCTCACCTTTTAAAATATGACACAGTTCACGGAACTTTAAATGCAGAAGTATCTGCTAACGAAAACAGCATCGTTGTTAACGGTAAAGAAATTAAAGTTATCGCTGAGCGTGACCCAGCTCAATTACCATGGAGCGACTACGGAGTAGAAGTAGTAGTAGAATCTACTGGCCGTTTCACTAAAAAATCAGATGCTGAGAAACACTTAGGTGGATCAGTTAAGAAAGTTATCATCTCAGCTCCAGCTTCTGACGAAGATATCACTGTAGTTATGGGTGTTAACCACGAACAATACGATGCAGCTAACCACAACGTAGTATCTAACGCTTCTTGTACTACAAACTGTCTAGCTCCATTCGCTAAAGTATTAAACGAAAAATTCGGCGTAAAACGCGGAATGATGACAACAATTCACTCTTACACTAACGACCAACAAATCTTAGACTTACCACACAAAGATTTACGTCGTGCTCGTGCAGCAGCTGAAAACATGATCCCAACATCTACTGGTGCAGCTAAAGCTGTAGCATTAGTATTACCAGAACTTAAAGGTAAATTAAACGGTGGCGCTGTACGTGTTCCAACTGCTAACGTTTCTCTAGTTGACTTAGTTGTTGAACTTGACAAAGAAGTAACAGTTGAAGAAGTAAATGCAGCATTCAAAGCAGCAGCTGAAGGCGAATTAAAAGGTATCCTTGGATACAGCGAAGAGCCATTAGTATCTATCGACTATAACGGATGTACAGCTTCTTCTACAATCGATGCATTATCTACAATGGTAATGGAAGGTAACATGGTTAAAGTACTTTCTTGGTACGATAACGAAACTGGTTACTCTAACCGCGTAGTAGACCTAGCAGCTTACATGACTTCAAAAGGTCTTTAATTCTTAATTATATAAGTTATCAATGACAAAACGAGGGAGAGGGTTTGTTCCCTCTCTCTCTTCTTTCGTTTTAAAAGCAAATGTGTTAAGCTTTTGAGTGGGTTTTGTCAATCCTAACTAGTAGTCGGAGGGAAATCCAATGAACAAAAAATCAATTCGTGACGTAGATTTAAAAGGTAAGCGTGTATTTTGCCGCGTTGATTTCAACGTACCTATGAAAGAAGGCAAAATTACAGATGAAACTCGTATCCGTGCAGCTCTTCCTACAATTCAATATTTAGTAGAGCAAGGTGCGAAAGTTATTTTAGCAAGTCACTTAGGCCGTCCAAAAGGTCAAGTAGTAGAAGAAATGCGTTTAACTCCAGTAGCAGCACGCTTAGGCGAGCTTCTTGGTAAAGACGTTAAAAAAGCGGACGAAGCATTCGGACCAGTTGCACAAGAAATGGTTGCAGCAATGAACGAAGGCGACGTATTAGTTCTTGAAAACGTACGTTTCTATGCGGGCGAAGAAAAGAACGATGCAGAACTTGCGAAAGAATTTGCAGCACTTGCTGACATCTTCGTAAACGATGCATTCGGTGCAGCTCACCGTGCTCACGCTTCTACAGCAGGTATCGCAGACTACCTACCAGCAGTATCTGGTCTATTAATGGAAAAAGAGTTAGATGTACTTGGTAAAGCACTTTCTAACCCAGAACGTCCATTTACAGCTATCATCGGTGGTGCGAAAGTAAAAGATAAAATCGGTGTAATTCGTCATCTATTAGACAAAGTAGATAACTTAATCATCGGTGGTGGACTTGCTTACACATTCGTTAAAGCTTTAGGTCATGAAATTGGTCTATCTCTATGTGAAGACGACAAGATCGAACTAGCTAAAGAATTTATGCAACTTGCAAAAGAAAAAGGCGTAAACTTCTACATGCCAGTTGATGTTGTAATCACTGAGGAATTCTCTGAAACTGCAACAACTAAAATCGTTGGTATCGACTCTATCCCTTCTAACTGGGAAGGCGTGGACATCGGTCCTAAAACACGTGAAATTTATGCAGATGTAATTAAAAATTCTAAGCTTGTTGTATGGAATGGACCAATGGGTGTATTCGAAATGACTCCATTCGCAGAAGGTACAAAAGCAGTAGGACAAGCATTAGCAGATGCAGAAGATACATACTCTGTTATCGGCGGTGGTGACTCTGCAGCAGCTGTTGAAAAATTCGGTATGGCTGATAAAATGAGCCACATTTCTACTGGCGGCGGTGCGTCATTAGAATTCATGGAAGGTAAAGAGCTTCCAGGTGTAGTTTGTCTTAACGACAAATAAGTAGCAGCCAAAGAAAAAGGACGGTGCAAAGCATGCGTAAACCAATTATCGCAGGTAACTGGAAAATGAATAAAACTCTATCAGAAGCAGTTAGCTTCGTAGAGGAAGTTAAAGGTCAAATCCCAGCAGCTTCAGCTGTTGATGCAGTAGTTTGCTCTCCAGCTCTATTCTTAGAGCGCCTTGTAGCAGCAACTGAAGGGACTGACTTACAAGTAGGTGCACAAAACATGCACTTCGAAAAAAATGGTGCATTCACTGGCGAAATTAGCCCAGTAGCACTTAGCGACTTAAAAGTTGGCTATGTAGTACTTGGCCACTCTGAGCGTCGTGAAATGTTTGCTGAAACAGATGAGTCAGTAAACAAAAAGACTATCGCAGCATTTGAACATGGTTTAACACCAATCGTATGTTGTGGTGAGACTTTAGAAGAGCGCGAAAGCGGAAAAACATTTGATCTAGTAGCAGGTCAAGTGACAAAAGCACTTGCAGGTTTAACAGAAGAGCAAGTTAAAGCAACTGTTATCGCTTATGAGCCAATCTGGGCTATCGGTACAGGTAAATCTTCTTCTTCTGCAGATGCAAACGAAGTATGTGCGCACATCCGTAAAGTTGTTGCAGAAGCTGTTTCTCCAGAAGCTGCAGAAGCTGTTCGTATCCAATACGGCGGTAGCGTAAAACCAGAAAACATTAAAGAGTATATGGCACAATCTGACATCGACGGCGCTTTAGTTGGCGGTGCTAGCTTAGAGCCTGCTTCGTTCTTAGGTCTTCTGGGGGCGGTAAAATGAGAAAGCCAACAGCTTTAATCATTCTTGACGGTTTCGGACTTCGTGAAGAAACTTACGGGAATGCTGTAGCACAAGCTAAGAAACCTAATTTTGATGGTTACTGGAACAAATTCCCTCACACAACGCTTACAGCTTGTGGCGAGGCAGTAGGTCTTCCAGAAGGTCAAATGGGTAACTCTGAGGTTGGTCACTTAAATATCGGTGCTGGCCGCGTAGTATATCAAAGCTTAACACGCGTTAACGTTGCAATTCGTGAAGGCGAGTTCGATAAGAACGAAACTTTTCAAAATGCAATTAAAAGCGTAAAAGAAAAAGGTACTGCACTTCATTTATTCGGTTTACTTTCTGACGGTGGTGTGCACAGTCACATGAACCATATGTTTGCTCTTCTTCGCTTAGCAGCAAAAGAAGGCGTGGAGAAAGTTTATATCCATGCATTCTTAGACGGCCGCGATGTTGGACCACAAACAGCAAAAGGTTATATCGATGCAACGAATGAAGTAATTAAAGAAACAGGAGTAGGACAATTCGCGACTATCTCTGGTCGTTATTACTCTATGGACCGTGACAAGCGTTGGGATCGCGTAGAAAAATGTTACAGTGCTATGGTGAATGGTGAAGGCCCTACTTATAAATCAGCAGAAGAGTGTGTAGAAGACTCTTATGCGAACGGTATCTATGATGAATTCGTATTGCCGTCTGTAATTGTTAACGAAGATAACACGCCAGTTGCAACAATCAATGATGATGATGCAGTTATCTTCTATAACTTCCGTCCAGACCGTGCAATTCAAATTGCTCGTGTATTTACAAACGAAGACTTCCGTGAGTTCGATCGTGGTGAAAAAGTACCTCACATTCCAGAATTCGTATGTATGACACACTTCAGTGAAACTGTAGATGGATACGTGGCATTCAAGCCAATGAACCTTGATAACACTTTAGGTGAAGTTGTTGCGCAAGCGGGATTAAAGCAACTTCGCATCGCGGAAACTGAAAAGTATCCGCACGTTACATTCTTCTTTAGCGGTGGTCGTGAGGCTGAATTCCCAGGAGAAGAACGTATCTTAATTAACTCACCAAAGGTTGCAACGTATGACTTGAAACCTGAAATGAGCATTTACGAAGTAACGGACGCTTTAGTAAATGAAATCGAAAATGATAAACATGATGTTATCATTCTTAACTTTGCGAACTGTGATATGGTTGGCCATTCTGGGATGATGGAACCAACAATTAAAGCAGTAGAAGCAACTGACGAATGTTTAGGAAAAGTTGTAGAAGCGATTCTTGCAAAAGATGGTGTAGCACTTATTACTGCTGACCATGGTAATGCTGATCAGGAGTTAACTGCTGATGGCGGTCCTATGACAGCTCATACAACTAACCCGGTTCCTTTCATCGTTACAAAAAATGATGTAGAGCTTCGTGAAGGTGGTATTTTAGGAGATATCGCTCCAACAATGCTTACACTTTTAAATGTGGAACAACCGAAAGAAATGACAGGTAAAACAATTATTAAATAATTTACTTATATAAAAAGGAGAGAATTTATTATGTCAACAATTATTGATGTTTATGCTCGCGAAGTCCTTGACTCTCGTGGTAACCCAACTGTAGAAGTAGAAGTTTACACAGAAAGCGGTGCTTTCGGACGCGCTATCGTACCAAGTGGTGCATCTACTGGTGAGCACGAAGCAGTAGAATTACGTGACGGTGACAAATCTCGTTACCTTGGTAAAGGTGTTGTTAACGCAGTAAACAACGTTAACGAAATTATTGCTCCAGAAATCGCTGGTTTCGATGTAACTGACCAAGCTGGTATCGACCGTGCTATGATCGAATTAGATGGCACTCCAAACAAAGGTAAACTAGGCGCTAACGCTATCCTTGGTGTATCTATGGCAGTAGCTCACGCAGCAGCTGACTTCGTAGGTCTTCCATTATACCGTTACCTTGGTGGATTCAATGCAAAACAATTACCAACTCCAATGATGAACATCATCAACGGTGGTTCTCACGCTGATAACAACGTTGACTTCCAAGAGTTCATGATCTTACCAGTTGGTGCTCCAACATTCAAAGAATCAATCCGTATGGGTGCTGAAGTATTCCATGCACTTAAAGCTGTATTACATGACAAAGGTCTTAACACTGCAGTAGGTGACGAAGGTGGATTCGCTCCAAACCTTGGTTCTAACCGTGAAGCTTTAGAAGTAATCATCGAAGCTATCGAAAAAGCTGGTTACAAAGCTGGCGAGAACGTATTCTTAGGAATGGACGTTGCTTCTTCTGAGTTCTACAACAAAGAAACTGGTAAATATGACCTTGCAGGCGAAGGCCGTACTGGCTTAACTTCTGCAGAAATGGTTGATTTCTATGAAGAGCTTTGCAAAGACTTCCCAATCATCTCTATCGAAGATGGTTTAGACGAAAACGACTGGGATGGTCACAAATTATTAACTGAGCGTATCGGTGATAAAGTACAATTAGTTGGTGACGATTTATTCGTAACTAACACTCAAAAACTTGCTGAAGGTATCGAAAAAGGTATCTCTAACTCAATCTTAATTAAAGTTAACCAAATCGGTACTTTAACTGAGACTTTCGAAGCTATCGAAATGGCTAAACGTGCTGGTTACACAGCAGTTGTATCTCACCGTTCTGGTGAAACTGAAGATGCTACAATCGCTGACATCGCAGTTGCAACTAACGCTGGCCAAATCAAGACTGGTTCTATGAGCCGTACTGACCGTATTGCTAAGTACAACCAATTATTACGCATCGAAGACGAACTAGGCGAAATCGCTGTTTACGATGGTATCAAATCTTTCTATAACATCAAACGATAATTGTAGAAAATAAACGACAGACCGTGAGAAATCACGGTCTGTTTTTTTATGCTAAAATTGTTCACCCGTCATAAGTGACATGAAATGTTTGAAGAAGCGGTTATAGTCAAAATCAATTGCGATTTGATGAACCGGCCAATCAATAAATGGCTTCTGGTTCACTAGAGAGCGAAATTCCCCTATGCTTGCTCCTTGTGCAGAGGATTCTGTCATGACAACAATAGGTGATTTATGATATGTGAACATAGGGTTATCAAATAAAGCGAGTATTGGCATTGTGTCATGGAAGGGGCTCCCCTTTAAATGTGGTAGGGCGTCTTTATAATATCCGTAGTAATAATGATCAAATAACGGTTTGACAAGTGGAGCTTTTCCTTTTGCCTCAATGTATTCTGCCATTTCTGGTGTAATGATGGAGTATTGAGTGACGTTTAATGGGTATATGTACATGTTAACTGCGGATTGAAGGACTATATTAGCGGCAGTAGGATCGCCATAAAAGTTTGCTTCGGAAATAGGGGTAACATTACCAGGATGTAAAAAGGCACCGCCCATTACGTAGTAAGATTTAATTTGTTTCATTAACTGTTTGCACATGATAAACAAAATTGCTAGGGAGGTAAGTCTTCCTAAACTCACAATGATTAATTCATCTTTATACTGTTCAATAAGAGGAATGACTTCAAAAAAATTCTCCATTTCTCCGTTAGTCACATTCACCTTTGGAATAATTGGACCGAGCCCCTGTTTCCCATGTACATCCGTAAAAAACGCAGGTGGGGCACCAGTAAGGGGACGTTCTGAACCACCGAATATCTTGATATTTCTATTCTTTGTTTCGTTATTAAAAAAATGAGCATTTTCTACGGCCATTTTTTTTGGAACATTGCCGTAATCAGCAACGATACCGACGATTTCTATTTCATCGATAAAGAATGCTAAGAGGAGAGCCATCGTATCATCAATCCCAGGATCACAAAAAATGAGAACTTTTTTGGGCATATGTTCACCACCTATCTTGTTTATCCCGTACAAATCCGCTTGGTGAGGGCTAATAATCAATAAGGATAAGGGAAATCTCATTGATTAAAGTTTCACTTTATATATATGTAAGTTTAAGGATAAAAAGATTATTTTATTGAAATAATAGTATTTTAAATTCAGAAAATAAAAACTTTTATATTAGGTCAAGGTTTTTGACGTAATTTTCATTTGAAAATGCAGTCATATCAAGGTTGTAAGCGTATAACATAGGCTGTTTTTGCTGTCAAGTTGATAAATTGCAGCTTTTTACAATTTATACTATGATAAAGATATTAACAGAAGATCGTATAAACATGAGGGATGATGAACATGAAATTTACAAAGATTCTTGTCCAAATTGCTGCTCTTTACGTGTTTTATATGGTTGGAACTTGGGTGCAAGAAATGTTAAATATTCCGATTCCAGGAAGTTTGATTGGAATGTTCCTCTTACTTGTTTTACTTAGCCTAAAAGTTCTTCCAGTGAAATGGTTCGATTTAGGAGCAGAAACACTCGTTGCTATTATGCCGTTTTTATTAATTCCGCCGACGCTTGGCCTAATGAATTACGGTGCTTTTTTTATGAGTAAAGGAATTTCTCTTTTCATTACAGTTGTAGCGAGTACATTTTTAATTATTATTGTCGCAGGACATACAGGACAATATCTTGCGAATAGGAAGGAAAGAGAGTCGCGATGAGCCAAATATTAATCGGAATCGGTTGGGTTCTTTTTACGGTGCTATTATATCAATTATCTAAAAAAATCTATAAATTATTTCCAACACCATTCACCATTCCAATGCTTGTAGCAACTGGATTAATGGCTTTCCTATTTATCGTGCTTGATATACCATATCAACATTATATGGAAAGTGGTGGTGGCTGGATTGCAAAGCTACTTGGACCCGGTGTTGTAGCATTTGCAATTCCTCTTTATAAACAACGTCATGTTCTGCAAAAATATGTTGTACCGATTGCTGGTGGGGTATTAGTAGGTACAACAGTTGCAATCGCTAGTGATTTTGCGATTGCTTCACTTATGGGAACAGATAAAAGCTTAATCTTATCGTCTTTACCAAAATCGGTGACAATGCCAGTTGCGATGAGTGTTTCAGAACAAGTTGGTGGTGTACCTTCCTTAACAGCAGCTTTCGTTGTTATCGCAGGTATTACTGGAACGATTACAGGACCCCTTTTATTAAAATGGAGCCGTGTTACAAACTCAGTTGGTAAAGGTATCGGATTTGGATGTGCTTCTCATATTATGGGTGTTATGAGAGCGATGAAAAATAACGAACATGAAGGTGTTATTGGATCGGTAACAATGACATTAACAGCAATTTTGACATGTTTACTTGGACCGTTATTTGCGATGATGTTTATGTAATAGAAGAAAAGCGAGAGCGCCTCTATAGCTCTCGCTTTTCTATAGAATTTATGCTACAGTTACAATAACTGAATCTTTGTAGGAGGTACGCCAAGTGCATACGTTATTATCAGTTTTACTTATTATTGTATCGATTTTAATGATTGTTATGGTACTTATGCAATCTAGTAATAGCTCAGGCCTTTCAGGTGCAATTTCAGGCGGTGCGGAGCAATTATTTGGTAAGCAAAAGGCACGTGGAATTGAAGCGGTATTAAACCGTATTACAATTGTTTTAGCTGTATTGTTCTTTGTATTAACAATTGGTGTTACGTACTTCAATTTATAGAATTGAAAGAAGAAGCGTTAGTGAATGGTACTAATGGTTCTTCTTTTTTTGTTTTGTCATTTGAAAGATGTTTCTAATTAGATTATAGAAATACAAATATGGTACACTAGATATAGAAAGAATACGACTAGATTACAGAAGAGAAAGAGGAGAAATACATGATGAAATTAGCATCTCCGAAACCATTTACATTTGAGGGTGGAGACCGCGCTGTTTTATTACTACATGGATTCACAGGGAACTCAGCTGATGTACGTATGTTAGGGCGTTTCTTAGAAAAGAAGGGCTATACTTGTCATGCGCCAATTTATAAAGGGCACGGTGTACCACCAGAAGAGCTTGTTCATACAGGGCCTACAGATTGGTGGCAAGATGTAACGGAGGCATATCAGCTTTTAAAAGATAAAGGTTTTGAGAAAATTGCTGTTGTTGGATTGTCACTTGGCGGCGTATTTTCTTTAAAATTAGGTTATACAGTACCGGTTTTAGGTGTAGTACCAATGTGTGCACCGATGTATATTAAGAGCGAAGAAACGATGTACCAAGGTATATTGGCATATGCCCGCGAATATAAAAAACGTGAGCAAAAATCACCTGAACAAATTGAACAAGAAATGTTGGAATTCCAAAAGACACCGATGAATACATTAAAAGCATTACAACAATTAATTGCTGACGTACGTAACAATGTGGATATGATTTATGCACCAACATTTGTTGTACAAGCACGTCATGACGAAATGATTAATACAGATAGTGCTAACATTATTTATAACGGTGTAGAATCTACGTTAAAAGACATTAAATGGTATGAAGACTCTACGCATGTCATTACACTTGATAAACAACGTGACGAGCTACATGAGGATGTATATAACTTCTTGGAGCAACTAGATTGGTAAGATCTAGTTGCCTCTTTTTTTCATAAGGAATTTTTTGTGAAAACTGTAAAAATCATAAGGGGAGTATTGAAGTTTCACTTTATACATCCCCTATCTTTCGGATACACTAAATAATATAAGGTTTTAAAGGAGGTATTTTTGCTTGGAAGAAATCATACAAGAACATATTGATAAGTTGTTATTATTTATGAGAGAAGAAGCGTATAAACCGCTAACGATACAAGAGTTAGAAGAGGCATTTGGAATTGAAGGTTCTGAGGGTTTTAAAGATTTTGTAAAGGCACTTGTAACGATGGAAGAGAAGGGACTTGTTATTCGTACACGTAGCAACCGTTACGGTCTTCCTGAAAAGATGAATTTAGTACGCGGTAAATTAATTGGACATGCACGTGGTTTTGCATTCGTTGTACCAGACGAGAAGAAAACAGGAGACGATGATCTTTTCATCCCGCCTACAGAATTAAACGGTGCACTTCATGGCGATACAGTATTAGCACGCCTTAGTTCTCAATCAAGCGGTTCACGTCAAGAAGGTTCAATTGTACGCATTTTAGAGCGTGGAACGAAAGAACTAGTTGGTACATATACAGAATCGAAAAACTTTGGATTCGTTATACCTGACAATAAGCGTTGGACGAGTGATATCTTTATCTTGAAAAGCGCATCAATGGGTGCTGTAGAAGGTCATAAAGTAGTTGTCAAAATTACGAGCTATCCAGAGAATCGTTTAAGTGCAGAAGGTGAAGTTATTCAAATTCTAGGTCATAAAAATGATCCAGGAGTAGATATTTTATCTGTCATTCATAAACATCATTTACCTTTAGCATTCCCTGAGGAAGTGATGGAGCATGCAAACAGTGTACCAGAAACGATTTCAGAAGAAGATTTAAAAGATCGCCGCGACCTGCGTGATCAAATGATCGTAACGATTGATGGTGCAGATGCGAAAGATTTAGATGATGCTGTTACAGTAACGAAGCTTGAGAACGGTAACTACAAGCTAGGCGTTCACATTGCGGATGTAAGTCATTACGTTCAAGAAGGCTCTCCAATTGATGTTGAAGCAGCGGAAAGAGCGACAAGTGTGTATCTTGTTGACCGTGTAATCCCGATGATTCCACATCGTCTATCTAACGGTATTTGTTCATTAAATCCGAAAGTAGACCGTCTGACATTATCTTGTGAAATGGAAATCAACAACTTAGGTGATGTTGTTAAACACGAGATTTTCCAAAGTGTGATTAAAACGACAGAGCGTATGACGTATGCTGACGTAAGAAGCATTTTAGAAGATGAGGACGAAGAGTTAATTAAGCGTTATGAGCCGCTCGTACCGATGTTTAAAGAGATGGGTCAATTGGCACAAATTTTACGTGAAAAACGTATGCGCCGTGGTGCAATTGACTTTGACTTTAAAGAAGCGAAAGTATTAGTAGATGAAGAAGGAAAACCGACAGACGTTGTCATGCGCGATCGTTCTGTATCAGAGAAGTTAATTGAAGAATTTATGCTTGTTGCGAATGAAACAGTAGCAGAGCACTTCCACTGGATGAACGTACCGTTTATGTACCGTGTCCATGAAGATCCGAAAGAAGATAAGCTTGAGCGTTTCTTCGAGTTTGTAACGAACTTCGGATATGCGGTAAAAGGACGTGCGAATGAAGTGCACCCTCGTGCGCTGCAACAAATACTTGAAATGGTTCAAGGACAGCCAGAAGAAGTAGTTATTTCAACAGTTATGCTTCGTTCTATGAAGCAAGCTCGTTACGATGCGGATAGTTTAGGACATTTCGGTTTATCAACTGAGTTCTACACACATTTCACATCACCAATTCGTCGTTACCCAGATACAATCGTTCATAGATTAATTCGTGAATACATTATTAATGGTAAAGTCGACAACGAAACGCAAGCAAAATGGCGTGAAAAATTACCTGAGATTGCAGAGCACTCTTCTAATATGGAACGCCGTGCTGTTGAAGCAGAGCGTGAAACAGATGAGATGAAAAAAGCAGAGTATATGGTTGATAAGATCGGTGAAGAGTATGACGGTATGATTAGCTCTGTAACAAACTTCGGTTTATTCGTAGAGCTTCCAAATACAATTGAAGGTCTTGTACACGTTAGCTACTTAACGGATGATTACTACCGTTATGACGAGCAACATTTCGCTATGATCGGAGAACGTACAGGAAACGTATTCCGCATCGGTGACGAAATTACAATTCGCGTTATTAACGTAAACAAAGACGAGCGTGCAATCGACTTTGAAATCGTTGGCATGAAAGGCACACCTCGCCGTAAGTTCAAAGATCGTCCAGTCGTTATCGAGCAGCCAAGAACAGGCAGAAAGAAACGCGGTGGACGTAGCGAGCGCAGTAATGAGCGCGGCGGTGAACGTGGCACAGGTAGAAAATTTGACCGTGGTGGTAAAGGAAAAGGAAGAGGATCTGCATCCGCATCCGCATCCGCTTCTGCTAGCCAGCCAGGAAAAAAAGATGGTAACGGTAAGAAGAAAAAAGCATTCTTCGAAAACGTACCAGGATTCAAGAAGAAAAAGAAAAAGCGTAAGTAAGAAAAGAGTGGCTTCGCTTTGATGAAAAGCGGGGCCTTTTCTTTTTTTATTGGTGGCTTGAGAACGAGCCACTTTCGCTTTTTAATGGAATCTAGCTACAGTGGCTAGAATGTTCGGCGGCTTCGCTTCTTCCCGAGAGGCAAAGAGCGCCTCAAGGTCAGAAGCTCCATCCACCTCACATTCTGAGCGAGCCACTTTCGCTTTTTATGGAATCCAGCTACAGTGGCTAGAATGTTCGGCGGCTTCGCTTCTTCCCGAGAGGCAAAGAGCGCCTCAAGGTCAGAAGCTCCATCCACCTCACATTCTGAGCGAGCCACTTTCGCTTTTTATGGAATCCAGCTACAGTGGCTAGAATGTTCGGCGGCTTCGCTTCTTCCCGAGAGGCAAAGAGCGCCTCAAGGTCAGAAGCTCCATCCACCTCACATTCTGAGCGAGCCACTTTCGCTTTTTATGGAATCCAGCTACAGTGGCTAGAATCTGTTGGCCATTTCACTCCCTCGGACGAAGCAAAAAGCGCTTCTCTGTCGGGAGTTCCAATGTCCAAAGATTCTGAGCGAGCCACTTTCGCTTTTTATTAACATTTGTTACAATAGTAAAAATAGAGGAGGGACGTTATATGCCAAAGGGTACAGGTAAGGTTATTGCACAAAATAAAAAAGCATTTCATGATTATTTCATCGAAGAAACATACGAAGCAGGGCTTGTCCTTCAAGGAACGGAAATTAAGTCGATTCGCGCTGGACGCGTAAACTTGAAAGATGCGTTTGCACGTGTACATAATGGTGAAGTATGGGTTCATAATATGCACATTAATACGTACGAACAAGGGAATCGTTTCAACCATGATCCACTTCGTACTAGAAAATTACTTCTGCATAAAAAAGAAATTGATAAACTAGCGGGCGCTGCGAAAGAAACAGGTTACGCATTAGTTCCACTTAGAATTTATTTGAAAAATGGATTTGCAAAAATGGCACTTGGTTTAGCAAAAGGTAAGAAACAATACGATAAACGTCACGATTTAAAAGAGAAAGAAGCTAAACGTGAAATTGCACGCGCGTTCCGTGATCGCCAAAAGATGTAATACAGATATTTACATTTGTAAAATGGAGCTCGTATGTTATAATAACTTATGTAAGGTTGTTGCACATTGAAAAACAGCTCTTAGTAGCTATCACGATATTTTCTTCGTATGCTCCATTTTTATCATGGGGACGTTACGGATTCGACAGGGATAGTTCGAGCTTAGGTTGCGAGTCGAGGGGATCGGCCTCGTTAAAACGTCAAAGCCTATAATTGGCAAACAAAACAATCTTTCTTTAGCTGCTTAATTGCACTAAAGGTTCCTCCCTCCATCGTCCATGTGGTAGGGTAAGGGACTCAAACTAAGTGGACTACGCCGGAGTTCGCCGTCTGAGGACAAAGGAAGAGAACAACCAGACTAGCAACTTGGAAGCCTGTCGATAGGCCGAAGAGTTCGCGAAATGCTAATATATCGACTACACTCGTAGAAGCTTAAGTGCCGATATTTTTGGACGTGGGTTCGACTCCCACCGTCTCCACCAATACATATTTGGTGGTTTTTTATTTTGTATGATATGAACCATAATTTTGCCAGGTTGGCGAGGTTATGGTTCTTTTTGTTTATGGAAAAGTTATAGTTCTAAAAATAGAATGTATCTAATTCTTTGGTTCTTTCACTTACATCCTCAATGTATCTTGTGTGCTATCCCTTAATGATCACAATTTTATCCCGTCAAAGCCTGAGTGGTGAGGACTGATAATTAGTGGGGATGAACATCCCTGTTTGATCAATTAATACTTCACTTTATTTGAATCTTCATATGTTTTGTGTTTTTATCCATACCTATTGTAAGATTATATAGAGTTCTCCTAATAAGCTGTTTTAATGGATTATTTAGGGGGGGAATTTGTAAATCATAAATTGTTTTTTCGGAATAATTTTTTATATAAATAAGTTATATTGAAGTAGAGGTGAACCATCGGTGAAGCAGGTGTTGGTGATTAAAAATGAACGGTCTTCAGCAAAGAAAATCGTAAGCGGTCTAACGCAAGAAGGCTATTTCATTTTAAAACTTCACAATGAAAACGAAGGTTTAAATATAATATATGAACAAGATTGGGATATTATCATATTGGATTGGGATTCATTAAGTATATCAGGACCAGAAATTTGCAGACAAATACGACTTGTTAAAACGACACCGATTATTATTGTGACTGACAATATTTCTAGTAAGGATTGCGTTGCAGGGTTACAAGCAGGAGCAGATGATTATATAAGAAAACCATTTGCGAAAGAAGAATTAGTAGCAAGGGTTCAAGCAATTTTAAGGAGAAGTGATTGTAACCAGCAAAAGGAGATAAACTTTTTTCAGTTTAAAGATCTCTTTGTTGATGCATCAAGCAATATTGTGAAAAAAGGTGGCGAAAATCTCTCACTTACTAAGCGTGAGTACGATTTACTTGTATTTTTAATCAAAAACAAAAACACGATATTGAGCCGTGAAATGCTTTTGAATCAAGTTTGGGGATATAACGTAGTAGTAAATCCAAATGTAGTAGATTTATATATTGGGTATGTAAGAAAAAAGTTAAAGTGCGAGAAGAAAGACAGATATATTCAAACGATACACGGCAGAGGCTATTCAATGATTGAATGATAAAATAAGGTAATAGAAAAAAGTTTCTTAGAAGTATTAAAAGACGTAAAAAATGGATTATGAAAATATTAGCTATTAATGGGCGTGTTTTGTAGAGGAAATCATGGTTAATCAATACGCCCGACTTCACATATTACTTTCTATGCCTGATTTTATGAATTCGCACCATTCACAAGATTTTCACAGAATTAATGACTATACTAATTAACAGGATGTTCAAATGAAAATGATTATCAATAGCGATTCAATTGAATAAAAGTTACTTTCTAATTCAATCTATGGATGTCATCATTTTCGAAATAAATCACACTATAAGGAGTATACATATGAAAAAATCTATGCTTTTAAAATTAGTGAGTATTCTAGCAATTTTCACTTTAATGTTAGTGGCTTGCTCAGATTCAAGTAAAGAAACTTCGAAGGCTAATAATAAAGATAATGGTAGTGATAAGCCAAAAACGGTTGAAATCACTGATGCTCATGGAACTGTTAAAGTACCTGTAAACCCAAAGAATGTAGTTGCTTTGGATAACAGAACTTTTGAAACTTTATCTGATTGGGGAATTAAACTAGCGGCTGCTCCAAAAGATATCATGCCTGCAGATTCAGCATATAAAAAGGATGATTCAGTTCAAAATATTGGAAATCACCGTGAACCAAATCTTGAAATTATTGCAGCGGCAAACCCTGACCTTGTAATCGTTGGTCAAAGATTTGCTGATCATTACGAAGAAATTAAAAAATTAGTGCCAAATGCAGCTGTTATTGATCTTAATTTTGATGTTTCTGAGAAGGCTAATAAGCCTGGAGAAAACTTAGTAAAAGGACTTAAAGATTCTACAACTACTTTAGGTAAAATCTTTGCTAAAGATAAAGAAGCTAAACAATTAATAGCTGATTTCGACAAATCTATTGAAAAAGCAAAATCTGCTTATAACGGAAAAGATAAAGTTATGAGTGTTATCGTTACTGGTGGAAATATCGGCTTTGCAGCTCCACATTCTGGTCGCGTTTGGGGACCTATGTATGACATTTTCGGTTGGACTCCAGCATTAGAAGTTTCGAATTCTACTGCAGGTCATAAAGGTGATGACGTTTCTGTTGAAGCTATTGCACAAACAAATCCTGATTGGCTTTTCGTATTAGATCGTGATGCTGCAACATCTGATGCAGCTAAGTCAGCTCCAGCTAAGGATGTTATTTCTAAATCACCAGCTCTTCAAAACACAACTGCTGTTTCTAAAAAACAAGTTGTTTATGCACCAGAAGATACTTACACAAATGAATCAATTCAGACTTATGTAGAGTTATTTGGAAATCTTGCAAAAACTTTAGCTAAGTAGTGTAAAGGGGTACGAAACAGTGTCAAAAAATATGATTTCTAGGGTTGAGAATATTTCTCAACCCCAGTTTTATAATCACAATAAAATATGGACAAAACCTTTTATAATAGCGGTTATAGTTGTTATAATTTTAGGGATTATATCACTGTTTACTGGAGTTTATGATATACGTGGACAAGAGGATGGAATGGAGATGTTTTTCATCACTCGTGTTCCGAGAACAGTTGCATTAATGCTTACTGGAGCTGCAATGGCAATGGCAGGGCTCGTAATGCAACTCATTACACAGAATCGCTTTGTTGAACCTACTACAACGGGGACGATTGAATGGTCAGGCTTAGGCCTGCTTTTTGTGTATTTACTATTTCCTGCCCCGACTTTAGTTCAAAGAATGACTGGTGCAATCATTTTTTCTTTTATAGGAACTATGATTTTCTTTCTATTTTTAAGAAGAGTTAAGCTTCGTTCGTCTTTAATTGTCCCGATTATTGGATTGATGCTTGGAGCAGTAATTTCTGCAGTGTCTACTTTTTTGGGACTCCTTTTTCAAAAGACGCAAAGTATTGAAACTTGGTTTGTAGGTTCATTTGCTAACATTCAGGTGGGGAGATATGAATATTTATGGCTGATTGTTATCATTACTTTTCTTATTTTTATGTATGCTAATAGATTGACTTTAGCTGGACTAGGAGAAGATGTCGCAACAAGCCTTGGAGTTAATTATAATAGAATTGTTCTTTTTGGGACTGCCCTTATCTCTGTTGCAGTTGGAATTGTTGCAGCTGTTATTGGACACTTGCCTTTCTTAGGATTAATTGTGCCAAATATCGTTTCAATGTTTAGAGGTGATGATCTTAGGAGTAATTTACCTTGGGTTTGTGTGATCGGAATGGGGTCAATAACTGCCTGTGACATCATTTCTCGAACAATTATACAGCCTTTTGAAGTACCTGTTTCTTTAATACTTGCAACGGTGGGAGCAGTCGTGTTTATTACTATTTTATTGAGACAAAGAAAACCAAGGAGGCTGCGATGATCACATTAGAATATAGAAAAAAAGAAAATGTCGAAATCGATTCTAGCCTTCATAATGAAAGTAGATCAGCTAGTGCTTTTCGGTCTAAGAAGGAAGCAAGACGTTATTGGATTTTACTGATAACATTGATTGCTTTAGGTCTTCTTTCTTCATATGGACTTTTAGTTTATAACAATCCAGTTCCGATAGATTCACCTTCTTTTATCCCAGTTGTTAAGAGAAGGATAGTAGCTATTGTTGCAATGATTATCGCTGCAGTTTGCCATAGCTTGTCGACAGTTGCTTTCCAATCTATTACGAATAACAAAATTATTACTCCATCGCTTTTAGGTTTTGAATCACTTTATTCAGCAATTCAAACGAGTACAATATTCTTCTTTGGTGCTAGTGCATTAATAAATTTTAATGGAATTGGCTCATTTTTATTCCAAGTTGTTGTTATGGTCTTCATGAGTTTGATACTTTATGGATGGTTACTTTCCGGCAAATACGGGAATTTACAACTTATGCTTTTAGTTGGAATTATTATTGGTACCGGGCTAAATTCTGTGTCAACTTTCATGAGAAAACTACTTGCGCCTTCAGAATTTGATATTTTACAAGCAAGATTATTTGGTTCTGTTAATCATGCAGATCCTGCATATTTCCCTATTGTAATTCCGATGATCATAATTGTAGCAGTATTAATTTTTGCTCATTCTAAGAATTTGAATGTTTTGTCACTAGGAAAGGATGTTGCTACTTCTTTTGGAGTTAAATATCAACCTAGTGTAATTTATACGCTTGTATTAGTAGCTATTTTGATGTCTATTTCAACAGCTCTAATTGGGCCACTTACTTTCTACGGCTTTTTAGTAGCAACTTTGAGTTATCAGGCAGCGGCAACTTATGATCATAGATATATTTTTCCGATGGCTTTTGCTATAGGATTTTTAATAATGACGAGCGCATACTTTTTAATGTATCATGTATTCCATGCTCAAGGTGTAGTTTCAGTTATTATTG
The DNA here is from genome assembly GCF_038005805.1 of Bacillus sp. FSL R9-9497. Lineage (NCBI taxonomy): Bacteria > Bacillati > Bacillota > Bacilli > Caryophanales > Bacillaceae > Bacillus > Bacillus sp. FSL R9-9497. The sequence continues at coordinate 4,929,260 of NZ_JBBOTY010000001.1, read as the reverse complement.
AATTATTTGGTGGAATTATATTCTTAACTATAGTTTTAAGGAAGAGGGCTTTATGATAAAAATTGATAATGTTAAAAAGTTCTATACTGATAAGGTAAAAATAGGACCTTTGGATATTGAAATACCAAAAGCAGGCTTTACTTCTTTAATTGGACCAAATGGCGCTGGAAAGTCCACGACACTTTTGATGATTGGCAGACTTTTAGATATGGATGAAGGCCAAATTCAGGTAGCAAATATGGATGTTTCTGAATCCAAATCAAAAGACTTAGCAAAAGTTTTGACTATATTGCGACAAGAAAATCATTTTGTAACTAGGCTTACAGTTAGACAATTAGTTGGATTTGGGCGCTTTCCTTATTCAAAGGGAAGATTGACTAAAGAAGATGAGGTTATCATTTCTAAATATATCGATTTCTTAGATTTAACTAGTTTAGAGAATAGATATTTAGATGAGCTTTCTGGTGGTCAAAGACAAAGGGCATATGTAGCGATGGTATTGTGCCAAGAGACGGAATATGTACTTTTGGATGAACCTTTAAACAATCTTGATGTTGCTCGTTCTGTTCAAATGATGGAGCATTTAAGACGTGCAGCTAATGAATTTGGACGAACAATTTTGACTGTTATGCATGACATAAATTTTGCAGCTAAATACTCGGATAAAATTTGTGCTATGAAAGATGGACAAATTGCTGCTTTTGGAACAGTAGAAGAGGTTATGGACTCAACACTTTTGACAGATATTTTTGAAACAAAAATAGAAATTATTAATGGTCCTTATGGGCCGATCGCAGTTTATTAGTTATAAAATGCCTTGCGTAGATTATGCAAGACACTCTAGTTGAAGTTGCTGTCTGTATTTTATAGGCAGCAGCTTTTTTTATGTGATTACTCATAAAATGCAAAAGAATGCTTCACCTTTTCAAGTATGTACCAAGTAGAAAAATATCCCTGTATAACTTTTTAAAAGAATTCAGCTTGTTTTTTGATATGTAATATTGCATATCAGAGTGTATTGATAAAAGTGTAAGGGGTCACTATAATGAGGGCATAAAGATAAATCACATTTTCGTAGCAATAAAAAGGAGGAAATAATATGGAAATCGCAATGGCAGTTTTAAAATTTGTAGGTGGCGTAATCCCGTTAATTCAAGAACTTTTAAAAGCATTTATGTAAATTTATTAGTTAGCAATCATTATCGTATTTTACTAAAAAAAGAACGGGGTGATTTTTCTGAATATTAAGAAAAACACTAAAAGAAGAAAGTTCCTTGCATGTTTATTAGTTAGTCTATGCACTATTAATTATTCATCTATTTCCTTCGCAGAAACACAAGTAAGTAATACAACTGATGTAACCAAAAATGCTAGTGGCATTGATAATGGTATAGCAAATCTTAAATATAATAATCAAGAGGTTTTAGCTGTAAATGGTGATAAAGTAGAAAGTTTTGTTCCGAAAGAAAGTATCAATTCAAATGGTAAATTTGTAGTAGTGGAACGCGAGAAAAAATCACTTACAACGTCGCCAGTCGATATTTCAATTATTGATTCTGTAGTGAATCGTACGTATCCAGGAGCTGTACAACTTGCAAATAAAGCTTTTGCAGACAATCAACCGAGTTTATTAGTGGCTAAGAGAAAACCTTTGAATATTAGTATAGACTTACCGGGCATGAGAAAAGAAAATACAATCACTGTCCAAAATCCGACATATGGTAATGTAGCTGGAGCAGTAGACGATTTAGTATCTACTTGGAATGAAAAGTATTCTACAACACATACGTTACCTGCAAGAATGCAGTATACGGAATCTATGGTTTATAGTAAATCACAAATCGCAAGTGCTCTTAATGTTAACGCTAAATATCTTGATAACAGTCTAAACATTGATTTTAATGCGGTTGCAAACGGAGAGAAAAAGATAATGGTAGCGGCGTATAAGCAAATATTTTATACGGTAAGTGCTGAACTACCTAACAATCCATCCGACCTTTTTGATAATAGTGTTACTTTTGATGAGTTAACTCGAAAGGGCGTAAGTAATTCGGCTCCACCTGTTATGGTTTCAAATGTAGCTTATGGTAGAACGGTTTATGTAAAATTAGAAACAACATCTAAGAGCAAAGATGTACAAGCTGCTTTTAAAGCCTTACTTAAGGATAACAGCGTTGAAACGAGTGGACAGTATAAAGATATTTTTGAAGAAAGTACCTTTACTGCTGTAGTATTAGGCGGAGATGCGAAAGAGCATAACAAGGTTGTCACTAAAGATTTCAATGAAATCCGAAATATCATTAAAGATAATGCTGAATTAAGTCTTAAAAATCCAGCATACCCAATTTCATATACAAGTACTTTCTTAAAAGATAATGCAACTGCTGCTGTTCATAACAATACAGATTATATTGAGACGACAACTACAGAATATTCAAGTGCTAAAATGACACTTGATCATTACGGTGCTTACGTTGCTCAATTTGATGTATCTTGGGATGAATTCACATTTGACCAAAAGGGTAACGAAGTATTAACACATAAAACGTGGGATGGTAGCGGAAAAGACAAAACCGCTCATTACTCTACAGTTATCCCTCTGCCACCAAATTCAAAAAATATAAAAATTGTAGCAAGAGAATGTACAGGTCTTGCATGGGAATGGTGGAGAACAATTATTAATGAACAAAATGTTCCATTAACAAATGAAATAAAAGTTTCAATTGGAGGAACAACATTATACCCAACAGCTAGTATTAGTCATTAAGTATAAAACAAGCGCCCTATAAGTAGGGCGCTTTTTACTTGGTCACAAATTTTATTTTGTATCGGTATGTTTTTAGGTTTTGTAAATTATCAACTATAAGGTGGGAATATTGTGCAGACGAAAAGCTACATGTTTTTCGTCTTTTTGTTCTCTTGCTTAATAAGAAAGATCCTGTAACTCAGTACAGGATCTTTAATCAAACGTTTTTAAAAGCTAAATTGTGGTTTCATATCACCTTTATAAGGTTCATGTTCAACGAATATAGTTATATCGTTACCAGCTTGGTCTTTACCAGTTCTTTTATACGTAAATTTATTTTTATTTAGTTCAGTAAGTTCAAGAGCAGCACCGTATTTGTTATTTCCAATTGAAACATGGGCTCTTATTTTATTTTCGTGTACAACATCGAAGTAGCCATAGTCACCGCGGCTTTGACCTGTTTCGTTATTGAAGAACTCATATTTATTAGATTTGTCATCAAATTTTGCTAGACTTATAAAATTCGAATTAAACTGTGTTACATCGTTACCAGCTTCGTCTAATACCTTTGTTCCGTGCCAAAGGGTACCGCCTAAAATTTTATCTCCATCAACGTTTTTAACAATATCCCCTGTAGTCGTGTTCAGCTGCTTGTCCGGATCAGTGAAAGAAAGTTCTTTTTCTTTATATGGAACATGTTCAACGAAAACTTCTACATCTTTACCGTTAGCGTCTTTCCCCATTCGTTTATAAGTAAATATATTTTTATTTAGTTTTGTCATGTCAACAACAGCTTGATACTTCATTGATTCTGAAATTAATATTCTCTTCTTCCCATCATTTGTGACAAAGAAAGTTCCTTTATCGCCACGACTTGCACCTGTTTTAGCATCAAAAAATTCATATCTGCCGGACTTTACATCATATTTTGCAAGACCAATGAAGTTCGCATTCTCTTTTGTTAAGTCATTCTTATCTTTGTCATACACTCGTGTACCTTGCCAATTTGTCTCGCTAAGAATATTAGCCATTTTTTGCCCTTTAGTTAATTTGTTTTCCTGTTTTGTTTCTTTAGCAACTTGTTCTTGTTTTTGTTTCCCATGATTTTCTTCAGCTTTAGTACCAGCACACCCTGTTAATGCTAATGTGAATCCGAGCAGTACGGATGATAGTGCTTTTGTTTTTTTGTTCATGTTTTATCGTCTCCTTATTTTATGATTTCAAGTAGTACGGTTAGCGATTATAGTAGCAGTGCGTCATATATAAACTTAATTGCTACGTTTCTTATGTTAATCCCCGACTATAAACTGCCTCTAAATAAAACATTAAAAAAAGATAAACTAATTCCTAAAATTTTTTCATACTTATAAAAAGGTCTTTTACATGGGGGTGAATGTAAATTTCTTATTTTGAAACTGGCGTAATCACATTGGGGTATACACATTATGCTTACATTGCGATTTTAGATGTGATGTTATACTGTGTATAAGATTTTATGTGTGTATGTTGTGTCGGTTTTTGTCGGTAAGTCGATATATTTCGAAAATCGCTGATATATTTGGAGTTGCGCCGATATATTTCGAAAATCGCTGATATATTTGGAGTTGCGCTGATATATTTGAAAAATCGCTGATATATTTTGGAGGGGGATAAAAATGATTGTGAAAGAGCGGAAAATGCCCGTATATTTGCTGCAATTAGAAGCTTTACTTAGAAGATTGCCTGCTCATCATCCAAAAAGGAATGTGGTGGTTGAAAGTCTAGCGAAATTTATGGCCGGCTATAAAGGAGAGCAGGCGATTGAGTATCCACTTAGTTTTTTACCCGAAACAGAATACAGTATTTTACATGATATTAGGTTATTTGATCAAAAACATTATTTCCAAATTGATACTCTCATAGTTTCATCTTATTTTCTTCTTTTTCTTGAAATAAAAAATATTATTGGTACATTAATTTTTGATGCAAAGTTCAATCAACTTATTCGAATAGTAGATGGTACTACGGAAGAAGGATTCCCAAATCCGCTTTTACAACTGCAACGGCAAGAGATGCAACTGAGAAAATGGCTGAATCTACATGATTTACATAATATTCCGATTGAATCCCTCGTTGTAATTAGTTCCCCTCGTACAATTATTAAAACTTCAGATGAAATACTGTCTAGTAAAATTATCCACAGTGCAAATTTACCTAATAGAATAAAACAGATTAAAAATCAATATAAAGAAAAAGTGATTGATAATATAAATGGACTTATAGGCCAGATTATGAATGAGCACATTCCGCAACGTCAAAATGTTCTTGCGCAATATAAAATTAAAAAAGAGGAATTGCTAAAGGGTGTACAGTGTGAGGAATGTTTTACAATGGCAATGTTAAAAGAAAGACAGGGATGGCGTTGTTCAAATTGCAATAGTATGTCTAAACATGCTCATTTACGTGCTGTACAAGATTACACACTTCTGTTTAGTGTGATAACTACTAATAGCGAATTGAGGGAATTTCTTAATATGGAATCTAGTTCTGCGGTTAAAAGACTCCTCCAAACAATGAACATCACCTTCACTGGCAACAACAAAGGACGAATATATGATTTAACTTCTTTCCAATCGTAATTTTGCTATAATAAATAAGTACTTATACGAAGGGGAGTCTAAAGAGAAAATGAAGTCATTTAATATCGATCATGTTATAGCTAGTGTTTTGCAATGGATATTAAATATAGCCTTAATTATATTATCCATTGTGTTATCAATTTTCTTAGTGAATGAGACAATTACGTTTGTACAGTATATTTTTTCGGCAAAAGAGTATACGTCTTATAAATTGGTTGAAAGTATCATCGTCTACTTCTTATACTTCGAGTTCATTGCATTAATTATTAAGTATTTTAAATCGAACTATCATTTCCCGTTACGCTATTTTATTTATATCGGAATTACGGCCTTAATTCGATTAATTATTGTGTCTCATGAGGAACCGATGGAGACGTTATTATACGCAGGGGCAATTCTTGTTTTAGTTATTGCTTTATACATATCAAATATGAGAGATTTGAGAAAAGAGTAGTAGTGCAGACGTAAGTTTGCACTACTTTTTTACATCTTGACCTTCAAGTTGCTTGAAAGTTTACAATGAAATTAGGGCGTTTGAAATCGAAAAAAATTGAGAAATTAAGTGAAGAGGTTTCTTTTACTTGGAGGTTATAGGAATGAATCAGGAATTGAAGTTACGTCCATTAGAACGAGAAGATTTAAAGTTTGTACACGAACTGAATAATAATGCGCATATTATGTCGTATTGGTTTGAAGAGCCGTATGAGGCATTTGTGGAGCTGCAAGACTTATACGATAAACATATACATGATCAAAGCGAACGCCGATTTATCGTTGAGAAAGACAATGAGATGGTTGGATTAGTTGAGTTAGTAGAAATCGATTATATTCACCGTAGAACAGAATTCCAAATTATTATTGATCCGAATTATCAAGGATATGGTTATGCAGTGGATGCGACGCGTTTAGCAATGGATTACGCTTTTTCTGTATTAAATATGCATAAGATTTATTTAGTTGTGGATAAGGAAAATGAAAAGGCAGTACATGTTTATAAAAAAGTTGGGTTTATGGTAGAAGGTGAGCTTATCGATGAGTTTTTCGTTGATGGTAACTATCATAATGCGATAAGAATGTGTATGTTTCAGAAGCAATATTTTGAAAACAAGTAGTTGAAAGATTCGGAAGTAATATTGACGCTTCGTAAAACCGTATGCTAAAATCCTTTTTAAGTATTAAGGAAGGTGCATAATATGCTTTATATAAAATTTGTAAAACTCATTAGAAAACTTTGCTCCGCACAAATGTATACGGTGAAGCGTTGTACGGAGCTTAATCAAGGGGTATAAATCCCCTATATTCATCGGCTGAATAACTTTTCTAAAAAAGTATAGTGTATCTATGCTTATTTCGTTATGGTTTTTCAGCTGGTGTATAAAATAGATTAAGGGGCCATAGACAATGCTTTGTCTATGGCCCTTTGTGTATATTATTCCGATGAGTCTTTACTATAAATTGGAGTAGTATAGGAAAAACCACGAAGCAGAGGGCTAGTGTCGAATGACGCTATCTCTCTGCTTTTTTTAATTTCAGGAAAAGAGGAATAAAAATGAGTTTACTTAAAGTGGAAAGTTTATCACATAGTTTTATAGATAAAGTATTATACGAAAATGCTTCTTTTGATTTGCATAAAGGGGAGCATATGGGAATTGTTGGACAGAATGGTGCAGGAAAAAGCACATTAATGAAAATATTGGTGGGGGAAATTATTCCTGATAAGGGAGACATAAAGTGGCAACCTAATATTCAAATTGGACATCTTGATCAATACGCAGAAATTGATGAGGGTTATACCATTTCACAATATTTAAAGAGAGCCTTTTATGATTTGTATGAAATGGAAAAGAGAATGAACAAGTTATATGAAGAAAGTGCGATGACTGGAGATGAAAATCAACTATTGAAAGCGGCAGAAATTCAAGGACTGCTCGAGGCTCGTGATTTTTATTCAGTAGATAGTATTACGAATAAGGTGGCAGCCGGTTTAGGTATCGATGTGATTGGGATGAATCGTGTGATTGGTGAATTAAGCGGAGGGCAGCGTGCAAAGGTAATTTTAGCAAAGCTCTTATTAGAAGAGCCTAATATTTTATTGCTAGATGAACCGACGAATTTTCTCGATAAGGAGCATGTGGAGTGGCTTGCTAATTATTTAATGAATTTTGAAGGAGCGTTTATTGTCGTATCACATGATTTTGATTTTCTGGAAAAGGTAACTTCTTGCATATGTGATGTAGAGTTCGGAACAGTTAAGAAGTATTACGGCAAATACTCAGATTTTGTAAGACAAAAGGAGCATTTGCGAAAAGATTATATTCGCCAATATTATGCACAGCAAAAGAAAATTGAAAAAACGGAAGAGTATATTCGTAGAAATATTGCTGGGGTGAATTCAAAAATAGCGCAAGGTCGTAGAAAACAATTACAGCGTATGGAAAGAATTGCGCCACCAAGTTTTACTCATAAACCGTCTATTCATTTTCAGGAACTTCCCATTTCAGTTCAGACAGTTCTTGAAGTAAATAATCTTGAAGTTGGTTACGACTTCGCTCTCTTACCAAAGTTGAATTTTTCAGTAATGGGTGGGCAAAAACTTGTTATTACAGGTTTCAATGGAGTAGGGAAATCTACTTTATTAAAAACAATCGTTGGAAATATTGCTAGTATTTCTGGAGAGTTTCACTTTTCAGAGCAAATAAAGATTGGATATTATGAGCAAGATTTAAATTGGAGCAATGATTCTTTAACGCCGCTTCAAATTATTTCAGAACAGTTTCCTAAACTGAATATGAAGGAAATACGCCATCATTTAGCTGCGTGTGGAGTGAAGGATACGCACGTTTCGCAAGAAATTCGTACGTTAAGTGGTGGTGAACAATCGAAGGTGAAACTGTGTGGATTATTACTATCACCTTGTAACTTCTTAATTTTAGATGAGCCGACAAATCATTTGGATGCAGAAGCGAAGGAAGCTTTGCAAAAGGCGTTAATTAAGTTTAAGGGCAGCATTATACTCGTATCTCACGAAGCAAGTTTTTATCTTGATTGGGCAGATAGCATCTTTCATATAGAGACAGGATTAGTTAAGGGGGGGTGAAACATATGAGTGAAAACAATTGGAAAACGAAAATTATATTATTTTTGACCGCTCAAACTATTTCGTTGTTCGGTTCCTCTCTCGTGCAATACGCGATTATATGGTATATCACCCTTACAACATCATCAGGAGTGATGTTGACTATTTCAACTGTTTGCGGTTTTTTACCACAAATTGCGATATCTTTGTTTGCAGGTGTTTGGATTGATCGTTATGACCGTAAAAAGATGATTATGTTATCGGATGGAATTATAGCGATTGCGACGTTAGTCTTAGCAATTTTATTTTTAACAGGATATAAAAGTATTTGGTTACTTTTTATTGTGTTACTCATTCGTTCAGCTGGAACAGGAGTACAAACGCCAGCTGTGAATGCATTAATTCCGCAAATCGTTCCGAAAGAGTATCTGATGAAAGTAAATGGAATAAATAGCAGTATTACATCTTTAATTTTTTAATTGGTATAACAATGCCGTGCTTCAATACACCAGTTACTGTGTTATTGCAAGAGAAAGTAGAACCATCAATGCACGGACGGATGTTTAGCCTTGTACAAATTGCGAATTCATGCGCGCTTCCTTTAGGAATGATAATATTTGGTCAGTTGTCGGATATGTTTAGTGTAGAGATTTTGTTAATTTATGCTGGGATATTCGTGCTATTTTGCGCAATGTATATTGTATTAAGCAAGAGGTTTGAAGTGTAAATATTTATAATTTAGAAGGTTTGCGAAGTGATTTAAGATGCTTTGCAAACCTTTTTTTTTGTTTGTTTAGTCAATAATTATTTATTGTTAAACAATAAATAATTATTGACTGTTAATTCTTTTTTAGATAATATGATGGTAAGAATCTAAGGGGAATTACATAAGTAGAGGAGAATGTGAAATGAAAAACAAATACGTAGTAGCTATTTCTTTCATGATTTTAGCGATTATTTCTTTAACGATACATGCTTCAAACAGTAAAGTGGGAGCGAATGGATTCCTTGAAGAACCTTTCTTTTTCCTAGTACCGATAAGTTATGTATTGTTCCTTAGTGGTATTGGTGTATTATTATTTGGATTTATTACTTCAAAGCTGAAAAAGGGCAATAGATAGGGACAAAACACTCACTATGAAATAGAAACATACCATATGGAAGAAAAAGAATAAGTGAGATGAATCATGATGAATCATTATTTTTATAATGGTAGACAAGTAGGAGCTGCTATTACGCTGGCTGGGGCACAAGGGACAATTCATGCTGTGAATCAAGCTATTCAAATGCAGCAACAAGCATATTTTGCACAAATGATGCAAAGTCAGTATATGCCCTATTCACAACTTCCGATGCAAATTATACATTACGATGTACATCCAGCTGGTTTATTTTCCATTCCATATGGCGGGACATATTTCTTATGAAAAAAAGCGACTCAATAGAGTCGCTTTTTTATATTCCGCCTAACTTCATTCCAAGGAAGGCAAAGGCGATACCAATTATGTAAGTAGCACTTAAATATAAAAGAAAGATGTATAGTTTTTTACGATTGAGAAGCTGAACAGATTCTAATTTAAACGTAGAAAATGTAGTGAATGCGCCCATAAATCCAGTACCTAATAATAGTTGCCAGCCTGTAGTGAATCCGTTGCCAATTATATATCCAAGTAAAAATGCCCCTGTTATATTAATAAGGAATGTAGCAATTGGAAATTGTGTTTTATTTCTTTTCTTAAACCAATTGCTAATTGCAAATCGTGTAATCGCACCGAAAAATCCTCCTGTTGCGACTAATAAGGCTTCTATCATGAGTAATCACCTTCCGTAAGAGATTTCTTAATTAAGAAATCTCCAATTGTATGGCCAAGGCCAGACATAATGAGGCCACCAAGTATGCTACATGATACATATAAGAAGCCTATGCTCCACTCAGAATGATTGATCAATTGCACAGTTTCTACACTAAATGTTGAAAAAGTCGTAAAGGAACCGATGAATCCAGTTCCGATGCCTGTGATAATCTCTGAAGGTAAGATGTTTAGCCGAGCGATATAAGTAGTTAGCCACGCTAAGAAGAAGCAACCAATTAAGTTAATGAGTAATGTTGCTAATGGAAATGAATGATGCCAAAATGTGGTGATATTAAGGCCTAAATAATAACGAGAAAGAGCTCCTAATATACCGGCAATGCCGACGATAATATAAATCAATTTTCTCACCTCTTTAAATAGCTTGCTCAAAAAAATAGACTCCTACCAGTATGTATACTGGTAGGAGTCATTAGCTAAGCAGCGTTTATGGCGAACTCCATCGCCTATGATTATTACATATAGTGTACTAAATATACCGTTTAATTTCCAGTGAGGAGGTGGGTGTAACTTTTCTTTTTTTGATGTCTGAAGGTTTTTTAAGTAATTAAAATGGGATATATTACTTATCAACTAAATATAATGATATAAGGTTTTAATTGTGATAAAATGTTTCTTATGTGTGTCGTTTTGTTTCATTTGACTGAAAATAAAGAAAATAAATTCGCGTGAAAAGGAGTCATTTATTTGAAGAAATTTTTAAAAATTGTATTTACATGTGTTTTAGTAGTAGCGGGCATTGTAGGAGGGTTTCTAGCGTATATGACACTTACTAAAGAACAGCCTGCTGATGTTATAAGCTTGAAGGTGGAGAATAATAAGGAGCGCGTATTAGCGACTGGAAATGAATTTAAAGTTACAACATTTAATATTGGATATGCTGGGTTAGATAAGGACCAAGATTTCTTTATGGATGGTGGAAAGGGATCTGGTTCAAGTAGTAAAGAGCAAACGGAAACTAATTTAAAGAATATGCTTTCGTTTTTACAAAATGAGAATAGTGATTTTGCGCTATTACAAGAAGTTGATATAAAGTCACTTCGTTCATTTGATGTAAATGGACATGAATTTTTGAAAAAAGGATTACCTGATTATGTTTCGTCATTTGGCAAGAACTACGATACGAAATGGGTTCCAGTGCCAATAACAAATCCAATGGGATATGCGGAGGCTGGATTAAGTACGTTTTCTAAATACACTGTTCAAGAAGCGAAGAGGTTCCAGCTGCCTGGAATGGAGCCTTGGCCAAAGCGTTTGTTTGATTTAGATCGAGCAATTGTGGAATATAAAATTCCTGTTAATAATGGAAAACATGTTAGACTCGTAAATTTACATTTGTCTGCTTATGATGAAGGCGGGAAAATTAGAAAACAGCAAGTAGAGTATTTAAAAGAATATATGAACAAGCATTATGAAAATGGTGATTACGTAATAATGGGTGGAGATTGGAATCAATTGGTTTCGAACGCTCAATTAAGTGATCCGAAGTTCGTGAAAGAGCGTCCTGAGTGGTTAGTAGAGTTACCGAAGGACTTTACAGACGGTGGCTTTAAGTGGGCTGTAGATCCGTCTGTTATGACTGTAAGAGATGATGTAAAGAAATATGTAGAAGGTGAAAATTTCGTCACTATTATTGATGGCTTTATCGTTTCACCGAATGTAGAGATTGTAAATGTACAAGGGAAAGATTTAAAGTTTGAAAATAGCGATCATAACCCAGTAAGTGCGGTATTTAAACTGAAGTAATTGATATGTATAAGTAGAAGGTGGGGCTTCATATGGAGTGGTTAAAGAGGACTTGTTTTTCTAACCTTGAGAAAGAATCACAGAAAAATCATTTATTACTGTTTATAACGATTTGTAGTTTCTTCCTTGGGATAATCGCGATTGGGTATTATGGATATATTTTTACAGAGAGAGCAATAGCATTTTGGATTTGTGGTATTTCTGTCGTTGCATTTGGAACGCTTTTTACTTTTATAAAAAGTATGGAATCAGTGTATAAATATATCATGACATTTATGTTGCTTACAATGTCTTACATTATGGTACAAGCTTTTAATGGAAGCCCGGCTGTATTTCAAATGGTCTATTTTACATTAGCTGTTTCACTTATTTACTTAAGTGAGCGCCTCATTTTAATTCTTGGCGGGATAGCTGTTGTGATCACATTTATCCTTTGTAGCTATTGGCCGGAGCAATTTTTTGCTTATACAGCCTCGTCTGAAGCTGCTAATTTCGCAAGTTTGTTAGCGATTGTAACAATCGCTATGTGGGGCGTCACGAAAATCGGTTCTAATCTGCTCCTTCGTTTAAGTGATGAGAAGCAAGAAGTAATGAGAAAAGCTCAGGAGTTAGAAGAGACGCAAAGACTTATTGAAGAAACAGTTGTGAAACTAGATAGTAATTTCAATCATTTAAGACAAAATATGAACACGTCGATGGAATCGATGAGTGAAATTAATTTTGCCTTTGAAGAGGTGGCAGTTGGTACGCAATCACAATCAGAGATGATGTATCGTTCGGTAGAAGTATTGAATGATATGGAGGGAAATATTGAAAAAATCATCTCTCAAGTAAGAACTGCATCGGCTCATGTGGATGAAAGCTTAGAAATTTCAAAAGGTAGTGTACATACTCTAAGAAATTTTGAAACTAACATGAGAAGTTTAAATGATGTTGTTTCACAGTCTGGAATTATATTTAGAGATTTAATGATGCAATCGAAACAAATTAATGAAATTGTAGATGTAATAACGAATATTTCAAGTCAGACGAGTTTGCTAGCTTTAAATGCAAATATTGAAGCTGCGAGGGCAGGCGAGCATGGAAAAGGTTTTGCTATTGTAGCGAGTGAAGTGTTAAAGCTTGCTGAAGAATCAAATCGTTCTGCGGGAAGAATTCAAGGGATTTTGAAGGAGTTTAGTAATCAAGCAAGTAAGGTAGAAGTGCAAGTAGAGAAGTCAGAAAGAGTACAAGAAGAATGTAACGAGATGTTAGCAAGCGTTTTAACAAATGTAACTGATTTAGGGAAGTTTATTGATGCGATTAATGAAGTAATGCGAGAGGTTGTTGTTCAACAAGAAAGTTTCCAAGTTAAAACGACGAATATCGTAAAGGATGTTACGCATGCTTCTAACGTAATTCAGCAAACTTCTACAGCTACAGAAGAAGTGCTAGCGAGTGTGGAAGAAGAAAAACATCGAAATGATACGTCAGTGAAGACGTTACAAACTGTTAGCGAGCAAGTGAAGTTATTAGAAGATATTTTAGAAAAGTAATATTGCTTAGAAAGAGCACGAGTGATGTGCTCTTTTTTCATTGAAACGAATACTTGATAGGAATTTAATTGCTTTTCTGCGCGTTTTCTGCCAAGCTTAAGGAGATAAAGTGAGACTAGTACATACTGATTATTAGCCCTCACCAATCAAGCTATCCGCAAATAGCGGAATAAAATACTTCAAAGAAAGAATTATATAGGTGACGCATATGATCGAAGTTAAGACTTCTGAACTTAGTGATGGAGAATTTAATAGAGGTGTATTTGCAACTCGTGATATTAAAAAGGGTGAGTTGATACACGCCGCACCAGTTATCTCTTATCCGAATGAACAGCATGAACATATTGAGAAAACGTTACTTGCTGACTACGCATTTGAGTATGGAATCAATCATACGGCAATCCTTTTAGGATATGGTATGTTATTTAATCATTCATATACACCGAATGCAACGTATGACATCGTTTTTGAGAATCATACATTTAACTTCTATGCTTATAAAGATATAAAAGCAGGAGAAGAAATTTTAATCAATTATAATGGTGAAGTTGATAACGATGAGCTGTTATGGTTTGATAAAGAAAAAGAAGAGAACGAAAAGTAATATAAAGAGTATAGAAAGAGCACATTCTGTGGGATGTGCTCTTTTTTATTGATGTAAATAAAGTAAAAAGTACAAAAAAATACCACTTTCTTTTTGTGTGGTATAGTAAGATACTGAGGGATAGTGTTTTGAAAAAGTCACATATTTTACAAATTGTTGTCTTTCTGATGACATGTCAAGTTTAGTAGTCCATTTGGGTTGCTTTATTATGCAATATATATTTTAATATGAGTGGCACCTCTTATAAATTAAGAGGTTTATAGGTGTCTCGAATTGATTTTGGGTACACTGTATCCACCACTTTAGGTTCTTTCATGTACGTGGGGATATTATGGGCCGTATAACGGGATAAAATGAATATAGAAATAGAGGAATCGTAAAATGAATATGCAAGAGGTTTATAAATATTTAAGTACGGTATTGCCTGAAGGACATGTTAAACAAGATGAAATGTTAAAGAATCATACGCATATTAAAGTTGGCGGAAAAGCAGATGTTTTCGTTGCGCCTACAAATTATGATGAAATTCAAGAAGTTATTAAATATGCGAACGAATATAATATTCCAGTTACGTTTTTAGGAAATGGATCGAATGTCATTATTAAAGATGGTGGAATTCGCGGGATTACAGTAAGTTTAATTCATATTACAGGTGTTACTGTAACAGGTACAACGATTGTAGCACAGTGTGGTGCAGCAATTATTGACGTATCACGTATTGCCTTAGACCATAACTTAACGGGTCTTGAGTTTGCTTGTGGTATTCCAGGTTCAGTTGGCGGAGCATTATATATGAATGCTGGTGCATACGGCGGTGAAATTTCGTTTGTATTAACAGAAGCTGTCGTAATGACAGGTGATGGAGAGCTACGTACTTTGACGAAAGAAGCATTTGAATTTGGATATCGTAAGAGTGTATTTGCGAACAACCATTACATTATTCTTGAAGCGAGATTTGAACTTGAAGAAGGTGTACATGAAGAAATTAAAGCCAAAATGGATGATTTAACGTTTAAACGTGAGTCAAAACAGCCTCTAGAATACCCTTCATGTGGTAGCGTATTTAAGCGTCCACCAAATAACTTTGCTGGTAAGTTGATTCAAGACTCAGGACTACAAGGTAAGCGAATTGGTGGAGTAGAAGTTTCTTTAAAACACGCTGGATTTATGGTGAATGTTGATAACGGAACAGCACAAGATTACATCGATTTAATTCACTTCGTACAAAAGACAGTTGAAGAGAAATTTGGCGTGAAGTTGGAGCGAGAAGTAAGGATTATTGGAGAAGATAAAGAATAACGAAATACGTATGAAGATATGAATTATTTTAAAATAACATTTGGGTATTGTTGACAATTTGTTTTCAATTCAATATAATGGCTAATAATTTAACAAATAACATACGTTGAAAGAGCCCAGTAGCAGTTTGTCACTGTTAACGAGAGAGCTAGGGGTTGCTGGAACCTAGCACAAACAAACTTGCGAATTACACTCTGGAGTATCTTAGGTAATGCTAAGCGGACTAGCAATCGATATTATTGCTAAGAGTGGTATGAGTAGCTATGCTATTTATGCAAACTGGGTGGTAACACGGTGAATAATCGTCCCTATGTCTATCGTAGACATAGGGGCTTTTTTGTTTTTAAAAAATAAAGGGGATGACAAAAGATGAATATTATTGATGAATTAGAATGGCGCGGCGCCGTTAATCAGCAGACTGACGAAGAAGGCTTACGTAAGCTAGTAGAAGAGAAAAAGATTTCACTATACTGCGGAGTTGATCCAACTGGTGATAGTATGCATATCGGACATTTGATTCCGTTTATGATGATGAAGAGATTCCAATTAGCTGGCCATCATCCTGTTATTTTAATTGGCGGGGCAACAGGAACAATTGGTGATCCGAGTGGACGACAATCAGAGCGTCAGCTTCAAACGTTAGAAGTGGTTCAACATAATGTAGATGCGTTAACAGCACAAATGAAAAAGCTATTTGATTTTGGCGGAAATAGCGAAGTGAAGATGGTAAATAACTATGATTGGACACATGAAATAAATATTATTGAGTTTTTACGTGATTACGGGAAAAACTTTAGTATCAATAGCATGTTAGCGAAGGATATTGTAGCAAGCCGCTTAGATACAGGTATTTCTTTCACAGAATTCACGTACCAAATTTTGCAAGCGATGGATTTCCACCATTTATACACGAAAGAGGATGTTCAGCTGCAAATTGGTGGTAGTGACCAATGGGGAAATATTACGAGTGGTTTAGATTTAATTCGTAAGTTAGAGGGTCATGAGGCGAAAGTATTCGGATTAACGATTCCGTTATTATTAAAATCGGACGGCACGAAGTTTGGTAAATCAGCGGGTGGTGCGGTTTGGCTTGATCCTGAAAAAACGACACCGTTTGAATTTTACCAGTTCTGGGTGAATACAGATGACCGTGACGTAATTAAATACTTGAAATACTTTACGTTCTTAACGAAAGAGCGTATTGATGAATTAGCAACGAAGGTAGAAGCGGAACCTCATAAACGTGAAGCGCAAAAAGTGTTAGCGGAAGAAATGACGAAATTTGTTCATGGAGAAGAGGCGTTCCTGCAAGCTGAGAAAATTACAGCAGCGTTATTTAGCGGAGATATTAAATCGTTAACAGCTGATGAAATTGAACAAGGCTTTAAAGAAATGCCAACATTCCAGTCTTCAAAAGAGACGAAAAACATCGTAGAGTGGCTAGTCGATTTAGGGATTGAACCATCTAGACGACAAGCACGCGAGGACATTAATAATGGTGCGATTTCTATGAATGGTGAGAAAGTAACAGATGTGGGTACAGATGTTACTGTAGAAAATTCATTTGATGGAAGATTTATTATTATTCGTAAAGGGAAGAAGAACTACAGTCTTGTGAAATTAGGATAATAAGTAAGGCTGGAAAATATATCGGCGATTTTTTGAATATATCGACCGTAACTCAAATTATATCGGCGATTTTCGAAATATATCAGCGCAAATCCGAATATATCAGCGATTTTCCCAATATATCGATTTACCGACAAAAAGCGACAATAAGAGCTGTTCCGAACGGGACAGCTTTTATTGTAAAAAGTCAGTATATTTAGATAAATTTAAAGGGTATATAATTTTTTTGACGAATAAATAAGTTAGAGAAAATTACGGATAAAAAATAGCCCGAACCATGCAGGGCATGATTCGGACTTATATTCAGATTAGTAAGCTAAGCTGAATAGACCTTTAATGTGTGATAAGTAACGAACGTTACTTGCTTCTTTCATTAATGATGCTGGTAAGCCTTTAAGTGGAGTATTGCTTGCTCCAATTGTAGCAACCGCATCTTTACGTCCTAGACTAGCAAGTGTTCCAGAGTTTACAGGTGCGAACTCTTCTAATGCTTTGCCTTCTAGTGCTGCGTATAAGTTGTATCCAATTAACTCACCCATTTGCCAAGCGATTTGTGCAGTTGGTGGGTATGGACGTCCGTCTGGAGCGAAGACAACTGCGCTGTCTCCAGCAACGAATACGTCTTTGTGAGAAGTAGATTGTAGGTATGCATCAACTGTTGCACGTCCACGGTTAACTTCAAGACCTGATTCACCGATTAATGGATTACCTTGTACGCCGCCTGTCCAAACGAATGTGTTAGCAACAAGTTTTTGACCATCTTTTAAGTCGATTTCATTGCCAGCAACGTTTGTTACAGGAAGACCAGTTAAGAATGTAACACCGCGTGCTTCTAGGCTAGTAGTTGCACGTTCGATTAAGTGGTCTGGTAATACTGGAAGGATTTTGGGACCTGCTTCAACAAGAAGAAGTTTCACTTCTTTTGGATTTACGCCGTGGCTTTTTGCAAGTTTAGGCATAATGTCAGCAAGCTCACCAACTAGCTCAACGCCAGTTAATCCGCCACCACCGATTACGATTGTAGCATCAGCTTCGTTTTTCGTTTTCGCGTATTCACGAATACGGTCTTCAACGTGTTTGTAGATTTTGTTTGCATCAGCAGCAGATTTTAATACCATGCTGTTTTCTTCTAGTCCTGGAATACCGAAGTAAGCAGTTTTACTTCCTAAAGCAACTACAAGTGCATCGTAAGATAAAGTAGTGCCACCAGCTAGTTTGATTTCTTTGCTATCAACTGAGAATGACTCAACTGTTGCGATTTTAAGATCGATGTCTTTCCCTTTGAAAAGCTTTGTAAGTGGCATTGCAACTGCTTGCTCAGACACGTTACCAGCTGCAAGGCGGTGTAGTTCAGTGATGATTTGGTGTGTTGGGTATTGGTTAATCACTGTAACTTGTGCTTCTGATTTGCTGTAATATTTACGTACGTTTAAAGCGGCAAGAAGACCGCCATAACCAGCGCCTAAGATGACAATTTGTTTTGACATAGTATGATATCCCCCGTCTTTACTAATTGTTGTTATAAGTTAAATTATTTATTGTTACGTTCTGCACTAATTTGAAGATATGCGTTCACAAAGCGGAACATTTTTTGTGCTTGTGGATCTTTTAATAATTTTAAAAGACCGAATAGGCCGATAACTTCGTTGCTTTCTTCAGCACGATCTTTCGCTTCGATTGCAGTTGCAGCCATGCTTTTCACTGTATCTTTTACAGGTTCTACAAGCTCTGTAATTGCACCAACAGTGTCGCTTTTTAATACTTCATCAGTAGCAACAGTTTGAGCGAAGTCATAAGACTTAGTTAAAATGTTAACAAGCTCAGTTAATTTTGGAAGCTGTTCTACTAGTGTTGTTAATGATTCTTGTACCTCAGGTTTTAACAACTGATCAAGTACATCAAGTTGTCCTTGGCTAGCAGAAATTTGTACAGTTTCTTGTTCTGGCTTTGTTTGAGTCATAGTTTCTGGCATCTCCAATTCTCCTTTACGATAGCAATACTCTTATTTTTTATAAGTAAGATAGTAAACGTTTACGAAACTTTATACAAAGTTTCACAAAACACAATAAAATGCCTTTAAATTTATGACAGCAAGTAAGCTGCAAACATAAATCTAAAACCATAACGTCTTACTTATTATTTATGAACTGTCCGATACATGGCTTGTCCGCATAATGGAAAAGCTCCGTTACCGGAAAGTGTATATAATATATATCCTATATTATATACTATATACACCTATGTTAACATAAAAATGATTCCTAATTATTTGATATTGAGTGTATAACGTAGTGCTGACAAGGTATGAAAGCGTATAAAATATTTTGTTCCAGTTAGAAATGTATATACATATAAAGAAAAAAAGGAAAAAATGAACAAATTCATGTTCGTTTTTTCCTTTTTCCTATTATTCACCTTCTACAATTAGCATCGATGTGTTACCGCTTTTTTCAAGATGGCATTCGCCCCAAGTACAAAGAGAATCAAGAATGGACTCTAAAGACCAACCGTATTCTGTAAGTGAATATTCTACTTTTGGTGGTACTTGATTGTATACCTTTCTTTGAATAACCCCATCGTCTTCTAATTCACGTAATTGCTGAGTTAACATTTTTTGTGTAATCCCAGGCATTAAACGTTTTAGTTCACTCGTTCTTTTTGTGCCTTTCGTTAGATGACAAAGGATAACAACCTTCCATTTTCCACCGATAACCTCTAAAGTCGCTTCAACGGGAATATTATATTTCTTCATATAAAAATCTCCTTTGATGAATGTAGATTTAAGTTCTCCAACAAAAGAAGCTAAATAATTAAATGTTACTAAAAAGTGCCTATAGCACTTTAAAGTACGTACTTTTTATCATGTTGAATATGTTCCATAATAGCATACGTAAGAGGGAAATGAGTAGTACGGTACTAAAAAGTGCCTATGTTACTTTTAGGTACCTATCGTACTTTTAAGTGCGTTCTTCAAAAAAAGAGTAAAGCCATTCATAATAGCGTATATCAACAGTAAAGTTATTTTTGTAGAAGATAAAAAGGCCTTTTTATCATACTATTATGATTGGATTTCTCGCATTAAGGAGGAGTTCAATTGAATTCATATACAGTATCTTCTTCGGAAGTTCAGACGAATCGGAGAAGTATGTTTGCTTTATTAGCACTAGCAATTAGTGCGTTTGGAATTGGTACAACTGAATTTATTAGTGTCGGCTTATTACCATCTATCTCAGAGGATTTACATGTTTCTGTTACAACAGCGGGGTTAACTGTTTCTTTATATGCATTAGGAGTAGCGTTTGGTGCTCCAGTATTAACGTCATTAACAGCTAGTATGTCGCGAAAGACGTTATTAATGTGGATTATGATTATTTTCATTATTGGTAATGGAATTGCGGCGGTAGCAACAAGTTTTACTGTGTTACTTATTGCGAGGGTTGTATCTGCATTTGCGCATGGTGTTTTTATGTCAATTGGATCTACAATTGCGGCTGCGCTTGTACCTGAGAATAAACGTGCAAGTGCAATAGCATTTATGTTTACTGGTTTAACTGTTGCGACTATTACAGGTGTACCAATTGGAACATTTATCGGTCAACAATTTGGCTGGAGGGCCTCGTTTATTGTTATTGTGGCCATTGGAATCGTTGCTTTAATCGCCAATAGTATGCTAATTCCTTCTAATTTAAAAAAAGGTACGTCTGTATCATTTCGCGATCAATTTAAGCTGATTACGAATGGAAGACTGTTACTTGTATTTATTATTACTGCATTAGGATACGGGGGAACGTTCGTAACATTTACGTATTTATCTCCGTTATTACAAGAAGTAACAGGATTTAAAGCAAGTACCGTTACAATTATTTTGTTAGTATACGGAATCGCCATTGCGATAGGGAATATGGTCGGCGGAAAATTATCAAATCATAATCCGATTCGAGCGCTATTTTACATGTTTCTTATTCAAGCGATTATATTATTTGTTTTAACATTTACAGCGCCATTTAAAGTAGCTGGATTAATCACAATTATTTTCATGGGACTATTCGCATTTATGAATGTTCCAGGGCTACAAGTGTATGTTGTTATATTAGCTGAGAGGTTTGTACCTAGCGCTGTTGATGTAGCATCGGCGATTAACATTGCAGCATTTAACGCAGGAATTGCTCTTGGTGCTTACTTGGGCGGTATTGTAACGAACTCGTTAGGATTAATTCATACGGCTTGGATAGGTGGAATTATGGTAGTAGGTGCTGTTGTTTTAACTGCGTGGAGTATGACATTAGAAAAAAGAGATCAAGTAAAATAAAAGGAGAGAAAATAAAATGAAAAACTTACAAAGTAAAACAGTATTAAATAATGGTGTAGAAATGCCTTGGTTCGGTTTAGGTGTATTTAAAGTAGAGGATGGACCAGAACTTGTAGAAGCAGTGAAATCGGCGATTAAAGCAGGATACCGCAGCATTGATACAGCTGCAATTTACGGAAATGAAAAAGCTGTAGGTGAAGGAATCCGTGCAGGTATTGAAGCGACTGGTATTTCAAGAGAAGAATTATTTATCACTTCAAAAGTATGGAACGCAGATCAAGGATACGAAGAAACAATTGCTGCATACGAAGAGAGCTTAAAGAAATTAGAGCTAGATTATTTAGACCTATATCTTGTTCACTGGCCTGTAGAAGGAAAATATAAAGATACGTGGAGAGCGCTAGAAACACTTTATAAAGAAGATCGCGTACGTGCAATTGGTGTGAGTAACTTCCAAATCCGTCACTTACAAGATGTAATGAAAGATGCAGAAATTAAACCAATGATTAACCAAGTAGAATACCACCCTCGTTTAACACAAAAAGAATTACAAGCTTTCTGTAAAGAACAAGGTATTCAAATGGAAGCATGGTCACCACTTATGCAAGGTCAATTATTAGATAACGAAACATTACAAGAAATTGCTGAGAAACACGGTAAAACAACAGCGCAAGTTATTTTACGTTGGGATCTTCAAAATGGAGTAATCACTATTCCAAAATCAACGAAAGAACACCGCATTATTGCAAATGCCGATATATTTAATTTCGAATTAACGAAAGAAGATATGGAAAAAATCGATGCGTTAAATCAAAATCACCGCGTTGGTCCGGATCCTGATAACTTCGATTTCTAAGATTAAAGTAAGAAAGAAGAGTGCGTAAAAGCACTCTTTTTTTGTGCATAAAAATAGTTTCTAAATAAATACTACTTAGTATTAAGTTTGTGATAAGGGGCTGTAAACATGAATATAAAGCAATCGTTCAAGATTTTAGCTATGTTTTTAAGTGTTTTATTTGTGTTATTCCCGCTTCAAAAAGCATTTGCAGAAGTTATGGACCATACAAAGTATGAAATGAATTGGAGTTATAGTAAGTCAAAGAAGAAACCAATTCGAACAGAGCTTATTAAAACGGCAGATGGCAAAATTGCTTTTTGCTTAAATGTAGATTTGAAATCTCCAAGCGGTCAAGATTTACCGGAAATGGGGAAAGTGGATATTAACGTATACCGTGTACTATTGAATGGATATCCACAAAAGAGTCCACAAGAATTAGGTGTTTCTGATTGGAGAGAAGCACATTACGCAACGCAGCTTGCAGTGTGGAATGCGTTAAAACAAATCGATATTAATGATTTAGATTTCCGCAATAAAAATGTAGAGAAAGTAACGAAAGACATCGTTGCAAAAGCAAGCGCTAGTGAAGAGTTACAAGAAATTACGATGAGTGTAACTCCTACAGAAGAACAAGAAGCAGTATTAAAAAATGATTTCTTTGAAACAGGTTTATATACAGTAGAAACAAATGCAAAAAGCGGAACGTATAAAGTGCAAGCAACAGGTGCACCAGCGGGCGTGAAATTTGCAAATGAAAAAGGCGAAACAAAAACAGAATTTAATGTAGGAGACAAGTTCCGCATTTTAATTCCGAAACAAACACCAGCTGGTGGATTTAGCTTTAAAGTATCAGGAAATTTAACGAAATTACAAGGGATTGCGCATAAAGGTACACCGACTATTCAAAATGCAGTAGTATTACTTGAGCGTAGTGAAGAAAAAACAAGTCCAGAGTTAGCGGTAAGTTGGAAAAAGGCTGAGGCTCCAAATAAACCAAATAAGCCATATACTCCAAATGAACCGCATAAACCGAATCAAAAGAGATAATGAAAAAGCATTGGCGTATGCCAATGCTTTTTGTATGTGAGGATAAAAGTTATATTGAAAAAAATAAAATGGATAGAAATAGTGTTTTTAAAGGTTAAATTATATTTAAATATAATAAAATCCTGACGTTACGATTAATAGATTAAATTCACAAAATTGTAATATTATTCTTGGGGGGGAGGCTATTAAATGAAGGTAAAAGCGTGTAAAATTCAGTTGGAAAAACTACCTATAGATGGTCATATATGAAGAAAATGTAAGTTTTTATTGCTATTTTTATTTTTAGATGTATAGATGACAATACTGACAAATATCTTTTACTATTCTCTTTTTTATGTAGCAAGAGAACTCATCACAAATAGAGAGAAGTGAGGAGGGCATATTACATAAAAGTTTTACAATGTAAGAAAGCGAATGTATGGAGAGAAATGCGGTAGTAATATATACAGATGCGCGAGGTGTTAGTCCATTCATTAAATGTTTTTATAGAAATAATAGGATTACTTATTAGATGAATATATAGGATAGTTTATCTAAATAAAGGAACAGGGGACACAGATTATGTCGAAGAAAAAGACGAGTAGGGTATTAGTAGCTAGTGTTTGTTTAGCTACGTTATTGACGCCATATGGACTTGAATTACCTAAGGTGTATGCAGAGATGACGATTGAAGATAAGGAGAAACAGCAAGAAGAGCGAGTGTATCAATTGCTGCCAAAAGGTGATGTAGAAGGGATGCGTGAGTTGCATCAGCGTCGAATGAGTTTTTCTCCTTATGAACCAACTGGCATTTATGTAAAGCCAGGTGAAGAAGTAGTTATTCAAGTAGAAGGGACTCAACAGATTAAAGCTTATATTGGTACATATTCTTATGAAAAAGAAGAACCTAAACAATTCAACTTAAATTCTGGTGAGAATAAAATTTCTTCTCCAAATGGGGGGCTATTATACTTTTATAATTATCACAACACAGGAGAAGTAGTGGCTAAAGTGAAAAAAGGTGGTACATCAAATCCTTTATTTATTTTAGGAAAGCATACGACAAAAGATTGGAAGCGTATGTTGGCAGAGAATCCTGATTCATATGCAATAGAAATGAAGGGAGAAAATAGTTTATTAACTATGCATCCTGAAACTGTGGCGGAACATTTGAAGCAAGAAGATCCAGCTGAGTTATTAAAGAAGCACGATGAAATAATTAATATAGAACATAAGATATCAGGTTTATCAAAAGATGGTGCGGGTGTTGCGAATCAAGGTAAACATTCCATTCATTTTGTTGAAGACTGGTATACAGACGATTATATGTATGCGACTTATTATCGAACAGCTTATAGTAAAGGCAATTTAGAGTCAGTACTAAATCTAGAAGAGTTAACTAATGATGGATGGGGGCCTTGGCATGAAGTTGGACATCAACATCAACAAGACACTTGGTTATGGGATGGACTTGGAGAAGTAACCGTTAATATTTATTCTTTGGCAGTTCAAACTACATTCGGGCATAAAACAAGGTTAGAGCAAGAGGGGCGCTATGAAGCTGCATTTGCTTATTTAGGTAAACCGGATGCACAAGAAAAGATGGATGTATTTGAGAAATTAGTTATGTTTTGGCAGTTACATTTAGCTTATGGGGATCAATTCTATCCGAATTTACATCAAATGTATCGTTTGTTACATGACACAGAACTGCCTAAATCTGATGAAGAGAAAAAGCAGATGTTTATTTATATGACGTCAAAAGTGGCAGGACAAAATTTAATTCCTTTCTTTGATAAATGGGGATTATTTGCAAATGATGCTACGAGAGAAAAGATTGAAAAATTAAATTTACCAAAATTAGAAAAAGAAATATGGTTATCTACAGATAGCAATCCAATTCGTGAAAAACAAACTGAGTTATATGAAGTTCCATATGGCGAGCCAAATAATGAAAAAATACAAAATGTAGTAATCGGTACTA
This sequence comes from Bacillus sp. FSL R9-9497, assembly GCF_038005805.1. Lineage (NCBI taxonomy): Bacteria > Bacillati > Bacillota > Bacilli > Caryophanales > Bacillaceae > Bacillus > Bacillus sp. FSL R9-9497. The sequence goes on along the minus strand of NZ_JBBOTY010000001.1, from coordinate 4,903,979 downwards.
CACATGATGAGAAAAAAGCAAAGGAACTTGTACAGAATTTAGGAGAAGGTGTAAAGACAACAGGTGTGATTATGCAAGATAAGCCTGAAGTTGGAGAAAAAACTGTAAAAGTAGAAATTGTAGATAGAAAAGGGAATAAAAATTTTATTCCAGTTGTAGTGAATGTTGGATATGGGGATAGCCTACTTGTATATGGATTGAACTATACTAGGGAGGGAGATTTGAAGTCAACCGTAACTCTACATCATGGTACAAAAAAATTTAGTGCAACAGATACAAAAAATTTAATTCATGATTACTTTAAAGATGAAAAGTATTTTGAGTTCACACTGTACGATAAAGAAGGAAGAGAGAAGAAAAATGTAGCGGTAAAAGGCTTGGAAAATACAGAAGTTCTTGCCAAGGAATTAAATGGGTTAGCATTTGAATATGGAGATGTGGTGAAAGTATACCATGCAGAGTCTTCACGTTTACATTGGTATCAAAAAGGTTTATATGTGGGAGAAGGAAAAAATAAAGAAATAAAAGAATTATTCTTCAAAATTACTGAAAATGGATTTGAGAGATTAAAATCATTGCAAGAAGTAACAGCAAAGCCACAAACAGTAGTAGTCGGAACAGAAGCAGAAAAGCTAGAAGCGAAAAACTTTGTTGAAGTGAAAGACGGAGAAGTAATTGGCTTTGTAGAAAAGCCAACTACAACGAAAATCGGAAAACAAACAGCCAAAGTAGAAACGAAAGATCGTTTTGGAAATAAGCAAGTAACAGAAGTACCATTAGAAGTGGTTTATGGAGATAGCATTGCATATGCAGGATATGGAAATGATATTGCTTCAATTGTAACTTTAAAGCACGAAGAGAAGAGATTCCATGCAACTGATATGGATAGCGAAATTCATGAGTATTTTAATAAAGAGCTATACATGGGGATTACGTTATACGATGGAGAAGGAAAAGAGAAAAAACATGTAACAGCAGAGGGACAAGAAACATCAGAGAGCTTTGCGAAGCAAGTGAATGGTATGCAGTTCGAGTATGGAGATGTAGTGAAAGTATTCCACGCAGAACCGATTCGTTTGAAATGGTATCAAAATAATACACTTACTGGTCAAGGTGAGAAAAAAGGGGCAAAAGAACTATTCTTCAAAGTAACAGAAAAAGGCTTTGAGAGAATGGATATGTTGCAAGAAGTAAAAGCAGTGCCACAAAAAGTAGTAATCGGAACAGACGTTGAAAAATTACATGCAAAAGAGTTCGTCCAAGTGAAAGACGGAGAAGTAATCGGGTTTGTAGAAAAGCCAAATACAACAAAAATCGGTGAACAAAAAGTAAAAATAGAAACGAAAGATATGTTTGGAAATAAGCAAGTGACAGAAATTCCTCTAACAGTAACGTATGGAGATAGTCTTGTATACCAAGGGCTGGGTGATGATATTCGTTCTATTGTAACGTTTAATCATGAAGATAAGAAGCTACATGTAACGCATACAAATGAACAAATTCATAGTTACTTTAAAAATGAATTATATATGGGAATTACCCTATATGATCAAAATGGAACTGAGAAAAAGCATGTAACCGCAGAAGGACAAGAAACTTCGCAGAATTTTGCAGAACAAGTAAATGGCATGGCGTTCGAGTATGGTGACGTAGTGAAAGTGTATCATGCGGAATCAGATCGTTTGAATTGGTATAAAAATAGTGAGTTAGTTGGAAAAGGAGATAAGAAAAAGTTTAAAGAAATTTCCTTTAAGATTACTCCAAATGGTTTAGAGCAAGTGCAATAATAAAAAAAGCTCGTAAAACATTATGTTTTACGAGCTTTTTCTATTATTCAGCTTCAGAAACAACTGTGAAGCGTTCGTTTACATGTTTTGGATTTTCGATTTCATCAAGTGCTGCAACTGCGAAGTCTTCGTAACTTACGTAGCTATCACCTTTTGCGTTAACAAGAAGGTTGTCTTTGCCAGCTTTGTAAGAACCAGTGCGTTTTCCTAATGCGAATAGTGCAGAAGGGCTGATGAATGTCCAAGTGATATCATTTGTTTGCTTTAAGATTTCTAAGTTTTTACCTTGGTTTTGAGCTGTTGCAAGGTATTCGCTCGGGAAACCTGGTGTATCAAATACACGTGTTGTTTTTTCTTCGTCTACAAATAAGCTTCCAGCGCCGCCAACTACAAGTAATTTTGTGTTAGGGGCACCTTTCATAGCTTCAATTAGTACGTTTCCTGCATCTACGTGAAGGTGTTCTTCGCCTGCTGGAGCACCGAATGCATTTACAACGACATCGAATGCTTGCAAGTCGTTAGATGTAAGAGAGAATACATCTTTCTCTAAAACTTTTACGTTTTCTTCTGTAATTTTTGCAGCGTTTCTTACGATTGCAGTTACTTCATGTCCGCGATCTAATGCTTCTTTTAAAATACGACTTCCTGCTTTACCAGTTGCTCCGATGATTCCGATTTTCATAATAAATTCCTCCAAAGTGTTTTGTTAAAGTGTATATCTGAAAGTAAATGAATACGTTGTAATTAGGTTTGTTACAACCTGATGTAATCATTATAGTTACAGGTTGGTGTTTTTGTCAATAGGGTTGTTTGTGAATTTATTTTTTGTCTTAGTATGCACAGTTAGAGGGAGGGTAGTCATAAAGGTATTATTACTGCGATCCTGTCTAATATTTGGAAATTGCAAATTGTCGAAAAATGTTGATTTTTGAATGTTTTTTAAATATAATTCGTTTTATGGAGAAAAGGAGGGGTTAATTGTATGAATATTTTGGAACAATTCGTTTCGTCAACGAATACAATTCTTTGGTCATATATTCTTATTGCAATGTTAATTGGTTTAGGTCTTTATTTTTCTATTAAATTGAAATTCGTACAAATTACTCATTTAGGGGAAATGATTCGTTTAATGAGTGATGGGTTAACTGGAAAGACGCGTAAAAAAGGCAGTGTATCTTCTTTCCAAGCATTTTGTATGAGTTCTGCAGCTCGTATTGGTATCGGTAACTTAGCTGGTGTAGCGTTAGCTATTTCTATGGGAGGACCTGGAGCAGTATTTTGGATGTGGGTGATTGCGATTATCGGGGCTTCTTCAAGTTTCGTCGAAAGTACGCTTGCACAAATTTATAAAATAAAAGATGGCAGTGGATTCCGTGGTGGTCCTGCTTATTATATGGAAAAAGGTTTAAATAAACGTTGGATGGGGATTTGGTTCTCTATTCTGATTACAATTAGTTACGGTTTAATTTTCAACTCAGTACAAGCAAATACAGTTACATTAGCGTTTAAAAATGCATTTGGTATTGAGCGTTACGTTGTTGGGATTGTATTAGCAGTATTAGTTGCGGTTATTATTTTTGGTGGTGTAAAAAGTATCGCGCGTATGTCGGAAATGATTGTTCCACCAATGGCAATTCTTTATATTGCGGTAGCGATTTTTGTTGTTATTAAAAACTTCTATTTACTACCAGATGTGTTTACAGAAATCTTTAAAGGTGCATTCGGTTTAGATTCAGCTGTAGGCGGTGGTATCGGTGCTGCGATGAAATATGGTATTCAGCGCGGATTATTTGCGAATGAAGCAGGTATGGGTAGTGCACCAAACGCGGCAGCGACGGCTGATGTAACGCATCCAGCTAAACAAGGTTTTATTCAAACAATTGGTGTTTTAGTAGATACATTCTTAGTATGTACATCAACAGCATTTATCGTACTATGTTCTGGTGCATATAAAGCAACGAACTTAGAAGGTATTGAATTAACACAAAATGCATTAAGTTCACAAATTGGCCCGTGGGCAAGTAGCTTCTTAGCGATTATTATTTTCTTATTTGCTTTCAGTTCGCTTCTAGGAAACTACTACTATGGTGAAACGAATATTGAATTTATTAAGCAAAGCAAAACGTGGTTAACAATTTACCGTATTGCGGTAGTTGGAATGGTATTATTCGGTTCCGTAGCAACGCTTCAAGTTGTATGGAATATGGCAGACTTATTTATGGGTCTAATGGTAATAACGAACTTAATTGCGATTACACTTCTTGGCCGATTTGCGTACGCGGCATTAACAGACTATGTAAGGCAAAAGAAACAAGGGAAAGATCCAGTCTTCAGTGCAGATTCTATTCCTGGTTTAACGAATACAGAGTGCTGGGATAAGCCAGTGGTAACAGATAAAGAAAAAGCAGTGTAATTGAAAAGGCGAGCATCGAGGTAAATTTGATGCTCGCCTTTTTTGTTGTAGTAAATGATGAAAAGGGTGAGGGGTAATTATTAATATAACTTTTTGTTTGTTCCTCTCGTTATTTGTGGGGAACGTACTGTTTTAAAAGTATGGCCGGTCGAAGAGGATAAGAGATTGAGTATTGGATAAATGCATGTAATAGCTATATTTTTATGAAAAAAACACGTATGTTAAGGTAATTAACGTACTCATGTCATAAAACCTAACATAAAGTTCTTGATTACTAAAAGTTTTTAGAATATAATTTTCTTATTGTTAGGAAGAGGGGGCAATGCAAATATGGATTTTTTAGCTAGGGTAATTGGGGATGTAAATAATATCCTTTGGTCATATGTCATTATTGCGATGTTAATTGGGTTAGGGCTCTATTTTTCATTTCGTGTGAAATTTGTCCAAGTTCGTTACTTCGGTGAAATGATTCGATTACTTGGGGATGGAGCAAGCTCGAAAACGAGGAAAGCACAAAAAGAGAAGAGTGGAGTATCATCATTCCAAGCATTTTGTATGAGTACAGCTTCTCGTGTAGGTACTGGTAACTTAGCTGGTGTAGCTATCGCAATTTCAGCGGGTGGTCCAGGAGCAGTATTTTGGATGTGGTTAATCGCGGTAATTGGGGGTGCTTCTGCATTTGTAGAGAGCACATTAGCGCAAATTTATAAAGTGAAAGATGGGAATGCATTCCGTGGGGGCCCAGCGTATTATATGGAAAAGGGTTTAAATAAACGCTGGTTAGGTGTTGTGTTCTCTGTTCTAATAACAGTAAGTTTCGGATTGATTTTTAATGCTGTACAGTCTAATACTGTAGCAGCAGCTTTTGATGGGGCATTCAAAACAGATAGTAGATTAGTCGGTCTTGTTATGGCTGGTTTACTTGCAGTTATTATTTTCGGTGGAGTAAAACGAATTGCACGCGCGGTTGAAATGATTGTTCCAGTAATGGCAATTATTTATGTAGCAGTGGCATTATTCGTTGTTGTGACAAACATTACGGCAATTCCGTATGTATTTAAAGAGATTTTCTTACATGCTTTCGGAATTAAAGAAGTAGTAGGTGGGGGACTAGGAGCCGCGATTTTACTAGGGGTAAAACGTGGGTTATTCTCAAATGAAGCAGGTATGGGTAGTGCGCCGAACGCAGCTGCGACTGCAAACGTAACCCATCCAGTTAAACAAGGTTTCATTCAAACTTTAGGGGTATTTACAGATACATTATTAATTTGTAGTTGTACAGCATTTATTATTCTTTTATCAGATGTGCATAATGCAGCTGATTTAAATGGAATTCAATTAACGCAGCAGGCGTTAAGTCAACATATCGGTCCATGGGCTTCTATATTTGTAGCAGTTGCAATCTTCTTGTTTGCATTTAGTTCATTAGTAGGTAACTACTACTATGGTGAAACAAATATTGAATTCTTAAATGGAAGTAAAGTGCTATTAACAGCGTACCGCATTGCTGTACTTGGTATGGTTATGTTAGGATCTGTAGCGACAATTCAAATCGTTTGGGATGTAGCAGATTTATTCATGGGTATTATGGCTGTTATTAACTTAGTGGCGATTGTATTCCTTTCTAAGTATGCTTTTGCGGCATTATCAGATTACGTAAAGCAAAAGAAACAAGGAAAAGATCCGGTATTCTATGCGGATTCTATTCCAGGTTTGAAAAATACAGAGTGCTGGGATAAGTCAGCAGTAGCTGATAAAGAAAAAGCAGTATAATGAGATGGGCATCAAGTGAAACTTGATGCCCATTTTTTGTTTTATCCGGACATTAGCGGATGGTAAAAGACGAACATTAACGAAGGTTTTATAATAAAATGTAATTTTTTTTAGAAAAGTGCAGATATGAATTAGAATTTATGTTAGAATGGAAAATGCCTTTGAAATAAGAGGTTTTATGGTCTTTTCGATCCGATTTAAGTTTTCGGAGGAGAAATGGAAAGTTCGGATTATTTCTTGTTTTGAGTGGTCAGACGTTCAACGTTAATGAAGAGTTAAATGGAGGATTTTATTAATGAAGTTTGTTATGTTCCTTGTAGGATTACTCGTTGTATTTGTACTCGGTTTTCTTATAAGTGCCGATCGAAAGAAGATTAAGTATAAACCAATCGCAATTATGCTTATTATTCAGTTAGCATTATCTTATTTCTTATTAAATACGCAAGTTGGTTATATTTTAGTAAAAGGAATTTCAGATGGATTTGGCGCACTTCTTGGATATGCGGAAGCTGGAATCGTTTTCGTATTTGGTGGTCTTGTTAATAAAGGAGAGGTTTCATTCTTCTTAACAGCGCTATTACCAATCGTATTCTTTGCGGTTTTAATCGGAATTCTGCAACACTTTAAAATTTTACCGATATTCATTCGTGCTATTGGTACGTTGTTAAGTAAAGTAAATGGTCTAGGAAAACTAGAATCATATAATGCAGTAGCAGCTGCCATTGTTGGACAAGCAGAAGTATTTATTACAGTAAAAGATCAATTAAGTAAAATCCCAAAACATCGTTTATATACATTATGTGCATCTTCTATGTCGACAGTGTCGATGTCAATCGTTGGTTCTTATATGAAAATGATCGAACCGAAATATGTAGTAACAGCACTTGTATTAAATTTATTTAGTGGTTTCATTATCATTCATATTATTAACCCGTACGATATTACAGAAGAAGAAGATACACTAAAATTAGAAAATAAGAAAAAACAATCATTCTTTGAAATGCTAAGCGAGTACATTATGCTTGGTTTCACGATTGCGATTACAGTAGCAGCTATGTTACTTGGTTTCGTAGCATTAATTACAGCAATTAATAGCTTGTTTGATTCAATGTTCGGTATTACATTCCAAGCTATTTTAGGATATATTTTCTCACCATTAGCATTCGTAATGGGTATCCCTCAAGCTGAGATGGTAACAGCGGGACAAATTATGGCAACAAAATTAGTATCAAACGAGTTTGTTGCGATGCTTGATCTTGGAAAAGTAGCTGGTGATTTATCGGCTCGTACAGTTGGTATCCTTTCTGTATTCCTTGTATCATTTGCGAACTTCTCATCTATCGGAATTATCGCAGGTGCAACGAAAGGTATCGATGAAAATCAATCAAATGTTGTATCATCATTCGGTCTACGCCTTGTGTACGGTGCGACATTAGTAAGTATTCTATCAGCGATTATCGTTGGTGTTATGTTATAAAGTGAAACTTTAATCAGTGGGGTGGCTTTATCCCACGATCATTATTAGCCCTCACCAATCGGGGTGAAAAAGGATGGTCCTAGCTCATAGCTAGGGCTATTTTTATGGTAAATTTGCATGAAAAAACCAATTAATTAGGAATATATTAACATATAAAAATCTTTTAAAATTTATATTGCATTTCGTCTAGATAACGCTTACAATTTGATTTGTAGGTGGTATCAATTTCAGACTTTCAATTATGGTAGGAGAGAAGAAGCTACCTTTTATAAATTGCAATTTATGTAAACGCTTACTGATTTTAGATGACAGTTGAATAGTTTTAGGGGTTTAAAATTTTTTTAACAACAATGGTCAGACGTCATTCGTTATACGTTATACGACTAATAACTCGTGGGAGAAGTGGAGGATTCACATATGAAGTTCGTAATGTTTCTAGTCGGTTTACTTGTAGTGTTTGTACTAGGTTTCCTTATCAGTTCAGATCGTAAGAAAATTAAATATAAACCAATTGCACTTATGCTTGTCATTCAATTGGTACTTGCGTATTTCTTACTAAATACAAAGGTCGGATTCGTATTAGTAAAAGGGATCGCAGATGGATTTGGCGCTATTTTAAAATTTGCGGAAGCTGGGGTTAATTTCGTATTTGGTGGTCTAGCAAATGATGGACAAGCACCATTCTTCTTAACAGTATTATTACCGATTATTTTCTTAGCAGTATTAATCGGGATTCTGCAACATATTAAAGTTTTACCGATTATCATTCGTGCAGTCGGTTTCCTATTAAGTAAAGTTAACGGTTTAGGAAAACTAGAATCATATAATGCGGTAGCAGCTGCAATCGTTGGTCAAGGGGAAGTATTCATTACAGTAAAAGATCAACTAAGCAAATTACCGAAAAATCGTTTATACACACTTTGTGCATCTTCAATGTCTACAGTATCGATGTCAATCGTCGGTTCTTATATGAAAATGATTGATCCAAAATATGTAGTAACAGCACTTGTATTAAACTTATTCAGTGGATTCATTATCGTTCATATCATTAATCCATATGAAGTAAAAGAAGAAGACGATATTTTAGAATTACAAGAAGACAAGAAACAAACATTCTTTGAAATGTTAGGCGAATATATTATGCTTGGTTTCTCAATCGCTGTAACAGTAGCGGCGATGTTAATCGGTTTCGTAGCATTAATTACAGCAATTAACGGTGTATTCGATTCAATTTTCGGAATCACATTCCAAAGCATTTTAGGATATATCTTCTCACCATTAGCATTCGTAATGGGTATTCCAACATCAGAGATGCTACAAGCAGGACAAATTATGGCAACAAAATTAGTAACGAACGAATTCGTTGCAATGCTTGACCTTGGTAAAGTAGCTGGTGATTTATCAGCTCGTACAGTAGGTATTTTATCTATCTTCCTTGTATCATTTGCGAACTTCTCATCTATCGGAATTATCGCAGGTGCAACGAAGAGTATCGATGGCAAACAAGCAAACGTTGTATCATCATTCGGTTTAAAACTTGTATACGGTGCAACGTTAGTAAGTATATTATCAGCGATTATCGTTGGGGTTATGCTTTAATAAATTAAGAAAAGCAATGAGCGTAGGCTCATTGCTTTTTTTGTTTAACTTGCTTTATCCAAGTCTCTTTTAAAACGTGGTTTCTCTAAATAAGTTCCCAGTCTCCACACATATTCCACTGGCCCCATCCGGTATTTTTGGAGCCAATAGGTGCTAACGAATAATTGAATCGTATAAATTCCGATGGTTAAAAGAATACCGAAGAAATAGCCAATTTTCCCGTATAAGCCAAATCCATATGCGTAAAAAATGGTTGTTACGATAATAGATTGTGCTAAGTAATTACTAACGGACATTTTCCCTATGTTCGCCATGTATGTTAGTAGACGGGTTGCTTTTTTGTAATGGAATAATAAAATGATTGTGCTTCCGTAAAAGAAGGTCATAGTTACTGGTGTAAGGCCATCTTGTAACATAATTAAAAGCGGGTGCTTTACAAACATAGCTAAGATTTTAATTGTAAAAGAGAAGAGACCGGTGGCAAACCATATTTTTTTGACAGCATGTATATGTTTATTGACCTCAAATAGCCAGCCTTTTTTCCCTACATACATTCCGAATAGGAACAGTGGACACATAAAAATTATTGCGAAAACTGATATGAAAAATAATCCGAATGCACCGTCAATTCCCATGTAATCAAAAGGATTTTCAGTCAATCTAAAGTTGACGTGATCCATATAGCTTCCAGTTTGATGGACTTTATGTTCTTTTTCAGTATAAGGTGCAAAATCATCTATATTTGTAGATGGATCAGTTTGATAAGACATAAGTGTAATAAGTGCGAGTAGAATAATCGCCCAAATGAGCAAAGTTTTCGGTTTTCGATTGATGAACATCATTAAGAAAATCCCGATTATTCCGTATGCAAATAAAATATCGCCCTCCCAAACAAAAGTGCCGTGAATGTAGCCTAGTAGTAAAAGAATGATAATACGTCTTATGTATGTGGGGAAGAATTTTTTTCCTTTTGCGATAATACTTTTTTGTAACAAAATAATGCTAAGCCCAAATAGAAAAGAAAATAGGGATATAAAGTTATGTGTACCGAAGAATTGAATAAACCAATTAGCGCCTTTATCAAGATCGCCGAATAGATAAGTTGGTTTTTCACTGGTGAAGAACCCGAATTGAATTAATGTCATATTGACTAGTAAAATGCCAAACAAAGCGAAACCACGAATTGCATCAACAGCTTCTACACGTTGATTCATTTTTCCTCTCCTCGTATATTCGTTTTTATATTGAAAATAATACCATTTTATAGCTGGCACTATGTCAAATATGAGGAAATTTAAGGTGATTTTAAGATAGAGAGCAAACAAAAAAATCACCTTAATACATGTATTAAGGTGATTGAAATATTATTCAGCTGGAGGCGTAAATGTACGTTTCTCTAATTCAGCATCTAGCATAAACAGTGCGTTTGAATCGCTTGTAATACGTTTTAATTTTTGAATGATGCTATCGAATGAAGCTTCTTCTTCAACTTGTTCGTCAACGAACCATTTTAAGAATGTAATTGTTGCATGTTCACGCTCGTCCCAAGCGATATCAGATAAGTTATAAATACGTTTCGTTACTTCACGCTCGTGCTCAAGTGCGACTTCAAAAGCGTTTAATACAGATTCGTATTCGTTATTTGGATTATCAAATCCAGTAATAATAGCGCGCTCTCCGCGGTCATTAATATAGTTGTAAAGCTTCATTGCGTGGAAACGTTCTTCTTCAGCTTGTACAAGGAAAAAGTTAGCGAATCCATCATAGCTCTCAGATGTACAGTAAGCAGCCATTGCCATATAAGCATGGGCAGAGTAAAATTCAAAGTTCATTTGTTCATTTAATGCGTCGTGCAATTTTTTTGATAACATAAAATCCCCCTTAGTATTGTGACAAGAATATTATACCATAATTGATAATATTCTCATTTAGATACTTCGAACCTTTTCGAAAGCTTTGTGACGTGTGCGTCCATAATGTCTTGTAAGTCTAAATCATATTTTTGCGAAAGAATAATAAGGTTAGATAGTACATCGCCAAGTTCTTCTTTTAGTTCTTGTTTTAGCTCTTCTTCTGTTTTCGCATCTTCATCAGGGCGATCGCGGCCAATTTCAATAGCACGAACGACTCGTGAAACTTCCCCAACTTCCTCGGTTAAGAAATTTAAGCGAATAAAGGCATTATACTGTGACCAGCTTCGTTTTTCGTAAAATTCCTCAACCCATCTTTGAAATGCAACGATATCCATTTCTTCCTCATCTCCTCAATATGTTGTACAATGTTCATTGTATCATAACAATATATAGTTTCGGGGTGTAGGGATGAGAAAGATTTGTGTGTTTGCAGGTTCTAATTTAGGGGAGAGACCAGAATTTAAAGAGCAGGCAATTCAGTTAGGTAAAATGTTTGTTGAGAACGACTATGAGCTCGTATACGGTGGTTCATGTGTCGGATTAATGGGAGAAGTAGCAAACGAAGTTCTTCGTTTAGGTGGACGTGTAACAGGTGTTATGCCACGCGGTCTATTCCGAGGAGAAATTGTGCATACAGGATTAACAGAATTAATTGAAGTAGAGACGATGCATGAACGTAAAGCGAAAATGGCAGAGCTTGCAGATGCTTTTATTGCGCTTCCAGGCGGATACGGAACGTTTGAAGAACTATTTGAAGTTGTATGTTGGTCACAAATTGGTATACATAATAAGCCGGTTGGTTTATTAAACATAAAAGGTTTTTACGGACCAATTTTGCAAATGGTTGAACGTGCAGCGGAAGAAGGATTTATGAATCCATCAAATAAAGAATTGATCGTTTCAGCAGAGACAGCAGATAAACTAATTCATGCAATCCAAAATTATGAGCGTCCTGTTTTGGGAACGAAGTGGAAGCAACTATCATAGCAAATACGGAAACACATGTCGTTTTAATTTAAGACGGCATGTGTTTTTAATTTGGTTAAATATGTTAATGTTTAGATGTAATGTTTTTGGAAAAGGAGAAAGAGATGGAGGAGTTTGTGTATTTAAGACCGGTTTTTAAAAGTATTTTAGCAGCGTCTATTCTTGTTATGCTAATTGTTTTGAGACAGAAGAAAGAGTTGATTAATGAATTTTCGCTTTGGTTTATCTCGGTATTGTGTATCGGTGTTTCCGCGATAACGTTGTTTATGTCCGGATTCATCGTTGATGAGTATAATCTAGGTGGAGATCCACAATCGTTTTGTATGTTTATTGCGATTGGTTGTATTAGTGGTCTGAATTTCATTATTTATTACAGAAGGCAATAAAAAGAGGCATTCCGTATTACTTTGGAATGCCTTTATTATTTTGATTGCTTTGTTTTTTATACAGGTACCAGCCACCCCAGCCGCCACCAATTGCTACGACAACGAGGAAAGCATAGTCCTTAACCTCGACACGTATATTGAAAATATTAGCTATAAGTAAGAGAATCCCAACTGTTATTAACGCAAAAAATGCTCTAATTAAGTAGTCTTTCAACTGAACCACTCCCGTCATTTAAGTAGTAAATGATGAATTTGGAAAAGCAAAAGGGTGTTTCCTATATTTTAACATAGATGAGATTGTAATATATTGATAAAAGTAGGGGAGAGGGGTGTGTTAATATTGTCGTGATTTGTCGATAAGTCGATATAATTGAAAAATCGCTGATATATTGGGGAGAATCGCCGATATGTTGGAAAAATCGCTGATATAAATTTCATGTACCAGCATGCGCGATTAATCTATAGAAAAAAGCGACTCTGAACGAGCCGCTTCCGCTTTAAATGATATCCAGCTCCGGTAGCTAGAATGTTCGGTGGCTTCGCTTTTTCCTGCGAGGCAAAGAGCGCCTCTACGTCAAAAGCTCCATCCCCCTCACATTCTGAGCAAGCCGCTTCCGCTTTTAGGTGATATCCAGCTCCAGCGGCTAGAACAGTCGGTTGTTTCACTCCTTCATTCGAGGCAAAAAGCGCCTCGTAATCAGGAGTTCCAACACCTTCCTGTTCTGAACGAGCCGCTTCCGCTTTAAAGTAATATCCAGCTCCAGCGGCTAGAATCTCCGGTCATTTTGCTCTCTCGCTCGAAGCAAAAAGCGCTTCAAGGTCGAGAGCTTGAAGTGCCCTGCGATTCTGAGCAAGCCGCCTCCGCTTTTACATATTATTGATTCAAGAACGCACGTAGCATCCAAGCGTGTTTTTCTAGTTCTGTGTAGATGCCTAGTAGTAGGTCAGATGTCATTTCATCGTCAGAGTCTTGAGCGATTTCCATGCCTTTTTTCAGTTCGACTAGCATCATTTCGTAGTCTTTCATGATTGCTTCGACCATCCCTTCTGCAGTTTCTCCGTATGCTGCTTCTTGAATAGAAGATAGTTCTAAGTATTCTTTCATTGTTGCTACTGGTTTGCCGCCAATTGCTAAAATACGTTCTGCAATTTCATCGATGTGAGTAGCTGATTCTGTGTAAAGTTCTTCGAATTTCTCGTGTAATGTGAAGAATTGAGGTCCTTTTACGTACCAATGGAAGTTGTGAAGTTTTGTGAATAAAACGCTCCAGTCTGCTACTTGTTTGTTTAATACTTCGATTACTTGTTTGTTCATTATGATCAATCTCCTTTTGAGTTGTTATGTGATATCAATTACTAACTTATAATTATTATAATCTAGTAATCTCTATAAATCAACCCTTTTGCTGGAATTAATTTGAACAAATTATGAACTGTTGTAAATAAAAGGCCCTATTACGGTGAAGTAATAGGGCCTTTGTTTGTTAAACAGCCTTTTGTTTTTCTTCTACATCTTGCCCATCCCAGCACTCTGTATTCTTTAAGCCAGGGATAGAGTTTGCAACGAAGACAGGATCTTTTCCTTGTTTCTTTTGCTTCAAATAGTCTACTAATGCAGCATAAGCAAATTTGCTAAGGAATGAGATGGCAATTAAGTTTGTGAATACCATTAGTCCCATGAATAAATCAGCTAAACTCCAAACTGTTTTAAGAGCAGCGATTGATCCGAAGAATACCATTCCGACAACTGCAACACGATAAATCATTAACCATGTTTTACTTTCTTTAATGAATGCGATATTTGTTTCACCATAATAGTAGTTTCCTAGAAGTGAACTGAAAGCGAATAGGAAAATAATAATCGCTAAGAAAGTGCTTGCCCACGGTCCAATTTGTGAACTTAATGCGTTTTGTGTTAATTCGATACCTTCTAAATTTGATCCTTTGTAAAGTCCAGAACATAATACGATAAATGCTGTTGATGTACATACTAAGAATGTATCTACGAAAACGCCTAACGCTTGAACAAGCCCTTGTTTTACAGGGTGAGATACATCAGATGTTGCGGCTGCATTAGGAGAACTACCCATTCCTGCTTCTGTAGCGAATAAACCGCGCTGAATTCCGAACTTGATTGCTGCTCCAATACCACCAGCGATGGCTTGGTCTAAACCGAATGCACCATTAAATATTTCTATAAAAATGCTTGGTAACATACTGAAGTTGTTAATTACGACGAAAATTGCCACACCAATATAAATAATTGCCATTGGAGGAACAATCATTTCTGTAATACGTGAAATGCTTTTGATACCACCGAAAATAATAACTGCAACTAATAAAGCTAATAGAGCTCCTACAAGAGTTCGCTCTAGTCCAAAAGCATTTTCAAACGCTATTGTTACTGTATTCGCTTGCACTGAATTGAAAATTAATCCGTACGCAACTGTAATAAGAAGTGAGAACCAGACGCCCATCCAGCGTTTGTTTAACCCTTTTTCCATGTAATATGCTGGTCCACCACGGAACCTACTTCCATCTTTTACTTTATAAATTTGCGCAAGTGTACATTCTACAAAACTAGTAGCTGCTCCGATAATTGCGATAAACCACATCCAAAATATTGCGCCAGGTCCACCCATTGAAATTGCTAATGCTACACCAGCTAAGTTTCCGATACCGATACGTGCTGCTGCACTTAAGCAAAATGCTTGGAATGGTGAGATGCTATCTTTCTTTTTTTCTTTTCGATTAAACCCTTTACTAATTAAGCTGACCATCTCACTGAAATGAGTAATTTGGACAAATTTTAATTTAAAAGAGAAGTAAAGACCGAAGCCGATTAGCATTGCAATAAGAATATATGACCATAAAATATTATTCGTTACCTCAAGGAATCTGCTAAAGATATCAACCATATAATACACTTCCTTTTTTTCGTAATAAGAAAATTATATGCAAAAAATATACGAGAATCAATTTTTCTAAAAAGTTATGTTACTTAAAATGTTTTTGTGTTATGATTATGTTACATCATAATATTTTTAGAATTATTTACATTTTAAAAAACTAAATTTAAAGCGAGAAGGTGGGGCTAATTTGAAAGAAGATTCTTTATGGAAAGTAAGCCTTCAGAGTTTGAAAATGAGAAGTAATATATTTTTTATCATTACATCTTTAAGTATCTTTTTAGGGTCCACTTATTATTACAATAAAAGATTTCCAAATCACAAATATCCTGAGTGGTTAGAATTTATAAAGTTGATTGGATGAATAAAAGGCAGAAAAACAGAAAATTAAAATAAATAAGTTATGGAGGAGCTAAAAATGAATATTAGAGAAAGTGAACTTCCAGGTATTGGTTATAAGTTTCAAATCGTTACGAAAGGTAACGAAAAGATGGTAATTGTCATTCATGATGATGGTCGTAGAGAAATGTATCATTTTGATTCAGATCATGAAGAAAGCATCTCAAGTATTTCACTACGTGACTCAGAGGCGAGACAAATCGCTGCAATATTAGGTGGAATGGTATATAAGCCTAGGGCGTTAGAAAATGTTGAGATGGTTTTTGAAGGTTTAGCGATTGAGTGGTTCAAAGTGGAGAATACAGCTCCATCAATCGGAAAAACAATTGGCGATCTTGAAATAAGAAAAACATATAGCGTAACGATAATCGCGGTTATGAAGAAGAACATGAAGAAGCTATTTAATCCAGGACCAGAAACAGTAATTGAAGAAGGAGATATGCTTGTAGTGTCAGGTGAGAGAGAAGAAATTAAAAAAATCATTAATGAATTACTTTCAAATAGGGGGGACTGATTAGATGGATACGTTAATTTTTGAAGTTGGTACAGCTTTAGTTTTAGTGGCAATTGCAGCAGTAATTGCTGGGGAATTTAAATTCTCAGTAATTCCTTTTCTAATCGTTCTTGGAATGTTAGTAGGACCGCATGCACCGACAATAGGTGTTATCGATCTCAAATTTATTGAAAGTGCAAGTGTAATTTCCTTCCTTGGACGAATTGGGGTTCTATTCCTTCTATTCTATCTAGGATTAGAATTTTCAATGAAAAAACTAATTAAATCTGGACGATCTATTGCGATTGGCGGAACGATTTATATTTTAATTAACTTTTCACTTGGTTTGTTATACGGATTTATAATGGGATTCCCATTACTAGAAATCTTAATTATTGCGGGTATTATTACGATTTCTTCTAGCGCTATCGTTGCTAAAGTGTTAGTGGACTTAAGAAGAACTGGTAATAATGAAACCGAATTAATTTTAGGAATTATTATGTTTGAAGATATATTCCTTGCTGTATATTTATCAGTTGTTTCTGGTTTAGTACTTGGGGATCACGCTTCCTTCTTAGGTGCCCTTACTTCAATTGGAATTGCTTTAGGATATATGCTTCTATTCTTTATAGTAGCTAGAAAGGCTACGCCGTTATTAAATAAATTGCTCAATATTAGCTCAGATGAAATCTTTATTATTGTAGTATTTGCTTCATTATTCTTCATTGCTGGTTTTTCAGAAACAATTCACGTTGCAGAAGCAATTGGAGCACTTCTTCTAGGATTAGTTTTCTCTGAGACAGAGCATAGTGACCGAATTGAACATCTTGTTGTTCCATTTAGAGACTTTTTCGGAGCTATTTTCTTCTTCAGCTTCGGGTTAAGTATTGATCCGTTCTCATTAGGCGGAGCGATATGGTTAACGTTAGGTGCTGTCCTTCTTACGATAATCGGTAACTTTGTAGCAGGAATGATTGCAGGAAGACAAGCTGGATTATCTCATAAAGCATCAACAAATATCGGATTAACAATCGTTTCAAGAGGAGAGTTCTCCATCATTATGGCTAATATCGGTATCGCTGGTGGTTTAATGTCAGTACTGAAACCATTCTCAGCACTATACGTGCTTATACTATCCATTTTAGGCCCACTTCTGACAAAGGAGTCGAAGAATGTATATAAATTCTTAAATAAAATCTTTAAGTGGGATATGAAGAAGAGCTGAATTTTTTAAAATCAAAGTACAAGATATTTATGAAAAAAGGGATTTATGTCGACATAGATCCCTTCTTTATTGGCATTTTTTCAAGGATGAAAGAATACGTTTAATATTTGCCATATTGTGGCATACATATAGGAAAAGGGAGTTTGGAAAGGGGAATAAAGAAAAATGGAACTCCAGTTTCAAAATGTATATCAACAGGTAGAGAATTGGTATGTGTTGGATTCGGAGCTTCCTTGGGATGTCAAAAAGCTGAGAGAGGATTTGTGTTCTCTTATTGAAGTATGTAAAACGCCCGTTATTTTTTGTGATACGTGCGATGCAAATGATGTACTTCTATCATTAGGGGAAGAGGAAGAAGAGTTCCTATTCCCAGTAGGTGGTTTTTATCATAAAGAAAAGCAATTAATTTTCGTTTGTATGTGGGAAGAGTATGAGCAAGTTCTCAAAACGCTACTGCATGAATTTCGCCATGCGATGCAGCATAAGAGAGATATATTGTATGTGGGAAGTGAACGGTACGAAGAGCGGTGGATTGAAAAAGATGCGAGGAAGTTCGCGGAGAGGAAATTGGATGAATATAAGAGTAGAAAGTTAATGTAAAGCATAGTGGAGAAATAGCGCTGTGCTTTTTATGCTTATTAAAAATAAGTATTTGACTTTTATTAAGTTTAGTTCTAAACTAATGATATGAAACGAGCGAGGTGATGAAATGAAAACAGAAGATAGACTAGGGCTACTATTATGGTTTCGTTTGTCACGCTTTTATAATAAGAGTATTCGTGAGACGAATCAGCATTTGAAAAAATGGAATATATCTGCCGCCCAGTTTGATGTGTTAGCTCAAGTTGGAGGACATAATCGTTTAACGCAGCAAGAACTTGGAAATAAGTTATTTGTTACGAAAGGAAATGTAACGCAGCTTTTAAATAAAATGGAGCAGCTTGAGTGGATTTTGCGTGAACAAGAGGGTACTACGAAATATATTTCTTTAACAGAAAAGGGAAGAGCTTTATATGAGGAAATCGTCCCACCTCAAGAAACGTTCCAAGCAGAGAAGTTTCATAATTTAAATATAGAGGAACAAAAGCAATTATTAACACTACTAAAAAAGTTACAGTAAGAAAAAATTTTAAAATAAATCTCGAATTCGAGATAGTATGAGGTGAAGGATATGTTTAGAAAAGTTGATCATAAAAATATGGGCAGAGCAAATCATGGTTGGTTAAATACACATTTTCATTTTTCTTTTGCCAATTACTATAATCCAAATAACATGAACTTCGGAGCGTTACGTGTTATTAATGATGATCTAGTAGCGGCGCAAACTGGTTTTGATATGCATCCACATCGTGATATGGAGATTATTTCTTACGTTGTAGATGGTGCTTTAACACATGAAGACAGCATGGGAAATCGCGGAACGATTGAGCGTGGACATGTTCAATATATGAGTGCTGGCACGGGTGTATTTCATAGCGAGCATAATTTAGGCGATGAAACGCTGCGTTTATTACAAATTTGGATTTTACCAGACCGTGCAGATCATAAACCAAACTATGGTGAGTTTAAATTTGATTGGAGCAAGCGTGAAAATGAATGGTTCCATATGGTATCTTCAGTAGAAGGAAATGCACCAATTCAAATTCACCAAGATGCGAATTTATATTCCTTATCATTAGAGGCTGGAAAAGAAATTCATTTTCCAGTGAAAGAAGGCCGTCAATTGTACCTTGTACAAATTGAAGGAAGCAGTGTAATCAATGGTGAAAATCTTGTTATGCGTGATGCAGCAGAAGCGGTAGAAGAAGATATTCATATTGAAGCAAAAGAGCAATCTCATTATTTAGCAATTGAATTGAAAAAACAATAAAAGGTTTATAGAAAAGAGGACATCCGATAGATGTCCTCTTTTTTTGATTGGAATTGTCTGAAAAATGTTTCTCAAAATTTTAGTAGAGGTATCGGCTGGGAAAATAAGAATTGTATAAAAGTGTCAAAAATCTTTATGGGAATGGGGAATGTTATAGTGAAAAAGCAAGTCATTTCATCAGCATTAGCGTTAACTGTTATCGCCGGGGGATTTGGAGCGTTTGGGGCAACGACAACGAAAGCGGAAGAACAAAAAATTCAATATCATCAAGAATTTAAAACACCTGCATACATAGGTGAAGAATGGAAAGCACCGGAAGGACTAGATAAAAAAGAGACAGTCTTTCAATACTTAGAGAGTAAGAAAGATATGTTTAAATTAGCAGGAAATATTGAAAAGCATTTTAATATCGTTGGGGAAGAAAAAGACGCTGAATCTGATACGACACATGTGAAGCTAGTTGAGAAACATAATAACATTCCTGTGTACGGTTCTGATCAAACTGTTACACTTGATAAAGAGAATAATGTAAAAGCATTCTTCGGACAGGTTATTCCGAATTTAGATGATAAAAATATTCCTGCAGCTGCAAGCATTACTGCGGAACAAGCAGAAACGATTGCAAAGGCAGATATTGAGAAAGAAATTGGTAAAGTAAAGAGTTATGACGGTGTGAAAAAAGATTTATTTGTATATGAAAAGGACGGTAATTACTACCTTGCATACTTAGTTAAGGCATCGATTTCAAAACCAGCTCCAGGATATTGGCATTATTTTGTTGATGCAACGAATGGAAATGTTATTGAGAAATATAACGCTGTAGATAACATTACTGGATTTGGTTACGGAGTATTAGGTGCTAGACAATCATTTGAAATTGCTCAAGATACGAAAACAGGACAATTCAACTTGTTTGATGGTAAACGAGGACAAGGTGTTCATACATTTGATGCAGAAAATATGGACGAGAACTGGTTTAATTTATTCTCACAATGGCTTGGATATACAGGAGAAGAAGTTGAAAGTAAATCTAAGTTCTTCGAAGATAAAGCTGCAGTTGATGCGCATGTAAATGCAGGAAAAGTATATGATTACTACAAAAAGACATTTAATCGTGACTCTTTCGATGATAAAGGTGCGAAGCTTATTTCAACTGTTCACGTAGGTACAGCTTGGAATAACGCAGCTTGGAATGGTGTGCAAATGATGTACGGTGATGGCGATGGAAAAACATTCATTCCATTATCTGCTGGACTTGATGTTATCGGTCACGAATTAACGCATGCTGTAACTGAACATACAGCAAACCTTGTTTACAAAAATGAGTCAGGGGCGTTAAATGAATCGTTATCTGATATTATGGGTGTTATGGTTGAGAAGAAGAGCTGGGATTTAGGTGCTGATATTTATACACCTGATAAACCTGGTGATGCGCTTCGTTCACTAAAAGATCCAGCATCTATTCCAAACCCATTAAAACCAAGTGAAGGTTACCCAGATCACTATAGTAAACGTTATACTGGAACAGCTGATAATGGCGGCGTTCATATTAACAGTAGTATTAATAATAAAGCTGCTTATTTAGTTTCTGAAGGCGGAGATCATTACGGCGTGAAAGTAACTGGAGTGGGCCGTGAAGCGACAGAAAAAATTTACTACCGTGCGCTTACGAAATATTTAACTGCAAACTCTGACTTCAAAATGATGCGTCAAGCGGCACTTCAGTCAGCTGAAGATTTATACGGTAAAAACTCTAAAGCTGTACAAGCTGTAACGAAAGCTTATGATGCAGTAGGTGTAAAATAATAAGAGAAAAGACCTGACATCCTAGTCAGGTCTTTTCTTTATCCCGCTATCCGCAAATGATGAAATTTCCACTTTATTTAGTCGCGAATACCTAATGCGATTTTCGCCATACGTGACATACGTTCTTTCGACCAGGGCGGATTCCAAACGACATTTACTTCTATTTCATTAACTTCAGGTACGTTTGTTGATAATACTTTTTTAACGTCTGATACGATTTGCCCAGCCATTGGACAACCGATAGAAGTCATAGTCATCGTAATGACAGCATTATTATTTTCATCTGCTGTAACATCATACACTAATCCAAGATTAACGATATCAACACCTAGTTCAGGGTCAATAACAGCTTCTAAATTGGCAAGTAATTTATTTTCAAATGCTTCTTGTGACATAAGCAGCCCCTCCTACACTTTAATGATATCGATTCTCATTATAACGGAAATGAGCATAATGTGCAGGAAATGAGCTCAAAAAAATATCCCTCTTCGCAAGAGGGATATTTTTTGAACATCTATTCTGTTTTAAAATGAGATACGAGCTGATCTAACTCTTCAACTGTTTGTTTCATTTTTCTAGCAGTTACTGTCATTTCATTCATAACAATAACTTTCTGTTCAGCAGATTGTGCCGTTGCGGCAGTTTCGCTGGATACTTCAGTAGAGATAGAAGCGATGTTATTAAGTGAAGCATTCATTTCTTCAGCACTTGCAGCCATTTCTTCAGCAGTTGCTGATATATCTTGCATTTGAGTAGATACTTTATTTACTTGTTCCACAATTGTTGTGAAAGAAGTACCAGCTTCACGAATAACATTGATACCTTCAAATGCTTCAGAACGGCCTTGAGACATCATAGAGCTAGCAGTCTCTGTATCATTTTGAATTTGATGTAGTAATTGATTAATGTCTGTTGCAGCTGTTTTAGATTGTTCAGCAAGTTTTCGAACTTCGTCAGCTACGACAGCAAATCCTTTTCCTTGCTCGCCAGCACGAGCTGCCTCAATAGAAGCATTTAAAGCAAGTAAGTTTGTTTGCTCAGCAATATTAGAAATAGATTGTACAGCAGTATCAATATATTTCGTATGAGTGATTAGACGTTCAACCACTTCTGACGTAGCATTTACAGCTTCGTGTATTGTTGTCATTTGTGAAACAGATTTTTGAATAACGGTACTTCCATCGCTAGCATGTTCAGATGTGGCAACAGCAAGTTCCGCTACAGATGAAGCAGATTCAGCAATACGCTGAACACTTACTGCCATATCGTCCATTGCAGTTGAACTTTCTTCCATACTAGAAGTTTGTGATTGAATACTTGCATTTAAGTTGGACATCGAGCTTTGGACTCTTAATGTCGCCTCACGTGATGTATTCGTTTTTTCTAGCATATTTTCAGAAGCGGTTTGTACTTCCACTGATGTTTTTTGAACACGATTAATGATATGTTGTAGGTTTTCTAACATTTTATTAAATGATGCTGCAATAGCACCGATTTCATCGTTGCTATTTACTTGTAGACGTGCCGTTAAGTCACCTTCTTCAGAGGCTAATTCTTTTAGTTTTGTATCAATTTGTTGAATTGGTTTCACAAGTTTACCAGAGAACCACCATGCAAGAATAATTGCAACGATAATACAAATAACAAGTGATAGAAAGACTGCATATTCAATTCCTAGTGAAGATTGATCAATTTGTTCAATAGATTGTTCACGTAATTTAGCTTGTTCATTACTGTAATTTGTGAAGTCACCAATTACTTTATAGACCGTTCCGTTTTCTGAAGAAGCTACTTGTAAAGCTTCTTCCCATTTTTGTTCTTTTGCAAGAGTGAATACTTTTTCTTCAACGAACTTTCTCCAAGTAGAACCTAATTCCATTGTACTTTTTACGGACGAAGAAAGATTTGGATTAGAAAGAAGTTTATCTTTTGAATCCTCAAGACGTTTACTCATCTCATTAAACTTGTCTATTTCGACTTGATCATGTTGTAGTAAATAACCTCTTAAAGCAGATAGCTGTACTTGATAAGCGTCTCCACGTTCTTTCAATTCTGTTGCCAGTGGAGAAATTTCTTTTTGTAATGTTTCAGCTTTACGAGATTGGTCAATAGCAAAAAATAAAATAAAAGCTAAGGCGATACCAAATAAAGCGCAAATCGTTCCCATCATGAACATAAGTTTTTTTCTGATACTTACAAAATTCATATAATTAAAAGCCTCCTTTGTGAAATCTTAGTATTAGAATTAATAAATGTAAAAAATTGAAAGAAAGCTTTACTCCAGTTGGAATAAAGCTTTCTTATTTCCTTTAGGAATTATAGCAGACGGAATGAGAGATAGAAAGAGATATTTTAAAGTGAAAAAGGAGAACCTGTAAAACTTTCTTTCCTATACCTTTGAGTTCGTGTCATTTTCACTTTAAGCGTTTGTTTTGAAATGAGAGACGAGAACTTCAAGTTCTTGTACGATTGTTTTCATTTCAGATGATTTGTTAGCCACGATACTCATTTTGTTTACTTGATCACCAGCTGAATGTGCTGTTTGTAATGTTTCTGCAGCAACTTCATTTGAAATAGAAGCGATATTATTTAAAGCTGCGTTCATTTCTTCAGAGCTTGCAGCCATCTCTTCAGCAGTTGCAGACATTTCTTGCATTTGCGTAGAGACTTTGTTAATGTGGTTAACAATTTCTGAGAATGAAAATCCGGCAGTACGAATAACAGTAATTCCTTCAGAAGCTTCTGCTTGACCTTGTGTCATCATGTCATTTGCTATTTTAGTATCGGCTTGAATTTGATGCAGTAAATGGTTAATGTCAGTTGCGGCTAGTTGAGATTGTTCAGCAAGTTTTCGAACTTCATCAGCAACAACAGCGAATCCTTTTCCATGTTCACCAGCACGAGCTGCTTCAATAGAAGCATTTAAAGCGAGTAAATTTGTTTGCTCGGCGATATTCGAAATAGATTGAAGTGCAGTATCGATATGATTTGTATGTGTAATGAGTCGCTCAACTACTTGTGATGTAGCGTTAACAGCTTCGTTAATTGTGTGCATTTGTGTAATAGATTTCTCAATGACTTTATTCCCATCATCTGCTTTTTCTGAAGTTGTAACAGCTAAACTAGTAACAGAAGAGGCGGACTCAGCGATACGCTGAACACTTGTTGCCATGTCATCCATTGCAGTTGAACTTTCTTCAATGCTAGAAACTTGTGAACGAATATTGTGTTCAAGAGCATTCATAGTTTCTTGGGTCCTTGCGGTATTTTCCATAGAAGCAGTCGTTTCGATAAATACATTTTCGGAAGCTTCTTTTACACTTGTTGATGTTTGTTGAACTTGTTTTATTATAAGCTGTAAGTTAGTGAGCATTTGATTAAAAGAATTTGCAATGTCACCTATTTCATCTTTACTTGTTACGTGTAATCTAGCCGTTAAATCTCCATCTTGAGAAGCTAATTCTTTTAACTTCTCATCAATTTGTCGAATTGGTTTAACGAGTTTACCAGAGAACCACCATGCTAATAAAATAGACGTTAATGTACATGTAATGAGTGAGAAGAAAATAATATATTGAATAAGTGATGAAGAAGACTCAACGTCAGCAATTAATGCGTCACGTTTCTCATTCTCTTCATTTGTATATTTATTAAAACGACCTAAAAGATCATTTACATAATCTGTTTGTGCTAAAGCAATTTTGGATGCTTCGTCCCATTTTCCTTCACGAGCAAGAGGTAGTACCTCATTATCTATGACGCTACGCCATTTTCCCCCCATTAAAATAGCTTCTTTCATTCCTTCTGGGAGCTTCTTGTCACTTGTTACTTTCTCTCTAGTATCAGCTAATTTTTTCCCTTCTCGGTTGAACTTATCTAATCCTTTTTGATCATGTGATAGTAAATATTCTTGTAAACCAGCAACTTGTGCTTGGAACCAATCGCCACGTTCTTTTAAAATCGTCGCTCTTTTTGATACATCATTTTTTAACGTTTCGATTTCACTTGCTTGATTCATGGCGAATGAAAGAATAACAATAAGAGCAATGCTAAATAAAGAAGAAATGCTTAAGAGTGTGAACAGTAGTTTTTTTCGAATACTAACATATTTCATCGTTACCCCTACCCTCATTTAAACTGTTTATTATGATTTATAGATATTTAAAACAAAATTAATAAAAACATTATTATGAAGTTATTAATCTGTTCAATGAAAATTATAGCAGATAATGGAAGGAGTCAGATTGGTATTAGAAAAAGTTCTTAAAATGTATACATTTGCATATCATAAAATTCATAAATAAATATTAGAAATGCTATTGAAATTTGAAATGACATCATGTATACTTCTAATTAGTTGATAACGATTATCAGTATCAACTGAAACATTACTCTTCGTTATGTTGGTCATACCCCTTTTTGACGACGTAAGTCAGAGACGAAATGTTGAAATATCTTGTGTCCTATTCTACAGAATTATGGTAATCTCCAACCTCAACTTATATGCGTGAGCATGCAAAAAGGATCCTATCCGTGAAGGGATCCTTTTTTGCATGCTGTCGCAATTATTGTATATAGACCAGGGATACGTTCTTCGATTCCTTCCGGTGCAGCAGAAGGGAAGAGCCATCTTTGATGAGGTCCGTGTTCTTCAACTAGTTTTTCAATTTTAAAATGTTCTTCCGCGAGTGTTGTAATAATTTCTCCTAACGTCCAGCGACGGATGGTTGTTTTAGGTAGCGATTCTTTCTGTGCTTCTGTAAGAAGGATGCTATAAGCAACATCATCTTCAATTAATTCTTCATCGAAATAATTTCCACTTGCTCGAAATGATGGATGGTCTACTCCTAATAGCTTTGTGTATATTGGATGGTAATCGCGAAGGATAAGTATTCCACCGGGCTTTAGTAGTTGAGAGATTGTTGTAAAAAGTGGTTTTAAATCTAGAAAGTAATGAAGTACACCAAGTTCCAGTAATACGATATCAAATGATTTGGAGAGATTTACATCTAGTACATCAGAAACGATGTAATGAATAGAGACGCCTGCGGCTTCCGCAAGTTCATTTGCATATTTTGCATTACTTGCTGAAATATCAACAACTGTTACGTCAGCTCCTAAAAGAGCGAGTGCGACAGCTTTATTTCCTTTTGAGCCGAGTAAATTAATAATACATTTTCCTTTTGGAGATTGTATGTAAGGTAAATAATGTGCTACTTCGCGCGTGGGATCTTTCATGATTTTTTTCGCATAATCAGCTGGTGCCCCGTGGCGATTCGTCCAAGCTTCATAAGCAGCTGTATTCCAGCTTTTTGCATTTATAGTGCTTAGTTGTTTTTGGTTCAATGTTATCACTCCTTTTGTGAACGTATAGTTATTCGGCAGGGGGATGGGATTTCCTTTTCTTTCTGAATAAAAGTTTGATTTTTCTGTGATTAAGTCGTACAATACTTTTTATACGTAAAAGCGTTGAAAAGGAAAAGTAGGATGAACACATTCTTTCCAGAGAGCTTCGGTAGCTGAGAAGAAGCAAGAATATTCATTTGAACAATGGCCTTTGAGCTTCGTCCTGAACTTATCAAATGATAATAGTAGGCGGCGACGAGAGTTGGTACTCGTTATCAAAACCACAGTATAAGAGCATATAGCTCCGTACTTGTTAAGGCTAATTATGTGAGTAATTGGCGAAATAAGGTGGTACCGCGACTGTTTATACAGCCCCGCCCTTATCTTTTTTAAGATAAGGGCGGGGCTTTTTATATTTAAAAGGAGGAATGTAAGATGAGTATTTTTATTGGAGGTGCTTGGCCGTATGCAAATGGTTCGTTACACCTTGGCCATATTGCGAGTTTGTTACCTGGAGATATTTTAGCGCGTTATTACAGGGCAAAAGGTGAGAATGTGCTGTATGTTTCAGGGAGTGATTGTAATGGAACACCGATTGCAATTAGAGCAAAACAAGAAGGTGTGACAGCGAAGGAAATTGCTGATAAGTATCATGAAGAGTTTGAACGATGTTTTCGTAGCCTTGGTTTTACTTATGATTGCTATACACGTACAGATAGTGAGCACCATCATGAAACGGTTCAAAATGTTTTTTTACGTTTATTAGAAGAAGGACATATTTATAAAAAAACAGTGGAACAAGCGTATTGTGAAACGTGTACGCAGTTTTTACCGGATCGTTATGTAGAAGGAATATGTCCACATTGCCATGAAGCAGCAAGAGGAGATCAATGCGATGCGTGTTCAGCTATTTTAGATCCTCTCGATTTGTTAGAAAAGAAATGTAAGTTATGTGGTAGTACGCCATCTGTAGAGGAAACAGAGCATTTCTATTTTGCATTGCATACATTTCAGCAGCAAATTAAAAGGACTGTAGAAATTGCCAAACAAACAGGGACATGGCGCGACAATGCGATTCAACTAACAGAGAGGTATGTAAAGGAAGGATTACTAGATAGGGCCGTATCACGTGATTTACCAATTGGGGTACCAATTCCAGTAGAAGGGTATGAAGATAAGAAAATTTACGTATGGATTGAAGCAGTGACAGGCTATTATTCAGCGAGTAAACATTGGGTTGAAGAAACAGGGAAAGATGATCAAGAGTTTTGGGATAGCGAAGCGAAAACATATTATGTACACGGAAAGGATAATATTCCGTTTCATTCCGTCATTTGGCCAGCGGTATTACTTGGAATAGGGGAGGAAGCAATCCCGCGTCATATCGTTTCGAATGAATATTTAACAGTTGAAAAAAGAAAATTATCTACAAGTAAAAACTGGGCAGTATGGGTGCCTGACATATTAGAACGCTATGATCCAGATTCTATTCGTTACTTTTTAACCGTCAACGCACCAGAAAATCGCGATACTGATTTTTCATGGCGGGAATTTATTTACAGTCATAATAGTGAATTATTAGGTGCATACGGGAACTTTGTGAACCGGACATTAAAGTTTATTGAAAAATATTATGGTGGTATCGTGCCGAAAGGAAGTATTGAAGTAGAGCTGAAAGATAAAGTAGAAGGATTATATAAACAGGTAGGAGAGGCGATTGAGCAAACTAAATTTAAGGTGGCGCTAGAAACAATATTTGATACAGTACGTTTTGCAAATAAATATTTTGATGAAAAGCAGCCTTGGAAACAAAGAGAAGATGATCCAGTTTCATGTGAAGAAACGATTTATAACTGTGTGTATCTTATCGCTAATTTTGCCCATCTCCTTGAGCCATTTTTACCATTTTCAAGTGAAAGAGTTCGAAACACATTGTCGATTGTGAAACGAAATTGGGAACCGCAAAATACGTTGCCAAGTAGAATTGATAGCGTACAGCCATTATTTGAGCGAATCGATGTAAAACAAATTGAGCATGAGATAGAGAAGCTGTATGGAGCGGTAAAATGAGATAGAGAAAAAGACCTTTCAAGTAAATGAAAGGTCTTTTGTTATGCAGTATGGTTCTCTTTCTTATCTTTCAAAAAGAAAAGTACAGCAAGGATTACAAGAATAATAGCTGCAATATCATACGTTATTTTAAATGTAGTATTAAAGTTTAAGTACTCTACGAAAGGAGTTTTCACTGCTCCTGCATATATACAAACGGGAACGAGAAGTAAATCGTAAAATTTCTTTTCTTTCATATATCTTATTAGGAAGAAGATACACATAATAGCAAAAAATACGATGCTTAAAATAGTCATTTATACCTCCAGATAAATTTACTTATTTTAGTTGCAGTTATATCTTTTATATAAATTCTGTATTTTTTCAAGCGCTGTGCACGCGATTGTGTTTCCTTTCTTTCCTAGCCGTAAGCAGCTGAGGAGTGAAAATTCCAACCAATATAAAAATAATTCCAATCCACTGCATGAACGTTACGACTTCATGTACAAGTGTAATAGAAGCAATAATAGCAGTTGGTAATTCAGCTGCACCTAATATTGTACCAAGCCCTGTTCCAACCTTTGGTACACCGATTGAAAAACAAATGACAGGTACAACAACGCCGAATAATCCGAGGAAGAAAGCATATTTCCATAGGCCAGCTTGCAAAGCACCGTCTATTAAAAAGGTTGGCGGAAAGAATAGGCATACGATAAGAGTAGCACTTGTTGTCATAAGAAAGCTTTTCGTATAAGGCGGAACATCCGTAGCGACGCGCCCGCTCGCAAAAACATAGAATGAAAAAGAGACAGCAGCTAATAGCCCAAAGATAATCCCTTTCGTAGAAAAACTTTGTCCGAGGCCTTCAAATACACCACCTGCAAACAATGTACCAGCAAATAAAATAAGGATAGATATGATCTTATCGCGGCTTGGAAATGTTCGATTTGCAATTGCTTCGATAATGACACCAATCCAAGTGAACTGAAAGAGTAGGACGACAGCGATAGATGCGGGTAGTTCTTCTACAGAAATAGCGTAAAAAATCCCAGTCATACTCATTGTTGTTCCGACGGTTAGTAATGAAAAAAATTGTTTTTTTGTTACTTTATGACGTGAAAAGAAAAGAACGAGTAGAAATAGTCCAATCCATCCGAAGACATATTGTCCCCCTAGTAGTTGATGTGCTGAAAATCCATTTATGAATCCGAGTTTGAAAATAGTTGAAAGTATGCCGTAGCTGCAAGCACCGAATAAAACGAGCACTGAATATTTAAACTTTTCCATAAAAAATCCTCCTTTTAAGTAATAAAAAACGCCCGCTATCCAAATAAGGATAACGGGCGAACGAAACAGAGTAAGACACTCTACAAAATTCCGCCACTCACACATGAAGTATGAGTTTGGGGTATGTAATTATAGTGAATGTTACATTGCTTTTGGGAATACAATGGAGCATTTTACACCTTGAGCTGTGTTTTGTATCCCGTAAGGAAACTGATGTTTATCTAATATTTGTTTCACGATATATAATCCAAGACCACTACCTTGTACTAAACCATGTTTATCAGGGTTTGCGCGATAAAAAGGCTCAAATAAATGAGCAAGTTTATCTTCATCAATTTGTGAACCTGTATTTAATACTTCTAATGCATAACCATTTGGTTTTTCATAAAGCTTTATATATACGTGCTGATGGTCAATTGTATAATGAATTGCATTTGAAATAATGTTAAAAATAGCAGTTTGAATAAATTTAGGATCAGCTAAAATTTGTACGTCGTGTTTAATATTAGATTGTACATTTAATTGTTTTACAGATACAAAGTAATCTACTTTCTTCATAACATCCTCAATAATATTAGATAAAGAAATGACTTCTAAATTCGGTTTAAATTGAGGGTTTTGTATTTTGGATAATTCCGACATTTTTTCCGTTAATATGTTAATGTCTTGCATCATCTCGTAGGAACGTTTCAAATACTTATCTCTATCTTTATAAGCTCCAATTCCGTGAATCATGCCATCTAGTTGTCCCATAACGGCTGCGATTGGTGTTTTTAATTCATGGGACACCATAGACATAAATTCTTTACGAGATTGTTCTAATTGTTGTTCCTTCTTGAGCTCGTTTCTTAAATCTTGATTGCTTTCATGTAAATTCTTCACAATATTTGGTACTTGTGAAGCAGCTACTTGCAAATTAAAATCTGTTTGATCTGCATTTTTGTTAAGTAGCTTTTTATCTGAGAAATCAAGATTCATAATATCTTTTAAAGCATCGCTCATATATTGAAAAGGTTTGGCAATTAGTTTTGTATAAATTAAAGATCCAAGTAGTGATAATGCAAGCATTGTCGCGCCAATATGTGGAGCTAATTGCTGCAACGCATCTGCTAACTTTGGATTATCATTTGTATCATTTGTTTTACTTGCTGCATTTTGTGTATGTAAGGCATCATTATTAGCGGCTTTCTTTTCTGCTTCTGTAGGCGGATTAGAAGTGCTATTTTTCCCCGAAAGATTTTGTGTATGTTCTTTTGCCTTTACAGTTTGGCTAGGCTGCAAAAGGTGATTGATAGCTGTAGAAAGAGATTTATAATCTATAATAGAAGATTGGAAATTAGAAATGCTCTCCTCTGACACAGCTTTATTTTGCTTCGTTTTACTTCCGTCGTTTTGCTTATCTGAATCGGCCTGTTCTGTAGTCGGCGTTCCATTTTCTTTCGTAAAACGTTCTTTATCGTAGTTTGAAGCTAGAAAGTAAATAATTTGATAAAGGCAAAGTGATAAAAGAATACAAAATAATAAGGTTTTGATGAAAATATTTTTGGTGATGTTGTCTTTGCTACGATTCGATTTTGTAGCCAATGCCTTTCACCGTTTTAATATAAGGAATTCCTAATTTTTTTCTTAAGTTTTTAATATGTGTATCTATAACTCTTACATCACCATAATGTTCATAGCCCCATACCTTATTCAACAAATCACTTCTTGATAATACTTTTCCTCGATTTTGCAGTAAAGTATAAATAATTTCAAATTCTTTTGTTGTCAATTCAATTTGATTACCATGAACATAAGCTGCATATGCTGTAGAGTTTAACATCAATTCATGGAATTGTAGTATAGTTGCAGCTTCTGCTTCCTTCGTTGCTGCCCTTCTTAATACAGCCTCTACACGCTTAATAAATACAGTGTAATGGAACGGTTTCGTAATATAGTCATCAATACCTAACTCAAATCCTTTAATTTCACTTTCTTCATTATGTAAGCCTGTTAACATAATGATTGGTACATCAGATTGTCCTCGCATAATTTTACAAATACTATAGCCATCTATATCTGGTAACATTACATCGAGGAGGACAAGATCGTATGAATTTTTTTGGAAAAGAAGAATACCTTCTGTTCCAGCACCAACTACATCAACTGTAAAGTTTTGTGCCATTAGAAATTCACGAATAAGTTCTTGTATATCTGGGTTGTCTTCAATCACCAGTATATGCGTCATAGTAACACCTCCTAAATAACGCTTTTTACTGCAATATTCGAATTCATCATTTTTCGAGTGACTCAGATTGTTTATACATATAATAAGCCCCCGCTATAAAATAATCATGAAGGTAGCAAGGGGAATAGTTTAGTGTTACTGAATAGTTCAGAATTACAGTAGTTCTATTATAGTATGTATTATAAAATTTATAAAACATTATAACTGTATAATTTTAATATCTACGTTTATCAATGTTTAGATATTAACTAATCAAATCTATTCCTATTATATATGTAAATACAGTTGTTTTGCTACTGTAAATGAATAAATAAAATAAGCCAAGACATAAAATTCTTGGCTACACATAAATCTTGTTTTTAGGCTATTTTACAGTGACAGTAGCTTGCTGCTGAACGCGCTCAAATAACCAGTGTATATCATTGTTATACATACGAATACAACCAAGTGTTGTCCATTTGCCGATTGCTTGATTATTGTTAGTTCCGTGAATCGCATAAGTTGTTCCGTAAGTTCCTGCCATATTTAATCCGAGCCAACGGTCACCAAGTGGATTACGTGGATCGCCGCCTTTAATTTTGCCTGTATAATAAGGGCGGTTTTTAATTTTATTTACGATTTGAAAAGTGCCTTTAGGTGTAGGTGTTGCAGCTTTTCCAGTAGCGACAGTAAAACTTTTTATAAATTTTCCATCCTGATAATAATCCATTTTATTTAACTGAGTGTCTACGATTAATTGATCTTTCGTTGTAGCTGCCTCTGCACTAGCGAATGGAAGAGTTAAAAATCCTAATGATAATAGTGCGCTTAATAATAATTTTTTCATTGTTATTCTCCTTTTACTATCGTAATAGTCTTACATACAATGAAGTTGTAATCCTCGTAATGCTTTATTTACATTTTCATCTAATGTTTCAAAGAATGTAGTGATTTTGCTGTTGTGTTTGTTGTTATCAATAAGTAATCTTTCATTTAATAAAAGCTCACCACGTAGTCCAAAACTTTGAACTTGAATATTGAGCTCATCTTCATTTTCAGAAATGATTGGTAAGAAATAGTGAAAAGCTTTTGTTGGAATGATGTAGCTTTTGCCAATCATGCTTTCTTGATTTGAATTAATCCATTTTTTCGTGACAATTTTAATATTCTTTTTTGAAACGATAAAAGATAGTGTTGTAGATTTTGTTAAACTTACGTCAAATTCACTTGTTTCACATATTTGTAAATTAAAAACGGTTTCATTTTGATGAGATTCAACATTTGTATTAATAAAATCGTGCATTTTATATGCTTCCATTTCGTATTCACCCTTTTTTCAATTTCGAAAAACGACTTATATTTATTCAAATTAATGCTTAGTCATATATTGGTTAAATTTTTCAACAAATTCCGATATAATCTTACAATACGTATATGAAGCTAATATGAAGTTAGCATGAGTTTGTGATGGTTTTTTATTGAGAACAAAATAAGAGAGCTTTTTTAGTGCTAAAAAATGGATAAAATCTGCATGTTATTAATGCGTCTTTTCGCTATTTCGAATTGAAAAATGATTTTTACTATTTAATAAAGAACGAAAATCATTAGTGTGACCCTTACAAAAATGTAATAAAAATGTAAGCTATTGTGATAGTTATTTCGACAATTTTTTTATACAATAATAGTAAGAAGTTGTACGTGATTGAAAGGAGAGATGACATGGAATGGATTCATGAATTATTTCAGCAATACGGGTATTATGTTGTACTTGTCGGTTTGCTGTTAGAATATATTGCACTTCCGTTTCCGGGAGAGCCAACATTAGCATATGCGGGATTTTTAGCACATAAGGGTGATTTAAGTTTACCGATTTTAATCATTCTATCCTTTATTGGGACAAGTGTAGGAATGACGATTCAATACTTTTTAGGAAATAAATTAGGTATGCCTTTCATTCAAAAGTATGGGAAATACGTATTTTTAACACAAAGAAAAATTGACTTAACGAGAATGTGGTTTGATAAGTATGGGTACTTCCTAATTTTTATTGGTTTCTTTATTCCTGGTGTACGTCATTTCACAGGATACTTTGCAGGAATTATTAATTTACCATTCCGTCGTTTTGCCATTACAATTTATTCAGGCGCTCTATTTTGGGTATCATTCTTCTTAATCGGTGGTTACTGGTTAGGTGGAAACCTACATGATATCTTTGGAGTGCTAGAAGGTCATATCGGTAAAATCATTTTTGGAGTTATTGTGATTGTAGCGGTTACGTTGGGTATTCGTTTCCGTAAGCAGTTAAAACGAGTATTACTACAAAACGCAAGTTAATATGAAATCCATTCTATGTCAGAATTTAGGAAGGTAGTGCAAAAGCACTGCCTTTTTTATTTTATTTTTAAGACTATGTTTAATGCACATTTTACATTCTTTATAGGAATTTGATACAGGATAAGAAATAAGTATTTTGTCAATTATTATAGTCGTAATGACAATTATAATTGACAAATATAAGGATATTATTTACAATTTTAATTAAATAAATGAAAAAGAGGGAAGACATGAAGCTTCAAAATCGAGTGAGGGAATTGCGAGCAAAGCATCGTTTATCACAAGGGGATTTAGGGAAAGCGATTGGATCATCACGGCAAACGATTAGTTTAATTGAGCGTGGGGATTATGCACCATCTATCGTATTGTCGTTAAAAATCGCACAAATTTTCAATGTACCGGTGGAGGAAATATTTACGTTAGTAGAGGGGGAAGAGGACGATGAAGAGTAAGCGAAAAAAACAATTTGATTCTGTGGGGAAAATAGCATTAAGTATGATAGGAGGATTTTTAACGTCTTATATAGCTTTAAATTTACTCTCGGATGAACCGAGAAAATTATCATCCAATACATTTATAGGTATATGTACTATTTTTGGAATTTTAATGATGTACTATACTTGGAAGAATACACGTATGTTAGCAGAGGCACGCGATGAAGAAGAGAGCGTACAAGGCAGAAAATTAGGCATTATAAGTATATATTTACGTGTAGGTGATATAGTTACGCAGGCATGGTTTGTATATGCAGTTATTACATGTAGACGTGCACTGTTGCAGGATACAGATGTTTCATTTGCGGTGTGGAATTTAGTAGCTTCTATTGCTTGTTTAACTACAGTAGTAATTATCGGACTCATAACAAAAAATCGTTATAATAAGCTATATCCTGAACAAGGTGTAACGTATATGGAATCTATGAAAATGTGGACGAAAAATGCAGATGAAGGATTAAAGCACATTGTGCATGAGGCTGGATATAAAGCATATGAATTTACGAATACAATATTGGCATATGTATGGTGGGCTGCCGTTATATATACAGCTGCTAGTAATATCGATTTTGTATTAATTGGCCTAATCTCATTTATTTGGATATTGCATCTCGGGAAGTTCATGTACGAAATGCAGAGGAAAATGATTTATTAAGGGGAGAAAAAGGTGGATATTTTAAGAAGGCCAGCTGGCTCAATGACAGTGGCGTTAATTCTGTCCATTTTATACGGAGTAATCCGAACTGGGAAATTAGAAGTAATTTTGAACCTATGGGCAATAGTTGGAATTTCATTGTTAGTGTTAGCCATTCATGAGCTAGGACATGTAGTATTTGGTGTAATAGGTGGTTTAACATTTAAATTTATGACAGTAGGACCCATTACTATTCAAAAAGAAAAGGGAAAATTACGCATTCGAGAAAATAAATTATGGGCGTACTTTGGAGGCGTTGCAACACTAGTACCAACTTCTATAGAGACACCGAATCTTTCGAAAAAATGGGCGTGGCTCACTTTAGGTGGACCAATTACGAGTTTACTGTTTGGTATTACTTCCGGTTACATATACATGGTGAGTTATTATCAATATCTTTTATATTTTTCCTTTTTCCATTTTGCAATCTTTGCGGTTACAATTGTGCCGATAAAAGGAACGCTTATGAGTGATGGGATGCAATTTCTTATTTTAATTAAAGATGATGAAAGAGCTAGAAATCATTTATATGAGATTCAAATATCGAGTGAGTTATTTAGTTATAAAAGACCGAAAGATTGGGATGAAAGATTAGTAGAATTGAGTGAGGAGAAAATAAAAGAGAATAAAGGGATAAGAGAGATAATGAGTAGACTTATGCTTGTCTTTTTTGCTCGTGCAGATCAAGAGGGAATGGAAAGAGCGATACCGTATATAGAACGAATTGTTCAACTACCTGTAACGAAAGAAAATAAGTTTTTCGTTAGTAGTTTTCATAGTTGGTATCTTTTATATAAAGCCCTTTATCAGATGGATAGTCTTTCTTTGCAAGAAGCAAAGGAACATGCAAAGGCTATTACAAAAATGGACCTAAGTGGATATTACCGTACACAAGGAATTATCAAATATTTAGAGAATGATCTAGAAGCTTCCCATACTTATATGAAGAAAGCTGATAAAGAATTGGAGAGCGCCGAGAAGAGTGAGATGGGATATTTACAATTAGAAAGAGAATGGTTTGAGCAGTTGAAGGTGAGGGTATCTTACGATGGGTGAGGTATCCTCTTTTTTATATGTCATCTTATGCCGTTCCATAAATAGCCCGGGGCGAGTAAAATGAGATAAGAAGAGCAAAGCTTGGAGGAAGTAGATATGGAAATTTTATCAATTATTTTGATAGTCTTGCTCATTTATGTTGTTTTTAAAGTGGCATATGTAGCATTAAAGATACTCGCGATCCTATTAATTATCTTTTTAATCGTAGAGTTCGGCAGTAAGTTGCTTGGGGGATAGGGTATGTGGTGCGTTTCGAGTGTCGAAGGTTGTCGTTAAATCGATATCTTGTGTTGAACCGTCGATATAATGAAAAAATCGTTGATATAAGTGGAGAAATGATCGATATATTTGAAAAATCGTTGATATATTTTAGTGAATACGAAGTGGGGTATGTGGAAAAGAAGTTGCCGTGAGGGTAACTTCTTTTTATCGTGATGCGGGGATATGCAAAACAATATAAAAAGCTGGAAGAGTATCTTCCAGCTTAAGAGTTACTTTCAATTTGACGACCGCTATCTTCTTCAGTGTCTTGTAATAGGTTGAATACGTCTGCTAGGCAGAATGCAATGAACCAAGTCCATAGACCGTGGAAGAAAGCTGAGCTTAATTGAAGTGGTAATGTATAGTTTGTCATTGAGTAGGAAATACATCCACCAACGATTCCAATCATTGTTAATAACATTGTTTTTTGAGCATTTTCTTCTGGATTGAAGAGGAAGTAAATGTATCCACCTAGAATTGAAGCGCTTACAAGTGTTTCGATTCCGTTAAAGATGATATTCTCTCCAAGCTGAGTGTTTGTCCAGAAGCAGATTGCTCCGCCGATAATAGCAAACAGGACAGCTATTGTATATCGTATATATTGATTCATATGTTCATCTCCCTATGTAATAAGATGATTTGGAAGTCAAAAAGGTAGGTATAGTATATTGAAGTGAGTTTTAATTGTACGTATCTTTTTATAAAAAGATCATTGAAGAGTAACTAAGATGATCGGTTATTTAAACCGTTACGTGTATGGTGTCTGAAATATACCCGACTGCTCGTTTCTTTTTGCTTGTAAAATAAGAGAAACTTCCAAGTCTATATACTCTTTTTTTGTGAGTCTGCTTTCATTATAACACATTTAGGGACATAATAATAGAATTATCTGATTTTGTAATAAGTGTAAAAAATAAAAAGCGTAAGGAAATACAATTAACGGTGCAGTTTAGTGGAAGAAGGATTTTAATTTATTATGATGAAATATGTAATCAAGGTGAGATCTAAGAATGAGGCTTAAATACTATAAAAAATGTTTTATAGCATGAATGTAAGGGAGGAGAGCTAACTTGGAGTTCACAACAGAAAGATTAATAATTAGACCTTTTAAGAGTACTGATTTACAGGATGTATTTGCTATTTATAATAGTGATGATACATGTAAGTTCCTATTACATAATAAGTGGACTCATGAAGACATGCAGAAAAGATTTAATAAGAAGCTAGCAAATAATGTACTTACTAAAGAAACAATATTAAGTTTGGCAGTTATATACAAAACTAAAGTAGTTGGTGATTTATCAGTATGGTACACAAATATGAAAGACACTGTTGAGATTGGTTATAGTTTTGCAAATGAAGTAGCTGGGAGAGGTTTGGCAACAGAAGCAGTAAGTAGTTTGGTATTGAAATTATTTAATGAATGTAATGTACATCGTATACAGGCTAATCTTGATGCACGTAATACAGCTTCACAAAAATTGTGTGAACGAATAGGCATGAGAAAGGAAGCCCATTTCATACAAGATTTTTGGAATAAAGAGGAATGGACAGATAGTATTGTATATGGAATGCTATCCTCCGATTTGTAGTAATAAACTTAGTGATTTTATTATGCTAAAAGGTACGTTAGTTGAATAACAAAGGGCATAACATATTAGTCATATATAATATGTTATGCCCTTTAATTTATTAACCGGTTTTATATGCGTTTGAAACGGCCGACAATTTCAACTGTTTCAGTAATGTTCATAAATGCTTTGTTATCCACTTGACGGATAATACGTTTCATTTCGCCTAACTCATAGCGAGTCACGACAGTGTAAATCATTTTTTTCTTATGGTTTGTATAGCCGCCGACAGCGTCTACCATTGTCACCCCGCGTATGCCGTGATGTAGTAGTGCGCTTTTTATTTCCTCGCCTTTTTCTGTAATAGTCATTATCGTTAATTTAATATGTTTCGTATGCACAGCGTCGATAACTTTGCTGACTACAAATCGACTAATTAACGTATAAAGTGTAATATCCCATCCGAAAATAAAACCTGCTGCTACAAGTAAGATTAAGTTGAATACAAATATGATTGCTCCAATTGAAACATCTCGGTATTTCGCTACAATCAATCCAACAACATCAAAACCACCTGTTGAAGAAGCAAATCGGAATATAATTCCTGAAGCTGCTCCGCAGATAACACCACCGAATACAGAAGAAAGTAAAATATCGTCTGAAACTTGGTGTACCGGGATAATGTTCATCGCTAACGATGATACAGCTACAAAGTACGCTGTTAAAAAGGTTGTCTTCTTTCCTAAGTAAAAGTGACTTAAAATAAGAAGAGGAATGTTTAGTAAAAAGATAAGTGCACCGATATTGTAGTGCATTAAATAACCGATAATCATCCCTACACCAGCGAATCCACCGCTAATCATATTATGCGGGATAAAAAACATATTCATAGAAATTGCATACAAAATAGAAGCTATAAAAATAACAACCAACTGTATCATAAATTCTAAGTGAAATGTTTTAGCTGCTGGGAAGGATAAAAAGGCGGTGTCGGGAACGTAATCGGCGTCTCCTAGTTGACCCATAGTATGTTTCATCTCCATATTCATTTTTGATTACAAGAAGAGAATAAAGGTTTTTTCAAAAACTGGCAATAGTTTTATTATAATGCAAAAATTTTATAAATTTCTAATAAATCAAGCCTATTCATTGATGTGTGTGAATATGCTAAAGAAAGCGAATACAACGTTTCTTAATTATTGTTTTCTTGAGAAAATATGCAAAATACTTTTTTTGAAAATAAAAGGAAATAGAGAATATTTGCCCGATGTGCTAAAATGACCTTATTAAGGATGTGAAGCGATGGAATTTTTATTGCAGGATGCAATTCTATATATATCGTTTGTAACGACAGCACTTTGTTTATTAGAAGTTTTCTTCCTTACTAATGTTTCTCGCTTTGTGCGTCAACAAGCATCAAGCGGTAGACAAAGAGCTTTTGTGTTAGTTGATACATGTGAAGATAGTGCGGGAAATGTACCGCTATTTTCAATTTTTTATAAATATGGAATGATTCGTTCCGTACGCAGACAAGAATCAAGTGAAGAGAATGATGAGGTTGGTCCGTATACACCAATGTTTCGCTAAATAATTACGAAACATTGGAGGAATGAACATGTTAAAATCATACCGAGCTGCGCTCATTAGTTTATCAGTAGTACTTGTTTTTGTTTTATCTGGCTGCAGTAATGCAGGCACAATTGATTCACATAGTACGGGAATATGGAACCATTATTTCGTATATCCAATCTCGTATATGATTCAATTTGTTGCTCATCATATACCGGGAGCTAGCTTCGGGGTTGCTATCATTATTATGACGCTCGTTATTCGTTCAGCCATGATTCCATTAGCTGTTTCGCAATATCGCAGCCAAGCGAAAATGAAGAAAATGCAACCTGAATTGCAGAAGCTAAAGAAAAAATACGGTGATGTAAGCAAAGACCTTGAAAAACAAAAGCAGTATCAAAAAGAAATGTCAGAACTAATGAAATCAGGCGGTTGGAATCCACTTGCTGGTTGCTGGCCAATTTTTATACAAATGCCGATTTTCTCTGCTTTGTATTATGCGATTAGCAGAACGGAAGAGATTCGCACATCTTCGTTTTTATGGGTGAACCTAGGACATGCAGATCCATATCATATATTACCGATTATTGCAGCGTTAACGACATTTATTCAGATGAAAGTTTTCCAATCGAATATTACACCTGGAGAACAAGTACAGATGCTAAAGATGCAGCAAATTATGATGCCAGCAATGATTCTATTTATGGGGTTTGCGGCGCCATCAGGACTTGTGTTGTACTGGATAACAGGTAACTTATTTACAATGACACAAACAATTGTATTAAGAAAAATAATGGAACGTGAAGAGTTACAATTACAAAAAGCATAGAGAAACACCGCTCATTACGAGCGGTGTTTTTTATTTGAATCGTTAAGGAAATTTTAAGAAACCAATATTACTATTGGCGTTGTATACGAAAGTGTACATGCTTTAGAAATATGAAGGAGGAAATTTCCTATGAAGAAGAAAACAGTTGGTTATTTAGCGATTGCAGGTGCTTTATCATTCGGAATCATTGGAGGAGTCGGTGTTCCGGCATTCGCGGCAACAAATACTCCAACAGCTGAGCAAGCGACAAAAACAGCGAAAAAAGATTCAGATGCCGCTACAAAACAAAAAGTAAAAACGATTATGGACGATACAAAGAAACAGTTACAGGAGCTAGGTGTAAAGCTTCCAGAAAAAGAAAAACGTAAAGAAATGTTTGCGGGATTAGATGAACAGGCGAAAGAAAAAGCGAAGTCGATTTTAGAGCAAGAAAAGTCTGGAAAATTAACACGAGAACAAGCAAAAGAGGAATTAACAAAGTTAGGCGTAAAAATGCCGGAGAAAGGTAAGCGTGGAGACATGTTTGCTAACTTAGATGAACAGGCGAAAGAGAAAGCGAAGTCGATTTTAGAGCAAAAGAAATCTGGAAAATTAACGCATGAGCAAGCAAAAGAGGAATTAACAAAGCTAGGCGTGAAAATGCCGGAGAAAGGTAAACATGGAGACATGTTTGCTAACTTAGATGAACAAGCAAAAGAAAAAGCAAAGTCAATTTTAGAGCAAAAGAAATCTGGAAAATTAACGCATGAGCAAGCAAAAGAAGAATTAACAAAATTAGGTGTGAAACTTCCAGAGAAAGAGAAGCATGAAGATATATTTGCAGGATTAGATGAGGCAACAAAAACAAAAGCAAAAGCGATTTTAGACAATGAAAAGAAACAATTAGAGGCATTGAATGTTGATTTACCGCACCATAAGTTTTTTATGAAAAAAGATGAGAAATAATTGAATGAAGTCGTATCTTTCGTGTGGGCAACCGAAAGATACGTGAGAGGACCGATTTCTGTTAGCAGAAATCGGTCCCTTTTAATGATTTAATAAAATTTTTTTCATTGTTAGTATGTATCCGAAGACGCAGTAGAAGATTGCAAAACCGATAAACACTTCCGTATATTGATATTTACCCAATACGTAGAAGGAAACAGCTGGTATAATAGCTACCGCTAAAATGCTATAACCAGGATACTTGTGCCGATGCATGATAGCGAATAGAACAGAGAGAAACGTAGCGATGATACAAAAGACAGCAATCATTATTGGTGCACCTCCTAAATGGATTATACCATTTTTAGGGAAATAGAGAAGTTTTGTATCTTCTGTTATAATATAAGAAGATAAATATTTCCTATGTTATATAAAAAACATATTGATTTTTTCTAACAATTCAATATAATGAACAATAACTACAAAATTCGACATCAAGAAGTGATGATGAGGACACGATCAATTTTTTACGATTTCCAGAGAGGGAAGCCTTTGGCTGCGAGCTTCCTAATACGGAAAAATGGATTACCACCTCTGAACTGCAGCAGTGAACGAGCATCTAGTAATTGCTTGCCGGCAAAAACCGTTATTTAGACTTGAGAAATTGGTGAAGTGTGTTACTTTACGAATTGAAACAAGGGTGGAACCACGAATACAACACTCGTCCCTTTTTTAGGGAGGAGTGTTTTTTTATTTCATTTTTGCATCACACTAGGATTGGAAGGAGGATACGCAGCATGCATCATGATGAGAAGAACAAAATTGGTTTAACAGTAGCACTTTCTATCGTAGTAGGAACGATTATTGGATCTGGTGTGTTTATGAAACCAGGGAGCGTATTAGATTACTCGGGGAGTTCTAATATGGCCATTCTTGCTTGGGTAATTGGTGGTCTGTTGACGCTAGCAAGTGGTTTAACAGTTGCTGAAATTGGAGCGCAAATCCCGAAAAATGGTGGGTTGTATACGTATTTAGAGGAGATTTACGGAAGTTTTTTGGGATATTTATCAGGTTGGATGCAAACAATTGTTTATGGACCTGCTATTATCGGAACATTAGGTTTATACTTTAGTTCTTTAATGATTAATTTTTTCTATTTAGATAAAGTGTGGAATTTACCAATCGCAATTGGAACGGTTGTGTTCCTTGGCGTTGTAAATAGTATGGGAACAAAATACGGAGGTATCGTTCAAACAATCACGACAATTGGGAAGATGATTCCGATTGTGTTAATTGTTGTGCTAGGTTTCTGGAAAGGGAATAGCGATATTTTTAACGTAGTTGTGCCGATATCGGAAAATCAAAGTATCGGTATGGCAATTTTAGCAACGTTATTTGCTTATGACGGCTGGATTTTACTTGCTTCGATTGGTGGAGAAATGAAGAATCCAACAAAGTTATTACCGAAAGCAATGACAGTAGGGATTTTAATCGTAACGGCTGCTTACGTATTAATTAACTTGGCATTATTAAATGTATTACCAGCAGCGAAAATTGTAGACCTTGGAGAAAATGCAACAGCGACAGCTGCAGGCATGTTACTTGGAGAATATGGCGGAAAAATTATTAGTATCGGTATTATCGTTTCTATTTTCGGCTGTTTAAATGGAAAGATTTTAACGTTCCCACGTATCCCAATGTCTATGGCAGAGCGTGGACAACTTCCATTTTCTAAGTTTATTGCAAAGGAAAGTCCGAGATTTAAAACACCAGCAAATGCGATTACTGTTGAAATCATTTTAGGAATTATTTTAATGATTATTAGTGATCCAAATAAGCTGTCTGAGATTTCCGTATTCATTATTTATATTTTCTATGTAATGACGTTTATTGGTGTCTTCATTTTAAGAAAACGTAATAAGAATAAAGAGCGTGCATATAGTGTACCGTTATTCCCAATCGTACCAATCGTAGCGATTTTAGGTTCGTTCTTTGTAATTGGTAGTGCGATTATTAACGATCCAGTAAGTTGTTTCTTATCGATTGGAATTGTATTTACGGGACTTCCGGTGTATTGGTGTTTAAATAAGAAGAAAGAAACAGAATGATGAAAAGGTAGGCGTATTATACGCCTACCTTTTTTACTGTAAA
The DNA here is from genome assembly GCF_038005805.1 of Bacillus sp. FSL R9-9497. NCBI lineage: Bacteria > Bacillati > Bacillota > Bacilli > Caryophanales > Bacillaceae > Bacillus > Bacillus sp. FSL R9-9497. Next base: position 4,860,171 of record NZ_JBBOTY010000001.1, on the reverse strand, counting down.
AAAATTGTACTTGCGTCTATTTTCTGTTTTGGTTACTATAGTCGTAGTAACCAAAACAGAAAGCGTGGGGAAAGACTTGAATTTTCGTGTTTATATTTTAGCTATCGCGGCTTTTGTAGTCGGAACGGTTGAGCTAATTATAGGAGGAACGCTCGATTTAGTTGCCAATGATTTAGGAGTATCTATTAGTGCAGCTGGTCAGCTTATAACAATATTTTCGGTAGTATTTGCTTTGTCAGGTCCAGTTTTATTAGCTTTGACAGGGAAGTTTGAAAGAAAAACATTGTATGTTGGAGCATTATCGATTTTCTTAATCGGAAATATTATTTCGGCATTTAGTGTGAATTACGGAATGCTGATGTTCTCAAGGGTTATTTGTGCGGCGAGTGGTTCATTAATTATTGCACTATCGGTAACACTTGCTTCTAGTGTAGTAGAACCGCATTTTCGTGCGCGTGCAATTGGAATCATTTTTATGGGAATTAGTGGATCACTTGTGCTTGGAGTACCGCTTGGTCTTGTACTCGGAAATGCATACGGATGGCGTGCACCATTTGTATTAATTTCGGTATTAACAGTTATGGCAATTGCTTGTATTTCATTATTCTTAACGAAAGTACCACCGACATCGGTATTATCAATAAAAGAACAACTTGCTACTTTAAAAGATAAAAAAATTGTAAGTGCACAGTTAACATCATTTTTGTTTTTAACAGGGCATTTAACATTGTATGCATATTTAACACCGTTTTTAAAAGATGTCATGCATGTTGAAGCAAACTGGATTAGTGTGTTTTACTTTATTTTCGGAATCGCAGCAGTAATTGGTGGCGGCTTTGGTGGCTGGCTTGCTGATAAATGGGGATCGAAAAAAAGTATTATTTCCATCATTATCGTATTTGCGTGTGCAATATTCATACTGCCATTAATGACATTCTCATTCCCGCTCTTCATCATTATGATGGGACTTTGGAGTATGCTGAGCTGGGCGATTTCACCAGCGCAACAAAACTATTTAATTGAAATTGCACCAGAATCAGCTGGTATTCAGCAAAGTTTAAATAACTCTGCCCTTCACTTAGGAATTGCACTTGGTTCAACAGTAGGCGGAGTTGTTATCGAAAAATCATCTGTTATATATAATGCTTGGGTAGGCGGTGGCTTTATTGTATTAGCACTGCTTTGCGCGATTTTCTCGATTACGAGAGGACGCTCTACTCAGTTCGTGAAAGAAGAATCTATCGTTTGATAGGTTCTTTTTTTATTTGTAAAAAATTGCAGGTTTTAGTAGAAAGGTGGAGAATTTATATGTAGCGAGGTGATGTATATGTATACGAATTTTTCAATTATTGGTCTTCTAATTTCAATGCTCCCTTTGTTTCTTATTATTCTTGCACTTAGATGGGTTCGTTTCATCTATAAAAATTCAGAGAAACAGGTAGAGCAAAATGAGAAAATCATTGAGCTGTTGATGGAGATAAAGGAACAAAACGAAAAGGAGTCTAAGTGAAAAACTAGACTCCTTTTTATTATTTAATTAGTATCTTAATTTCATTAACAAACTCTTAATTTCCTCATCTTCCATAAAGAGGTCATGGTGTTTCTGGGTAATCTTTGCAAGTGCAACGTCATGATAGAAAAATTCTGTAAAGAACTTTACGAAAGGTTGTGACATTGTTTTCATCGCTTGCCATGACTCTTGTTCTACGCCAGCAAATAAAATTTCACGATCGTCAACGATGAGTAGCAAGTAGCGCTCTAATGCATTAGGTTCTTCAGCTGGGATTAGAAAATGCATGTTTTCTAAGTCTGTTTCTACTTCTCCAACAATAAGGGATTCAATTTGAACACCTTGTTTTGCTTTTTGTTCTAGTAAAGGAAGATATTCTAAAAGAGTATCATTCCAAGCTGAAATACGGATTGATTCTTTTGCACTTTCAATGAGTTCTTTACTTTGAACTCGAATAGAAGATTGCATCTTTAAGCTCCACACACGGTCATCTGTAAATGATTTTTTTGATATATTTGTTTCCAGTTCTTTAATATTTGATTGGAATTCTGTCGTTAATTTTTCAATTGCTAGCTTTAGTGGTAATGCTGTATACAGTTTTTTCTTTTCTGAAACAGAATCCATTACCATTCCTTTATCGATTAGGCGTGCTAGCACTTCATATATTTTTGCTTTTGGAACACCTGAATGCTTCACAATCGTTGTAGCATCTAATGGTTCATTGCTTGATACGACAACTTCGTAAGCTTGGCTTTCATATTGTGAGAAACCGAATTTTTGTAACATAGTTACCTCCGAACGAATGAGATTATATTTTAAGGATAATGAACTATTTGTTTTTGCACAAGTGGTAGTCCGTTTTCTAATTGTATTAAGGTGAGAATTAATTTCAATTTTTTAATTTTATCTATTATACTTAATATAATGATTAATAAGATTTCAATTTAATGCGAAGGGGATGCTTGGGGGAAGATGTTAAGAAGTTTACGATTAAAAATTGCGGTAGTGTTTTCAGTTCTTATTTCTATGATGTTCGTAATATTGGGTACAGCTGTGTATCAATTACAGAAAGAAAAGGAAGTGCATTCCTTAGACGAGTATTCTCAAAATGCGATGGATCTTGTGACAGAGCAACTTACGACATTTGTTCAAAGAACGGATGAAGATATGGGGTATTACGCGAACAGTGAGATGATTCGTAATATGCTTCAAGGTGGGGTTACTCCAGAAGAGGAAGCGTTTTTAACGAAAGAGTTTGCAGAGTATAAAAAGAATCATCCTGGTATTTTAGATTTATATATTGGTACGAAAGATAAAAAAACATTAAGTGCCAATCTTGCTGAAGGTGGGCAAGTACCAGAAGGATATGATCCAACGACAAGACCATGGTATAAAGATTCAGAGGCTGATGTAAAAAAGGTCCATTGGGGACAACCTTCTTATGAAATTGCAACAGGAAAGTTAAGTGTAGGTGTTTCTAAAGCAATTACAGCTCAAGATGGGTCTGTATTAGGCGTTGTTGCGATGGATGTATCGCTTGGGACGATTCAGAAGTTGCTTCACAATATTCAATACAATAATGACGGAGAAATGTTTATTATAAATGATAAAAATATGGCTCTTGTTTATCCAGAAAAGATAGGGAAAGATGTTTCTAAAGAGCCACTTATAAAAAGCTTAAATAAAGAGGTAACAAAATATGCGGTCACTACAATAAAAGGTGAAGATGTAGTTGTTTATAGTCAATCATTTGATACGATGAAATGGACGATAGGAATCTTTTATCCGAAAGAAACGATCGATGGGCTATTAAATAGTACAAGAAATACAGTTATTATAATGGCATGTATTAGTTTATTAGTTGGAATCGTAGCTTCCTACTTGTTCTCAAGAAGATTAGCAAGACCACTGCAACTATTAAAGAATCACGTGCAAAAAGTAGCAGAAGGCGATTTAACGCTGCGAATGAAAGTGACAAGTAAAGATGAAGTTGGAGAGTTGACTAAGCACTTTAATGATATGGTTGAACAAATGAATGAAATGGTAAGTAAAATTAAAAACAGCGTATCAACGGTACAACAATCAACGAATAGTTTACATTATTTAACGAACGAAACAGTAGCGGCTAGTAGAGAAGTTTCAGGAGCAATGGATGATGTGAGCGGAGGAGCTTCTACTCTTGCGAATAGTGTGGATGAAGTTTCAGCTCAGCTCGAGAATATGGCGGAGTCAGTGGAACAAATGAATAGCTCCGTTGGTGAAATAAAAGGAGTGGCTGGCAAAGCGGAAGAGGCATCTAAGCAAGGATTAAATACAATGAGGAATTTAATCCGTACGAGGGGACAATCATCTTCGATTGTTGTTCATACAGAAGAAGCATCGGATAAGTTAGAACAAAGAGTTGGATCGATTCAAAATGTTGTTGAGCTTATAAAAGGCATTTCGGATCAAACAAATTTACTTGCTTTAAATGCATCGATTGAAGCTGCCCGTGCAGGTGAGCAAGGTAAGGGATTTGCGGTTGTTGCTGAAGAGGTGCGGAAATTAGCAGAACAATCAAAAGAGGCAACCGGAGAAATCACAACGATGATTGGTGATGTACAATTAGAAGTAAAAAGGGTTGTAGAAGTTGTAAGTAAATTGAAAGACATTGCAGATGTGCAAAATAAAGTGACGACAGAGGCGGAAATGGAGTTCCGCACAATTATGTCAGTCGTAAATACGATTAGTACTTCAGTTGAAAAAATTGTAGAAGAGGTACATAACATAGGTTACGAGCAGGGGGAAATTACAGCGGTAATGAATACAATTGCTGGTACGAGTCAAGAAAGTGCAGCTGTTTCTGAAGAGGTACATGCTGCAACGGAATCACAGGTGAATCATTTAGAAAAGGTAGCTCACACGATGGAAAGTTTGACAGAACATATGAGAGATTTAGAAAGATTAGTCGAGCAGTTTAAAGTGGAAGAGTAACATATTAGTAAAATGATGAGGATTTCGGTAAAATAGACAATGGATATATAAGAAACGATTATAGGAGGAAGACTACTATGGCAATTGTTGATGTATCGATTATTCCAGTAGGAACAGGTAATCCAAGTGTTAGTGAATATGTAGCAGAAGTACAAAAGGTGCTAGAGAAAAATGCGGATCGCGTGAAGTATCAATTAACACCGATGAATACAATTATTGAAGGAGATCTTCCTGTCATTCTAGAAGTAATTCAACAAATGCATGAAGTTCCATATACGAAAGGTGCACAGCGTGTTGCAACAACAATTCGTATCGATGATCGTCGTGATAAAGTAAGCACGATGGAAAAGAAATTAAACTCTGTTCGATCAAAATTATAAGGAAAAGCAGCGATTTTCGCTGCTTTTTTCATATAGGAGGTAGATAAGATGAGTGAAAAGTTTAATGAACAATTTGACGGGTTACTAGAAAAATACACGGAACTATTACTTGGAGAGAGCAATGAAGAGAGAAAAGAACAGGTGCAGAAGTGGGCACTGTATTCTTACATAGCGAAGACGATGCCGGCTTTAGTGAAGCATTGGAATGAGACATATCCTGATGCGAAAGAAGAGATGGTACAGTTAATTACAGATATTAAAAGGCTGAATGAAGAGAAGCGAAATGAGCAATAAAAAAACTTGAGGGAAATATAATCGTAAGTTTTCTGTATTAATATCCTTATATAATTTACATGGAGTATAAAGGATTTTATAGGCATGTCGAATATTTTCGACATGCCTATTTTATGCCTATTAAACTCCATTTTTCTAAATGTCGAAAAATATTTCAGGTATATTTATAAGCAGAAATATAGGTTTTTAAATGTTTTTATAGTATTTTATAAATTATCTAAATAATTATTTGTATCCAATAATTTTAAACAATGATATAATTTTGAAGAGGGGTAAAAAACAGATAAATTACAGTCATAGGGGTGAATTACATGGAACAATTAATGCGAAATTCGTTTCTTTTCTTATCTAAAAATAAAGCGCTAACAAAACTGGCTAAAAAGTACGGTTTACGCTTTGGTGCAGGTCGCTTCGTCGCAGGGGAGACGATTGAATTAGCGACAGCTGCCATTCAACAATTAAATAAGCAAGGTCTTTGCGTAACAATCGATTATTTAGGTGAATTCGTTGATAATGAAGCGGAAGCAAATGAAATGGCTAACCAATCGATTGAAGCGATCCGTGCAATTGGAAGAGAAGGTCTTGATTCGCAGCTTTCTTTAAAGATGACTTCTATGGGATTAGATATCTCTGATGAAATCGTAATGAACAATATGCGCCGTATTTTAGAAGCGGCGAAAGAAAATGGTGTGTTCGTTACCATTGATATGGAAGACTATACACGCTGTGGTAAAACAATTGATATCTTTAAACAATTAAAATCTGAATACGATAATATTGGTACTGTTATTCAAGCTTACCTATATCGTACAGAAAAAGATATTGAAGATTTAAATGCTTATAATCCGAATTTACGTCTTGTAAAAGGTGCTTATAAAGAACCTGAAGAAGTGGCGTTCCCAGACAAGAAAGATGTAGATGACAATTATAAAAAAATTATTAAAATGCACTTATTAAATGGAAATTATACTGCAATTGCTTCACATGACGAAGCGATTATTGAATATACAAAAAAACTTGCTGAAGAACACAATATTCCAAGGGATCAATTTGAATTCCAAATGTTATATGGTATTCGTAATGAGCGTCAACTTGAGCTAGTAAAAGAAGGATACAAAATGCGTGTTTACGTACCTTATGGAAACGACTGGTATGGATATTTCATGCGTCGTTTAGCAGAACGTCCAGCAAACGTTGCGTTCGTATTAAAAGGTATGGTTAAAAAATAACCAAGGAGAAAATACTCCTTGGTTATTTTAATTGCTGAAATGCATAATGTGCCATTTTCTTCGTATCAGGATATAGTTGCGCACGAGTAGAAGATAATACGACGTTAATGACGCGTTTACCGTCTTTTTCATCCACTGTTACGACTGTATATTTGCCAAGTGCTGATAGACCGCTTTTACTTCCAATCGCATATGGATCATCATATAGTTCTTCTCGTCCGTAGTTTGCGATGTTTGGAGAGCGTTCTGAAGTATGTAGAGTTGTACGTGTTGAATTCATATATTCTAAAACAACTGGATACTTTAATGCTTCTTTCGTAATAATAGCAATGTCATATGGCGATACTTTATTTCCAAGTGCATCAGCACCACTTGCGTTCTTGAAAGTCGCATGCTTTGTACCGAGTTCCTTCGCTCTAGCATTCATCATTTTCACAAATTCATTTTTTGATCCTGCGATATGTTCTGCAATTGATTCAGCTATTGGATCTGCACTAATGATAAGCATAAGTTTTAATGCCTCATCACGCTTTAATTTTTCTCCAGCACGAAGTTTAATTTTCTTACTTTGACTTTCTGTTTTAATTGCGTTTTCTGTAACTGTAATTTCTTCATCTTCTTTTACATTCTCTAGTAAAAGAAGGGTTGTCATCATTTTGGCTATACTAGCCGGATAAGAGCGTTCGTCTTCACGTTTCCCATACAAAATTTCACCTGTGTCTGCATCGATTGTAACTCCGTATTGCCCAGTAATATTAGGTTGATCAGCTCTTACAGATTGTTGCCTTTGTGCATAAGAGAAGAAAATCATCCCTGTAAATAGTGTGGCAATCATTACAATCATAACTATTGTTCGTTTCATTATAATTCCCTCATTTGTTACAAATAAATTGGGCAGAAAAAGCAGCCATTAATCATTATGCCACGTTCTCTGCCCAAAAATATAGCGTTATTTTTCGCCCATATTATGCTTTTTATATTGTTGGTTATTACCTTGACGTCCTTTTTCCACGCCGTGGTTATGCGGACCTGCGTTTCCAGTTACACTAGCTGCACTAATTCCAGCCTTTGAAGGGTTCTTCTTAAGTTTTGCCATATATATTCCTCCAGTTTCGTCAGATTATAAAAAGGGAAAGTGTATTTTAGTGAAGAAAATACATATATAGCATGGCCAAATGAAAGAAAAATATTTATTTCAGAAAATTTTATCAATAAATATATTGCGAAAATTTAAACAGTATCATATATTTATTAGTAGAGGCTCACTCATTGATTGCGACTTATGTCGAAAAATTGAATGAGCATTCATTCAAGAATAGGGGGAGAATTGGATGTTCCAAATTAAAAAGGCTGCTGTTCTAGGTTCAGGCGTAATGGGTTCGGGAATTGCGGCACACTTAGCTAATATTGGTATTCCGACATTATTGCTTGATATTGTACCACCTGCGCTTACGAAAGAAGAAGAAGCGAAGGGACTTACATTAGAACATAAAAGTGTGAGAAATCGTTTTAGTAATACGGCTGTGCAAAAACTATTAAAGCAAAAACCAGCTCCTCTGACAGTGAAAGGAAATCTAGCACTGATTGAAGCAGGTAACTTAGAAGATGATCTTGAGCGTCTAGCTGATGTAGATTGGATTATTGAAGTAGTAGTTGAAAACTTAGATATTAAAAAGAAATTATTTGAAAAAGTAGACGCTGTTCGTAAACCGGGCTCAATTGTAAGCTCGAATACGTCAGGCATTTCAGTTGAAAAAATGGCAGAAGGTCGTTCAGACGACTTCCAGAAACACTTCTTAGGCACACACTTTTTTAACCCACCACGATATTTAAAACTTCTAGAGGTAATACCGACGAAAGAAACAGATCCACAAGTATTAAGCTTCATGAAACTATTTGGCGAAGACGTTCTTGGAAAAGGCGTTGTTATCGCAAAAGATACACCAAACTTTATTGGAAACCGCATCGGTACGTACGGTTTACTTGTTACTCTTCAAGAGATGGTAAAACGCGGCTATAGCATTGGGGAAGTTGATTCTGTAACAGGCCCACTTATCGGTCGTCCGAAGAGCGCAACGTTCCGCACATTAGATGTTGTCGGTTTAGATACATTCGTACACGTTGCAAATAACGTATATGAAAATGTGCAAGAAGAAGAGCGTGATGTATTTAAAGTACCAGCTTTCATGCATGACATGCTTGATAAAAAATGGCTTGGAAGCAAAACAGGTCAAGGCTTCTTCTTAAAACAAGGAAAAGAAATTTTAGAACTAAATCCTGAAACGATGGAATATGAAGCGCGTAAAAAATTAAAAGCTGCATCCGTAGAGTTAAGTAAACAAGAAAAAGGATTAGCGAATAAATTGAAAGCGCTTGTATACGCAAAAGACCGCGCAGGAGAGTTGTTATGGAACATCATTACACCAACTCTTTTATACTCTGCAAAACTTCATAAAGAAATTGCTGACGATATCGTTGCAATTGACCAAGCGATGAAGTGGGGCTTCGGCTGGGAGCAAGGACCGTTTGAAGTGTGGGATGCAATCGGCGTTGAAAAATCTGTTCAAAAGATGGAAGAAAACGGCGTAGTTGTTCCTACTTGGGTGAAAGAAATGTTAGAGAAAGGTTTCACTACTTTCTATAAACATGATAACGGCGATAGCTACTATTACGATAATGGCGAATATAAGCTAATCGAGCGTAATAAAAAAGCAATTTCTCTTAAGCAATTAAAAGCGAAAAATGGTGTATTAAAGAAAAATAGCGGAGCGAGCTTAATTGATTTAGGCGACGGTATCCTTTGCTTAGAGTTCCATTCGAAGAGCAATGCAATCGGTATGGATATTACGCAAATGATTAACTACGCTGTTGATGAAGTAGAAAAGAATTATAAAGGTCTTGTTATCGGTAACCAATCGAAGAACTTCTGCGTTGGTGCGAACCTAGCAATGATCTTAATGGAAGCACAAGACGATAACTACTTTGAAATTGAGTGGGTTGTGAAAAACTTCCAAGATGCAATGACGAAAATTAAGTACTCTTCTAAGCCAGTTGTAGCAGCACCATATGGTATGACGCTTGGCGGAGGTACAGAAGTTTGCTTACCAGCAGCGAGCATTCAAGCTTCTAGTGAAACGTATATGGGCTTAGTAGAAGTTGGTGTTGGCTTAATCCCTGGCGGAGGCGGTAATAAAGAGCTATACATTAAACACTTAAACAAAATGGCAAACGGTGTAGAGTTTGATCTGCAAAAAGTTGCAAATAAAGTGTTCGAAACAGTCGCAATGGCGAAAGTTTCAACTTCAGGACAAGAAGCAGTTTCTCATAACTTCTTAGGTGATAAAGATGGTATTAGTGTGAATGGTGATCACTTACTATACGATGCGAAACAGAAAGCACTTGCTTTATATGAAGCTGGTTATAAAGCGCCGATCCGTAAAAAGATACCAGTTGTTGGGGAAACAGGATATGCAACTCTTGCACTTGGTGCGGAAGCAATGCATTTATCTGGTTACATTTCAGAGTACGATCTTCACATTGCTAAGAAACTTGCATATGTCATTGCGGGCGGAAAAGTGCCGTACGGAACAGAAGTTGATGAGCAATATTTATTAGATGTAGAACGTGAAGCATTTATTAGCTTAGTAAGTGAGATGAAATCACAAGCAAGAATGCAGCACATGCTTGTAAAAGGAAAGCCATTACGTAACTAATAACGAGGGGAGATATCGTTCATGAGAGAAGCTGTCATTGTTGCGGGAGCAAGAACACCAATTGGAAAAGCAAAGAGGGGTTCATTAAAAACAGTTCGTCCTGACGATCTAGGGGCGTTAGTAGTAAAGGAAACGTTAAAGCGTGCGAATTATGAAGGACCAATCGATGATTTAATTTTCGGTTGTGCGATGCCAGAAGCAGAGCAAGGTTTAAATATGGCTCGTAATATCGGCGGATTAGCAGGACTTTCTTACGATGTTCCAGCTATTACGATTAACCGTTACTGTTCTTCAGGTTTACAAAGTATCGCTTACGGAGCAGAGCGTATTATGCTTGGTCACTCTGAAGCTGTATTATCAGGCGGAGCAGAATCAATGAGTTTAGTTCCAATGATGGGACACGTTGTTCGTCCGAATAGTCGCCTTGTAGAAGCGGCTCCAGAATATTATATGGGTATGGGACATACAGCAGAGCAAGTTGCTGTGAAATATGGAATTTCTCGTGAAGAGCAAGATGCATTTGCAGTAAGAAGCCATCAACGTGCTGCGAAAGCATTAGCGGCAGGAAACTTTGCTGATGAAACAGTACCTGTAGATGTGACGTTACGCTCGGTTGGATCAAACAATAAACTTCAAGAAGAAACAATCACTTTCGCACAAGACGAAGGTGTAAGAGCAGAGACAACGCTAGACATTTTAGGGAAATTACGTCCAGCATTTAACGTTCGCGGTTCTGTAACAGCTGGTAACTCTTCACAAATGAGTGATGGTGCAGCATCTGTATTATTGATGGATCGTGAAAAAGCAGTAAGTGATGGTATGAAGCCACTTGCTAAATTCCGTTCATTTGCAGTAGCTGGCGTACCACCAGAAGTAATGGGAATCGGTCCAATCGCTGCAATTCCGAAAGCGTTAAAACTAGCTGGTTTAGAGCTATCTGATATCGGCCTATTCGAACTAAATGAAGCATTCGCTTCACAATCAATCCAAGTTATTCGTGAACTTGGTTTAGATGAAGAAAAAGTAAACGTAAACGGTGGTGCAATCGCACTTGGACATCCACTTGGCTGTACAGGAGCAAAACTAACACTATCTCTTATTCACGAAATGAAACGCCGCAACGAACAATTCGGTATCGTAACAATGTGTATCGGCGGCGGAATGGGAGCAGCGGGAGTATTTGAATTACTATAAAAAAAGTGGAATCGGCTTGTTCAGAATGTGAGGGGGATGGAGCTTCAGACGTAGAGGCGCTCTTTGCCTCGTAGGAAGAAGCGAAGCCACCGAACATTCTAGCCGCTGGAACTGGACTATAAAAAAAGTGGAAGTGGCTTGCTCAGAACAGGAGGGCGTTGGAAGCCCTGACGAAGAGGCGCTTTTTGCCTCAAAGGAAGGGGTGAAACGACCGACTGTTCTAGCCACTGAAACTGGATTATAAAAAAAGAATGGAAGCAACAAAGGTTTATAAAAACAAAAGGGAGAGCCAGCTTCTTTCAAAAAGAGAGAAGCGGCTCATGAAAATATGAAGGAGGAAATTTTCATGGAAAAAACAGTAGGAAATGCGGTTAAAGGCGGTAGCTTTTTAGTAGATGAGATTACGATTGATCAAGTGTTTACGCCAGAAGATTTTTCATCTGAGCATAAAATGATTGCTAAAACGACAGAGGACTTTATCGTAAATGAAGTTCTTCCAGAGCTTGAATATTTAGAGCAACATGAGTTTGATCGTTCAGTTCGTCTTTTAAAAGAAGCTGGAGAACTTGGTTTATTAGGCGCTGACGTACCAGAAGAGTACGGCGGAATTGGTCTTGATAAAGTAAGCTCAGCGTTAATCGCAGAGAAATTCTCTCGCGCTGGTGGTTTTGCAATTACTCACGGTGCTCACGTAGGTATCGGATCTTTACCAATCGTATTATTCGGTAACGAAGAGCAAAAGAAAAAGTATTTACCATTACTTGCAACTGGTGAAAAATTAGCTGCATACGCATTAACAGAGCCAGGTTCAGGATCTGACGCATTAGGCGCAAAAACAACTGCACGTTTAAATGCAGAAGGTACACATTACGTATTAAACGGTGAAAAACAATGGATTACAAACTCTGCATTCGCTGACGTATTCGTTGTATATGCAAAAATAGATGGCGAGCACTTCTCAGCATTTATTGTAGAGAAAGACTACGCTGGCGTATCTACAAGCCCAGAAGAAAAGAAAATGGGTATTAAATGTTCTTCAACTCGTACGTTAATTTTAGAAGATGCGTTAGTACCGAAAGAAAACTTACTAGGTGAAATCGGTAAAGGTCATATTATCGCATTCAACATTTTAAATATCGGTCGTTATAAATTAGGTGTTGGTACAGTTGGATCGGCGAAACGTGCAGTAGAAATTTCAGCACAATATGCAAACCAACGTCAACAGTTCAAACAACCAATCGCTCGCTTCCCATTAATTCAAGAGAAACTTGCGAATATGGCAGCAAAAACATATGCAGCTGAAAGCTCTGTATATCGTACAGTAGGTTTATTCGAAAGCCGCATGAGCACATTATCTGAAGAAGAAGTAAAAGACGGTAAAGCAGTAGCAGCTTCTATCGCTGAATATGCAATCGAGTGCTCTTTAAACAAAGTATTCGGTTCTGAAGTATTAGACTATACAGTAGATGAAGGTGTTCAAATTCACGGTGGTTACGGATTTATGGCAGAATACGAGATTGAAAGAATGTACCGTGATTCTCGTATTAACCGTATTTTTGAAGGAACGAACGAAATTAACCGCCTAATCGTACCAGGTACGTTCTTACGTAAAGCGATGAAAGGTGAATTACCACTTCTTCAAAAAGCACAAAAATTACAAGAAGAGTTAATGATGATGATGCCAGAAGAAGTGGGCGATGAGCCATTAGCACTTCAAAAATATTTAGTAAGTAACGCGAAGAAAATCGGCTTAATGGTAGCTGGATTAGCAGCTCAAAAATACGGTAAAGCATTAGATAAAGAGCAAGAAATTCTTGTGAATATCGCTGACATCGTAAGCAACCTATACGCAATGGAGTCAGCTGTTCTTCGTACAGAAAAAGCAATTAAAACAACTGGTCTTGAAAAGAATAAACAAAAAGTGTTATACACTGAAGTATTCTGCCAAGAAGCATTCAACGAAATTGAAGCAGATGCGAAAGAAACACTTATCGCAGTTGAAAACGGCGACATGCTGCGCATGATGTTATCATCATTACGTAAATTAACTCGCCACACACCACTTAACGTAATTCCGAAGAAACGTGAAATCGCTGCGAAAATTTTAGAAGATGAGCGTTACACAGTTTAATAGCTGTACAGAAAAGTAGTCGTATAAACGGCTGCTTTTCTTTTTTTTTGGAAAAAATGAAATTTTTAGTGACATAAAACTAATGACATTAGTATAATAAAACTAATAGTATTAGTTTTCGTGAAAAGGGAGATGGAAATATGAGAATGATACATGAACAAACGGTATATCAATTGTCATTTTTGCCAAGAGTGTTTCCTGTGAATTGTTACTTTGTGGAGGAAGAAGATGGTTTAACTTTAATTGATGCGGCTTTGCCATATAGCGCAAAAAGTATTTTACAGGCGGCTGAGAAAATAGGAGAACCAGTTACTAAGATTGTATTAACACATGCGCATGATGATCACATAGGTGCATTAGACGCATTAAAGGAAGTACTCCCTCATGTTCCAGTCTATATTTCTAAGCGGGACGCAAAGCTGTTAGAAGGAGATACGACGTTACAAAAGGATGAACCAAATATACCGATAAAAGGCGGTGTACCTAAAAAGGTAAAAACGGTACCTGATGTTTTATTAGAAGATGGCGACCGAGTTGGATCGCTTCTTGCGATTATGACACCGGGACATACGCCAGGATCCATGTCGTTTCTTGATGTACGAAATAAAGCTCTTATTGTTGGGGATGCATTTCAAACAAGAGGAGGTATGGCTGTTTCGGGACAAATGAAATTTTGGTTTCCGTTTCCTGCGATGGCAACGTGGAGTAAAGAAATATCAGTACAAAGTGCAGAGAAGTTAAGCGAATATGAGCCTTCCTTGCTTGCGGCAGGACATGGGAAAATGATAAAGAATCCAGGCACTGTCATAGAGCTTGCTATTAAGGAAGCGAAACGGAATATAGAAAGTAAGAAAGAGGGTTAATTTATGTCACCGAGAATCGGACTTACATTACAGAAAATTGTAGAAACAGCTGCAGAAATTGCAGATGCAAATGGAATACAAGAAGTGACATTAGCTTCATTAGCGCAAAGGTTAGGGATACGTTCGCCCTCACTATATAATCATGTAAAAGGGTTACAAGATGTACGGAAAAATCTTGGTATTTACGGAATAAAACAGCTGCATAACAAACTGGAAGAAGCGGCCGAGGATAAACGTATGGATGAAGCAATTCATGCATTAGGAGAAGCGTATGTAGCATTTGTCCGAAAACATCCTGGACTATATGAAGCAACTTTTTTACGAGATGAAGAAGTAAGAAAAGCAGGTGACGGAATTGTAAAGCTTTGTCTTCAAGTATTACAACAGTATGGCTTAGAAGGAGAGAATGCACTTCATGCGACACGCGGATTCAGAAGTATTTGTCATGGATTTGCTTCGATTGAACAGCAAGGCGGATTTGGTTTGCCGTTAGATCTGGATACAAGTTTACATGTATTATTGGAAACGTTTATTAAAGGATTACGTGAATAAGAAGCGAGACAAACAAAAACCTTAGAAGTGATTCTAAGGTTTTTTAGTGCATATGATTCGAAAAGAGCGATAGGCTTTTTCTCATTACATGATATTATTTAGCAGGTTTGAAAAATGTGTATATAGCTACGGAAAGGCAAACGAAAATAAAAGCAATAGGATCTTGATATGGACTAGGCTCAGAGCCCTTCTGGATTTCTGTAAGGAAGTCATGTGTTTTCATGTTCATTGCTCCTTTAACTAATAAGTTTTATATGATGCGAGGGTTATAGTGGATAGGGAGTATTTTTTGAAATTTCATATAATAATTATTGCATAGCAATTCTATTCCTAAAACTATAAAATATAAAGTTTTCATAATATGTAAAATTGCATATTATTCTTTTTGTAAAATTCGTTATATTATATTTATATTTATATTTAAATTAAAGGATTTTAATGAGATAAATGAGAATAACTGGAGGGATACTGTGGGTAAAACAGTGTTAGAAGCGTATAGTGTGGAAAGAAAAATCGAGAATATAACATATAAAAATCTATTTGTAATGATAGCAATGATTATAGGGATTTCACTCCTAGGAGGATTATTTCTTGGTTTAGCCTTTGAGATTTATGGAGAAGAAGCATTAAGTACTAAATTAGAAGGATATTACTTACTCTTATTCGATGCAATTGTTGTTGCTATCGTTTTATTAGCTTATAAACCAGTTCTTCATTTTATTAAATACATTTGGGATGTATCCGTTTTGAAGAATGGGAAGACATATTTATATCTATTAATTGGTTTTATTATCATTGCAGTATCACAATATTTAATGTTACATGTGTTTAGTTTTGAAAGTGCAGCAGAACAAAAGGAACAATTAGGAGGTTTAGGACTTCAAAATAACATACAAAGTATTATATATGTGTTAAGTATTGCTATCATTACGCCGGTTAAAGAAGAAATTCTATTTCGAGGTATTTTATATCGATTTTTAGAAAAGAAATATAATTTTTTAGTTAGTATCATTATTTCTTCCTTCATTTTTGGAATTCTTCATGGAGGTCTTCTAATTACAGCAACGATTATGGGAATGGTATTTGCAATGTTATACAAAAAGACGCAATCTATTATACCTAGTATTATTTTACACATTGTATGGAACTTACTTGTGAGTATAAGTATGATTGTATCTCTATAAAAATAAATACATAACCAGTATAAAAGATGAATGGCTTAGCTATTCATCTTTTATTTTGTATGCACGTGAAAAAGTTAATTCATGTATACAATCAAAAAATAGCTAAATACTAACAGTGAACGAATAAAGAAAGGTAGGAGTATTCCATGCAAAATTTAACAGAGCTTGAAGTAGAAAACTTACGTCATTTAATTGGTGGACACGCAACAATTATTAACAAGTTGGAGCAGTATGCACAAACGTGTACAGATCCACAATTGAAACAAATGTTACAAAAGGATGCGCAAGATGCACGAAATACGAAACAGCAATTAATGACTTTCCTAGGATAGGAGGAAGCGGAAAATGAATGAAAAAGATATGGTAAATGATTATTTAGCAGGATTAAATGCAAGTTTAACAAGCTATGCAAATTATATTGCTCAGTCTGATAATGAGCAGTTACATCAAACGTTAATTCAAATTCGTAATCAAGATGAGATGCGCCAACGTAATATGTATGAGTACGCAAAGCAAAAAAGTTATTACAAACCGGCAGCACCTGCTAATCCAATGATTGTGCAGCAATTAAAAAGTCAATTAAGTGCGGAATAACGGGATGACAAAAAACGGGCGAATGAAGTCGCTCGTTTTTTGTTTTGAGCATGTCAATAAATATAAAATAAATATTTTTCCAGTTGTAACAAATATGACGAAAATGGAATATAACAATTCACAAAAAGGACAAATACTTTGTTCAATATTTCACAAAGTATCCATGGTTTCTATCGTGGGAACCTCTATAATTAGGAGTGTAAAGAGCAAAAGAAATAGATTATATGATCAATTAGGAGAGATTGCTATGAAAAGACATACAAGAAAAATTGCAATTATCGGTACTGGATTAGTTGGATCAAGTTGTGCGTATTCCATTGTAAATCAAGGAATTTGCGAAGAACTATTATTAATTGATATAAATCATGAACGTGCAGTTGGGGAAGCGATGGATTTATCACATTGCATTAACTTTACAAATACAAGAACAAAAGTATATGCAGGAAGCTATGAAGACTGCAAAGATATGGACATTGTTATTATTACAGCAGGGCCAGCACCAAAACCTGGACAAAGTCGCTTAGATACTTTAGGAGCGAGTGCGAAGATTATGGAAAGTGTTGTTGGCGGCGTAATGGAAAGTGGATTTGATGGTATTTTCTTACTTGCATCGAACCCAGTTGATATTATTACATATGAAGTGTGGAAATTATCTGGATTACCTAGAAATCGCGTAATCGGTACTGGTACATCATTAGATTCTTCTCGCTTAAGAACAATTTTATCTGAAATGCTACATGTAGACCCTCGTAGTATCCATGGGTATTCATTAGGAGAACATGGTGATTCTCAAATGGTTGCTTGGTCTCATGTAACTGTTGGTGGAAAGCCAGTTCTGCAAATTTTAGAAGAACAAAAAGAACGATTTGGTGAAATAGATTTAGATGAAATTGTTGAGAAGACTGCAAAAGCTGGCTGGGAAATTTATAAACGAAAAGGTACTACTTATTACGGAATTGGAAATTCTCTAGCATATATTGCGAGTTCAATCTTTAATGATGATCACCGTGTTATTGCTGTATCAGCCATTTTAGATGGTGAGTACGGTGAATATGATATTTGTACAGGAGTACCTGCTATTATTACTAGAGACGGTATAAGAGAAGTTGTAGAACTCAATTTAACAGAGGATGAAGAATCTCGATTCGCAAAATCAAACGATATTTTACGTGATTATATGAAAACAATTGGTTACTAACTTATAGAAGAAGGTGAAACGAATGAAGGAATATATAATGTCTCGTGTATTTAAAGCATCTGCTGGAATCGCACAAGGTATTTTCGTATCCCTCGGAATTGGTTTACTGATCGAAAATATAGGAAGAATTGTTGATATACCATTACTTATTACAATCGGAGTTGTTGCAAAATCCCTTATGGCACCGGCGATTGGTGCCGGCATTGCTTTTATGCTCGGTGCAAACGGTCTTGTAATCTTCTCGGCGATGGTAGCCGGAGCAATTGGTGCCGGATCCATTTCAATTACTGAAGCTGGTCTAATTATTAAAACAGGTGAGCCAATCGGTGCATTATTAACAGCAACTTTAGCTGTATATATTGGTAAACGTTTAAGCGGAAAAACTGCGTTAGATATGATGCTCGTTCCATTTGCAGCAATATTAGGTTCTGGTTTAGTTGGTATTTGGTTATCTCATAATATTACTCCTGTTTTAAATGCAGTTGGAGCGTTTATTAAAGATAGCTCAGCTGGTAGTCCGTTTATTGCTTCTATCGTCATTGCAGTAGTTTGGGGACTATTACTTATCTCTCCAGCTTCATCAGCTGCGTTAGCAATTGCACTTAGCTTAGACGGTGTTGCAGGTGGTGCTGCTCTTGCCGGATGCGTCGCTCAGTTTATCGGATTCTCTGTCATCTCAGCGAAAGAAAACAATTTAGGTGGCATATTAGCTCAAGCACTTTGTACTCCGAAAGTACAGTTGCCAAATATCACTAAAAACCCAATGATTCTCGTTCCAACTGTCGTCGCCAGTGCTATAGTCGGTCCAGTATCAGCATTAATTTTCCAACTGGAAGCAGGAAAGGAAATTGCAGGTCTTGGATTAAGTTCTCTTATCGCACCAATTAATTTAATTTCCAGCCAAGGGTGGGAAGTTCTCCCGGCGATGGTAATTACTTATATCGTCATTCCAGTAGCTGTTTCTTATATACTTTACATTGCTCTTAAAAAAGCAGGTCGTATTCACTCTGGTGATATGACTGTACCGCAATCTTAAGTTGAAAATCTCCTTACTAATAGATAAAAGCAGACTGAGAAGCCACAGTCTGCTTTTTTGTCATGCTACATTCTATGATTTTGTTTTACTGGAACTCTTATCGGTTCTTTGGCCAATAAGAGCTGAACGCCGAAGTAAAGTATACTTGCAAGCGTCATTCCAGAAACGGCATCTACAAAGGCATGCTGCTTCGTAAATAGCGTTGATAAAATAATAAGTGTACCGAAGAAAGTAAGGATGTAATATTCACAAGCATGCTGTTCTCTACGCTTAAAGGCAGCTAACATAATTACAAATGTAGTAAGAACGTGAATGCTAGGGAAACAGTTTACAGGTTGATCGATACTATAAATATAGCGAACTAGTTCAGAAAATACATCTGTCCCAACGACAGTCGGACGCGGTACAGTTGTTTGCCAAAAATAATAAATAGAAAAACAAGCAAGCTTTCCAAAAATAATACTACTTAAAGTGACATAATATTGCTTTCGGTCTGCAAAGCAGTAATAAATAAGTGCGCCGTATAAGTATGGAAACCAAAGTAAATAAGGAATAATAAATGCTTTTACAAATGGAATCCAATCATCTACTACAGTTGTAACGTCTACTGCGTGAACAGTCGATTTATTTAATACGTCGTAAAGGGGACTTACGAGTACGAGTAGAAGTATATAACTTAACGGAAGAAAAGATGAAAGTTTAAATTTCTTCATGTTGATCTCCTATGTTTAGTAATGTAAGTAAATTCAATTGATTATAATATAGAAACGTGAATTGGGCTATCGATTTTACTTACATTTTCTTGAATTAACCTTACGTTTTTGTCACTTGACTAAAAAGAAGGGAAGGGTGCTAAATGAAGCGTTTATCGTATTTCTTATTTTTTATATTGATATGCCTAGTCGGTGCTGGGTGTGCAAAGGATAAAGAAGGAGAGAAATTAGAATATAACGGAAGAGCACTCGTAATTGGAGTTGTTGGAGAAAAGCCGAAAGATACGTTTAGGAATGTAAAGTTTGAGGAAATGAAGTTAGAGGCACTGGAAAAGAAATCTAAGGAAGTGGATGGTTTTCTAATAATGAAAGATCACTTTCAAGAAGCCTCAACAGAGCAGTATAAAAATGTATTTTCATCGCTAAAGAAACCAGTGTTTTTTATCGGTTTACAAGATAAATCATATTCAATTTTTATTACAAAAGGGATAGAGTATAACAGTGCACGAAAAGATGTAAATGCGATGTATACGCAAGGTTTTGCGAATATCGGAAGTGGTGAAGGGCAACAATGGGCAATTGGTTTATCAAATGGTGGAAACACAGAAGAAAGTATTCATAATATGTATATCGTAGTATTTCAAACAATTGCAGATTATTTGAATAGATGATGAAGGAGCCTGTAAAAGAGGCTTCTTATTTTTTAAAATAAACGTTTGTTTAAGCTGTATGTTCGGTAGGAAGAAACCGATGTAACTCAAGGGTTAACAAAGAGAAATGGAGAATTAATCAAACGTTTGTTTAAGCTGTATGTTCGGTAGGAAGAAACTCCTGTAGTTCAAAGGTTAAGAAAGAAAAATGGAGAATTAATCAAACGCTTGTTTAAGATATATGTTTGGTGCAGAATCTAAAAAATTTATATATTTATTTTTTTCTTAACAAATGGCGGAAAAATAAGAAAAATTCGCAGGATTATTAAAAATTATCACGAAATAAGTAAAAGTTTAGCGAATAATGGTTTGAAATAATAAAACGTTTTCTATATGATAAAGGTAAAGGTTAGTAAAAAAGTAGGTGAATTTATGACAGTAACATTTTATTCATATCCAAAGTGTGGCACATGTCAAAAGGCAAAGAAATGGTTTGAGGCAAACGATGTAGCATATGAGATGATTCATATTGTTGAAAATCCACCATCAAAAGAAGATTTACGTAATTTACATGAAAAAAGTGAATTACCATTAAAAAAATTCTTTAATACAAGTGGAATGCGTTACCGTGAACTTGGTCTAAAAGATAAGTTGAAAGATGCAAGCGAAGACGAAATGTATGAGCTTTTAGCATCGGATGGCATGTTGATTAAACGTCCAATTGTAACAGATGGAACGAATGTAACACTTGGTTTTAACGAAGAGCAGTTTGAAAGTGTGTGGAAAAAGTACCAATAAGGTATTTTTACATAATTAATACATTCACTGGAGGTACAGTCATGAGCATTCCAAATAATTTACGTTACTCTGAAGAACACGAATGGGTAAAAACTGAAGGTAATGAAGTTGTTATCGGTATCACTCACTTTGCACAAGGTGAGCTAGGCGATATCGTATTCGTTGAACTTCCTGAAGTAGGTGCAACAATCGAAGCTGACGAGCCATTCGGAAGCGTAGAATCTGTTAAAACAGTTTCTGAGTTATACGCACCTGTAAGCGGTAAAGTTGTAGCAGTAAACGAAGAATTAAGTGACCAACCAGAACTTGTTAACGAATCTCCATACGAGGGTGCATGGATGGTTAAAGTTGAACTTTCTGATGCAAGCCAAGTTGAGAAGTTATTAACTGCAGAAAAATATGCAGAAATGACAAACCAAGACTAATTATAGTCGACTAAAGGACAGCCTTTGTGCTGTCCTTTTTTATTTTGTGTGAAATAATGAAATTCAAGTTATATGTAAATAAATAAGCTATTATGAGAAAAACTGTTTTGTGGTAAGGTTTCATAAGTCTTCACAATCTAAACGAGCCGCTTGCGCTTTTCATTGTCCAGCTCCAGCGGCTAGAACAGTCGGTCATTTCACTCCTTCACTTGAGGCAAAAGGCGCCTCAAGTGAAGGAGTTCGGGTGCCCTCCTGTTCTGAAAGAGCCGCTTGTGCTTTTCATTGTCCAGCTCCACCTCCTAGCCCTTCATGTCTAAGAACCTTCCGTACGAAGAAGACAAAAAGCGTCTTCTGTACGAAAGAACCTTAGCCAACAGGGCTAAACAGTCGGTTCTGCTTTTCTTTATGATCCAGCTCTAGCGGCTAGATTGTTCGGTGGCTTCGCTTCTTCCTGCAAGGCCAAAAGCGCCTTTACGTCAGAAGCTCCATCCCCCTCACAATCTGAATGATCCGCTTCCGCTTTTCTTTGTGATCCAGCTCCAGCGGCTAGAACAGTCGGTCATTTCACTCCTTCACTTGAGGCAAAAGGCGTCTCTAGTTTAGGAGTTCCAATGTCCTCTTGTTCTGAGCAAGCCGCTTCCGCTTTTCTTTTGCAAAAATAAACAGGAAACAACATGAAAATAACGAATATACTATATACTAAGTTCAATGTTATATAGTATATGGTGATCGGGTGATGACATATGATTTATGTAGAAAAAGTCATTATTGTAGAAGGTACATCAGATAGAAGAAAGATTGAATCTATTATTCGTGAACCGGTGGAAATTGTTTGTACAAATGGTACAATTGGTTTGTCGAAAATGGATGAGCTCGTTGATCAGTTTTTTGATAAGGAAGTGTATGTGCTAGTGGATGCTGATGATGCTGGAGAAAAGTTAAGGAAACAATTTCGAAAAGAATTTCCGCAAGCCGAGCATATCTATATTGATCGCTCGTACCGAGAAGTGGCAACTGCGCCATCTACACACTTAGCAAATGTATTATGGGGAGCCGACATTGACGTTTATACAGAATATTTACGGTAAGGAATGATAGAAGTGATTGATTGGACAGGAGCCGAAGCTACAGCCCTAATAGAGAACGAAGAAAAAACAGTATTATATGTATATACTCCAATGTGTGGAACATGCCAATTAGCAAAAAAGATGTTAACAGTCGTTGAGATGACAATTGAAGGCCTCAAAATTGGGATGTTAGATTTAAATTATGCTCCGTATTTAGCGAAAGAGTATGGGATTGAAAGTGTACCTTGTTTACTTGTTTTTGAAAATGGGACACTGATGAAGAAGATATACGCATTTCATTCGGTTGAATATTTATATACGGAATTAAAGTAGGCGGCAAAATTTTTGCCGCCTCGACATATTTCTTGGGAAATATGTCGAGATGCAGGGTGGATACAGTATTTGTCGAGCGAAAATAACAGGATTGCTCTTTAGTGAGAGGGAATGGTATGTAATAGAAAGTGATATGAAGGATGTGATTTAGGATGAGATTATATTCTTTGCTTCAATCATTTGTAAATTACGCTAATGGTCAATATCATTTAGAACCGCTTTTAAGACAAGAGGAAAAAACTGTTAATTTTCGTTTTGGAGATGAAAGTTGTTCGTTACAAATTTCAAGAGATTATATAGAGCTGGTACATGAGGAAAGAGGAACGGAACAAATCATTTGCTTAGATGAAAAGGATATAGAACAATTGGTGAATGGAAATGTACGATTGCAAATGTTAATGAACGATGGACGTGTACAATATTCGGGAACGTATCGAACGATGTTATTAGTGGAATCGATGTTTCATATATGTAAACCGATGTCAGTAGGTGCTTAAAATTCTGAAGTTTCATTTTTTACGAAAATTTCTGTTGACATGGTGAGTGTATATTGATACAATTCAAGTCATAAAATATAGACAATTTAATAAATTTCAAATCAGACGAAAATTGAATCTGATTTCTCTTATCAAGAGAGGTGGAGGGACTGTGCCCTGTGAAGCCCGGCAACCGTCAACTTATGTTGAAATGGTGCCAATTCCTGCAAAGCGAATGCTTTGAGAGATGAGAGAGAGGGATAATGTTGTTATATACGCATATAAACCTTTCTGCTTCTCTAAAGCAGAAAGGTTTTTTTATTGTTTGAATGTGGAGGACATTCAAATAATAAAGGTAGTGATAACGGTGGACTACACGCATTAAACATAAAAAATTGCGGAGTCGACCTAAAATCTTTATGAAATCTAGCTCCAGCGGCTAGAACAGTCGGTCGTTTCATCCCTTCGTATGAGGCAAAAAGCGCCTCTACGTCAGGGATTCGGGCGTCCTCTTGTTCTAAACGAGCCGCTTGCGCTTTTTATTTAAAAAAGGGGTGAACATCATGATTCTATTAGAGAACGTAAAGAAAATATATAAGGCGAAAAGCGGTGATGTCACTGCTGTAGATAACGCCAATTTAAAAATAGACAAAGGTGAAATCTTTGGTGTTATCGGATATAGTGGCGCTGGAAAAAGTTCTTTAATCAGATTGTTTAATCAGTTAGAGAAACCGACTTCTGGCCAAATTACAATTGCGAATCGTGTTATATCAGCAATTACAGGAAGTGAACTTCGTAAGGCAAGGCAAGAAATCGGAATGATTTTTCAGCACTTTAACTTACTTTGGTCACGAACTGTACGTGAAAATATAGAGTTTCCACTTGAAATTGCAGGTGTTGATAAAGCGCAGAGAAGAAAACGTGTTGATGAATTAATTCATCTCGTTGGATTAGAAGGGAGAGGAGACGCGTACCCATCTCAGCTGAGCGGAGGACAAAAGCAACGCGTCGGGATTGCAAGAGCTTTAGCTAATAATCCACAAGTGCTTTTATGTGATGAAGCAACGTCAGCTCTTGATCCAGAAACGACAGATCAAATTTTGGATTTACTATTAGACATTAATAAGCGCCTTGGTTTAACAATTGTACTCATTACACATGAGATGCACGTGATTCGAAAGATATGTAACCGAGTAGCGGTAATGGAGAGAGGAAAGATTGTAGAAACAGGTCCAGTACTTGATGTATTCCGTAATCCGAAGCAAGATATTACGAAACGATTTGTACAGCAGTTAACAGATTCTGAAGATACAAATGAAACAATTGAAAGTTTAATTGAAAAATATCCAGATGGAAAAGTAATTCGTTTGCAGTTTATCGGTGAGGCTGTAGAAAGACCAGTGCTTCAACGATTAATGCAACGCAGTGATATAGAAGTTAG
Source organism: Bacillus sp. FSL R9-9497 (assembly GCF_038005805.1). Lineage (NCBI taxonomy): Bacteria > Bacillati > Bacillota > Bacilli > Caryophanales > Bacillaceae > Bacillus > Bacillus sp. FSL R9-9497. The sequence continues at coordinate 4,835,417 of NZ_JBBOTY010000001.1, read as the reverse complement.
CATTTTGCAAGGAAATATTGCACAAACGAATAACGGTTCTTACGGTAGTTTAGTTGTTCATTTAAATGGTGAGGAAACAGCGATCCAGCAAGCAATAGAAGGAATTCATCAAGATCAAGTAGAGCTGGAGGTGATTGCACATGGATAAGTTACTCGCAAATGTTGATTGGAATCAAATGTTAGAAGCAACTGGTGAAACGTTATATATGACGGCAATCGCAGCTCTTGCGACATTTGTTTTAGGACTAATTTTAGGATTGTTACTCTTCATGACAGCGAAAGATAATTTATGGGAAAACAAATCAATTAATACGGTGATTGGAGCATTCGTAAATATATTCCGCTCTATACCGTTCATCATTTTAATTATTTTATTAATCCCATTCACAAAGATTCTTCTTGGAACAATTCTTGGAGCAAGTGCAGCTTTGCCGGCTTTAATTATTGGAGCGGCACCATTCTATGCGAGAATGGTTGAAATTGCACTTCGCGAAATTGATAAAGGTGTAATTGAAGCTTCAAAAGCAATGGGAGCAAAAACAAGCACAATTATTTTGAAAGTGTTAATTCCAGAATCATTACCAGCATTAGTATCTGGTATTACGGTTACGACAATTGCTTTAGTAGGCTATACAGCAATGGCGGGAGTTGTTGGTGCTGGTGGCCTTGGAACACTTGCTTACTTAGAAGGATTCCAGAGAGGGAATAACGATGTAACAATCGTTGCGACAATTTGTGTATTACTAGTTGTATTTTTAATCCAGTGGATTGGTGATAGTTTAACGACTCGAATAGATAAACGATAATAAAAACGGGAGGATATTTTAAATGAAAAAATTATTACTTACGGCACTTATTTCAACTTCAATTTTTGGGTTAGCTGCTTGTGGCGGGAAAGATAAAGATGAAAAGAAACTTGTTGTGGGTGCTTCTAACGTACCGCATGCTGAAATTTTAGAAAAAGCAAAACCGTTACTTGAGAAAAAAGGAATTGAATTAGAAGTGAAAAAATTCCAAGATTACGTGTTGCCAAATAAATCGTTAGCGGATAAGGAATTAGATGCAAACTATTTCCAGCACATTCCGTATTTAGAAAAAGAAATTAAAGATAAAAAATATGATTTTGAAATAGCAGGGAAAATTCATATTGAACCAATTGGTGTATACTCTCAAAAATATAAGAGCTTAAAAGAACTTCCAGACGGGGCGACAATCATTATGAGTAATTCCGTTACTGACCATGGACGTGGTTTAGCAATTTTACAAAAAGAAGGCATTTTAAAAATTAAAGACGGAGTAGATCCAGTTAGTGCAACTCCAAAAGATATTGCAGATAACCCGAAAAACTTAAAGTTCAAAACGGATATTGAGCCAGGTTTGTTACCACAAGTGTATAACAATAAAGAAGGCGACGCTGTTTTAATTAACTCAAACTATGCAATTGATGCAAAATTAAATCCAGAAAAAGATGCAATTGCAATTGAAGGTGATGATTCACCGTACGCAAACGTATTAGTGGTTCGTAAAGGTGATAAAGATAAAAAGGCGATTAAAGAGCTTGTAGAAGTATTGCATTCTAAAGAAATCGAAGACTTTATTAATAAAGAATATAAAGGGGCAGTTGTTCCTGTAAAAGAATAATTGCTGAAAAGGCTGGTGTATGCCAGCCTTTTTTATAACTACATAACTATAGGGGAGAAGGGGACATCATATGAAAAAGATTCTATTGTCAGTTGTTACAGCGCTGTCTGTATTTACATTAGCTGCTTGCGGAGGAAAAGAAGAGAATAAGCTTGTTGTTGGAGCCTCTAACGTGCCGCACGCTGTTATTCTAGAGAAGGCACAGCCAATATTAGAGAAAAAAGGCATTAAGTTAGAGATTAAAAAGTTCCAGGATTATGTACTGCCAAATAAAGCGTTAGCGGATAAAGAAATTGATGCGAACTACTTCCAGCATATTCCATACTTAGATAAAGAAATTCAAGAAAAGGGATATAAAATTGTAAACGCAGGAAAAATCCATTTAGAGCCGATGGGTATTTATTCTAAGAAATATAAAAGCTTAAAAGACTTACCAGATGGCGGAACAGTAATTATGAGTAATAACGTAGCGGAGCGTGGCCGTATGCTCGCATTATTACAAAAAGGAGGAGTTATTAAACTAAAAGATGGCGTAGATGTTGTTAAGGCAACAGTAAAAGATGTAGTCGAAAATCCGAAAAACTTAAAGTTTAAAACAGATGTAGAGCCTGGATTGTCACCAAAGCTGTATGAAAATAATGAAGGTGATGCTTTATTTATTAATTCAAACTATGCAATTGATGCAAAATTAAATCCAACAAAGGATGCAATTGCGATTGAAGGAGCAGACTCTCCATATGCAAACATCATTGCAGTTCGTAAAGGTGATGAGAAGAAAAAAGAAATTAAAGAGCTAGTAGAAGTGCTACATTCAAAAGAAATTCAAGATTTTATTAATAAAGAATATAAAGGTGCTGTACTTCCGGTAAGTGAATAATTATAAGGAAAGGATTGGAAAATTACCAGTCCTTTTTTCTTTATATAAATAAGAAGAAAGGTGTATCATAGAAAGATGCAAAGGAAATACTTATATACATTTGTGAAAAAACGGTTACTTTTTTTCGTCGTTTGCGATATCATTTTATTTGATATAAAATTAGAATGAGAATAAAATGAGAATATGAACGTTTTAGGAATTTTTAAAATGTATATATAGGATTAATGGAGGTATTGAGATGGCTGGTTCTACATTAACGGTTAAAGACTTACACGTATCAATTGATGGCAAAGAAATTTTAAAGGGTGTAAACCTTGAAGTAAAAGGTGGAGAAATCCACGCAATTATGGGACCTAACGGAACAGGTAAATCAACTTTATCTTCTGCAATTATGGGTCACCCAAAGTATGAAGTAACAGAAGGTAGCATCATCATCGACGGTGAAGATGTATTAGAAATGGAAGTAGATGAGCGCGCACAAGCGGGTCTATTCCTAGCAATGCAATATCCAAGTGAAATTAGCGGAGTAACAAACGCTGACTTCTTACGTTCTGCAATTAACGCACGTCGTGAAGAAGGCGATGAAATTTCTCTTATGAAATTTATCCGTACATTAGATAAAAACATGGAATTCCTAGAAATGGATCCAGAAATGGCACAACGTTACTTAAACGAAGGTTTCTCTGGTGGAGAGAAAAAACGTAACGAAATTCTTCAATTAATGATGATTGAGCCAAAAATCGCAATCTTAGATGAAATCGACTCAGGTCTTGATATCGATGCATTAAAAGTTGTATCTAAAGGTATTAACGAAATGCGCGGCGAAGAGTTCGGTTGCCTAATGATTACGCATTACCAACGTTTATTAAACTACATCACTCCAGACTTCGTTCACGTTATGATGAACGGTCGTATCGTTAAATCTGGTGGCCCTGAGCTTGCACAACGTCTAGAAGCTGAAGGTTACGACTGGATTAAAAAAGAATTAGGTATTGAAGACGAAACAACAGAGCAAGAAGCGTAAGAGAGGAGCATAAACATGACAATCGGTACATTACCTTTCGATCAAGAAACAATCCGTCAACGCGCAAGCGAAGTAAACGAAGCTGCTTGGTTGACTGAGTTCCGCTTACAAGCTCTTGCACAAGCAACTGAACTTCCAATGCCAACGCCTGATAAAACGAAAATTGACAAATGGGACTTTATCGGAAAAGGCGACGCTGCTAAGCAAGAGCCTGTAAGTTCTTTAACTGAACTTCCAGAAGCAGTGAAAAACTTAATCGATGAAAATAACAGCGTATTAGTGCAACGTACTGGTACAACTGCATTCGTTTCTTTAGCAGACGAAGCAAAAGAAAAAGGTGTTATTTTTACAGACATCGTAACAGCAGCAACTGAGCATGCTGAACTAGTACAAAAGTACTTAATGAAAGACGGCGTGAAAGTAGACGAGCATCGTCTAACTGCACTTCATGCTGCATTAATCAACGGCGGTGCATTCATATATGTTCCGAAAAACGTTGTTCTTGAAACTCCACTTCAAGCTGTATTCTTAGTAGACGGCGAAGAAGCTAACGTATATAACCACGTATTATTCGTAGCTGATGCGAACAGTACTGCAACTTATGTAGAAAACTACGTTGCAAATGAAAATGCTAAAGGTATTGCAAATATCGTAGCAGAAGTAATCGTGGAACAAGGCGCACAAGTGAAATTCGGTGCGGTTGATCTATTAGCAAAAGACGTAACAACTTACGTTAACCGCCGCGGCGTTGTAGGACGCGACGGCCGCATTGATTGGGCTCTAGGCCTTATGAATGACGGAAACACAATTTCAGAGAACGTTACAAACTTAATGGGCGACGGTTCATATGCTGATACGAAAACAGTAACAATTGGCCGTGGTAACCAAACACAAAACTTTACAACTAAAGTTGTTCACTTCGGTAAACATTCTGAAGGTTGGATTTTAAAACACGGTGTACAAAAAGATAGTGCAACATCTATCTTTAACGGAATTGGTAAAATTGAACACGGTGCATCTAAATCAAATGCACAACAATCTTCTCGCGTTCTTATGTTAGATGAAAAAGCACGCGGTGATGCAAACCCAATTCTTTTAATCGACGAAGATGATGTAATGGCAGGTCACGCAGCTTCAGTAGGTCGCGTAGATCCAATCCAACTATACTACTTGATGAGCCGTGGTATTCCAAAACGCGAAGCAGAACGTTTAGTCATCCATGGATTCTTAGCACCTGTAGTTAATGAGCTTCCAATTGAAGGAGTAAAGGCACAGCTTGTTGAGGTAATTGAAAGGAAAGTTCGCTAATGAATATTCATGAAATACGCAAACAGTTTCCAATTCTTGATCAAAAAGTGAACGGCAAACAACTTGTTTATTTCGATAGTGCAGCAACTTCTCAAAAACCAATTCAAGTCATTGAAACGTTAGAACGTTACTATAAAGAATATAATTCTAACGTGCATCGCGGTGTTCATACGCTCGGTACGAAAGCTACTGACGCGTATGAAGGTGCACGCGAGAAAGTTCGTAAGTTTATTAACGCGAAATCAATGGAAGAGATTATTTTCACGCGCGGAACGACAACTGCATTAAATACAGTAGCGGCTAGCTATGGTCTTGAAAATGTAAAAGAAGGCGATGAGATCGTTATTTCTTACATGGAGCACCATAGTAACATCATTCCGTGGCAACAAGTTGCGAAGAAAACTGGTGCAACTTTAAAATACCTTCCGCTTCAACCAGACGGTACAATTTCTTTAGAAGATGTTCGTCAAACAGTTACACCGAATACAAAAATCGTTTCTATTATGCAAGTTTCAAACGTGCTTGGAACGATTAACCCTGTAAAAGAAATCGGAGCAATCGCACACGAAAATGGCGCAATTATGGTCGTTGACGGTGCACAAAGTACACCTCATATGAAAGTGGATGTACAAGATTTGAACTGTGATTTCTACGCATTATCTGCTCATAAGATGTGTGGACCTACAGGCATCGGCGTATTATATGGTAAAAAAGAATTGCTGAACAATATGGAGCCAATTGAATTTGGCGGTGAAATGATTGATTTCGTAGATTTACAAGAATCTACGTGGAAAGAGCTTCCGTGGAAGTTCGAAGCAGGTACACCGATTATCGGTAATGCAATCGGACTTGGTGCGGCAATTGATTTCCTAGAAGAAATCGGTCTTCATAATATTGAAAAGCATGAACATGAATTAGCGCAATATGCTTTAGAAAGACTATCAGAAGTAGATGGCGTTACAATTTATGGTCCAAAGCATCGCGCTGGTCTTGTTACATTTAATATTGAAGACGTACATCCTCACGATGTAGCGACAGTATTAGATGTAGAAGGTATTGCGGTTCGCGCAGGACACCACTGTGCACAACCGCTTATGAAGTGGCTAAAAGCTTCTTCAACAGCACGTGCGAGCTTCTATTTATATAATACAAAAGAAGAAATTGATACATTTGTTGAATCGCTAATCAAGACAAAGGAGTATTTCACAAATGTCATTTAATAATTTAGATACGTTATATCGTCAAGTTATTATGGATCATTATAAGAATCCTCGTAACAATGGCGTGCTAGAAGATAGTGTTACAGTAAACTTGAACAATCCAACTTGCGGCGATCGTATTCAACTTACGATGAAAGTAGAAGAAGGTATTGTGCAAGAAGCGAAGTTTGAAGGAGAAGGATGTTCTATCTCAATGTCTTCAGCTTCCATGATGACACAAGCAGTAAAAGGTAAGAAAATTGAAGAGGCACTTCAGCTTTCTAAAATTTTCTCTGACATGATGCTAGGAAAAGAGTACGATGACAGCATCGATTTAGGAGATATTGAAGCATTACAAGGCGTATGCAAGTTCCCTGCACGTATTAAATGTGCAACATTAGCGTGGAAAGCGTTAGAAAAGGGCTTAAACGAAGAGAAGTAATGTTAAAGGTTCCTAAAAACGAGGTTATCTAAGGAGGGACACACCAACATGGCGAAGCAACTGCCAGATATCGGCGATTATAAATATGGTTTCAAAGACAAAGACGTTTCGATTTTCCGTGCTGGACGCGGTTTAACAAAAGAAATCGTTGAAGAAATTTCACGTATGAAAGAAGAACCACAGTGGATGTTAGACTTCCGTTTAAAATCACTGGATAAGTTCTACGAAATGCCAATGCCACAATGGGGCGGCGACTTAAACGACTTAGATTTCGATGAAATTACGTACTACGTAAAACCATCTGAGAAATCTGAGAAGTCTTGGGATGAAGTACCTGATGAAATTAAAGCAACATTTGATAAATTAGGTATTCCAGAAGCTGAGCAAAAATATTTAGCTGGTGTATCTGCACAGTACGAATCTGAAGTTGTATACCACAACATGAAAGAAGACCTAGAAGCTCTAGGAATCGTCTTCAAAGATACAGATAGCGCATTAAAAGAGAACGAAGATATTTTCCGTGAACATTTCGGAAAAGTAATCCCACCAACAGACAACAAATTCTCTGCATTAAACTCTGCAGTTTGGTCTGGTGGATCATTCATCTACGTTCCAAAAGGTGTTAAAGTTGATACACCACTTCAAGCGTATTTCCGTATTAACTCTGAAAATATGGGACAATTCGAGCGTACGCTTATCATCGTAGACGAAGGCGCACACGTACACTACGTAGAAGGTTGTACAGCACCTGTTTACACGACTAACTCACTTCACAGTGCGGTAGTAGAAATCATCATTAAAAAAGATGCATATTGCCGTTATACAACAATCCAAAACTGGGCGAACAACGTATACAACCTAGTTACAAAACGTGCGGTTTGTGAAGAAAACGCAACGATGGAGTGGATTGACGGTAACATCGGATCTAAATTAACGATGAAATACCCAGCAGTTATCTTAAAAGGCGAAGGCGCTCGTGGTTTAACATTATCTATCGCGATTGCCGGTAAAGGCCAACACCAAGATGCTGGTGCGAAAATGATTCACTTAGCACCAAACACGTCTTCAACAATCGTTTCTAAATCGATTGCGAAGCATGGTGGTAAAGTAACTTACCGTGGTATCGTACACTTCGGACCAAAAGCGAAAAACTCTCGCTCTAACATCGAGTGTGACACGTTAATCATGGATAACCAATCTACATCTGATACAATTCCTTACAACGAAATCAAAAACGATTACGTTTCACTTGAGCACGAAGCGAAAGTATCTAAAGTATCAGAAGAACAATTATTCTACCTAATGAGCCGCGGTATTTCTGAGCAAGAAGCTACAGAAATGATCGTAATGGGCTTCATCGAGCCATTCACTCGCGAACTTCCAATGGAATACGCAGTTGAAATGAACCGTCTAATCAAGTTTGAGATGGAAGGTTCTATTGGTTAAATAGAAATGCGGAGCCGACTGTTCAGACCCGTTGGCTAAGGTTCTTTCGCACAGAAGATGCTTTTCATCTTCTAGTGCGGAAGGTTCTTAGACATGATGGTCTAGGAGGCAAAGCTGGATAATATATGTATGAAGAAAGCGCCCTGCTGTGCAGGGCGCTTTTTTGTTTTGCGGATTTGTCTTGGCTTGGGAGAGGGTACCCGGGTGGGTGTTCAGTTAAATATATCAGCGATTTTTCAAATATATCGACCATAACTCGGAATATATCAGCGATTATTTCAATATATCGACGATTCGACAAGGGATATCGATTTATCGATAAATTACGACATAGCAAGAGGAACGAATACCCCGCACCCTTCAAACAGGAAAGGAGCATTTATACATAAAGAGGGCGACTGGAAGTAATTTAGATTAAAATACTGACAAATGCAGCAAAGAACTTATGGGAAAATCCCCACGGCTAAATTTCTGACAAATCCTCGCTCTACCAACTAATCCACAAACTAGAAAAGTAAAGTTTTCATATTAAAAAGGACAATCTTTTGCTTTTTCTCACAATGCGAGTACAATGTAAAATAGCAAGAAAAGACGAAAAGTATTTACAGGATTATTGCGTACGCATAGCGTAAATGGCAGTAAGGAACTGAGGGGAGGTTTTTTCTCTGAATATAAATAAAGAAACAATCATCCATCTTTATCATACAAACGATATACATAGTCATTTTGAAAATTGGCCGCAAATTTCTCGGTTTGTTCTAGGGGAGAAAAAGCGAAGACAGGAAGCGGGAGAGACTGTTTTGACGGTTGATATCGGCGATCATGTGGATCGTTTTCATAGTATTTCGGAAGCGACGAATGGACTTGGGAATACGAAGCTTTTGAATGAGGCGTTATATGATTATGTAACGATCGGAAATAATGAAGGAATTACGTTAGCGAAGGAGCATTTGAATCGGCTCTATGATGATGCTGGATTTGAAATACTTGTCGCAAATTTATTTGAAAAAGAAGGGGTACGTCCGTCATGGGTAAGGCCTTATAAATTGCATACAACGACGGATGGGATTACCATTGCTTTTATCGGATTAACGGTAGCTTATCCAGAGTTTTATCAGATGCTCGATTGGCATATTGAAGATCCCATTATTCATTTAGAGTCTATTTTAGAAGAAGTGAAAGATGAGGCTCATATTACGGTTGTCCTTTCTCACCTTGGAAAAAGTATGGATGAGTATATGGCAGAGCATTATGATATAGATGTTATTTTAGGAGCACATACGCATCATTTATTTGAGCGTGGTATTCTACTGAATAATACTTTACTTTGTTGTTGTGAAAAGTGGGGACGTTACGTTGGTCACGTGCAGCTTACTGTGGATATAGAGACGAAGAAATTGCTGAAAAAAGACGGTAGAGCGATTAAGACGGAACGGTTAGGTGCTTATAGCGAGCCGTTATCCACAATTGAAATACTGCAGGAAGAAAGTGAGCATATAATGGCAGAGTCTGTCGTTCATTTAAAAGAGTCATTACCGGTTGATTGGTTTCAGGAGACGCCGTTTTCTCACATGTTAGCAAGTGCGCTGAAAACATGGTGCAATGCAGAGATTGGCATGGTGAACGCTGGTGTACTTCTTGAAGGGTTAGAAGAGGGTGTTGTAACGCGCGGAGATATTCACAGAATTTGTCCACATCCAATTAATCCGTGTGCTTTGAAAGTTCCAGGAAAGATATTAAGAGAAGTTATTTTGAAAGCACGTAAGCCGAATATGGAGAATCTTGAGGTGAAAGGATTCGGATTTCGGGGAAAAGTGATGGGGAAAATGATTTACGCTGGTGTAGAAGTCATTCCAGATACGATTCCCGGGAATAAAATTTTACTCGAAGATGTATTAATTAACGGGGAATCGCTGGAATTAGATCGTATATATACAGTAGGAACGATTGATATGTTTACATTTGGCTACTTATACCCAGAGCTATCCACACTTTCTGACAAACAATATTATATGCCAGAACTACTTAGAGATGTGTTAACAGATATGTTAATAACTTATACATCTTCCGTTAAACTATAGGCTAGTTAACTTGTAACACTCATTTTTCTCTTGTCATACAGATAAGAAAGAGAGGAGTGTGAACTATGGTTAATGTGGAGCCAATTATAATTGATAATTATACGTTTATTGCAGTTAGCGTGAAACTTCCAAAGACGAATTTGCTAGCTGTAATGAGCGATAAAGGATATATTATGTGTGGTGCATTAGATGTAGGTCTTTTAAATGAGAAATTAGGTGATCGAGGAATTATTGCTGGCCGTGCGGTTGGTGTAAGAACGATTGAACAACTTCTTGAAGCACCGCTAGAATCAGTAACGATTGAAGCCGAAGCTTTAGGTATTACGACTGGCACAATCGGAAAAGAAGCATTATTAAAAATGAGATAAGCATATATCGTCCCTCCTTCTTGCATAGAAATGATATAAGAAGGAGGTTTTTTTATGAGTATATTTCGCTCGAAAAACTCGCGGTTTCGAAGGGGACCTATTGCCTTTCGGTATATACTGCTTATGTCGTTTATTCTTTTTGTTATATTACTTACGCAAGGGTTGTGGATTGTGAATAATAATATTCAGCCGACCTTAATTAAATATGGGGAAGTAGAGACACATAAAATGGCGACGGCAATTATGACGAAGGCAGTAAAGGATCGAATTAATGAAGGATTCGATGTAGATTCATTAATGAAAGTACAGAATGATAAAAACGGAAAAGTATCCACAATTAATTTAAATACAAAGCAAGTAAATGAAATCGTAACATCAACGACCACGTACATAGAAAAATATTTACAGCAAGTAGAACAAGGGAAGTTGAAGGAGCTAGGTATTTCTGAAAAAAACGGCGCGACTATGGCAGTTCCTTTTGGGCGTGTAACTGATAATGCACTTCTTGGTAATATAGGACCAGATATTCCGATTCATTTCACGCCAGTTGGACATGTGAATACAGATATTAAACAAAAAATTGAGCCGCATGGGATTAATACTACAGCGATTCAAATTGTTATGGAAATGGAAGTAACATTGCAAGTGATTATTCCATTTCATACGAAAGAGATAAAGGTGAAACAAAATGTTCCGATTGCGACGCGTATCGTTCAAGGGGAAGTGCCTACGTATTATGGAAGCGGAAGTGTTGCTGTACCTGATAAAAAGAAAACAGATAGTTAGTTGTAAATAAAGTGAAACTCGGCTCAGTCAGGCTTTTACTGGATAAAAAATAACCGTAGCAATGCAGCTACGGTTATCGTTTTGTATTTGCTCGTTCTTTGCGCTCCCAAAGGCTTAAATGCATGTATGGATCGAAGGCCCATTCTGTATAGCCATTGTCTTTATACATGCCAAAATGTAAGTGGGGCGGAAATTTTCCGGCTGTACCAGGAGGTCCATAACCAGTGCTACCAACAAATCCGATTACTTTCCCTGGCTCAACAATTTGTCCAAGCTGTATTTCTTTTGAGAACCCGCCTAAATGAGCGTAATAATGGTAATTGTTATGAAGGTCGCGAATACCAATGCGCCATCCACCAAGGCGGTTCCAACCTTTCGTTTCAATAATGCCATAGCAAGTTGATCTTACTGGCACGCCATATCCGGCAAAAATATCGGTTCCTTCATGAATCCTTCTGCCGCCAAAACTTCTTCCAGCGCCGAAAGTACTACGGTAGCTATGGTCACTACGGATCGGAAGAGGAAAAGCATTTCCTTCTAAATTAATACGTCCATAATGTTTATAAATTTGGGCGTATTCGCTAATTAAATCAACTGTTTTGGCACGTTTATAATATTCCCAGAGCATAATTTTAATACGGTCTTCTGACGTTCCTTGTTTCCTTAAAATAGTCGCTGCGGTATGCAGAAGATCACGGTCGCTATTTGCATTTGCAAATCCATCTTTGTCACCATCTAAACCTATTCCGCCAAATAGAGAAATTGTATGGGGGAGAGTATCGTTACTATTAATAGGTCCAGCCCATATTTCTGGTTTGAAATAAAGGGAAATGATGGCATCTGGTTTTTTCGGAATATCTTTTCTTACGCTCCGTATATTTCTTTCATATTGATCCATTGCAGCTAAGTAATACCATGGAATGCCTGAAGACTGCTCGGTTTCTTTATATAGTGCCATGCGCTTTTCGTATATGCTTTGCTGATTATCTTCACCGTAAGCGATGTTTTGGTGGAGAAGAAAACAAATAGAAAGCAAAAGAGAAATTTTTCGAAGCATGAAATAGACTCCTTTCACAACATCACTCTTTTTAGTGTGGGATATACGGAGTATTTCATTATAGGGAACGATTGGAAAAAATCTTAGAATCTTCATTTGAGCAAATCGCTTTCATACGTTAGAATAGATATGTTACATTGAAAGAAGCGAACACGGTAAACTATTTCATATTGTGCGGAGTTGATAACCATGACAAAACAAACAGAATATAAGCGCAAGCCCGAATGGTTGAAAATTAAGTTAAACACGAATGAAAACTATACAGGCTTAAAGAAAATGATGCGTTCTAAAAATCTTCATACCGTTTGTGAGGAAGCAAAATGTCCGAATATTCATGAATGCTGGGCTGTAAGAAAAACAGCAACATTTATGATTTTAGGTGCGGTTTGTACACGTGCTTGTCGTTTTTGTGCGGTTAAAACAGGCTTACCAACTGAGCTTGATTTACAAGAACCAGAACGCGTGGCAGATTCAGTAGTACAAATGGGCTTAAAGCACGTTGTTATAACAGCGGTTGCACGTGATGATTTAAAGGACGGGGGAGCAGCTGTTTTTGCTGAAACAGTACGAGCAGTACGTCGTAAAAATCCATTCACGTCTATCGAAGTATTACCATCTGATATGGGTGGAGTAGAAGAAAACTTAAAAATGTTAATGGATGCAAAACCAGATATTTTAAACCATAACATTGAAACAGTACGTCGATTATCTGACCGAGTTCGCGCTAGAGCAAAATATGAACGTTCATTAGAGTTTTTACGTCGAGCGAAAGAAATGCAGCCTGATATTCCAACTAAATCGAGCATTATGGTGGGCTTAGGTGAAACGAGAGAAGATTTAATTGAAGCAATGGATGACTTACGTGCAAACAATGTGGATATTTTAACTCTTGGGCAATACCTACAACCATCTAAGAAGCATTTACCAGTTCTTAAATATTACCCACCAGCAGAATTTGCAGAGCTTAAAGAAATTGCACTTAGCAAAGGATTTAGCCACTGTGAAGCTGGCCCACTTGTGCGTTCTTCTTACCATGCGGACGAGCAAGTACGTTCTGCAAAAGAAAAAACAGCAGAAGCTAAATAATGAAAAAAGAGAGCTAACGATTAGCTCTCTTTTTGTTTATACTCTAAAACGGTATTTGGACATGTTAATAAAATCTTTTTTAATTCTTCTGTGGATAATTCAATTGTAAATTCAGGTACACCAGGTGTAATTAAAATTTTATCGTACGTATAAATAGCGTTATCCACAATAATTGTTACATCGTGTGAATATCCGAAAGGAGCCACACATCCCGGCGTACAACCAGTTTTGTCTCGCAGTTCATCAGGAGAACAGAGAGATAACCGTTCTCCTGTTAGTTCTTTCATTTCTCCCCGGTTGAGTCTTGTGCCCTCTAACGTAAAAAATACGTAATAATCTCCAGACTTTGATTTTAAAAATAAGCTTTTACTTGGAGTGCCTTGTAAGCCGAGTCTCTCACGTACAATCCGATCTGTCTCATAATCGAGTACTGGTTCGTGTTCAAATTTTTCATAAGAAACATTTGTTTTATGTAGTAGAGCAAGTACATCTTCGTACATATGGAGTGATACCCCTTTCTATTATTAGTACAGTTTCTTCTCGTGGCGTCAACTGAATGTTTTGGAAAGGGATATTACTTGGACGATGCTTCCCATAAGCGTTTTATGATACATTGTTCGTCGATTGTAATTTCGTAAATATCAGGATTCGTTAAAGTTCTCCATTCATTAAAGCCAATCGTATGATCAAAATGCTTTAAAATGAGCGTAAGTAAATTGCCATGTGTAACAAGTAGTGTTGTCGTATGGTTTAATTGTAAAACGTCTTGAATAAGCGATATGGCACGGTCTGTTGCTTGTTTTGTTGACTCTCCGCCTGAAAAGGCAATATCTATATTTGTAAAAGTAGATTCTAGTTTTTGCATCCAATCATCCATTGGAACGTTGCTCAATATGCGTTCAGTTAATCGTTCATCTTCTTGGATAGATAAGTTAGCTTGGAGCGCATAGGGCCGAATGGAATCGATAGCTCGGACAAATGGGCTTGAAATAATATGATCGATTTGTAGATGATTTTCTAAGAGGAATGTAGCAAGGGTATTTGCTTGGTCTTTTCCATCGGTCGTTAATTCAGCATCACGTTTTTGCCCAGTTGCTGAACAATGTCGTATTACAATAATTTTCTTCATAATTCATCCCCATCTTTCAAGTTGACGCTATATACTTCGACAAATGTGGAAATAATTCCTTTTTCTTGGAAAACGGCATATGGATTTAAATATGTGGAAAAGTAATGTGGATAATGAACATTTGAGGTGCAATCATGAATAAAATGATATGTATTGTAGTTAGTCTTTGTTTTTTTATACACTTGTCCACAACTTATGCAGAGTCGAATCACAAAGTAAATTATCCAAGCAATCGAAATAAGTCATTTGTGAGTGAGGATATTTTTTATAAACAGTTAGATAAGAAAATCTATAAAGAATACAATAATGCAGCATATAGTGTTCGAAAAAAAATCTTATTTAAAGAAGTGCCCGATGAAGAATTTTCTTTCCTACAAAAAACAGCCGTGGGTTGTCGGAGTAGTGTGATGCTTCAAGATTTTTTTGTTCATCCTGATCGCCAAGTTTATTTTTTTGCTTCCTTTTCTCAAAATGAAGTAGAAGAGTTTCATAAATATATCGTTATAGATGCAGAAACAAAGAGGGAGCTGCAAGAAGGAAAAAGCTATCACCATTGCGACAATCCATAAAAAATAAACCACCAATCGGTGGTTTATTTTTTACTCCGGTACACTCATTAATTTCGCTTTCATTTTGCGAATAAGAACGACAGCGCCAATTGTACAAAGAAGTGTAATTCCTTCTGCAACGAAGATATTGATTGTTTTTGTTTGGTAAAGTGCCGCGAAAAAGTCTACAAATGCGTGGAATAGTATAGCGTATACTAGGAAGATATATTTCTTCTGTTTTACTGCGTATAAAACAAGCATTGTAAAGGCAATTTGAAGCACGAGTGCCATAATTCTTTCTAAGCTACCAAGGAAGTATAAGTAGGCAGGTTGCTGAATTAACATGTCCTGTAAAATGCTCAGCTCGGGTTTTTGTTCAATCAGTCGAGCGAAGCTACCATCGTTAATAGAATTAGCAAAGATTAATGCTTGTAATGCAGAAAAACCGCCAATTAAAATAGATTCAATTCCGCCGTGACCAATTCCATAAGCGAAGCCATCTTTATATTCTAGATATTTTTTTAGTAAGAAGAAGAAGGCAACGAAGCGTCCTAATTCTTCAAAAATACCAGCAGTCAATCCGCCATAAATTGCGAAGACAAACGGATTTTCTAAAAATGGAGCGATTGTTGGATTACCGCGCATAAATAGGTGGAATGGTGTTTCAAGAATTTGGGTAAATCCGATAAAGATAAGAACACCAATGCCGACCACTTTCCAACTCATATTATATTTTTTACGGAAATAAACGAGTACAATAATTGGGACCAGAATCGAGACAATGAGTTGAAAGATGATGCTGGCAATTACAGTATTTGAAACCATACTTTCACCGCTTTCTAATATATGTACATATCTATTATGCATGAAATATAGGAGAGATGAAACTTTTTAAGATAAAATGAATTTACTTATTGACTCTAACGTTGCGTCATACTTTATCGTATGTATTAAGGGGGAGATACAAATGACAATGAGAGTAAAAGAAGTAGCTGATTTAGTTGGAATTAGTGTGCGCACACTGCATCATTACGATGAAATTGGGTTGTTAACCCCAGACGAGACGACAGAGTCTGGATATCGTCTGTATTCCAATGAAAATTTAGAGACATTGCAGCAAATTTTGTTTTTTAAAGAGCTTGGCTTCCCTTTGAAAAAAATTAAAGAGATTATCATGAGTCCATCATTTGATCGCGAAGAGGCACTACAGCTTCATAAGAAAATGCTTCTTGAAAAGCGTGCTAGATTAGATAAGGTGATTGCGACGATTGATAAAACAATTCAGCATACAAAAGGAGAGATTGAAATGACGAATAAAGAGAAATTTGAAGGATTCGATTTCAGCCATAACCCATATGAAGAAGAAGCACGGGAAAAATGGGGAGACGCAGCTGTAGATAAAGCGAACGAATATGCAAAAGGTATGTCAAAAGAGAACCAAGAGGAGTTTAATGCTATTTATAGAAATTTAGCAGCGCTTAGACACGGAGCACCAGATTCTAAAGAGGCACAAGAAGCAATCGGAGTGTGGTACGATTACTTGCAAAACTTCGGTGCATATTCATTAGATGCTTTTAAAGGACTCGGTCAAATGTATGTCGCTGATGAGCGCTTCATGAAAAATATCGATAAGTTTGGTGAGGGGTTAGCTCAGTTTATGTGTGATGCGATGGAGGTTTATGCGGATCGTAATAAAAAATAAAAAGTAAAACAGGTGGAGATTTTCTCCACCTGTTTTACTTTTTAATCATATCATTCAAAGTCTGATCTCCCGTATTGTTCAAATGAGGATTTTTACTCATTTCACGTTTTAGCATATCGAGGCTTTGCGTATATTCTGTATCATTTAATGCGCCAGATTGAAGACCTTGAATTTGGGAAATCAACTTTTGGTCTGTTGATACATATGCTTTATAATAGCGAGGGACGATGGACAAAGCAGCTCTATATACTTGATCTGCTACGAGTTTTGGATCCGTTGTGTTTGCACGGTATACAACAAATACTTCATCATCGGTAACGAGCGTAGCAGCGTTTGTAACGTCAGGAAGTTTGACTGTCATACTTGTAATCATTTCAGCAACTTTCTCACGGTTAATGGCTCCTACTTGTTTGTTAGATACTTCATGCTTTTGTTTAGATGAATAGCCGACTCTTGTGAGCCGTGTATTTGTATTTTCCGTATGATACATGTCGTTTTTATTGGAAACAAGAACACGGCTTCCTTCTTCACGTTCCATTTCAGCTTTGTTCGCTGATTGGCAGCCTGCAAATAAGGAAATAGTGAGAAGGGAAAGTAAAATTTGTTTTTTCACGATGTATCACCTCCTTCTCCATAGCATGTACTAATTTGCAATTTTTTGTATTTGAAATTGTTGGTTGTTATGCTTTGTGATACGATAAAAAGAAGAATGCTTAGAGAGGAAGTTAATGATGGAGCAAAAGCAAGAGATTCATGCTACGGTGAGCATTAATAATGTGCAGTACGAAGTAATTAAAAACTTTCGTGACGGTTTTAGTGAAGAAGCATTTAAAGAGCGCTATGCAGAAATTTTAAATAAATATGATTATATCGTTGGAGACTGGGGATATGAGCAACTTAGATTGCGCGGATTCTTTGATGATAGTAACCAACGTGCGACATATGATACGAAAATTAGTACGTTAACGGAGTATTTATACGAGTACTGTAACTTCGGTTGCGCACATTTCGTATTACGAAAAATGAAGAAATAAAAAAATCCTCTTACGATTGTAAGAGGATTTTTTGCATTATAAACAAATCGAGATATAATCTCCTTCAGATAGTATTGTATTTGGTTTCATTTGTTGTCCGTTCAATTGAATATCTCCGTTTTTAATTTTATCCACAATGCGTGTACGGCTCCAGTCGGAAATATATGTGGATAAGGCTTTATCCATTCGGTGGGAACCGAAAACGATATCTAATACAATTGTAATTTCAGCTACGCCACTTTCTTTATGCTGTGTAATGGAAATGGTAGTAGTTGTTTCCGTTTGATCTTGCTGAGGCATATCGACTGTTTCCACATGATCAGTAAATGATTTATAAATACGAAGTTTTTGATTCCACGTATGATCTTTCGGACATTTATAAATGGCAAAGCGGTATATGTTTTTTCCGTTGGCGTTATGCCTACGAATATTCGTGTCAGTAAATAAGGTAGTGCGTCTGCAATTTTTACAATACTTTTCGATTGTGTTTTGCTCATTTTCATATAAACTCCAAGAAAGTTGTACTTTCTGCATTTTTCTTCACCTCTTATAGTAGTGGCAAAGAAACGTAATACAGCTATTTGGATGTCTTGTAGTATGAAGACATGAGAAAAAGACAAAAATAAAAGGAGGTTCCCTTAGGAACCTCCGTAAACATCATACTACAGATGCGTTACGTTCCTTTGTAATGGGAATGGGCAGACTACTCCCTTGAAAAAGCATGGTGCTTTTTTGAGAGTAATGCTATCCAATTGCTGGTCCATTACAAAGTAAATGTTGGCATACGTAGATAACGTCCTTTCTATCCAAATAGATTTATTCTTAATTATAACATATTAGTTTGAAAATTAAAAATAATTACAATGAAAAAACACCAGCTAAAACAGCTGGTGCCTAAGATAAATTATATAAGTTCAAATAAAAATGAGCGTAGTTCTTCTGCAATTTCTTCAGTCATAGAAAATGCGTGCTCTAAGTAGCCTGGTTCGTTTAAATCGTCAGCGCCGATGATTGCAAATTTATTGCGCTGCATATCAAGGACAATTGTTTTACCGTAATGACGATCAGAGTATAAAAGCGCTAAATCGTGACGCTCATTTTCTCCCATAAAGCTAACGAAACGAGTTTTTGTAGCGACAGTATCGTCGTACAGAAAGAAACGTTCTTCCATACACATGGCTCCTTTATTAAATATCTAAGTTTAAGTGTGGTTTATGATCTAAATGGTGATGCGTTTTAATGAATCGTACTGTTCTTGTTTTGTAACGCATTACGATAGAGTATGTTTCAGCTAAATCTCCACCAAGGAATTTAACACCGTCTAATAACTCACCAGCAGATACACCAGTTGCTGAGAAGATTGCATCATCCCCAGATACTAAGTCATCTAACATAAGAAGTTGACGAGGATCTTCTAATCCCATTTCACGACAACGAGCTTCTTCTTCTTCGTTCATTGGAACTAAACGAGCTTGCATTTCACCTTCAAGGCACTTTAATGCTGCTGCAGAAATAACACCTTCTGGAGCTCCGCCAATACCTACGAATAAGTCGATACCCGTTCCAGGTAGTGCTGTTGCGATTGACGCACCAACATCACCGTCACCAAATAATTTTACGCGTGCACCTTTTGCACGAACACGGTCAATAATATCTTGATGACGTTCACGTTCTTGAACGATAACTGTTAGATCGCGAATCTTTTTATTGTTAGCTTCTGCTACAATTTCAATTGTTTTTTCAATTGGATCATCTAAGCTAATTTTACCAGCTGCTTTTGGACCAACCGCGATTTTTTCCATGTACATATCAGGAGCATGAAGAAGGTTCCCTTTGTCTGCGATTGCAATAACTGCCATTGCATTTGCAAGACCTTTTGCAACGATGTTTGTACCTTCTAATGGATCAACGGCGATGTCTACTTCTGGACCGTTACCTGTTCCTAGTTCTTCACCAATATACAACATCGGTGCTTCATCAAGTTCTCCTTCACCAATTACAACTGTACCTGCCATGTTTACTGAATCGAACATATCACGCATTGCTGTAGTTGCTGCATCATCTGCTTCATTTTTCTTTCCGCGGCCCATCCACTGTGCGGATGCTAGGGCTGCTGCTTCTGTTACACGGACAATTTCTAGTGCGAGTTCACGTTCCAAGATTCCATTCCTCCAATTTCAAAAATCATACAAATATAACTATAACAAATAACGGAGAAAAGGTGAATTCGAAAAATTGTCGATTTTTTCAGAAGAAAGCGTTACAATTAAAATGTAAATGCTTTAATTTCCAGGTAGGTGACATTCATGTATTTTGTAGACAGAAAGAAAATAGAACAAATGCTAGTATGTTTAGAACGAGCAACAAGTACATTTCAAGAGAAAAAGATATATGAAACCGAGTTTGAATTTTACGCATTAGAGCGCATAGCCCATCTTATTATTGATACTGTATTAGATGCCGGGAATGCGATGATTGATGGATTTATTATGCGCGATCCAGGAAGCTATGAAGATATTATTGATATTTTAATGGACGAGCGAGTGATAAGTGAAGAAGATGGACAAGGGATGAAAGAAATTATCCTTCTTCGAAAAATGCTTACGCAAGACTATATTCAAATGAATCATGATGAATTATATAAGACGATTCAAAAACATATTGCAGTGGTAGAGAAATACCCAGCAAATGTTCGCAGTTATTTAGAAAAGGAATTAGGACCTGTATCTGCATTTGTACCAGAATAATTATGCTTATAAGATCCCCAGAGAATGCCTTTTGGGGATCTTATATTGTATGTGAGAAAGAAAAGGGAGAAGGGTGAAGTATGGGGGAAGCACGTACTACGAAAGACGAGATTGTACAATTGTTGAAAGTAAAGGGAGAGCACACAGTAGCTGAATTAGCTGACGTTTTAGAGATTACAGAAATGGCAATCAGAAGACATTTAAGTAATCTTGAGAAAGACGGACTTATTTATTCTAAGATGGTAAGGCAACATGTCGGAAGACCAACTTATTTGTATGGATTAAGTGAAAAGGGAGAAGATACATTCCCGAAAGAGTATAAGCAATTTGCGATTGATATGCTAGAAGATTTAGCTCGAATGGGTGATGAAAAAATACTTCGTTACGTTTTAAAAGAGAGAACGAAGCGAATGGAAGAACAGTTACAAAAGAGAGTAAGTAATCAAAAGAATTTAGCATATAAAGTGCAAGAGATAGCAGCTATGCAAGAGAAAAACGGTTATATGGTTCAAATAAAGAGAGATGGAGAGAATTCTTTCGTAATTGAAAAACAAAACTGTCCGTTAAAGGAAATTGCAGAGAGATTCCCGCAAGTATGCGAAGATGAAAAAGAGATGTATAAGCGTTTATTTGCAGGAGCAGATGTAAAGACGTTAGCAAATATGTGTGAGGGCGATTGTAGTTGTTCTTACCAAGTAAAAGAGAAAAAATGAATGTTATGGGGCGCTTTTAGGTAAAGCGTTTTTTTCTTTTGAAAAAGCGGGTAATATAAGAGTGGTATGATAAGGTGAGAACGTTAGCATAGAAGGAGAGACATAATCGATGTATAAAGGTTACTTAATTGACTTAGACGGTACGATGTATCGCGGAGAAGAACAAATTGAAGAGGCAAGCGACTTCGTAAAAGCATTAGGAGAGCGCGGCATTCCTTATTTATTCGTTACGAATAACTCAACGCGTAAACCAGAACAAGTGGCAGAAAAACTTGTTCGTTTCGATATTCCAGCGAAAGCAGAGCAAGTATTCACAACGAGTATGGCGACTGCGAACTTCATTTATGAACGTAAACAAGACGCAACTGTATATATGATTGGTGAAGAAGGCTTACACGATGCACTTGTGGAAAAAGGATTTGAACTTGTGGATGAAAATCCTGATTTCGTTGTTGTTGGTTTAGATCGTGACATCACATATGAAAAGTTAGCAAAAGCATGTCTTGCTGTGCGTAACGGCGCAACGTTTATTTCCACAAATGGAGACATTGCCATTCCGACTGAGCGCGGATTATTACCAGGTAACGGCTCATTAACATCAGTTGTAGCAGTATCAACAGGTGTGGATCCAATCTTTATCGGAAAACCAGAATCAATCATTATGGAACAAGCTTTAAAAGTACTTGGCATAGAAAAAAATGAAGCATTAATGGTTGGGGATAACTACGATACAGACATTTTAGCAGGAATAAATGCTGGCATGCATACCCTTCTTGTCCACACTGGAGTCACAACTGTGGAGAAGTTAACAGAATACGAAGTACAACCAACGCAAGTTGTGCATAACTTGACGGAGTGGATTGAGAAGATGTAATGAAATGCAGGTAACCGAAGAGGTTACCTGTTTTTTTATGCATAATTGCATATGTACTATAGGTATATAAAATGTAGAATTTAAATGTATTGATATAAGGGAGGGATAAGAATGTACTGGATGTCATGTATTATGCTTGTTTTTACATTATGTGTTTTGTTCTTTGTTCTATGGAAAATATATAAAATAAATGAAATGAAAAAAAGCGCAGGAAAACTTATTGCAATGTATCCTCGGGTGAGAAGACGTTGGATTGCATTACTTGGACCAGCATATTTCATTGGACAATGTATGTATATATATGCTCAGTACGTAAGTGGCGATATTGATACAGTTGAACAGTTTTTTATTCAGCTAGGTATTTATGCTGTAGCAAGTTGTTTTATGACTTTAATAGCTATACACCTTATTAAAAGTGTACAAATATATGAAAAAGGTGTAATAGATGGATTAAACTTTTATTCATATGAAGAATTGAAAGGCTATAAAACATCAACATGGGAAAATCCAAAAGAAAATATATTTTTATATCGCGGGCGAGAAAAAATGAATGACAATGTGAACTTACTTATTAGACAGGAAGATATGAATGAATTAGAAAGCATTCTTCAAAGATATATTCCGAAATTAATGATGAAATAAAAAAACTCCGGTTTTAACAACCGGAGTTTTTTATTAGAACGCACGATTCACAACGTCTTTAACCTCTTCAAGATATTGTTTACGCACACTGTTATCCACAGAAGGAACACTTGTATAGAATGTATGCTCAATTGTTTCAATGCCTGTAAATTCAAAAATACCAACATCCGCTGTTTTCTTCATTGCATCAAACATGCCGCCTGCTGTGTATGCTTCTTTCGTATTGCCCATTGTAGATAATAACAATCCTTTTTTACCGCTTAATAACTTTTCAATGCCGTTTTCACCGTAAGCATAAGCAAATCCATGGCTAAACACACGGTCAACGTATCCTTTTAAAATAGCAGGAAGCCCCGCCCACCAAACTGGATAAATGAATGTAATGCTGTCAGCCCAAGAGATATGTTCTTGTTCTTTTTTAATATCTTCTGGTGTATTTCCTTGAGAAAATGAGATGAAATCGGAAGCGCCTAATACTGGATTAAAGTTTAATTCGTATAGATCGCGAACGCGTACTTCGTGACCTTTTCCTTCTAATTCACTTTTTACCGTTTCTAAAATCGCATGGTTGAAGCTTTCTGTATTCGGGTGTGCATAAACGATTACATGTTTCATTTTTCTTCCTCCTATTTGTGGATATGTGAATAGTTATTTGTATATATGTAACTATTATGGTTACTACCTTTATAGAAGTCAAGTAATACATATGTATGTATAAAAAGACGCCCGAAAATCGCCTTTTTATACCCCGCTCATACAAAGTACAAAAAAGACAAATAAAATAATGACAATACCAATGCCGAAGTTAAATACGAGAGTACTATCCATATATGTAGCCTCCTTGTTTGAAAGTAAAAAGCACTCTAGTTAAGAGTGCTTTTTTATTTTGAATCTACTTTATAACTTTTAGAAAGTGATGCATGCGTGTAATATTTACATTATTTTATGTATGCATACTTTGAAATGAGTAAGTCCTTGTGAGATATAGAAAAAAAGACACTCTTGGAGTGTCTTTTAAGATGACAAAATGTGCCAATTGCTTGAGGTTGATAAGACGCTAATTTCCGTGTTAACGCCTTTTCTTTAATCAAGAAGTGTAGCAACAGCGATTCAAATAAATTGTACCACTTGTTTAATTGTGGTGCGTATGCAATTGTGCATATTATGATCATGGGGTAGGTAATGAACTGTGAATAATTTGAAGTGATTTATTTACGATTTCTTCTGCGGCATATATGCCAATTGCGTCTGTTTTTAAAATATGAGGTTGTAAGTTATCATGCATTGCCCCTAACTCACCATGAAGTGGTGCGAAGGCATGGTTCGCCTTTTCAAGCATGCATAAATCAAGTAAAGAATCCCCAGCTGTAATAATCGTATCTATTTGCAAAATTTCTTTTATATATTGCACGGCGTCCCATTTGTTAATTGGTTTTGGTACAAAGTATAGCTTTCTGCCTTGAAGTGAATGATTCCAGCCTTGTTTGTCTAACCAGGAAGTAAAAGATGATAATTCATCATAAGGAATGTTCTCCCGTTTAATAATGCAATAATGGAATAGATCATCGGCTGTTTTTTGTGATATAACCCAATCTTTATGAGCTATTTGTCCAAATTCCTTTAGTATGTCGTTTCTCTCTATACATTCAGCCGATAGTCTTTCTTTTACTGTCCTGTTCCAAGTACCATCTTGTTTCCCGTTATGAAGGATATTACCACCATTACTTGTAATGGCGTATTCGGGAATGATTTCGTCTTGGAATAAAGCAATCCGCTGAAACTGCTCAATAGTTCTTGTTGTAACTGGGATG
The DNA here is from genome assembly GCF_038005805.1 of Bacillus sp. FSL R9-9497. Lineage (NCBI taxonomy): Bacteria > Bacillati > Bacillota > Bacilli > Caryophanales > Bacillaceae > Bacillus > Bacillus sp. FSL R9-9497. The sequence goes on along the minus strand of NZ_JBBOTY010000001.1, from coordinate 4,810,902 downwards.
AAATGTGAGTGCAGTTGTAATTTTTTTAGTAGTGAAATGGTTTTATGTGATATGAAAGAAATTTCTTTCCCATCTAAAGTTTCAATGAGTTGAATTGATTCATCTTCTATAGGGGCACGAAACGATTTCCGGGAATAAATAAGCGTCTGATCAAGATCACTGGCGAAAATCATATCGTTTCCCTCTTAAGAGGCTTAATGAGCCCGCAACATGAATAAGCCATATTTTCATAGATTTCAATAGGGACATTCTTTTCTTTAGCGAGAAGTAAAATATGCTTTAAATCGGGATTGTTTTGCTTGCGTATTAAAATTTTCCACGGTATTCTCCGGAGTAATACGCGAGTTGTTTCACCGACTCCTGGTTTAATTAAGTTAATATCGTCAATTTCAAAGTGATTTTGGATAGACTGTATATCTTTTAATCCTTGCCAAGAGGGATTAGTGTAAGTTGAAGTAATATAACGTAATTGATTATCTATATGAGAATGAACAGAAGGGAATAAATCTGTTACCTCATCAACGAATAAATTTGATAAGTCTTCTTGTTCTAGCTCTTTATAATATTTAACACCATGAAAATCATTTGGACCGATATAGGTGTCATTTAGTACAGTGCGGCTAATGAGTCCAGAGACTGTTGCATTTAAGCAAGCGCTAGGAATAAGAAAATCTTCACGTGTACCGTAAATTGAAGTACAGTAACCGGGATCAGCAAGCACAGCCATACAATGAGAAATGTGTGTATTATTTCGTTCGTTAAATGTGTGTACTGCATATTCTAATTCTTTTTTTATTGCACCTTTCCCAGTCCACCCATCAATGAATTGAATTGTTTCTTTAGGGTGATGTTCCAAAATATAATGGAGTGCATTTTCATCAATACCGCGTCCGCGAACAATAGAAATACAATAGTGAGGTACATCAAGGTTGTATTGATAGCGTATGTAGCGTTTGATAAGAATGCCAATAGGTGTACCAGCACGAGCTAATGAAACGAGGATAAGGTTAGTTCCTTTAGCTTGTATAATCTGTTCGGCGACAACTCCAACAGCGATGGCTAGTTTGTGTTTGTATTGTTGAAGGGAAGAAAAGAATAAATCCATATATGCTTTAGATGGTTTATATTCCATTGGTAACATTTCGGAATAATGTGTGCCAGCTTGAATTGCTTGTTCTCTAGTTTCCGTGGAACTTTCTTTCATTAAATCACTGATATCTTTTAATAGAAAAATAGCATCATTTCGATTGTAACTACTAATATGAGAATTTACTTTTACCATAATTATCAACCTTCCTTTTCTATGCTATTTGAAAATGAGACGATATGAATAAAAGGAATAACTGTTTGTAACTGCTGTAGAAGAGGAGATAGGGCTTCTTCCCCTAAATCACGCTCAATGAAAACAAATACTTCATCGTAATCATGAGGTGAAATATTATAAAAGTAATTTGTAATAGTAGAATCTTCAGGACTTGGATATGAGAAATGATTATGAATGGCGTAGTTCACATCATTTGAAACAGGATGGATAGGGCTTCTTGTTGTAGATTGATATAAAATATTTTCACCCATTTCAGCAGCAATTTTCATTGGAATATACATAAATTCACCCGTTCCGAGACAGAGTGTTCGTTTTCCAATTCTTTCTCTTTTTAAAGTTTTTCCTGCTTCTTGGGCGAAAGAATGAATGTGCTTTTGTTCATATGCTGAAATGCCAAATCGCCCAGTATATTTTATATAATTTGATGTATAGGGTGATTTTGGGCAGGTAAGGGTATGTTTTTTGAAATCAGGTTTTGTTTCTTCAATTTGAATCTTTGTTTTTGCAATATTTAATGGTTGGCCAGTTGTATGAATACTGCCTTCTAATAAAGAAATAACATGAACCTTAATTTGAAGTTCTTCTTCTAATTGTTTAAATTGTTTTCTATTAGTATGAGAACGCCAGTCTAATAAAGAAGCAATTATATATTCTTCTCGTGGGAATTTATTTTGAATAGATCTAATAATATTTAATGCTGTTTTTCCTGTTGTCATCTCATCATCTACGAGAACAATTGGATTGTTGTTTTGAAAAAAGCTTTCATCTACATAACAACGGTGCGATGTTGCATGAGAATGTTCTTCCTCAAATGTAATGACAGATTCTAGGTGGGGTATCGATTCCCTAGTTGTATGTACATACTTTGCATTTTGAAAGCATTGAAACATAGAATGACCAAGTGATGTCGCTGTTTCAGCGAATCCGATGAACAAAACTTCTTCTTGCAGAGGATATTGATAACGAAATACTTCCTCTGGGATTTCATCAATTTCTAATGAAATGAGATTTAAAATTTCTTTTTGAAATGGATGAGAAATATTATGTAGTATTTCCATATATCTTGCAGCGAGAGCAACTCCACTTGATAGAGAGACTGCAGGTTTAGTAGGAAGATGCTTTCCAAGGATTGTACTCACAAATAAAAAACTACGTTTCTTATTTATTCTCGCAGCCATTTGAAAAAGATTGTCTAGCGCTAAATTATATGGATTATCACGTACTTCTACATGAACTTGTATATTATTTAAAACGTTATACGTGTTGCTTTGCATTTGCAATAAGGAGATCGGTGAATTGTTTGTTTTCATGTAGCACCCCGTAAATATTAGATTTTAAAATGGTTTTGCGAGCCCAGCCATAATGAGGTTTTACTTCATTCATTTTGTTAGAAAAACTGCTTTTTAGCACTCCATTATACGTATCTGCATTTTGTAAAATTAATCTCGCATCTAAATAATCTTCCATTGTGACAATGTGCATTGCCTGTACAACTTTAATATGAGATGGGTGAATAACTGTCTTTCCGATTAAGCCATTTGCATGGTCAAGTGATACCTCTTGAATAAGCCCTTCTTCATGATCATTAGAAAAATATTCCCATACACATCCTGAAATAATATATTCATTTGTTGCCCTTGAGAAAACGTTAATAATGTCTGAAATACAATCACGGACAACAGTAATATGATAGATAGGTGTGTATTTATTGCGCCGAATACTAAATATACTTGAAAAATCAGTAGCACCAATACGTACATTTAAGATGTAATCGTGATAAGAATCTAGTAAATCCTTTATTTGTAATAATGATTCTGCCCGTGTTTCCTTATACATAATTTCGGGTGATTCTAAAATCGGCATGCCATATAGCGATAATGAGTATAACTCGTTTATATATGCAAGCTGATCGATATAAGTCTTTCCGTTAATCGGTGTGAATTTTGGAAAGACAAAACCACATAAACAATGAACAGCACTACCTAATTCAGTAACAATTTTCTTCATTTGACTTGGCTGTCGAACTCTAATAAAAAGAAGTGGGATGTCTGCTTGATTTAGTATGTTGGCACTGACTAAGTTAGCGATTTGCTGTATTTGAACGACGATGTTTTGCTCTGCAAGTTTTACTTCCTCATCGCTGATAGCGTCCTCTAGACAAAGAATAATTGAGATAGAATCCACATGTTTCCTTCTAATTATATCTTCCGCAATCGTTTCTTTCGTGCCAGGAGTATATAGTGTGGCACCTAGTGCGTAAGCTAGTTGTTCTTTCCCTATATTTTTTGAAAAACTAAGAGGTTCTTTATAGAAAAAATTTTGCCGTTCTTCCGAGGAGAGATAAGAAAAGTAATTCAAATTGTCACCACCTTATTTATAATGATTCTGTTTAATCGTAACATAATAAGAAAAATCTTCCATAAAAATGAAGCGAGAAATTTAAAAAATATATTGAGAAAGATGAATTATAAGATGAATATCGAATATTGTTAATAGAAATATAATAGGGGGAAAGAGAAAGTGGATATACATAAATTAACAGAGGAAGAAGCAAATGAGATAAATACTTGGACGTACGAGGAACCATATAATTTATATAGTTTTTCAGGCGAGAAAGAAGTAATGGAAGAGCTATTAGATGGAACGTATTATGGTTGTTGTAATGATCAAGGAGACTTCATCGGTTATTTTTGTTTTGGAGCAAATGCACAAGTACCAGGTGGAAGAGATGCTCATTTATATGGTGGAGAAGATGTGATTGATATCGGACTTGGCATGAAGCCGGCGTTAACCGGGAAAGGAATGGGGAAAGAATTCTTCCAAGCTGGAATAGCGTTTGCCACGAAAGAGTTTAATGCAAAAATGTTTCGATTAAGCGTAGCGACATTTAATACAAGAGCGATTACGTTATATAAAAATATCGGATTTAAGCAAGGGCCTATTTTTTTGAGTCGCGGAAGAGAATTTATGCTGATGGAATATGAAAGACCGTCAGCATGAACCTGACGGCCTAGAAAACACTATTATTCTGAGTGCTCAGCTCGGTGCGCTAAACGGCTTGAAGCAGCGGCAGCGATTCCGCCAACGATATCATCAAGGAACGTATGCACCTTTCCAGTTGATTTATCATTTAAGTATTCTAAAATACCAGGTTTTAATTTATCAATATATCCAAAGTTCGTGAAACCGATAGAGCCGTACACATTCACGATAGAAAGTGCGATAACTTCATCAATTCCGTATAAGCCTTCATCACGTTTTACAATATCTTGTAACGGTTCACTTAGCATTCCCTTTTCAGCAAGGACATCAAGCTCGATACCAGTAATCAGTGCGTTTTGTACTTCACGTTTTGATAGTACACGTTCTACATTGTAACGGCATTCTGACATCTCTAAATTTGGATGATATTTTTTTTGAAGAAAATGAACAAGTTCAGCAATATCGTCAATTGTTACACCGCGTTCTTGTAATAGTTTTAATGCTCTTTCTTGTAGTTGATTTGATTCTTTCATGTTTATCACCTTTTTTTCTTTTTAGTATTTGTATACGTTTCGTTGCTTTATCATGTGCATAGGAATGAAAGGCGAGCACAAGCTCATATATATAAAGAAAAACCATAGGTGGCGACTGCGATGATTCAGCATATTTATGAGCATTATCACATGCATGTTAAAGAATTAATCCCCCTTGGCCCCTATAAAAGCTTTTGGATTCGCAACAAAATTTATGTACTTGTTCCAATTGGAGAAATGGAGGAAGAAGTACTTGTAGAGATGAAAAAGCTCAGTGATTATATGAACCAGCAAGGGGATATAACTGTAGCGACTTTCGTTCCGACTATACACGGCTACTATGTAAGTGAGATAGAAGAACAAAATTACTGCTTATTAAAAGGTATGCGCACGTTAGAACGACATGCTATGTCATTAGGAAGTGAGCTTTCTATATTCCATAAACGAGGTGCATTCTTTCCAGAAGAAATTGAGCAATTAAGCCGAATTGGTGAATGGAAAGCGTTATGGGAAAAAAGGCTCGATCAATTAGAAAAGTTTTGGCAATCACAAGTGATGAACCACCCTTCAGATGTATTCGATCAATTGTTTATTGAATCCTTCCCGTATTACTTAGGAGTTGCAGAAAATGCCATTCAATATGTTGTCGATACAGAAATGGATGATACGCCGCAACTAACGGATGCAGCAACAATTTGCCAAGAACGATTCACACCTTTATTATGGCATCAAACGAAGCGGCTCAAACTCCCTTTTGATTGGGTATATGATCACCCGAGTCGAGATATTGCAGAATGGATCCGCCATATGACGATAGAAAAAAAGAAAGACTGGGAGCAAACAATCGTTCAATTTGTTACAGATTATGAACGGAATTATTCGCTATCCTCATTTGGCTGGCGCTTATTATTTGCAAGGCTCCTGTTCCCGCTGCACTATTTTGAAACGGTCGAACGATATTACCAAACTGGAAACGAAGAACAAAAAAGCATATATAGAGATCGCTTAGAAGCCATTTTACACGATGTGAACCGCTCAGAGCAATTTATGAAGCATTTTTATGGTTCACTTCGTTTACCAGTAGATAAGCTCGGGATTAGAAAATTAGATTGGCTATCTTAAAAATATAAAAAAGAGACCGATGGAGGTCTCTTTTTTATACCACAATTTTATGTAATACATTATGCCCCTACCTGCTGATCTGCACATATATTTAAAACGAATTGATGCCCTTCGAGTTTTTCATTTACTTTACCCAGTAATTCTTGCTGAATTTCTTTAAATAAAAATTGATAGCTTGTATTCCATGTTGGTATAACGGATGAAAGGCCTAATAAATATTCTTTTTTCTTTTCTAGTTCTTGAATTGTTAAAAAAGTGTTCCCCATTTTTGGCATCTGTCGTCCCCCTATGTTTTTTACTTTATATGTGTGAACGATTCACTATATAGTATTAATTATCGCATTTTTTGAGAGGGATTTCCAATTTTGTTTTATGATGTTAAAGAATAATTGTTATGTGAATAAAAAAAGAGACCAAAATTGGTCTCTTCTTAGCAAGTGACTCTGAACGAGCCGCTTCCGCTTTTAATTAAAATACTTGTTCTACTTCGATAACGCCTGGTACTTCTTCAAGTAACGCGCGCTCGATACCAGCTTTTAGTGTGATTGTAGAACTTGGGCAGCTTCCGCATGCACCCATAAGGCGTAGTTTTACGATACCTTCTTCAATGTCTACTAATTCAACGTCTCCGCCATCGCGAAGTAAGAATGGACGTAATTTATCTAATACTTCTAATACTTGTTCTTGCATATGTGGGTTTTCCATTTTTATCGACTCCTTTCATCAGTTTTATTATAATCAAGATAGAGGGGAAAATCTATTTTTTCTCTTCTTGTTTTATTGTCGAAATTTTGTATCGTGTTTTTTCAGTATAGGGGTATGGAATAAGTTTGTAAAATGATGTGCTTATGTAATAAGACATCTGAATATACTGTTGGGACAAGAAGTGGGGGAGAAGAAATGGTTAATGTTCAAGTGTATGGGACGAAAGTAATTTGTGCGAGCTGCGTTGGAATGCCATCTTCAACAGAAACGTTTGAGTGGTTACAAGCGGCAATTGGTCGTAAATATGAAGGACAAGAAAATAAATTTAATTTCGAGTATATTGATTTCCAAGAAGAACAAGAAGATGCGGATAAAAAAGCATTCGCAGAGCGCGTAGTGGAAGAAGATTTATTTTATCCGGTCGTTCTTGTAAATGGAGAAATTGTTGGAGAAGGAAATCCTCGTTTGAAGGATGTTTACGAAGAAATCGAGAAATATTTATAAAACAAGAAGTCTTTGCGAATTTGCAAAGGCTTTTTTTATTGGAGGGATAGATATGAAAAATGGAGTGAAGCATGCGTTACCAACGGAAGTACAACAGTTAATGGAGCGGTACACAGTAGAATTAAAAGAAATTTTTTTGGATGAAAAAATAGTCGGGGTATATATTTACGGATCCATCGCACTAGGTGCATTTCATAAGGAAACGAGCGATGTTGATTTTGTTACAGTGATAAATGATTCCGTGAATGAAGCTGAAAAACAGCAGCTTGTGGAACTACATAAGAAACTTAGTGATAATACGCTAGGTAAAAGAATGGACGGTATGTATATTCCGCTTGCTGACTTAGGGAAATACAATGATGAAATGAACGAGTATGTGTATTGTGCAGATGGTAAAGCTAATGTTGGTCATTGGGACATTAATGCGGTCACATGGTGGACGTTGAAAAATCAAGGCATTACAGTTACCGGAAAAGAAGCAGAAGATCTTCCACTGCAAATACAATGGAATGATGTAGTAAATACGATGAAATATAACGTAGAACAGTACTGGAGTGAAAAGGCGAAGAAGCCATATTTATTTTTTATAGAAGAGTGGGTAGAATCAGCTGTCGTTACGATGGGACGTATTTTATATACACTGGATCATAAAACAATCGTTTCAAAAGATAGAGGATTGCAATACTTGTCAGAACGTTCAGCGGAAGAATGGGAGATTTTATTAAAAGAAGTAGCGAGAATACGACAGAGTCCAAAAGAAAAGCGAATGCTCTCAAGGTGGGGAAGGGCAGATATGACGAAGAGGTACTTACTGCATTTAATTGAGATGTGTAGAGAGAAATGGTAGGGAAGAAAATGGACAATACAGTGGGGTGTATTGTCTTTTTTTATGTTAAATTTGGTATATAATGGTTTAAAAAGTTTAATTATACTGGAGGGGATAGGATGAATATAGAATTAGCTACATATGAAGAAAAGAATGAACAAATGAGTATGCGCCAAGTAATTAGCATTCTATTAATTATTTTTGGGGTCATGCATGGAATTGGTTTTTTGAACCTTTTATATGATTCTTCCTTATACCCATGGTATGTAGATTATCTTATTCCACCTTTCACATTTTGTATGATTATCGTAATGTATGCACCGGCAAGAAATTGCTGCTTACATTTAATAAAATCATTACAATTCAATAATCTTAAACATTATGTAACGATAGTAATAACAACGATTGTAATGCTTATGTATCTTGCGGTATTAAATGTAGTTTTACCACATGGGCTTGGTGTGGATGAATCTAATATAGTAATAGAACCTACTACAAGTGAAATCATTCTATACGTAGTTGTGCTCACAACTTTTGCGCCTATTTGGGAGGAAATTGTATTTCGGGGTATGTTTTTTATGAAATTATCTCAGCGCTTCTCTACACTTAGTAGTGCTGCTATAAGTGCTTTCATATTTACTTTAGGGCACCCCCTTACAGTAGGGAGTATTTTATATATTTTTGGTATGGGCATATGTTTAGCATACACATATAAGAAAACGAAGAATTTACTCGTTCCAATTGGGATTCATTTATTAAATAATTCGTTTTATTTATTAGTAAATTTTCAACTATAAAAAGACGCCTTTTTGAAAAGGGCGTCTTTCGTATTGTGTAGTAGGTAGAAAAGGCTTTACACACATTGTGTAGAGGCAAGGTAATACAAAATATAGATAGTTTCATGTGAAACATTTTTATTATCAAATATGTAAAATGCTTAACTTAGTGTATTAAATATATCATTCATAAGTATTCTAATATATTTAAAAGTAAAATGAAATAAGAAACGGATAATTGTCGGAATATATTCGATTTCCGTTCATTTTTATGAAATATGTATACTTTTTGTTAGATTCCTTCATTTTGTGCATATACAATAAATGTATATAGAAATAAGAAAAGGATGATGTACGTGAAGGACACTGTTTTACAAGAAACGATTTCTCCACAAGAATTACATAAAGTTGTTCAAAAGAATACAGCTTATTATGACTTTAAGTGGGGTAAAGTAGAAAATCCAGCGCAAGGGAATACATGGAATTGGGTAGCCTTTTTCTTCCCAACTTTTTGGTTAGCTTATCGAAAAATGTATAAGTTATTTATTATATTTGCGTTATTGGCTATACCTAGTATAGTTATACCCCCTTTTATAGATATTCCAGATGGGATTTATGTAACATTTAATTTAGTTCTTCAATTAGGAATGATGATATTTACTGGATGGCAAGGAAACCGTTTATATTACAAGCATGCTGTTCGTGTTTTTCGTAAGGGAGAAGATTCGTCTGATCATGAGAAGGCGTATTTCTTACAATCAAAGGGTGGCGTGAGTATTGCTGGTATGATTGGTTTACAGGTTATAGTCGGGATTGTGTTTGGGTTAGCTGCGTTCGGGCTGTCCTTTTTACCAACTGAACCGAATATTAAAAACGTTGTTCGTTCAAGCGGTGAAGGGGTTACTTTAGAGATTATGACTGATAATCCAACTTGGAAGTTTGTTAAGAAAGAAAAAGATTATGACGTAGTAGAGTTTACTGGTTATGATTATACAGAGAAGAAAAACGTGAAAATTAAATTTGCTGTTTATTTCGATGAAGATTATTTCGAGTGGCAAGAGATATATGAAAATAATAAGAAGTTAAGTGAAGAAGAAGTAGAAGAATATCAAATTTACATTGAAGAAAATAATTGGGGGTTCTAGAGGGAACTCGTTCATTTTGAAAAGAAGAATCTTGCGAAGGTTCTTCTTTTGTTTATTAGGGGGAGAGAAATGATTTCAGCATGAATAGAAGCTCTAATAGGATCTATTAGTTTAAGTACGGGTTTACACACGAAAAAGATTGATGTTAACATACGTTACTTGCAGCAGTATGAATGGTTTCTAATGATATATGAAGACAAGAAGTATCGAAAGTTATTTATTACGAACTACAAAGTTCGCTCATATTTACAAAGTAAGCTAAGAGTTCGATTGCTCGTAAAAAATAAAAATGCACAACGAAGATTTTTAAAATTAGTGGAAGAGCAAATAGAAAACGGCATACGAATTGAAATTTTGTAAAATACAATAAAAAATGAGAATTTGAGGTAGGCTTGTCAATAACGTGAGACTGTGGCACTATAAAGAAATGCTATACAAATTTTATTTATCGAGATGTAAACATCAATTTTGATTTTTACGTATAAATAATGAACGGAGGAAATAAATTTATGGCTACTTTACCAAATTGTCCAAAATGTAATTCAGAATATACGTATGAGGATGGCGTTCTTTTCGTATGTCCAGAATGTGCTCATGAGTGGGGCCAAGAAGCAGAAGCTGAAAATAATGATGGTGCAAAAGTTGTAAAAGATGCGAACGGAAACGTTCTTCAAGATGGCGACGCTGTTACTGTTATTAAAGATTTAAAAGTAAAAGGAACTTCTTCAGTTGTGAAGATCGGTACGAAAGTAAAGAGTATCCGTCTAGTTGATGGCGATCACGATATCGATTGCAAAATCGACGGTTTCGGAGCTATGAAGTTAAAATCACAGTTCGTTAAGAAGGCATAAGTAAATAGAAGAGGAGGCGAATAGCCTCCTCTTTTTATTATGTCACTTTTTGTCGGTAAATCGATATTTCGTACAAAATCGTTGATATATTCTGAGTTATGATAGATATATTTGAAAAATCGTTGATATATTGCAAGTTATGATAGATATATTGAAAAAATCGTTAATATAATTTCACTCACCGAGAACGATGCATCATTTACTGAGCGAAAGTTACGATTTACCTCGCATCATAGTCAACCTCTTTCAACTGACATCGCTTATTAAAGAACGTTTTATATCCAAGCTGTAAAAAGATAATGACAGCAAAGGCAGTACTTCCAGAAATACCGAGTATGATGGCGATTTGATATTGAATGGCTGTGAATGGTGATACACCGGATAATATTTGACCAGTCATCATGCCTGGTAAGCTTATAATTCCCATTCCGACCATAGAATTAATTGTTGGTAAAATAGCAGAGTCAAAAGCGTCTCGAATGAGCGGAGCAGCAGCTTCTTTCGGTGTTGCGCCGAGCATAAGTGCACCTTCAATTTGACCTCTTTGCGATTTCATATTGTTTAAGAACGTATTTGCACCAAGAGAAACACCAGTCATGGCATTCCCAACTAACATTCCTGTAATAGGGACGATATATTGCGGAGCATACCAAGGGTCATGACCGATAATAACAAAGATAAATAGTAGAAGTGGCCCAATTGATCCGGCGACCATGGAAAGGGCGGCTACTCGTTTTAATTCTTTAGACATTGGGATGTTAACCCGTTTATAAATATTAAAAATTGCAAAGGTAGTAATAGAAGTGATGAGAGCGATTGTATAAAATGGATTACTGTTTTCAAATACGTATGTAAGGACATATGCAACAAGTACGAGCTGAATCGTCATACGGAATGTTGCGAGCGCGATTTGTTTTTCGCGAGGTATTCCTTTTAATTTTACAAGTCCAATTAAAATAAGAATGAAAATATAGGCAGCTGCAAGTTGCCAAATTTGGAGTTCAATAATGCCCTTCAACTGAGAGCACTTCCTTTCTAGTTGCACCCTTTGTTTTGCTAATTTCAATAATATCGTCTGCAATTTCTTTTGGAAGTTGTTGCGAGTGTGTGATGAAGATAACTGTTTTTTTCTTTTTTCGTGCTAGTTCAGTAAATTGTTTCATAACGCGGCGTTCTGTATCACTGTCTAATGCTGAAGTGGGTTCATCTAATAAATAGACAGGCGGATCCATAAGTACGATACGTGCAAAGGCAAGTCTTTGTTTTTCACCGCCGGATAATGAGGAGGTGCTATCTTCTAATTGCTTGTCTAAGCTAACGGTTTGTAATGCACTCCGCAGGGCATCATCATTTGGAAATGGTTTTTCAGAAAGACGAAGTCCCATTAATAGGTTGTCTTTAACGGTTCCATCAAAAATAGGTGGAGTTTGCCCAAGCATAACTACGTCACGACGTAATTGAATAGGGTGATAATCAGAAATTAACTTTCCGTTATATTCAATTGTACCGGATGTTGGGGATTGTAAATCGTTTAACATGCGAAGTAATGTGCTTTTTCCGCTTCCGCTTTCACCGATAATACAAGTAATCTTTTCTTTTTGAATCTGTAAATAAGGAATGTGTAGTATATCTTTATATATAACGTCTTTTAATATAAACATAAATCGCTCCTTTCTGATTCTAGTTATATCGTATCAAAAAAAGAGGGGAAAATGGTTATAACGAACAACGTTTTTTCTTCGTCTTGAGTTTTATTAATAAGTTAAGTAAACGATCTAATTCTTGGCTGAAAGAAATCACTTTATCATGAGTGAATCCGTATCGTTCAACGAGATAGATTAACTCTTTCTTTTTCGCTTCTATTCGATTGTTTAGTTTCGATAAGTTCATAAGTGGAATGTAATGCCTCCTACAAAAGTATTTATCACATAAAAAATAAGACCGAATGAATTCGGTCTTAAAGGAAATAATAAAACAACTTACAAATAGCATACAATGTTTATCAATATTTTTTAATATGAAAATGAAAAATAAATCATTATAAATATTGAGAAAGATGTGTCTGATAATTTTTAAAAACTGATGCAAAGAGGCTGCCTACATAGTAGACAGCCTGTAAAGTATTAACCTTTATGATATTTGTACATCCAAAGAAGACCAGATTTTAATAATCTCGGTACACGTCCCATTAATGGTTGGTTTGCTAGTAAACCAAAGCCGTGCTTCTTACCAAGAGATCCTAGAACACCTTTTAATTTAATAACAGGTAGTTCATCCGGGAGTGGTTCATTATTCCAACGTTTTAATAATATTTGGACAATTTGTTCTCCTTGACCTTCAGCCAGTTGGGCAGATGGTGCATGTGGAAGTGCTGCGCAATCTCCTACAACGTAAACATGATCGTTATTTGGAATATTATGATATTTAGTTAAGACAACCCGTCCGCTACCATCTTGTTCAACTGGAAGGTTTCGAACAACTTCATTTGCTTGAATACCAGCTGTCCAGACGATTGCATCACATTCAAGTGGTTCATCGTGGTTGTACACAATATTTGGTTCTACTTTTGTAATGTTAGAGTTTCGTATAATGTTAACTTTATGCTTTACAAACCATTCTTCTACGTATCTACTTAATTTCTCTGGATATGGGAATAAAATTCTATCTTTTCGATCAAATAAATAGATTTTTAAATCAGAACGGCTTTCACGAAGTTCACTTGCTACTTCAACGCCACTTAAGCCAGCACCAACGACAGCTACTGTTGCATTTGGTTCTAGACTATTTAATTGTTCATATGTCTTACGTGTTTGTTCAATTGATTGTAGACTATGTGTATATTCTCTAGCTCCAGGAACGTTATGATATTTATCTTCACAGCCAAGTCCGATAATTAAATCATCATATTGGATCGCTTCGCCGCCATCAAGATGAACAGCTTTTTCTTCGAGGTCAATATTTGTTACTGTGCCATATTGAATATTGAGGCGTGGGTGTTCAGGAAACGGTATACGAATATGCGTTTCTGAAATAGTACCCGCAACTAATGCATAATATTCAGTTTTGAAGCAATGATATGGTACTTTGTCGATTAATGTCACTTGTACATCATCTGGAAGTTGGTTGCTTGGAAGTAGCCTTTGCAGAATTCTCATTCCACCGTAGCCGCCACCTAGTATTACGAGGTGTTTCATGATGGATTACCCCTTTTCTGTTGAAATATCCCCTAATCATAAAATTTTATATTAATAAAATATTTTGACTTTACTCAATCAAATTATATCGAATTTGTGAACAAATAACAATGCATGAATGAATACTCTGTTGTACAATAAGAAGAAAAGTAAACTGTTTTTCTTTTTAAGTTACTCTTTCATTGTAAGTAGCATGTTATATAGAAGAAATCATCTACTTTGAAGTGAAGTAATGAAGTAACTAAATAGTTTAGACTGTGTAACGAAAACAACAAGAAACAGCTTAGTTTTCTTCTTATAGATAAAGTGAAAAGGTAATTTGTTTTGTAGTACAGGGGGGAGAATTTTGATTAAACCATTAATTGAATTTTGTGTAGGTAACCTTGCAAGTGGTTCACAAGCAGCTCTAGAAAAATTAGAAAAAGATCCGAATTTAGATGTAATGGAGTATGGTTGTTTAGGATATTGTGGCATTTGTTTTGAAGGACCATTTGCACTTGTAAATGGTGAAGTTGTACAAGGTGCAACAGTAGAAGAGCTTGTTAATAATGTATATGAGTATTTGGATGAAAATCCAATGTTTTAAGGTGTTGCGAATTAGCAGCACCTTTTTCATTAGATAAAACTTTATTTCGTGGGGAAGACTAATACTGAGTATTAGTCTTCCCCAATCGAAAACAGTAGGATAAATAAAAAAAGGCCCTTTTTAGAAGGGCTTTTTTCTTACACAAATTGTGTAAGAGTGGCTCATCGCCAAACGTTGTCAAATATGAGAAACGGGGGACATTCATATTGTGTTCTAAAAGCATGCATTTTATACTTAACATAACAAATTATTTTTGGAGTGAATATAAATGAGCCAATTTTCTTTTACAAAAATGCATGGTCTTGGCAATAGTTATATATATGTAAATATGTTTGAAGAGCAAATTCCTGAAGAAGATTTAGCCCTTGTGGCCGAAAAGGTTTCAAATATTAATACTGGTATTGGAGCAGACGGGATGATTTTAATTTGCCCTTCAGACGTAGCTCCGGTGAAGATGCGTATGTTTAATAATGATGGTTCTGAAGGAAAGAGCTGTGGTAACGGTTTACGCTGCGTAGCGAAATATGCGTATGAGCATAAACTAGTAGAAGAAACAGTTTTCACAATTGAAACGTTAGCTGGTATTGTAACGGCTGAAGTAACAGTAGAAGCTGGTGTCGTGACATTAGCAAAAATCGATATGGGAGCACCGCGTCTAACACGTGCAGAAATACCGATGCTTGGTGAAGGTGAAACACCATTTATCCGTGAAAACTTCTTATACAATAATCATCGTTATGCATTTACAGCTGTTTCAATGGGAAATCCGCATGCGGTTATTTTTGTTGATGATGTAGAAAAAGCACCTCTTACAACACTTGGACCAGTTCTCGAGACACATGAAATGTTCCCAGAGCGAGTAAATGTTGAGTTTATCGAAATTTTGAATGATGACGAGATGAACTTCCGCGTTTGGGAACGTGGATCTGGTGTAACGCAAGCTTGCGGAACAGGAGCGTGCGCTGCAGTTGTAGCTGCTATTTTAAATGGAAAGATGGAACGTGGTAAGGAAATTACAGTCCATTTAGCTGGCGGCGATTTAATGATTGCGTGGACTGAAGAAGGGAACGTGTTGATGAAAGGACCTGCGGAAGTAATTTGTCGCGGAGTGTATGAGTACAAGATAGAAGCGTAAAGATGTATAATGGACTAAGAACAGAAAGGAAGGTGTATTTCATGATTGAAGTAACAGAACAAGCAGCTTTTCAAATTAAAGATATGTTAAAAGATGCTGAAGATGGAGAGAAGTATGTGCGCCTTGCTGTACACGGCGGCGGATGTAGCGGTCTTTCTTACGGCTTAGGATTTGAAGTAGAACCAAAAGAAGACGACACAGTGCTTGAGTTTTTCGGTGTTGAATTTGTTATCGATACAGAAAGTGCTCCAATAGTTAAAGGAGTAAAAATTGACTATAAACAATCTATGCTTGGCGGCGGATTTACAATCGACAATCCAAACGCAATCGCATCATGCGGATGTGGATCATCTTTCCGTACAGCATCGAATGCTGGTAAGCCAGAAGAGTGCTAAGTTTTTAGCTGAAATAGAGAAAGACCTTTTTAGCGATGGAATAAAATCGTTAGAAAGGTCTTTTCTTTTTGCGTTAAAACAGAAAATGCATGTAAAGTTACTTTAGATTTTAATTTAAATGTTATTATATATGGTATATATGATTAATGCTGTGAATTCGAGATTCATATTGTTCATTTTAAGATAAGATTATGTAGAAAAAATGTAAATGATTAGCAAAAATATACTATTTATTAGTTATATTTAATGTTAATATTTGTAACGAAGATGATTGGGGATTATGTTCGGACTAGTTGTAAATGCATCGGTTATTACTAATAGGTAGATTTATGCAGCACGATTGGTTCAACTAATAATCAGTGGGGAAGAAGAAAACCCCCCACTGATTAAAGTTTCACTTTATACAAAAAAGGTGCATGAGCGAGAAGGCTATAGCAAATTGTATAGAACTGAATAGTTCCGTATTAATTAAAATACGTTGATTACTAGATATAAAAAAACACCGGGGGGATTAGAGTGAAGTCATTTAAGAGAGTACTTATAGTAGGGATGGCGTTGACTACAGTATCGATTTTGGGAGCTTGTTCTAGCGATACAGACGTATTAACAAAAGCAGGAGCAAAGCAACCAGCGAAGGCGGAAGGTGAAGTACTAAAAGATCAGAAGAAAACACCTATGACTACGAGCAAACGTGAAAGTATTAAAAATGAGGATGCACCATCATCACAAAAGCGTTATATTTCTCATGATGAATCTCAAAAGATTGAGGAAGGTATGACGTATACGGATATTCTTAATACGATTGACTATGGTGGTGAGAACATAAAACATTATAATAACAATGAAAAACGCGTATTTTATACTGAAAAAGATACGGATGGTACATATGAAATTATGGTTGAATTAAATACATATGGTTACGTTGTAAATATTGAACGTACTGCTATAAAGGATGAAGATAAAGATACAGATAAAGAGAATCAGGTATTTACGAAACGTAGTGAAGAGCCTGTAAAGGAATATGAAGAAAAAAACGATCGTGTACCGTGGTATAAAGATGTAAATAACAATTCGGCAGCAGTAAGTTACAATCATTATTTGAAAATCAAAAAAGGTATGGCCGCGAATCAGGTAAAAGCTGCAATTGGACAGCCACATGTAATTGAGAAATATAAATCATATTCAGTATATGACTATACTGGTTATGGTGGAGAAGGATCATTACGTGTAATCTTTGAACCGAATGGAACTGTTACGGATGTAGTGGAAGATAGTTTACCACGATAATAAATTAGTTACGGGAAGAATTGTAGTAAAGTTGTCTTTGATTTTATAAAGTTTTTGGGAGCATCTCCGAATATAGGTGAAAAAATAATTCTCTTAGCCATGTTAACTATAGTATTAAGATTTACCGAAGTTTCTTCCAAATTCAATAGCGTTATCGTGGATGTTGTTGTCGTATTATCTTTGTTGATATATACCGCAGTAGGGCAGCAATTGTAACTGGACGTAAAAGGACGCGGAGGAGTAGCAGCCTCCTTTTGAAAGAAGGAGGAAAATATGATGGAGGATATTCTTGAATTCATAGGGAGATACGTAATTAAACCTATTATTAGTTTAGTGAGATATCTTGTAATAGAGATTATAATTGAAGGCATAATAGAAGGCGTAATAATACGGTATAAGGAAATTACGTGATAAGTGGCGGAATTGGCGTGAAAGACGTTATTGGCGGTAGTGTAGCTGATGAGCGTGAGAAACAAAAACGTTATACAGAAGCTTAATGGAATGACAATTTCTAAAGTGAAGAAATAATTATTATCTTACAAAAGTGTAATGTTCATGTCATGTTTTTGAATTTCTTCTTTAAGCTCCGGGCTTTAAGATAAGAATATAAGAAAAAACATATGAGGTGAAGGAAATGAAAAGATATATTGCACTGTTTAGTATTTTAGTTGTATTCGCAAGCCTTTTAGTTGGTTGTGATATTAATCGTTTAGGAAAAGATGAGTATTACGTTCAAGTTACAGCTGATGGAATTGAAAAAAATGAGAAGTTTGATAACGGAGAGCCACATAAATATTTCGAGTATAAATTAAAAGGATTCGATAAAGACGGTAAAGAGAAAGAATTAGAATTCATAGCTCAAAAAAATCTTCGTAAAGAAGCATTCCTACGCGTATACCACTCAGATAAAAAAGGTGTAACAGCTTGGGAAGAAGTGAAAAAAGACGAGCTCCCAGCGAAAGTGAAAGAAAAACTAAGTGTGAAATAAGACAGATAAAAAGGAATTGACGAACAGGGTCAATTCCTTTTTTTGTTTTCAAATTCTTCTTCTGAAATGACTTTAAATCCGTGTCTTTTAAATAAAGCAGTTGTCACTCCGAAACCAGTTTGCTTATTACCGTTAAATTCTCCAGTGTAAATCGTAGAACTACCACAAGATGGGCTGCGTTCTTTTAAAATAATATATTCTGGGTGTAAATCTTTAATTTGTTCTAATGCTTTATAAGCACCATTTACGAAAGCTGCTGTGACATCTTCACCATTTTTTGTTATCACTTTCGCTTTTCCGTCTAAAACGTCGTCGCCATTCCCGCCAATAATTTCAGCGGAAGGACGAGGTGTTGGTAGTCCTCCTAATACTTCAGGGCAAATGAGGACTGTATCTTCTTTTTGCAGAAGCTCCTCTATTTTTGAAACGAGATTGTCATTCCCGTCATAACGGCAAGCAATCCCACCTAAACAAGCGCTAATTACGATCATATTTTCATCTCCATTAAAAAATATTAACTATCACGCCAATTTCGCTTCCTGCCTCTTACTTATAAATGAGGTGATATAAATGGGAAGCTTATATAATTTAATGAAACCATATAGTGAATTTCGAAGTAAAGAAGAGTTTAATACATATCAAAAACAAGTTTTGAAGTGCTACCGATTTCAATTGAATAAAACTGATTCTATCATTATTCATTTTTTAGGAAAATATGCGGTGAATGAGAAACAAAAAACAGTAGGGGTTGCTTGTCCATTAATGGGGACGATTGCGACGAATGTTGGAAAGAGTATTCGTACAGTACGCCGTTCAATTGCAAAGTTAGAGGAACTAGGAATTATAAAGCGTGTTGCAACAAAAGAAAGGCATAAACGCGGCGGGTATAGTGCAAACTTATATGTATTTCTTACATCTGCGATTGACCGCATGGATGACCGTATGAAAATGTCCGCTTGTAAAACTGAGGATAATGCAACTGGCTGTAGTAAAAATGAGCAAAAAATTGCTGGGGAAACAATTCTTTCTAAAAACATTTCGCAAATAAAAGAGAAAAGAAAAGGAACGTATGAGCTTGATGAGACGTATTCCCGTCATGATATACCGAAGCCTTTTATATACGCACTGGTGCCGATGACGAGTAATCCGAAGAAAATTAATATATTTTGGAGTAAGGTCGAGCTTGCGTATAAAAAGAGTGGGTTATTAGAACAAGGTGTTTTACTAGAGCAAATATTAGCTGACGAAGAAGTGTATGGAAATTTAATTTGGCGCGTGAAAAGTGTTGTAAGAGCATATAAATATGGGGAAATTCGTAAAGACATTGGGGCACTTTTATACAGTACAGTGCGAGATTTATTTTTAGAGGTTGGATTAGAATGGGGAGCAGCATTAAGGAGAAGTAAGGGAATATCACTATTTGATCCATTCAAAAAAGAGCCATGCGTATAATACATGACTCTAAGTGGCTAATCGAACTTCCTTACAACTGGAACACGAATCGCTACAAATAGTACGAAGACGATAACAGCTATTGCACCACTTTTCATAACGGTTACGATTGGAATTCCCATTGCAAGTGCAAGTGATGTGAATGCATAAGAGAGCGGGATAAAGCCCATTGATGATAGCATAAGTAAACTCATTACGCGTCCCATCATTTCTTCTTTTACTGTCGATTGAATCATTGCCATAAGCGGTACAATCGCCATTGCGATTGTAATACCATAAAACATGCCGGCTAATAGTGCTTGCCAAAGTACGGTGCTAAAGTTGATGGCTAAGAAGAATATACCAGACAATAGCATCATGATAATACAAAATAGACCGCGTCTACGATTAATATTTTTTAAACCTACAATGATAGCACCGATTGCCATTCCGCCGCCTACAGATGCTTCTAAGTAACTAAACTGGAGCGAATCACCATGCAGAACGTTTTTAACAAAAAGCGGGAAACCAACTTGCATCGGGCCGATTAAAAATAAGTTTAAAAAAGCGCTACAAATAAGGAAAGTTGAAAGGAATGGCGATTCCTTTACATATAAGATTCCTTCTTTAATGGAAGTGAACATACCTTTATCTGTATCTTTTTGTTCTGGCATCGTAAATTGTATTTTTTGAACGAGTATGGCAGCGAAAATTAGTAATAAAATCGTAATGGAAAAGATTGTCTCATAGTTCGTAAATTTAATGAGAATACCACCAAGTACAGGGCCTAAGATGACCGATGCTTGGTTCGTCATTTGTGTAAGTGAATTTGCTTGTGTTAACCGGCTTTTTTCTACCAATTCCGGTAAGATAGATCCATCTGCTGACCAGAAGAAAGCATCAGCAAGTCCAAAGAATAAAGCGAATAAAGCAAATGTATATAGTGTTACATCACCGACAATGAACCATGTGAGAATGGTTGCGACAAGAATCGCTCGAATGATATTGGAGTAAAACATAATGTTTTTTTTCGGGAATTTATCAGCTACAGCGCCGCCGACAATCATAAAAATAAGCCTTGGAACACTAAGGGCTACGAAAACAACACCGAGTGAAGCTTCAAGGTTTAATGTTTTTGCTATGTACCACGTTTGTGAAAAAGTAAAAAAGGCTAAAGCAAAGCTTGAAAAAAGAGTAGCTGCCCAAAGAAAAAGGAAATTCGTATTTTTTAATAACGGTTTTCCGCTTCCTTCTAAAGCAGTTTTATTTTGTTGTAGTTCCTCCATATTGCTTCCTTTCTATGTGACGAATTTAAACTAAAAAACTTATTAACAATCGTTTTATACAGTTTCTAATATTTCTATACTGCACTTTCTCATTGTAGACAATAATAATGAATTTGCCCAGTAGCTATTTAACGACAAAAAAAGATGCCGAATGGGCATCTTTTTTTAGGCTAACGCAATATAAATATCCAATTGTGCATGATTTGGGTCTAATGCTCTTTCATCGTAAAGCTCAAAGTCTGTTGTGAAGGCACGTTTATTTTCTTTCGACCATTTCCAAATATATTCCCAAGCTTCACAAACGACTTCAGCAACTGGTCCCTTTCTTGTTGTAAATACCGCATATGTAGTAGCAGGTATTGTTAAAGTTGTCATATTTTCAGGAACGTCTTCTAATGAAGAAACAGGCATACCGATTGTAAATTGATATATACCAGTTTCATCTGATTCGTAGTTTGAGTAGAAAGCGAATGTTTCTTTCGTTTGTTGATTTGGGATGTGATGCATCATTTGTTCTTGAAAGTATCGGTTCCAAAGTTGTGGAATGTTTCCTTCAGTAGATGCCTCTTTTTCATTAGTCGTCGTAACCGAAACGCCGATTGCGTGGAAAGCTTCTTTTTTTACGATAATAGGTTCGTGTAGCATAAAAAATTCCTCCTTTTTTAAAAAAAAGAACGTTTGTTCTTGTTTAATATAACATAGTTTTACATGTAACGGTTGTTATTTTTAGAAAATTTTAATCATAAAAAACAAACTGAAAATGACTAAAAAATGGTAAATTTTCTATTGTATGTATAAATAGGATGAGGAGTATGTTAAAATTTTTAAGTATCCTTTAACTGTTATATAAACCTATACAGCACGGTGTTTTTACTATATTAAAAATATGGTAAGGGTTTGTATAAGTGTCCGATATATATGCTATTTTTGATAAATTAAAATAGTAATATTCTATGAGATTTATATTGTTGACATTGGGATTTCAACGATACATTTTCGTAGGTCGGATTGTTGTGAGTGGATATATATTGCTATGTATTCGGCTACTAAATGAAAGGGTTACTGAAATTAAGTAGACGGATAGCAAGTATATAGAAAGGAGAAAGGTAGAAAATATGAAGCAAGTATTGAAGTGTTTTAATGTCGTAACAATGATTACACTTCTCCTATCCATCATATTGCCTTCGCCCAGTGCTTTTGCTACAGAGATAAATAAAAAAAGCTGGGATGAGTTACAAGGAAATGATGTGAAAATTAAGGCAGAGAAAGTGAATGCTGAAATGTATAGGGGAGAAGTAGCTGAGAGGGAGCACGTATTTCAATATACGATTGAAAATACGGGAGATAAACCAATTCAAGAATTGGTGATTAAGCAAAATAATGATAATGAAATTATTTTTCTTCCTCAATCTGTGAAAGTAAACGGAGAGAAGTTACCTGAAAATAAGATAGGTGATTTCTATATAGAGGAAAAAGATAAGGGAGGAAAGCTTCTTTCTTCTAATCTTAAAATTCGAGATTTAAAATCACACGAAAAAATGACTGTGTTAATAAAAGCTAGTCGCACGCAGCATTTTAATAAAGAGTTCAAACAAAAAATTAGTGTGCAAAAAGATCAAGTGCAAATAGGAAACATGTCTGTAGATGTTGAAGGGCTTCCTTCTGAAGAGAAGTTAGAAGCTAATACCGATGATGAGGTTGACAGTAGTAAGAAAGAAGTCGGATCAATAACTGATTCAAAAACTAAAGAAGTGGATGGAAAATTAAAAGTATCTGTAGAAGATAAAAATACATCTACACAAAAAACAGAAATAGAGAAGGTAAAACAACCTGAAGCTGAAAAGCAACTAGAAAAAGAGGAAAAGCAATCACCTTTAGCAGTAAAGCAGAGTGATGCAGAAGTACAAGCTGCATCAGAAAATGCTTCGAAGGTTCAAATCCAAACAGGAGATAAACAAGGATTTGGAGACCCGTTGTATTCTACAATTGCTCCTGGTAATTTAGTACAGACTGGTAATGTGACGCTTGGTTTGACATCTGATCATTATGGCAGACAAAGTATGGGTTATAGAGCGAATAAAATGACTGTGGACGTTGATAACGATGATAGTACTTTTAATTCATCAACAGGTGCATTTCCTAACATTCCTGCTGGAAGTAAAGTGAAAAAGGCGTATTTGTTTTGGACAGCTGCTATGGGGACTCCAAGTGATGCAAGGACAGATTATAGAGTTAGCGATGAAGATGTAAGACAACCCGTTAAAATGAAGATGGGAAATAAGCAATACGCTGAAGTAAGTGCTGATAGTATACGAAAAGCGAATTCTTTACCTTATATTGCAAATCACTATGGCAATGGTGCAGGGTACGTAGCGTATGCAGATGTAACAAATGTAATTGCACAGCAAGGTATTTCTCAAACGGTGACAGTTGCAAATGTGCCACAAATTAAATTTGAAAAAGGTAGTGGCTATTACTGGGGTAACTGGAATCTTATATTAGTTTATGAAAACTATAAAGAAACAGTAAAAGACATGAAGATTTGGGAAGGGCTAGTCTCTCAAAAAAGTACAGCTTGGACAGATATTAGTGTTAATAAAATAAACACACCAAAAGAAGGCGCTTTTAAGGCGAAATTTAGTTATTTTTCATCGCAAGGTGATCCAGCTGATAATGATGGATATGCCTATGATTATGGAGAGTATGATTTTGGGTTAGGGTATCAAAAGTTTAAAAATATTAAAGGTAAAGATAATGATGTTAATGACTCATCTATGACAGAAGTACAAGTAGATGGTACTAACGAATTTGTTACGAAAAAATACCCAGGATATAATCCAGATTGGACAAATTCTTTCAGTACAGATATTCATACGTATCACCTTGAAGGACCCACTCAAGTGAAAAATGATTTAAAAGAAGCAAAAATGCGTTTTAGAGCATATGGTGGTGGCGGTGATATTTACGTATTAAATAACGCTACACTCGTTACAGAACATAATGCTCCAAACTTACAAGTTGATAAAAAGGCATTAGATAGTGCCGGAAAAGAAATTAAGGACGTTAAAGCTGGTGAAGAGTTTACGTATCAAATTGAAGTGAAAAATGATACGAAAAATAACCAAGCGCCGGTATCAAATGTAAAAGGTTTTGATAAATTAGATGATCGTTTAGAGTATGTTCCAGGGTCTATTCAATATGTTACTGGAAGCAATAAAGGACAAAAAACAGATGATGCAAACGATGATGAAGCAGAGTTTGTAAATAATCAAATTGATTTCCGTGTTGGTGAGGGTGCAGATGCTAAAAACGGTGGTGTTTTAAAGCCGGGTGAAAGTACCGTTATTACATTCAAAGTAAAAGTGAAAGATTCTGTACAATCAGATACAACAGTAAAAAATGTCGTTGTTGTAAAGGGACAAGATAGTGCCGAGATAAAGTATGAAACTGAGGACGATGCAAATGTTACGGTTACTACCCCAAAAGAAGTTCCAGGGGAAATAGAGGCGAGAAAAATAGCTTCTAATAAAACACCGAAGTTAGGTGATGAGGTAGAGTATCGTATTACATTTAAAAATAAGATAAAAGATGGACGTCTAGATGTATTGACGATTGAAGACGAATTACCAAGTAGTCTTGAATACGTGAAAGATAGTTTGAAAGCCGAAGGTGTAAAACCAGAGCCAGTAGAGCTGAAGTTTGAAAATGGCAAAGTAATTGCAAAGTATCCAGAAATTATGGATATGGAAGAAAGAAGTATCGTCTTTAAAACAAAAGTAAAAGAAACTGCAAAAATTGGTGAAGAAATTGTTAACAAAGCAACCGTTAGTGATAAAACAAATCCACCAAAGGATCTAGAAGAGAAGATTACACCACAGCATAAGGCCGGTAAAATTGATGCAAAGAAAAAAGCAACAAATAAGAAGCCGAAGCTAGGAGAAGAATTTGAATATCAAATTAGCTTTAAAAATACGGTGGAAAACGGAAAACTAGATGCAGTTACAATAGAAGATGAAATTCCAGCTAACTTAGAATTTGTTCAAGGTAGTGAGAGGGCTGAAGGTACTGAACCAAATCCAGTAGAGTTAAAAGTAGAAAATGGTAAGGTAATCGCAAAATATCCAGAGATTACGGATACAAAAGAGCGAAGCATCGCCTTTAAAGTGAAAGTAAAAGAAGAGGCAAAAGCGGGAGAAACGATTGTTAATAAAGCGGTTGTGAGTGAGCCAAATGGACAGTCTGAGCATCCAGAAGAAAAGATTACGCCGGATTATAAATACGGTAAAGTGGATGTAGAAAAAAACGTAACGAATCAAACACCAAAACTAGGAGAAGAAGTGGAATACCGAATTACATTTTATAATACGGTAGAAAACGGAAAACTAGAAACGGTGTTAGTAGAAGATACACTACCAAAAGGTGTTGAATACGTGAAAGATAGTTTGAAAGCTGAAGGTATAAAACCAGAGCCAGTAGAACTAAAAGTGGAAGATGGCAAAGTAATGGCAAAGTATCCAGAGATTATGGATACAGAAAAAAGAAGTATTGTTTTTAAAGTGAAAGTAAAAGATTCGGCAAAGGTAGGGGAGGCAATTGTAAATAAAGCAATTGCAAAAGATCCGAAAAATGAGCCTGTTGAATCGAAGGTTGTTATTACACCGCAAAGTAAAAAAGGTGAAATTGCTGCTACAAAGGTAGTTAATAATAAGAAGCCGAAGTTAGGTGAAGAAATCGAGTACCGCATTAGTTTTCATAATACGGTTGAGAACGGAAAACTAGAAACGGTGCGAGTGGAAGATACAATTCCAAAAGGTCTTGAATATGTAGAAAATAGCATCAAGGCCGAAGGAGAAGAACCTGGACCAGTAGAATTAGCTGTTGAAAATGGGATAGTCAAAGCTAAGTATATCGATATTATGGATATGAAAGAAAGAAGTATCGTCTTTAAAGTAAAGGTGAAGGAAGAAGTAAAAGTAGATAAAGAGATTGTCAATAAAGCAATTGTTGATGATACGAAAAATCCACCGATTGAACCGGAGGAAAGAATTACTCCGCAACATAAGGATGGAATAATTGATTCGAAGAAGACAGTAGATAATCCATCACCAAAACTAGGAGAAGAAGTAGAATACCGAATTAGCTTTAAGAACACGGTAGAAAACGGAAAACTAGAAAAGGTAATAATAGAGGATACAATTCCTAACGGTTTAGAGTATGTAAAAGGCAGTGAAAAGGCTGAAGGTGATAAACCAGCTCCATTAAAGTTAAGTGTGAAAGATGGAAAAGTTATTGCTGAATACGACAATATTACGGATATGAAAGAAAGAAGTATTGTCTTTAAGGTAAAGGTGAAGGAAGAAGCGGAAGTGGGGAAGGAAATCATCAATAAGGCAATTGTTGATGATATGAAAGATCCGAAAGAACCAGAAGCGAAAATTACACCATTACACAAAGATGGAAAAATTAAAGCGAGGAAAATCGTAAATAATGAAACACCGAAGTTAGGAGAAGAAGTAGAATACCGAATTAGTATGAAAAATACGGTAAAGAACGGAAAGCTAACAGACGTGACAGTAGAGGATACTTTACCAGAAGGTTTAGAGTATGTAGAAAATAGTTTGAAAGCAGAAGGTGCCGGAATAGATTCAGTAGAGCTGAAATTTGAAAACGGTAAAGTAATGGCAAAATATCCAGAAATTACGGATACAGAAGAAAGAAGTATCGTTTTTAAAGTGAAAGTAAAAGAAGAAGTAAAAGTCGGTAAAAAAATCATTAATAAAGCAACTATTGATGATTCGCAAAATAAGCCAGTTAATCCGACAGCGGAAATTACTCCTCAGTATAAAGATGGAAAACTTGAAGCAAAAAAGACAGTAAATAATGAAACGCCGAAGTTAGGAGAAGAAGTGGAATACCGAATCAACTTTAAAAATACGGTAGAACATGGAAAGCTAACAGAGGTAAAAATAGAAGATGATTTACCAAATGGATTAGAGTATGTGAAAGATAGTTTAAAAGTAGAAGGTTCTAAGCCAGATCCAGTGGAATTAAAATTTGAAAACGGTAAGGTAATGGCAAAGTATCCTGAGATTACAGATACAAAAGAGAGAAGTATTACCTTTAAAGTGAAAGTAAAAGGTAAAGTGAGCGATTCAATTGTTAATGAAGCGATTGTGAGCGATACGAAACATCCGCCAGAAACACCGACAGCAGAAATTATTCCGCAACATAAAGACGGAAAAGTGAAAGCGAAGAAGACGGTAAATAATGAAACGCCGAAGTTAGGAGAAGAAGTAGAATACCGAATTAGTTTTAAAAACACGGTAGAAGACGGAAAACTAGCAGAGGTGAAAATAGAAGATACTTTACCAGAAGGTTTAGAGTATGTAGAAAACAGTGTGAAAGCAGAAGGTACTAAGCCGGATCCAGTAGAATGGAAAATGGAAAATGGTAAGGTAATGGCGAAGTATCCAGAGATTACGGACACAGAAGAAAGAAGTATCACTTTTAAAGTGAAAGTAAAGGAAGAAGTGAAAGTCGGTAAAAAAATCGTCAACAAAGCAATTGTTGATGATACGAAAAATGAACCAGAAACACCGACGGCAGAAATTACTCCGCAGCATAAAGACGGAAAAGTGGAAGCGAAGAAGACGGTAAATAATGAAACGCCGAAGTTAGGAGAAGAAGTAGAATACCGAATTAGTTTTAAAAATACGGTAGAAAACGGAAAGCTAGCAGAGGTAAAAATAGAAGACGATTTACCAAATGGATTAGAGTATGTGAAAGATAGTTTACGAGCGGAAGGTACTAAGCCGGATCCAGTAGAACTGAAAGTGAAAGATGGAAAAGTAATCGCCAAATATCCAGAGATTACGGATACAGAAGAAAGAAGTATCGTCTTTAAAGCGAAAGTAAAAGAAGAATTTAAAGTTGGTGAAGGCCTTGTCAATAAAGTAGTTGTTGATGATACAAAAGATCCAACAACTTCAGAAGTAACAATTACGCCAGAATATAAAGACGGTAAGCTTAAAGCAGAGAAATTTGTAAACAATAAAAAACCGAAATTAGGAGAAGAAATAGAATACCGAATTAGTTTTAAAAATACGGTAGAAAACGGAAAACTAGTAGAGGTTAAAGTAGAAGATGAAATTCCAGCTGGATTAGAGTATGTAGAGAACAGTTTACAAGCAGAAGGATCTAAGCCTAGTCCGGTAGAATTGAAATTTGAAAACGGTAAGGTAATGGCAAAGTATCTAGAAATTACGGATACAAAAGAAAGAAGTATTATCTTTAAAGTGAGAGTAAAAGAAGAGGCAGAAATAGGCAAGGAGATTGTTAATAAAGCAATCGTAGTAGATACAAAAAATGAGCCCGAAGAGCCTCATGTGGAAATTACTCCGCAATATAAAGATGGTAAAATTGCTGCGCAGAAAGTGGCGAATAATCATAAACCGAAACTAGGAGAAGAAGTAGAATACCGAATTAGTTTTAAAAACACGGTAGAAAACGGAAAACTAGCAGAGGTAAATATAAAGGATGCATTACCAAATGGTTTAGAGTATGTGGAAGGCAGTATCACGGCAGAAGGTTCTAAACCGAAACCAGTAGAGCTACATGTGAAAAATAATAAGGTAATGGCAAAATATCCAGCTATTACAGATACAGAGGAAAGAAGCATTGTCTTTAAAGCGAAGGTAAAAGAAAGCGCAAAAGTGGGGGAAGAAATCGTAAATGAGGCAATTGTGGATGATACAAAGAATCTGCCAGAAGAGCCTTATGTACCGATTACACCACAGTATAAAGATGGTAAAATTGAGGCAAGAAAAGAAGTAAGTAACCATGAACCGAAGTTAGGTGAGGAAATCGAATATCGAATTATTTTTAATAACACGGTGAAAGATGGAAAACTAGCAGAGGTAAAAATAGAAGATAAAATTCCAGCTGGATTAGAGTTTGTAGAAGGAAGCGAAAAAGCTGAAGGTGAAGAGCCAAAACCAGTGGAGTTGAAAGTAGAAAATGGCAAGGTAATGGCAAAGTATTCAGAGATTATGGATACGCAAGAAAGAAGTATTGTCTTTAAAGTGAAGGTAAAAGATTCGGTTACAATAGGGAAGGACATTACAAATAAAGCGATTATCCATGTTGATGATCCGAACCATCCAGTAATTGATCCGACAGCAAAAATTACACCACAATATAAAGATGGTAAAATTGCTGCTCATAAAAAGGTGAATAATCATAAACCGAAGCTAGGTGAAGAAATCGAATATCGAATTTCATTTAATAATACGGTGAAAGATGGAAAACTGGCAGAGGTTAAAATTGAGGATGAAATTCCGTTTGGTTTAGAGTATGTGAAAGATAGTCTAAAAGCAGAAGGTGATAAGCCGTCCCCAGTAGAGTTGAAAGAAGAAGCTGGTAAGGTTAGTGCGAAGTATGAAAATATCACTGACATGAAAGAAAGAAGCATTATCTTTAAAGTGAAGGTGAAAGATTCCGTTGAAGTGGACAAGGCAATTGTAAATAAAGCAATTGTTGATGATACAAAAAATCCACCAGAGCGACCAGAAGTAGATATTACACCGCAGCATAAAGATGGTAAATTTAAAGCTAATAAAAAGGTAAGTAAAAAAGATCCAAAGCTAGGAGAAGAAGTAGAGTACCGAATTAGTTTTAAAAATACGGTAGAAAACGGAAAACTAGCAGAAGTGAAAATTGAGGATCAACTACCAAATGGATTAGAGTATGTGAAGGATAGTTTAAAAGCAGAAGGTAATGAACCAAATCCGGTAGAGTTAAAAGAAGAAGCTGGAAAAATTACAGCGAAGTATGAAAATATTACTGATACAGCTGAGCGTAGCATTATCTTTAAGGTAAAAGTAACAGAAGCAGTAAAAGTCGGGAAGAAAATCGTGAATACGGCAATTGTGGATGATGATAATCCGAAGAATCCTCCGCAAAAACCAGAAGCGATTATTACACCGGAGTATAAGAATGGAAAAATAAAAGCTGAGAAAACAGTAAATAACCCAGCTCCAAAATTAGGAGAAGAAGTAGAGTATCGAATTACGTTCCGTAACGTAGTTGAGCACGGAAAATTAGCGAAGGTGAAAATTAAGGATGAATTACCAAACAGTTTAGAGTTTGTAGAAGGTAGCGAAAGAGCTGAGGGGGATAATCCAAAACCGTTGCATGTAAAAGTGAAAAACGGCACAGTACTCGCAGAATATCCAGAAATTACGGATACGAAAGAAAGAAGTATCGTCTTTAAAGCGAAAGTGAAAGAAAAAGCTAAAATTGGCGAAGCGATTGTGAATACGGCGGTTGTGGAAGATACTATAAATCCACCAGAGAAACCGAATGTCGCGATACAACCTCAACATAAAGAGGGTGTATTACAAGCTGAAAAGACTGTGAGTAACCATGAACCGAAGTTAGGAGAAGAAGTAGAATATCGAATTAGTTTTGAAAATACGGTAGAAAACGGCAAACTAACTGAGGTAAAAGTAGAGGACGAAATTCCAGCTGGTTTAGAATACGTACAGGATAGTATAAAGTCTGATGGGCCGGAACCAAATCCAGTAGAACTTAAAGTTGAGAATGGAAAAGTAATAGCAAAGTATCCAGAAATTACGGATACGAAAAAAAGAAGTATCATCTTTAAAGTGAAAGTACAAGAAACGGTACAAGTAGGAAAAGAAATTATAAACAAGGCGGTTGTGGATGATAATAATCCGACAAATCCACCAGTTGAGTCACTTATACCAATTACACCTCAATATAAAGATGGGAAACTAGAGGCAAGGAAAGAAGTAAGTAACCATGAACCAAAGCTAGGGGAAGAAATCGAATATCGAATTACTTTTAACGGCACAGTAGATGGCGGGAAGTTAGTTGATGTAAAGATTGAAGATGAAATTCCGTCTGGTTTAGAGTATGTGAAAGAAAGTCTGGAGGCCGTAGGTGATAAGCCTGTACCAACAGAACTTAAAGTCGAGAATGGAAAAGTAACAGTGAAGTATCCAGAAATTACGGATACGAAAGAAAGAAGTATCATCTTTAAAGTAAAGGTAAAAGAATCAGTAAAAGTTGGAGAGGAAATAACAAATAAAGCGATCATTCATGTAGATGATCCAAATCATCCAGTTATGGAACCGACAGCGACAATAAAGCCAGAATATAAAGATGGTAAGTTAAAAGCGACGAAGACAGTAAATAATAAAGAACCGAAGCTAGGAGAAGAAGTAGAATACCGAATTAGTTTCAAAAATACGGTAGAAAACGGTAAACTAGCAGAGGTAAAGGTAGAAGATGAAATTCCAGCCGGTTTAGAGTACGTGCAAGATAGCATTAGATTTGAAGGGGCTGAACCAAATCCAATAGAGTTAAAAATGGAGTTTGGAAAAGTAATAGCAAAGTATCTAGAAATTACAGATACGAAAGAACGTAGTATTATTTTTAAAGTGAAGGTAAAAGCAGCACCAAGTAAAGGGATAACAAATAGAGCGGTAGTGGACGATAAAATAAATCCACCACTTGAGCCTACAGTTACAATTTTACCGAAAACAAAAGAAGATCTTAAGATACCAGAAGAGCCGAAGGAACCAGAAGTGAAACCGGAAGAGCCGAAAGAACCGAAAGAACCGAAAGAACCGAAAGAACCAGAAGTGAAACCGGAAGAGCCGAAAGAACCGAAGGAACCAGAAGTGAAGCCGGAAGAGCCGAAAGAACCGAAAGAACCGAAGGAACCAGAAGTGAAGCCGGAAGAGCCGAAAGAACCGAAGAACCGAAGAGAACCAGAAGTGAAACCGGAAGAGCCGAAAGAACCGAAAGAACCAGAAAAGAAGAGCCGAAAGAACCGAAAGAACCAGAAGAACCAGAAGTGAAAAGAGCCGGAAGAACCGAAAACCAGAAGTGAAGCCGAAGGAACCAGAAGTGAAGCCGGAAACCGAAAGAACCGAAGGAACCGAAAGAACCGAAAGAACCGAAGGAACCAGAAGTGAAGCCGGAAGAACCGAAAGAGCCGAAGGAACCAGAAGTGAAACCGGAGGAACCGAAAGAGCCGAAGGAACCAGAAGTGAAACCGGAGGAACCGAAAGAGCCGAAGGAACCAGAAGTGAAGCCGGAAGAGCCGAAAAATCTGAAGAAACCAGAAGTGAAACCGGAGAAACCGGAAGTAAGACTGGAAAAGTTAATTAAAGAACCGCAAGTAAAAGTAGAAAAAGAATTACCGAAAACAGGGGCAGCACATTCATGGATGATGTCAGTTGGTGCGGGAATTTCATTCTTAGTTGGCGGAGTATTATTCGTATTAGGTAGAAGAAGAAAACAATAATTTTTTAGACGAAAAGCACACTGAGTTCGATAGTTTATTGGACTCAGTGTGCTTTTATGTTATATAAAAGGAAAGCTCCTTCCACGTATGGAAGGAGCTTTATTTTTGCATATTAAAACATACTTGAGCTATGCATCGGTTGAAGTTTTGCATTTGGATCGAAGTAAGCTTTTGCATTGTTTACTGCTGTCGGTGCTTCGCCAAATCCACAAGCGATAAGTTTTACTTTTCCTTCATATGTACAAATGTCACCAGCAGCGTAAATGCCAGGAATATTTGTTTCCATTTTTGAATTTACAAGGATGCTGTTTTTTTGTATATCTAGGCCCCAGTTTTTAATTGGGCCAAGAGAAGAAACGAAGCCGTAGTTTACGATTACGTCATCAACATCGATGATAATTTTTTCCTCCGTTTTTACATGTTGAAGAACGACTTGTTCAATCTTATCATCACCAATGAGTTCTACTGGAACGTATGGTGTACTTACTTCTGCACGAGAATTCATTAAGCTTTCTACGCTATGTTCATGCGCACGG
Organism: Bacillus sp. FSL R9-9497; assembly: GCF_038005805.1. Taxonomy (NCBI): domain Bacteria; kingdom Bacillati; phylum Bacillota; class Bacilli; order Caryophanales; family Bacillaceae; genus Bacillus; species Bacillus sp. FSL R9-9497. Next base: position 4,777,961 of record NZ_JBBOTY010000001.1, on the reverse strand, counting down.
AATTTATCACGACGATGAACGATTGTAACTTTTTCAGCGATCGGTTCTAACATCATTGTCCAGTCTACTGCTGAGTCGCCACCGCCAAATACTACGACGCGCTTACCAGCAAATTTATTCATATCATCAACGAAATAATGTAAGTTTTTCTTTTCGTATTTCGCTGTACCTTCTAATTCTAAGCGGCGTGGTTGGAAAGCACCATTGCCAGCAGTAATAATAACTGATTTAGAATAGTGAGTTTGCTTATTCGTAACAATTTTAAATATACCGTCAGCTTGTTTCTCAAGCGTATCGACAGCTTCTTCTAAACAAACAGTTGGGTCAAATTTCTTCATTTGCTCTTTTAAGTTATCAACTAATTCTTGTGCGCGCACTTTTGGAAATCCAGCCACATCATAAATGTATTTTTCAGGGTAGAGTGCGGATAATTGTCCGCCAAGTTGAGGTAAGCTTTCAATGATTTTTACACTTGCTTGTCTCATACCGCCATAAAATGCTGTGAACAGTCCCGTTGGACCACCACCAATAATTGTTATGTCGTAAACTTTTTGATTTTCTGCCACTTTCATTCCCCCTATAGATGGAATTTTGATATTGATTTCATATATTGTTCATATGTACACGAAAATCCTGCAAATGATGATACTTTCAAATAAATGATAGCATATTTGAGTTCATAATACTTCTGAAAACGACTGAATTGTGTGTAAGTTTTCGCATAGGTTCTTTTTTATTGTATAAAATATACAGAAAGGAAAATACATGAAAAAAAGGCTAAAAAACCTTTGAAAACGCTATGTTATTTTAAAATATTGATAATTCTCCAGACGCTTGAATTCTGGAATAAAACCGACTAATATAGGGAAGTATTATGTTAAATTTCTATGACAAAATTCGTACGATTTTTTGACTGCGTTTTGTTATGATATAGAATGTGATAAATTCCACATTCTTGACAAATAGAGTTTTTAGTACTTGGTATTATTTTTCATTACTATTATATAAAGAAAAGGGTTGTGATTTGGTGAAGACTCCAAAAATCGTAGTTTTAGGTGCAGGTTATGGCGGGATGATTACGACTGTTCGTCTGCAAAAAGCATTATCTGTAAATGAAGCTGAAATTACGCTAGTAAACAACAACAGCTATCACTACCAAGCGACTTGGTTACATGAGAGCGCAGCTGGTACATTACAAGATGAAAAAATCTGTCTAGATATTCAAGACGTTATTGATACAAATAAAGTGAACTTTGTACAAGACACAGTAGTAGAAATTAAAGCTGCTGAAAAACGCATTATCTTAAAAGATGGCGAGTTAGAGTATGATTACTTAGTAATTGGTCTTGGTTTCGAATCAGAAACATTCGGAATTACAGGATTAAAAGAGCATGCATTCTCAATCGCTAACATTAATGCAACTCGTGAAATTCGTGAGCATATGGAAGCTAGTTTCTCTAAATATGCAACTGAACAACGCGATGAGTTAGTAACAATCGTTGTTGGTGGTGCTGGATTTACTGGTATCGAGTACGTAGGTGAGCTTGCAAACCGTGTTCCTGAACTTTGCAAAGAGTATAATGTACCACGTGAAAAAGCACGTATCATCTGTGTAGAAGCTGCTCCAACAGCACTTCCAGGTTTCGATCCAGCGTTAGTAGAATACGCTGTAAAACAACTTGAGAAAAAAGGTGTAGAATTCCGCATCGGTACAGCAATTAAAGAAGCAACTGAAGAAGGTATTATCGTTGCGAATGGCGATGACACTGAATTAATTAAGTCTGAAACAGTAGTTTGGGCTGCAGGTGTTCGTGGTAATGGTATTGTGGAAGAGTCTGGCTTTGAAGCAATGCGCGGACGTGTAAAAGTTGATGAGTACATGCACGCTCCAGGATACGAAGATGTATTCATGGTTGGTGACGCAGCGTTAATCATTAATGAAGAAATTAATCGTCCTTACCCACCAACAGCACAAATTGCAATTCAACAAGGTTACAATATTGCACACAACTTAACTGTATTAGTTCGTGGCAAGGGCGAAATGAAGAAATTCGCATTCGATAATAAAGGATCTGTATGTTCTTTAGGTCATGACGATGCAATGGGCGTTGTTATGGGTAAAAAGTTAACAGGTTGGAAAGCTTCCTTCATGAAGAAAGTAATCGATAACCGTTACCTATTCTTATTAGGTGGACCTTTATTAGTTCTTAAAAAAGGTAAATTAAAGTTCTTTTAATATATAGTAGAAAAAGCAGAAACGGCTAAGAGCTGTTTCTGCTTTTTTCATATTAAAAATATAGTATAATATATAAAAAAGAAAGAATATTCTGTCCGTTCTGATGGAGGAGGTTATTACATCATGGAGAAACGAGGGAAGGTATGGCTAGCTGTTAGTGGTTTAGTAGCTACAAAAGATGGTAGGTGGCTATTTGTTAAGAAGAAATACAGTGGATTAAAAGGGAAATGGTCTTTACCGGCTGGTTTTGTAAATGAAGGTGAGACGGTTGATGAAGCTGTGAAACGCGAAGTGTTAGAAGAGACAGGCATTGTCGCTCATGTGAAGGGGATTATTGGTGTTCGATCGGGTGTTATTCGTAATGAGATTAGTGATAATATGATTATTTTCCTTTTGGAACCTGAAGGAGAAAATATTATTGTACAGGAGAAAGAATTGTCTGAAGTGGCGTTCTTACATCCGGATAAGATTGTAGACGATCCGAATACGTCTGTGCTTATTAAATATTTGTTAGAAGGAAGATCAGAACTACATCTTGAAGTGGACAAAACATTAAATCCAGGTGAACCATTTGGTTATACAGCTTATCACGTATTTACGGCACGTGCGAAGGAGAGGGGAAAAGAGTGAGTATACCGGTACTACTTATTTCAATGATGTTATTCTTTATTTTGTTCTTTGGAATTGGATTTTTACTCAACATGATTTTGCGAGCTACTTGGGTAATGGTTATTGTGTATCCGATTGTTTGTATGCTTATTATTAATAAAGCGAGTATGTGGGATTATTTTTCAAAACCGAAAGAAACATTTTCTTCATTTGGGACAAGTGTATCGCACTTAGGACAAGCAGACGTATTTATTCTATCTACTGGATTAGTAGGGGCTGCTTTAGCAGGAGTCGTAATCAAGAAACTTCGGAAAAGCGGATATCAAATGTTTTAATCTCCAATTAAGTTGGAGATTATTTTTTTTGCATATTCCTTCATCGTATAGGGAATGATTAACGATGAAGGAGTGTGGAATATAAAAATGTTAAAACGATATTGTATTCGCATTATGATGACTTGTTTACTTGCAATTGCATTATGCGTAACATGGAATGCTTTCACAGGAGTTTCTTTATTAGAGATTGTAAAGATATATGAAGGAATGAGTGCAAAAGAAGTACATGCAGCAGAAGTTAAGAGAAATGTTGCTCCGAGTAAAGAAGTGATAAATGCTTTAGAGCAGGCAAACGACTGGTCTAAATATCGTTCAATTGAAATGACTGCAACAGGTTATACATCGGGGATTGAGTCAACTGGTAAGAGGCCAGGGCATCCAGAGTATGGTATTACATATTCAGGTGTCAAAGTGAAAAGGGATTTATATTCCACAATTGCTGCGGACTTACGCGTATTCCCGATTGGAACAATTCTCTTCGTGCCAGGTTACGGGTATGGTGTAGTAGCTGATAAGGGCGGCGCAATAAAAGGAAACCGTCTTGATCTATATTATGATACGGTGAAAGATGTTTATAGCCAATGGGGTAAGAAAAAAGTAAATGTGTACGTAGTAAAAGTAGGAAATGGTAAGTTTACAGAAGAAGAGTTAACGATGTTAAATCAAGACGAAACGATGCAAGTGTTTCGTGGTCAATATTTAAATCAAAGATAGTCTAGTCGTAATTACGCTAGACTTTTTTTCTTGGCTTATTTCATGATAGAGGAGATTTTGGATCTGCGATTTTACACGCCATATAACTGTAGTTAGAATTATCGCATTTTATCGAAAATAAAGTTATAATGGTGGTAGAGAAATTTAGGGGGTCTGAACATGTTTCAAGTACAAAAAGAATTAGCAGGTCATGAAGCGGTAATTGTTGCTTTATTTGAAGAAGAGAAAATGAGTAGTTTTGTACAAGAACTGGACAAAGCGTTTGAAGGGCAATTACAAGTTTTACTAGAAGAGAAAGAATTATCTACGAAGAAAAAGGCCATTTCGAAAGTATATAGCTTAGGGAAAACAAATGTGAAACGTTATTACTTTGTTGGTTTAGGAAAGAAAGAATCTTACACGACAGAAACGTTACGTGCGGCTCTTGGTAATGCGTTTAAAACACTGCAAGCAGCAAAAGTACAAGATGCAGCAATCTTACTTGATTCTTTCGTAACAGAGAAATTAGACGCGATTGATGTCGCTCATATTGCGGCAGAGGTACAAGGCCTTGGTACATATGAGTTACAAACGTATAAATCAGATAAAAAGGATCGTGTAGAGTTAGAGAAGTTCACGGCTATTACAGCGGAAGATGCACAAGAAATTGAAGCAGCATTAACAGTTGGCTACGTACATGGACGTGCAACAAATTCAGCTCGTACACTTGTAAATATGCCGCCAAACGTATTAACAGCGACAAAGCTTGCTGAGTATGCTGTTGAATTAGCGGAGAAGTATGATATGGACTATAAAGTTCTTGAGAAAGAAGAGATGGAAGACCTTGGTATGGGTGCGTTACTTGCAGTAAACCAAGGTAGTGTAGAGCCACCAAAAATGATCGCTCTTATTTATAAAGGAAAAGAAGAGTGGAGAGATGTCATTGGGTTCGTTGGAAAAGGTATTACATACGATACAGGTGGTTATTCTTTAAAACCACGTGAAGGCATGGTTGGTATGAAAGGTGATATGGGCGGTGCAGCTGCTGTATTAGGTGCGATGGAAATTATCGGTGAACTTCGCCCAGAACAAAATGTGATCGCTGTTATTCCTTCAACTGATAACGTTGTAAGTGGTACGGCATTTAAGCCAGACGATGTAATCACATCTATGAGCGGAAAAACAATTGAAGTATTAAATACGGATGCAGAAGGTCGTCTAGCTTTAGCTGACGGTATTACGTATGCGAAAAAACTTGGTGCAAACTACCTTGTTGATGTTGCAACATTAACAGGCGGTGTAATTGTTGCACTTGGAAACTATACGACAGGCGCAATGACAAATAATGAAGAGTTATTTGAGCAAGTGCTAGAGGCTTCTATGGAAACAGATGAGCCAATTTGGCAACTACCGATTTTTGATCGTGATAAAGAACGTGTGAGAAACAGTAAGTTTGCTGATTTAAATAACTCACCAGGCCGTGAAGGACATGCGGTTATGGCAGGTACATTCCTAGGCGAATTCGCTGAAGATACACCATGGGTACACTTAGATATCGCTGGAACATCAGAAACAAAAGGTGCGCACGACTTAGGTCCAGCTGGAGCAACTGGCGCAATGGTACGTACACTTGCAACACTTGTGGAGCGTTTTGGAGAAGAATAATTTTTTGAAGAAAAGGCTGTCTCAAATTTTTGAGGCAGCCTTTTTTTATTGGTATAGTAGACCTGTTTATTGGTAATTCGATATAACTTCGTTTGCTACTACGCTTTTGAAAAAAATGTTTATAAAGAAATCGTGTATAAGATTCCATTTGAAAAAGGAAGTACGGTCTGTTTCTTTACAGAACCAAGTGCATCACTTTTTTCTGGTAAGTCAATTGTAACTTTGAGGCGTGTTCCGAGCTCAAGATTAACTTCTATAATTGTATTAATGAAAGAATATTGGCAATGGAGACGATACGATTATTTTAACGAGAATGCATCATCATGAAGATGGTTGCTTTTAGAAAATGTTGATTCCATTAATGAGCGTGTAATGCTGTTGTAGCTTTGTCTATTAGAAATACCAATATGGATGAGAGACCTCTTTATTGGTATTTAATAGTTGATTTTCAATGTTATACTTATGTGATATAATCTTTCCTGTATTAGAAGTAAATAACAATTGAATAGGGAGGGAAAGAAGAGAGTGACAAAAATAGAAGCACTCTTATTATTATGAGGGAAGGAACTTTATCTCAACAAAATATAGTTGTATTGTTTTTTAAACAGTTACGCCCGAAACAATGGACTAAAAACTTGCTTGTATTTGCAGCGTTAGTCTTTTCAATAAAACAAGTATCTTTAACTATGGTGGCACAAGCTGCAATTTGTTTTGCCCTATTTTGTGCAATATCTGGCTGTGTCTATATTTTAAATGATTTTATGGATATTGAGGCAGATCGACAACACCCTATTAAGCGATATCGACCGATGGCATCGGGTGCATTAAATCCGTACTTTGCTATTACGGCAGGTTGTGTTATTTTAGTAGCGTCTTTAGTAGTTTCATATATACTAAATCCGTTATTGTGCTTAGTATTAGCAGTCTATTTTATTTTAAATGTAGCGTATTCAATTCGTTTAAAGCACGTTGTAATCATTGATATTTTAATTATTGCATCTGGATTTGTTTTACGAGCATTGGCCGGTGGATTAGTTATTCAAGTGCCATTTACACCGTGGTTTTTATTATGTACATTATTACTGTCACTATTCTTGGCCATTAATAAAAGACGACATGAATTAGTATTGTTACAGAATAATAAAGGTTCTCATAGAAAAGTATTAGAAAGTTATTCTCCTGCTTTGTTAGACCAATTAAGTACAATTGTTACATCGGCAACTATTGTAACTTATGCTATCTTTACTTTTAATGCAGGGAAAAGTATCTATTTAATGTGGACAATTCCATTTGTAATTTATGGGATCTTTCGTTATTTATATTTAGTTCACATGGAAGATAAAGGTGGAGAACCAGATAAAGTTTTATTAGAGGATCAGCATATTCTAATAACAGTGTTGTTATATGCGATAACAGTTATTATTATACTATTGAACTTTTAATTACTCTATTCGGGTTTGTTAAAACGTTTAAGAGGAGTGTCTTAAACGTTTTTTATTTGGAATAAAACATTTTTTGAATATAAACAGTTAAGGAGTATAGAGATGCAACAATTTTTGATGATTATTTTATCAGTTGGTATGGGAGTTGTAGGGCAAATTTTATTAAAGTTTGGCGCAATGAAATCACAAAGTTCAGCGGCTGTAGGTATTATGAATTTCATTAACGTACCAAACTTTTTCGGACTAGCTTTTTACGGTTTAAGTGCATTATTATGGATGATTGTCCTGAGAAAGGTTGATTTAAGTTATGCATACCCAATGGTGAGTTTCGGATATGTATTTGTTATTATTGCGTCAGCATTATTATTTGGTGAAACAATCAATTTCATGAAAATTGCTGGAATGGTATGTATAGTAGCTGGCATTTTATTTATTGCAAAATCATAGGAGGTAAAGCAATGGGAACATATTTATATTGTATACTTCCATTTATAGCTTGGGTAGCTTCGGGAGTATTGAAATTTTTAGTGAATTATCTTCGTTCTGGAAAAGATGCTTTTCGTTTAGTAGGAAATGGTGGATTTCCTAGTACGCATACAACGATTTTATCAAGTATGGTCATGACAATCGGGTTTCATGAAGGGTTTAATACACCGATGTTTGGAATCGGGATGGCAATTTTAACAATTGTTATCATTGATGCCACAGGACTTCGCCGTACAGTTGGTAAACATGCAAAAATGTTGAATAAACATATAAGTTCGGAAGAAGAAAAATTAAGAGAGCGTCAAGGACATCATTGGCATGAGATTTTTGGTGGACTTGTGTTAGGAACAGTTATTGGGTACGTGGCACATCTAATTATGTTATTTCTACCGTAGAGAGGAGAAGAAGTATTGAATATTTGGAATGATTATAAAGGAAAGGGTATGTTAGCCCTTGTCCTTTTCATTTTTTATTGGTCATTTTATTTTTTTATCGGTTGGAAAATGGATACTCACTCTAAGCTTTTTATTGAAGCGTGGGTGGTTGATACCTATTTTTCTTTTGATCAAGGATATTATATCATCTCCTTTTTCCTTGAAAAAGTAGATGTAGCAGCGGCGACCTGGTTCCGACATCCATTCCTTTATTATTTTATTCAACAATTCATGTGGATGCTGGAGACAGTAAAAGTAGGGAATATTGTACATGGTATTATATTCATTCAAACGTTTTTAAGCGCGCTCAGTGTAGTGATGATTTATACATTATGTTGTAAAATTTGTAAGAATACGATTGTTTCTTTTTTACTAGCGGTCATGTATGGATTTTCAGCTACTATGTTAGTTATTACGTGGACACCAGAATCTTTTAGCTATGCAAATTTCACATTGGTACTTATGTGTTTTGTATGCTATCCATTTATTACAGGGGAAAAAGAAGCGAAAATAGGATTTAGTATTGCGAATGTATTGTTGGCAATAGGAATAACAGGGGTTACATTAACCAATTCGTTTATGTGGTTTTTAGGTAGTGTGATGAGTTATAAGAAACTACGGAAAAAAATTATTTGGACTGGTATTTCGATTGTTATTGTCGTGGTCCTGTTTGTATTAGCAATGAACGCAAATAATGTAGTTCTTATCGAAGGATTAAAGGGGAGTATGGACTTTGCTGCGCAAGGACAGAATTTTTCACCAGAATACGTTAAGCCATCAGGTATATTAGTATTTCATCTATTATTAGGATCTTCATTCATCTTTGGACCATTCTCGGAAGTTACTTTAAGACAAGGTGAGCAATTCGCACAATTAAATATGCTTCCATCGCATACTATGATCGGATGGATTGTGATTGTATCTGTGTATGCTTTTATAATAGTAGCTGTATGGAAAAACTTTAGAAAAGAACCTTTCGTAAGGTTTTTAAGTTTCTGTTTACTATTTAATATTGTTTTACATGGAATTATTGGTTTTGGGGCATCTGAAGCATTTATTTATGGCGCACATATGCTGTTTACAATACCGTTATTATTGGCATATGGTTTTAAAGTGATGAGATGTGTAAAAGTAGTTGCTTTATGTTTAATATTAATATTAATAATTATAAATAATTTTGAAAGTATGCTATATTTTTACCATTTTGCAGTCTCCAATTATTCTTTATAATAAAATAGATTTTTAATAAAAGGGTACTTTAGATAGGATGTCTAAAGTACCCTTTTTCCTATTTCTTAAAAATAGATACAAAATAATAGCCGGAAGTGTAGCATTTTAGAAAAAATATAGTTGTTATGAAAGAACTCTAAACATGTTTTGAGTACAAAAAGAGTTAGCAAGACATGAAGTGATAATTATTGTACTTAGATATCGCTGTGTGCACATAATTTATGGGGCAGTTCCAGCAATGGGTAGGTAATTCGTATACTTTTCGAGCATTTTGTAGAAGAATAATTTTTTGAATAAAAAGCTGGCTCAAATTTTGGAGATAGCCTTTTTTATTAATATTGTAGGCGTATTTGTTGGTAATTCGATATAACTTCATTTACTACTGTGCTGTTCAAAACGGTGCTAAAAAGTATTTATAAAGAAATCGTATACAAAACCCCATTTAAAGCAAAAGAAGTACGGCCCGTTTCTTCAGAGACAACTAATATAAGTGCATCACTCTTTTCTGATAAGCCAATTGCAGCTCTGTGACGTGTTCCTAGCTCAGGATCAACTTCTGTACTTTTCGTTAAAGGAAGAATATTAGCAGCTGAGACAATATGATTATTTTTTACGAGAACGGCACCGTCATGAAGAGGGTTACCTGGATAAAATATTGATTCGAGTAATGGCGCAGTTAAATGAGCGTTTAATGTCGTTCCAGTTTGAATGAGAGCTTCAAGCGTCTCGTTTCGTTCCACGACGATAAGAGCACCATGTTTTCTGGCGCTTAAATGTTGGATAGCTGTCGTAATAAAAGATGAACTTTCCGTATAAGGTGATAAATATGCCTGAATATAGTATGTAGCTGCTAATGTTTGTACATTTGCTAACATATGATGAATATCTTCCATTTTGCATAAAATACATTCGTCTTCTTTATCGATTGCGTTCCTCATAATCGATAGTTCTTTTTCAGCAATTTCAATCATTTGCTTTGTTTGTATTTTGAGCTCTTCTGACAAGCCCCATTCGTGCATAATCCTCATTCCCTTTAGTGGAGTATTTAACAATAGTGTATACAAATATTCCTAGTAAAATCCTGTTAGATTTTATAAAATATTGAGATACAGCATGTTTTTTTCATATAATAAAGGTATGACGAGCGAGAGGAGAGAGAAGAATGAATTGGAAACAAGAATTTAGTCGCTGGCTTTCTTACGCACAATTAGATGCAGAATTAAAAGAACAGCTAGAAAATATGAAGCAAGATGAGAAGAAAATCGAGGATAGCTTTTATAAAAATCTAGAGTTTGGCACAGGTGGTATGCGTGGTGAACTTGGTGCTGGTACGAACCGTTTAAATGTATATACAGTTCGTAAAGCAACAAAAGGATTAGCAAGCTTTATCGAAAAGTTAGGTGAGGAAGCGAAAAAACGCGGTGTTGTTGTAGCCTATGATTCTCGTCATAAATCACCTGAGTTTGCAATGGAAGTTGCTGCTACACTTGGTGCACGTGGTATCACAACATATGTGTTTGAAAGCTTACGTCCAACGCCAGTACTTTCTTTCGCAGTTCGTCATTTACATACAGTAAGTGGAATCGTTCTTACGGCAAGCCATAATCCGCCTGAATATAACGGATACAAAGTATACGGTGAAGATGGTGGACAGTTACCTCCAAAAGAGGCAGATGAGTTAATTAGCTACGTAAATGCAGTAGAAGATGAATTAACAGTTGAAGTCGCTGATGTAGAGCAATTAAAAACTGACGGTTTATTACATATTATTGGACAAGAAGTAGATGATGCATATGCTGCAGAATTGAACAATGTCATCATTAATAAAGAAATGGTGGAAAAGGTCGGCAAAGACTTAAAAATCGTCTTTACACCATTACACGGAACATCAAATATTTCTGTACGCCGTGGTTTAAAAGAAGTTGGATTTACAGATGTAACAGTTGTAAAAGAACAAGAGTTACCAGATCCAAACTTCTCTACAGTAAAATCACCGAACCCAGAAGAGCACGCAGCGTTTGAGTATGCAATACGTGACGGTGAAAAGGTAGGCGCAGATGTATTAATCGCAACTGATCCTGACGCAGACCGCCTTGGTGTAGCAGTGCGTAATCATAATGGTGAGTTCCAAGTATTAACAGGAAACCAAACAGGTGCATTAATGCTTGATTACTTACTATCTCAAAAGAAAGAAAACGGAACGCTTCCAGAGAACGGTGTCGTATTAAAAACAATCGTAACGTCTGAAATTGGTCGTACAATTGCAAAAGCATACGGTTTAGATACAGTTGATACGCTAACTGGATTTAAATTTATCGGTGAGAAAATTAGACAGTATGAAGAAAGTGGACAATATGAATTCCAATTCGGTTATGAGGAAAGCTATGGTTATTTAATCCGCCCATTCTGCCGTGATAAAGATGCAGTACAATCTGTTCTATTTGCATGTGAAGTAGCTGCATACTACAAATCACAAGGGAAAACGTTATATGACGGTCTATTAGAAGTATTTGAGAAGTACGGCTTCTTCCGTGAAGACCTTGTATCGTTAACGTTAAAAGGAAAAGATGGAGCGGAAAAAATCCAAGAGATGATGGCAAAGTTCCGTGAGAATCCTCCGAAAGAAGTGGCGGGCTTAACAGTCGTAGCAGTTGAAGACTATAAAGCGAGCGTTGTTACATCTTTACAAGATGGACATAAAGAAGAGATTCACTTACCGAAATCAAATGTGTTAAAATATCAATTAGAGGATGGTTCATGGTTCTGCCTACGTCCATCTGGAACTGAGCCGAAGATTAAGTTTTACTTTGGTGTGAAAGATAGTTCTTTACAAAATAGTGAACAAAAGTTACTTACTATTAAAGAAGACATTATGAATCGTTTATAATACAAAGTAATTTTAAGTAGTAAGGAACAAAAGGGAGCGAAATCTCCCTTTTGTTTTATGTAGGAAATGCTTGCTATTGATTCCGACAGGAGAGAGGGTATTTTGTGATGAAAAAAGTAAGAAAAGCGATAATCCCAGCAGCTGGATTAGGAACACGTTTTTTACCAGCAACGAAAGCAATGCCGAAAGAAATGTTACCGATAGTAGATAAACCAACGATTCAATACATTGTAGAAGAAGCAGTGAAATCGGGAATCGAAGATATTATTATTGTTACTGGTAAAACAAAGCGCTCTATCGAAGATCATTTTGATAACGCATTTGAACTAGAACAAAACTTATTAGAGAAGAAAAAATATGAGTTGCTTGAAAAAGTACAAGCTTCTTCAAAAATGGTAGATATTCATTACATCCGTCAAAAAGAGCCGAAGGGACTAGGACATGCTGTTTGGTGTGCACGTAAATTCATTGGTGATGAGCCATTTGCAGTGTTACTAGGTGATGATATTGTCCAAGCTGAGAAACCATGTTTACGTCAATTAATGGATGAGTATGAAAAAACACTTTCTTCTGTTATTGGTGTACAAACTGTTCCAGAGTCGGAAACACATCGCTATGGAATTATCGATCCATTAGAACAAGAAGGTCGTCGTTACCAAGTTCGCAATTTCGTTGAGAAACCAGCACAAGGTACAGCTCCTTCAAACTTAGCAATTATGGGGCGCTACATTTTAACGCCTGAAATCTTTATGTTCTTAGAACAGCAACATGTCGGTGCTGGTGGTGAAATTCAGTTAACAGATGCAATCCAAAGCTTAAATGAAATCCAACGTGTATTTGCCTACGATTTCGAAGGAAAGCGCTACGACGTAGGTGAAAAGCTAGGATTCGTTCAAACGACAATCGAAATGGCTCTGCAACACCCAGAATTACGTGATGACATGGTTGCGATGATGAAGAAAATTTTAGAAGAACAAGCGAATCAAGAGTCATAATAAAAAATGAGTTATTTCAGTATACTGAAATAACTCATTTTTTTATTATGAAATCGTCGAATGAGAATGCTGATAAGCAGAACGACGCACAGCATAATATATGCGAGGTGCGATAATAGCACCGATAATTGTAAATGCAATATCTTTTACTGCGAACCACATCATAATCATCCAAGCAGCTTTATAGCTCATATTACCGCCCATAAAGAGATTGACTGCCCCGTACATGTAAGTAGTACCGATTATATAAGTTAAAATAATTCCTGTGAAAGAGGCAACTGCAAATGTAATGAATGTTGGTCTTTCTTTTTGTTCTACTAGTTTTCCGGATACGTAAGCAACGATAATAAATGCGATAATAAAACCACCAGTAGGATCTAAAAGTGCTCCAAATCCAGCTTTGAAGTTAGCGAAGATTGGTGCGCCGGCTACGCCAACGAGCATATATACAGTCATGGATAAGGCACCAAGTCTACTTCCAAGAAGAAGACCTGCTAAAATTGCGAAAAATGGTTGCATAGATAATGGGATGCCTGCTACTTGAAGGAATGGTGCCCAAGATACAATATTTGCACCGATTGCCATAAGAGCAACGAACATGGCAGCTAATGCTAAATCTAAAACATGAAATCTTCTCATAATGTTAACCTCCTGTTGTTTTTAGGTTAACATTATCGTAGCGAAAATATTTACTTGTTGTCAATCAAAATATTTTGATAAGAAGGCTTTAAATAGTCTCTTAGCAACGTATATGGAATACGAAATTGCGGAATTCCACTTGAATAGGGAGCAATCTCATATAAAGGGAAATAAATGACGAGATTGTCTGGCTCTAAAAAGAAGTGGAATTTTTTCATACTCATTACTTTTTCAGTTGCATCAGGAAAATAAATGCTTTCATTTTGTTTAATTTGTCGTACAATCTCCGCACGGATTACATCTTTATATTTATCCTTTTGTTGAAATAAATCGTCTAAGTGCAGTACCTTTTTTTCGTTTAAATCGAATGTATTTGCCTTCCACGTATAAAGACCGTGTGCTCCGCCAGTATATTGATAGTAATTCACATATAGGCTAAGAAAAGGTGGTTTGTTTAAAGAGACTTTATAATCAACATTTGCTACGTACGGATGAAATGGTGTACTAGATCCTTCTGTCTCTTTATAATATTTTTTTGCTTCTTTTTCTAATTTGGTTTTAAATTTGTCAGTGGATTTTTTGTAGTATAAATTAAGTTTATTTTGAAATTTAGAGTCAGAAAATTTGTGAAAAGAAGGCCTGTTTATTTGATATTCTATATAAGGTTTCTTACCTTTTTGCGTTACAGTCTTAACATCGATTGTCAGGTTAGATGCTTTGGCTGTTATTGCACAATTTGGTACAATAGTCAGCAAGGAGAACATAAGCAGTAATATACAAAATTTCTGTTTCATTTAGGTGAAGCCTCCTTATATAAGTGTTATAAGTAGTTTGAAAATAAATAGGTAAAATTATACATTTAATTAAAGTAAGAGAAGGGGGAAGCGATATGGCAAAAACTTTAATGGATTCACTTGGAATTGAGTTGTTAGAGATGACAGAAGATAAGGTGGTTGCTACGATGCCTGTTGATGAGCGTACGCATCAGCCATTTGGATTTTTACATGGTGGTGCATCGGTTGCATTAGCAGAAACAGTGGCAAGTGTTGGTTCATATAATTTAATTGATCAAGAAAAATGTATTTGTTTCGGATTAGAAATTAATGCGAACCACATTCGCTCAAAGAAAGATGGAATTGTAACAGCGATTGGAACACCAATACATAGAGGACAATCGACAATGGTTTGGGATGTTCGCATTATTGATGAAAATGATGATTTACTATGTATATCAAGATGTACAGTAGCAATTAAAGAAAAACGTGAAAAATAAAAAAGAGGCGCTCTTATGAGCAGCCTCTTTTTCTTATAATTAGAACTGGATTTTCTTCTCTAAGAAACCTTTTAGTTCGCTAATTGGCATACGAACTTGTTCCATTGTGTCACGGTCACGTACTGTAACAGCTTTGTCTTCAACTGAGTCGAAGTCGTATGTGATACAGAATGGTGTACCGATTTCGTCTTGACGACGGTAACGTTTACCGATAGAACCAGTTTCATCAAAGTCTACCATGAAGTCTTTAGCTAATTCTGCGAATACTTCAGTAGCACCTTCAGATAGCTTTTTAGATAATGGTAAGATAGCTGCTTTGTATGGTGCTAAAGCAGGGTGGAAACGAAGAACTGTACGAGAATCGTTTTCTAATTGCTCTTCTTCATATGCATCACATAAGAATGCTAATGTTACGCGGTCTGCGCCTAAAGATGGCTCGATGCAGTATGGTACGTAACGCTCATTCGTTTGTGGATCGATATAGTTAAAGTCTTCGTTTGAGTGTTCCATGTGACGTTTTAAGTCGAAGTCTGTACGAGATGCAACGCCCCAAAGTTCGCCCCAACCGAATGGGAATTTGAATTCAATGTCAGTTGTTGCATTACTGTAGTGAGATAACTCTTCTTCACCGTGGTCACGAAGACGCATGCTCTCTTCAGACATACCAAGTGAAAGTAACCAGTTTTTACAAGTTTCACGCCAGAATGCGAACCACTCTAAATCTTCACCAGGCTTACAGAAGAATTCAAGTTCCATTTGTTCGAATTCACGTGTACGGAATGTGAAGTTACCAGGCGTGATTTCGTTACGGAAACTCTTACCGATTTGGCCGATACCAAATGGAAGCTTTTTACGCATAGAGCGTTGAACGTTTTTGAAGTTTACGAAAATACCTTGTGCTGTTTCAGGACGAAGGAAGATTTCGTTTGTGCTAGACTCTGTAACACCTTGGAATGTTTTAAACATTAAGTTGAACTGACGGATTTCAGTAAATTCTTCACTACCGCAATCAGGACATGTTACTTCATGTTCTTTCATTAAGTCAGCCATTTGGTCGAAAGTAAGACCGTCAACAACCATTTCGATGCCTTTTGCATCTAAAGCATCCTCAATTAATTTGTCAGCACGGTGACGAGCTTTACATTTTTTACAGTCGATCATTGGATCGTTGAAGTTACCAACGTGACCAGAAGCGATCCAAGTTTTAGGGTTCATTAAAATAGCTGCGTCTAAACCAACGTTGTGTGGAGATTCTTGAATGAATTTTTTCCACCAAGCTTTTTTAACATTATTTTTTAATTCGATTCCAAGTGGACCGTAATCCCAAGTGTTTGCAAGACCACCGTAAATTTCAGAACCAGGGAAAACAAAACCGCGATGTTTCGCTAAGTTTACAACTTGTTCCATTGAATACATAAGAAAATCCTCCTTTTGAAAGTTAACGTATTGGCGATGACATACTCTGATACTTTGGAAACGAGCAGTATATGCTAAAAAGAACATAAAAAAACGCTCATCCCAAGGCTTATTTGCCTAGGGACGAGCGTTTGCCCGCGGTTCCACCCTAGTTGATACACAAAAGGTGCATCCACTTTATCATGTATTGCTCAGGACTGCCGTTTCCTTGCGGCTTCAGGCTTTCACTATCCCTGAATCGCTTTTTATGCAAGTACTTATAAGTCCGTCATCGCTACTTATATTAATAATAATGAACATATTCTAACACGTTCTTTTTTAAATCTCAATAGAGGAACGCGTCTATCTATGATAGAGTCTCGGCTATTTTTTCGTTATTTATTCGGTAATTTTGTTTAATATGCTTAATTGCTTCGCGCTTACTTAATGGAGCGAGCTCATTGTTTTGCACGTATTCCCAAACTACATCCGGATTTGTTTTTGCATATTCACGAAGGACCCAGCCAATTGCTTTTTGAATGAAAAATTCTTTTGAAGAATGTAGTTGTCCAATAATCCAGAAAAGAAGTTCTTCATCCATCTTTTGTTTATATTTGAGTTGGAATAAAATAGTGGCACGTTGTAACCAAATGTTATCTGATGCAATCCATTTTGGGATATAGGCAGAAATCAATTCTGGATGTTGTAAAAAGATATTACCTAAAAATGTAGGTACGATGCTATCGACAGTGTCCCACCAAGATTTTGTTACAATCAATTCTTCTAAGAAGGGGATATGTGTTTCGTTTATATGCTTTTTATATTTTTGCATAATATCAAGTGCAGCCGCTTGGAATTCACGTTCTGGTAAGTCCCAAAGTTCACGTACGATAATTTGGAAGTCTCTTTTATCTGGGAGAGTATGTATTTGAATGATGTCTTTTAATAATTGGCGTCTTTCCGGTGTTTGAATACCTAGAAATGGGAAGTGATTTTTCATATAACGAGCCATAGGTTCTGCTTTTTCAAGATTTTGATGAGCTGTAAAATGCTCTTGTAATGCTTTTACAAATGGATGCATACGTGTTTCTCCTCTCTTATTCTCTTTCTTCTCTTATTATACAAAGAGTTTGGATAAATTTTAAAACATAACTTGCAATGTAATGAAATATGTTGAAAGTAGAGAGGAGAGGATAAGATGGAGGATCAAGGCGTACTAGCAGGTTTCTTTGCTCTTAGTTTTGCGTTTATTCTTGTTATATTGATTTGGGCAATTATTTCATATTTGTTAACGGCTTTTGCACTTTATTCGATGGCGAAAAATGATGGTGCAACGGACGGGGTGCTTGCGTTTATTCCGTTTTTGAATAGTAAGACGTGGGGGGACTTAGCGAAAGATAAATTACCAGATTTTTTGAAAGAAGAAGCAGGGTGGAAAGTATTCGGCATATATGTTGCATGTTTCATTTTTAATTTCGTACCAATTATAAGTTTACTAGCAACAGCTGTATCGATTGTATTGTCCATTTATCTTATCTACGCTATTTTAGACAGATACGGAACGAACTCTATATTATTTACGATTATTCATGTAATCACATTTTCGGTGTTCTTACCGATTCATTTATTTATTATTCGAAATGAACCGGTGAGATATAAAGAGTAGATTTTTCATTTTTGTTGATAAGTAGATATAAGTAAAAAAGCGCCCTGATTATCAGAGCGCTTTTTCTACTACATAAGGTAGCGTAAATAAATATAAATGTGAGAAATGATTAATGAAACGATCATAATTGGGAAACCGACTTTTAGGAAGTCCATGTAACTAAATTTATGTCCTTCGCGGCTCGCGATACCTGCAACGATTACGTTAGCAGAAGCTCCGATTAATGTTCCGTTTCCGCCCAGACAAGCACCTAGTGCTAATGCCCACCATAATACATCGATTTGTGCGTCAGATGGTGATAAGCCTAGCCCAACTGCCATATCGTTAATAAGTGGAATCATTGTTGCGACGAATGGGATGTTATCAATTGTTGCAGAGGCGATACCAGATACCCATAAAATAAGGATGGATGCGTAAGAAATATCTCCGCCTGTTATACCAATTACTTTTTGAGCTAACATTTTGATAAGACCGATATCGATAAGTCCTCCAACAAGTACGAATAACCCTGCGAAGAAGAAGATTGTTACCCACTCTACGCTTGCAAATACTTCTTCAATTTCATGCTCTTTCACACCAATTAACATAAGTACAGTAGCACCAGTTAAGGCGATAATAGCGGCATCGATATGGAAAATAGAATGAGTCATGAAACCTACAATCGTAAGTCCAAGTACCGTTAAAGATTTTTTCATTAATACTGGGTCTTTAATGTATTGTTTTTCATCTAAGCTCATTAATTTTTTAACTTGTACAGGATCGGCAATTAATTGTTTGCGATACATGAAGTAAAGTATTATCGCTGTAACTGCAATAATAATAATTACAATTGGTGCTAGATTCAATAGGAAAGCATTGAAGTCTAAATGCTTATTTGCAGAACCAATCATAATGTTAGGTGGATCACCAATTAATGTTGCTGTTCCTCCAATGTTTGAAAAAATAATTTCAGAAAGTAAATAAGGAACAGGATTTACTTGCAGTATGCGCGTAATAGATAAAGTAACTGGAACAACAAGAAGTACAGTTGTAACGTTATCTAAAAATGCGGAGCCAAGCGCGGTAAGTAAGGAAAGTGAAATTAAAATTTTAATTGGATTTCCTTGCGCTCCTTTTGCCGCTTTAATGGCAACGTATTGGAAGACACCTGATTTACTCGTAATGTTCACCAAAATCATCATACCGATGAGTAGCGTAATCGTTCCCCATTCAATATGTTTCGTAAAGGCGTTATGTAAATCGACGACCCCCACAATTACCATGAGTGCTGCACCAAGAAGTGCGATGACAGCGCGATTAATTTTTTCAGAAATAATAATGGCATATGTAATTAAAAAGACTGCGATAGCAAAATAATACTGCCAGTTAGCGAGTTCTTGCGTTGTTTCGTGCAAAAATCTCATCTCCTTTCATTCACTTTTTCTTAGTGTGTCAAAAATGCTCTAGAAGAAACACACATAACGTCATTATAAAGTAGGAAAATGGCGGATGTAAATGAAAGGAGAGATTTTGTCATATTTTCTGCATAGGTCATTTTTTCTTATTTTTTAAAATATTTGTGGGCATTTGACATATATATAAGATACATCCAATCTGAATATTTAAAATGGAATTAGCATTCGAGCTTGTTCGTGTAGGAGTGTCAAATAGAAAGGAATGACAAAAATGATAAGGAAGGGATCGTATGGATGAACAACGATTTTTATTTTTAGACTTTGAGTTTACGATGCCCCAGCATAGAAAGAAACCGAAAGGATTTTTTCCAGAGATTATTGAGGTAGGACTCGTTTCAGTTGCTGGCTGTAAGGTAGAAGATACGTATTCATCACATGTTAGGCCGAAAACATTTCCCTCTTTAACGGATCGATGTAAGAAGTTTTTAGGAATAAAACAAGAAGTCGTGGATAAAGGGATTTCATTTCCTGAACTCGTTAAGAAGCTTTCAGAATACGAAACGAAATGTAAACCGACAATTGTAACGTGGGGAAATATGGATATGAAAGTGCTGAAGCATAATTGTGAAATGGCAGGGATAGCTTTTCCATTCTTCGGACAGTGTCGTGATTTATCGCTTGAGTATAAGAAGTTTTTTGGAGAAAGAAATCAAACAGGATTATGGAAAGCAATTGAGGCGTATGGAAAAGTAGGGACAGGGAAGCATCATTGTGCGCTTGATGATGCAATGACGACGTACAACATTTTTAAACTAGTAGAAAAAGATAAAGAGTATTTAGTAAAACCAGCACCTCCAACATTAGGAGAACTTGTTGATTTTTCAAAAGTGTTAAAGAAAGTGAGCACACAGTAACGACCAAATTGCACATTATGTAATTTGGTCGTTTTGTTTTTTAGAGTTTGTAGTCTTTCTTTAATTGCTCTAATGTGTCTAGACTACGCTCTGCAAAAGGTGAATCATCTTCAGAAAATGAATTCATTTGAGTTTCTAATGCTAATTTTAGTGAATCTGTATAATCCGGAACTTCTCCTTCATATTTCTTCACCATTTGTTCTGGAATATTCGTTTGCTCACGAAAAGCTAAAGCACGTCTTTCGTGGAAAAATGGTACGTCAGCTTGTTTTACGTTATGTAAGTCACCTTGCACCGGATGTTTTAAAACAGCTAATACTTTTACGACGTAACTGCCAGGGCGGCTATTTGTAACCTCGCCAATGTATTTTCCTGTTTTATAAATACCAGTAACGATTTCACCAATTTCAAATGTTTCTCTCATATTTTTCACCTCAAGTTTATAGTAAGGAAAGTGAGGGAAGGAGTCAAAGAAATCCTTCGTTTTCAGAACGCCCCTTGAGAATATGGGGAGGTTGCACTATAATTTAAAATGATATAACAGAAAATTCTGATGTTTTATAAATCCTATAATAAGGAGTGTTCTATATGATGCCTTTATATTTTCCGGAAGATAAAACAGAATATATTATTCCAGGGATTGTTTGTGTTCTATTTATTATCGGTGCTATTGCTACGTGGCGCATGTTTATTCGTATATCAAAAAGAGAAGCAGACCGATTACAGAAAGTTGAAGAAAAACTATTAGCTGAAAAGAAACAGTAACGCATTTTTGTATGTTTCCCTCTATGCTCGGACAATCTAAGGGCAGAATATATTTTGGAGGGAATAGAATGAAGAAACGGCTTTTTTTCAGTTGTTGTTTATTATTTCTGATGGCAGGTTGTGACCAAGGAAAGCCGAAAGAAATTGAAGTGAAATTACATAATGCTTCAGGAGATGAAGTAGGGACTGCGAAAGTAGTTCAGCAAACAAGTGGAGTGAAAATTACGATTAAAGGGGAAGGTTTCACGCCAGGACCACACGGACTACATGTACATGAAATCGGAGAGTGTAAGGCACCTCGTTTTGAATCATCTGGGAATCATTTTAATCCAGATGATAAAAAGCATGGACTACTCAATCCGAAGGGCGCAGAAAACGGTGATTTACCGAACGTAGTTGCAGATGGTTCTGGAAAGATTAAAGCGGAAATCGATGCACCCCACATTACACTTGAAGAAGGGAAAACGACGATTCATAGAAAAGATGGAGCGTCTATTATTATTACAGAAAACCCTGATGATGGTATGACACAACCGACAGGTAAATCAGGGGATCGAATTGCTTGTGGCGTAATTGTAAAAAAAGCATCGGATATGAAGAAAAAGTAAAAGCTACCGTGAATGGTAGCTTTATTTGTGAAATGTAATTGAAAATATATCAGCGATTATTGGAATATATCGACTGTAACTCAAATTATATCGGCGATTATTGGAATATATCGACCGTAACTTGAAATATATCAGCGATTATTGAAATATATCGACTTACCGACAAAATATGACAAAGGAGTCTGCCCAAGAATGATTCGGGACAGACTCCTTTCTTATTATGAAAACGTATGACGCAGTCTGTTTAAAATTTCTTCTAAAACAGATCGTGGACAGCCGATGTTAATTCGAATATGTTCTTCGCCACCTAACCCGTATTTCTCACCAGGTTCAACGATGATTTTTCCTTTTTCCTCAAGTAGTGCGGTACGCTCGTTTTGAGAAAGCTTTAGACGAGAACAATCAATCCATAATAAAAAGCTACCTTCTGGCTTCGTTACGGAAAGAGCAGGTATGTGAGTTTTAATATATTCACAAGCAAATTGAGCATTATCTTCTATATATAATCGAATTTCGTTTAGCCAATCATTACATTCTGTATAGGCACTTTGCATCGCTGTATAAGCGAAGATATTTAACCCGTGGAAGCCTTGTCTATACTGGATAGCAGTAAAGGCGTGACGGAGTTTTTCGTTTGGAATGATAATGATCGACGCTTGTAATCCAGCGATATTAAATGTTTTACTTGGAGCCATACAAGTAATCGTGCGAGCTGCTAATTCTTCAGATAAAGAAGCGAACGGTGTATGTGTATGGTCTGCATAAATGATATCGGAATGAATTTCATCCGCCACAACGATTACGTTATATTTAGTACATAACGATCCGAGCTGCACAAGTTCCTCTTTCGTCCAAACGCGTCCGATTGGGTTATGAGGGCTACAAAGAAGCATGAGTTTGATGCCTTGCTGAAACTGCTTTTCTAAATGCTTGAAGTCTATCACATATGTATCATTTTGTTTCTGTAATGGACTCACGCATAACTGCCTGTTGTTTGTTGTGACCATTTCGAAAAATGGAGGATAAATAGGTGGTTGTACGAGAACAGATTCGTTTTCTTTGGTGAAAGCCTGTATGCTCGTACTAAGAGCTGGAACGATTCCGGCGCTAAAGACAATCCATTCTTTTTGAATATCCCAGTTGTATTGTTGTTTTGTCCAGTTACAAATAATATCTCCAATATTTTCGGGAGGAAGTGTATAGCCAAAAATCGGATGTTCGATTCGTTGTTTTAAGGCAGTTTGAATTGGTTTTGGTACTTCAAAATCCATATCAGCAATCCAAGCATGGATAAGTTCTTCGTTTTTATATGTATCCCATTTTATACTATGCGTTCCACGTCGATTGATTGCTTTATGAAATAGTTGCATAAGTTTGCTCCCTTCTTCTGTAAAACCAATAAGTTATGAAAGTTCTCTCTCTTCTTATAGAATAGCTGATGTGATAGGATAAAGAAAAGTATTAAAAAGTGAAAAGGCGGGAAGCGAATGGGTACATATGAAAAGATGATAGAGGTTGTGAAGAATTGGGATCCGTTTCAAATGGGACCGGAGTTTTATGAAACAGAAGCGAGCGATGTTGTGAGCGTCATAAGTGTGTTTGACGATCCAAAATACATCGCAAAGAAGATTCAACATATATACTTTATGTCTTTTGAGGAAGTACCTGCGCTTGAAAAATGTGAGAAATTAGCTGTGGAATTACTTGTAATAAAAGAAGGCGGAAGCTGTTCATTATAGGCTGTCGGGATTTCCGACAGCCTTTTTTATATTATCCCGCTATTTGCTGGGTAGTAAGACCCTCACCTCAAAATTCAGCGGAAGCAAAGAAGTTAGGTGGGGGCTGATTAAAGTTTCATTTTATTGCGCGGAAAAAGCGATAATTTCTTCATAAACATGTTCAGGCTTTTCTTCAGGTAGTAAATGTCCTGTATTTTCGTAAGAAATAAATTTTGAATTCGGTAAATCTTTGTGTAGACGATGACCTACATGTACAGGGACGACGCGGTCTTTTTCACCCCAAATGAGTAGGATAGGTGTTTCGATTTTTTGTAATTCAGTTGAAGATAAGTCACCTTCACGGTCTCGTATCATGCGAGTTAAAGCGGGAAATATACGGTCGTCATAAAAAGGAGCGGAGTAACCTTTTTTCATTTCATCGTCAATTAATGAGTGATCATGAACGACATTCATTAAGTTATGAACAATGCCGCGCCTTATAATCCAGTTCTTTACGTATAAATGAAAGAACGGTAAATAAGAAGAGTATAGTAAAGGTAAGGTTGCGCGCGCTAAATAGCTCGAGCTACATAGTAAAATCGTCTTTGAAATGAGTTCAGGACGTATACGGTTTACATAGAGAGAAATTTGCCCACCCATAGAATGCCCAACTAATACAATGTTTGAGAGAGATAAATGTTCAATTAAATCAATAATAATCGTTGCTAAATTGTGATAAGAATACTTAAACAGATGAGACTTATCACTTTTTCCGAACGGTGGCAAATCAAGAGCAATGACTGTTCCTTCCTTCGATAGTAAAGGAATGAGACGGCGGTAACTGAATGAGGAAGATAAAAAGCCGTGAACGAGTATGAAAGTAGGACGTTCTGTTTTATTATCATGTTCATACAATTCGTAATGAACAGTAGTGCCGCGAGTGGAAAAAGTGAAATAAGGACAAGTATATTTATGATTCATTTTTTGTCACTCCATTGATTTTTGTTCATATCATCTCCAAGGAAGAAGAAAATATGTTAACAAAAAAAGGCAAGATGACGATGTCATCTTGCCTTTCGTTTATTCAGTATTACCCGCGAACAATATTAGGCGGTGTTTTTCCTTGTAACCCTGCAACTAAATTTTCAGCGGCGGTCATGGCCATTTGCTGACGAGTTTTTAATGTTGCAGATCCGATATGTGGTAAAGTCACAACATTTTGTAATGATAAGAGTGGATTATCTTTTTGAATCGGCTCTTGTGTAAATGTATCGATACCTGCTGCAAAGATTTTCTTTTCTGTTAAAGCATGGATTAACGCTTTTTCATCTACTGTTTTGCCGCGAGAAGCATTAATGAAGATTGCTGTGTCTTTCATTAATGAAAATTCCTTTTCTCCGATAAGGTGATATGTTTCATCTGTTAATGGAGTAAGAAGAACAATAAAGTCAGACTGCTTCAGTAGCGTCTGTAAATCACAATATGTAGCATCGAATTTTTGTTCAGCTTCTTCTTTACGACGGCGGTTATAGTAAAGAACATTCATATCAAATCCGAATTTTGCTCGTTTTGCAACGGCTTCTCCAATTCGGCCCATACCGATAATACCAATTGTGCTATGGTGTACATCTAGTCCGAAGTGTTCTTTTCCGATTTCAGCGTTCCATTCACCATTTTTCACGTAAGAATCGAGTTCGCAAACGCGGCGCCCAGCTGATAGCATAAGGGCGAAAACGAGATCAGCTACTGTATCATCTAATACGTATGGTGTATTCGTTCCGATAACATTTCGGTTTTTCATCGCTTGTAAATCAAAATTATCGTAACCAACAGAAATGTTGCTCACTACTTTTAAGTTAGGAGCTACTGTCAGTAATTCTTCATTAATAGCAGATCCGAAATTTAATAACCCATCTTTATCTTGTATTTTCTTTAATAGAATATCACGAGGTACTTTCTCATTTTGATCCCATTTTTCATAATCACAGTGTTCTGATAAATAGTTTTCTACAAATGTTGGAACTGGTTCAGCAATATAAACTTTTGGTTTCACGGTTCCATCCCCTTTCGCTTTATCACGTATTTTTCCGCTGATTAAAGTTTCACTTTACCCCACATTAACGGACAGTAAGTCTCCCACCTCAAAAAGCAGCTCAAGTAAAGAGGTTAGGTGGGAGAGCAACTGTCCGTAAAAGCCCGATTGGTGCGGGCTAATAATCAGCGGGGTGAAGCATTTCGCTGATTAAAGTTTCACTTTATTTTGACATAATTCAATAGAAAAATCTTCTTTTCAAACTGGAAAGGGTATTTGTATAATTTAGACACAAACGAAAAGGAAGGATGATTTATATGGTGACAGAAAAAGAATTAGAATTATTAGCTTGTCTTGAAAAGAGTAGTCGATTATCTGTAGATACATTAGCGAAGCTGTTAAATATAGAAGTAGAAGAAGTAAAGAAGATGGTTGCGAGATTAGAAAATGAAAAGATTATTGTGGATTATGTAACACATATCGATTGGACGAAAGTGAAAGAACATACAGGTTTAACGGCAATGATCGATGTGAAAGTTACGCCAAAGCACGGCGTTGGGTTTGATGCGGTTGCTGAACAAATTTATCGTTATTCAGAAGTGAAATCCGTTTATTTAATGTCAGGGACATATGATCTTTCTATTACATTAGAAGGGAAAACGATGGGGGAAGTAGCGATGTTTGTTTCTGAGAAATTAGCAACAATTGAATCTGTCGTTTCTACAACTACTCATTTCATTTTGAAGAAGTATAAACATGAGGGCGTTATTTATGAAAAAGACGATGATGATAAGCGAATTGTGGTGACACCATGAAGCAATTTGAACTATCTAGATCAGCAGAATCTTTAAAACCATCTGGTATTCGAAAATTTTTTGATTTAGCAGCAAATATGAAAGGTGTTATTTCCCTCGGGGTAGGAGAGCCAGATTTTGTTACCCCTTGGAATGTAAGGCAAGCATGTATTCGTTCTTTGGAACAAGGGTATACGTCATATACAGCAAATGCAGGATTATTGGAGCTCCGTCAAGAAATAGCAAAGTATCTAAAAAAACAATTTGCAGTATCTTATGACCCAAGTGATGAAATCATTGTTACAGTTGGAGCGAGCCAGGCGTTAGATGTAGCGATGCGCGCCATTATAAATCCTGATGATGAAGTGCTCATTATTGAACCAAGCTTCGTTTCTTATGCACCACTTGTGACATTAGCTGGAGGAGTTCCGGTTCCTGTGGCGACTACTTTAGAAAATGAGTTTAAAGTACTACCAGAACAAATTGAAGCAGCTATTACAGCGAAAACAAAGGCGATTTTGCTTTGTTCACCAAATAACCCGACAGGTGCAATGCTAAATAAATCCGAGCTTGAAGAAATAGCAGTGATTGTTGAGAAGTACAATCTAATTGTATTATCTGATGAAATTTATGCAGAGCTTGTATACGACGAAGTATATACAAGTTTCGCGAGTATTAAAAATATGCGTGAGCATACGATTTTAATTTCGGGATTTTCAAAAGGGTTTGCGATGACAGGATGGCGTCTCGGTATGATTGCAGCTCCTGTTCAATTTTCAGAATTAATGCTCAGAATCCATCAGTATTCAATGATGTGTGCACCGACGATGTCTCAGTTTGCAGCACTTGAGGCGTTACGGGCAGGGAACGATGAAGTGATTCGAATGAGAGATAGTTATAAGAAGCGTCGTAACTTCATGACGAAATCTTTCAATGAAATGGGCTTAACGTGTCATGTGCCAGGCGGAGCATTTTATGTTTTCCCTTCTATATCTTCAACAGGATTATCTTCAGCGGAATTTGCAGAACAGTTATTGTTGGAAGAAAAAGTGGCTGTTGTCCCTGGTAGCGTATTTGGCGAAAGTGGTGAAGGTTTTATTCGTTGTTCTTATGCAACATCGCTTGAACAACTTATGGAAGCAATGAAGAGAATGGAACGGTTTGTAGAGAATAAAAAAAGGACAAAACGTAATACGTTTTGTCCATAAAAGGGGGGGAATACTAGAAAGCCATGTGTTAGTAGTCTATCCCAATATTGGATAATTATACTTCTTTAAGGGAAATTTTTCATGAATTTTGAATGAGTTCTGTCATAGTGGTATAATTTACTAATATAAGGTATACGCATTCTAGATAACGTTATCTAGAATGCGTACTAACCAATCGGATATTTAAAATAAATATATCTGCTTTGCTCTCTATAATTGTAGAGAGAATGGTAAACGTATGGGAGTGTTTCATATGTCAGAACAATATACAACAGGAGTGGTTGTAACAGGGAAAGTGACTGGAATTCAAGATTACGGTGCGTTTGTAGCGTTAGATGCAGAAACACAAGGGCTTGTGCATATATCTGAAATTACAAATGGATATGTAAAGGATATTCATGACTTTTTAAAGGTCGGCGATACAGTAGAAGTAAAGGTACTTTCAATTGATGAAGAGCACAGAAAAATGAGTTTATCGTTAAAAGCGGCGAAAAGAAAACAAGGAAGGATTCTTATACCGAACCCATCTGAAAACGGATTTAATACGCTGCGAGAAAAGTTGGCAGAATGGATTGAAGAGTCCGAGTTAACAAAGTAAAAGAGGAACGCATATGAGCGTTCCTCTTTTACTTTATCTTATGATATATATTTGCAAATATGATTGCATGCAATCATATTCGTATGTCGGAGGTGAAAGGACATACTGATTATCGAATTTCGTTTGTTTCTGGGTGCGTACCAAGATTTTCAGATGGTTTAAACAGTAAACCAAGGTTGATAAGCCCAGATATACCAACGATGCCGTAAATAATACGTGCAAGAGCTGAATTTTGTCCACCGAAAATGGCTGCTACTAAGTCAAACTGGAAAAAACCGATTAGTCCCCAGTTCACAGCGCCAATTACAGTAAAGACTAATGCGATACGTTGTAAAGTACTCATGAAAAAGCCCCCCTTAATTGTGAAGCATGAGCAAGCGATGAGTTAATTAACTCTTTTATAGAATGGGGTAGTTATGTTGTTTTTATACATAAAAAATGTTTGAAAGAAGATGTATATACATCTATACCGAAAAATACGAATTTTTATGCAAAAAATGAACTTTTTCTAAAAAATATATATTGGTTACGTTTACAATGTTTGAATCGCTTGATTTACAACTTCAGTTTCGCTAAAGTGAATACAGAAATACATATCCATAATTGGAGGGAAAAAGATGAGTACACATGTAACGTTCGACTATTCTAAAGCGTTATCCTTCATCGGTGAACATGAAATCACTTATTTACGTGATGCAGTGAAAGTAACACATCACGCAATCCACGAAAAAACTGGAGCTGGGAACGATTTCCTTGGGTGGGTAGACCTTCCGCTTCAATATGACAAAGAAGAATTTGCTCGCATTCAAAAATGCGCAGAAAAAATTAAAAATGACTCTGACATTTTACTTGTTGTAGGTATCGGTGGTTCTTACTTAGGAGCACGTGCAGCAATCGAAATGTTAAACCATTCTTTCTACAACACGCTTTCTAAAGAACAACGTAAAACTCCACAAGTGCTATTTGTTGGACAAAACATTAGCTCCACTTACATGAAAGATTTAATGGACGTATTAGAAGGTAAAGACTTCTCTATTAACGTTATTTCCAAATCAGGTACAACAACAGAGCCAGCACTAGCATTCCGTATCTTCCGTAAGTTATTAGAAGAAAAGTATGGAAAAGAAGAAGCTCGCAAACGTATTTATGCAACTACAGATAAAGCGCGTGGTGCATTAAAAACATTAGCTGATAACGAAGGTTACGAAACATTTGTTATTCCAGATGATGTTGGAGGTCGTTTCTCTGTATTAACGCCAGTTGGTTTATTACCAATCGCAGTAAGTGGCTTAAATATTGAAGAGATGATGAAAGGTGCAGCTGCTGGTCGTGATGACTTCGGAACATCAGAACTAGAAGAAAATCCAGCTTACCAATATGCAGTAGTTCGTAACGCTTTATACAATAAAGGAAAAACAATTGAAATGCTTGTTAACTATGAGCCAGCACTTCAATACTTCGCTGAGTGGTGGAAACAGTTATTTGGTGAAAGTGAAGGGAAAGATCAAAAAGGTATTTTCCCATCTTCAGCAAACTTCTCAACTGATTTACACTCATTAGGTCAATACGTTCAAGAAGGTCGTCGTGACTTATTTGAAACAGTTCTTAAAGTAGGTAAATCTACACATGAACTAACAATCGAATCAGAAGAAAACGATTTAGACGGATTAAACTACCTTGCTGGTGAAACTGTAGACTTCGTAAACACAAAAGCATACGAAGGTACATTACTTGCACATAGCGACGGGGGAGTACCAAACTTAATCGTCAATATTCCTGAATTAAATGAGTACACATTCGGTTACCTTGTATACTTCTTCGAAAAAGCATGTGCGATGAGCGGCTACTTATTAGGCGTGAATCCATTTGACCAACCTGGAGTAGAAGCATATAAGAAAAACATGTTTGCTTTACTTGGTAAACCAGGATTTGAAGAATTAAAAGCAGAATTAGAAGAGCGTTTAAAATAATAAAAAGCGACCGGATTCCGGTCGCTTTTTATTATTTTATCGAAAAGTCCATCAGTATATTCAAACTAAAGTGGGTATGCTAAAGGAAAAGTCTAGGAGGGATGGGCTTGATTCCGATTCAATCAAATTTAGAAGGACGTACATATGCGTTATATAAGTTAGAAGAGATTATGAAACCACTTGGATATAGCATTGGTGGTAATTGGGATTATGATAAAGGATGCTTTGATTACAAAATCGATGAAGAAGATGGGTATCAATTTTTACGAGTTCCATTTACAGCCATTGATGGAGAACTAGATGTACCAGGCGTAATAGTTCGTCTTGGAACGCCGTATATTCTTTCGCACGTATATCAAGACGAACTAGATGATAATGTGAATACTTTAACAGCTGGAACAAGTGGAATGGATCAATTTGCTGAGCCGAAAGATCCAGATGGAGATGTGAAAAGAAAATATATCAATATTGGGAA